>NZ_JH378831.1:213311-337562 GCF_000235445.1 Johnsonella ignava ATCC 51276 | reverse complement strand
CCCAAGAGTTCACATCGACGGAGTGGTTTGGCACCTCGATGTCGGCTCATCGCATCCCGGGGCTGTAGCAGGTCCCAAGGGTTGGGCTGTTCGCCCATTAAAGCGGTACGCGAGCTGGGTTCAGAACGTCGTGAGACAGTTCGGTCCCTATCCGGCGTGGGCGCAGGAAGTTTGAGGGGAGCCGTTCCTAGTACGAGAGGACCGGGACGGACCGACCGCTGGTATGCCTGTTGGGGAGCAACCCCATGGCAGGGAAGCCAAGTCGGGAAGGGATAAACGCTGAAAGCATCTAAGCGTGAAGCCCCCCCTAAGATGAGACCTCCCGCGCGTAAGCGTTAAGACCCCTTGAAGACTACGAGGTTGATAGGACGCAGGTGTAAGTGCAGCAATGTACTAAGCTAGGCGTTACTAATAGGTCGAGGGTTTAACCAGAGGCTGGAGCATGTGGATTTTGTCTGATATGCGGTTTTGAGGGTACGGGGTATCGGGAAATTGATGTTATATTTTATATATTTATTATGATACGCACGAGTGGCTCAGTTGGTGGAGTACGACCTTGCCAAGGTCGGGGTCGCGGGTTCGAGTCCCGTCTCGTGCTTTATATTATTTTAGCAGAAGCTTGTAAAATCAAGGCTTCTGTTTTTTTATTTATATGTGTTTTGAAGACACTTGAAGACACTATTTTAAAATATTTATTTCAAATTGCTTATTTTAAAGAGCTTATTTTAACAGAGTACAGCCTGTACTCTCGTATAGCTTTTTAAAATTCAGGAGTATAGGATTTTAACTTTAAATTTTCTGATGTTTGCCAAATCGTATAAGGTTGTTGTGCTTTGGTAAATACATTACTTAAATATCTATTTGCATAATAATATATTTACAGAATTATATATTTGACAGAAAAAAATTAATTGATTTAGTAAAAGTAGTTGACATAAATCCAATCGTGTGTTATAGTACACATATAACATATATAATATATAAGACTATATCAGATAAAAGGAGATACCAGACAGGAAGCCAGAAGTAAAAGTATAACTAAGCTGCTCCCAATATAGGGAGCATTAAATATAAAGTAATAAATAAAATAGATACTGCTAATATTTATAAATATATTATATAAACTAAAATGATTAAAAAGGGAAGGAAAAGGGATATGAATATAAATAAATTTACACAAAAATCAATTGAGGCAGTTAAAAACACTGAAAAATCAGCATATGAGTATGGAAACCAACAGGTTGAACAGATACATTTGTTATATGCACTTTTAACACTTGATGATTCTCTTATACTGAACCTTATACAGAAAATGGGAGTTTCCAAGGAGATGCTTATAAATGAAACTTTGAGTAAACTTACAACTTTGCCTAAGGTTTCAGGCGGACAGCTCTATATAAGTGAGGGATTAAATAAAGTACTCATTTCTGCAGAAGATGAGGCAAAAGCTATGGGAGATGAATATGTTTCAGTTGAGCATATATTTCTTGCCATGCTTAAGCATGCTGATAGTTCAGTAAAGGAAATTTTTAAAAGCTATGGTATAAATAGAAACAGATTTTTAAAGGTACTGTCAGAGGTAAGAGGAAACCAAAAGGTAACTTCCGATAATCCTGAAGCAACTTATGATACACTTAGTAAGTATGGTTATGATCTTGTTGAAAGGGCAAGGGAGCAAAAACTTGATCCTGTAATAGGCAGAGATAATGAGATAAGAAATGTAATAAGGATATTAAGCAGAAAAACCAAAAACAACCCTGTGCTTATAGGTGAGCCGGGTGTAGGAAAAACGGCAGTAGTAGAAGGGCTTGCACAAAGAATAGTAAGAGGAGATGTCCCTGAGGGGCTTAAAGATAAAAGACTTTTTGCACTTGATATGGGAGCACTTCTTGCAGGTGCAAAATACAGAGGTGAATTTGAGGAAAGACTTAAGGCTGTGCTTGATGAAGTTAAAGGCAGCCACGGCGAGATAATACTTTTTGTAGATGAACTTCATACAATAGTTGGAGCAGGTAAAAGTGAGGGTAGTATGGATGCGGGAAATATGCTTAAACCGATGCTTGCAAGAGGTGAGCTTCATTGTATAGGTGCGACTACACTTGATGAATATAGGAAATATATAGAAAAAGATCCTGCACTTGAAAGACGTTTTCAACCGGTGCTTGTAGATGAACCTAGTGTTGAAGATACCATATCAATACTTAGAGGACTTAAGGAAAGGTATGAAAATTATCACTCGGTAAAAATAACAGACTTAGCGCTTGTAAGTGCTGCAATACTTTCAGACAGATATATAAGCGACAGATTTTTGCCTGATAAGGCGATAGATCTTGTTGATGAAGCCTGTGCACTTATAAAGACTGAAATGGATTCAATGCCTGCTGAGGTTGATGAACTTAGAAGAAAGACCATGCAGCTTGAGATAGAGGAGGCTGCACTTAAGAAGGAAGATGACAGTCTTTCACAGGATAGGCTTAAAATGCTTCAAAAAGACCTTGCAGAGCTCAGAGATAAGTATTCTGAGCAGAAATCGAAATGGGAAAATGAAAAAAAGCGTGTTGAAGGACTTGCTTATATAAGGCAGGAGATAGAGGATGTTAATAAGCAGATAAATGAAGCAAAGCAAAAGTATGATCTTGAGACTGCGGCACAACTTCAATACGGAAAACTTCCTGAACTTAAAAAACGCCTTGAAGAAGAGGAAAAGAAAGTTAAAAGTGAAGATTTAAGTTTGGTACATGAGTCGGTTACTGAGGAAGAGATAGCAAAGATTGTATCAAAATGGACCAATATACCTGTATCAAAGTTAAATGAGTCTGAAAAAGAGAAAGCTCTTAACCTTGATAAAGAATTGCATAAAAGAGTTATAGGACAGGATGAAGCGGTTATAAAGGTATGTGAGGCGATACAGAGATCAAAGGCTGGTATAAAGGATCCCGGCAAACCCATAGGCTCATTTCTGTTTTTAGGACCTACAGGAGTTGGAAAGACTGAACTTGCAAAATCACTTGCTGCACAGCTGTTTGATGATGAGTCAAATATGGTGCGTATAGATATGAGTGAATATATGGAGAAATTTTCAGTAAGCAGGCTTATAGGTGCGCCTCCCGGATATGTGGGTTATGATGAAGGCGGACAGCTTACCGAGGCGGTAAGAAGAAAACCCTATTCTGTAATACTGTTTGATGAGGTTGAAAAAGCACACCCTGATGTATTTAATGTACTTTTGCAGGTGCTTGACGATGGCAGGGTAACTGATTCACTTGGAAAGACAGTTGATTTCAAAAATACTATAATAATAATGACTTCAAATATAGGTTCAAGCTATCTTCTTGAAGGAATAGATAATGAGGGGAATATAAAATCTGAGGCACAGAAGGCTGTAAATGAAGAATTGAAGGCACATTTCAGGCCGGAATTTTTAAACAGGCTTGATGAGATAATATTATTTAAACCGCTTACAAGAAAGGATATAGGAAGTATTATAAATCTTCTTATAGATGAGATAAATAAAAGGCTTTCAGATAAGGAGCTTTTAATTGAACTTACACAAAAAGCAAAGGATTTTGTGGCACAAAGGGCATATGATCCGCTTTATGGTGCAAGACCGCTTAAAAGATATTTACAAAAGCATGTTGAAACAAAAGCGGCAAAGCTTATACTTTCAGGTGGACTCCATACCAGAGATACTATTATGATTGATGTAGATGAAACCGGAGAGGATCTAAAGGCTTATATAAAAGGTAATATATTAAAAAAGCAATAATTTAACAAATAATATTATAAGATGAAGTATAATAAAGTTTGTATCAACCTCCGGACTGATGTAATATAGATATATTCAGTCCGGAGGTTATTTTACTTTTTAAAATTATTATCAGGGTATATATGTATTTTATTTATTACATTTTATGATGCATGGAATTCTTGGCAGTATACTGCTTTATAAGATAATTATATTTTTATTATTTCAGATTTTACCCCAATATAAGCGGTTTTAGAGGTATTGTTTAAGGTAGCCAAAAGTAACAAATAATGATATACTATCAGTGCCGAAGGATTACGGGATATAGGACAAGAGATGATAATATAGGATAATATATGGCAAATTATGCCCGAATAAAGAAAGGCATAGTAAGCCGGTATATCAGGAGGGGTATGATTTTATTATTTGAATTTGAATCTCTGGTTGATGTATGGAAACTTATAATAGGAAATATAATTATTATAAATATAATGCTTTCAATAATGATTGTATTTTTTCAAAGGCGAGATCCTAAAACTGTCTGGACATGGCTTCTTGTGCTTTATTTTATACCTGTATTTGGAATATTTATATACTTTATACTGGGGCAGGATTATAGAAAGTCAAAGATGTTTAAAGTAAAAGAAATGGAAGATACGCTGCATTATTCAGTTGCCAGGCAGGAGAGATTTTTTGCTGAAAGAACAAAGGGTATGGAAAGCCTATATATATATAATTATATAAAGCTTATAAGATATAACCTGAATTCGGGTGCCTCGATGTTTACGGTTTACAATAAAATCGCTATATTTAATAATGGCAGAGATAAGTTTAAAAATCTTATATCCGATATAAGGAGTGCAAAAAGATACATACATATTGAGTATTATATAATAAAAAATGATTATTTATTTGATGCTCTTTCAAAGGAGCTTATATTAAAAGCCAGACAAGGTGTTGAGGTCAGAATACTTGGTGATGGTATGGGAGTCAGATTTATGCCTAAATATAAATGGGAGCAGCTTAAATCCGAGGGAATAAAGGTAGGGATTTTTTTTCCGGCAATGCTTGGCTGGATTAATCCCAGAATGAATTACAGAAATCACAGAAAAATAGTGGTAATTGATGATTATATAGGATATATAGGCGGTTTTAATATAGGCAAAGAGTATATAGGGGCTGATCCGAGATTCGGAAACTGGCGGGATACACATTTAAGGCTTACAGGAGAGAGTGTTCTTAGTCTTGAAGTGCGGTTTGCACTTGACTGGAACTATTCTGTAAAGGAAAACTTATTTGCAGATCCTAAATATAATATAAATGACATGTATGATGAATTTATAAATAATTTAAAAAAACGCAGTCATGAAATATGCTGTGTACAGATAATAGCAAGTGGTCCCGATTCCTCAACAAAGCAGGTTAGGAATAATTTTATAGAACTGTTTGGTGGAGCAAAACATCATATATATATACAAACACCTTATTTTATACCTGATGAGGCGGTTTTAAGTGCTCTTATAGTCGCAGTAAGGTCAGGAATTGATGTAAGGATTATGATACCGTGTAAGCCTGACCATCCATTTGTATACTGGGCAACTTTAAGTTGGGCAGGTACTCTTTTATATGAGGGTGCAAAGGTTTATACTTATGAAAACGGGTTTCTTCATGCAAAGACGGTTATGGTTGATTCAAAATGTGCATGTGTAGGCACTGCAAATATGGATATAAGAAGCTTTGAATTGAATTTTGAGGTAAATGCCACAATATATGATGAGGAAACAACAGAAAAACTTGAAAATGATTTTATAAATGATATTTCACTTTCAAAAGAGCTTACAGTTGAAATATTTGAAAAGAGAGGTTTTATAAGAAGATTTAAAGAACAATTCAGCCGACTTCTAAGTCCTCTGCTCTAGAAAATAATGATTAAATCATCACTTATTTGAAACAGCTGTATATGGATGTGTCTAAAATTGTATAGAAATGGTGCAAAATACCTGCCATTTGCATTTGCTAAACACTTAATCAGAGTTTATATAAATATAATTAATAAAAGGTGGATTATGATAAGATTAATCTTAGTGTCTTCAGTTTTAGTGGTTTTTTTTATAATTTCAATACCGGTAATGGTATTTTTATTGCTGCTCAGATTTATAAATAAAGGTCTTGCAAGTGATATTGCACAGTTTATTATTTCAGAAGTTGTAAAACTTATACTTGCAGCCACAGGCTCCAGTATATATGTCAGCGGAACACAGAATATACCTAAGGAGGGAACTGTACTTTTTGTAAGCAATCACAGGAGCTATTTTGATATAGCTATGGCATATGCATATACCCATAAAAGACTGGGCTTTATAGCAAAGGCTGAGCTAGGGAATATACCTCTTTTAAGAGAATGGATGTTTTTATTGAGATGCCGTTTTTTAGATAGGACTGATATGAAAAAAAGTGTAAAAACTATACTGGCAGGTATAAAAAATATAAAAACCGGAACATCAGTCTGGATTTGCCCTGAAGGAACAAGAGTCAGGGGTGAAACGGAATTTGATATGGATGAATTCAAAGAAGGGGCATTTAAGATAGCAGAAAAGGGAGGTTGCCCTATAGTGCCTGTTGCCATAAAGGGTACTGCCGATATTTTTGAAAAACATATTCCGTTTGTACATCCCTCAAGTGTAATTATGGAATATGGAGAACCTATTTATATAGATGAACTTGATAAAGAGGTGCAAAAAAAATTGGGTAATTATACAAGAGCTAAAATTGCAGGAATGCTAAGCACTATGGAAAACCGGGACTTTATTATATAAAAAGTTTCAAATTAGATTTATTTTTAATATATTACAAAACATTTAAGAAGATATATGAATTTACAGGAAATCAGAAAATCAGTTGATGATGTAGATAATGAGATCGTGAGGCTTTATAAAAAAAGGATGAGTCTTTGTGATGAAATAGGCGAATATAAAAAGAAAAATAACATGCCTATATATGACCCGGTTAGGGAAAAAGAGAAATTGAAGATTTTATGCAGTCTCGCTGATGATAATTCAGACAGGCAGGAAATAGAGGAACTTTTTTCTCATATTATGCTTATGTCCAGAAAAAGACAGGCTTTTATATTTGGAGAAGATTAAGGTGTTTAATTAATTATCCTGTTCTAAATTATGATTTTATCAGCATTTATAGCAGGATACAGTCCAGTTAATTAGCGAATATTATACTACTTTATAATACGAGGGGAATATGGCAATTAAAAGATTTGCTGCAATAGATGTAGGTTCATTTGAACTTGAACTCGGTATTTATGAGATAGGCAAAACCATAGGTATAAGGCGTATTGATTATATAAGACATATAATAGCACTTGGAAAAGATACATATAATACAGGCAAAATAAATTATGATCTTATAGAAGAGATGTGTACGGTTTTAAGAGATTTTGCCTTTATAATGTCAGGTTATCAGGTAGATGCTTATAGAGCATATGCCACTTCAGCCATGAGAGAAGCAAAAAACCGCAGGATAATACTTGACAGAATTAAAGTACGCACCGGACTTGATGTAAAAATTATATCAAATTCCGAGCAAAGACTTATAAATTATAAGGCGGTGGCTTCATTTGAGGATAATTTTAATGCTTCAATAGAACATGGTGCCGTGATTGCGGATCTTGGTTTCGGAAGTGTGCAGCTTACATTATTTAATAAATCCGAGATGATAAATTCACAAAATTTTCTGTTCGGGGCACTGAGGATACATGAGATGACTGCTGCAAGCAGTGCAGGCAGAGATAAACTTATTGAAAATATATCTAAGATGGTTGATTATGATCTTGAGATATACAGGAAGCTTTTTGTAAAAAACAAGGATATAAAAACCTGCATATGTATAGGCGATCCTATACTTTATCTTTTTAGAAAGGCTGGACTTTATAATAATAAAATTATAAAGCGTGATAATTTTATTGAATTTTATGAAAATGTAATAAAACTTGAAGCTGATGATATTGAAGAAAAATTTGAAATAAATCATAGGTTTTCAAGTATAATACTGCCGAGTATTATAATTTACAGGCGTATAATAGAAAAGCTTGATATATCTGATATATGGTTGCCCGGAATACAGCTTATAGACGGAATAGCAGCCGAATATACAAAGGATTCCAGAATAATCAAGACAATGCATGATTTTTCAGGCGATATAATTGCAATTTCGAGAAATATAGCAAAACGTTATAAGGCGGACGGCAATGACAGCGAATGTCTTGAGGTTAACGCAGTCGGTATATTTGATGCCATGAAAAAAATACACGGATTAAATGATAGAGACAGACTGCTGCTCAGACTTTCATGTATACTTCATAATGTAGGCAGGTTTATAAGTATAAAGAATGCACCCGCTGCCACAAAAAATATAATTGAAAGCACTGAAATTATAGGGATATCGCATGATGAAAGACTTCTTATTGCGGAGGTTGCGGCAGGCAGTATAGAAAGTCTTAATTACAGAGATGTAAAGGCTGCCAAGCTTATGGCAATACTTAAGCTTGCCCAGTCCTTAAGCAGAACCTATAAAGAACAGGTAAAGGATTATAAGTTTAAAGTTGAAGCTGAAAAGCTTGTTATATCTACGGCATTTTCAGATGATATGATATTTGAAATTCTTGCATTTGAGGCGAATAAGGTGTATTTTGAAGAGATATGCGGCATACAGGCGATACTTAAAAGAAAAAGGATATATTGATAAGTTTGTTTTTTACCTGAAATTTCAGACGCATTTAAAAAAAAAGGATATTTATAAGACTATCATAAAATAGACAAAAAACAGGGATTATACAAATGGCTGAGAAAAAATCATATAAGAAGACTGAAAATAAATCAGATAATAAATCAGTAAATTATGTAAACAGGGAACTTTCATGGCTTGAATTTAATAAAAGAGTGCTTGGAGAGGCAAGAGATAAAGAGATAAAGCTTTTTGAAAGACTTAAATTTCTTGCTATAACCGCTTCAAATCTGGATGAATTCTATATGGTAAGGGTTGCATCATTAAAGGATATGCTGCATGCAGGTTATATGAAGCCTGATATATCAGGCATGACTCCTGAAAAACAGCTTTCAAGCATAGCAGATGCAACTCATGAATTTGTTGATATGCAGTATTCTACCTATAAGCGTTCACTTCTTCCGAGGCTTGAAAAGGCAGGGCTTAGGATAATTGAAAATTATGAGGAGCTTGATGAAAATGAAGCTCAGTTTATAGACAAGTATTTTGCAGACAATGTTTATCCGGTGCTTACTCCTATGGCGGTAGATTCTTCAAGACCCTTTCCGCTTATAAGAAATAAGACACTGAATATCGCAGCTCTTGTAAAAAGGAGGGAGGATGTAAAGCCTTTTGTAGGATTTGCAAATATTGACAAGGCACAGAAAGAGAATGTAAATAGAGAAAATTATTCTGATGAAAGGGATAAATAAAAAAAATCAAAGTAAAAAAAATTCACATAATGTAAATTATAAAGGGTATGCAGGAGACGGTCTTGACTTTGCGGTGGTTCAGGTACCCGGAGTACTTCCCAGAGTGGTTGAGATACCTGAAAAATATGCTGCAAAAAAGCCGGGTATAAAAAAGACTATAATTCTGCTTGAAGAGATTATTGAAAAAAACTTAGATAATTTATTCTTAAATTACAATATAATATCAGCGCATCCTTTCAGGATAATGAGAAATGCGGAGTTTGAGCTTGATGAAGAAGATGCAGCAGATCTTCTTGAAGAGATAAAAAAACAGCTTAAAAAACGTCAGTGGGGTGAAGCTATAAGGCTTGAAGCAGAAGAGGGTATGGATAAAAGGCTGCTTAAAATACTTAAAGATGAGCTTGACATTGACAATGAAGATCTTTTTAAAATAAACGGTCCACTGGATCTTACAGTACTTATGAAGGTCTATGCACTTTGCGGTTTTGAAAAATATAAACTTGAAGCTTTTACACCGAGAGCAAATCCAAGATTTGAAAATGATGACAATATATTTGAAAATATAAAAAAAGGAGATGTACTTTTAAGCCATCCCTATCAGAGTTTTGAACCGGTTATAGATTTTGTCAAGGAGGCGGCAAAGGATCCTAAAGTGCTTGCTATAAAACAGACCTTGTACAGAGTAAGCGGCAATTCTCCTATTATTGCAGCACTTGCCAAGGCTGCAGATAACGGAAAACAGGTTACGGTGCTTGTTGAGCTCAAGGCAAGATTTGATGAGGAAAATAATATACTCTGGGCAAAGAAGCTTGAGCAGGCAGGATGTCATGTTATATACGGACTTGTAGGGTTAAAGACTCACTCTAAGATAACTCTTGTTCTTAGAAAAGAGGATGAAGGCATTATGAGGTATGTTCATCTTGGTACAGGCAACTATAATGATACAACTGCAAAAATATATACTGATTTAGGTATGTTTACATGTCGCAGTGATTATGGAGAGGATGCAAATGCGGTTTTTAATATGCTTAGCGGATATTCTGAGCCTCTTTCATGGAATAAACTTATAGTTGCACCGCTTTGGATGAAGGATAAATTTCTTCATAAGATAAAGCTTGCGGAAAGCGTAGCAAGAAAGGGGAATAATGCCTGTATAATTGCAAAGATGAATTCGTTGTCTGACAGGGATATAATAAAGGCACTATATGCCGCTTCATGTGCAGGAGTCAGGATTGAACTTATAGTAAGAGGAATATGTTGTTTAAGGGCAGGAATTGAAGGTCTCAGCAGTAATATAAGAGTTCACTCCATAGTGGGAAATTTTTTGGAGCATGCAAGAATATTTTATTTTAATCTTGATACAGAGGAAGAATATTATCTTGGGAGTGCCGACTGGATGACAAGAAATCTTGAAAAAAGGATTGAGATAGTCTTTCCTGTTGTTGATGAAGAACTCAAATTAAAGCTTAAGCATTATTTAAAAACCGAGCTTGAAGACAATGTAAAAGCATATATCTACATGCCCGACGGTTCATATGAAAAGCAGGATTTAAGAGGTAAAGTAAGGGTTAATTCACAGCAGATATTTATAAATGAGAGTATTGAAGAAGAAATTCGTGTTAAGAAACATAGAGACGGTATGAAGGATGAGAGGATGTTTACACCGCTTGAGGGCGGAGCATAGTAAATTATCCCATAACGGGAGGAGAGCCGGCAGATTCGGTCTGCCGGCTCGAGTATTATGAAAAAAATCTTGTAAGCTATTTCAGACAAGATAACCGGAAGTTGAGATTTTTATCTCCTCCGTATCTCTCATCTATGCCTGATATTATATATGTCATAAATGACAGGAGTTTGTTCATTGTGTAAAAGAACTTTTAACTGATTGTAAACAAAATATGAACAGCCTCACTTCCTCAGGCAAGTCGCTATAAGCAGGTTTGCCTACATAATGTCGGCTGCCGAAAGGGTGGTTTATTCTTTTATCTTATAGCCTGCCTTACGAAGTACCTGCTCAACAGTTTCAGCGTCGGTAATATTTGCAAGGTCGCTTGTACTGTAACTTTCACCATAGATAAGTTTTGCTATCTGTACCTTATCGATTTTTGAAAGATCAAGTACATTAAAGTCTATCTCAGTGTTTTCAATCACCGTACTGTTGTCATATGAGATATCTACAGATACTCCTTTTATAGACTTATAAGTACTTATATACGGTTCATATAATTGTTCGGCTTTACTCTTTGCATTTACATGAAGTGCTGAAAATGATGTTGATTTACGTATATATATATTTGTAATTTCTTTACCTACTGAAGTGAGAGTAACCTCATGGTATATGCCAAGCCCCGGGTTTCCTGAATAAAGCTTTTTTGTTTTGCGGGTGGTATCTTTATAGCTGTCATACGGATTTGTGCATGCACCTGATGAATTAAAATAGTAGGTAACTCCATGGTTGACATCATCCGGTTTTAATACCGTAGTGCACATACTGCCGTCTTTTTCAAGGTAATACCATGTTGAACCGTCAAGCAGCCAGCCGGTTTTCATATAGCCTTCAGAATCAAGATAATACCATAAATCCTTATCCTTAATCCATGAACTTTTTAAACTGCTGCCGTTATCATTGCGATACCACCAGCCTCTGCCGTCGCTTTGCCATGAACCGGCTTGTGCCGTAAAAAAAAAGCATGATAAGGCTGCTGTCAGTGTTGATATAAACAATAGTTTTTTATGCATATAACCTCCTTATAAATACTATCAGGATTAATCTCCTGCCTATTTAAAGTATATTTTATTTTTAGTGAAAAATATCTTTTACTTCTATAATTATAAGCAAAATTTTTAAAAAGAACAATAGTTTAAATAAAAATATTTAAACTGAAAGAACTGTATTACAGCATATATTGACTTAAAACCTATTGCAGATTTTTATTCTAGATTTTACGGATTGCTTACGTTTTTACTATAACTTATTTACATTTTACATATAGTTATTGAATATATTTATACATAAGGTTATAATCTGTCAGAGAGATCCGGTATTGGTATCTGTGTGTTGAAACAGCCTGCATTATCACTGAATGGAGGGATTGGTTTGGCTTGCAGGACTCGGGAGGGTTGATAATATTATCAGTTATAATAGCCGCCTTTTCCGGATTTAAGACAAAAAATAAGCACTGTTTGTGCATAACCAAGGAGGATTAAATGATAAAGAAAAAATTAGTATGTATGGCAGCTGTATCGGCATTTGTACTTTTAACGGCAATGTCAAGTTTTGCAGCTGTAAAAATTAAAAAGACTTTACCTAATGGCTGGAAGAGAGATGACCGTGGATGGTGGTTTGTAAATAATGATGGAAGTTATACTAAGAACGGTTGGCAGTGGATAGGAAAGAGATGCTATTATTTTGATGATGCAGGGTATATGTATGAAAACAATACAACACCTGATGGATATACAGTTAATGAAAACGGTGCATGGACTGTTGACGGAGTTGTTCAGATAAGAGAAGATGCCAAGGCGGATGAGAAATATTTTAATACAAAGGTTACCGAAAAGTTTGGTGAGCTTACATGTATAACTCCTACAAAGATAAAAGACAGGGGGGACTACTATGAGGTTGAGGCGGTAGTTTCAAAGGGTATACCTGCAGCTGACGGAACTACTGAGCAGTTCTCCACCGTAGTAAGGGTAAAGAAAGACGTTATAGTTCACATGATGGATGGTGATAAAAAGACTGATCTTGAACTTCTTTACTACATGCTTAACAGAAAGTATACAAATTGGAGAATGTTTGCACCCGGTACACCGAATGTTGTTTTAAATGAAGAGGGATATATCACAGAGTTTTACGATGTTGTAGGACGCTGATATAAATTAGATTAATTTAATTAAAGCCGGTTTTAGTTACATAAATTAAGGGGCTGTGAGAAAAAGGGTTAAAAATCCCTGTTCTCACAGCCTCTTTTTAAAATGAGTTATTACTCGAAACTTCTTGACTGAAACTGAAATCCATGCTAATATACCAGTGGTATATACCGCTGGTATATTAATTCGGAGGTATTTAATGAAAATATCAGAAACACAACAAAAAATATTGACGGTCGGAAAACGTGAGTTTTTAGACAAAGGCTTTAAGGATGCCTCTCTTAGAAAAATTGTAGCAGAAGCGGGTTTTACAAAAGGAGCTTTTTATGGATATTATCCGGACAAGGCTGCTTTGTTTGAAGCACTTGTTTCCGATGCGGCAGACGGCTTAACGGAGCAGTTTAAATCTGCACAGGATGCACATTTTGATTTGATTTCTGAAAATGAGACTGCTAAGAGCAGGGAGTTGTCTACAAAATATCTTTTGTACTTTGTGAATTATATTTATGATTATTTTGAAGAATTTAAACTTATCATTTGTTGTTCTGAAGGCACAAAATACTCAGATTATATTCATGAACTTGTAGAGCTTGATGTATCCAGGACAGAGAAATATTACACTTTACTTAAAGACAAAGGTAAGATAGCAGGAAGTGTCAGCCATGAGCTTCATCACATGATTACAAGTGCATATTTTACGGCTGTATTTGAAACTGTTGTTCATGATATGACCAGAGAACAGGCAATAGAATATATTAAGGAATTGGCAATTTTTTTTAATTCCGGTTGGGATGGACTTTTAAAGCTTATATAACCAGGAGGCTGAATGAAAAATACGCAAAAAAACACATTGGATCGCTTAATTGAGTTTGCACACCCCTGCAAAGCTCTGCTTGCCAGTTCGGTTGTTTTTGCCGTACTCGGCGCAGGTTTCGGAATAGTTCCCTATATAGCTGTTTCACGAATAATTATTCAGATATGTGCCGGCGATTATAATTTGAAGTCAATTAGCTTTATGGCATTTATTGCACTTTCGGGGTATCTTTTACAGTTATGGTTATCGACTGTTTCGACAATACGCTCCCATAGAGCCGCATTCACTATATTAAAAAATATTCGCAGGGCACTTACAAAAAAACTATCAAAAGTGCCTATGGGGTTTGTTTTAGATACACCTTCAGGGAAATTTAAAACCATGATAGTTGATACGGTTGAAAAATTGGAGCTACCCCTTGCTCATATGATACCCGAATTGACGGCAAATATTATGATTCCTGTATTAACATTGATTTACTTTATATTTCTTGATTGGCGACTGGCACTTATCTCTCTTGCAACCTTTCCTATAGGAATGTTATGTTATATGGGTATGATGAAAGATTATGAAAATCGTTATGCAAGAGTTCTTGCTGCTGCTAAAGCTATGGATGCAGCCACTGTTGAATATATAGGGGGCATAGAGGTAGTCAAAGCCTTTAATCAAAGCAGTGCTTCTTACCGGAAATATGCGGAAACGGTAAAAGAAAATGAAAACTCTAAAGCGGAATGGCTCAAAAAAACAAATCCGTATTATTCGGCAGGTATTGCTGTAGCACCTTCCAGTTTGATTTGCGTTCTTCCTGCCGGCAGTTTATTTTATATAAACCGGAGTATAGATGCGGGCAGTTTTATATCTTGTATTATTCTGTCATTAGGGCTTATCACTCCTCTAATTCAGGCACTGCGATATACAGACAGTTTTGCTATGGTGGATGCTACTGTTAAAGAAATAGGAAATCTGTTAGATACTCAGGAACTGAAAAGACCTGTACAACCGGTGAAGCTTGAGGGCGAAAAAATAGAATTTTCGAATGTATGCTTTTCTTATAAAGATATGGAGGTCTTGCATAACATCTCATTTATAGCCGATACAAATGAGATGACAGCTTTTGTAGGACCCTCAGGTTCGGGAAAATCCACTGTCGCACGACTGATTGCATCATTTTGGGAAGCGGGAAGCGGAGTTGTAAGTATAGGAGGCATTGATGTAAAAAATATACCTCTTTCACAGATTATGGAACATGTTGCATATGTTTCACAGGATAACTACCTGTTTAATCTTTCCATAAGGGAAAATATAAGACTGGGAAAGCCGGATGCCGCAGATGAGGAGATAAGAGATGCGGCAAAAAAAGCGGCTTGTCATGACTTTATTACATTACTTCCGGACGGTTATGACACGATTGTCGGGGGCAGTACAAGTAATCTTTCAGGAGGAGAAAAACAACGTATCGCTATTGCGAGAGCTATATTAAAAAACAGCCCGGTAGTTATTTTAGATGAAGCGACGGCATTTACAGATCCTGAAAATGAGGTTGTCATACAGCGTTCAATAAGTAAACTGGTCGAAGGAAAAACTCTTATTGTAATAGCGCATCGTCTTTCTACAATTACAGCGGCTGATAAGATTATAGTGATGAATAAGGGCTCTATAGAAGCGGAAGGTACTCATACTGAACTGCTTGGAAGCTGCCTTCTGTACAGAGAGCTTTGGAATGCTCATATCAGTGCCCTTGATACTAAGGAGGTGTCGGCATGATTCATATGTTCAAACGGCTTTTGGATTTTTCAGGAACAGAAAGAAAAAGGCTGATTTTATCATTTGTTTTTCATATGTGTAACTCTGTATTTGAAATGCTTCCTATAATGGCGGTGCTTTCGGTTCTGACCGGGATACTTTCATCACTCTCAGGCAGTGCAATGCCGGTCAAAACTGTATGGATATCTTTCGGTACTATGCTTTTAAGTATCTTAGGGCGTATTTTATTTATAAATCTTTCTTCCGTAAAAGGAGCTTTAGGAAGCTTTTCCATGTGTTCAAAATGGCGTATGGAGCTGGGAGAAAAATTAAAACGTGTACCTATGGGATATTTTAGTGAACATAGGCTCGGTGATATTACAGCCGCAGTTACTACAACACTGGGAGATCTTGAAACCAGTGCCGTTACAGTGATGGAAGCTGTGGCAGGCGGATTTATCCATGCCGCAGTGATAGGTATATGGCTTCTGTTTTATGAATGGAAAATCGGTATTTTAATGTTTATAGGACTGCTTTTTTCTCTTTTTATATATGCAAAAACGCAGAAAGCGGGAGTGAAATATTCTATGCGCAGGCAAGCGGCACAGGCAGGGCTTGTAACAGGCATTTTAGAATATATACAGGGAATGGCTGTAGTCAAGGCGTTTGGACTTGCAGAACGCTCAGATAAATCTATGGATGCCGCTATCAGTGAAAGTGCAGAGGCAAACATTGTATTGGAGAAAGTTTTTTCATGTTTAGCTGCCGTATTTCAGATGGTATTTAAATTTGCCAGATTTGCAATCCTTATTGCAGCCCCCTATCTGCTGCTGCAAGGTGAGATGTCTCCTGAAAAATGTCTGCTGCTTATAGTTGCAAGCTTTATGATATATACAACGGTTGAACTTGCAGGAAGCACTGCCGCTGTTGCAAGAGTTGTAGATGCTTCATTAGACAGGCTTGAGGCTGTCTCAAAAATGCCTATGCTTGATGAATATGGAACGGATATTACCCCGGATAGCTGTGATATTACCGTTTCAAATATTTCTTTTGCATATAATGAAAAGGAAGTCATACATAATGTCAGTTTTTTTGTTCCGCATGGGACCAGCTGTGCAATTGTAGGACCTTCAGGTTCGGGCAAAACAACTCTTTGCAGTTTGATTGCACGTTTCTGGGATGTACGTGAGGGTGAAATTCTTTTAGGAGGTATCAATGTAAAAGATTATACTTGCGACAGTCTTCTTAAGAATTTCTCAATTGTATTTCAAAAGGTTTACCTGTTTGAAGATACAATTGAAAATAATATAATCTTCGGAAAACCGAAGGCTACAAAGGAAGAGATGATTTCAGCGGCTAAAAAGGCATGCTGTCATGAGTTTATATCTGCACTTCCTGACGGATATAAAACAAGGATTGGAGAGGGCGGTTCAACTCTTTCAGGAGGAGAAAAACAGCGTATATCTATAGCACGGGCGATTTTAAAAGATGCCCCCGTTGTAATTTTAGATGAAGCCACGGCAAGCGTTGATCCTGAAAATGAGTGGGAATTACAGAAGGCTATTGCGGAGCTTACAAAGAATAAAACTCTGCTGATGATCGCTCATAGGCTTAATACGGTACGAGGTGCGGATCAAATCCTTGTTCTTGAAGACGGACAGATTGTACAACATGGAAAACATAAGGAGCTTATAAGAGAGGAAGGGCTTTATAGACGTTTTGTAGAGATCCGTGAGAAGGCTATCGGATGGGAATTAGGGGGTCGATCATGACATACAGAAAATTTTATTCGGGAAGACTGGATATGCATATATTAGATAGGATAGATGCAGAGTATGAAAAGAAAAGAAAAATTCTTACTGATGAAATAGATAGAGGAGCATGGACACAAAAACAAAAGAGGAGGCAAAAAAGCAGTATAATCTCCAATATAGCATTATACAGAGGATTTATAGACCTTGGACTTTCAAAAAACGAGGCAAAGGAATTGGTAAAGGAGTATTCATTTTATATTGCTGAAAAGGTACATAAGCTTTTGAAAACATTTTTTTACATTCCTGGATTTTTCAGAGTTTTTCGCTTTTTTATGAAAAAGGGGATGTCAGGTGATGAAATATGGAAAAGTAAAATCCTGTCAAATGATGAAAAGTATTACCGCATTGATGTGCTTAAATGTCTTTGGGCAGATACCTGCAATTTTTTTGAATGCCCGGAACTTTGTGAGATATTCTGTTTATGTGATCATATTGTATTTGGGAATATAGAGGGGTTTGTATTTGAGCGGAGTCAAACTCTGGGAATGAACGGTGAAAAATGCGACTTTTGTTTTAGAAACGATAAATAAACCAAGCCTCAGTATCTTTAAAGGGTATAATTTAATGTATGAATGAATGTGAAAATATACTTACAGGAGGATATTTATAATGGATATACGTGATAAATTACTTAGTGAAAATCCCTGGAAATTGATGATTAGTCTCAGTTTGCCGGCAATTTTAGGGCAGCTTATAGTAGGCTTATATGCTTTTGTCGATTCGATCTATGTCGGTCAAATGG
This sequence comes from Johnsonella ignava ATCC 51276, assembly GCF_000235445.1. Taxonomy (GTDB): domain Bacteria; phylum Bacillota; class Clostridia; order Lachnospirales; family Lachnospiraceae; genus Johnsonella; species Johnsonella ignava. The sequence goes on along the minus strand of NZ_JH378831.1, from coordinate 319,348 downwards.
TGGGAACTGATGCTATGAGTGCGGTTTCGGCAGCATCTCCGTTTATACTTATAAACAATGCGATTGCGGTACTGCTGGGAATAGGTTCGGGCTCAGTCCTTTCCAGAGCGATCGGAAAGAAAGCTCAGGATATAATTGATAAGATTATAGGAAATCTTACTTTTTTAGTGATTATGTTATCATCGGCGGTTATGGTTATAGGTATTATATTTGCTCCTGAATTTTTGCGTTTATCAGGTGCGAAAGGAGATATCCTTAACATGGGTGTTTCTTATTTAAGAACGGTATATCTCGGATCTATATTTGTAAATTTTATGCAGGGTGCAAATATGGTGATACGGGCAGAGGGGCGCATGGGGATCGCAATGGGAATTATGGCAGCCGGTGCTATTCTCAATATTATATTGGATCCGATATTCATTCTGCTTATGAGATCTCAAGGACCGCAAGCCGTTGCAATAGCAACTGTAATTTCTCAATTTATTCAGGCTTTAGTAACCTTAATATATTTTCTGAAAAAAAGTCCGGTAGTACGTTTTCACGGAATAAAACCTGCAAAGGATTTATTGCCTGAAATCTTTTCTGTGGGCATGAGTGCTATGCTTATGCAGATTATGATGTTGATTCAAATGACGGTTGTATATAATACGGCGGTGCACTTTGGAGGAGAACACCAAATCGCTCTTATGGGAGCCGCTCAGAGAGTTATGCAGCTTGCTTTTGTTCCGATATGGGGGATGAGTCAGGGGATGCAGCCTGCTGTCGGAACAAATTTCGGAGCAAAGGAGTATATGCGTGTTAAAAGGCTTACAAATATATTTATTATAGGTTCTACCTGCCTTGCCGGATTTTTCTTTGCTATAATTGAAATTTTTTCAACACAAATATTGTCAGCATTTATTACCGATTCATCTATTGTAAGGTTAGGTTTATACAACTTTCGGATTATGTACTGCATGTTTCCTACCTACGGGCTTCTTATAATGACGGTTACCTACTTTCAGTCAATCGGTAAAGCGAAGCAGGCGGGGCTGGTAGTTATGTTAAGGCAGCTGTTTCTGGCAGTTCCTTTAGTGCTTATATTGCCTCGCATACTGGGCGGAAACGTCCTTGGAGTATGGCTGGCATTGCCTTTGAATGACATAATTATCATTTTAATTGCAGTTGTTTTGCTGATTAGTGAATATAAGCACCTTATGAAGCTGCAGAGGGATATAGGGACGGTAATATAGACGGATAACGAATAAATATAATAAAAAAGCCGGTTGAGCTGATTTGGATCAGCATATACCGGCATATACACGGCTGGTGATATTAACAGGATATTAATTATATCCTGGGTAATGTAAACAAAATTTAGCTTACACCTTAAACAAATCTGCATGAGTTCCCGTTGCAGTGGCTGTCAAGATGAGCTTATCTTTTTCGATGCGGTAGATAAGCAGCCAGTCAGGCTCTATATGACATTCTCTAAAATCCGACATATTTCCTGATAGCTGGTGATCTTTATATTTATGAGGAAGTATTTTATCATTTGATAATTTATTAAGGATGGCAGTGAGTTTTGAAATATCTTTGCCACGTTTTTTCATTAGTTTAAGGTCGTGTTTCATTTTATTGGTAAATAAAATTTGATACATCTAATCCTCCAGCATTGCTTGTACAGCGGCTTCAGCTGAATTGTAAGGACCGTGAAGATTTCTGGAAAGGCGAGCATCAATAATTGCCTCCAATATATCCGGATTGGTATGACTTACCATAAATGGTATTCCATTATGTTCAAGTGCCGCATTTAAAAAAATGCGTACAGCTGTTGATGTATCAAGTCCAAGACTTGCAAAAAGAAAATCGGCATTTTTTTTCAAATTATCGTCAATACGAATCTGTAATGTTGCCATAGTACACCTCCATTGCCAATGTAATGATTTATACTTGAATTATAATACAAAATCAATCTATTTGCAATGTATTTGATTGATTATAGAAAAATTCAGACATATAATATTGTCAAAAGTAAAGTTCAGAGGCATCAAGTTCCCCTGATATCAATTTAGTTCTTGCAAGCTTTCTCAGTTCAATCATTCTTTCTTTCCGGTCAATTCATTTACCAATGACTTTTGTGGTGATAATGTAAATGCATTACTGCCGGCTTCATTTTAAACCTATCGAATTCGATAGGTTTAAAATCCGGGTTATGCATTGATTACCGTAAACCTGAAAACTGAATATTATCCTTGCTTCTCAGGCAGTTATTAATAACTATAAATGGCTTATCACTTTTATATTTTGCAATATCCGTAAGACTTATATAGTCATTTTTAAAGTTTTCAGTATAAATTTAAATTGCAAAACCTTTTGCTTCGATCATATCTTTTCCTAAATTGTTAGTGTTATTTTTCACTGCCATAATTTTTTTCTGAAATAGCATTATTAGGTTTTACTTTATCACTATATAACATTAAAGTTATTACTGCTCCTTCAAGGCTATACTTTCACCGCTTTCTTTGTCAAATAGATGAATCTTTTCAAGATCAATTGCAAATGTTCCACGTTCACCTGAAACTAAGTTTGTACGTGGGTTTACTCTGGCAGTTATCTGAATATCTTCAAAATCACAGTATAAAAACACCTCGGCACCGAGCAGCTCATAGACTTTTACCTGTGCTTCAATAACACTTGAAGGGGAATTTGAAATAAAAATCTCTGAATCGTGTATATCTTCAGGGCGAACGCCAAGTACTATGGTTTTTTTATCATAGCCTCCTTTTATAAGTCTTTCAGCCTTATCTATCGGGAGATTGAGCTTATATTTTCCGACTGTAAGCTCAACTGTATTTTTATTCACTACATTTACAAGTGCATCCATGAAGTTCATCTGAGGAGAACCTATAAATCCTGCAACAAAGAGATTAGCCGGGTTGTTGTAGAGATTTTTAGGAGTATCGACCTGCTGTACAATACCGTCTTTCATTACAACTATCCTTGTACCCAGAGTCATCGCCTCAGTCTGGTCGTGAGTTACATATATCATAGTGGCTCCAAGTCTTTCATGAAGCTTTGCAATCTCTATTCTCATCTGCACTCTTAATTTTGCATCAAGATTTGACAGAGGCTCATCCATAAGAAAAACCTTAGGATTGCGGACTATGGCACGTCCCATAGCAACACGCTGACGTTGTCCTCCTGAAAGAGCCTTAGGTTTCCTATCAAGCATGCTTTCAAGTCCGAGTATTTTTGCCGCATTTCTTACAGCCTTATCAATTTCATCTTTAGAAACTTTTCTTAGCTTAAGTGCGAAAGCCATATTATCATAAACCGTCATATGAGGGTAAAGAGCATAATTTTGAAAAACCATAGCTATATCTCTGTCTTTCGGTTCTACATCATTAACCGCTTTACCGTCTATCTCAAGAGTTCCCCCTGTGATATCCTCAAGACCGGCTATCATACGCAGAGTTGTTGATTTGCCGCAGCCTGAAGGTCCTACAAATATTATAAATTCCTTATCAGCTATCTCGAGATTAAAATTATGAACCGCCTTAAAACCGTTCGGGTATTGTTTTTCTATCCCCTTAAGAGATAAACTTGCCATTCTGTCAATCCTCCTTAAAAAATAAAATTGTATTTTTATAGATAAAAAATATTTATATTCACATAACCCCTTTATATAAAAGGTTTATATAAAGTATAATGCTGAAAATATTACTTCCTGACTAAATTCAGGCAGAAGTCTTTATATATAAAAACTCCTGTAAATATAATATATAATAAAAAATTGAATATGTATAAGCGAAAGAGATGAAATGATATCCCTTTTTATACCATTATAAATGAATTTGATGAGATGTAAACATAAAAATAAAAAGAATATAGCCGCCGGCAGTTTTTTTACTAATTCAGCATATTTTGTTATATATAATCAAACCAAAAAACACCTTAAAGCTTAGAGCTTAAGGCGTTTTTTAAAAAAAGTCATGTTTAAACGGTATGTAAAGTTATTTTTATAACCAAAATTATTTTTTTGATAGTAAAAATGATATTTTAACTTAGAAATATTAATACGGAATAGTATAGAGAAAGCATTTTACAGATATTTTGCGGCTTCCTCATCTGCTACTACATATAGATGCTTATGAAGCTGCAAGATTGAAGCAGGAACTTCAGGAGTTACAGGACCGTAAAGCACTTTTTTCAGTATATCAGCCTTAGCTTCTCCGGTAACCATTAAAAGCACCCTGCGTGCCTGCATTATAGTTCTGATTCCCATAGTATATGCCTGTTTGGGAACTTCGGCTTGTGAATTAAAAAAACGTGTATTTGCCTCAATAGTGCTGGGTGTAAGATCTACACAATGTGTATCGCATGTGAATTTTGTATCGGGTTCATTAAAGCCTATATGGCCGTTGTGCCCGAGTCCGAGAAGCTGGAGATCTATACCGCCATATTTTTCTATAATTGAGTTATATAAACGGCATGCCTTGTCAGCATCCTTTTCAAGACCGTCCGGAACGAATGTATTTGATTTATTGATATTTACATGATTAAAGAGATGTAAATTCATAAAATATCTGTAGCTTTGGTCATGTTCAGGAGAGAGTCCTCTGTACTCATCCAAATTTATTGAAGTTATACCTGAAAAGTCAAGTTCTCCTTTTTTGTAAGAGTCAACAAGTTTTTCATATGCACCTATCGGAGTGGAGCCTGTTGCAAGCCCTAGGATAGAGTCAGGCTTAAGTGTAATCTGTGCGGCTATTATAGAAGCCGCTTTCTTTGATGCCTCATCATAATTTTTTTCCTTATAAATTTTCATAAAATTAAATACTCCTTTAGTATCTCTAAAAATTGACAAATGTAATTATAGTCATCTGTCAGTATATTGCAAGAAGTTCATAAAAAAAACATATATTTACCCAACTTGTGAAGCGGTATATATAGTACAATTAAAATATAAAGTTAGTAAAAGTAGAACAGAAAGAGTAAAGAAAAACAAACTGTTTTGTATCCGGCTTTTCAGTTCTTTTTCTATCTGTTTCTATGAATGACTTGAAAGCAGATATGATAACGAATTAGACCTGTAAAACCGGACTGAAACATGGTAGAATATCAATAAATATTTAATGAAACAAATTTAGGACTTGTGGAGGCATTCATTATGAAATTTTGGCTTTTAATGGTAGGTATTGATTTAATTAACCCTCTTACTATGATTGCTCTTGGATGGTATCTGTTAAAAAGTAGAAAAGCTAGGGAGGTATTCGGTTTTAAAACGGCAATGTGGGTGAAAAATAATGATACCGAGAAATTTGCTTATAATTTTTGCAGTAAGTACTATTTTTTTACGGGTATAATTATGATGCCTTTATCAATTATAGTGATGCTCTTATTTATTTCTAAGACTGTGAGTACAATTGGATTAGTTGGTGGAATAATTTGTACCGTACAAGGATTTTTATCAGCAGGTGCACTTCTTGTTACAGAGATTGCTCTTAGGAAAACATTTGATAAAGCCGGACATAGACGATAATTCTCCATTTGTCTAATTGAATATAGTAATTTAAGAAACAAACAGTAAATCAGAAAAGGTTACTGCTTTTCTTTGCTAAAAAATTTACTATGAATGTAAAAGGAAGTATGTATGGTTAATAAAATAGGTATAGTTAGCCTGTCAAGCGGGATTTTAGGAGAAAGTTTTATCAAACATGAACTCGAAATAGGCAAAGAAAGATTAAATAAATATGGCATAGAGATTGAGTTCTTACCTAATGCACTAAAAGGTGTTGACTTTATAAAAAATCATCCCGAAAGCAGAGCGGATGATTTGTTAACGGCTTTTAAGGATGATTCAATTGATATGATTTTATGTGCGATAGGAGGAGATGATACATATAGGTTGTTGCCTTATTTGTTTGAAAATAATGAACTGGAAAATATTGTTAAGCAAAAAATATTTTTGGGTTTCTCTGATACAACCATAAATCATTTTATGTTGAATAAAGTCGGTGTCAGAACATTTTATGGACAGGCATTTTTGACAGACGTATGTGAACTTTCAAATGAAATGTTACCATATACAAAAAAATACTTTGAAGAGCTGATTACAACGGGAAAAATAAAGGAAGTGCGTCCTAGTGATGTTTGGTATCAGGAAAGAGAGGATTTTAGTGAGAATGCTGTCGGAACTGATATGGAAAAGTATACAAACGACGGATTTGAATTATTAAGTGGCAAGCCGGTATTTAAGGGTAAGATTTTAGGAGGTTGCCTGGAGTCGATATATTATGTATTTGACAACACCAGATTTAATGACACAGTATCCGTTTGTAGTAAATATAATTTATTTCCAAAACTTGAAGATTGGAAAAATAAAATTTTGTTATTAGAGACCAGTGAGGAAAAGCCTGCTCCGGAATTATTTAGAAAAATGATTAACACTATAAAAAAGTATGGAATATTTGATGTACTTTCAGGTGTTTTAGTTGGAAAACCTCAAAACGAAACATATTATGACGAGTACAGGAAAATTTTGTTGGAGGAGATTTCTAATAAAGATTTATCTGTTGTCTATAACCTGAATATCGGTCATGCAACACCCAGATGTATTATTCCGTTTGGAGTTGATGCCGAAGTGGATGTATGCAGACAGGTAATTGTTTTCAATTATTAAATAATGAATACAAATTCCGGCTTGCAGAACTGAATAATTTAATAAATACAGTAGTTTAAGAAACAGTAAATCAAAGGTTTGCTGTTTTTTATTTACCGGTATTTCAAAATTCCAGCTGTTAATTTTTCTTGTTTAAATTGCGTTGTAGTTGTATACTTGAGTAAAACAAATTTGACTAGATTAATGAGGTATTTAAGTATGAATAATCCGATGGCAGTAATTGAGATGGAAAATGGTGATATAATAAAGGCTGAGCTGTATCCTGATACGGCACCTGAGACTGTAAGGAATTTTATAAGTTTGGCAAATGAGGGATTTTATGACGGCCTTATATTTCACAGAGTTATAGAGGGTTTTATGATACAGGGCGGCTGCCCTGACGGTACAGGTATGGGCGGTCCCGGATACAGCATAAAGGGTGAGTTTACACAAAACGGTTTCACCAACGACTTAAGACATACAAGAGGAGTGCTTTCAATGGCAAGGTCTATGAATCCAAATTCCGCAGGAAGCCAGTTTTTTATAATGCATAAGGATTCACCGCATCTTGACGGAGCCTATGCAGGTTTTGGCATGGTTATAGAGGGTATGGATGCAGTAGACAGGATAGCTCAGACTGAAACGGGTGCAAATGACAGACCGATTGAAAAACAACAGATTAAATCTATAAAAGTTGATACTAAGGGAATGGAGTATGAAGCTCCTAAGAAATGTTAAACTGTATGATAAGCAGCAGGTTCCGGTACTTATTTCGGATGAGGTAAAAGTACTCAATGATGCTCTTAGTTCAGGGATGGCAGTGATTGCAATTATAAACGGAAACAGCACTATACCTGTGGGTTTATGCAGATATGCACTGACACAGATAGAGGATATAAATGATATAGATGAAGATTTTTTATATACTGTTGCATGCAGACATTTAAATTTACCGCTTATGCTGTCGGAAAGTGAAAGAATCTATATAAGAGAGTTTAAGCCCGGAGATTTTAATGCCCTTTCGGAACTTAGTGCTTTTAATGACGATGTAGCAATATTTACCGACAGAGATTTATTTATATCATATATTAAAAACAGATATGAATTTTATAATTACGGGCTTTGGGCAGTTGTTGAAAAGCAAAGAGGATGTCTTATAGGGACTGTCGGTTTTACTGAAACAGATAAAGCCGATATATACGAATTAAGTTATGCAGTCCATAAGGATTTTAGACAAATGGGTTATGCAACTGAAGCTTTGTATATGGTAATTGAATATGCATATAAAAAATTCGCTATAAGTAAATTCACGGCAAGAATATCTTATAATAACGAAGCTTCAAAATCGCTTATTCTTAAGGTGAAAAAGAAACTTTACGATAATCAAAGAATGATATCAATATTTGTAAATTATAGAAGATAAGGATATAAATTATATAAAATGAATGAGATAAGCCTTAAGGCATATGCAAAGATAAATATAGGACTTGACATATCTGCCAGGCGTGATGACGGATATCATGAGCTTAGCACAATTATGCAGTCGGTTGATCTGGCTGATTATATAACTGTGAGAAAGCTTAAAAAAAGCAGCGTCTGCACTGAGGGATATGTTGGCGGAAATAATGTCCGTGTTTCGGATTCGCAGTCAGGTATAGAGACTTCCGGGAATATATATATAGTTTCGGATGATGAGGGCATACCTAAAGACTGCAAAAATATAGCCTATAAGGCGGCAAGGCTTATGCTGGATGAAGCTAAAAGATCCCAAAAAGGTACATGTTTTAATGATGACTTAAGTGCTATTGATATAGAGATAGAAATCAAAAAAAATATTCCGGTACAGGCAGGCATGGGAGGCGGCAGTGCTGATGCCGCCGCTGTGCTTGCAGGAATGAGAGAACTTTTTAAAATTCAGATTGATGATATAAAACTTCAGAAATATGCACTTAGTCTGGGTGCGGATGTTCCATACTGTCTTACAGGAGGTACTGTTTTATGCAGCGGTATAGGTGAGGTTATTACAAAGCTGCCCGATTTGGTTGGATGTGGCTTTGTTATTATTAAACCATTTAAAGGTATGAGTACAGGTGAGATATTTAATGAATTTGACAAAAGTGAGGCTAACGGTTTAAAAACTGTTTTAAGACCTGATATATATAAGCTTAAAGCTGCAGTTATACAACATGATTTAGATGCTGTTTCAAAGCAGGCTGTAAATGTTCTTGAAAGTATTGTGGCAAAAAGGCTTCCTGAGATAAAAACTATAAAAAAAGCATTATATGATGAGGGTGCTATGGCTGCTTCAATGACAGGCAGCGGTTCTGCGGTATATGGCATATTTAAAGATATGGACACTGCCGTATCGTCTGCCGGCAGGCTTAAAAAAACATTTTTTTTAAATACGGATGTCAGAATTATTTCTGCAGGAAATATAAATAAAGGATGGGAGGTGTACCGACATGGATGATGATTTAAAACTCGAAATAAGCGATGAGCCGCTTAGAGATGTAGTATTTCGTGCATTAAGACAGGCTATACTAAAGGGCAGTCTTAAGCCTGGTGAAAGACTTATGGAGATACAGCTTGCAAAAAAACTTGGTGTAAGCAGAACTCCTATAAGGGAAGCGATGAGGATGCTTGAGCTTGAGGGGCTTGTAAAAATGGTTCCAAGAAAAGGGGCTGAGGTTGCAGGAATAACCGAAAAGAATTTAAGGGATGTTCTTGAGGTTAGAAGAGCACTTGAAGAACTTGCTATTGAACTTGCATGTACAAGAATGAATGATAATGATAAGAAAGAGCTGGTACATTTAAATAAGGTTTTTAAAGAAGCTGTAAAAAATCATGATGCCATTCAGATTGCTAAAGCTGATGAGGCCTTTCATGAGTTTATATATGCCGGTACATGCAATAAAAAGCTTATTCAGCTTATAGAACATCTGAGGGAACAGATGTACAGATACAGGGTTGAATATATAAAAGATTCGGGCAGCAGAACTCTACTTATAACTGAACATGAAGATATTGCAAATGCTCTGATTGCAGGAAATATCCCGCTTGCAAAGAAGGTTATAAGAGAACATATATATAATCAGGAATTATCTATTGTCAGAAACCTTATTGCTGAAGTAAAATAGTATATCGATGTCGGAAACTCGGACACTGAATTTAAATAATGTATAATATCAGAAATCGGTTTCTGAATTAAAATAATATACTGAATGGAGATTTTTTGTGGAAAAGAAAAAGGTAGCGGTGATTTTCGGTGGACAGTCATCAGAACATGTAGTTTCATGCATGTCGGCGATAAATGTTATAGAAAATATAGACCGCAGTATGTATGATGTGATTTTAGTAGGCATAACCGAAAAGGGGAACTGGCTTAAGGTTGATACGCTTGACAGTATAAAGTGTGGCAGTTGGACAAATTCAAAAATTCAGGCACTGCTTCTGCCTGATGCACAGGATAGAAGTATATTGATAAATGATAAGGATAGTTATGATAAAATTAAGATAGATGTTGTTTTTCCGGTGCTGCACGGACTGTACGGCGAGGACGGGACTATACAGGGATTATGTGAATTGGCAGGTATACCCTATGTAGGAAGCGGCGTGCTTGCCTCAGCGGTTTCCATGGATAAGGTTTATACCAAGATAATAGTTGAAAGACTTGGTATAAAACAGGCGGCATATGAGGTGGTTTTAAGAGAAGAATTTGAAAGCTGCACTGATGATGTGTACAGCAGTGATGATTATAAAAATACAAATAAAACTATACCTGAGGACAGGAGTTGGGAAGATATAGTTAAAAGAGTCGAGTCGAGATTTGGATATCCTATGTTTGTAAAACCATCAAATGCGGGCTCGAGTCGTGGAATAACAAAGGCAACCGATGCCGAAAGTCTGAAAAATGCCGTTAAAACAGCACTTAAACATGACAGAAAAGTATTGATTGAGGAAGCTGTAAACGGCAGAGAGATAGAGTGTGCGGTACTTGGAAGCGGTGCAGGTGTTAAAGCAAGCGGAGTAGGCGAGATACTTGCAGGTGCTGATTTTTACGATTTTGATGCGAAGTATTACAGCACACAGTCAAAAACAGTCATAAACCCTAAACTGCCAAATGACGCTGAACATATAATACCTGAATATGCGAAAAAAATTTTTAATGCGGTTGACGGATTTGGACTTGCAAGAGTGGATTTTTTTGTAAAGCCGGACGGAGAGGCGGTTTTTAATGAGATTAATACCATGCCCGGATTTACCGCTATAAGCATGTATCCTATGCTTTGGGAGGCGGCAGGGCTTAACAAAAAGGAACTTATTAAAAATCTTATAGAACTTTCATTTAAAAGGGACAGTATCTATGGCTTTTAAATATAAGAGTATCGAAGAAAATGATACTTCCGATCCTAAAAAAGGTGAAGACAAACCGCAGGTAAAAAGCCTGGCAAATTGGCAAAATAAAGCCGGCAGTCTTGATACTGAGAGCAGGAGGGATTCACCGATAGGGGTATTTGATTCAGGTGTTGGCGGGCTTACTGTTGCAAGAGAAATAATAAGGCAGATGCCGTATGAAAAGCTGGTATATTTCGGAGATACTGCGAGAGTACCTTACGGAAGTAAATCAAAGGATACTATAATACGTTATTCAAGACAGATTTATAGATTCCTCATGACTAAAAAGGTAAAGGCAATAGTTATAGCATGCAATACCGCAAGTGCCTATGCACTTGAAACACTCTCGCTTGAAAGCAGCGTGCCTATAATAGGTGTGATACATTCAGGTGCAAGAGCTGCCGTTGAAGCCACACAAAACGGCAGGATAGGCATTATAGGTACAAGCGGAACCGTTGACAGCAGGATATATCCTAAGACGATTAAAGCTTTAAAGCCGGATGTTGAAGTGATACAAAAGGCATGTCCGCTTCTGGTGCCGCTGGTTGAAGAAGGGCTTACTCATGATAGTGTTACTGATGAGATAATAAGCAGGTATGTAAATGAGATAAAGCAAAAATATATAGATACACTTGTTATGGGTTGTACGCATTACCCGCTTTTAAGATCTGCAATAAGACGGATTATGGGAGATGAAGTAACTCTTGTAAATCCTGCATATGAAACTGCCATTGAATTAAGAGAACTGCTAAGAAGCGAAAAACTTTTATGTGATGGACAAAATGAAGGCGGACACAGTTTTTATGTAAGCGATCTTGCTGAGAGGTTCAGAGATTTTGCATCTTCAATACTTCCTAAAGAAGTGGAGGAAAGTATAAAAATACAGATAGAGGAATATTAGAACTTAATTATTTTATTAATAATATTTATTAGTGAAGCGAAACTTTATAATGAAGCAAAAGGTTTTATTAAATATAAAAAGTACACATATAGTTAAAGGTATGGCTGCTGAAGATATGGAATATAACGTTTCCGGTTTTTATGAGTTTGAGGACGGCATGCATAAAATTAATTATGAAGAAATTGCTGATGATAAAAGCAGCCTGATAAAAAATACCTTTACGTTTAATGATAAAAGTGCAAGTCTTATAAGACGGGGATTTGTGGACTCAAGTATGGATTTTAGACCCGGAGAGGATATGAATCCTGCATTGTATAAGACTGTTTACGGAGATATAGATATGGGAGTAAGGACTTATGCGGTAGATATTTGCAGGAATAATGACAGAATAACGGCAGATATTCATTACTCGCTTTATACAGGGGAGATGCTTTTGTCGGAATGTAAACTTGTGATAAGCATATATAATGCGACATTTGAAATATAGGATAAAAATAAAAATCTCGGATGTATTTTAGCTCCGGGATTTTTATAATCTTGATAGTACTATTTTGTTTTTTGTTTTTGTTCCTGTACACGGGTCTGCATCTTTTCTGCAAATTTTGCAAAGAACCCTTTTTTTGTTTCATTCTTTACCGGAATACCGCCCCGTACACTTTTGATTTCGCTTATATAGATACCGCTTATAACTACCTTTACTTCAGATTTTAAAGGAAGCAGGCCAAATACTTTTTCATCAGCCATAAGTGTCATGATTTTGGAACCGATTTTTGCTTTAACCACAGGGACTTTAGTCCATCTGAGATAGGCAGGAGTTTGTTCATAAACTATTCTGGGGAGCCCTGACTCCTTGATTTTCAAACGCTTTTTATCTATAACGAGCATTGAAACCACTTGTTTTGATGCTTCTATGGCAGCCTGTTGCTCACTCTGTTTTTTCTCAAGCCGGCTTCCTATAAAATAAAGTATGCCAAGCAGTACTACAACAATAACAAGGATTATACCGATCACAGTGATGATTGTATTCAATTTATATTTCCTCCGGATATATTAAATAACGTATAAAACGCACTGGAATTATATCAAAAAAAAAACAAAAATCAAGGAAATTTGTATTGACACATTTTGTAGAAAGTGATACTATCAGGGGTGCACTATCGTGGGGGAGTAGCCTTTTGAGATATCAAGCTGCTTCTCTAAAGTATGGAAGCAGTCAATTCATATATTAACAGAGGTGAAACATCTATGGAAAAAAGCAAGATGCATCCCGTGCAATCCGGGAAAAGCGTAAGGATGAGCTTCTCCATGCAGAAAGAAGTTCTTGAAATGCCGGCATTGATAGAGATCCAAAAAGATTCTTATCAGTGGTTTCTAAAAGAAGGTCTTAAAGAAGTTTTTAAAGATATATTCCCGATTGAAGATTTTGCCGGGAATTTTACACTGGATTTCTCAAACTATAAGCTGTTCACAGATGAGATAAAATACACCATAGCAGAATGTAAGGACAGAGATTCCACATACTCCGCACCTATGAAAGCAAATCTTACCTTAAGGCGGAAAAGTGATGATACTATAATCAGTCAGGAAACCTATATGGGAGATTTCCCCCTTATGACAGAAACAGGATCGTTTATAATAAACGGTGCCGAGAGAGTTATTGTAAGCCAGCTGGTGCGTTCACCCGGTATCTATTATACCATAGAGCATGATAAACTTGGTAAAAAGTGCTTCTTTGCACAGGTGATTCCCAACCGTGGTGCATGGCTTGAATATGAAACGGATTCAAATGATGTATTTTATGTACGTGTTGATAGAACCAGAAAAGTGCCTATTACAGTGCTTTTAAGAGCAATGGGTATTGGAAAAAATGAAGAGATACTTGATCTGTTTGGTGATGAACCTAAACTTATAGCAAGTCTTGCAAAGGATTCATCGGAAAACTATGAAGGAGGTCTTTTGGAGCTTTATAAAAAGATAAGACCGGGAGAACCGCTTTCAGTGGATAATGCACAGAGTCTGCTTAATTCTATGTTTTTTGATCCCAGACGTTATGATTTGGCAAAAGTAGGACGTTATAAATTCAATAAGAAACTCAATTTTAAATATCGTATAGCAGGTCATGTACTTGCTGAAGATGTAATTAACTTTGAAACGGGTGAGATTATTGCCGAAGCGGGAGAAAGCCTTACAAAGGAAAAAGCTCTTGAGATACAGAATTCGGCAGTGCCATATGTATATATTGAAGGAAATGACAGAAATGTAAAAGTTCTTTCAAATCTTATGGTTGATATTAAAAAATTTGTAGATATAGAAAATCCTCAGGAACTTGGAGTTACAGAGGCTGTATACTATCCGCTGCTTAAACAGATCATTGAAGAATCGGAAAGCACGGAGGCACTTAAAGAGGCTATAAAGAAAAATATAGGCGAACTTATACCTAAGCATATTACAAAAGAAGATATATTTGCTTCGATAAATTACAATATGCATATAGAAGAAGGTATAGGTAATAATGATGATATAGATCACCTTGGAAACAGACGTATAAGGGCTGTGGGCGAGCTTTTGCAGAACCAGTTCAGAATAGGTCTTTCAAGGATGGAGAGGGTTGTAAGAGAGAGGATGTCAACATATGACGGAACGGATTTGAATATACAGAGTTTTATAAATATAAAACCTGTTACAGCCGCCATAAAAGAATTTTTCGGAAGTTCACAGCTTTCACAGTTTATGGATCAGAACAACCCGCTTTCAGAGCTTACACATAAAAGAAGGCTTTCAGCACTTGGACCGGGTGGACTTTCAAGGGACAGGGCAGGATTTGAAGTGCGTGATGTGCATTATACACATTATGGCAGAATGTGCCCTATTGAAACTCCGGAAGGTCCGAATATAGGTCTTATAAATTCGCTTGCAAGTTTTGCAAAAGTCAATTCTTACGGGTTTGTAGAAGCACCTTATAGAGTGGTTGATAAAACTACAGATCCTGCAAATCCTGTGGTTACTGATGAAGTAGTTTATATAACTGCCGATGAGGAGGATAATTTTGTAGTTGCACAGGCAAATGAGCCGCTTGATGAGGAAGGGCATTTTAAAAACAGCAATGTTTCAGGAAGATTTAGAGATGAAATATCTGAGTTCCAAAAGTCAAGGATAGATCTTATGGACGTTTCTCCCAAAATGGTCTTTTCAGTTGCTACCAGTATGATACCTTTCCTTGAAAATGATGATGCAAACCGTGCACTTATGGGTTCAAATATGCAGCGTCAGGCTGTTCCGCTTATGATTACCGAAGAACCTGTAGTAGGTACGGGTATGGAGGAAAAAGCGGCAGTTGATTCAGGTGTATGTGTACTTGCAAAACATGCAGGCAAGGTACTTTTAAGCAGTGCTGATTCTATTGTGATAAAAAGAGATGAGGACGGACAGAAAGATGTGTATCGCCTTACTAAATTTTTAAGGAGCAATCAGTCAAATTCTTACAATCAAAAACCGATAGTTTATAAAGGAGATCATGTTGAGAAGGGCGAGATTATAGCTGACGGACCCTCAACACATAATGGTGAGATAGCACTTGGTAAAAACCCTCTTATAGGTTTTATGACCTGGGAGGGCTATAATTATGAAGATGCGGTTTTATTAAGTGAAAAGCTGGTACAGGATGATGTATATACTTCAATACATATAGAAGAGTATGAATGTGTTGCAAGAGATACAAAGCTCGGTCCTGAGGAAATTACAAAAGATGTTCCGGGAGTGGGTGATGAAGCTCTTAAGGATCTTGATGAAAGCGGAATTATAAGAGTTGGTGCGGATGTGCGTGCCGGTGATATCCTTGTAGGAAAGGTAATGCCTAAGGGAGAGACTGAGCTTACTGCCGAAGAAAGACTGCTGCGTGCAATATTCGGTGAAAAGGCACGGGAAGTAAAAGACACATCACTTAAAGTTCCGCACGGTTCATACGGTGTGGTTGTTGATGCTAAGATATTTAAAAGAAAAGACAATCCTGATCTTCCGCCGGGTGTAAACCAGAGTGTGCGTATATATATAGCACAAAAAAGGAAAATATCCGTAGGGGACAAGATGGCAGGTCGTCATGGAAATAAAGGTGTTGTTTCAAGAGTACTTCCGGTAGAGGATATGCCATTTCTTCCAAACGGCAGACCGCTTGATATAGTGCTGAATCCGCTTGGAGTTCCTTCACGTATGAATATAGGGCAGGTTCTTGAGATACACCTGTCGCTTGCGGCAAAGGCACTTGGTTTTAATATAGCAACACCCGTATTTGACGGTGCAAATGAAAATGACATAATGGATATGCTTGAGATGGCAAATGACTATGTAAATGAAGAATATGAATTTTTTGAAGAAAAATATAAAGACATAGTTGACAGCCGTGTTATGGATTATCTTAAAAATAACCTTGAACATAGGAAGCTTTGGAAAGGGGTTCCTATTTCAAGAGACGGAAAGGTATGGCTTAGAGACGGAAGAACCGGAGAATATTTTGACAGCCCGGTTACTATAGGTCATATGCACTACCTTAAGCTGCATCACCTGGTTGATGACAAGATACATGCAAGGTCTACAGGTCCGTATTCGCTTGTTACGCAGCAGCCGCTTGGAGGTAAAGCACAGTTCGGCGGTCAGCGTTTCGGTGAGATGGAAGTATGGGCACTTGAGGCATATGGAGCTTCATATACACTTCAGGAAATACTTACAGTTAAGTCTGATGATGTTATAGGACGTGTTAAGACCTATGAAGCCATTATAAAAGGTGAAAACATACCCGAATCGGGCATCCCCGAATCATTTAAGGTTCTGCTTAAAGAGCTTCAGTCATTAGGCCTTGATATAAGAGTATTAAATGAAGACGGAACTGAAGTTGAGCTTAAGGAAAACCTAAGTTACGGTGATTTAAGCATTAATTCCATTATAGAAGGAGACAGGAAATACCATAATGACGAGGAACTGTCAAAAGGCGGCTTTTCCACAAAGGAATTTAATGGGGAGGAGCTTGTAGATGTAGAAGAGACTTCCGGTGATGATTCTGATGATGATTTTGAAAAAGAGGATACAGATTATGAAGATGAACCGGATGTATCTGATGATACGGATGATGACAGCTACTAAAAGATTCACAGATGATATGTCGTATTTTAAGGAAGGAGTAAATTCATGCCTGATAATAATGAAATCTATCAGCCAATAGCATTTGACAATATTCAGATAGGTCTTGCCTCACCTGAAAAAATCAGGGAATGGTCTCATGGCGAGGTGAAAAAACCTGAAACTATAAATTACAGAACACTCAAACCTGAAAGAGACGGACTTTTCTGTGAAAAGATTTTCGGACCGAGCAAGGACTGGGAATGTACATGTGGAAAATACAAGAAAATACGTCATAAAGGTGTTATATGCGACCGCTGCGGAGTTGAGGTTACA
Organism: Johnsonella ignava ATCC 51276; assembly: GCF_000235445.1. Lineage (GTDB taxonomy): Bacteria > Bacillota > Clostridia > Lachnospirales > Lachnospiraceae > Johnsonella > Johnsonella ignava. The sequence goes on along the minus strand of NZ_JH378831.1, from coordinate 301,964 downwards.
AAGTCAAGTGTAAGACGTGAGCGTATGGGGCATATAGAGCTTGCTGCACCGGTATCACATATATGGTATTTTAAAGGTATACCGTCTCGTATGGGATTGATTCTGGACATGTCGCCTAGAGTTCTTGAAAAAGTATTGTATTTTGCTTCATATGTAGTCCTTGATCCTGTCAAAACCGAACTTAGTTATAAACAGGTACTTTCTGAAAAAGAGTACAGGGAGGCAATAGAACTTTACGGTTTCGGAAATTTTAGGGCAGGAATGGGTGCCGAGTCGGTGCTTGAGCTTCTCCAGAACATAGATCTTGAGAGGGAATCAAGAGAATTAAAAGAACAGCTTGTAGAAGCTTCAGGTCAAAAAAGGGCAAAGATAATAAAAAGGCTTGAGGTGATAGAGGCATTTAGAAATTCGGGAAATAAACCTGAATGGATGGTTCTTAATGTTATACCTGTTATTCCTCCTGATATAAGACCTATGGTGCAGCTTGAAGGCGGCAGATTTGCAACAAGTGATTTAAATGATCTTTACAGAAGGATAATAAATAGAAACAATCGTCTTGCAAAACTGCTTGAGCTGGGTGCTCCGGATATCATAATAAGAAACGAAAAAAGGATGCTTCAGGAAGCTGTTGATGCACTTATAGACAATGGCAGGAGGGGCAGACCGGTAACAGGACCCGGAAACCGTGCATTAAAATCGCTTTCGGATATGCTTAAAGGAAAACAGGGGCGTTTCAGACAGAATCTTCTTGGAAAACGTGTTGATTATTCAGGTCGTTCCGTTATAGTTGTAGGTCCTGAATTAAAGATTTATCAATGCGGACTTCCTAAGGAGATGGCAATTGAGCTGTTTAAGCCTTTTGTTATGAAAGAGCTTGTAACTCAGGGTATTGCAAGCAATATAAAAGCATCAAAAAAGATGGTTGAGAGGATGCAGACTTCAGTATGGGATGTGCTTGAGAAGGTTATAAAGGAACATCCTGTTATGCTTAACAGGGCGCCTACACTGCACAGACTGGGCATACAGGCTTTTGAACCTGTACTTGTGGAGGGTAAGGCTATAAAGCTTCATCCTTTAGTATGTACGGCTTTTAATGCGGATTTTGACGGAGACCAGATGGCTGTCCATCTTCCGCTTTCAGTTGAAGCACAGGCGGAATGCAGATTTCTTCTGCTTTCACCAAACAATCTCCTTAAGCCGTCAGATGGAGGTCCGGTAGCGGTTCCGTCGCAGGATATGGTATTGGGGATTTACTACCTGACACAGATGCGTCCAGGTGCAAAAGGTGAAGATAAATACTTTAAGAGTATAAATGAAGCAATACTTGCGTATGAAAATAAAGTTATTACACTTCATTCAAGAATACATGTAAAGGTAAGCAGGCTGTTTCCTGACGGAAGAAAAAAGAGCCGGGTAATAACATCTACAGTAGGGAGACTTTTGTTTAATGAGATAATACCTCAGGATCTCGGCTTTGTTGACAGGAGTATAGAGGGCAATGAACTGCTTCCTGAGATAGATTTTCTTGTAAATAAGAAAAAATGTAAGCAGATCCTTGAAAAAGTTATAAATATACACGGCCTTTCAAAAACCGCAACGGTACTTGATGACATAAAGGCGATAGGATATAAGTATTCAACTACTGCATCTATGACCGTTTCCATATCGGATATGACAGTTCCTGAAAGTAAAAAAGTGCTTATAAAAGAAGCTGAGCATACTGTTGAGGAGATTGCAAAAAATTATAGAAGAGGTTTGCTTACCGATACAGGACGCTATGAGGAAGTTATAAAAGTATGGAAGCAGACTGATGAACGGCTTACAAAGGATCTTCTTGAAGGACTTGATGCCTATAATAATATATTTATGATGGCTGATTCAGGTGCAAGAGGTTCTGATAAACAGATAAAACAGCTTGCAGGCATGAGAGGACTTATGTCTGATACAACAGGTCATACTATAGAGCTTCCTATAAAATCAAACTTCCGTGAAGGACTTGATGTTCTTGAATATTTTATATCAGCACATGGCGCAAGAAAGGGTCTTTCAGATACTGCACTGCGTACGGCAGATTCAGGATATCTTACAAGAAGACTGGTTGATGTATCTCAAGATCTTATAATACGTGAAGTTGACTGTTGTGAAGGCAAAGAAATTCCTTTTATGGAAATAAAGGCGTTCAGTGAAAAAAGCAATATGATAAAAAGCAGTGAAGTTATAGAAAGCCTTGAGGAGAGGATTACAGGACGCTACATAGCAGAAACTATAATAAATCCTGACACGGGTGAGGAAGTAATAAGAGAAAATCAGATGTGCACCCCTAAGAGGGCAGCTGCGGTTATGGATGTACTTAAAAGGGAGAATCGTGATTATGTAAAGATAAGAACGGTGCTTTCATGTAAATGCCATAACGGTGTATGTGCACGCTGTTACGGTGCAAATATGGCAACAGGACAGGCGGTGCAGGTAGGAGAAGCTGTAGGAATTATAGCGGCACAGTCTATAGGAGAACCGGGAACACAGCTTACTATGCGTACTTTCCATACAGGCGGTGTTGCGGGTGGCGATATAACTCAGGGTCTTCCCCGTGTTGAGGAGCTTTTTGAGGCAAGAAAACCCAAAGGACTTGCAGTAATATCAGAGATTGCGGGAAGGGTTGAGATACCCGATATCAGGAAAAAGGGTGAAATTATAGTTACAAATGATACAACAGGCGAATCAAAGACCTATCTTATGTCTTACGGTGCAAGACTTAAGGTTGAAAATAATCAGGAGATAGAAGCGGGAGACGAGCTTACCGAGGGAAGCCTGAATCCGCATGATATACTTAGGATAAAGGGTGTACGTGCGGTACAGGACTATATGATAAGGGAAGTTCAGAAGGTTTACAGGCTCCAGGGTGTTGAGATCAATGACAAGCATATAGAGATAATTGTACGTCAGATGATTAAAAAAGTTAAGATTGAAGAAGGCGGCGATTCGGAATTTCTTCCGGGAGTATCTGTTGATGTACTTGAATATAATGACATTAATGAAAGACTTATATCACAGGGCAAAAGACCTGCTGAAGGCAGACAGGTAATGCTGGGTATTACAAAGGCATCACTTGCAACGGATTCATTTCTTTCCGCAGCTTCATTCCAGGAAACTACAAAGGTGCTTACTGAGGCGGCTATAAATGGTAAGATTGACCGCCTGTACGGCTTAAAGGAAAATGTAATTATAGGTAAACTTATACCTGCAGGAACGGGAATGAAGCGTTACAGAAACGTAAGGATTGATTCTGAGGTGCTTGAGATTGATGAGGAGAACTCGGAGATGTCAGGGCAGGGAGAAGACAGTACAGCGGATATAGCTGACGATGCGGCTTATAATACCGAAACAGGTATTGCAGCCGAAAGTGTTGAAAATATGGCAGAAAATGCAGTAAAAAATACTGATGATTAAAATGAAACATTACAGCCGGGTGGCACGGGAATGTCTATCATTCCCGTGCAGCCTTTGTCATATTAATTTTTATAATTAACCCTAAAGGAGTTTAAGATGCGTTTTTTAAATAGGCTTAGAATATTTGTAACAGTAATAATACTTATAGTTTTCGGTATTATTATGATTAAAAAAAATATAGAAGGTAATAAAATAGTAACCTATACTTTTTGGGATAAAACATTTACAGTGGATTCACCTGCCAGATATCGTGAAGTAAATGACAGTGAACTGCTTTATGATGACAGCAGTCTTGAGATTACAAATGATGAGGGAAGTACTCAGTTTGCTTTTAGCGTATATAAGCTTAATGATGAAGAAGGGGCACAGCAAGAGACTGCAAAGGATTTGAATGAGCTGATATATAAGGATTTTGAAGGAAGTAATCTGTATGCAATGAAGGATAGGAGCAGTAAAAAAATAGGCGATACTGATGTATACGGTTTTGAATCGGTAATGGTAAAAAATCCTCAGCAGAATATAGAAAATGATATATATATGTATATATATCATTTTGAAAAGGATGGCTATATTATAGGAGTACAGGCATTTTCAGCCGCAATCAGCGAATCTAAACTTGCTGGGGAAGCGGAAAAGCTTATAGGGACTGTAAAACTTGTTAAATAGGAACCTACAGGATAATAAGTTTTTAAAATCATCTGAAAAAGTTGTCGGGAGCATTAAGTAACTTGCCACTTGACACCTTTGTCTATGGAATATATAATAGCAGGGCGTGTGAAAACATGCTTTTTTCAGTGCAGTTCTGTTGTATTTTTAAGTTAAATGCGAAAGTAAATAACTTAGTTTAATTTAAACAGGATGTACGCAACCACAGAAATTACAATATTAAAGGAGGTATAAAAGGAAATGCCTACATTTAACCAGCTTGTAAAAAAAGGCAGACAGACATCTGTAAAAAAATCGACATCGCCGGCACTCCAGAAGGGATTTAATTCACTTCATAAGAAGGCGATAGATGTATCTGCACCTCAGAAAAGAGGAGTTTGTACAGCAGTTAAAACAGCTACACCTAAAAAACCCAACTCGGCACTCCGTAAGATTGCAAGGGTGCGTCTTTCAAATGGAATAGAAGTAACCGGATATATACCGGGCGAGGGACATAACCTTCAGGAGCACAGCGTTGTGCTTATCCGTGGAGGCAGGGTGAAGGATCTTCCGGGTACAAGGTATCATATAATCCGTGGTACACTTGATACGGCAGGTGTGGCAAATAGGAAACAAGCCCGTTCAAAATACGGTGCAAAGAAACCTAAAGATAAGAAATAGTCAGTTGCATATAGGTTTTAACGATACAAATAAAATAAAAAACAGCTTAAAATTTTAATAATCACAGTTTAGATAGGGATGTGCTGGATTGTATAAATCTGTTGGTTGCAGATAGCAGACATGAAAAGCACGACACATATAAATGAAGGGTATAAGTATATTATAATTAAATTGTAACTGCTATATTCTGAAACATATAAATATGAGTACCGGAGATCTAATCAAAAGCCGTTTACGGCGGAATTATTAAGGAGGGAAGAAAACGTGCCACGTAAAGGTAATAAGCAAAAAAGAGATGTTCTCGCAGACCCTTTGTACAATAATAAGGTTGTTACAAAGCTTATTAACAATATTATGTTAGACGGAAAAAAGGGTGTTGCGCAGAAAATAGTGTACGGAGCATTTAATAGAATAGCTGAAAAAACTGAAAAAGAACCTGTTGAGGTTTTTGAAGCAGCCATGAACAATATTATGCCCGTGCTCGAAGTAAAAGCAAAAAGAATTGGCGGAGCCACATATCAGGTTCCTATAGAAGTCAAGCCTGAAAGAAGACAGGCACTTGCACTCAGATGGCTTACTATGTTTTCACGCAAAAGAGGTGAAAAGACACAGGAAGAAAGACTTGCCAATGAACTTATGGATGCTGCCAACAATACAGGGGCGGCAGTCAAGAGAAAAGAAGACATGCATAAGATGGCAGAAGCTAACAAGGCGTTTGCTCATTATAGATTCTAGTCTTATAAGGAGGAATAAATTTGTCAGGAAGAGAATATCCTTTAGAGAGGACCAGAAATATAGGTATAATGGCACATATAGATGCAGGTAAAACTACACTTACAGAGCGTATCCTGTATTATACCGGTGTCAATTATAAGATTGGTGATACTCATGAAGGAACTGCGACAATGGACTGGATGGAGCAGGAACAAGAGAGAGGTATTACAATCACTTCCGCTGCCACAACATGCCATTGGACAATACAGGAAAATAACAAAAATAAGCCGGGTGAGCTTGATAACAGAATTAATATTATAGATACGCCGGGACACGTTGACTTCACTGTTGAGGTTGAAAGATCTCTTAGGGTTCTTGACGGTGCAGTCGGAGTATTCTGTGCAAAGGGCGGTGTGGAACCGCAGTCGGAAAATGTATGGAGACAGGCGGATACATATAATGTACCACGTATGGCATTTGTAAATAAGATGGATATACTCGGTGCCAACTTCTACGGTGCAGTTGAGCAGATACGCAAGCGTCTCGGAAAAAATGCCATAATACTTACTATTCCGATAGGAAAAGAAGATGAATTTAAAGGCATCATAGATCTCTTTGAGATGAAGGCATATTTTTATCATGATGACAAGGGAGAAAAGATTAGTATAGAGGATATCCCTGAGGATTATAAAGAGGATGCTCAGCTTTACCGTTCCGAGTTGATTGAAAAAATATGTGAGCTTGATGATGATCTTATGATGGAATATCTTGAAGGCAGAGAGCCCGGCATTGATGAGCTTAAAAAGGTGCTTAGGAAAGCTACCTGTGAATGTACGGCGGTTCCGGTATGCTGCGGTTCGGCTTACAGAAACAAGGGAGTACAGAAACTTTTAAATGCTATAATCGAGTTTATGCCATCACCGGTTGACATACCTGCTATAAAGGGTGTTGATCTTGATGGAAATGAGGTTGAGAGACATTCTTCAGATGAAGAGCCTTTTTCAGCACTTGCATTTAAGATAATGACCGATCCTTATGTAGGAAAGCTTGCGTTTTTCAGAGTATACTCAGGAACTATCAATTCAGGCTCATATGTACTGAATGCTACAAAGAGCAAAAAAGAGCGTATAGGTCGTGTATTGCAGATGCATGCAAATAAGAGACAGGAGCTTGATAAGGTATATTCAGGCGATATAGCGGCTGCAGTCGGGTTTAAGCTTACAACTACAGGAGATACATTATGTGATGAACAGCACCCTGTAATTCTTGAATCTATGGAATTCCCGGAGCCGGTTATAGATATAGCCATAGAACCTAAGACAAAGGTTGGTCAGACCAAGATGATAGAGGCACTTCAGAAGCTTGCTGAAGAAGATCCCACTTTCAGGGCAAAGACCAACACTGAAACCGGACAGACAATTATATCCGGTATGGGTGAGCTTCACCTTGAGATAATAGTAGACAGGCTTTTAAGAGAATTTAATGTTGAAGCCAATGTAGGTGCACCGCAGGTTGCATATAAGGAGACCTTTACAAAATCAGTTGAGGTTGACAGCAAGTATGCAAAGCAGTCAGGCGGACGTGGACAGTACGGACATTGTAAGGTCAGGTTTGAACCTATGGATCCGAATGGAGAGGAGACATTTAAGTTTGAATCTTCAGTAGTTGGAGGTTCAATACCTAAAGAATACATACCACCTGTTGGAGAAGGTATAGAAGAAGCTGCAAAAGCGGGTATACTTGGAGGTTTTCCGGTACTCGGAATCTATGCAAATGTATATGACGGTTCATACCATGAGGTTGACTCTTCAGAGATGGCTTTCCATATAGCAGGCTCACTTGCATTTAAAGATGCTATGGCAAAAGCAGGTCCTGTACTTCTTGAGCCTATAATGAAGGTTGAGGTAACAATGCCTGAAGATTACATGGGAGATGTAATCGGAGATATAAATGCAAGAAGAGGACGTATAGAGGGCATGGAAGATATAGCTGCAGGAAAGCAGATAAATGCCTATGTACCGCTTGCAGAGATGTTCGGGTATGCTACAGACTTACGTTCAAAGACACAGGGAAGAGGAAATTACTCTATGTTCTTTGAGAAATACGAACAGGTTCCCAAGTCAGTTCAGGAAAAAATTGTTTCTGAAAGAAAAGGAAATAAATAAACAAAAGCAAATTATATAACATGATACGGGTTTAAATACCTGTAAATTTGCTTGATAAAATATTGTATATAATATATAATACAATGCAGTGAAAATACAATAAAATAATATAATGCAAATGCATTTCAAGGAGGAATTAAAATGGCAAAAGCAAAATTTGACAGATCAAAGCCGCATGCTAACATAGGTACCATCGGACATGTTGACCACGGCAAGACAACACTTACAGCAGCAATTACAAAAGTACTTGCAACAAAGCTCCCTTCAGATACAAATAAAATTGTTGATTTTGAAAATATTGATAAGGCTCCGGAAGAAAGAGAGCGTGGAATTACTATTTCAACCGCACATGTTGAGTATGAAACAAAGAAAAGGCATTATGCACATGTTGACTGTCCCGGACATGCCGACTATGTAAAGAATATGATCACCGGTGCAGCACAGATGGACGGGGCGATCCTCGTGGTTGCCGCTACTGACGGTGTTATGGCACAGACACAGGAGCATATCCTTCTTGCACGTCAGGTAGGTGTTCCCTATATCGTGGTATTTATGAATAAATGTGATATGGTTGATGATCCAGAGCTTCTTGAACTTGTTGACATGGAAATCAGAGAGCGTCTTAATGAGTATGAATTCCCCGGAGATGATACACCTATAATACAGGGTTCTGCACTTAAAGCACTTGAAGATCCGAACAGTGAGTGGGGAGATAAGATAATGGAGCTTATGGATGCAGTTGATGAGTATATACCGGATCCTGAGCGTGATACCGAAAAGCCTTTCCTTATGCCTGTTGAGGATGTATTTACAATTACAGGACGTGGTACTGTAGCTACCGGTCGTGTTGAGAGAGGTACACTTAAACTTAATGATGAGGTTGAAATTCTCGGTATACATGAAGATGTTAAGAAAACAGTTGTTACCGGTATAGAGATGTTCAGGAAGCTTCTTGACCAGGCTCAGGCAGGTGATAATATAGGTGCACTTCTTCGTGGTGTACAGAGAACTGAGATTGAGCGTGGACAGGTTCTTGCAAAGCCGGGCACAGTAAAATGCCATAAGAAGTTTACCGCACAGGTATACGTTCTTACAAAGGAAGAGGGTGGACGTCATACTCCTTTCTTTAATAACTATCGTCCGCAGTTTTATTTCAGAACAACCGATATCACAGGTGTATGTGAACTTCCTGCAGGTACTGAGATGTGCATGCCGGGAGATAATGTTGAGATGACTATCGAACTTATCCATCCTATCGCATGTGAGCAGGGACTTCGCTTTGCTATCCGTGAGGGTGGACGTACAGTAGGTTCAGGAAGAGTTATTAAGATTATAGAATAATCTGCTTACAGGGTTTTGATGATATTATTTTCAGAAGAAGACCTATGTATTAGAGCTGTTCTATTTAATTTAATAAATTTAATTAATTATAGTATATTAAAAACCGCAGGTCTGCTTAATTGTATGCAGGTCTGCGGTTTTTTGAAACTGCATTAAAAATGATTAAAAGATCTTATTTGATTAATTTTAGATTTTTATTTAATAACAATGAGGATAATACAAAAAAATATTATTTTTAGCTATATTTATATCTGAACTTATATTAAGCTGTGTGTACGCAAATGATGCAGAGTCATTTGAAGAATGATTACTTGAAGAAAAATATTCCGCTTAAAAAGGAGCAGTTGACTAAAGACATCTTATACTTAATAAAATGATTTAAGTAAAAACCACTTGAAAAGAGTGCATTTTTAGTTTAAAATAGGTAAGCAATGCGATTTTTAGGAGGAAAAAAATATGATTTCAGCAGGTGATTTTAGAAACGGCATAACATTGGAGATTGAGCCGGGACAGGTGTACCAGATAATTGAATTCCAGCATGTTAAGCCGGGAAAAGGTGCTGCCTTCGTTCGTACAAAGATTAAAAATGTAAAGACGGGAAGTGTTGTGGAGCGTACTTTCCGCCCAACTGAAAAATTTCCACAAGCAAGAATAGATAGGGCTGAAATGCAGTATCTGTACTCAGACGGAGATATGTTTAACTTTATGAATACCGAGACTTATGACCAGATAGCATTAAATGCGGATAAAGTCGGTGATGCGCTTAAGTTTGTAAAGGAGAATGATATGGTAAAGATATGCTCATTTAACGGAGATGTCTTTTCAGTTGAAGCTCCTCTTTTCGTAGAACTTGAGATAACAGAGACTGAACCCGGATTTGCAGGAAATACAGCTCAAGGTGCTACTAAACCGGCAACTGTGGAAACAGGTGCAGTAGTATATGTGCCGCTATTTGTAAATATAGGCGATAAAATTAAGATAGACACCCGTACAGGTGAGTATCTTTCAAGAGTCTAAAATAGAGATTTACAATTTATATAAAAAACCGAAAATTTAAATGCTTTTTAAATTTACTACCGGAATGCATAAAGCAGTCTATACCTGTTAGATGTATTCCGGTGTTTGCATATATTTTAGGAGATAAAATGAAAAAAATTTTAGAAATATTGAGTGATGAAGTAAGCAGGGCTTTTAAGGAGTGCTCGTATGAAGGCGGTTATGGTACCGTTTTAGTTTCAAACCGTCCCGATTTATGTCAGTTCCAGTGCAATTCGGCACTTTCCGCCGCAAAACAGTATAAAAAAAATCCGATGGAAATAGCAGGTGATGTTGCTGCAATATTAAATAAAAATTCCGCATTTGAAAATGTAAATATCTGTGCACCCGGATTTATAAATATAGATATAAATCCGGAGCTTTTAAATTCATATTTAAAGGAGATGGCACAAAATGAAAGGTTTGGTGCGGCTGCCGATAATCCGCCTAAAAAGATAATTGTGGATTATGGCGGTGCAAATGCGGCAAAACCGTTACATGTAGGGCATCTGCGTTCTGCCGTTATAGGCGAAAGCTTTAAGCGAATGGGAAAATATTTCGGGAATGAAATGATAGGAGATATACATCTTGGAGACTGGGGGCTTCAGATGGGGCTTATAATAGAGGAACTTAGGGACAGACAGCCTCAGCTTGTATATTTTGATGAGAACTTTAAAGGCGAATTTCCTGATAAAGCACCATTTGATATAGACGAGCTTGAGGAGATATATCCGTCTGCTTCACAAAAAGCAAAAGAAAATCCCGTATTTAAAGAAAGGGCTATGAAATCTACCGTAAAGCTCCAAAACGGAGACAGGAATTATATGGCTTTATGGAAACATATAATGAGGGTTTCAAAAGAGGACCTTGTAAAAAATTACAGAAATTTAAATGTGGATTTTGAACTTTGGAAAGGAGAGTCGGATGCACAGCCTTATATAGAAGATATGTGTACCGATCTTGAAAAAAGAGGCATAGCTTATATGTCCGAGGGTGCACTTGTAGTTGATATAAGACAGGAAGGTGATACAAAGGAGCTGCCTCCCTGTATTATAAAAAAATCTGACGGAGGTGCCCTTTATACCACCTCCGATCTTGCCACATTGATTGAAAGAGAGGCACTTTATAATCCCGACAGATATATTTATGTAGCTGATAAAAGACAGGAGCTACATTATACACAGTTTTTTAGAGTGGCAAAAAAAGCCGGTATAGTAAAACCTGAACATGAACTTAATTTTATAGGTTTTGGAACTATGAACGGTGCAGACGGGAAACCTTTTAAGACAAGAACAGGTGGCGTTATGCGTCTTGAGCAGCTTATAGAAGAGACGGAAAATGCCGTTCGCAGTAAGATAATTGAAAGCAGAAAAGAATCGGATACTGATAATGAGAATTCAGATAAAGAAAATTTTAATAAGGAAAATTCTGATAAGGAAAATTCTGATAAGGAAAAATCTGCTCTAGGAAATTCTGATTTGATAAATTATAATATAGATGAGGATACTGTAAGGATGATAAGCCTTGCCGCATTAAAATATGCTGATCTTTCAAATCAGGCTTCAAAGGATTATATATTTGACACGGACAGATTTACTTCATTTAAAGGTAATACAGGTCCATATATACTCTATACGGTAGTAAGGATTAAGTCAATTTTATCAAAATATTATGAAAGCAGCGGGACAGAACTTACATATGAGGATTTTATGCCTGCAAAACTGGAGGTTCACAAAAAGCTTGAGCTTGAGCTTGTACAGTATAACTCGGTAGTTGAAAATGCATGGAAGGAGCTTGCACCGCATAGAATATGTCAGTTTATGTATGCAGTAGCAGATGCATTTAATACATTTTATCATGATGTAAAGATACTTTCTGAAAGCGATGAAAAGCTTAAAAGAAGTTATCTTGCAACAATAATGCTTACAAAGGACATTTTAAGTGAAGCGCTGCAACTTATTGCAGTAGAGGCTCCTGAGCGTATGTAATTAATTTAAAGGTAGGTTTTGAACAATGAAAATTTTTAAAATTTTTAAGGAAAAACTGCCTGTTTTTGCAAAAAAGGCAGTGCATATAGCAGTGTCTGCTATAAAAGGCTTTGCTGAAAGTATACATATATTATCAGGGAAAATTAAGGAATCTACATTTGAAAGAGTATCATGGAAAAATGAATATATATTATGGATATTGATTATTGCATATATTATATATTATTTTCCGTTTGTAGCGATAGTATTGCAAAGATTAGGGTTAAGAGGTATTAATGCAGACCATATAAAAATGTTGTGGATTGACAGTGTGTATAAAATGATAGACAGATATATGATAGTGCCGTATATTTCAGGTTTAGTGTCATTATTTATTTTAGTTTCAACAAGAAAGTTGCTTTTACGGGGCACATTTTTTATAATCTATTGTTTCAGTATTGGAGTCTCTTTAAGTGCAATATCAACTATGACGAGTTTATTTGACGGGTTGTTTTATTTTCCGCATATACTTTTAATAATTTTGCATGTATATCTTATTTATATGTAAGAGTATGTGAAAATTTGAGAACTTTAATTTATCAGGTAATTATTTTTATAAGAATTTTCAGGATAATAGAAAACTGCCGTCTTAATTATCGAAGCGTAATTCGATTAATTAAAACGTCAGTATAATAAAGATTGGAGTATGTGAAATTGAAACAAAACCTCCAGACCGGTGCAGTATACACTTCACCCGGTGTGGAGGTTTAATAATATAGTTTATAGATTTAAGATATTTTAAGTCAGCTGTGCAATTATAGTTAACTCATTATTTTTCAAGAGCCTTCCACCTGAAATTCGGAACGACATCAGACCATTTACTAATACCTATAATCTGTTTTGCAAATTCAGTATTTTCAAGTGTAGTTTCTTTTTTATCTATATTTTTAAATACCTGCCAGATTTTACGTCTTGAGGTAGCTTTTATATCATCACCGACATTCATATCACATCTCCAAAGACCGAACGAGAGGCTGTCTCTTACTTCCAGGGGTGCATCAACCTGTCTGCTTACTATATACGCATCTATATGAGGATTTGAATCAACAAGATAGTATGAATAAGCGTAAGCGGCTGCCTGAAGGTATTCAACATCTCCCCTTGTTTTACTTGTGGCAGTAAAGCCCTGTTCAGTAAGGATTATATGACGTACATGTCCGCTTGGTTCTTTTAAGGGCTCCTGACTTAAGTAGTCGGTCAGCACTGAAAGGTTTTTAAAATTAATTACAGGCGATTCAAAGTCGTTAGTATGCTGCGTGGGGTCATCATCCCAAAATTCAGGTTCTGTAAGCGGATTCGGATAAGGATGATACGCAACACCCCAGTTTATATTACCTTTTCTTTCTACAAATGAGTTGAAATAATCAACGATTTCCTTTCCGCCGTATTTGGTCTTGTTGTCCTTTTGTGAAGGTGTATTCCAGTAAAAGTCAAGTGAAAAATAAACTCTGTCGTTTGCACTTGTACTTTTAATTGCAGTATAGAATAATCTGAATGCCTTTTCGTATGTAGCGACATAACTTGCTATATCTCGCTCGCCTATATAATTCCAGTACTGGTTGTTTATTTCATTTCCTATTATCCAGTTTGATATCTTACCGTGGTCAGGATTGCTTCCGTCATATCTTTGTGCAAGGAAAGCTGCTATTGCCTTAGTCTTTTCAAACCCTTCCTTAGTTTCGGCATTAAACATATAATAAAGCGCTTTATCTGTTTTTTGAGTGCCTTTATGGAAAAGGTCAGGTTCTTTCGGATTATATCCGTTAAGTATAATTGCACTTACAGTCATACTTTTGCCTGAAAGGGCACTTATAGTTTTATCATAATTTTCTATGACCTCTTTATTGAAATGATAGGTTTTGCCCTCATATTCAAAATCAATGCCTTCGCCAAGTATCTGGTGGAAAGCTATATTGGTTGCAACATGCTTTACTCCGAGTTCAAAAGCATCTGCAAGCATATTTATTTCAATATTAAGTCCCTTTTTTGTAAGAGGATCGTTAAATGGTGCAGTATTTTTTGCAACTGCTTCAGGATTGGTTATATATCTGGGATCGCTGACTTCTATATATTTGCTGCCATCATATACCGTCATTACAAAGCTGCTGTAAAGCCTATCGGAATCGGTATTGTAATTAAGCGGAAATACCGCTTCAACTTTTCCGGGTTCAAAGGCTTTAATATAATCAGTTCTTGAAGCCACTCCGTTTTCATAGGCTTTTAGTTCAAACAGGTAATATTTACCGTCAGTTCCCTGCATATCTCCGGAATTTTCAGCTTTAATACTGATATTTTGTTTGTCGGAAGTTATAAGGGTTTCAGTAATTCTTGATTTTGCGGTAATCTCGACTTTTTGCTCCTGCTCCTGATTTGCAGGGGGGGTATTTTCTTCAGCATGAGCAGGTAGAGTAAAACACACCATACCCGCCATAAAAAGCATGGTAGAAATCTTTCTAAATAGTTTTAGTTTATTCATTTTATATCCTTTCAAAAAGTTAATGCACTTTATTATACCCCTTTATTATAAGTAAAACAATTAAAATTTTATAACGGTATTCTGACATTGAATATACATATAGTGTATAAATTACCCGGCAGTCTTTTAATATTAAGTGAATTAAGCGAAATGGTCTGATATTTATAAATTATAGTAAATCCGCTTTGATTTTACTAAATTTATGGAAGATAAATATATATATAAATATATATAAATTTGAAGTTTAAATTAATAAAGGACACCGTAATTTACATACTGTGTCCTTAAACCTTAAAGTAAAAATATAAATATATTTGCTGCAAAGTCGTATTTATACTGCTGTTATAATAAAATAACAAAAGTGATATAAGATGGAATCAGACAGGATATTTAAAAATCCTCTTCTTCAATTTGCGTACCGCTTGCCTGAGTTTCTTTAGCAGCACTGTTTAAGTCTTTATCTAAAAATATGTTTCGGTCAGAGCTGCGGATTGCACTGCCTGACATGCTGTTTTGTGCAGAATTATTATAAGGTACGGTTCTAAAACCGGATACAGCTGCATTGTTATCATCGTCCCCACGGGTAAATGAATTTCTGACTCTGAATTCCCAACCTCCTGATTTTGATTTAATATTTCTTGAATCTGAAGTACCTGAATTTGTATATGATACCTTATATAAATTAGTATAAGATGTTCCGGTGCTTTGGCTTGTAGTTGATGTCTGCTTTGTGTCAGTCTTTCCATCCTCCAATGTATTTTCAGATAAAACAACATCTTTTATACCGGATTGATTGCTTTCTGTATATTTATCAGCCCTATATATATCGGCTTTATATGTAAACTTATTATCTTCCGATACGGTATTATTATCTTCCGATACAGTGCCTTTATCTATCGATACGGTGTTATTATCTTCTGATACAGTGTCTTTATCTATTGGTACGGTGTTATTATCTTCCGACATGGCACTTTTGTATACAAAATCATCTTGTTGCGGATTATCTTCATAAATATGTAAAATATCGCCGCCATGTTTATAGGGCTCAGTTTCAACCTTTGTATAGATACTGCTTTCATATTCACTTTCATCTGTGTTTTTTTCTGCCTCCTCATTTTTAACTTTAACAGATTCGGCACTTTTAACAGATTCAGTTGCTGAATACTTTTTTTCAAAACGGCTGTCGGCTTTAACTCTATTTGAAACTGATTTTGCAGCATCATTTGCAAATGAAGAAGCTGAAGATGCATTTTCAAGTATTATATTGCCGACATCCTTAAGCATTTCTTTTGCCGCACCTGCCATACCTTTTGCGGCTTTTGCAGTATCTTTTGCAGCTATTACGAAATCATCCCTGTCTGAACTTAAAGCCACATAATTTCTGCTTGGAGTTTTTTTGGTACTGAATAAACAGTCCTCATTTTCTTTTTTGATATCTTCATCTTCAAACTCATGAAATTCGGATTCAAGTTCTTTGTGGTAGGAGTTGTACTGGAGTATGTATGAGACACCTGCGGCAACCGCTCCTGCAACTGCTGCCAGTAATACCAGACCACCTAATCTCCTTCTTGCCATATCGTCTAAACCTCCTGTATTAATTGTTAATTATTGTTTTTGATATAATTTTCTGCCTTTTATATATAGGACAGGTATGACTGAAAGATTCAATATTTTTAAATTTTACTTTTGTAAAACTTGTCTGACTATATCCTAATACATAAATGAAAAAAAATAAAGGGTTTTCAAGAGTTTTACAAAAAAATTTTATAAAAGTTCTTGACAACATAAAGTAAATTATGTAGAATTGCAAAAGACTTGCGTTTTCTGGAATTTTTCAGATATATTCAAGCCATAGTGTTCTGTGTGGCAGTATTGCAAATATACTCTATACGAAATCAGCAGAGGATTATATGTTGGGTATAAGACGGTGAAACTTGTATTTAAACATATTAATCAATCAGATATTACCGGCGCCGGTGATAAAATCTTTATGCGAAGTGGAAAGTGAGGAAACTGTGCAGAGAGGATACCGTACAAAAGCGAAAGATGAGATAATGTCATACATTCTGTCAAATAAGCATAGGAGAGTTTCAGCCTCTGAAATTTATGAGCATATTAAAAACAGTGGAAAACATACAAATTTGACTACTGTTTACAGAAATCTTGACAAGCTTACTGAGGCAGGTGTTATACTTAAAATCAAAAACTCAAGTGATGATTACAGCGTTTATCAGCTTTTAGATCCTGACGGTGGGTGCGATGAGCATTTGCATATTCAATGCAGAGGCTGCGGGCATGTGTACCACCTTGAGGGAGAGGCTATGGATAAGATAAATGCCTGTCTTTTAGAGGAATGCGGATATTCAATTATATGCAGTGATTCATTTCTTTTGGGATATTGCAGCAGCTGCAGAAAGGATAAGGATTTACCGGAAAAACACTGATTAAGAGTTTTCCTTACATAAATCACAGGAATTCTTAGCTTTTTTTATGTGATTTTGGGACATCTATGCGGAACTTTCCGGTGAAGTTATAAAGCTGTAACTTTATTAGAGTTATAAACAAAAATATTTATGCTTTAAGAAATATATAGGTGTATTATACATTTATTTATAGAAAGGTTATAATTAAAATATTATGAAAAAAATAGGTTTATTTAAGAAAATATCAGCGGTACTTATGTCAGCACTGCTTATATCGGGATGTGCAGCACCACAAGGTCAAAGTTCATCATCAGGTCTTTCAGGAGGAGACCAAAAGTCAAGTCAAAAGAAGATTTCAGTAGTATGTACTATATTTCCGGAGTATGACTGGGTAAATCAGATAATAGAAGGTCAGGAAGACAGATATGATGTAACCCTGCTTCTTGATAACGGCAGCGATCTTCACAGCTATCAGCCTACCGCTGATGATATAGCGAAAATCTCAGCCTGTGATTTATTTATATATGTGGGAGGAGAATCCGACGGCTGGGTTAAAGGAGCGCTTTCAGAGTCAAGCAACCCGAATATGCAGGTTATAAACCTTATGGAGATAATGGGAAACAAGGCAAAAGAGGAAGAAGTAAAAGAAGGAATGCAGGCTGATGATGATCATGATCATGACCATTCCGATAAAGACAAGCACGATAATTCACAGGAAGCGGACCATGATCATGCCGACCATAAAGATTCAGACCATGAACACTCGGATCATGAACACTCGGATCATGAACATTCAGACCATGAACACTCAGATGTTGAAGAGATAGAGTATGATGAACATGTATGGCTTTCATTAAAAAATTCTCAGGCACTTATATCTGAGATAGAAGAGTCTATTGAAAAGATAGATCCTGAAAATAAGGAAGTTTATAAAAATAATACGGATAAATATACCAAAAAGCTTGCATCACTTGATAAGGAATATGAAACCGCAGTTAAACTTGCAAAGAGAAATACATTGGTTTTTGGGGACCGTTTCCCGTTCAGATACATGGTTGATGATTATAATCTTGACTACTATGCGGCGTTTGTAGGCTGTTCCGCTGAAACGGAAGCAAGCTTCAATACTGTAGTATTTCTTGCAAATAAGGTTGATGAACTTGATATCCCTGTGGTACTTACAATTGAAAAATCTGATCAGAAAATAGCTAAAACTATAGTTGAAAACACAAGGGATAAAAACCAGAAAATAGAAGTTATGGATTCTCTCCAGTCGGTTACAAAGGATGATATAAAAGCCGGTACGACATATTACGGTGTCATGGAGAAAAATCTTGAAGTGTTAAAAAAAGCACTTGATTAATTATATATATTGAGGAGGAAGGTCTGCCGGTGAATATAGTATTTACCGGCAGCATGTAATATTATGGCATTTATAAACTGTAGTGATTTGGTCCTTGGCTACGATAACAATGTAGTAAGCAGGGATATAAACTTCAGTGTAAAAGAGGGGGACTATCTTTGTATCTTAGGCGAAAACGGTGCGGGCAAGAGTACCCTTATGAAAACATTACTGCATTTGATAGAGCCCGTTTCCGGAAAGATAGTTTACGGAGACGGGCTTAAACCTTATGAGATAGGCTATCTTCCGCAGCAGAGCCCTGTACAGAGAGATTTTCCGGCTTCAGTATTTGAAGTAGTGCTCTCTGGCTGTCTTTCAAAGCTTAAAAACAGGTTTTTTTATTCATCTGTTGAAAAAAATACTGCACAGGAGAATATGGAAAAACTTGAAATATGGCACCTGAGGGAAAAAAGTTACAGGAACCTCTCAGGAGGTCAACAGCAGAGAGTGCTTCTTGCAAGGGCATTATGTGCCACATCAAAGCTACTTATACTTGACGAACCTGTAAGCGGACTTGACCCGAAAGTAACTTTAAATTTTTATGAGATGGTTAAAAAACTTAATTCTAACGGACTTACAGTTATAATGGTTTCACATGATTTTGATGCAGCTATGTCATATGCAGATACGATACTGCATATAGGCAGCCGGCAGCTCTATTTTGGAAAAGTACAGGATTACAGAAATAGTGAAGCCTATAAGATATTTTCTACATTTGGAGGCGTTTAACTTTGAACAATATTATATCAGTAATAAATTCTTATCTGCAGTTTGCGTTTGTAAGAAATGCAATTACTGTAGGAGTACTTATAGCACTGTGTTCATCACTTTTAGGTGTAACTCTTGTGCTTAAGAGGTATTCGTATATAGGAGACGGGCTTTCACATGTTGCTTTTGGCGCTATGGCTGTAGCAAATGTTTTGGGTATGGCAAAGCAGTCAACCTTTATAGTTATGCCTGTTACTGTTTTTGTTGCAGTGCTTTTGCTTAAGACGGGGCAGAATAAAAAAATTAACGGAGATGCTCTTATTGCGATGCTTTCAGTCGGTGCACTGGCTTTCGGGTATATGCTTATGAATATTTTCCCCCCGGGGTCGAATATTTCAGGAGATGTATGCGTTACTTTGTTCGGATCCTTCTCAATACTGACGCTTTCAGGGAATCAGGTTATAGTCTGCGTTATTATGTCTATAGTGGTTATATCTATATATATAATGTTTTATAACAGGATATTTGCAGTAACATTTGATGAAAATTTTGCAAAGGCAACAGGTATAAAAACAGACAGGTTTAATCTTCTTATTGCGGTTATTATAGCGGTTATAATTGTATTGGGAATGAACCTTGTAGGTTCGCTGCTTATCTCAGCCCTTGTTATATTTCCTGCTCTTTCAGCTATGAGAATCATCAATAATTTTAAAGGAGTTGTATTATGCTCCGCAGTTATTTCGGTACTATGTTCATTTTTAGGCATGGTAGTTTCAATAGTTATGTCGGCTCCGGTAGGCTCTACCATAGTTGCTACGAATATGATTGTATTTATTATATGTTTTATAGCAGGAAAGATAATGGGAATATAGAGAGTATTTTTTATGGATAAAATAAATGATTTTTGATATAATGAATCTGTTTAAGTGATATTTTATTTATAGACAGTCCAAAAACAATTTAAATATATCAAAAGGATAAGTGTGTATTAAAGATGAGAAAAAAACTTAAAAAATATTTCAATAAAAATACCTGCTTTTTTTCAATAGCTCTTGCCATGTCCGTAATATCAGGAGCATGTTCAAGTCCAAGGAAGACTCCGTCAAAAAATAATTTTAAAAACTATATGGAAAGCAGGATGGCTGAGGAAGAATCCTCATCAGAGTCTTCTAAAGATGAGATATCCTCATCAGAGGCGGGCAGTGAGCAAAAAAATGCAGCTGATAGCGAACAAACCAAGGAAAAAAATGTAGAAAGTACATCAGAAGATACTTCGGTGCAGGCATCAGATACGGAGGGTGATGATTCAAAAAGGCAAAATACCCAAAGTATGGAAGCAGAAAGCAAAACATCTGATGGACAGAGAAGTGCTGCAAACGAAGTAAAACAGGATAATGCTCAGGCACAAAAGGAGAGTGAAAACAGCCGGAGCACAGCTGCATCAAAAAAACAGCAACAGCCCGAGACTCCTGCGAATAAGGTTGATTATGATCTTACTCAGATGGGTGCAGATATGATATATGCAAGCGTATATCAGCTAATGGTTGAACCGGAAAAGTTTGAAGGAAAGACCTTTAAGATGGTTGGAACCTACTATTCAACATGGTATGAACCTACTGCAAGGAATTACCATTATATAATCATAGAGGATGCGGCGGCATGTTGTGCGCAGGGCATTGAGTTTGTATGGGGAGACGGCAGCCATGTATTTCCGGATGAATATCCGAAGGGCAATGTGCGGCTTGAGGTTACTGGAACCTTTATAACATATAAGGAGCCGGGAGATGACAGGTTGTACTGCAGACTTGATAATGCAACTATAAAACAGATTGATTAGCTTCTTAACTATAAAACTTCAGAAAGCGGATTATATAATAATATAGTTATAATTTATGAATATAGATATATTATATACAACAAGGGCTCCTTTATAAAATGGAAGGCAGCCCTTGTTCATTATCATAGAAGCTTTAATTGATTATTGTATTATTTATCAATTTTAACAGCTCTCATTAATCCTGAATAGGATGTTTTCAATCTGTACGTGGTATGATGTATTCAAATCATTTTTTATATCGAGGATATAATCATATAAAGGTAAAAAATCAGTACCTTTTTCCGGTTTATTTATTTCTTTGACAATAGTTTTATGGGTTTTTGAATTTATATTATTTAGCAGTATACATACTATATTATATATAATATTAAGTATTTCTTTATGGGTTTTATCCCTTAGTTTTCCTGCATATACAATATTTTCATATATATCGGCAGCAGCCAAAGCCGTTCTTGCGATATCGTCAATAAGAACAATTTTTTCTCTTTCTAAAATAATAACAGTTGAGTGCTTATTAAAATCGACTAACAGTCTTGATATTGATGACACTGAATTTGGCGGTACTTTTATTTCAAGAGTCAAAATACCTATGTCGATATAATTACAGTTTTTATCCAGATAAATTTCTATAGATAGATCTAAAAATTTATTTATATCTTTATTTTGAAACAAAGGAGTTATAAGCAGTTCTTTTATTTCTTCAAAAGTAAATTCCATACAGAATTTACCATCTTTATATAAACCGGTGTCGGCAGCGGTAAATTCATTCATTTTATCCAGTATTTGAGATTCTTTGGTATGTTTAAATAAATACAGCTGTGGAAGAGTTGAACTTTTTATTTCTTTATGCGGCTCATTAATCCTGAATAGGATGTTTTCAATCTGTACATGGTATGATTTATTTAAATCATTTTTTATATCGATGATATAATCACATAAAGGAAAAATATAAATACCTTTTTCCGGCTCATCTCTTTCTTTGATAAGAGTTTCATGTATTTCACCCCCGGTACTATTTATAAGTATACATACAATATCATATATGATTTTAAGTATTTCTTTATGGGTTTTATCCCTTAGACTTCCTTCATATACAGCATTTTTATAGGCGTCACTCGGACTGATATATGATTTGGCGTTATCATCAATAAGCATAATTTCTTCATCTGCAAAATATATGTTGGTTGATAAATTACAAAAGTGAACAGAAAGAGAAATATCCCGTATATCCTGAAGTTCCAGGGGACCTATATCAATAAAATTAAAATTTTTGTCTAAATGAAAATCAATAATCGGTTTTATAAACGGAGCCACATTTTCATTCTGAAATAAAGGTTTTATAAGGAACTCTTTTATCTCATCATAGGTAAATTGCATACAGTATTCATCATCTTTATATAAATCCATGTTAGCGACTGAACCTCCTTTATCTAGTGAATATTTATTTCAAATATTTCAAATTATTCCAAATATTATATATGTTGATATTACAGCGGATTATAGCATCTGTATAATATCCAAGTCAATATATCCTTATTTTGCATGTATAAAAAAATATAATTTATTTGTGATCAATTTATTAATATATTACCTTTATTAAAAATTGAAACAGTCATTGTTTGACACAGTTTTATCCTTATATTGCAAAAAAACATATAAAGTTTTATAATACCATTGCTTTAAAAGTATTTTAAAAAGATTTAACTACAAATCAAATCAAAAATAATATACAAAATATATAAAACCATTTAAGGTGATTAGTTTTATGAAAAAATACTTCCCGTTATTTATTGATATAAGTGAAAAAAACGTACTTGTAGTAGGCGGCGGCAATATAGCTTTTAGGCGTATAAATATTCTTACAGATTTTAATCCTTTTATAAAAGTGATAGCCCGAAAGGTGGATAAAAGAATTGTCGATTTAAAAATCACATACAAAAAAATGGAAATATTTGAAAGAGAGCTGTGTGAAGATGATTTTAAAGATGTAGATATAATACTGGCTGCAACTGATGATAAAAAAATCAATCAGAATATAGCGGATGAAGCTAAAAAAAGAAATATTATAGTAAATGACTGCAGTTATAAGGATAACTGTGATTTTTATTTTCCGGGGATCATAAATAAAGACTCTCTTGTTATAGGCGTATGTGCTTCCGGAACAAATCATAAGCTTGTTGCAGAAACTGTTGAATTGATAAAGGGAAAAATAGAAAATATCTTTAAGGATAAGGGAAAAAATAATGTTTAAAAGAACAAGAAGACTTAGAAGAAATAAAATTATAAGGGATATGGTGAGTGAAACTGAAGTTGACATAAATTCTCTGGTATACCCTATATTTATAACGGAGGATTACGAAGAAAACAATTCTGAAAAAAGTCTGTATAAAAACTCTGATAAAAATTCTTATATGCAATATGGCATAAAGGAGGAGATAACTTCAATGCCGGGACAGTATAGATACAGTATTGACAGATGTCATGAAGTTATAGATAAGTATACTGCCGCCGGCATAAAGGCATTTATGATATTTGGGATTACAGATAAAAAGGATGATAACGGAAGCGGAGCATATGATGAAAACGGTATTGTACAGAGGGCGGTAAGAAGTATTAAACAAAGGTATAATGATGTATATATAATAACTGATGTATGTATGTGTGAGTATACCAGCCACGGGCATTGTGGTATAATACATGACGGAGAGGTTGACAATGATGAAACCATAAAACTCCTTGCACAAACTGCTCTTTCCCATGTGCAGGCAGGTGCTGATATGGTTGCACCGTCAGATATGATGGATAAAAGAGTTGCAGCAATAAGAAATACTTTAGACAAAAACGGGTATGAGAACATTCCTATAATGTCATATTCGGCAAAATATGCGTCAAATTTTTACGGTCCATTCAGGGAAGCTGCAAAGTGCAGCCTTAAAGGGGACAGAAAAACCTACCAGATGGACTTTCGCAATTCTAAGGAGGCATTAAGTGAAGTTCTTGCCGATATTGAGGAGGGTGCTGATATAGTTATGGTAAAACCATGTATGAATTATCTTGACATTATAAACAGGGTAAGTAATATTGTAAATGTTCCGGTAGCCGCATATTCTGTAAGCGGAGAATATGCAATGGTAAAGGCGGCTGCTCTAAACGGCTGGATTAAGGAAGAAGAAACAGTTTATGAGATGGCTGTTTCAGCTTTTAGGGCAGGTGCTGATATTTATATCACATATTATGCTTTAGAGCTTGCAGAATATATAAAAAACGCTATATTAAAATAAATTATTTTCAGGCTTTTATATAATAATCCGATTTAAGGCATAAAACGGGTATAATTTAAAATATAAATTTAATTTCATTAAACAATACATAATTAGATAAGGATGTGAGATTATAAAAAAAGCAATTTTAGCAGTAAGCTTCGGTACTGCACATGAAGATACCAGAGTTAAAACAATAGAGGCAATTGAGAAAGATTTTGAAAATGAATTTAGTAATTTTAAAATTTATAGAGCATGGACAAGCGGTATAATTATAAAAAAGCTTCGTGAGAGAGGAGAACTGTTTGTAGATGATATGACTTTCGCACTTAAGAGAATGTATAAAGATGGAATCGAAGAGGTTATAGTTCAGCCAAGTCATATAATAAACGGGGTTGAAAATGATAATATGCTTAGTGCGGTGAGAGAGTCCGGGAGTTTATTTAAAAAAATTATATGTTCAGCTCCGCTTCTTACCTCTGAAAATGATTATTCAGATGTTGCCGATGCAATTCATGATATAATTAATTCATGGGAGATTGAGGCTGCTGATGAAAATAGTATAATAAATTCAAAGGAGAATGCCGTGCTTCTTATGGGACATGGAAGCAACCACCATGCCAATTCAGCATATGCGGCACTTGAATACAGGTTAAGAGACCATGGTATGGAAAATATTTTTATAGCAAATGTTGAAGCATATCCATATATTGATAATGTAATTGAAAAGCTGGAACAAAAAAAATATAAAAAGGTAATACTTGCACCTTTTATGATAGTGGCGGGAGAACATGTAAAAAACGATATGGCAGGAGATGATGATGATTCATGGAAAAATCTCCTTGTAAAGAAAGGATTTGAAGTACACTGTATACTTAAAGGACTTGGAGAGTATAAATCTATAAGAGAAATATTTATAAAACATGCAAGAGAATCGGTTCAGGATTTATAGATGAATTATAAGATTATCCGGATAGGTACAAGAAAAAGCAGACTTGCACTTATACAGAGCAGGCTTGTGGCAGATGCAATAGAAGCTCAATACCCGGACATAAAAACCGAGCTTGTTCCTATCTCTACAAGAGGGGATATGATAACTGACAGATCGCTTTTAGAGCTTGGGGGAAAAGGGCTTTTCACGCATGAGATAGAAAATGCACTGTTATACAAAAGTATAGACCTTGCCGTACACTCCGCAAAGGACATGCCGCTTGTTATGAGACGTGAACTGAATGTAGTGCCTGTCTTAAAAAGAGAAGATCCCTGTGATATAATTGTAAGTCTTAATAAAATTCCTTTAAGAGAATTAAAAAAAGGCAGTGTAGTAGGAACCGGCTCAATGAGGAGAGGATATTTTGCAAAACTTATAAATCCCGATATAATTATAAAACCTATACGAGGCAATGTACTGACGAGGCTTGAAAAATTAAAAAATGACGGATATGATGCTATAATACTTGCGGCTGCAGGATTTAACAGATTATATAATGAAATGGGTGATGAACTTTTAAATGCCGGTTCAAAACGGTTTATTTCATGCGGAAACAATATTAAATCCGATTATAATAATCAATATATCTGTAATGGCAATCAATGTATTTTTAATATAGAAAGGATGGATCCTGAAATTTTCCTGCCGGCTGCCGCACAGGGGATACTGGCAGGGCAGTATGCCTATGATAATAATGAAATAGCCGGCATACTTAAAAGTATATCTGATAAAAACTGCGTGCTTGCCTATAATACTGAAAGGGAATTTCTTAAAAATATAGGTGCTGACTGCAATGCACTTTACGGTATCTATTGCAGGAGTGATAGTGCTGAAGTCGTAAGCATTTTTTCAGCATACGGAATTTATAAAATAGAAACACTTAAGGCTGAAATAAAAGCAAAGGATGCATTAAAGGCGGCAAGGGATATGGCATTAAAATTAAAAAATACGGCAGAAGATACATTTAATAAAAACTGATAAATATATGAAGTATGATTATATAAATTCTAATTTAAAATTTAAAAACACAGAAAAAAATATCACATCTGATAACGGCGGTAAATACGGAACCGTATTTATAGTAGGTGCCGGTCCGGGTGATATAAAGCTTATGACACTTAAGGCGTATGAGTGTATAAAAAATGCGGATACCATAATATATGATGATCTTATAAATCCTTCACTTTTAAATGAAGCCGTGCACGGGTGTGAACTTATATATGCGGGCAAAAGAAACGGTGTCCATGCGATGGAGCAGGATGAGATTAATAATTTATTAATTAAAAAAGCATTTGAAGGAAAGATGACAGTGCGTCTTAAAGGGGGGGATCCTTTTTTATTTGGAAGGGGTTCCGAGGAAGCTCAGGCACTTAAAAATGCAGGCATAGAATATGCAGTTGTACCGGGTGTAAGCTCTGCACTAAGCGTTCCGTCAAGTGCAGGCATACCTCTTACCGACAGAAGATATGCATCACAGGTTCATATAATAACTGCACGCAGAGGAAAGTATATTAAATACGATTCAAAGTCTGTAAAGCATATAAAAGGTTATGATATATCTGATTATGCAGCACTCTCAAAGCTTGAAGGAACCCTGGTTTTTCTTATGTCATTTAATGTTATTGATGAGATAACAAATGGACTTATAAATGCAGGAAAGCCGAAAGAAACACCGATAGCGGTAATATCAAACGGAAGTATGCAGGGACAGAGAAAATGTATATCTACGCTTAAAGATATAAATGTAAAAATAAAGGCTGAGAAAATAACAACTCCGGCAATTATAGTTATTGGTGAAGTTGTTGAGCTGTCATATGAACTTGATAATTTTATGCAGGAATATAAAAAAAGACCGCTTTTCGGCAAAAAAATATTAATTACGGCAAGCAGATATATGGCTTCAAGATTAAATAAAATTCTTGATAATTATGGTGCTGAAACAGTTGTAATAAGCCTTATAGAGACAATACCCTTATATACAGAGAGATTTTACAGGGCTATGGAGGAGCTTTCCTCGTATACATGGCTGGTATTTACAAGTTCAAATGGTATAAATATATTTTTTGATGAGCTTACCGGTATTGAAGATGAAACAGAATCCGGTATGCCTTTTAACGATATTAAAGATAGTTATAAATATCCCCTTGATTTAAGGAATCTTGGCGATATAAAGATTGCTGTAATAGGCAGCGGCAGTGCCTCTACGCTTAGAAAACATGGATTTAATCCGGATTTTGTACCGAAATCCTATTCGCTTAAAGCACTTTCACAAGGGCTTGTAAAAATGCTTACTGAAAAGGATCGGGTGCTCATACTGAGGGCGGAGGAAGCAGGCAGTGATATTAATGAGATATTTACATTAAATAATATAAATTTCAGTGATATACCTGTTTATAGAACTGTAAAAGCTCAGACCAGAAAAGATGAGCTTAAAAGAATACTGCCTTTATGTGATTATGTATGTTTATGCAGCAGCATGGGAGCAAGAGCTTATTTTGAGATGACGGCTGACAAAACATCTGAAAAAAACAGTTTTAAAGAAAATGAAGATAAACCGGCGGAAAATAATATAATTTCAATAGGTCCTGTAACTACACAGACCTGTGTAAATTATGGAATCACTCCATTTGCACAGGCATATCCGTTTAATTCTGAAGGAATTGCAAAATGCCTGTGCAGTCTAGTATGTTAAGGAATTTGATTTTATAAAAAGAAAATTTTTCAGACGGCTTAAAAACAATGAGTAAATAATAAAGAGTATACTTGTAATTATCCATGAAAGAGGATAAGCCATTACAAGGGTATGTAGCGTATTATAATGTTTAACGGCGGTAAATACCCATATAACCCTAAATACACAGATACCCAGAGCTGTAAGGAGCATGGGAATGAGCGTATCTCCAAGTCCTCTTAAAATAGAGGAAAAAATTTCGATTAAAAAATAGGTAAGGTAGAGAGGAACTATGGTCATTAATATGCCTATGCCTATTTTTATTACATTTTCATCATTTGTAAATATCAAAAAAACATAATTTCTTAAAGACAGTATACAGAACATAATTATAAGCGTAATCATTACGGCTAAAAATATTGACTTTACAGTTCCTTGTTTAATCCTTTCTTTTTTTCCTGCACCGTAATTTTGTCCTATAAAGGTAGTTACCGCTATGCCCAGTGCCTGGATACTCATCCAGAATATACTGTCTATTTTTCCGTATGCCGCCCAGGCTGCCATGCTTTCAGTACCGAAATTATTTACAGCGGACTGTATTGTAATATTGGCTATATTAAACATATTGTTTTGAAATCCTGCAGGCATACCTAAATAAACCATTTTTTTAAGAAAAAGCATATTCAGATGTATTTTGCCGATTGAAAGCCTGTAAGAACCCTTGCTTGTCGAAAGGACTGCCAATACCATCAGGGATGTAAGAGCCTGTGAAAGTATAGTGGCTATGGCTGCACCCCTGACGCCGTATTTAAGGAGTATTACAAATATACTGTCAAGTATTATATTGCATATACAGCCGAATATTAAAAAAAACAGGGGTCTTACCGTATCGCCTATAGCTCTTAAGATGGCAGCTCCTATATTATATATAAGGTTAGGTATTATGCCTATAAAGTAAATGCGTATATAGGCGGTGGTATCGGGTAATATTTCTGTAGGTACATTCATTAAAAGCAGTATTTTCGGAGCAAGTGTAGTACCTACAATGGTAAGAAGAATACCTATAATTAATGAAAAAGCAAATGAAGTATGTACACACTCATTTACTGCCTCATCATCACCGGCACCGTATCTTTGTGCTATTATAACGGCAAAACCTGAAGAAAGGCTTACAAAAAATCCTATAAACAGGCCTATGACCATACTTGTAGTGCCTCCTACTGCGGCGAGGGCATTTTTACCTACAAATCTTCCTACAATCGCTGCATCTGTAGTATTGTAAAGTTGTTGAAAAAGAGTCCCAAGCAGCACAGGGAAAAAAAGCATAAGTATCTGTGGTATTATAGGACCGTTAGTTATTTCATTTAATATTTTTGAACGTTTTGTTATTGTCATAATTATTTTAATATAATCCCCCTAATCTTAAAAAAACTGGAATACATATAAAAGCGGCACTATTCTTAGACCTTTGAAATATAATAAGGATATTGATTATATTACATAATCATTGCCGGGATCTTCACAGATCAGGTCTGCTATTGTAATGCCGCTCAGATATTCATCAATTAATGAATTTAGTTTATTCCACATTTTAATTGTTTTATATGAAGATGTGCTATTTGTTTCATCTTCAAAGCTTTCTATATAGGCTATGCTGTCTTCAGACACTTTAAGTATATCTGCAATGGTATATGTGTCCGGATTTTTAACAAGCTTATATCCGCCGCCTTTACCTCTGAGACCTAAAAGCATTTTATTTTTGACCAGAATTTTTATGATGCTTTCAAGATATTTTTCAGATATATTCTGACGGGAAGCTATATCTCTTAAAGGTATAAAATCATCTTTCTGATTTTCAGCAAGGTCTATCATGATTTTTATTGCATAACGTCCCTTGGTTGATATTTTCATAAATAATCTGTTTCACTTCCTTAGAACTGGTATAATGTATCTATTATAATTTCTATTATATTTTATCTGCTATGTATTTCACAACTTCACAGTCTACCCATTATACAGCAAGGTATATAGGTTTTCAAGTATGTGTTTTCATTACGGACAAAAACGGCAGCATCTAAAATATCTGCCAAAAAAGTATTTAAAAGAAGACAGGATTTAACAGATATTATTATATACTGTTCGGAAAATAAGATTTTGCCGTAAGATAATTATAATAATTATCTGAGACCAAGTTCTTTCTGGAGTTTAAGCCGTTTTCGTATAAGTTCTATAAAGCTGTCAGGACCTATAACCTTTAAAAATGGTCCAAATGACAGTACTCTTATTACAAGCTCAAGCTCATCATTTTTTGAACATTTTACATCTATAATATAATGGTCATCATCAATTTTTTTTGCATGTTTATCAAAATGGGCAAAGTGAAGCATTACTCTTTCAAGAGCGTTGCGTCTGTCGGTTATTTCCATGCTTATAGTAATTGTTTTATTGTTTCGGACATTTATACCTTGTGTTAATATTTTTTCGCTGCTGCAAAAGCTGCAGCTTGTAATTCTGCCAAGATTAAAATAGTTTAAATTGCGCCCTTTTACAATAAGTCTGAATTTATCATCTTTTGCAGAATATTCAAGTCGCAGGGGGAAAACGCATACCTTTTTACACTGAGCATACTTGTTAAGAAATTCGATTTCAATAGGTTTTTTTAAATGTATGGCATTTGAAATAAGTCTAAAGCGCTCTATATAAGCTTCATCATTGAAAGGATCTCCGTCTGAATATTTATCAAACACCATATAATCCTCATTTGTAAAAAGAGGTATAGTATTCCTAAGTTCAGGTATATCAATATTGAAAAGCTTTATGCGTGGATCTTCAAGAACAGCTTTAAGCCAGCGTTTTTCAAGATGGCTTAGAGGTCTTGAAGGAAAATTCTTAAGCATTGTAATATACTCTTTTTGGTTTTTTTGTATAAACTGCCATTTTTCGGAATTCAGCAGTTCAGGTATGGCAAGAATACTTTCTGAAAAAGCATTTTTATTTATAATATCTGTAAGTTCGCTTTCTGAAATACCGCCGTCTGAACAATCTTTGTTATCATTGCTTAAACCATTGCTTAAAATCTCTGCGACAATTTTAGCCGCAGTAATATAATATACTGAATAAATTTCACTGAATATCATGGTAAAATCCTCAATTCTAAATTTATATTCCATATATTTCATACATGCTTTGAATATCTTTTTTAAATCTGTTTTCAATGCTTCTGTTTGAAAAATTAATCTGTGTAATCCTGCATATAAATGTTCTTATCCAGGGGATTATCTCATTTGTATCAAATATATCGGCTGAAAATTTATAATGTGTATCATCAATTTTAGATATATTTCCGCATCGCTTTTCACGCTCAAGCCTGTGGAGTATGTGATTTTCATCAGGATTTATAACTACTGTAAATTCAACATGTTCAAGATACTTTATACAGCGTTTACAGTTTACCCCCCATATATAGGGCTTAAGCCGGTTATACCGGGTGCGTATCTGTTCAAATTGTTCACACCGCCCTGTGATTTTAACTTTGGACATATAATCAATTCTAAATGAATAGTAGCTTCTTTTTGTTTGTTTTCGGTAGGCGAGGAGATGCTGTCTGCCGCTTTGTGCACTTATATATATGCGGATTGGTACTATATTATCTATATTATTTGGGTTTCCCGAACCTGAATGATATGAAAAGCTTACAAAGCTTTTTTCATGCATTGCCGTAAAAAGTGATGCAAGAATATCACTGTCAAGTGCCTGTGTTATATAATGATGTTTAAATAGAAATATGCTTTTTAAAGTCGTATTTGCAGAGTCTGATATTTTTAAGCAGGAGTTATCATTAAATGTTTTACATACATCATTATCTACATATACTGATTTTTTTGAAATCAGCTTTTTTATAAATAATTCATAGTTTAATAAATCCTTTATAAAAGAACCTATTATACCGCATGGTGCAGCCTCGGAAAAGAAGTTTACCGCATCAATGGCAGATGAGAGGTTTACACTGCCTGTTCTTGTATAGCTAAAAGGTTTTGAAGTTCTGTCTGCATTTATAAATCCATATGAGATATATTCCTTAAGTTTATTAAACAGAGTTTTATCATCAAATTCCATAGGATTTTTAAAATCTTTAAGATAACAGTCATTAATCTTATCAAGGATTTCATTGCGGCATAGCTTTTCGGAATCTGTATAAAGCAGATCAAATAATATAAAATGAAGTGTTATATCCCTGGGAGTAAAGCTTGCAGTTTTTAAAGCTCTATATAGAGGATTCTGCCTGAACGCCCGGCTGTCTATAGAGATAGCTGCAATCTTTCCCTTTGAGGTTCTTGTAAATGTCATATGCCTGCCGAGCCAGCTTTCCATACGCCGCTTTTCGTCATCATAGGATCTTGAGCTTTTTATACTGTATTCACTGCGGCTTTTAAATCCATAGATATAAAACTCACGGATATATTTGCGTATTTTTTCAAAATCCTTTATTAACTCATTGTAAGCCATTATTCCTCCATATTACAGTTTTTTATAATTATAACCTTTGCCAATAAAGTTTTAAAGTATTTGTTTTCTTTACTTACATATGCTATAATTCCCAAGTAGCAAACACTTTCCTGTTCTTTTTTATATACTGTCTGTATTGCGTATATTATAGAACAGGGTTTTTTAAATTTAAGGAGCAGATTATTAAATTTATTGTGGATAATATAATTTTTAAAAAATGTTTTATTCTAAAATATTTCACGGATTAAAGATATACACAATAAAACAGAGGTTATTTGCAAAATACAATGGAAGAAATAAATAGAGGTAAAAATAGTAAATCACCTGAATATAACAGTTTACATACAGATGATAAAACAAATAAAACAGAACAATATCCAGGAGATGGCAGAAAAAAAACAGATACTTTAATAAGTAAAATAAAAGCAAAAAAAATAAGACTTAGAGAATTAAAAAAGGAAAATAAAATAGCTGAGTTCGGCAGGGTGGCATGGCTCTATACAAAATATCAGATAATAACAAAAGGTCTGCTTCTTGCAGCAGTTTTTAATATATCTTCAGCTATTTTAAATTACCTTATAAGGGCTTCAGGCAGAAGCACTATATCAAGTGGCGACTATAAAAGATTTTTACTTAGTTTTCAAGGGGTCGGAGCCCTTATTTTAGGTATAGTACTGGTTATTTTCCTTATAGGGACTGATATAAACGGCTTTATAATAATGAGTGCATTAATAAAAGAAAAACGTATAAAGATGACTGCACGTAATATGCTTATTGCAGGAATTAAATCCCTTAAATCGTTTTTAAGACCTTCAGGGATACTTATAATTCTGTATGTTGCGGCAGTAGTACCGCTGGCAGGTATCGGACTTGCAATATCGCCTATGGAAGATTTTCAGATACCTAAATTTATAACAAGTGTAATCTTCGGAAACAGACTTTATACGATTATTTATTATACTATAATAGCAGGTTCATTATTTGTAAGCCTTAGGTATATATTTTTATTTCACTATATACTTATACTTGGAAACAGAATAGGAGAAGGTTTGAGAAATGCTTCAAACCTTATGAAAAAGCACTGGAAGGAATTTTTAATAGATTTTTTACTGCAGATAATTATAATGACATTATTTATTTCAGGAGTGGTAGCTGTTATAATGGGACTGACAGTGCTTCCTGCACATATGCTTTCAATATCGCTTTTGCAGACCAGAGTCTGGACAATCATGGGAATAATGCTTGTAGGTGAGTTTTCAACGTTTATAGCACTAATGACAGTACCGTTTATATGCTTTAGACTTACAGTTTTATTTTACAGGTATAATGAAAAGGACGGGTTGCCGGTAAGTATAGTAATGAATGTAAAGGCGGACAGGCTGGGCGATGAGGCTTTTTTCAGAGTAAAACTAACAACAAAAGTATGTTTTATAATTTTGTTTCTATCAATTATAGCTTTGAATTTTCTTGTTGCATGGGATTCAGGTGTAAACTTTGATGATATTTATAGAAAACATAAGGAAATTGATATAGTTGCACATCGAGGCGGAGGCAATCTTGCTGCAGAAAATTCCATTGCAGGGCTTGAAGCTGCTATAGAAGAGGGAGTGGCATGGAGTGAGACTGATATACAAAGAACAAAAGACGGGTATTATATAATTAATCATGACAGGACATTTAAAAGACTTACCGGTGTTAAAAAGGCTCCAAAGGATATGACCATTGAAGAGATATCAAAACTCAGGATTAAGGATAAGTTTAATATAGCCGGGCAGGCACAGAAGGTTGCAACACCTGAGGAGTTTCTTGATACTGCCAAGGGAAAGATAGGTCTCTTTCTTGAACTTAAGGGAAAGACGGCTGATACAAAGATGGCAGATGACGTTATAGCTATGGTTAAAGCCAGAGATATGGAAAAAGATGTGGTTATACTGGTATCAAGTTATAAACTTGTAAATTATATTGAGGATAAATATCCGGAAATACAGACAGGTTTTTTATATTTCTTTGTGCTTGGTAAAATATCTGATATAAGGGCTGATGTACTTATAATGGAGGAGAGAGAAGCGACACCTGAAAAAGTGCATATAATACATAGAGCCGGTAAAAAATCATATGTCTGGACAGTAAATTCAAAAAGCTCAATGGAAAGATTTGTAGATTCCGATGTTGACGGTATAATTACAGATTATATAAGGGATGTAAAGGCTGCTATAAGGAGAAGGGATGATAGGACTGATATTGAGATTATCATGGAAAGTTTTATTAATCGTAATTAGAGTTATGGCATACACAGCTTATGAAATTTTAGCAGGCATATTCTTATTAATTGTAAGTTTAGGAGGTTTATATGCCCGTCTGGAATCCGTGGCATGGATGTATAAAGATAAGCGAAGGCTGTAAAAACTGCTATGTATATCGCCGTGATTCACAGTTTGGAAAAGACAGCAGTGTAATTGCAAAGACAAATGATTTTAATCTTCCCTTAAAAAGAAAAAGGAACAGGGAATATAAGCTTGTAAGCGAATATGGAGATGTATTTACATGTATGACTTCAGACTTTTTTCTCGAACAAGCCGACTCATGGCGTGATGAGGCATGGAATATGATGCGTTTAAGAAGGGATTTGAATTTCATTATAATAACAAAAAGAATCCACCGTTTTATGCATTGTATACCGTGGGATTGGGGAGAGGGTTATGATAATGTATCAATAATGTGTACATGTGAAAATCAAAAAATGGCAGATTACAGGCTTCCTTTATTTATACACCTTCCGATCAGGCATAAATATATAATACATGAACCTATGCTTGAAAGTGTTGATATTGAAAAATACCTTAAAGAAGGCGAAATTGAGATGGTTTTATGTGGTGGTGAATCCGGAGAAAGTGCAAGGCTCTGTGATTTTGAATGGGTGTTAAATACAAGGAAGCAGTGCATAAAATATAATGTCAGTTTTAATTTCAGACAGACAGGAGCGTTATTTAGAAAAGACGGAAGGGTTTATAAAATAAAACGCATCTACCAGCATGAACAGGCAAAAAAAGCAGGTATTGACTATAAAGGAATTTCTAAAAGGGCTTAACCAGTATTAGCAGAATATCTTTTTTGCATATTTTATGTGTTTTAGGCGGAATAAACACCGAATAGCTACAAAAAACAACCAAATACACTTAATTACAACTATATTTTGTAGTATTTAATTATTTTACTATTTTTACGGTTTATTTATATAGTAAATATGATATACTGTGTCCAGTGGTTCATATAGTCAGATAGGTTTTTAAAGGCTTTAGTTTTTAGATGCTTTCTGAAAACCGAAGACTTGTTCTAAGTCATCACCGGTTTTTGTTCCACTGGAAGTGATATTGGTTTTATGAAAATAAAATCTTTAGAATTTCCGGTGGAATTCTAAAGAACCATATCTTTTATTCGGTAAGATCTTTAGAAAGCTATATATGCAACATACATAATCTGTATGAATATAAACTTAAAAGAGGCTGTCGCTTTAGATGATTGATTTATCTGGGTGAAGCCTCTTTTTTAGTGTATAATTTTAAATATTATATCCTATAAAGGCTTTAGACAAATAATTTCGTAATAGATATATTTAAAGTATAATTAGACCGAAAAACTAAAACATGCAAAAATCTCTTTGCATGGTATATAGCAGGACTTGCAGTATTTTAGATATATGTAATATAATGATATTATAAATTTCACCGCTTTTTATACTTCGTTTTATAGGGGGGTTAATTTGGAATATCTGAGATGTGTGATTGAAAGAATTACATACTATAATGAGGAAAACGGATACTATGTTATAAAATGTCGTGCGGCGGGCTATAAAGAGCTTATAGTGGCAGTCGGATGTATGAATGAGGTATATGTAGGAAGTGTACTGAAGCTTGGAGGAAACTGGCGTATAGATTCAAAATACGGGAAACAGTTTTCAATAGAAAATTATGAAGAGATGCTGCCTGCTACGGTTTTTGGTATAGAAAAATATCTTGGCAGCGGTCTTATAAAAGGAATAGGTCCCAGATTTGCAAAAAAGATTACAGCATATTTCGGAAAAGATACTCTCAGCATAATAGAGGAAAAACCTGATGAACTTTTGAATGTACCCGGCATAGGAAAGATGCGTGTTGAACAGATTAAAAAAAGTTGGATACAGCAAAAGGAAATTAAAAATATAATGCTTTTTTTAAAAAATCATGATGTCAGCACAGGGCATGCGACTAAGATATATAAACAGTATGGCAATGAAAGTATTGATATAGTAAATGAGAATCCTTATAGACTTGCTGATGAGATAAGAGGAATAGGCTTTAGAACCGCTGATATAATAGCATCAAAGATGGGTTTTGAACATGAAAAGTATGTAAGGCTGCGCAGCGGTCTGATATATACACTTAACAGACTTGCTGAGGACGGTCATTGCTATGCATGCAGGGAAATGCTGGTTGAATCAGGTGCAAAAATGCTTGATGTTGATGAAAATCTGCTTTCAATGACACTTGACGAGATGATACGTACAAAAGATGTAATCACTGAGAGTTTAGGGGATGTTAAGACAAATGGGCATGAAGAAAAGGCGATATATCTGCCGCCATTTTATTTTTCTGAAACAGGCTGTGTCAGAAGGCTGAAAAAAATCAGTGAAAACAAAGAGAACCCGGTTTGTTATATAGACCGCCTTTTAGGCTCAGACAAAACAGAGCCTGCTATCTTAAAAAGGCTTGAATTCCTGATTAAGGAAAAAACAAATATCTGCTATGATCCGGTTCAGCTTGAAGCGGTATATATGGCACTGATAAATAAGATAATTATACTTACAGGCGGTCCAGGGACCGGTAAAACTACGGTAACTTTAGGCATTATCACCGCTTTTAAACTTGCAGGGGCAAGGATACTTCTTGCAGCACCGACCGGAAGAGCTGCAAAGAGGCTTTCCGAAGCCACAGGCATGGAGGCAAAGACAATACATCGTCTTTTAGAGGTAAAACCTCCGAACGGATATAAAAAAAATGAAGAAAATCCTCTTTCTGGAGATGTTCTAATAATTGACGAGTGTTCAATGATAGATCTTATACTTATGTATAACCTGCTTAAGGCTGTGCCGGATAATATGAATATAGTATTTATAGGTGATACCGACCAATTGCCTAGTGTAGGGGCAGGTAATGTACTGTGTGATCTTATAGATTCGGGCAGTTTTAAGGTTGTAAGACTGGAAAAAATATTTAGACAGGCAAAAAACAGCCGCATTGTATTAAATGCACACAGGATAAATAAAGGTGAATCGCCTGATATTTCAAACGGGAAGAGCAGTGATTTCTTTTTTATTGAAAAGGATATACCTGAGGAAGTTCTTAAAAATATAGTTGAACTGGTAAGTTTGAAACTTCCTTCATATTATAAAGTATCTTCAGGAGATATACAGGTACTTACTCCTATGCAAAAAGGTGTGATTGGAGCACAAAATCTGAATCAGGCATTGCAGGCTGCTGTAAACCCCGGAGGTGCCGGTATAAAAAGAAGCGGGAGTATATATAAAAAGCATGACAAGGTCATGCAAATACGAAATAATTATGACAAAGAGGTATATAACGGTGATATAGGAATTATAGAAAATATTGATTTTGAAGATAAAACACTTGAAATAAATTTTGACGGCAGGAGAGTTGAGTATGATGTTTCCGAGCTTGATGAGATTGTGCTGGCATATGCCGCAACTATACATAAGGCACAGGGTTCTGAATATCCAATAGTAGTAATTCCTGTATTAATGCAGCACTATTTGATGCTGCACAGAAATCTTATATATACGGGTATTACAAGAGCAAAAAAAATACTTATAATTATAGGGAGCAAAAATGCTTTATTTTACTCGGTTGCAAATACTGATGTAGTAAATAGAAACACACTTCTTAAAAAAAGGCTGTGTGAGATAAAAAAGTAAATATAATGTATTTAGAGTAAGTATGTAATATCTAATAAAGTTTAAATCTGTCAGATAGTTTATACATTGTTTTTAAATTCAGTTATTGACATATATGCTTTAGATATGCTATATTCTAGCGAAATAAAAAACTTTATATTTTAAGTAGAGTTTTATTGCTGCCCGGCATACCATAGCTAAAGGTATGCCGGGCATTAATTAAAAGATAAGATGGAGGAAAATAATATGGCTGCACAATATAACCACAGTGTTGTTGAAAAAAAATGGAGAAAGATCTGGAAAGATCATCCTGTTAATGTCAATGACGGAAAAAGAGAGAAATATTACTGTCTTGATATGTTCCCGTATCCTTCAGGTTCGGGGCTTCATGTAGGACATTGGCGAGGCTATGTAATCTCCGATGTGTGGAGCAGATATCAGCTTCTTAAAGGGCATTATGTAATACATCCTATGGGATGGGATGCTTTTGGACTTCCTGCTGAAAATTATGCCATAAATATGGGAGTTCACCCTGCAAAATCAACCGAAGAAAATATTGTAAATATAAAAAGGCAGATAGAAGAGATAGCCGCCATCTATGACTGGGATATGGAGGTTAATACCACTGATCCCGATTACTATAAATGGACACAGTGGATATTTGTTAAGATGTTTAAAGAGGGGCTTGCTTATGAAAAGGAGTTTCCTATAAACTGGTGCCCTTCATGTAAGACAGGACTTGCAAATGAAGAGGTTATAGGCGGAGAATGTGAACGCTGTGGAACCAAGGTTGAAAAGAAGAACCTCCGTCAGTGGATGCTTAAAATAACTGCGTATGCCGACAGGCTTTTAAATGACCTTGATAAACTCGATTGGCCTGAAAAGGTTAAAAAGATGCAGAGCGAATGGATAGGCAAGTCATATGGTGCTGAAATTGATTTTAAGATTGACGGCAGCAGCGACACTATAAAGGTTTATACTACAAGACCTGATACGCTTTACGGTGCTACATTTATGGTACTTTCACCTGAACATGCTCTTTCAGCAGGCATTGCTTCAAAGGAAAATAAAGAGGCGGTTGATAAGTATATATTTGAAGCTTCTATGAAGTCCAATGTCGACAGAATGCAGTCAAAAGAAAAGACAGGCGTATTTACAGGAAGCTATGCAATAAATCCTATAAATAATAAAAAAATCCCGATTTGGCTTTCAGATTATGTACTTGCCGATTATGGTACAGGTGCAATTATGTGTGTTCCTGCACATGATGAAAGGGACTTTGAGTTTGCAAAGAAATTTGATATTCCTATAGTTCAGGTTATATCACCTGACGGAAAGCAGGAAGCTGAACTTGAACAGGCATATACTGATATGGGCGGAGTTATGATAAATTCAGGGGACTGGAACGGAAGGAAAGCCTCTGAAGTTAAAGAAGAGGCTCCGCATATCATGGAAAAGCTCGGTTATGGTAAAAAAACGGTTAATTATAAGATAAGGGACTGGGTATTTTCACGTCAGAGATACTGGGGAGAGCCCATACCTATAATACACTGCCCTAAGTGCGGCAATGTTCCGGTGCCTGAAGAGGAGCTTCCGCTTCTGCTTCCAAATGTTGAAAAGTATCAGCCTACCGGTACGGGTGAGTCGCCTCTTGCAGATATTCATGATTGGGTAAATACAAAATGTCCGGTATGTGGAGAAGCTGCAAAGCGTGAAACCAATACTATGCCGCAGTGGGCAGGTTCAAGCTGGTATTTTCTGCGTTATGTTGACAATCATAACAATACAGAGCTTGTATCAAAAGAAAAGGCAAATAAATACCTTCCGGTTGATATGTATATAGGAGGTGTTGAACATGCCGTACTGCATTTGCTTTATGCAAGATTTTATACAAAATTTCTTTATGATATAGGTGTGGTTGATATTGAAGAACCGTTTAAAAAGCTTTTTAATCAGGGGATGATTACAGGGAAAAATGGTGTTAAGATGAGTAAATCAAAGGGAAATGTTGTATCCCCTGATGAGCTTGTCAGAGATTATGGCTGTGATGCTCTGCGTATGTATGAGCTCTTTGTAGGACCTCCTGACCTTGATGCAGAATGGGATGACAGAGGTATAGAGGGAGTTTCAAGATTTTTAAATAAATTTTGGAATCTTGTTTCAGATTCACTTGGAAAAGATATAAAAGCTACTGATGAGATGATAAGGCTTAGAAACAGGCTTGTTTCCGATATTGATCACAGGTTTCGTTCCTTCGGTTTAAATACCGTAATAGCCGGTTTTATGGAATATAATAATAAATTTATTGATATTGCCAAAAAAGAGGGGGGAATAGATTCGGAAACGTTAAAAACCTTTACAATCCTTCTTGCTCCGTTTGCACCGCATATAGGTGAAGAAATCTGGAGCCTGCTTGGCGGTGCAGACTCGGTATTTAAGCAATCCTGGCCGGTATATGACGAGGAAAGGATGAAAGATGACGTGCTTGATATACCGGTACAGATAAATGGAAAGACAAAGATTGTTATAAAGGTGCCTGCCGAAATTACAAAAGATGATATTTTATCGCAGGCAAAGAAAGCTCTTGAATCGGCCGGTAAACTTGATGGGGCGGTAGTAAAGGAAATCTATGTTCCAAATAAAATTGTAAATATTGTTGTAAAATAATAAATGATTATAAAAATAAGGCTGCAAAAAACAGGTAATTTTATCCTGTTTGCTGCAGCTTTATTTTATACTTAACTTGTAGATTTTTATAAATTTCAGATAATGTTATTTAAATGTATCGCAGTTTTTTGAATTATATAGTATATGATTTTTCCATATCATATAAAACGGATATAGGAATTTTAAGCCCTCCGTAGCCCTTTCCTATCATTATATCAGGCTTGTTCTCTCCATGAAAATCAGATCCTCCTGTTGGATAAAGCCTGTATTTCAGGGCGTATTTTTTTAATTTCATAATATCGGCAAGATTATGGCTTGAATGATGTACTTCTATACCTGACAGTCCAAGGTTCTTCAGATATAATATAAGCTGTTCAAGTTCTTTATTTGAAAAGTTGTATTGTATCGGATGTGCAAGCGATGTGAAAAAATTATATTTATTAAAAAAGTTCATAACCTTTGCTACATCAGTAGTTTTTGGAGGGATATATTTGCCGTTGTATACAAGATAGGAGGAAAAGGCTTGTTTTATATCCTTGACATAGCCTTTTTTAATCATAAGTCTGGCAAAATGTGCCCTTGTTATCTGTGTTTTGGGATTATCGAAATAAAGTTCTTTTTTATCAAGTATTATATTGTCCGCTGCAAGGCGTTTTAATATCTCATCATTTCTTAAATCTCTATTATGTGCAAATTCATAAAGATCATTATATATCCCCGCTGTAGGAAGATTTATAATATCTTTTATTGGATTTACTGAATTTGAGATAGATGCGGCAGGCGTTTTGAGGAGGTAGCCAAGCAGATGGATTTCTTTTTCTTTATAAACGGCACCCATTTCAACTCCGGGAATAAATCTTATATTGAGATTAAATGCCGTTTGGGCTGCTTCTTCTACACCGTCCATAGTATCATGATCTGTTACGGCAACTGCAGCAAGCCCTGATTTTTTCGCCAGTTGTACAAGTTCTGCCGGACTAAGAGTTCCGTCTGAGGCATTTGTGTGAGTATGCAGGTCGATATATTCAGGCATAGCGAAGTTATCTCCTTTTTTATTTAGGATAGCATAACTGTGGTTCGGATTGCAAGCAAAGGCATAAAATTATCATTAAAAACATAAAAGATACATTGGCAAGTATATATAAGTTATGCTATACTTAGCAACGACAACCTGTGTAATGTACAAATAAAGAGTAAGGACTTTAAAATATCTTAAAATATACATTCACAGGTAATATTTATATCATATAACGTTTCAGAAGAGAGCTTATTATAACTGCTCTGCTTCATATGCAGTAAGTATTTAAGAGGTTTAGAAAATGGCTATTAAAAGAAATACAAGGTACAGACTTGCAGGTTCGGGGAGTAACCGTACAGACCGGCCTAAAAGAAAAAATTCTAATCAGTCGGAGTGGGATTATAAAAAAATTGCAATTTTTGGCGGCGGACTGCTTATTGTGTTAATATGCATTATAATCGGCATAAGAGCAGTTATAGCAGGAGTTGGCAAAGGTGCAAAAAAAGAAAGTGAAGCGGCATCTTCAACTGAAAAGATACTTAAAGAGCAGGTATTTGTTGACAGCATACCTATCTCAGGTATGTCAAAGGCTCAGGCGAGAGCTGCGATATTAAGAACTTATACATGGAATATGAAAGTGAGATTAAGTGGAAGCAGCTCGGCAGATGGCGAATATACATTAAAAAACATGGTTGAGCCGACGGTTGATAATCTGCTTGATCAGATATATTCAGGTGCTGCCGAGGAGAACTACACACTTAAATTTACAGGTCTTGATAATGAGATTGCGGCGGAAGTCGCAGCCATGGCACAGAAATGGAATGTAGCTGCTAAAAATGGTTCTATAGCGGGATTTAATAAAGAAAGTGGAGAGTTTTTGTATGATGATGAACAGAATGGGCTTAAAATTGATGAAACAAAACTTACACAGGATATAAAATCGGCACTTGAATCAAAGAATTTCAATACTGTAATTACTGCAAATTCTGAAGTTATAACGCCTGAAATCACAAAAGAACAGGCAAAGGCAATGTATAAAGTTATAGGTACTTTTACTACAAATACTACACAGAATAAAGACAGAAATACAAATATAAGTCTTGCGGCACAGGCTATTGACGGGGTTATAATACCTCCTGGCGAAGAATTTTCATTTAATAACGCTACAGGCAACAGGACTCTTGAAAGAGGATATAAACCGGCAGGTGCATATCTTGACGGAGTTTTAATTGAAGAACCCGGAGGCGGTGTATGTCAGGTGTCGTCAACATTATATAATGCGGTGGTGTTTTCAGGGCTTGAAACTACTGAACGTCATGCACATACATTTGAGCCTACATACTGTACTCCCGGAGAGGATGCTATGGTAAGCTATGACGGCTATGCCGGTCCTGATATGAAATTTAAAAATAATTCAAGTACAGCTATAGCCATAAGGGCAAAACTTGTAGAACAGAAGCTTTCCGTATCCATAGT
This sequence comes from Johnsonella ignava ATCC 51276, assembly GCF_000235445.1. Taxonomy (GTDB): domain Bacteria; phylum Bacillota; class Clostridia; order Lachnospirales; family Lachnospiraceae; genus Johnsonella; species Johnsonella ignava. The sequence continues at coordinate 258,527 of NZ_JH378831.1, read as the reverse complement.
CGGTATGCCTATACTTGAGGAGGGTGTTAAGATAAGTATGGAGTCTAAAAAGATTTCCGAAAATGACGATTCAGTAATCCAATATGAAGAAGATGACAGTCTTCCAATGGGTGAATCAAGGGAAATCAAGCCGGCGACAAAAGGAAGTCGTTGGGAGACTAAACTTATAAAGAAAAAGGGCAATGAAGTTATTTCAAGTGAATTTTTTCATAACAGCACTTATAAGGGCAAAGGTCCTATTATAAAGAGAAATACTGCTGCAACGGCTCCTCCGAAATCAAATCAGGGATCAGCGGCTTCAGGAAATGCCAATACCTCTTTGACCGCCAAGAAAGCTTCAAAATCTTCAAAATCAAGTTCAAGCTCCGATTCAGAGACAATTGAAAGTCGTCCGGACGGTTCAAAGACGAGTTCGAGTTCGGCAACAAGACCCGGAGAAACTACAACAAAATCATCATCAGGAGAACCGGGAAGCTCTTCAAAGCATACAAAGGATTCATCAGGTGCAAAAACTTCATCAGCTAAAGCCTCCTCAACTACACAGCGTTCACAGGGAGCAACTGAAACCACTGAGGAAACTATAGCACCGTTAAATCCGAACAATTAAAAACCGGTATGATGTGTATATAAGTTGTATTGAGATTAATATTGTATAATAAAAAGCGGTTTGGTCAGTTTAATTAAATTGACCGGATCGCTTTTTTACATAACCAAAAGGCAGATATCATTATTGCTGTATTTTATTTAGATTTAAACAGTTATGTATGCCTTAGAAAAATTCGGGAGTATATTTTTATTTATAAATATATAATTTGGTAAAAATATATGAATTAATATTAATAAAGTAAATTTAAAGTATATATTTTGTATAAAAATATAGATATGAATATAAAAATAATAAAATTAACCAATGTTACTAATTTTTATTAAAACTGTATAATACGGATTGTTCTTAGAATAATACACAATAGATATCTTTTATCAATTGCTTTTTTTTATCTAATGATTATAATTAAAGTAAGGATTTTATTTTTTTTAAAATGCTAACATGTAAGTAGGAGGTGTAAATATGGCTAATAGAAAAATGAAAACCATGGATGGAAATCAGGCCGCTGCTCACGCATCATACGCATTTACTGATGTTGCGGCTATTTATCCTATAACTCCATCATCAGTTATGGCTGAACATACTGATGAATGGGCGACCGAAGGAAGGGAAAATATCTTCGGTCAAACGGTAAAAGTAACGGAGATGCAGTCAGAGGCAGGTGCTGCGGGTGCGGTACACGGTTCATTGGCAGCAGGTGCACTTACAACAACTTATACAGCTTCACAGGGACTTTTGCTCATGCTCCCTAATCTCTATAAAATAGCGGGAGAGCTTCTCCCGGGTGTATTTAATGTATCTGCAAGAACGGTTGCAACACATGCGCTCAGTATATTTGGAGATCATTCGGATGTATATGCCTGTCGTCAAACAGGATGCGCGATGCTTTGCAGCTCATCAGTACAGGAAGTTATGGATCTTACCCCGGTAGCACATCTTGCAGCTATTAAAGGCAAGATACCTTTTATAAATTTTTTTGACGGATTTAGAACTTCACATGAGATTCAGAAAATTGAGGCTTGGGATTATGCAGATCTTAAAGAGATGACAGATTTTGATGCAGTAAACGCATTTAGAAGACATGCTCTTAATCCGGAGCATCCGGTTCAAAGAGGCTCAGCACAAAATCCTGATGTTTTCTTCCAGGCGAGAGAGGCATGTAATCCTTATTATGATGCACTTCCGGCGATAGTGCAGGAATATATGGATAAGATAAATGCCAAGATAGGTACAGATTATAAACTGTTTAATTATCACGGTTCACCTGATGCCGAGACAATCATAGTTGCTATGGGTTCTGTTAATGACACAATAGAAGAAACAATAGATTATCTTATAGCTAATGGAGAAAAGGTTGGAGTAGTTAAAGTAAGACTTTACAGACCTTTTAATGTACAGGCGTTTATAGATGCTATACCGGATAGCGTTAAGAGAATTCAGGTACTTGACAGAACAAAAGAACCCGGAGCACTTGGAGAGCCGCTTTATCTTGATGTAGTTGCAGCTTTAAGAGATACTAAATTTCATAATGTTCAGGTATTTTCAGGACGTTACGGACTCAGCTCAAAGGACACAACACCTGCACAGATGGTTGCAGTGTTTAAAAACACTGAGAAAAAAAGATTTACAGTGGGCATAGTTGATGATGTAACCCATCTGTCTCTTGAAACGGGCAAGCCTCTTATCACTACACCGGAGGGTACAAAAAACTGTAAGTTCTGGGGACTTGGTGCTGACGGTACGGTAGGTGCAAATAAAAACTCGATAAAAATTATAGGTGATAACACCGACATGTATGCACAGGCGTACTTTGATTATGATTCAAAAAAATCAGGCGGTGTTACGGTTTCACATCTTAGATTCGGACATAAGCCTATAAAATCAACTTATCTTATAAGTAAAGCGAATTTTGTGGCATGCCATAATCCTGCATATATAAGGAAATTTAACATGGTTCAGGAGCTTGTTGACGGAGGAAGTTTCCTTCTTAACTGCCCCTGGGATGAAAAGGAACTTGAAAATAAGCTTCCCGGACAGGTTAAAAAGTATATAGCCGATCATAATATTAACTTTTATACAATTGACGGTGTTAAGATAGGTGTAGAGACCGGAATGGGAGCTACAAGGATTAATACCATACTTCAGTCCGCTTTTTTCCAGATTGCAAAGATAATTCCCGAGGAAAAGGCAATTGACCTTATGAAGCAGGCAGCACAAAAAACCTATGGTCGTAAGGGTGAGGATGTTGTAAAGAAGAACTGGGCGGCAATAGACGCAGGTGCAAAGAAGGTTGTAAAGGTAAATGTACCTGAGCATTGGAAAGACTGCAAAGATGAAGGTCTTGATTTTAGACCTGCAACTGATGGCAGGAAAGAAGTAATTGACTTTGTAAATAATATACAGGCTGCTGTAAATGCACATGAGGGCAACAGTCTTCCTGTTTCCGCATTTGCCGATTATATAGACGGAACTTCACCTAGCGGTACCGCCGCATTTGAAAAGAGAGGTATTGCAGTAAATATACCTGTATGGGATAGTGATAACTGTATACAATGCGGTTTTTGTTCTTATGTATGTCCCCATGCAGTTATAAGGACTGTTGCACTTACCGATGATGAAGCTAAAAACTCACCGGAAGGAATGCAAAGTCTTGCTCTTAACGGTATGCCGGGGTATAAATTTGCCGTAACGGTTTCCGCACTTGACTGTACGGGATGCAGCTCATGTGCAAATGTATGTCCGGGTAAAAAAGATAAGGAGACCGGAGAGCAAAAGAAAGCACTTGTTATGAAAAATATGGCAGAGAATGAAGATACTCAGAGGTTCTTTGATTATACGGTTAAACTGCCTGAAAAACCTGATGTAATATCTAAATTTAAGGAGACAACGGTTAAGGGTTCACAGTTTAAAAAGCCGCTTCTTGAGTACTCAGGAGCATGTGCAGGCTGTGGTGAAACACCGTATGCAAAACTTATAACACAGCTTTTCGGCGACAGGATGTATATTGCCAATGCTACAGGATGTTCTTCAATATGGGGCAATTCTTCACCGTCAACACCTTATACTGTAAAAGATAACGGAAAAGGTCCGGCATGGTCAAACTCACTTTTTGAAGATAATGCCGAATTTGGATTCGGTATGTCTCTTGCTCATGATGCTATGAGGCAGGGGCTTAAATCAAAGGTTGAAAAGCTTATGACTGAGGATGTTTCGGAGGAAGTAAAGGAAGCCTGCCGCAATTATCTTGATACATTCCTTGTAGGTGCTGAAAATGGTGCGGCATCTGAAAAACTTGTAAAAGCAATAAGCGGTATAGACAATCCTCTTGTAAAGGATCTTCTTGAAAATCAGGATATGCTTGCCAAGAAAAGCCAGTGGATATTTGGAGGCGACGGTTGGGCATATGATATAGGTTTTGGAGGTCTTGACCATGTTATAGCAAGCGGTCGTGATGTAAATATATTTGTATTTGATACCGAAGTTTATTCAAATACAGGCGGACAGTCCTCAAAATCAACTAAAACAGGTGCAATAGCACAGTTTGCCGCAGGCGGCAAGGATGTGTAAAGAAAAAGGATCTTGCAAGTATAGCTATGAGCTATGGCTACGTATATGTTGCACAGATTGCTATGGGTGCTGATTATGCACAGACTGTTAAAGCCATATCGGAAGCTGAGGCATATCCCGGACCTTCGCTTATAATTGCATATGCTCCATGTATAGCACATGGTATTAAAAAGGGCATGGGCAAAGCGATGACTGAGGAGAAGCTTGCAGTTGAAGCGGGATATTGGCATAATTTCAGATTTAATCCTGCTGCACAGAAGAAGTTTACACTTGATTCAAAGGCTCCTACGGGAGATTATCAGGAATTTCTTAAAGGTGAGGTGCGTTATGCTTCACTTGCACTTAAAGATCCTGCAAGGGCTGAAAGACTCTTTAAACAGAACGAGGATAATGCAAAAGAGAGATTTGCTTATCTTGAGAAGCTTGTGGACTTATACTCATAAAGGTATTAATACTGTTGCCGTTATAGTTATATAACAGAGGCGGTATTGCAGTTAAGTTTGTTATATGGCTTTGTTGCCTGTAAAAACAAATAATTTGCATATATAAAAAATACTTAATTTAAAATAGGGGCTGACAAAAGCTCAGATCGATTACTTATACGGTCTTTGCAAATGTCGGCTCCTGTTTTTTATATAATATTGTATATGCAATTAATGTTAAAAATATAAAACCGATGTAAAAGATTTTTTAAAATATATATAATTTTTAGTGAAAAAAGTTGATAAAACCACTTGACAGTTAGCAAACACTAACATACTATTATATAATAATAATAGATGATGTGGGGGGAAAATACATTTTTTATTTATTTTATGGAAAATCTTAAAAGGAGGGTTCTATGAAAAGTTCAGATGATAGTTTTAAAAAGAAATTTAATTGGAGTGCATTAAACCGCAAAGACTGCAGAAAATTAAAAAAACGCAGATATAAGGGCTTGGCATGTTTTGTTCTGGCATTTATACTGGCATTCGGTCCGGTAGGTTCTGCACTGGCGTATGAGCAAAGTGATGAACGTAATTTATTAAATTCACAGGGCGATACCGCAGATACAAAGACGATTTCAGAAGGCAGCATCAAGACTGAGAATATCCCTACTGAAGCGGTAGAAAAAGAATCGGATTTTGCTTCTTTAAAAGAAAATACTGAAGATGAGTCCGTTTCTGATAATCTTGCAGATCTTACAATTAAGCGTGAAGATGAAATTAATGTAAATGAATGGGTAGCCGTAGATTTCAGTTATGCTGAGATACCTGTTCCGGGAACTGAAGATGATGATGGATATCCTGATGTTTACTATGGCATTACAGGGCTTTCAGACAGTGGAAAAGAAAAGATAGAGAGCAATAAAAATCTTATACTTCCGGATAAGGATTCAAATGGTAAAATTCCGCTGTGGGTAAATGAAAATGCTTTTAAGGGACTTGGGATTGAGGAGCTTACAGTTCCCGGCAATTATACACATATACAGGACAGTGCTTTTGAAAATAATGCAATTAAAACGCTTACACTTGAAGAAGGTGTGATTTATGCCAACAGTTATGCATTTTTAAATAATCAGATAGAAGAATTGAATCTTCCGTCAACATTTAAATATGCTGCAAAGGGAGCGTTTAAAAACAATAACATTAAAAGTATTGAATTTCCTCAAAGCTGTGAAAGCATAGGACCGGAAGCTTTCATGAACAATCAGATAACGAATATTATTTTCGGAGACAATACAAAACATATATTTGAAAGAGCTTTTAAAGGCAATCAAATAACGGAACTTAATATACCGCTTTCATTGAAGAATATAGAAGACGGGATTAAAGGTATATATGACAGTGCATTTGATGACAATCCAGGTCTTGAAAATCCTGAAATACCTTCAGAAAAGAAAGTGATATTATGGACTAAAAATAAAGATAATCCTAATAATCTTGTAAACAGAGGGAATTTTATAGTAGATCCTTCGGCAGAAAATCTTGAATATACAATAAAGGATTTTACTGTGAAAGACGGCATATTGACAGGTTTTTCAGCAGCAGGAAGTAAAAAACTTGATAAACTGGGAAAAGGTACCGTACTGAAACTTCCTGCAAAAGATTCCGATTCAAAAGCCATAACCCAGATAGGAGAGTATGCATTTCAGAATGATGTGCCTGAAGTTGACAAAATAGTAGTTCCGCAGGGCTATACAAAAATCTGTGATATGGCTTTTTGGGAGGCTTCAGTAAAAGAAATTGAACTTCCCGACAGCCTTGAAAGTATAGGTGAGATGGCTTTTTACAGACAAGATGGAGAAACTGTAACAGGCTATGTTTCATCACAGGAAAAACTTAAATCAATTAATAACCAAAGTGATTATGTAAAACTTGAAGTTAGGGGAGGCGTACCGTCTAAACCGGAAAAACCGAAAGATTCGGAAAAATGGCTTAAAGGGGATTTTACCTACGACTCCATATCAGTTAACATTGATAATGCAAATACGGATTTATATGCGGTTACAGGTCTTAGCGATTCGGGCAAGGAAAAATATAAGACAAATAAAATGATTGAACTGCCGGAAAGCGATGCCGCAGGAAAGAAGATAGAAGCGGTTGCAAACCGTGCTTTTACCGGAAGCTTCGGCATAAGGGGAATTACGGGTGTTTCAATACCTGAAGGCTATGTTTACATAGGTTCAATGTCATTTGCTTTTAACAGTATAGAGGGTGAACTTAAGCTTCCATCTACATTAAAATCAATTGAAATGGGTGCATTTTTCAGAAACAGAATAGACAGTGTTGAAATACCTGCAAACATTACTTATATACCTATATCATGTTTTAGAGGCAACAGACTTGCGAAACTTGTATTTAAGGGTGATATTGTAAGTATAGATAGATTTGCCTTTGGTGAAAACCGTCTTGAAGAGATAAATATACCGGATTCATTAAAGGAAATAGGTATTCAGGCATTTGAAAAAAATCACGGAAAAGCGGGGTATGGCGGAAAGCTGGTATTAAGAACTGTTTCGGGCAATAATCCCCAGAAACTGCCTAATAAGGAAAATTATATAATTGATCCTAAAGAACAGGAAAATCCTGATGATATGGATTATACAAAATGGACTGTTGAGGACTTTGAATATACGGGTCAGACAGTTAACGGATTTTCCGCTGACGGATTTAAAAAAATCAAGAAAAACAAAGCTCTTGTAATACCTGATTTCAATTCGGAAGGAAAGCAGGTTTTAAAAATAGAACAGGATGCTTTTAGAGCACTTAATTCAAATTTTGATATAGAGAGTGTAAAAATCCCCGATACAGTAGTTGAAATAGGTGATTATGCATTTCAGTTCAATGAGCTTACCGAGGTTACGCTGCCAAGGGATCTTGAAACACTCGGCATGGGAGTGTTTATGTCAAACAGTACTCTTAGCGATATTAAATTTAATAATAAGCTTAAATACATAGACCAGGCATGCTTTTTTGAATGTCCGATTAAAGAGCTTGAGCTTCCGGGTTCTGTTGAAGTTGTAAGAAATGCCGCATTTAGGAAATGTTTCCTTACAAGTCTTAAATTTAACGGAAATAATCTTAAAAAGGTTGATTCACTTTCATTTGCCGATAATGAACTTAGTACGGTGGTTCTGCCTGAAGGACTTGAAGAGATAGGCTCACAGGCATTCGGGAACAATAAATTTACAGAGCTGAATATACCTGATTCACTTAAGGTTATAAAAATACAGGCATTTGTAGGAAATCCGGGTATAAAGGAGTACGGCAATGCAGTAGTCCTGCATACTAAGGACGGGAAAAATATAAACAAGCTTGCCGACGATATAAGCGGTACTTTTGTTATAGATCCTGAAATAGCAGCCGATGAAAATGATATAGCACAGTTAAAGGATATAATTGAAAAGCTTGAAACGGTTGATAAAGAAAGTCTTGGGAAGGATTTTAAAAAATATTTTGAAGAGAACCTTGATTACGGGAAAAAGGTGCTTGAAAATAAAAAGAGTTCCGTTGCAGCCGTGCAGGGTGCTGTTACAGCACTTAAATTTGCACAGGGCAGGGTAGAGCTTAGCATGCAGATGGCAAAAAAGGAAGCTCTTGAGAAAAAAAGCTCCGGGTTTGATAAGGCTCTTTGGGAAGATGTTGATATAGCTTATACATATGCAAAAAGATATCTTATGATTGTAAATATAACCGATGAAAAGGTAAAGCAGCTTGCAGGCAATCTTGAACTTGCACTTTCAAGACTTGAATCTGACGGTATATATGGAAGTGAATATTATGACGGTGAAGCCGAGGTTCCAAAAACACATTATATAGAGCCGTATACTATAAAAGTCAGAGTATGGGTAAAGGACGGAAAGCTGGCATATGTCATGGACAATAAAACACAGTCCGATGATCCGGATGAAGATGAGAAGCATAATGAGGGATATCTTGAGATGGCAAAGCCTGTACTTTTAAGGTATATAGGCAAGGATATATCTGAAATCAAAGCTTCAAAAAACAGCAAAGAGCTGGATATTGATACAATCTCAGGTGCCACTGTAAGCAGTATGGTTTATTATGATGCAATTAAAAATGCGGTTAATAAGATAAATGGGCAAAGTCCTGATAATCCTAAACCTGACAATCCTAAGCCCGATAATCCCAAACCGGACAAGCCTGATAATTCTAAGCCGGACAAGCCCGGCGATGTTAAACCTGACAGTCCCAAGCCTGATAAAAATGGGAATCCGGCTCCTGAAGAACCTAACAAACCGATAGTTCCCGATAATGATAAGGGTAAAAATCAGGGAAATAACGGAAATAAAAATAATGCAGGCGGCTCAGGTTCAGGAAGAAGCGGAAGCGGCGGAAACGGCGGAGGCGGCAGATTGTCAAATGTAAAAACTTCGCCTGATAATTCACAGGAAAGCATTATTATAGATATTGTTGCAACGATAGAGGCAGGAGAGTGGATATATAATAATGGCTGGTATTACAAAAAAGATGGAAAAATTGTAAAATCCGCATGGATAAAAAGTAATTCTCGCTGGTTTGTAGTTGACAAAAACGGAAAGCTCGTAGAAAATAAATGGGTAAAGGTAAAAGATAGCTGGTTCTATGCCGAGGACGGAGGTTATATATCTGAAAACAAATGGATATTTAATAAAAATAACTGGTTTTATGCTGAAAATGGAGGCTATATATCCGAAAATAAATGGATTGATTTAGGTGGAAAATGGTACTTCGCAAAAGGCGGCGGTTATATAGCACTGTCTTCATGGGAAAATATAGGCGGAAAATTCTACCATTTTAATGCTGACGGAAGTCTTTCAGTTAATACACAGGTTGATGGACACAGTATAGGTGCTGACGGTGCAAGGACAGATTAGTAGATAAAGCTTTGTACAATATAAAAATAAAAACTATTTAATTAGCACTCATTTACAATGAGTGCTAATTTCTTGGTATAGAAGGGATAAATGATGAAAGAAAATTATTTTGATAAGGTGGCAAAGGAGTGGAATACTCCGAAAAGAAATTCTGCAAGTGAGGAGATAAAAGAAATTATTTTAAACAGATTAGAAGGAGAAAGGGATCTGTCAAAAATAAAAGTACTTGAAATAGGTGCAGGAAATGGTATACTGGCTATGCTTCTTTCAAAACATTTTTATAAAATAGACTGTGTAGACAGCTCGGTTGGTATGAGGGAAGAGTTTCTTAAGAACAAGGATGAATTTTCAGCAGACAATGTATTTATTTATGATGAAAGCTTCCTTGATAATATAACTGAAAAATATGATTTTATATATAGCCATAGGGTTTTTCACCATATTGCAGATGTGGAAAGCGAGCTGAAATTATTAAAAAAATTGATCACGCCGAAAGGTAAATTTTATCTTATGGACTTTTGTACAATTCCGGCTGAATTTCATAAAGATTTTCCGGATTTTGACGGGCATAACGGATTTTCAGAGGAAGAGATCCGTACTTATTTTAAAAATACAGGTTGGAAATTAACAAATTATGAAATAATCAGGCATGGTAAAAAAGAGAATATAGAATATGATATATTTTTGGCAGCAGGAGAGATTTGACATAGCTATCAGCTGTGTTTATAATTATTCTTTACGGTATATTTTAAATTTGATCTGCACTGAGAAGGGTATTATAAGAGCCTGACTCAGACTTATATTAAATCAGATTAAAGAAATGTCGAAATTTTAAATTGCCGTATTTATACCCCTGATATACTTTTGTGCCGGGAATAAGACAAAGCTTCCCGGTTTTAAGTAATTATAAAAATGTTACCTGTGATTAAACTTATGTTGCAAATTAATATTATAAATATAAAAGAAAGAGGTAAATAATATGACGAAGAAGAAAGGTAATCTTTCTATACACAGTGAAAACTTGTTTCCAATAATAAAAAAATGGCTTTATTCAGACCATGATATATTTGTAAGGGAGATGATATCAAACTCAAGTGATGCCATAACCAAGCTGAAAAAACTTGCACTTATAGGTGAATTTAATGAACCTGCCGATGAAAAATATAAAATAATTGTAGAAGTAAGTCCAAAATCAAAAACAATTAAATTTACAGATAATGGTATAGGGATGACCTACGAAGAAGTTGAAGAATATATAAATCAGATAGCTTTTTCAGGTGCACGTGATTTCCTTGAAAAGTATAAGGATAAGGCAAATGAAGATCAGATAATAGGGCATTTTGGTCTCGGTTTTTATTCAGCCTTTATGGTTGCGGATAAAGTAGAGATAGATACACTTACATATAAAAAAGATGGCACTGCGGTACACTGGAGCAGTGAAGGCGGTGCTGAATATGAGATGGAGGACGGTACCAGAACAGAGAGAGGTACACAGATAACCCTGCATTTAAATGATAACAGCTATGAATTTGCAAATGAATACAGAGTTCGTGAGGTTCTTCAAAAATACTGTTCATTTATGCCCTTTGAAATATTTTTAAATGACATTGATGCAGAGGAAAAGACGCAGCTAATAGAAAAAGATGAGCTGCTTGAAAGCGATACCGTAATTGAAAATATAGTAGAACCTGCAAAAACCGAAGAAAAGAAAAAAGATGACGGAAGTACTGAAACCGTAGAGATAGAACCTGCAAAAGAAAAAGTAAAAATAAAGGCACGACCGGTGCCTATAAATGATAATCACCCGCTTTGGGCAAAACATCCGAATGAGTGTACTGAGGATGAATATAAGGATTTTTACAGAAAAGTATTTAAGGATTATAAGGAACCGCTTTTTTGGATTCACCTCAATATGGATTATCCGTTTAATCTTAAGGGAATATTGTATTTTCCAAAAATCAATATGGAATATGAGTCAATAGAGGGCACTATAAAACTTTACAACAATCAAGTGTTTATCGCCGATAATATAAAAGAGGTAATACCTGAATTTTTAATGCTTCTTAAAGGCGTCATAGACTGCCCTGATCTGCCTCTTAATGTTTCAAGGTCTGCACTCCAAAATGACGGATTTGTAAAGAAAATATCTGATTATATATCTAAAAAGGTTGCTGATAAGCTTAACGGACTTTGTAATACGGAACGTGAAAAATATGAAAAATATTGGGATGATATAGCACCATTTATAAAATTCGGTTATCTCAAGGATGATAAATTTGGTGAGAAAGTAATGCCGTCAATACTCTTTAAAGATATTAATTCAAAATATCTTACGCTTGATGAACTTATAAATGATAAAAAGGCTGATGTTCAGGGAGAAAACAAGGCTGAGGACAGTGATTCGCAGGATACGGCTGATACAGCTGCGGCAGATGAGGCTTCCGGTTCCAAGGTTTCAGATGCCGCAACTGATTCCGGGACTCAGGAGAATAAAGAGTCTGATAAAAAAGAAAATAAGATATATTATGTAAATGATATAAATATGCAGAGTCAATATATTAATTTATTCAAAGAAGCCCAAAAAGATGCAGTTATACTTCCTCATAATATAGATATGCCTTTTATTGCACAACTTGAGATGAAAAATGAAGGTCTTAAATTTTTAAGAATAGATTCCGATATAAGTGATGAGATGAGAGAGGCACAGGATACGGACGAGGCTGAAAAAGAATCATATGACAAACTCTGTGAGGTCTTTAAAAAGGTACTTGAAAATGATAAAATTAAAGTCGAAATAAGTCCGCTTAAAAATGAAAATACGGCTTCCGTGCTTCTTATATCGGAAGAGGGCAGAAGGATGCAGGAGATGATGAAGCAGTATGCCATGCCGGGTATGGATGCCTCGATGTTTTCAAATAATGATGAAACACTGGTGCTTAATTCAAAACATGAGCTTGTAAAAAAACTTCTTAAAAATCCTGAAGGTGATAATAATGAGCTTATATGTAAACAGCTTTATGACTTGGCAGGACTTGCACAGGGAAACCTTTCACCGGAAAGAATGGCAAGCTTTGTAGAAAGAAGCAATAAACTTATGGGAATGATTTAAAAATCTGATATTAATTTTATAAAAAAATATAATTCTACTTGTTAAAATTAAATAAATAGTATATTATTAGTAGAAAAGCACCATAATACAATAAGTTTTTGGTGTTTTTCTACATTTAAACAGTGGAATCAACTCAAAAACTTTTGTTTAAAAAATATCATTATAAAGGAGGCATTACTTTGGGTTATATAATTTCAGATGATGCAAAGGACTTACTGGGAGACATTAAAAATTTTTGTGATAAGGAGGTAAGGGAGCAGGCAAAGGAATATGACAGAACCGGAGAGTGGGCTGAAGATATGTATAATAAAGCGAGAGAGCTTGGATATACAGCACTTGAGGTTCCTGAAGAATACGGCGGTATAGGTCTTTCAAGGATTGATATTGCTGCTCTTTTGGAGGAGATGGCAAAGGCGGATGCCGGATTTGCAGTAACTATGTCCGCAACCAGCCTTGCTATGAAGCCCGTACTTATTGCAGGAAGTCAGGAGCAGAAAAAGAAATTGTGTGAACTTGTACTTGACGGAAAGATGGGTGCATTTGCACTTACTGAACCTGATGCGGGTTCTGATGCCAGTGCAGGCAGAGCTACTGCGGTTAAAGACGGAGACAGCTATATATTAAACGGCAGGAAATGCTTTATAACAAATGCTCCTGCTGCCGATTTTTTCTGTATCACGGCTATGACTGATAAATCAGCCGGAGTAAAGGGAATATCAATGTTTTTTGTTGAGAAAGGTACTCCCGGGCTCAGTACTGGAAAAGATGAGGATAAGATGGGTATAAGAGGTTCACATACCTGTGATGTGGTTCTTGAAGACTGCAGGATACCGGCGGAAAATTTACTTGGCAAAGAGGGTCAGGGATTTAAAATTGCGATGCAGACACTTGATCAGGCTAGAACATGGGTAGGTTGCATGGCAGTCGGTGTAGCACAGAGGGCTATGGAAGAAGCGATAGCTTATGCAAAGGAAAGAATTCAATTCGGTAAGCCTATAATAAAAAATCAGGTTATTCAATTTAAGATAGCTGATATGGCTATAAAGATTGAAACTGCAAGGCAGATGGTAGCAAATACGCTTAATAAGATGGATGCAGGGATACCGTACGGTCTTGATTCCGCAATTGCAAAATGCTATGCTTCAGATATGCTTGTTGAGGTTACAAGCGAGGCAGTGCAGATATTCGGAGGTTATGGGTATTCAAGAGAATATCCGGTAGAAAAACTGTACAGGGATGCAAAGATATTCCAGATATTTGAAGGTACAAATGAGATTCAAAGGATAGTTATAGCAAATCATGTTATAGGAAAATAAAAATCTTAAAGATTAATAATTAAAAGAAGCAGGCTGCACGGCTTGCTTTTTTTATTATTAATCATTTTAAAAAATAATATAAATAAAATAAATTAAAAGCTGCAATAATATGTTGCTATATATTTGCAGCCATATCTTTGTGTATTAAGAATAATTCACATACTAACTTAAATTACGGTATTTAATTTTAATAATCTGCATAATATATAGGATTTATATAAAACTGTTATTTTTTTGCTATATTTAAACCCCTATTTGAGTATAAAATAAAAAATCCGTATTATTAAAATCATAAAATGACTTAGAAAACTATTGACAAAAAAAGGAGTTTAATATATAAAATGTATAAGACTTATGGGCCATATTTCACTGAAACATACATTGTAAATAATTATTAAACAAAGTGTACTTCTATGTAGATATAAAATTAGTTAAAAAAATAACTTAATATAAACGGATTTTTCTAGATACTATTCTTTGTTGATATTGTTTATTTCTTGATATTGTTTAAATGAATGAAGGAGGAATTTTTATATTATGATCCCTATGATGCTTGTAAAATTTCTTTTGGCAATGCTGCCTATAATCTGGCTGATCGTAGCTTTAAGTCGCTTAAAAATGCCGAGTCATACGGCATGTCTGTCTGCTTTGGCAATCACGGCTGTGCTGGCACTTGCTATTTGGAAGCTTTCACCTGTAAATACGGCTGCCGCCGCATTGGAAGGCTCTTTAAATGCACTTTGGCCCATATGCCTCGTTATAGTTGCCGCACTTTTCACCTACAACCTTACACTTAAAACCGGTGCAATGGAGCAGATTAAAAAAATGCTTGCCGGTATATCAAATGATAAAAGAGTACTTACACTTATAATAGGCTGGGGATTCGGCAATTTTATGGAAGGTATGGCAGGATTTGGAACCGCTGTTGCAATACCGGCTTCAATGCTTGCCGGTATAGGTATGAATCCTATAAACGCAGTTGTTGCATGCCTTGTGGTAAACTCTACACCGACCGCTTTCGGTTCAGTAGGTGTACCGACAACCGTGCTTTCAACCGTAACTGATCTTGAACATATAACAATGGCAGGCTATATTGCACTTATACAGTGTATACTTACATTTATATCACCATTTATAATGGTATATATAATAGGAGGGGGAAAAAAAGCATTTAAAGGCATGCTTCCTATGCTTTTAACCGCATCATTGTCATTTACACTTCCATGGTTCTTTGTAGCAAGGTATCTCGGACCTGAACTTCCTGATATAATAGGTTCTATATGTTCCATATTATGTATGATTGCCGCTTCAAGGATATTTAAGACTGATTCAGATAAGGAATATTTAATTGAAACATCCGGACAGGGAGATTTAAAAAATCAAAAAAGCAGCTCTGCTGCAAAGGTAAGTATAACTCCAAAAGAAGGTGTTAAAGCATGGGCACCGTTTATACTTATATTTATATTGCTGACACTTACTTCAACCATATGTCCGCCTATAAACAATCTTATAAAACCTATTAAGTCTTCTTTTCTTATTTATCCGGGAGAGGGCGGTAAGCCGCTGGCTTTCTCATGGATAAATACACCCGGTGTTATGATTTTTATTTCCGCATTTATAGGTGGAATTATACAGGGTGCAGGAATTGCCGATATAATTGGAGTATTTTGCGGCACATTAAAGAAATACTGGAAAACTATAGTTACTATATGTGCAGTGCTTGCAATAGCAAAGATAATGACTTACAGCGGTATGATAAAGGACATAGCCGAGATGCTTGTTAAAGCTACCGGTCCGGTATATCCGTTTGTTTCACCGCTTATAGGAGTTTTAGGAGCATTTATAACGGGTTCAGGTACATCAACCTGTGTTCTTTTCGGAGAACTTCAAAAAGAGACCGCCCAGCAGCTGGGCTTAAATGTCTACTGGATTACTGCTGCCAATGTATTTGGTGCAGGTATAGGAAAGATGGTATGCCCGCAGGGCATAGCCATAGGAACGGGTGCGGTAAATGAGGTCGGTTCTGAAAGCAAGGTTTTAGGTGCAGTGTTTAAATATTTTATATTTTATGCACTGCTTGCAGGGGTTATATGCCTTGCAGGATCATTTATATTTAAGATTTAAAGGAAAGTATGTTTAATATCCAAATATATAGCCTGAAGTTAAAAAATAACTTACAGCCGGCTGTTTTGCAGGTTTAAATATTTTGAAAGCTGTTTATATTCAGGCAAAATACATGCTTTATAACACGGCAGGTGCTGTTTTTAGAATATATGGCAATATTTATATTGTGTAAGTTTATCTTTTATGAATATTTATTTGACATAGTATATATCTGCCTATATTATAGATTTAAGATTATTTTATGTATGGAAAGAGAGGTTTTGAGCAATGTACAATGAACTGAATCAGGAAATTGTAGATAAGATCAAAAAAGTTTGTGCTAAGGTTTATACAGGTGATGATATAAATCCTGATTACGCAAAAGATGAGATGCCTATTTATGGTACAAGGATGCCGGGTCTTGCAGCTGTTCCCACTTCAACTGAAGAAGTTGCAGCGATAGTTAAGATTTGCTATGAGAATAATATACCTGTTACTCCAAGAGGTGCAGGAACAGGTCTTGTAGGCGGTGCAGTGCCGCTTTACGGAGGAGTACTGATCGATCTTACAAAGATGAATAAGATAAAGTCATATGATCTTGAGAATTTTGTTGTTGAGATTGAGGCAGGCGTACTGCTTAATGATCTTGCAGAAGACTGCCTTACAAAGGGGATGCTTTTCCCTCCGGATCCGGGCGAGAAATTTGCATGTGTCGGCGGAAATGTTGCAACTAATGCCGGAGGTATGAGAGCTGTTAAATACGGAACGACCCGTGATTATGTAAGGGCTATGACTGTGGTGCTTCCTACAGGTGAGATTACAAAATTCGGTGCAACGGTTTCAAAGACATCATCAGGCTATTCACTTCTTAATCTGATGATAGGCTCTGAGGGAACACTCGGTATAATTACAGAACTTACTATGAAGATTATTCCGAAGCCTAAAAATGTTGTATCGCTTATAGTTCCGTTTGAGAACCTCAGAACTGCACTTACCACAGTTCCTAAATTTAAACTTTCACATATGAATCCTCAGGCTATTGAATTTATGGAGAGAGAAATTGTTCTTTCATCGGAAAGATATGTAGGAAAGGAAGTATTTCCAAAGAGTTTAAACGGTCAGGATATAGGTGCTTATCTTCTTCTTACATTTGATGCAAACACTCCTGAGGAGCTTGATGCTATGATAGAACAGGCAGGTGAGCTTGTACTTGAAGCCGGAGCGATGGATGTGCTTGTAGCGGACACACCTGCAAAGCTTAAGGATGCATGGGCTGCACGTTCATCATTCCTTGAGGCTATTATGGAAGAAACAAAGCTTCTTGACGAATGTGATGTTGTACTTCCTGTAAATAAAATTGCAGATTATCTTGAATTTGTAAATAAAACCGGTGAGGAATGCGGTCTTGTAATTAAATCATTTGGACATGCAGGAGACGGTAACCTTCATATATACCAGTGCTCAAATGACCTTGCTGAGGATGAATTTAAAAAGAGAGTTGATACTTTCTTTGAAAAGATCTATAAAGAGGCAATTAACTGTGGCGGACTTGTTTCAGGCGAGCATGGAATAGGTTCAGGAAAGATTAAATATCTTGCGGAATCGATAGGTGAAGTAAATATGAACCTGATGGAAGGAATTAAAAAGGTATTTGATCCTAAGATGATATTAAATCCGGGCAAGGTATGCCACCGTTTATAATTTAAGGAGGATAAAAAATTGAATATTTGTGTTTGCATTAAACAGGTACCTGATACCAATGAGATTAAGATAGATCCGGTTACACATAATCTTGTGCGTGCAGGAGTACCCAGTATAGTAAATCCGTTTGATACCTATGCACTTGAAGTAGGCGTAAGGCTTGTTGAGAAGGTCGGCGGAAAAGTTATAGTACTTTCTATGGGACCGAAACAGGCTGAGGAAGCCATAATGACCTGCCTTTCAGTAGGTGCTGATGAGGGATATCTTATATCGGGAAAGAGCTTTGGAGGCTCAGATACACTTGCAACAGGTTATATAATTTCAGAAGCTATAAAACTTGTGGAAGAAAGAGAAAATCTTAAATTTGACCTTATACTTTGCGGGAAACAGGCAATTGACGGTGATACATCACAGGTTGGACCGCAGGTTGCGGAATGTCTTGATATACCGCAGGTTACATATGCACTTGACGTATTGGAAGAAAATGGTGAAATACATGTTAAGAGAGAGGGTGAAAACGGCTATGATGTAATAGGCGTTAATCTCCCGGCACTTGTTACAGTTGTAAGGCTTCCTTATGAGCCGAGATATCCTACTTTAAAGAGTAAGCTTGCAGCAAAAAAGAAAGAGATTAAGGTTCTCTCAGAAGAAGATCTTTCAATGCTTGACTATTCAAAATGCGGAATAAAGGGTTCTCCTACTAAGGTTAAAAAGACTTATACTCCTGTAAATACAAAGGACGGAGTAATACTTAAGGGGCTTGCCGCTGATGAATCGGCAGTAAAACTTGCAGATATTATGCATGAAGCAAAATTAGTGTAGGAGGAATTATTTAAAAATGGCTAATCTTAGTGATTATAAAAATATTTGGGTTTTTATAGAATCTGAACATGGAAAAGTAAAAAATGTCGGCTATGAGCTTTTAAGTGTTGCGAGGAAGCTTGCTGATGAGAAAAAGTGCGGTCTGATTGCGGTTGTACTTGGAAAGAATGTTGAAAAGGCTGCTAAAGATGCTATATGTTATGGTGCTGATTCGGCAATTTTGGTTGATTCGGATGAATATGAAGAATTTTCAACAGATGCATATGCTGCGGCACTTACCGAACTTGTTGAGAAATATAAACCTGAGGCATTTATGATAGGTGCGACACATAACGGTCGTGATGTTGGACCTAGGGTTGCATGCAGGCTTCAGACAGGACTTACTGCTGACTGTACTGATATATCAATTGATGAGGACACAGGTGTTATAGTATGGACCAGACCTACATTCGGCGGTAATCTTATGGCAAATATAATGTGCCCTGATCATCGTCCGCAGATGGGTACCGTACGCCCGGGAGTATTTAAGAAAAATCCTTATGATGAGAGCCGTACAGGCGAAATTATAAAAGAGGAAATCCACTTTGCAAAAGATAAGATACGTACACGTCTTATAGATCGTGTTGAGGAGATTGCAGGCGGTGTTGCACTTGATGAGGCTGAAATTATAGTTTCAGGCGGACGTGGTGTGGGTTCCGCAGAAAATTTTGCAATTATTGAAGAGCTTGCAAAAGTACTTGGCGGAGTTGTAGGCTGCAGCCGTGCAGTAGTTGATGCCGGATGGATGCCTCAAGTACATCAGGTAGGACAGTCGGGAAAGACTGTTGCTCCGAAGCTTTACTTTGCAATAGGTATATCAGGTGCTATACAGCATCTTGCAGGAATCAGTGCTTCAGATACTGTTATAGCAATTAATAAAGATCCTGATGCTCCTATATTCAGTGTAGCTGATTACGGTATAGTGGGAAATCTTAATGAGATAGTTCCTGAGCTTACTAAAGCTTTTGCTGCCAGGAAAAATGGTTAATATAAAGAAGTTAATATAGTTATAAAAGTAATTTTATAAAATCATGACCACCCGTTAAAAGGGTGGTCATGATTTTTATAATAACTGTTAAATTTAGTATGTAGCGATTAGACATTATATACATGATAATTAAACATCTGAATAAGACCTGTTATTTAAATTCCACTTTATAGTCTTTTGTCTGTTCGGCTGACGTAAGAAATGTACTTATTACATTTCTGGCATTTTCTCCGGCTTTTTGTAAAAGCTCGCTATCCTGATTGACTTCATTGCTTGTTTTGTTTTTAAGCTGTTCAAGGAGCTGTGTATGATTTTCCATATCTGTATTGTTTAAAATAGAATCCGATTTAAATGCATACTGAAATGAACCCATATCTATTTCGTTATACATAATTTTTACTTCAGGAAGCGTAACGGTTATTATACCATTTGTATTGTCAACCGAATATGAGGCTTCAGACAGATCTATGCCTATTCCCACTTTTCCTTTATATGTAAATACCGACATATCAGTTGTAAGCGGAACTTTGTAACCCATAAATTCACGATAGTTTACATATGTATCGGCATCTTTATAAAAATATTCAGTGGTAACAAGATTGCTTGCAGACTTTACCGTATCTTCGACGGCTTTTACCGTAGCGGTATAGTTTGGACCCTTAATTATATTTCCGTCTATGGTTACTTTATCATTTCTGGCTGAAGATTTGTTAAAAAAATTTAAAATTAAAACACTTGAAAAAAAGCCTATAATAAATGCAATTATAATAAATTTTATGTTTCTCAATATATTTGTTCCTTTCGGTTTTTTATTATTTTTATATTCATCTGAAGATTTGTTGTGCAGTCGGGTTTTCTTATTATTCATAAACATTTTGCCTGCCTTTACTTATGTTTTAGTAGTAGTGAAAACTGCTTTTAACTATATAAACAGCTTATATTTCAGGGGATTAGTTTAATAAAAATTTTAAGCTGCTTTATTATATTACACATCACATAATCAGGCAAGAGAATATAAAATTAGAATAATAAGATGAAATTTAATTGACATTTTATTAACCTTAATATTTAATATTTTCCAAGCCTGTTACATGGTATAAAATCTGAATAAACTCCTGTTTGAGCAGTTCTTTACTCTTTGTATGAAGCTTTGCCTGTATTATTTTAAAACCTGAATATTCGACTATCAGTTCATTTACAAGAGTGATATTGTCTTTATTTACTAATAGATGTTCATTGTTAATTAAAAAACCAAGGATCTTAATACTCCTTGCATATATGTTAGGACCATAATACATCTGTGCTACTGTATCAGTAAATTCATTTGCTTCCTCCGGGAATATCATATAGTAGACTTTAAATAATGTTTCAAGGTTAAATTCTTTTACTTCAAAGAAAAAATAATAAAATATTTCAGGTTGTTTAAATGCACACTGCATAAAAATATCCCATATTCCTATAAATTTTTTTCCGGGTTTTTTTGTTTATCATCAAATGCCTTAAGAGCCTTGCAATATTCATTAAAATATGAAATACAAGACAGCATAACAAGTTCTGAAAGATTATCGAAATAGCTATATATAGTTGAATTATGAAGTCCTGACAAAGCTGAGATTTTCCTTGTACTTACCTTTGTTATACCCTCTTTATCAATAATACTTCTTGTGGCTTTTATAAAATTACTTATGTTATTCAGTTTTTTTTCATCTTTTAAAATTTCGATATTCAAAATAACCTCCAAGTTTTTTAATTGAAAATAAAAGTATTAAAGTAGTATATGACATTAGAACTACGCAGTCAAACATTATATTACAATAAATATTTATATACGTTATATTAAAAGATAAAGTATTAATAAATATTTATTTTATTTTAAAAATATTAGTAATTTTCAGAAAAATAAATTGGTTTACCCTTATAATATAAGCAACTATAGGATTATAACATAAAACTTAATAATAAAAAAGCTTTAGTAATTATTAACAGAATTTAATCTTGTTTTTTATTTAATATGACTTAAACAAAAAAATATTTTTGTTTATTCTATACAAAAAAACGTTTAGATATTCAGCATACAGACTATTTTTTTATTTTGACTTGACTTAATTTACGTATATAGATATCATTAATTTAAGGACAATCGCGATTGTACTTTATTTAACCGGATTTTATAGAGTTTTATAATCTATATTTAACAAAAATTTAACAAGGAGGATTCTTATGAAACTTGAGATAGGTAATTTCTATGTTAAAGATATAGTCTTTGGGAGTGCTTTATCTTATGACAAAGGCTTATTAACTATTAATAAAGATGAAGCACTGGATTTTATAAGACAGGATGAAAGGATCACCGAAGCTCAGTTATATATTGCAAAACCAGGTGATAAGATAAGGTTATGTCCTGTAAAAGAAGCGATAGAACCCAGGATCAGATTAAATGGTAAAGGCAGCTTTCCGGGATATACCTCAAATCTTGACAAGGCAGGAGAGGGCATAAGTTATGCACTTAAAAACTGTAGCGTACTTGTAGTAGGCAGACATTGGGGAGGATTTCAGGATGGTCTTATAGATATGAGCGGTGAGGGTCAGAAATATACTCTTTTCGGCAGTCTTAATAATATAGTATTAGTTGCTGATACGGACGAAGTTTTTGAACAAAGAGAGCAGCAGAAGAAAAATGATGCTTTAAGAAGGGCAGGTCATAGGCTTGCTGAATTTATAGCACAATGTGTTAAAAACCTTACTCCTGAGGATAGGGAAGTATTTGAACTTGAAGCGGTAATAAAAAGGAATCCTGAAATAGAAAAACTGCCTTCGGTGGTGTATGTAATGCAGCCTCAATCCCAGATGGAAGAGATAGGCTATAATGACCTTGTTTATGGATGGGATATGAACAGGATGCTTCCTACTTTTATGCATCCTAATGAAGTTTTAGACGGAGCACTGGTTTCCGGAAGCTTTATGCCGGTTTCTTCAAAATGGTCAACCTATGATTTTCAAAATTGTCCTAATATAAAAGCGCTTTATAAGGAACATGGTAAAACTATCAATTTCTTAGGTGTTATTATGTCAAATTTGAATGTCGCACTTGAACAAAAAGAAAGGGCTGCCCTTTTTGTAGCACAAATTGCTAAAACTTTAGGTGCAGAGGCTGCTATAGTAGCGGAAGAAGGTTATGGAAATCCTGATGCGGATTTTATAGCGTGCTGTGTAGCACTTGAAGATGCAGGCATAAAGACAGTAGGCGTTACAAATGAATGTACAGGCAGAGATGGTCAGTCTCAGCCATTGGTAACACTTGATGTAAAATGTGATGCTATAGTTTCATGCGGAAATGTTTCTGAGTTAATAGAACTGCCGCCTATGGAAACTGTACTTGGAGAACTTGAGTCATTAGGAAGAGACGGCTTATCAGGAGGTTGGGCTGATGATGAAATACTTGGTCCTTCAGTAAGAAAAGACGGTTCAATCATTATGGAAAACAATTCAATGTTCTGTGGCGACATGGTATGTGGATGGTCCCCAAAAACTATGAAAGAATTTTAGGAGGCGACTATGAAAAAAGCAGTTGTTTATATAAACCAGTTTTTCGGTCAGATAGGTGGAGAAGATAAGGCTGACTTTGCTCCGGTATTTAAAAAAGAAAAAATAGGTCCGGCATTGGAATTTGCAAAAAATCTTAATGCGGAGATAATTGGTACTGTAATATGTGGTGATAATTATATGGGCAGTAATGCTGATAAGGCGGTAGATGAAATTATAGAACTTTTAGAAGGAAAAGAGTTTGATATATTTTTAGCCGGACCGGCATTTCAGGCCGGAAGATACGGTGTAGCATGTGGAACTATATGTAAAGCTATAAAAGCAAAATACAATATTCCTGTAATAACTTCAATGAATGTAGAAAATCCCGGTGTGGAAATGTTTAAAAAAGATATGTACATACTTAAGGGAGGGAATATAGCTTCAAAAATGCGTGCCGATGTGGCAGCTATGATAAAACTTGCAAATAAGATATTAAATAATGAGGAAATAGGTTCTGCACAGGACGAAGGTTACTTCGGTCGAGGTATACGCAGGCAGGTATGGAGAGAAGATTTAAAGCCTGCTTCTGAAAGGATGATAGAGATGCTTCTTAAAAAGATTAGGGGAGAGGCGTTTGAAACTGAACTTCCTATACCTGAGCCTGACAGAGTACCGATAGCACCTCCTATAAAGGATTTATCAAAAGCAAGGATAGCTATACTTGATACAGGCGGTATAGTTCCCGTCGATAATCCGGATAAGATCCAATCAGCTTCGGCAACACGCTGGGGACGTTATAATATAGAGAATATAGATTCTTTAAAGAGCGGCGTTTATAAGACTATACATGCAGGCTTTGATCCGGCAGCAGCGGATGCAGACCCAAATGTGGTTGTACCGATTGATGTACTTAAGACTCTGAATAAAGAAGGAGTTTACGGAAGTCTTCATCCTTATTTTTACACAACTGTAGGTACGGGAACTACTCAGGCGGAAGCCATGAGAATGGCAAACGAGATGATTCCTTATCTTAAAGAAGATAATGTAGACGGTGTTATAATGGTATCAACATGAGGTACCTGTACTCGTTGCGGTGCAACGATGGTAAAAGAAGTTGAAAAAGCGGGAATACCCATAGTACAGATGTGCAATCTTATTCCTGTGGCTAAAACCGTAGGTTCTAATCGTATAGTACCTACTATATCAATACCTTATCCGCTTGGAGATCCTGCAACTCCAAAGGAAACCCAGTGGAAGCTGCGCTATTCAAGAACTAAGACTGCACTTTTAAGTCTGACTGCCGATATAACAGAACAGACTGTATTTCCGGTCTGATTCTTGTAAAAAGGGGGCTGAAATAATGGAAAAAAATAATAAAAATGTAGTATTTATAGGTTCACTCATATTGGTAGGCGGGATTGCTCTTTGGGCTGTACTGGGCAATGCGAGTTTTACTGTGGCTTCAGGAGCAGTGTTTAACTTTCTGACTGTCAAATTTGCTTGGCTGTACCTGCTTGCTATGCTTGCATTTGTAGTATTTGTATTTGCAATCGCTTTTAGCAGGTACGGAAATATTAAACTTGGTCCTGATGATTCAAAACCTGAATATTCTACCGCTTCATGGTTTGCTATGCTTTTTGGTGCAGGCATGGGAGTAGGGCTTGTATTTTGGGGTATTTCAGAACCTATATCCCATTATGTAAGTCCTATAGCAGGTATAAAGGAAATGAGTCCTGAATCTGCAGCTTTTGCGATAAAAGCTTCGTTTATGCACTGGGGTATTCACCCTTGGGCAAATTATGCAATAATAGGTCTGGCTTTAGCGTATTTTCAGTTTAGGAAAAACCGGCCCGGACTTATAAGCACTATATTTGAACCTTTAATTGGTGAGAAGGGTGTAAAAGGACCGGTTGGGAAATTGATAGATATACTTGCAGTATTTGCTACTGTGGCAGGAGTAACCACTTCACTCGGGCTTGGGACTATGCAGATAAACAGCGGTTTAAACTACATGTTTAAAATACCTTCAAGTCTTCAGGTTCAGGTAATTATAGTAATTATAATATCAATAATTTATATATGGTCGGCAGTTGCAGGAATTGAAAAAGGTATTAAGCTGATTTCAGATGCAAATCTTTATATAGCATTCGGTCTTATGATACTTGCAGTGCTTGTAGGTCCTAAATTGGAGATTTTAAATAATTTTATCTCCGGTATAGGAGCTTATATAAGCGGATTTATTAATGACAGCTTAAATATATCAACTTATGGAGATAATTCATGGATTCAAGGCTGGAGAGTATTTTACTGGGCATGGTGGATAGCTTGGGCTCCATTTGTAGGTATATTTATAGCGAGAATATCAAAGGGTAGAACTATAAGAGAGTTTATAATAGGGGTAGTGCTTGCGCCTTCGCTTGGCTCTCTTTTATGGTTTGCAATATTTGGAAGTATGGGACTCCATCTTTCTGAAGTGGTAAAAATTCCGAAAGAGGTTATAGAAAGTATTAAGTCTGCCCCTGAAACAGGGATATTTACAGTGTTTTCATATTATAACTTAGGTATAATACTTTCAATAATTACAATGATTTTAGTCTGTACATTTTTTGTAACCTCTGCAAATTCAGGTACTTTTGTGCTTGCAATGCTTACTTCTGATGGAGACTTGAATCCTCCGAATAATAAAAAAATACTGTGGGGTGCGGTTCAGTCAGTTATGGCAATAGGACTTCTTATAGCGGGAGGACTTAAGCCACTGCAAATAATATCAATAGCGGCAGCTTTTCCATTTATATTTATAATGCTGTTTTCAGCTGCGGCTCTATTGAAAGCTTTAAAAACTGAAAAAGTATAGAAAGTATAATTAACAGTTATATATAGAGGAGCCGTAAAGTTATAACAGATGATTTTGCGGCTCCTTAGATTGTCTATTTTTCTATTTTCACATTGTAAGTTTATTAACTATGCTTTAACAGCCTTATTTGATTTGAAAATTTGCTGATAGAAGATCTGCTGATAAGGTTGTTTTTAGTAAATGAAATAAGTAAATTGCTACTTAAAGAGCGGATAATTTTACTTGTTGACTTTATTTTAATCAACGCCTATAATGTTACATAGTTTTCAAAACTACATGCAGTAAAAAGCTAAGTTAAGATAGTAAGCTCTGACTTTCAGGTTAGAGCATTTTAAACAGGACGATTTTTCTGTATAAAAGAAAGGCTTTAATTTATATGAAATATAGACTTATAGGTGATAGCTGTTCGGACCTTGATGCAGGCAGGAAGGCAGATCCTCATTATACTATAGTTCCTCTTTCGCTTCAGATAGAGAATTACCAGATATTAGATGATACTTCATTTAACCAGAAAGATTTTTTAAACAGAGTAAAAAGATCAAATGCTTCATCAAAAACAGCCTGTCCTTCACCACAGGATTTTAAGAATGCTTATGAATGTGAGGAGGATAATATATTTGTTGTAACGCTTTCAGAACATTTAAGTGGAACCTATCAGAGTGCGGCAATAGGTAAGCAGCTTTTTGAAGAAGAACATGGAGACAGTGCCAAAAATATATTTGTATTAAGTTCACATGGAGCTTCCGCAACTCAACTCAGGATATTTATAGAACTTGAAAGGCTTATAAATCAGGGCTTCGATTTTAATAAGATTTGTGAAGAAATAACTAAATTTAGAGACAGGGCGAAAACCTATTTTGTACTTGAAGACCTTGAAACCCTTAGAAAAAACGGCAGGCTTTCAGGGCTGTCGGCGTTTTTTGCCACAAAACTTAATATAAAGCCGGTTATGGGGGCTGAGAATGGGCGTATAGTTAAGCTGGATCAGGCAAGAGGTATAAATAAAGCACTTGCAAAACTGGTAGAAATAGCTCAAAAAGATGCAAAGCTGTTTGAGGGTGAAAAGACGGTAGTTATAACTCATGTAAACAATCCTGAAAGGATAGAATATGTAGCTGAACTTTTTAGAAATACCGGAAAGTTTAAAGATATTATTACAAGTGAAGCTGCCGGAGTAACTACTGTATATGCATGCGACGGAGGGATAGTCGTGGGACTTGGATAGACTTTTATATAAAATCTTTACCGTATTAAGACGGTAGGGATTTTTTTATTGTAATTAATTAGATTTTTTAATATATAGATGTTTAAATGTATATTTAAGAAAATGTCAATTAAATTATATGGTTTCTTATATGTTTTTCATGAGTTTTATTTTTAAAGCTAATCCATATTTATCTAACTTAGAGTATAATTAACAGAAATAAAGAAATTGGCAAAAACTACTTTCTATGTAATATTTAGTTTAATTTTGAAGTTATATATTGTATAATATACTATGACACTGAAATATTAAAATTTTTATTTTAAATTGATATTTTTTGGAGGAAATAACATATGCTCAAATTACCTGAGAATTTTGAAACATTTAATGAAGCACGCCAGGCGGGATTTATGAAAATGAAGAAGTTAAAGGAAGACGGCGGAAGGGTTGTAGGTATATACTGCTCATTTGTACCTTTAGAAATTATTATGGCGGCAAAGGCTGCACCGGTTTCCTTATGTGCTACAAGCGAAGAACCTATAAATGCTGCAGAGGCGGATCTTCCTAGAAATCTTTGCCCGCTTATAAAGGCAAGTTATGGTTTTGCACTTACAGATACATGCCCGTATTTTTACTTTTCCGATCTTATAGTCGGTGAAACCACCTGTGATGGAAAGAGGAAGATGTTTGAGATTATGAATGAGCTTAAGGAAACGTATGTAATGAAACTTCCTAATCATAGGGATGATATGGCACTTACGGTATGGGAACATGAGATGGTAAAATTTAAAGAAAAGCTTGAGGATTTTTATGGTATAACAATAACTGAAGATGATATAAAGGAATGTATAAGATTAAAAAATATAGAAAGAGATGTTGTGCTTAAATTTTTGGAACTTGGGAAACTTGATCCGTCTCCTGTAACAGGATATGAGCTTGGTACAAAACTTGATGCACTCAGTTTTATTCCGGATATACATGAACGTATATCACAGATAGAAAAAAGAACCGAAGAGGTATTAAAGGACTGGGAAGAAAACTATAAGGGAAGAACTTCGAAAAGACCGAGGATTTTAATTACAGGCTGCCCGAACGGAGGTGTGAGGGATAAGACTATAAAGGCACTTGAGGAACTTGGGGCTGATGTGGTGGCATTTGATGCCTGCAATGCAACCAGAGAAAAAATTGAAAAGGTTGATCCGCAGCTTCCTATTTATAAAGCTCTTGCAAAAAAGTACCTTAATATAAACTGTTCTATCATGAGCCCAAATACTGCAAGGCTGGAATATATAGGTGATATGATTGACGA
Organism: Johnsonella ignava ATCC 51276; assembly: GCF_000235445.1. Classification (GTDB taxonomy): domain Bacteria; phylum Bacillota; class Clostridia; order Lachnospirales; family Lachnospiraceae; genus Johnsonella; species Johnsonella ignava. The sequence goes on along the minus strand of NZ_JH378831.1, from coordinate 230,024 downwards.
GTATCATATTGACGGTGTGCTTGAGATAATACTTCAGGCATGTCATACATTTGCTATTGAATCACATTATGTTAAAAAAACAGTGCTTGAGAAAGGGAAATCTTATATAATGATAGAAACTGATTATTCAAAGTCTGATGTGGGACAGATAAATACAAGGCTCGAGGCATTCCTTGAGACGATTGATAAATAACAGGTATTGGTTTAAAAGGGTACTTTTATGGATTATAATTATTTTGCAGGAGTTGACATAGGTTCTACTGCTTCAAAGGTGGCAGTAATTGATGATGAGAAGCTTTTGGAATGTTTTAATCTGCCTACAGGCTGGAACAGTAAGGAAACTGCCAAAGCAATTTATAAAATCCTTGAAGAAAAGGGATATACGGACTCTATGAGGTGTGTTGCCACCGGCTACGGAAGGATCTGTGTTGAGTATGCGGATAAAATAATTACTGAGATTACATGTCATGGCAGGGGGGCGTTTGCGCTTTTTGGTGCCGACTGCACAGTAATTGATGTAGGTGGGCAGGATACTAAAATAATAAGCCTTGAGGGCGGTAATGTAAGGGATTTTCTTATGAATGATAAATGTGCCGCCGGAACAGGTAAATTTATAGAAATAATGGCAAACCGATTAGGTGCGACATTTGATGAGCTTTATGATATGGCAAAGGAAGGCAATGCACTTTCAATAAGTTCGATGTGTACAGTTTTTGCCGAATCTGAGGTTATAAGCCATATAGGTGCAGGCGAAAAGCGTGAGGATATCGCTGCCGGAGTTATAGATTCTGTTGCAGACAGGGTAGCCAATTTATGTAAAAGGCACGGTTTTATGAATAGAGTATTTTTAACGGGAGGGTTATGCAGTACAGATTATTTTGTAGAGCTTTTATCACAAAAACTTGGAAAAGATATACAGACTCATAAACTGGGCAGATATGCAGGGGCATTGGGTGCAGCACTTTCCTCGGCTTCAAAAAAGGAGATTATAATATCTGAGGAAATTAAAAGTAATATAAATTGAAGCATATAGTTTTAATTAAGAGCCTTAAAACCGTAATTTAAAATACAAAACAATTCCCTGTCAATTACACAAAAGGCAACATCATGGTTTTTGTTTGGTATGTTTTCTGGTCTGATTAAATTATACACAAAAAGAGTAAAGACTCCTTATATTTACGATATTTTTTGAGAAATATTTATGGTATTTTTTGAGAAGTATTTGCAAAAAAATATTCTTAAATTTAGTTGCAAATAAAAAAAATCAAGTAAAATATCTTGAAATTATTTTGTAAATATGTTAATATTATAACCATAATGAATGGCATAAATATTTTGGCTTTGAGCAAGGTGAACTCATAGTAGTTCAAAACTTATGCTTTTCCAAAAGGAGACAAAGAAAGTCGCTTGCTATATCTCAAAGGCAATATAAAAATTTGTAAATAAAATAGGTGTAATTGTTGTTTTATTGTTATTAAGGAATGTTTCTTAGTAAGAAAGGATACTGTTGGTAACTGAAGTTAGTTCTGATAGAGAGAAACAACACAATTTATCTGTTGTTATTTTTCTATTTAGTCTATGTTCTGTACTGCCAAAAATAATCATTGGCTTTATATCTTTATGTTCCTTATTACCCGATATATTTATGTAATGAAATCTTAGAGTTTGTATTTTATAAAGAAAAAATACAGATTTAAAGAGGTGCAGGATGGCAGAGAGTATTATAAAACAAACGAATCGTACTTTGTTGATTGAAGATATTAATCCTGAAAAACTTAGATGGCAGGTCTGATAGTTGAAGGCGGATACGCAGCCGAGTAACAAAAAAATCAGTCGTTAAAAGTTTGGGCTGCAAGACATTTATTGTCATGCAGCCTATTTTTATAAAATATAAAATTGAAAAGAATTTATGAATAAAAGATTTTTACTTGATGTTTTAGGAATAATAGCAGCTATCTTGTGTGCCATTATTACCGTATATGGCAGGACATCAGGATATTGGAGAATAGAAAAATGAGAAAGATATTTATAGTAACAGTATTAATAGTATGCACAAGTGTTTTATTCTCCTGTGGTTTTATAAACAGGAAAAAAGTTATAGGACAAACTCCTGTATTTGTAAAAAGTCAATCCGAAAAGCGTGATAATAAGGCGGAAGAATTGTCTGAATCGGATCTTGAAAAACTTAAATGGCTGATACAGACTCTGCATGTATCTCATACAGGCGACTCAAATATTATAGGAAAGGGATGTGTGCTGGATACTAAGGAAAAACAGGTAGAGTTTCTTTATAGTTTAAATGAAATGGAATATGAACATATTCTTAAAGATAGTTTAGGAGAGTACGTTGTTTTTGAAAATGATAAAAAACTTATAAGCCGTGAAAATGCGGAGCTTATACTGAAAATGGCGGGAGCTTCCACGACAACAAAGACATGGCGGTATCTCTCTCAAAATTACAGCTATAATATGAAATCTGAAGATGTATTTATCCTGCCAATGTACAGAAGAGAAGGAAGTGATTACTTTATAGAATTTAGAGACTGGAAATTTAGAATGGGAGAGGATGGAAAACTTACGGTAAAATACAAAATATATAGCCCTATTTTTTGCAGGTATATAGAGTATGTAGAGGTTAGGCTTCATAAGAATGAGAAAAGCATATTCGGCGGGTATAGTGCGGACTATTTGATGGCTGTTCTTTAACCCGTGAAGTGCAATTTTTGCATGGCTAGGCGTATAGTGCGGACTATTTGATGGCTGTTCCCATAGAGCTTGAAGAAACAACTTATGAAAAGGAGGAGCTTTTCCAGGGAAATGATTGGGATGAATACAAAAAACCTCTTACTATGGGAGATTCCATAGACGATTATATTTTCAGGCTGGACGGATCTTTATATCAAATGCCTTTTCCTTTGGATGAACTCACATCAGACGGTTGGAAATATACTGAAAAGCTGAAAAAGGATGAAAAAAGAGCGGAAATCATACTTACGAAGGAGGGTAAGGAAATATACTGTATTGTATGGTATTGCCAAAGGAGAGATGATCCAAAATGGTATGTTGTAAGCCTAAAGACAGGGTTTGGAGAGGGGATTTCTGATGTTGATTTTGAACTTTTTGAAGATCATAATAGAGGAGACTATGCTTACGGATATGGAGCTCATGGAATATACGGATTTGTAGATCCCTTATATTTGGAAGCCAGAATTGGTATCTATACAGGTACAGGCAGTGATAAAACGATAAAGGGTTTTACTATGACATATGCTCATAAATATATAGACAGAATAAAACGATTAAATGAAATTGCCACAGATGTTAAGGGGGAAGTAAGCATTACAGGAAAGGGAAATATTGAACTTGAGCGGGATGTTTCCTATAAACTGACTCTGTATGATGAGCCTTTATATGTACAGGTCAAGAGTTTGTATAAAATTGGCTGGGCTAAAGATATGGACATAATATGGGTAAAGAAGGGGGAGAAAGAAGAAATTATAGGATATATAGAATACGGAAAGGACTTTACTTTATGTATCGATGAGAATAAGAAGCCTAAAATTGAGGTGATTCGCACGGAAGATGGTTTGGATGATGAACCGGAAATGTTAATTATACAATGAAGTGAAAGATGAAAAAAAATGATATTTTTTAAAGAGTCCCACAATATTACAATATTTATATGTCAGAGAGAAAGCAGATTGAGTAATTTTTTGATACAGGAAATTTTAATGGCAGAACAGCTGTAAGAAAAACGCAAATAGATTATTCTGCTAAAGGTTATAAATATTTTGACGGTTTTTGTAGTAATGGAGGTACTGATTATGGGGATATACCGGATAACCCATCAGTGAGAGGAGGAGAAAGTGAGAAATAAAAATTTATACATATTTTCTGTGATACTTTTAATAATTGGTCTTTGCTGCGGATGTAGGACAAATTTACATGTGAAGGAAGAAAAGTTTATTGATTATAATGCCGGAGTGGAAATTCTTTCGGATGAAGAGGCTATAAAGCTTGTAAAAGAAATTATAGCTTTTATGGATACAGGTATAGAAACAGGTGAGGATGTTGAAGGTTTTGACGGGGAGAGATTTGCCTATTTTAAGAACAAAGAAGATGAGAATAAATTAGAAATCTATCAAAGGAATTACATAAAAGATACTGCTTATAAATATTTAACAGGTATGTATAAAATCGTCAGGTTTAGATCAGGTATGGGAAAAGCGAAAAATGAGTTTAGCGGCGGTTATATTAGATATAGGTTAGACAGTGCAGGCAATTTTAATATTTTGTCAAAAAAGGATAAAGAGATATGTATAGAGGCGGTTTTCAATAAAGACAGCAGCCTTGGAGATGGTATGCCGGATACGGACAAGGGACAAATATTTATTACTTTATGCGATGATAATAAATGGCGAATATCTAAGATATCTCAATGGTATGATGATTTGGTATTTTATGAATTGGAAGAATATATAGATGAATTTTTCGACAGTAAGAATAATGTGAAAGAGGACTATGAAGCTTTTATTAAGGAATATGGATATGATAAAAATGGAAATAAAATACCTATGCAGATGTTAAGATATTCTCCAAAAGCTGCGATTCTATCAAGCAGCAGTTTTGATGTATTGGAGCATTTATATGATAGTTATGTATTAGATATTCTTTCTAAGCTTGCGACCTATATAGCTTGTGAAGAGATATATGCGAGGCATGGGAAAATATATCCGAAATATTCCATTGAGTATAATTATTTCAACGGATTAGATTGGTATAAAGAAAATCAGAAATTTAGTGAAGATGACTTAAGTGATATTGAAAAACATAATTTAGATATTATAAAAGCACATTTGGAAGAATTAGCAGTTTTGATGTATTGGAGCGTTTAGATGATAGTTATGTATTAGATATTCTTTCTAAGCTTGCGACCTATATAGCTTGTGAAGAGATATATGCGAGGCATGGGAAAATATATCCGAAATATTCCATAGAGTATAATTATTTCAACGGATTAGATTGGTATAAAGAAAATCAGGGATTTAGTGAAGATGACTTAAGTGATATTGAAAAACATAATTTAGATATTATAAAAGCACATTTGGAAGAATTTTAGGAGACAAGAGTATGAGATATAAATTATTGGGCGTATTTTGCATAGGTGTAATATTACTTTTTATACTTAATGCTAAAACTGTTGCCATTGAAAATAAAGACAGTAATACTGAAATGACTGATGAAAGAGCCATAGAAATTATTAGAGAAATTGCCGATTTTATGTATTTAGGAGAAAAAATCAGTCATGAGGTGTCTTGCAGAGAGTCGGACGGATATGATGATTACTATTTTAAAAATCAGGAGTATGAAGAAAAACTGTATGTGTATCATAGAGATTATATTAAGGATATGGCATATAATTATCTATGTAAATTATATAATATAAGATTTTATAGAGGAAGGCATACACAGTCGAGAGAATCCGAAAGCGAATTCAGTAACTGCATGTACTATAGAATCTATACGAAAGGAAAATTTCATATAAAGTATAGAGATAAAAAAAGTATATGCGTACAAATACAATTTATAAAAAGTGAGTTTTTAGCTGAGGATATGCCGAAAATCAGTGATGGTGAGGTGTATTTTGAACTGTGTGAAGATAATAAATGGAGGATATCTAAGGTTTTGCAATGGTATGATGACTTGGCGTACTATGATCTGGGACATGGAATGAGGCTATTTTTTGATCCAGAATATAGCCTACTGTCGGACTATGAGGAATTTATAGAAAAATACGGGTATGATTCTAAGGGTAATCGAATCAGTATGTATATCAGTACAAGTGATAATGGTGAGTTTTTTCCGGGAAGTGCTACGGAAATCATTAGTGGAACATCAAATTTAGAAAAGCTGAAAAAACTTTCAAAATTTGCGGCATGTATGGCTCGTGAAGAGATATATGCAAGACATGGAAAGATATATACCAAAAACAGTCCGGAATATAATTATTTCAGAACAAAAAGATGGTATGAGAAAAATGAAAATTTTAGTGAGAATGATTTAAGCGATATTGAAAAAGAAAATATTAAGACGATTTCTGAATATATTGACAGCTTTTAGCAGGCATATAGAAGTTGATAAAACTGATGACAAGGCTCTACTAAACTATGCTACTGTATATTCTTCACCGGAAGGAGGAAGTTGGTATTGTATGCCTGAAGTTGGAGATAGGGTAATAATAAAATTTCCTAATTTGCAAAGTTTATTTATGATTACGGAAATGGGGAAGAAAAAGTAATAACAGACTACGGAAAAATAGACTTTGGTGATTTATTTGATTAAAATACATAGGAGATTAATTTTGGATAAAAAGGGGAGAATGATAAGACTATTTATTTTTTGGGGAATAGTTACCTTAGTATGTATTATTAGTTATTCTATTTATAGATATAGAATTCACTTACAAAATATAAGATATATGCGTAATGAAGATTCTATAGAATTTTTATATGATGGACTAAGAAAATATGAATTACAGCAAGCTACAGAAGCTAAATTAGAATATATCTCTGCTGATGGAAGTATTTTTTATTTTGATAATGAAACTATGTTGGTTGATAAGTGTAATGAAGTATCTGATAAATATATAAGGGGGGAGCTAAAAGTATTAGGACAATTTAAACTGACGGAGGGAGAAAATACAGCAAGGAAGATAGAGATATTTAATGATAATATGTCTCATATAAAAATATGGAATGAACCGGAGAAAAGATATAAGACAATCTCTGAGAACGAAGGCTTGGAAGAATTTAAGGAAATAAGAAATCTGGATGAATTGTATAGATATATGTATAAGAAAAGTGAGTTCAATGTGCTGTATATTGATGAACTTAATATAATAGGGCATGATAGGACAGCACAATTTACAAAGTTTATCTATGACTACGGAAATGGAGAAGAAAAAGTAATAAAAGAATATGGGAGAATATCTTTCAGAAAATTATTTGAAGTATTGTAATGTGATGTATATATAATTGAAGATAAAAACATAGTCTATTTTAAAAATAATAGCAAGTAATATTTAAATATGGCTTATGGATAAGGTAATCTAAAATACAATATTTTAATAGGAGTAAGGTGTAAGGATGTATTGGATTATATACGGCATATTCATGCCATGAAGTTGAGCAACCGGAAGGTAGAAGTGATGGAAAAGAAAATGTTATACATCAAAGTGGAATGATAGATGTTAGAGAGTTGTTTTCCATATCATATCGAAATTATGAATATCAGAGAGGCGTAAAAGGCGGCAGTGAATACAAATAGTAAAAAGAAGTTAAGAGTAATTATTGCTGCAACATCAATATTAATGCTGCTGTTTATAGCAATAGTTGGCAGGGAGTACTTGGATGAAAAGAGAAGAGATAGAGCACTTAGATATTATGATGCAATATCAACAACAGTAATTTTGGCAGACATGTTGGTAATGGACATGGAATGCAATGACAACAAAGGAAATACATGGGTCATAAAGAGGAATAATAAAAGCTTGCTTGATATGGTTAATCAGGACATTACAGATTATATATCAGGGGATAAGCAGAGTCTTTATGAGTACAAAATTATAGAAAATGAAAATATACAGAAATATATTGAGAACTTTAATGACAATATGAAAAATATAAGAATAAGCGGAGAAAGCGGAGCCGGAATTCCTATCCCACCAAAGACTATATCAGAGGGAGAAGGAATGAAGGAGTTTCAGGAAATAAAGAATTTGGATGAATTAATAGCTTATATGCACAAGTCAACTAAAGACGGTGAATATTATTTGTATGCTCTTTCAGTAATAGGATTAGACGGTTCAGGCTTCAATGGTAGGATAACATTTGATATGGGTGATGGCACAGAAAATGTTATACATGAGAGTGGAACTATAGGAGTTAGAGAATTGTTTTCCATATCATATCGAAATTATGAATATCAGAGAGACATAAAAGGCGGCAGTGAATACAAATAGTAAAAAGAAGTTAAGAGTAATTATTGCTGTAACATCAATATTGATATTGCTGTTTATAGTAGTAGTTGGCAGGGAGTATGATGTAAATGCTAATGATAATACAAGATAATTTATAGCTTATATAATAATGAGATAAATATAGTATATGCCGCCGCCTATCTTAGATAAATGTTGGATGAGTGGGAACCTCTTGCCCCACAGGTATCATCTCCTGAACTATTGGGTTCAATTTATAATTTAGCTCATGTAAAGCGAGGTGATGGAACGTTGGGATATATATTTGGAATCGGAAATAAACCAAGATTACCACATGATGCTCCGAGACCTAGCCCTTTTGGTAATAGTGTTAAAGAAAATTACAATAGAATGGGAGAATAAAACATTGAAAAAATTTTTATATGCATTTATTTTAGGATTATGCTTTTCAGTTCTTTACAGTTATATTTTGCACCCCATACATTTAACGGTTAAATATGGTGATAAAGTAAAGGAAATACTGGAGCAAAAGTATAGTAGTGAGTCTAATGATTCATGGATACTTGTGCATGGAAAGACTAAATATGTACTTCACGGTGTAATATTAAATACAGGACAGAGTTTTTTAATAGAGGATATTGAATTTATAAAAGACAACTATGAAGATACAAAGGTAATTATAGTAGGGGGTATAAAATGAAAAAATATATATTGTTGGCAGTATTCTTTTTAGTAGGATTTTTAATATATCCTTATATAAAAGTAGAAATACTAACACATTTATACTCTAAAGAGTTTTTATACTTAGAAAAGGATAATTGTTTTTTGGCAAATTATTATTTTATAAAGGTATTTGAATATAGTGAAAATATAGCACAGATATATTATAGAGGAGGCTCAATGGATTTGGTTACTTATATAAAAAAAGACGGTAAATGGGAAAGTTATGTATGGGAAACAATATGGTCTTCAGGAAGTTGCAGATGACTTCATATGGCCATTTTATCCTTAATAATATTGATATAATATTTCAAATATAGGTATTACATAAATCTATTCATGAAATATTTATATTACACAGATAGTTGAATCTAATAAAAACTGATATTTTATGAAAGTTTATGAAAGAACACATTGATGAAAAGATTTATCCTATGATAGGTGTGTGAAAAGCTGACAGAAAAATAATACAGGCAATCTTTAAATGAATGAATACAGCACGAATGTCTGGGAAAAAGCGGCAACGGATATATTCCAAAATATTGAACTTATAGGAAAGTAAAAAAAAGAATTATTGATAAAAACATTACAAGTGTTAATGGAGGTAGTTATATATTATAAAGGAGAGTTTATGCGTAATGGATACTATCCGGGAACTTGCATAAACAATGCATGTGATGGGAGCAAATAGAACAATGAAAATTATACTGTTGACAGGAGTTGTAATTTTAATATTTTTAATAATAATCTTTAACATAAACAATAAAGGCATTTATGTTAAAGATTATTATGCAGTAGTAAATTTTGCAGAAAATAATTTTTATGAATCGGTTATTGTAAATAATGGTCCAATTAAGGAAATTAAAGATAGCAGTTATGGAGAATATGGATATGGTTTTAGAGAAGTATATACTACAGATGGAAGGAACTTTGTATTTGGAACAATGCGTGGTAATGTGGCTAGTTTGTGTAGAATAGAAGTTACCGGTACTAAATATAGGTTCGGGCGTTATAAAATAGGAGTAGGTACAAGTAAAAATACTATTGAGAAAATATATAGGAATGCTAGATATTTTGAATATGAGCCCGATGGATACTTGTCAGTTGTAGATGGTGCATTTGAAATAGATTGCTATTTTGATGAAGATGATAATGTATATAAAATAACTGTAGGAAAGCAAGATTTTATACATCATTAAGTAGCTGTATACAATAGCAACAATTGAATATATAGGTTTCATTTGGACTTTTAGCGGATCAACAGAATTTAGGAGAATACGGATTATAATAATGATTTTCTAGGACATATTAAAACATACTAAAGCTGGAAAGGACTATTATTTTGAGATTGATTGTCCAAGCAGGGAGGCATTTGATTATATGTTGATTGGAAATCAAGAGGAAGAAATGATAAAAGATGATAATACAGGCGGAATTTGGATATTAAATGATGAATTTAAAAAATGAATCCGTATGTATATCGATACTTAAAAGTAGCAAAATATTATGACAATGGTATTGGGAATCCGGTTGTAATTATGTATTTAGCGAAAGGATATAATAGTTAATTAGAGATTTTATTTCAATAAGGATTGCACAAAATAGTAACATAGTTGGTAACACTTCTAAATATTATTAGTTTAGTATCGGCTGTATGTACCAGTGCTAGATATATACAAGCATTTTTTCATATGCTGGAACCTATAAACATAGATTTTAAAGAATTGCAAGATATTAAAAATAAAATAGGAGATACTTTTAAAGAGATAGATGATAATTTTAAATAATTAATTTGTGTCAAAAGGATTATGAAAATGTTTAAAATAAAAAAAATACATAAATATATATTAATAGGATTTTTTATTATTGTTGCCGTGCTTTGGACAGTCGCAAATTTGAAGTGCAGGGTGATAATTAAGAATGATATTTTGCTGGGAATAAAAGATGGAATTATAGAAAAAAGGGCTGATATTAAAATTATAGAAATTCCCAATGGAGTAACGGCGATTAGTTTTTTTGCATTTAAAGATTGCTCCAACCTGGAAAGTGTTGAGATACCGGGTAGTGTAAGAAGCATAGGTGTATGTGCTTTTTATAACTGTGTAAAACTAAGTAGTATCAGTTTGCCGGAGCAATTAGAAACTATAGAGACCGGTGCATTTTCAAATTGTGTGCTCTTACAAGAAATAGAACTCCCTGAGGGAATAAAGAGTATTGAAGCGAATGTATTTTTGGGTTGCCATTCTTTGAAAAAGATAACTTTTTCCGATAAATTATCGGAAATTGGCGGGAGTGCCTTTGCTAATTGCGAAAATCTTAAAAGTATAGATTTGCCGAACAGTCTGGAAAGGATTGATGCTCTCGCATTCGCAGCTTGTAGTAATCTCTCAGCGGTAAAGATGCCTGAGGGAATCAGAAGTGTTGGAGAAGATGCGTTTGCAGGTACTGCTCTTATAAATAATACCAAGTCTGATGAGTACGGGTCTGTATACTTGGGAAAAGTTCTTTTATATAACAAGGGTATAAGTAAGTTTGTTAAGATTAAAGAATCAAGTAAAGTAATTGCGAATGCTGCGTTTATTAATAATTCTGTTATAGAGGAAGTGGACTTTCCTGAAGGTATATTGGAAATAGGAGATAGATGTTTTGAAAATTGTGTATCTTTGGAAAAAGTAAATATTTCAGAGGGATTGGAAAGGATAGGAAATGATACTTTCAAAAATTCAAAGTTAAAAAAAGTCAAATTACCTGAAAGTATAGTTACGATTGGATATGGAGCATTTAATAATTGTAAAGAACTTGAGTATATAAATTTACCTCACAGAATTGAAAGTATAGCGGCTTACAACTTTGAAAACACATTGTATTTGAAGAATATGAAAACAGATGAATTCGGTTGTAAGTATGCAGACAATATACTTTTGGATGTTGTAGATAATGGAGTAAAAAAAATAAAAATCAAGGATGGAACAAGAGTAATTGCAGCTGAAACTTTTGCAAATAATAAAGATATTGAGGAGATTTTCATTCCTAAAAGTGTAGAAATAATTTTATCACAAGCATTTTTTCTATGTTCCAATTAAAAAAAGGTAATTTTCGAGGACGGTATTAAAATAGAGGAAATTTATGGTTTTACATTTGTAGGTTGTAGAAAGCTGGAAAATATAGAATTACCTAAAAGCCTAAAAAGCATATATGCATATGCTTTTGGAGGATGTGCATTTAAAAGTATAAAAATACCGGAAAATGTTGAAAAACTTGATCCGCTTGCTATCAGAGAATGTTTTCTTTTAGAAGAAATTCAGCTGCCGGAAAGATTGAAGGGGGAGTACTACTGGATTGAAACTGCCGGCATAAAGACGCCTAAACTGGTATTCTACTAAAAGTAGTAAATTAATATATTTAATAAATTAAAGCTATAGGTTTTATGACATATTAAAAATATTAAAGTTAAAAACAATGATAAAAATTATTATAGTGATGTGAAAGTGAGATATATTGAATAAAATGTCAAAAAATCATATTGACGAGAAAATTATACCAATGAAATTAGAAATGGATAATAGTATTTCCATGTCCTTAGAAGACGGTTACTATATATCAGGTAAGTTGGAAACCTTTACAAAAGCTATATACTTTAATGATTCTGTATCAATATACACCCCTTCTTCCTTTATAGATATGCCGGATGAAATAAAAGAAATAAAGTATCCTACCAGTTTCAGACCTGAGATGATAAAAACAAATCTTGCAGGAGATATAAATTTCAGCTTCAGTCTTTTGGAAGAAAGTGAGAATGCAGATGTCGAGACCCTGGTAGGTGATTTTGTAAATCTTCTTTCAAAGGCACATAAGGGTATAAAGTTCTTAGATACTGCAAAACTTAATAAAGAAGGCTGTATTGAAATGCATTGTTTTGATTTTATCCTACCCGGAATAGATGAAAAAATTTATCATATAGTAGGAATGGGAAAAACCGACAGGAAAATGATACAGTTAATCTTTAATTGTAGGGAACACAGTTCAAATGCATGGAAAAAGGCGGCAACTGATATATTTCAAAATATTGAACTTATAAGAAAGTAAAAGATGAATAGAGAAAATCAAAAAATAAAGTATTTTGAAGCTTTCAGGTATCAATGGATAAGCAAAAAAATTAAAGAATACAAAATGTATTCTACAGAAAGTTTAAAAGATGAAATCAGGATACTTTTGGCAGATATTATAGAAAACAAAAGTGAAATAAAAGAAACTAAACTTGCTTATATTGTACTGTTTTTTCTTGATACAAGCCTTTATACGAAATCTTATAAATATATGCTATATGCAGCGGATGAAAGTCTATATATAAATAAACCACTAAACATAAGATATTGGGTACCTGATTTTGTGAAAAAGGATGCGAGTATTATTAGGGAAAAGCTTGTACAAAATAAAACAAAGATACCTGATTTAAGTGAAGCGGAAATAGAGGAAGGAATAAGGTTTGTTCTAAAAGGATATGAAGGTATTATTGCAGTACTTTGGAAAAAGGCGGTAGAAAAAGTGCTTTGTAATGATATTTTTAAAAATAAGGACATAAGGGAAATCCCTTATATTCTTGTCGGAGAGTATATGGGAGAATTAAGAAAAGTAGAAATTCAAGAGAGAAACAGAAAAATAGAGAGTTAGGTAATTACAGTTTTATAGTTCAAAACATTGTAAGCGTTAATGGAGGTTAAATGTTTATGGTAAGCTTTACAATAAAGGGGTCATGTATAACAAATAAAACGACAGCAGAAATATTGAAAATGACGGTGATAAAAAAATTGAAGATAAGAAATATTATTTTTTAGATGGACTTTATAATGATGAATTTGGTATAAAGATTACTTTTGATAATAATGATTTAGTAAATGGTTTTGAAATGTCCTATGCACCGGATAATATTGACAGAATTGAGAGAATTAATATGTTAAGTACCGACCAACCCGGTAAAGAAATAAGATTGGAACCGGATATTAAATATGAAAAACTGGAGAGAGGAAAAAATATATATTACAAGACACAGGTAGAAAGGGATTGTCAGTTGTACAAATTTTAAATGGTATTATACAAATGTTTCTAGGTGAATAATACACAGAAGGAGTAAACCGGTGAAATTATTAAAGAAAAAATGTTTAATAAGAAGATTAATTATTGTTTCAATTGTTATAATAACTTGTGTTTTTACATTTCAACATTACATAAGAAATATGTTGTTTGAACATATGGTTATATATAATAATACTGTAAAAGGAATACAAAAAGGCATAATAAATAGAGGTGATAATTCCAAAATATTAATTATTCCGGAAGGAGTTAAAAGTATAGGTGATTATGCTTTTGCAGGTAATACACATATTGAAGAGGTGGTTTTACCTGATTCAATTGTTAATATAGGAAATTATGCTTTTGCAGATTGTACCGGATTGAAGAAAATTAATTTTCCACAAGGGCTAAAGAAAATAGGTTTCTTTTCGTTTGAAGGTTGTGCAGGTTTAGAGGATATAGTATTTCCTGATTCTTTGGAACATTTGACTTGGGGAAGTTTTGCAAACTGTTTCAACCTAAAAAAAGTAAACTTTTCGGATTCCAAAACATATATAGGCTTAAGGATTTTTGAAAATTGTATTTCGTTAAATGATGTTCAATTATCAGAAAATTTGACAAAAATCGAATACAGGGCTTTTTATAATTGTATAAGTCTTGAAAAGATTTGTATACCTTTCAATACACGAAATGTAGAAAGTGAAGCTTTCATGGGTTGTAAAAATTTGAAAGAAGTTGTCTTGAATAGAGAAGATATTTTGTTGGGCTCAGATGCTTTTGAAAATACTTTGTGGTTATCCGAACTTCCAATAGATGCCGGGTATAAATATTTTTCGAACATTTTAATGGGATATGAAGGAAATGAGAAGAAGGTAATAGTTAGAGATGGAATTAAAAGTATAGCAAGTGGAGTTTTTACTAATTCTTCCGAACTTGAGGAAGTAATTCTTCCTGATAGCTTAACGGTTATAGGGGGTGCCAACTTTAGTTATTGTCAAAAACTGTCATATATAGATATACCGGAGAATGTGGAGTTAATGGGAAATAGTGTATTTGCAGCCTGCGATTCACTTGAAAAGATAGTATTGCCAAGTAAAATAAAGTCGATACAGTCATATAGCTTTTATCAATGCAAAAATTTAAAGGAAGTGGTATTAGGCTCCGGTTTAGAAAATATTTGGGATAATTCATTTGCAGAATGTGAAAATTTAAGTTCAATTAATTTAACTGATAAAACAAGGTACATAGGAGAGAAAGCCTTTGAAGGCTGTAAAAAATTGGTTGACATAGGTGATTCTTCCGGTGTAAGTTTTGTCGGCTATAAGGCATTAAATGAAACCCCTTGGTATAACAGTCAAGAAGAAGTGGACGGATGCAAATATGTAGGAAAGGTACTTGTAGAATGTTTAGACAAAACAAAGGCTGATATACAGCTTAAAGAGGGGACAACTATGATATCGGAAGCCGCCTTAGAGGGTACAAGAATTTATAATTTGGATTTTTTACAAGGGATTAAAATAATTGGAGATAGGGCATTTGAGAATTGTAATAACTTAGTATTCGCAAATATTCCTGTCGGAGTGGAATATTTGGGAAATGATATATTTTCATCTTGTAAAAATCTTAGAGAAATTTATTTGCCGGAAAGTGTGAAATTTGTTTCAACAGAGGTTTTTGGACGAGGAATATTTGATCATTATAGAAATATATCACTTCCAAATCATTTGGATGGAATGTTTGTTTATTATGGGAAGGCTAGAATAAAGTTTTATTAATATGCTTGCAACTATACCTGATTTCAGTGAAACGGAAATAGAGGAAGGAATAAGATTTGTTCTAAAAGGATATGAAGATATTATTGCAGTACTCTGGAAAAAGGCGGTAGAAAAAGTGCTTTGTAATGATATTTTTAAAAATAAGGACATAATTATAGCGAAGTTATTGAAGGAGAAGGACTTTGAGGTGGTGCAGGAGTGGAAATTACATTATATAAACAGCTGTCAGAAGGTTGGGTATATGGGGAAGCTCCAATTAATTGGCATAATCCGAGATTATCATATCCTTTTGACTCTGGATCATTGATAGCAGATTCTAATAATTTCAGTCAAAGCAGTGTTTGACATATGGAGGTTAAATGTTTATGGTAAGCTTTATAGTAAAGGGGTCATGTATAACAAATAAAACTACAGCAGAAATATTGAAAATGTTTGATAAATTATCTTTCATGAAATTATTAAAAGATAAAAAATTTCAAATAATACTACAAGGTAAAAAAAGTGGATTTAAGCATATAGGATTGTGTTATGTGAAAGGTAGCATAGAAGAACAAGATAATGGCTGTAAGATAGAATATACAATATTTCCGGAGTTAATATGCGCAGTTATGTTTATAATCTACATTTCCGTTTGTGTATACAAATTATACTTGGATGCAATGAGCGGATTTAGTGGCTCTTTAAGCTGTGGAGCAGTGGAGTGGTAGCATTTAAGTAGAGTTGGTAAACTCACCAAATCTATGGTATTATTAAAAACACAGAGGTGATCAAAATGCAATACGACAAAACTTTTAAAGAAGAGGCTGTTAAGCTATCCGATGAAATTGGTCTTAATGCCGCTGCTAACCAACTCGGTATTCCTTATTACACCCTTTCGGGCTGGCGTAATAAACGTAAAAAATATCAGGAAACCGCATATGTTGGAAGCGGTAACAAACGTTTATCTAATGATGCCAAGGATCAAAAGATATGCGAGCTTGAAAAAGAGGTTTTAGAACTTCAACGGTCTAATGACATTCTTAAAGAGGCTCTCGGTTTTTTCGCCGTAAGCCGGAAGAAATAAGGGCTCATTACCGTTATCAGTTCATTTTATGACAAGCACAATGAACTTTGGACTGTAAAGCTTATGTGCGAAACTCTTCATGTAAGCAT
>NZ_JH378831.1:173354-212732 GCF_000235445.1 Johnsonella ignava ATCC 51276 | reverse complement strand
AACATGAAGAAAGAATTGTGCATTGATACTTTTAAAGCTGTAACTCAAAAATACAATCTGAACGGTGCTATTGTGCATTCTGACAGAGGAAGTCAGTACACTAGCGAAGCATTTAAACAGGTTCTTGCTAATGCAGGAGTTAGTCAAAGTTTAAGCGGAGTCAATCATTGCTTTGATAACTCTAGGATGGAGAGCTTCTTCGCAACGCTCAAGAAGGAACTCCTTTACAGGATTCCAACCTATCGCATAAAAAGAGAAGAAGTAAAAACAATGATCTTCAGGTATGTATTTATATATTACAATCAAAAACGGATATATACATCAAACCCGGATGGACTTCCGCCGGTTATGTATAAGCAGTTGCTGGAGGTTCAACTTCTGGCAGCATAGGAACCATAAACAATTTAGTGAGTTTGAAGACTCTACTTATCTTGACAGTTCCACAGTACTTAGTATTATACTTATGCTTTTACCTGTAATTGTAATTGCACTGGAGAGCAGAAGTCAGCAAAATGTATGTAAAGAAAGGCTGCAATATTTGTTATTAGAAGGAAAGACGATAATACTTTTATAGGGTGGTTGCTGTGCTATAAAGCAGGTTGTTTTTTGGAGAACAAATTGTAAAAATGCATCTTTGTGGTCAAGAGATCGAGTATAGAATCTACGTCTTAGTGGGAAATATTGATGAAATGGATAGTTAAAAAAGTAATATTTTTATTTAAGATAGTATTTGTATTAATTGTAATTTATATCACTATTGCATGGATACCCGTAAAATATGCTATTAGAGAAGAAGATTTTATTAAGTATGGCAAATTTATTTTATTAAAAGGTAATTATGATACAGGAACAGGGTGGAGCAAAGTGGGTGATGAAACCGGATTTTACAATAAGGACAAGGTTTATGAAGTATGGATTGAAGGTAAAATGAAACCTCCGAAAATATCTACCTCTTTTGCAGGTCATCAAAAAGTGTATTTGTGTAAAGTAGAGGAAGTATCAGAATTAAAAGATATAAAAGGTATTATGTATCAAGCATATAAAATTATAGAGTGGTATCCTGTTTATCCTATAATAAGAGATCCAACTGTCTTACCTGAGTGGGTATATCCAACTGAATTTATAAATATATATGACATTTCAGATGAACCGGTTTGGTAAGATGAAAATGAACATTAGAAAGTAAAGAATTACAATCATTATATTAAACATATAGTTAAAAATCGATACTATTTAGGAAGTGAGGGTGCTGAGCTAATTTTATTTACAAAAAATTGTTCTGAATAAATAAAAGGGAAAATATTAGTGATGGAAGAAAATTTATTAATAAAAGGATTAATTAGAATGCTTAAAGGCTTTATTATACTATTGTTATTACTAATTTCAATTATAATAATTTACCTTATTCCGGCTTGGCTACCTGTTAAATATGCAAAAACAGAGAAAGATTTTTATAAATATGAGAATGCTATATTAATTAAAAGAACATTTTATGCAACAGGTGCAAGCTGGAAAATAGTAGGAGATAGCAATAGTTTTTATGACGAAGAACACATTTATGATATTTGGCTTGAGAATGATGATAATCCAATAAGAGAAATGCCGCTTTCAGAATATGACAATACTTATTTGTGCATAGTCGAAAAGATGGAGGGTGGTAAATATTGGGAGGAGGGGGGTGAATATTTTGAAGCATATAAATTAATAGATTGGTATCCCGTGTATCCTATAAAACGAGAAACTGTTATTTTACCAAAATGGCTGTACCCGGCAGGGTTTCTTAATAGATATGATTTTAAAGCAGGTATGCCTTGGTAAATATGCTGCAAGAAAGTTGCATTGCATTTTTAGAAGTTTTTAAATATTAAATTTCGGAAAAATTATGTATACAATCAATTAACACCACTTCTTTTGAACTATTCAGTGCTATAATGAATATGGCATAAATCATCATTTGATTTATGGTCTTAGCATTTATATTAGGCTGAGAATCATATTTATGTCTTTTTGGAATGGAAGGTTTAAGTTATTTTAGAAGGAATTATTATGAAAACAAAAGAAGATGCATGCAGTTTCGGATTATCATTTGAAAATACATATATGGATACTCCTTTTAGAAAGGCTGATTGGCAGCTTGTCAGGATAAGGGATAGTAAGAAGGCTTTTCTATGCATATATGAAAGGAATGGATTTATAAACTTAAATGTAAAGGTAAGCCCTGAATGGAGGGATTTTTGGAGAAGCACCTATGCCTCCGTCCTGCCGGGATATCATCAAAATAAGGAGCATTGGAATACAATTATACTTGACGGAACGGTAAAAGAAGAGGATATTAAAAGAATGATTGCCGAAAGTTATGACCTTGTAACGGATTCTCCGACTAAAAGAATCTATGAGGCGGTAAAAAGGATACCAAAAGGCTATGTGGCAACCTATGCAAGAGTGGCAGAAATGGCAGGCAATAAAAAGATGTCAAGGGCTGTAGGGAATGCACTTCATAAAAATCCGGATCCCGATAATATTCCCTGCTTTCGAGTGGTAAACTCAAAAGGTGAACTGGCTCCCGAATTTGCTTTTGGTGGGATGGGGGAACAAAGAAAGCTGCTTGAGGCGGAGGGGATAGAGGTAAAAGATAATAAAGTTGATTTATCAAAGTATGGAATATAGAGGAGTTAAATGAAATTATTTACAGGATAGGATTTTTCGTCCGCCACTATCTAAGTCGATTGATAAAACCCGGTCTTTAATAGGTACTGTTTTGGCTTTTATAACAACTGCCTTTTTTATCTGGAACGGTATAGTAACATCCATGGTAATGATAAGAACCACGAACAGAAAGAAATATACTGTGGCAAGAAATGTAATAGAGCACTTTATAGATGAAGAGTATCAGAATACAGTAGTGGAAAAGGTTTGACCGAATATGGATTTTTTGGAGTAAGAATGTAATCATTGACATTACAATGAGATATAGTATACTGATACTGGAGTTAAAGCTATTAAGTCTTATATAAACTTTGTGACTATAATAGTATACTTTCATTATAAATACATGAAAGGGATGATATCAATGCAGATTTCAAGCAGATTTACCATAGCATTACATATTTTTGCATGTGCACAATATTTTAAGGATAAGGAAAAAATAACAAGCGACTTACTGTCAGGAAGTATAAGTTCAAATCCGGTTATTATAAGAAATATACTTTCACAACTAAGAAAGGCAGGTCTGCTTACTGTAGCAAGGGGAACAGGCGGAATAGAAATTACAAGAGATTTATCGAAGATTTCTTTTTATGATGTATACAGGGCTGTTCAAGCTGTAAAGGAAGAAGGATTATTCCATTTTCACGAGGCACCAAATCCATTATGTCCGGTTGGAAATAATATACATAGGTTGTTGGATGACAAATTGGCAAAAATACAGGAAGCTATGGAAAATAAAATGAAAGAATATACTCTTTTAGATATGAAAAATGGTATGGAAGAGTTTTGTTAAAGATGTCTGTTGGGCATCTTTTTTGTTTTTAGGGAGTAATATAAGGAAATGATAGTTTAAAATGCAGGAACTTCCAAAGTATAATTTATTTTATATTATAAAAAGTATTGACAAACTTGTTGTAATGATCTATATTACAACAAGTAACAAATATTAATTTTAAGCTTTTTAAAATAATGCTTTAACATTAGGAGAATGGTGTAAAAATATTTTTATCACTATTTGTGCCATCGCTTGGCAGAGAGGAGATTATTATGTCAGAGAAATTAAATAATGCAAAGAATTTATATATAAGAGGTATACAGGATGGAGAAATTGAGGAAGTCCTATCCTGCTATATGGGAGAAAGTTATACTCAACACAGTACAGGTGTAGGAGGAGGCAAGGAAGGATTTAAGGCATTTTTCATAGATTTCTTTAAAAGAAATCCCAAAAGAGATATTCAGATCATCCGTGCTATAGAAGATGGAGAGTTTGTATTTTTACATGTTTTACAAAACTTAAATGACGGCAGTATAAAATGGATCACTATGGATATTTTCCGTGCCGATAATAATGGAAGGATTGTTGAACATTGGGATGTTATAGATGCATATCCTGAAAAGATTGTTAAGGAAGATCCTATCTTAGGTGAATTCAGTATTAAAGATTTAGAAAAAAACGATTGCAATAAAAAGAGAGTAAGATTATTCCTTACTGAGGTATTGCAGAATAAGGAATCAGATAAATATTATGACTATGTATCAGAGGATATTATCGAGCACAGTCAGTGGTTACAGGACAAAAATATAGATTTTAAAACAGCCGCCGATAAGTTTGGAATATATTATGACTTCGTTTTTAAAGTTATCGGAGAAGGTAATTATGTAGTTGCATATTCTCAAGTAATCGTAGAGGGTAAGGCGTATGCAATATTTGATTTATTCAGACTTGAAAATGGTAAGATAGTTGAACATTGGGATAATAGAGAAATAGTACCAAGTAGGGAGGAATTAACCAATTCGGGTAAGTTCTAGTACTTTAGGAGGATAAATGATAAAGGAAATAGGGATATTATTAAGTACTAAATGGGATTTCTTTGGAAAGCTTTTGTTGGAGCATATTGAAATCTCATTGATTGCCATATTGATTGCAATAGTGTTTGGAGGTATAGTAGGGATTTTTATAAGCGAGTTTCAAAAAAGTGCAAAACTTACTTTGGGAGTGATAAACTTTTTATATACGATTCCATCTATATCAATGCTTGGATTTTTAATACCTTTTTCAGGTATAGGAAATGCCACAGCTATTATTGCTTTGACAATATACGCACTCCTACCTATGGTTAGAAATACCTATACAGGAATGATAAATGTGGATGCAGGTATATTGGAAGCGGCAAAGGGTATGGGAAGTACCAAAAAGCAGATACTTTTCAGAGTACAGATACCTCTTGCAATGCCTGTTATAATCTCAGGAATCAGAAATATGGTCACAATGACAATAGCACTTGCAGGTATTGCTTCATTTATCGGAGCCGGAGGACTTGGAGTAGCTATTTATAGAGGCATTACCACAAATAATGCTGCAATGACTATAACAGGAAGCTTAATTATTGCAGTTTTGGCATTAGCGGTAGATTTTATTCTTGGATTTGTTGAAAAAAGAATGCAGATACATGGAAAGGCTGCAAAAAAGCAAAACAGAATACTTGCTGTTATTTCGCTTGTCTTAATTTTTTGTATCTTGATTGTGGGATTACTTCCAAAGAAAAATAAAAATATAATCCATCTTGCGACAAAGCCTATGACTGAACAATATATTCTTGGTGAGATGTTAAAATTATATATAGAAAATAATACAGATTTATCCGTAGATATTACACAGGGAGTAGGTGGAGGAACCTCAAATATAGAACCGGCTATGGAAAGCGGTGAGTTTGATCTCTACCCGGAATACACAGGTACAGGCTGGAATATGGTATTAAAACATGAAAATCAGTACGGTGAAGAACAGTTTGATATTTTACAAAAAGAATATCAGGAAAAGCTCGGACTTACATGGGATGTAATGCTTGGCTTTAATAATACCTACGGCATTGCCGTTAGAAAAGATATTGCAGTAAAGAATGATATAAAAACATATTCCGATTTACAAAAACTGAATGGGAAGCTGATTCTTGGTGCCGAATATGACTTCTTTGAGCGTCAGGACGGATATGATATGTTAAGTAAAACATATAATCTTTTATTTGCTTCTACAAGTGATATGGATATGGGACTTAAATATCAGGCGATAAACAGCGGTAAAATAGATATAATGCCTGTAAATACTACAGACGGTCAGCTGGCTCAGGCGGATGTTGTACTTCTTGAAGATGATAAAAATATGTATCCTTCATATCAGGCGGGAATGGTGGTAAGAGAGGAAATATTGGATAAATATCCACAGCTTCACAGTGCTTTGCAAAAATTTGATAAGCTGATAAATGAGTCGGATATACAGAGGATGAACTATGAAGTGGAGAGTGGAAAGAAAGAGCCGAGGGATGTTGCAAAGGCATTTTTATTAGAAAAAGGACTTATAGAATAGGAGGATTTATGGCAATAGCTATTGAGTTTTCACATATAAGAAAAAGTTATGGAGATACGGTAATTATACCGGATTTGAATTTACAAATAGAAAAGGGAGAGTTTGTTACCATTGTAGGCTCTTCAGGTTGTGGAAAAACTACCGCTTTAAAGATGATTAACGGACTTTATGAGCCTACATCAGGAGATATTTTTGTAAATGGAGAAAATATCAAGAATATAGATATGATTAGGTTAAGAAGAAGTATCGGCTATGCTATACAGGGCAGTGTTTTATTCCCAAATATGACGGTTGAAGAAAATATTTCCTATGTTCCAAGCCTATGGAATAAAAATGACAAGGAAAAGACTAAAAAGGCTGTGGATAAATGGATGGAGGTAATAGGTTTGGATTCGTCCATGAAGGACAGATATCCGTCAGAACTTTCTGGAGGGCAGCAGCAAAGAGTAGGAATTGCAAGAGCTCTTGCGGCATCTCCTGATATTTTACTGATGGATGAGCCATTCGGAGCGGTAGATGCTATCACAAGGGAACAATTACAAAATGAATTGAAGTCTTTACATAAAAAAACAGGTATCACTATATTGTTTGTCACTCATGATATTGAAGAAGCATTAAAGCTTGGTACAAAGGTTTTGGTACTTGATAAGGGTGAGATAGAACAATACGATAAGCCTTCTGAGATAGTGCAAAACCCTGCCACGGATTTTGTAAAAAAGCTTGTGGAAAAGCAAAGAAGAGCCTGCAACCTGCCGGATGAAAGGCTTAGAGAGTGCGAGTATTGCGGTGCTTATATGCTTTCATAATACGAGGCAGAAGATGCAAAAAAAGCTTATTGATTACATAAAGGCAGTAGGTACTGAAACTAATAATTTAAGCTTTGGTAAAGATGAGATAGAAAAAATAATTGAAGAATAGGAAGTATTTACCAAAAGTATAAATGCAGATGTAAGAACTGTAATATATGTTTCATGGAAAGGTGAGAATATAGTAGGATGCAGTGTCATCTGCAATTTATCAAACAGAATAATTATATATCAAATTTTGGTATAAGTGTAGTTAGATCAGAGTTGGGAATTGGAGTAGCAAGAGAACCAGTTGATAAATGCATTAGCTGTGCAAAAGATGGAGGGTGGTAAATATTGGGAGGAGGGGGGTGAATATTTTGAAGCATATAAATGTAAAATATGGTGATTTGAAAGAAATTTGAGATGGAATTCATAAGTATAAAAATTGTACTACTGTAGATTAAGATGAGGTATTGTATGAAGAGAAGAATAATAAAGGTATTTATTTTTCTTATTACCATATTATGTGTAGTTTGTTTATATAAGGTATATATCAATTATAAGATGATCAAAGAGATAATAAAGAAACCACCTATAGTGTTTTCAATACGATTTAAAGATGGAGACAAAGGGACTTTTAAATATAATATAAATACCGGAAAAGCTGAAAAAATTTCAGATTATGTTTTTCAGGATTTATCATACAGCAATGATTATGAAAAGGTTATTGGTGTGATATGGGAGGATAAATTTCAAGGATTAGCTGAGTTGGATATGAAACAATATACATTTAAGCCAATTATAGATTTAGAAGAATTAAATAAATGTGCTAAAGATATAGGATTAGATGAGATTAAGTATGATATGCCCGGGGTAGCCGGTATACACATGCCGCAGTTTTATAAAGACGGATGTACATTTTTTTGGGAAAATTCCGGTGATGTTATTTGTTATTTTAATAAACAAAATGATGTTTGGAAAATGAAGGTATTATATAAATCTGAACATGAAAATTATAGTTATCATATTAAAGAAGAAAATAATAAAGACTTATTATTTGTAGAATCACGCTATGAAATCTATAACCAAAAGATTGAAAAAATAAATATTGATAAAAATAATTTAGAGACATTTGGAGAAGAAGAATTACTAATTACTCCAAGGAAAAATTTTAGCGATTCAACCGGAAATATGGATGTGTCTAATGATACAACTATGATTTCATATTATCAAGAGCCTAATATATATATTTACGATTTAGAGACAAGGAACAGGAAACATATAAATAATCAATATTTATTATGGCAGCATATTGTATACATTAAGTTGTCATCGGATGCGAAGTATATATTTTATGCAGTAGGAGATATTCCGTTTTTTTGGTCTGATGGATATAGATTAAATTTTTTTATAGTAGATGTAAAGACAGGAAATAAAATACGATTAGATAAATGGAAAAAGGGAGATATGTTTTACGGAGTTGATTGGTAGTTAGATGGTAAATAAAAATTTTTTTTGTATTGCAAATGAAAAAGAATACGGGTAGTATATAACCGGAAACTTTGCTTCAGATTAATTTTATAAATAAATGCAAAAAATTGGGATAATCCGAGATTATCATATCCTTTTGACTACGGAACATTAATTGTAGCTTCAGGAGGGGTATATAAAGCTAAGAAGTAAAAAAATTGTAAATATTACTATGAATTTATTGATTCGGCAATCGCTCATATAAATGAATAGCAAAAAGAATTATGAAAAAGAATATAATACGTTGCTTAATTTACATATTTCTGACATAGATAGTATTTAATAACGGAGTTTTTATATCCCACTAACTTATATGGTGATTTATATGATATTTGGAATAGATTACATACACAGTATTATTTTCTAAATGGAAACCAAAAATGTATTACATCAGATTAAAGGGCTTGATATGAAAAAAATAAAATTAATAAAGATAGTAGCATTTTTTTTGATTTTTATGTGCATATGGTTTGCATACAAAAAATATATTGCCTATAATATAATTAAAAATGCTTCTAATCAACCACCTATAGTATTTGCCGCAGATTTTTATAATGGAGATGCAGGGACTTTTAAATATAATATAGAGACTGGGAAAGCCGAAAAAATTTCCGACTATGTATTTCATGAATTATCGTACAGCGAGAATTATGAGAAGATTATTGGTGTAATATGGGAGGATAGATTTCAGGGACTTGCAGAACTGGATATGAGAGATTATACATTTAAAACAATTATATCACTTAATGATCTGAATAAATGTGTTAGAGAGCTGGGTTTAGATGAAATTAAGTATGAACATTCTGGCGTAACACAACTTCGTATGCCTAAATACTGTAAAGATGGATATATCTTTTTTTGGGGGTATTATTCAACTGTTGTCTGCCATATAAAAAAAGTAAATGATAATTGGAATATAGCCATGGTAAATAGCAGTAGATTTCAAGGCTATACATATTTTATAAAAAAAGCAGACGGATTAGAATTACTTTTCTTAGAAACAGAAGAAAAATTGTTAAGTCAGGCGAGTAAAAGAGGCACAATTATTGAAAAAACAATAGGGATGAATGATGAAAAAGGCATACTGGACATAAATTTAACAGAGGCTATAGATGCAAGTGGAATTATGGATATGCCGGATGATATGAGTAAGATTGTATATTATGAGGAACCGGAAATATATATATATGATTTAAATACAAAGGAAAAGAAACATGTTACGAATCAATATCTATTTTGCCAGTATATTTTAGATCTTAAATTTTCATCTGACGAAAGATATATATTTTATACGGTAGGCGATATTCCGTTTTTTTGGGATGGATGGTATAGAATAAAATTTTTTATAGTAGATACAGAAACCGGAAATAAAACAGGATTAACCAAATGGAAAAATGGAGACACATTTTATGGAATTGATTGGTAGTGAGTTGGAATGTATAAAATTCCTGATTAGTGTGTAAAGGAAGCAAAGATATATTTTGATAACGTGGAAAGTGGATTTTACAATAAAAATAACATCTATGAAGTTTGGTTGGATGAATTTGAAAGGAAGTATTTATGAATAAAATCAGTTTGATACCTATAATTATATGTTTTTTAATTATAACAGATGCCTGTAGTATATACAAAAAAAGAGACATTGTAAATGTAATTAATAAAGAAGGATATATTATTAATTTTATAGATTATAACATGAAATATGAAATTGATATTGACAATGATGGAGTGATGGATTCAGTAAGGGTATTTATTAATGAAGATAATTACACGGGTCTAGAGGTAAATAATCAAAGAGAAATAATAGGTTACAGTGAAGAAGGAGCGAAAAGTGTACTTATAAATGATGCTCATGGTAATTATTGTATAGGTATATCAATTCACTATGTTAATGATACACGAATAAGTAAATTCTACAGCTTAAATAAAGATAGTATAATATACAAGTCAACTTTAAACGGTCATTTAAAATCTGCATATCAAAATTTGGGTTTATATGTGGAAGATAGAAAATATATTATAGGTTTTCAAAATACAACAGGTATATATCTAATAAATCCTGATTTAAATCTTACTTTAGAAGGTAATTATGCTATAAATGATTTTAAGCATACATTGGTAAAAGAACTCGGAGCATATAGGTATAATGATAAAACTGCTAGCTATGAAATGGCTGTATATCAGCAAGGAGAGGTTTTATATTTATATGAAACGGATATGCAACATTTAATTTATTTTAAAACGGATAATGGGGATAAAGGATATATTAATGCAACAAAAGATTATTATGACATTCCTGCCGGTGAATTTTATATAGGGGATGAGAGATTAGTTGATTATTTTAATGGAGATGAAATATCATGGACGGGTTAATAATGCTCCGGTTGAACTTTGGTTAATCAGAGCTTTTATACCTAGAAAAGGATAATTATTTTTTGTTAAATTATTATCTTATAAAAGTATTTGACTATAGTAAAAATAGAGCAAAGATATATTATAGAGGAGGATCAACCTTTTTAAAAATAAATAATTGATATAAATTAAAGATATAAGGTAAAAGCGTAATAATACAATATTGAAATTGGAATTTAATCTATGTAAGGAGGGAATATGGCATACTCATTTGATGAATTATGGCATATGGTATGAGGAAAATAAAAATTTCAGTGAGAATGATTTAAGCGATATTGCAAAAGAAAATATTAAGATAATTTCCGAATATATTGACAATTTTTAGCAGACATATCATAATATTGGAGGATAGAAAGATGAAAAAAATATATATATTAATAGTACTTAGTTTTTTGATGATGTCATGTCAAAATATAAAACAAATAGAAGAAAAACAAAACTCTACATATGTGAAGCCGAGCAGCATAGCCAGCTGTAGTAACTCTCAATTTTCTGATGATGAAATAGAGAAAATAAAACTTTTGGCAGAAACCGTTGCATTTGGTAAGAGTAATTTTATCAGTGGTATTGAATATGAAAATACTGTCCTTAACTCAGATGAGGAACAGGCTTTATTTTTGTTTAATCTTAATATTATGTCTGATGAAGATGTGGCAAAAAGAACACTTAATAAAGTTGCCGATTTTACCTCTGATGGTATGAAACTTAATGAGGGAAGTGCAAAGGAGATTATACAATCAGCGGGAGGTAAAGTTGCAGATACCAGGTTATGGAGTTATATACTTAATGAAACCAGGGCGGATGCAAGCATTATATATGTAAAGGAAGTCGGTAATGAATTTATATTTCCTATACTTAGTAAAAGTAACTTGGAAAACTATAGAGAGTATAAAAATTGGGAATTTATAAAAGAGGGAAATGATACCTTGACAGTGAGATTTCGTGAATACTTAGAACCTGAAGATATTTATGTACATGATTTGGAATTAGAGTTATATAAAAATAGTGAAAGTATTTTTGCAGGTTATAGTGCGAAAAAAATCACAAGAAAGTTAGCCCTGCCTGATGATGTGAAATCAAATTCTAATCTTAGTAATTTAACTTATACCGCTCCTGACGGTTTGAGTAAGGATATGAAAGACTATACTTTTAAGCTGGAAGAAAATAACTATAGACTTCCCGTTCCTGTAAAAGCTTTTACTGATGACGGATGGGAACTGAATTTGACTGATATCCCTCAAAAAGGTAATAAAAAAACGGCAGAACTTGTTAAGAACAGTAAAAAAATACCGGTAACAGTATGTAATTATACGGGAGAAGAAAATAAAGAAAGTTTATATGTAGTTTGGTTTAAAATTAATAATACTGAAAAAGAAAAAATAGAATTTGAACTGTCGGGAGGTATAAAAAACGGTGATAAAAAAATTGAAGACAAGAAATATTATTTTTTAGATGGACTTTATAATGATGAATTTGGCATAAAGATTACTTTTGATAATAATGATTTAGTAAATGGTTTTGAAATGTCCTATGCACCGGATAATATTGACAGAATTGAGAGAATTAATATGTTAAGTACCGACCAATCCGGTAAAGAAATAAGATTGGAACCGGATATTAAATATGAAAAGTTGGAGCGAGGAAAGATATATTTAATTCCTGCATCTAATAATGAGATTATAAAACTTGAGATTAAATACCTTGATAGAGTCGATTGGGGAAAATACACTTTATGTCTAATTAAAAATGGAGAAGAGCTGGGTATTTATGACAGCACTTGCGGTAGATTTATAGAGTATCCTGAAATAACCCTAAATAAAGATGATAATGGGGATGTGTATGTATTAATAAACGGAGTCGATTCAAGAAATAATGAAGGGGAGGAAAAAATATATATTACAAGACACAGGTAGAAAGGGATTGTCAGTTGTACAAATTTTAAATGGTGTTATACAAACGTTTCCAGGTGAATAAGTAATGGAGATTGCTATGAAAAATAATATTAAATTTTTAAGTTTATTTTTGGTGCTGTGTATATTAATAACAGGGTGTGTGAACTCAGCATTCGGAGATAGTAAAAAAATAAATACTGAGGATATAAGAAGTAATATAAATGAATTTTATGGAAAATTTTCAGATGATTATTTAAAGGAAAAGATAATAGTTGTTAATAAAGATATAATAGGATTGGATGGAGAAGTAATAAAATATATAGATGCAAATAATAAAGTGCTCAGATGTACTGTAATAATTTATGGAGAAAGTGAAAAATTGACTTCAGACTATTATTTTATAGAAGATTATATATATGTAACGATGTTGGATGAATATTACACATATCCTATATATTATTCCTACAACAGACCGGTAGATATAATGTACAGAACATTTGAGGAGGAGATTATTTACGAAGGCATGATTTATGAATTGGTAAATGGAGAATTTGTCAAAACTAATATAAAAGACATAAAAATACCGTATACATCATTACAGGAGATAAATAAAGCAATAGGAGAATAAAATTGAAAAGAATATAATAATGAGAGTACTGAGTTTTAGGAAAGCAAGATTTTGTACATCGTTATTATATGTTTGATATAAATAAGATAAAATATCAAATACCCAGACTAAAACTTTTACGGTATTATTTGCCACCTGCAGAGTGGAATTCTTATAGAGAAGAAGATATTCTACCTTACGATTCATTTGCAGAAAAAGTAGATGAAACCGCAAGAAAAAGAATATCAACAACAGATGTTGCGGATAGAGATATTGATAACTATAATTTGGATAGTATAAACTTATATGCTAGAGAATTGTCGGAAGTTTCAGATGGGTATATATATATATTTGGAATGCAGGTAGTTAACTACAGAGATAGAGAATATAAAGAAAAATTAGTAAAAAGCAGTTTTAGAGGGCTGACAAGTGAAGAAATAGGTAAGGTAATGTATGAAACAGATGAATATAAAATATTTAGAATTAAGGTGGAAGATGTTAAAAATACTTTGGATAAATCCTATATTAATTATGAAATTATAAATGCAAGCTTGAGAGATGAAGATGTTTTAGAAGGGTTTGCAATTAGAGATAAGGTAATATACTTATTGTATAATGATTTTTCAGCCAATGAAAAAGGAGATAAAAATTTATATGTATTTTCTATAGATAGTGATACAGGTTTATCCAAAGAAATTTATAAAAAGAAAAACTTTTTTTCAGAACAATCAGATCCTGAGATTTTTTGTACAGATAGGCATATTTTTATATACGAATATAGTAATGATTATGAAAAGACCTGTATTACAAGGATTGACCGAGACGCCAGCAACCCTGTTTTGGTAATAGATGAGAATGGGGAAATAGGGATGAAACCTTTATGAAAAATACAATTGATAAAAATCAGAGAAACAAGGTAATTAATAAGTACAAAAATTGTACTACAGTAGATTAAGACGAGGTGTTTATGAAGAAAAGAATATCAGGTTTTAATACATCCTCTGGTAAAAAAGTATTGATATCGCTAAAAATAAAAAAATATGTTATAATATCTGATATAGAGTATTAAGCTCAAAATAAAAAATATATAAAAATTTATATACTTATTCTTATTTGATGTATCTGTTTTTTATTAAAGTTTATAATAAACAGAGTACATTATACTTATACAGGAATTTGATGTTCAGGGGGAAACTGCTTATATATAAAAGCAGCAGGTTTTTATGGATATATCTAAAAATATGAAGATGATAAGAAGTACTGATTGCAGGGTTTTATTCAGAAAACTTTATGGTACAAAAAAAGCTGAGGCTGCGGCTTTGAGATATGAGAATATTATAGATGTCTTTGTAAAAAGGTATAAAAGTCAGGATTTTCAACTTTTTTCATCTCCGGGCAGGGTTGAGATAGGTGGAAATCATACTGATCATAATTTTGGAAAGGTACTTGGCGGCAGCATTACATTTGATATAGCTGCTGCTGCGGCGGCAAATCAAACACCTATTGTAAACATATACAGTGAAAGGTTTGGTGAGATTACGATAAGCCTTAGTGCACTTGAGTCAAATAAAACTTATAAAGGTTCAAGAGAACTTGCAAAGGGAGTTTTGAGAGCACTTATGGAGATGGGTTACAAGGTTGGCGGTTTTGATGCCTATTTAGACAGCAGTATAATAAAAAGTGCAGGTGTAAGTTCATCTGCCGCTTTTGAAAATATTTTATGTCAGATTGTAAGCACATTGTTTAATCAGGGCAGTATAGAGCCGAGGACCTATGCCTATGCAGGGCAATTTGCTGAAAATATATATTGGAAAAAGGCAAGCGGGCTTTTAGATCAGTTGACTTGCGGTATAGGCGGAATTTTAGCTATTAATTTTGTAAATCCTGAGGATCCTCTTATAAGAAAGATTGATTTTAGCTTTGAAGCCTGCGGTTATAATATAATACTTGTACAGACAGGAAATGAGCATGAAGACTTTAAAGAAGAGTACAGTGCAATTCCGCATGATATGAAAAAAATAGCCGGGTATTTCGGATATAAAGGACTGGGACAGGTATTTGAAGAAAAGATACTGTTTAATCTGCAGAGTTTAAGAGCGTATGCAGGAGATCGTGCCGTTATGAGAGCATTGCATTTTTATGCGGAAAACGGGCGTGTTGAAAATGAAATAGAGGCATTAAGATCCGGAAATTTTGATAAGTTTTTGGATAATGTAAAAGAGAGCGGAGATTCTTCGTGGAAATACCTTCAAAACTGTTATTCGATTAAAAATCCCGAGGAACAGGGTATATGCATAGGACTTGCTATAAGTGAGCTTTTTATAAAAAGACATAAAAGAGGCGCATGCAGAGTTCATGGAGGCGGATTTGGGGGTGTAATAATGGCTATAATACCGGAGGAGATTACAAGTCAATATGTATTTCATATGGAAAATTTGCTTGGAAAAGGCTGTGCATATGTTACAAGTATAAGACCTTACGGTTCTGCCTGTTTAAATGAGCTTTTATAGATTTTGCAGTATTTTGCTTTTACTTAAAAGCTGTATAATGATTTTGTTAAGTGTACTGATATTGTAGTGTTTAGTATAAAATGTAGGAAAAAACTTGTTTTTTAAGACTTGATTTATACAGATAGCTGATGTATAGTAATACGCAGAAGCGGTTTATGATACCATTTTTAGGAGCATTATTCTTTGTATATTGTATTCTGTATTTTAAAAGTGTCATTGTAACCATAAAACGTGCTTCTGGGTATTATCCATAAAATATTTTTTTGCAAAGGAGAGTAAGCATATGGAAATTAAAGAAAGAATAGAGAAACTTCGCAGGCTTATGGCTGACAGGAAGATAGATATGTATGTAATTCCAACAGCAGATTTTCATCAGTCAGAGTATGTGGGGGAGCATTTTAAGGCTAGAAAATTTATAACGGGTTTTTCGGGTTCACAGGGAACTGCAGTGATTACAAAAGATGATGCCAGACTATGGACTGACGGCAGATATTTTCTCCAGGCTTCACAGCAGCTTGAAGGTACAGGCGTTTTACTTATGAAGATGGGGAATCCGGGTGTGCCTACTATTTGTGAGTATATTAAAGAAGCTCTGCCACAGAATGCCGTTCTCGGTTTTGACGGAAGGGTTGTTTCTATGTCTGAAGGTGTAGGGTATTACGATATAGTTGATGTAAAAGGCGGAAAAATAGTTTATGATTGTGATTTAATTGATGAGATCTGGACAAACAGACCGCCTCTTTCAAAGGAACCGGCATTTTATCTTGATATAAAATATACAGGTGAAACTACTGAGAGTAAACTTAAAAGAGTACGTGAGGCGATGAAAAAAGCAGGTGCCAATAAACATATTCTTACTACTCTTGACGATATATGCTGGATACTTAATGTACGTGGAAATGATATCGAATTTTTCCCGCTGCTTCTTTCCTATGCTGTAATCACAATGGATAAGATGGAACTGTATATTGATGAAACCAAGCTTGATGATAAAATTAAAACTGCCTTTGCAAAAGACAATGTAATAATTCATCCGTATAATGATATTTATGAAGATATCAAGAAGCTGAATCATGATGATGTGGTACTGCTTGACTCCGGCAGAATTAATTATGCACTTTATAATAATATTCCGCCGAAGGTTAAAAAGGTTGATGAAAGAAATCCCGAAATATTATTTAAGGCTGTAAAAAATAACGTAGAGATAGAAAATATACGTAAAGCTCAGCTTAAAGACGGTGTAGCACATGTAAGATTCATGAAGTGGATAAAAGAAAATGTTGGAAAGATTAAAATTACTGAACTTTCAGCTTCTGCGAAACTTGATGAATTCCGTGAGCAGATGGGGGATTTTATACGTCCAAGTTTTGAACCTATAGTTGCATTTGGTCAGCACGGTGCAATAATACATTATAGTGCAACAGAGGAAACTGATGTTGAAATTAAGCCGGGATGCTTTTTACTTACTGATACGGGTGCAGGATTTTATGAGGGTTCAACGGATATAACAAGAACTTACGCACTTGGTGATGTTCCGGCAATTATGAAGGAACATTTTACACTGGTGCTTATATCTAATTTAAGGCTTGGCGTTGCAAGATTTAAATATGGTGTAAACAGTACCAATGTTGATATAATTACAAGAACTCCTTTCTGGGAGAGAGATCTTGATTATAATCACGGCACAGGTCATGGCGTAGGATATCTTCTTAATATACATGAAGGACCTTCAGGTGTAAGGTGGAGAAGTATGCCTATGGATAATCAGCCTTTTGAAGCGGGTATGGTGATTACTGATGAACCCGGGCTCTATATAGACGGTTCACATGGAATACGTCTTGAAAATGAACTTCTTGTAGTAAACGGTACAAAGAATGAATATGGGCAGTTTATGCATTTTGAACCTATCACATTTATACCTATGGATCTTGATGCAGTTGATAAGAGTATAATGACTGCTGAAGATGTAAAACTTCTTAACGATTACCATAAGGCAGTTTATGAAAAACTTTCACCGATGCTTAATGATGAAGAAAAGGAATGGCTTAAGAAATATACAAGAGAAATTTAAAAGGATATCAAAAATAGATATCTTAACCTTTTCTTAACTTTTAATATGTTAAAATACAGGGGTAGCGTTGCATACGGTCTTTACCGGTAAGCAGTGCTGTTAATGAAAGCTGACAGCATCTTTTACATTTTAGCCGTGCTGTGGTGTTTGTATGGAAACGGGAAATGTCGCACCTGTTTCAGGAACATTCCGCTGCTTTGTTGAATAAATGCAGGCAGACCTGTATTGTTTATACGGACGGAAAGCTTTCATATTAATAAGGTTTTCTGCATTCCGGTCAACATGACCCTCCCAGTTCTAGTCACTGGAATGCAGAACGACCCTCCTATATGTGAATAAATAACGATTAATTGAAAACAGTTTTTGTTACAGCTTAAGAGAATGCTTGCATTTAGTTTGCTTTAGTGCTATAATTGGGCATGTAATAGAGTTTATTATCAAGTGGGCCGTACACGGTCCACTTTTTCTATGGTTTAAGATAAATATCTGATGCCTGCTGCGAGAAAGGAAGAAAATGGGAAAAAGTGAAGAATATGTCAGTAGAACTGAAGAATTTCTTGAAAAATTAAGCAAAGAAATAGACTTTGAAGTAGTTGATGTTGAATTTGTAAAAGAGGGTTCACAATATTATCTTAGGGCGTATTGTGATAAGGAAAGCGGTATCAGTATGGATGACTGCGTCGAGATAAGTCATGCCCTAAGCAGTTGGCTTGATCTTAATGATTTTATACAGGAAAGTTATACTCTTGAGGTAAGCTCACCCGGTCTTGGAAGAAAACTTAAAAAGGATAAGGATTTTATAAGAGAAAAAGGTAAAAAGGTTGATATCAGGCTTTATACAGCTGTAAACGGAGAAAAAGAGTTTACAGGTATATTGG
This sequence comes from Johnsonella ignava ATCC 51276, assembly GCF_000235445.1. Lineage (GTDB taxonomy): Bacteria > Bacillota > Clostridia > Lachnospirales > Lachnospiraceae > Johnsonella > Johnsonella ignava. The sequence continues at coordinate 193,974 of NZ_JH378831.1, read as the reverse complement.
AGGATTTTGATAAAGAAAATATTTATATTGAAGTTGACAGCGATGCACCAGTGAAAAAAAAGCCGTCAAAATTAGCCTCTAAATGTCAGGGTAATGGAAGCTGTGATTCAGAAGCCGGAATATTAAAAATAAAACGTACCGATATTGCAGTTATAAAACTTAATGTGGGATTCTAATAATATAACATACTGCCGTTAATTTTATAGAAAAGATTTAAATAATAAGGAGGACAACGGAAAAATGAATAAAGAACTTTTAGATGCACTTGATACACTTGAAAAAGAGAAAAATATAAGTAAGGAGGTATTGATAGAAGCTATAGAAAATTCACTTCTGTCGGCATGTAAAAACAATTACGGAACTTCAGACAATGTGCAGGTTGTGATGGATCCGGAGACTTGCGATTATCAGGTTTTACAGGAAAAAGAGGTGGTAGAAGCCTACGAAGGCGTTACAAATGAAGAAAAAGCCCTTAAAATAAGTCTTGAGGAAGCAAGAGAGCTTGATCCGGGATATGAAATAGGCGACAAGGTGCTGATACCCTTAAAGTCAAAGGATTTCGGACGTATAGCTACATTGGTTGCCAAAAATGTTATACTCCAAAAAATACGGGAAGAAGAAAGAAAAGCAATATATAATGAATATTTTGAAAAGGAAAGGGATGTTGTAACTGCCGTTGTACAAAGATATATCGGTAACAATATCTCAGTAAATCTTGGAAGATGTGATGCGATGCTTCTTGAAAAAGAGCAGGTTAAAAGTGAACATTTTGAACCTACTGACAGGATAAAGGTATATATACTTGAAGTAAAGGAACCTATAAAAGGACCTAACAGAGGACCAAGGATTACAGTATCAAGGACACATCCTGATCTTGTTAAAAGGCTTTTTGAAGCTGAGGTATCGGAAATCAGGGAAGGGACTGTTGAGATAATGTCAATAGCCCGTGAACCGGGTTCAAGAACCAAAATAGCTGTAATAAGCCATAATGAGGAAGTTGATGCGGTAGGTGCATGTGTAGGAGTTAACAGCTCAAGGGTTAATGCAGTGGTTGACGAACTTAACGGTGAAAAGATAGATATAATTAATTGGACTGAAAATGCGGCGGCACTTATTGAAAATGCACTTAATCCCGCAAAAGTAATCTGTGTAGTTGCAGATGAAGCAAAAAAAGAGGCACAGGTCGTAGTTCCTGACTACCAGCTTTCACTTGCTATAGGAAAGGAAGGTCAGAATGCAAGGCTGGCAGCCAGACTTACGGGTTATAAGATAGATATAAAAGATGAAAGTCATGCTATAAGCAGCGGATTATTTAAAGAACTCGGTATAGATTATATGCCGGAGGGTGAATCCGATATGGAGCGTATACAGCATGAAGATGTAGAAACTGAAAATATGGAAGATGTTTATACAGGCATAGAAGGCAGTGATGTATTTGATGATGAAAATCTTCCGACACAGAATACAGATTATGAGCAATCACATAGTATTTCAGATGGAAATGAGGACAGTAATAATTAAGACAGTAATAACTTAAATTTAGAATACTATGTATGTATAAAGCATAGCTTGGAACAGGAGGTAGGTCATAATTAAAAAGAAGCAGCCGCAGAGATTGTGCATAGGATGCGGGATCCAAAAAGATAAAAAAGAGATGGTCAGGATTGTAAGAACAGAAGACATACAGATAATTATAGATGAAACCGGTAAAAAAAACGGTCGGGGGGCGTATATATGCAAGAATGCCGAGTGTATGAAAAAAGCATTAAAAAGCAGAGGTCTTGACAGGTCATTTAAAATCCCGGTTTCTAAGGAAGTTTATGAGAATCTTGTATTACAGATGGAGGATTTATATGGATAAGGTACTTAGTTTTTTAGGTATTGCGATGAATGCGGGAAAGGTATCAAGCGGCGGATTTAATACTGAAAAACTTATAAAATCTCATAAGGCACAGCTTGTAATTGTTTCAGGAGATGCTTCGGAAAATACTAAGAAGCTGTTTTTTAATAAATGTAATTTTTACAAGGTTCCTATAAAGGTATATTCTTCAGCAGATAATCTGGGGAAGGCTATAGGTAAAAGTCCGAGATCATCATTAGCTATAAGTGATAAAAATTTTGCATTAAATATAAAGAAAATGATTGAAAAAGAGGAGGTATAACATATTGAGAATCAGAGAACTTGCTAAAGAACTTGATATACAAAGTAAAGTAATTCTTGAAATCCTTGAAAAAAAAGGTGTTACAGGAAAAACTCCTGCCTCAAATATAAGCGGGGATGAGGAAGAGGCTATAAGAAACAGGTATAAGACTTCTGAATCAGACAAACAAAAGGATATAGAAACTGCCTTAAAAACAAAGGATGAGACAGTTTTAAAGAATAAAAATAACGAAACTTCTAAAACCGGCATAAAAGAAGTGAGCAGTGAGATTAAAGATGAACACTCAGATATTAAAAAAACTGCAGAAAGTACGTCTGAAAACGTGCAAAACCAAGAAAATATATCTAAAGGCGACATCAGTATAAAGACTGATAAAGTAAATGCCGGTTATAAAACAGATAATGTTTTGGCTGGACAGAAGAATAAAATAATGGCTGTTTTTCGTCCTCAAAATGCGGAAAAATCTATTGGTCAGTATCAAAAAGAAACTGATAAAAAAGATGAAAACCGCAGAAAAAATAAAAAAATAAAAATGATAATAATATTAAAGAGGGACTGCCGGAAGAAAATAAGAGCGGTAAAGAATCTTTGCAGGCACATGGACAGATACATGTACCTAATGATAACAGAACGGAAGCTAAAGGGCCTCAAAATAATGAGTTTAAAAAGGAGGTTACTCAACAGGAAAAGCACAGGAGGAAAAAGGAAAATAAGATAAAACATACAGAAGATATCAGAAAGGGAAAAAATCAAAATAAAGCTGCAACTTCAATTTTAGGTGAAGCCCTTAATAAACTGGATAGAGAAAAATTAAAGAACATTATTATTGATAATAAGGCTGTCGAACATAATAATATAGTTTCAAAAAATATAAACACCCCAAAACATTCAAATTCTGTTTTGTCTTCGGAATCACCGGTACAGAGCGGTAAGAGAGAGGAAAAAACGGATATAGATGTCATGCAGGGGGATAATGAAAGAAAAACCTTGCAAGGCGATAAGTTGACGGATTATACTCCGGAATCAGAAAAATCAGATGTTGACATAACATCTGAGTCTTATACGGATAAGGATAAAGTATATGATAAAAATGATTTGAAAAATGATGAAACAATATTAGCAAATAGTAAAAATGAAAAAGAGGCAGTGAAAGTATCAGTGGAAAGTAAACAGGCAGATTTAGTTAAGGACACCGGAAGCGATCGGGAAAACAGTAATGAAAAAAACAACGTTCAAGTTGTTGAAAACAGCAGGAATGAAAAGGCTTTAAATCAAGCCGAAAGTTTAGCTAAAGGCAGACATCAAAAGGATGTAAGAGATGATAGGGACGGCAGAAAAAACAGAGAAAACCGCAAACCGAATGAAAATAAGGCAAAAAACCAACAAAAAGGCAGTACAGCTGAAAGCATAAGGCATGATATTAAATCTGTAAACAGACAGGATAATAAAGCTGAAAATAAGATGCCAAACAGAACTGACGGTAAATCTGATACAAGAAGAGATAATAAATCTGACGGCAGGTATCAAAATAAATCTGATAATAGAGCGGAAAACAGAAATTTCGGCAGACCGGAAAATAAAAACGGTGCAAAATATGATAACAGAGCAGACGGTAAGTCAGTAAATAAAAACGAAAACAGGGTATCTGTAAAAGGCTCCAGCAGGCAGGCTTATAAAAATGATAATAGAAACGGGAATGATTTAAGATCTGATTCAAGAGTTGATACACGAAAGCAAAGTTTTACAGATAAAAGACAAGGTTTGATGTCTAATTCTCAAGAGTTAAGATCAAGGGCTTACAGGGATGATTTTTCTGATAAGGACAAAGATGAAAAAAGTAATGATCAAAGACCGAGGCAGAACAGATCAAAGGCTCAGGGAGCAGAAAAGAAAAACAGTATGGAGCTGCTTGCTAAAAAGACTTCTTCAAACAGGATTAATAAAAATAATTTTAAAAACAGCAATAAGCTGGATAAAAAGCATCGTACTGAGGACGGACCTTCAAAAGGAAGAGTAAGCAAGCATCCTTTTATAATGCCGGTTAAACCAAAGGTTGATGTTGTTGAAGAAGATATAAAAGAGATTGTAATACCTGAAATAATTACAATTAAGGAACTGGCAGCCAAGCTTAAGCTGCAGCCGGCATCCATCGTTAAAAAACTTTTCCTTAAGGGAAGTATGGTTACTATAAACAGCGAGATAAGCTTTCAACAGGCTGAGGATATAGCTCTTGAATATGATGTTATATGTACACTTGAAGAAAAAGTTGATGTTATAGAAGAACTGTTAAAGGAAGATGAGGAAGATGAAGGACTGCAGGTATCAAGACCTCCGGTTGTATGTGTTATGGGACATGTAGACCATGGAAAAACTTCACTTCTTGATGCTATAAGAAAAACAAATGTAAGTACTCAGGAGGCCGGCGGCATTACGCAGCATATAGGTGCTTATATGGTAAGCATAAACGGACAGCCTATAACCTTCCTGGATACCCCCGGTCATGAAGCATTTACGGCAATGCGTATGAGAGGCGCTCTGTCAACTGATATAGCTATACTTGTAGTAGCTGCTGATGATGGTGTTATGCCTCAGACTGTAGAAGCGATAAGTCATGCAAGAGCTGCCGGAGTTGAGATTATAGTTGCAGTAAATAAGATAGATAAAGAAAGCGCAAATATTGACAGAGTGAAACAGGAACTTTCAGAATATGATTTAATACCTGAGGATTGGGGAGGTCAGACAATATTCTGTCCCGTATCGGCACATACAAAAGAGGGTATTGAAAACCTGCTTGAGATGATAATACTTACTGCGGAGGTTAAAGAGCTTAAAGCGAATCCGAACCGTAGAGCAAGGGGACTTGTTATAGAAGCCGAGCTTGATAAGGGTAAGGGACCTGTGGCAACTATACTTGTACAAAAAGGAACTCTGAATGTGGGAGATTTTATAGCGGCAGGTGCATGTTCCGGAAAAGTACGTGCCATGATAAATGACAAGGGGCAGAGAGTTAAAACGGCACTTCCTTCTACACCTGTTGAGATATTGGGACTTGATAATGTGCCAAATGCAGGTGAAGTATTTGTTGCTACTGAAAATGATAAGGAAGCCAAGGCATTTGCCGCAACATTTATCTCTGAAAGCAAGAATAAACTTATAGAGGAAACCAAGGCAAAACTCAGTCTTGATGATCTTTTCAGTCAGATAAAAGCCGGAAATGTAAAAGAACTGCCTATAATTGTAAAGGCTGATGTACAGGGTTCGGTAGAAGCTGTAAAACAGTCCCTTTCAAAGCTTTCAAATGAGGAGGTTGCGGTTAAAGTAATACATGGAGGTGTAGGTGCGGTAAATGAATCGGATGTTGCACTTGCTGCCGCAAGCAATGCTATTATAATAGGATTCAATGTAAGACCTGACAGCGCCGCAAAAGCAAGTGCTGAGCATGAAAATGTTGATTTAAGACTTTATAAAGTTATATATAAGGCTATTGAAGATATAGAGGCGGCAATGAAGGGTATGCTTGAACCTGTATATGAGGAAAGGATTATAGGTCATGCTGAGGTAAGGCAGCTGTTTAAAGCTTCCGGAGTAGGTACGATAGCAGGCTCATATGTGCTTGACGGCAAATTCCAGAGAGGCTGCAAGGCAAGAATTATAAGAGACGGAGATGTAATATTTGACGGAAATCTTGCATCATTAAAAAGATTCAAGGATGATGTCAAGGAGGTTGCTGCAGGCTATGAATGCGGACTTGTATTTGAAAAATTCAATGATCTTCTTGAACTTGATCAGGTTGAAGCGTATATAATGGCAGAGGTTTCAAGAGCATAATATAAAAACACTATTTTATAAAAGTAAAATTTTAAAAAACGGTTTTTATTTTTGCATATATGAAATAGAGATATCTACTGACAGGAGGTAAATATGGGCAAAAAAACCATTAAAAACATAAGGATAAACTCCGAGGTACATAGAGAAATAGCAGATATTATAAGAGCGGATATAAAGGACCCGAGGATAAAGCCCATGACGATTGTTACAGGTGCAGAGGTTACAAATGATCTTAAATACTGCAAGGTGTATATCAGTGTGCTTGGCAATGAAGATGAAGCAAGGGAAACGATAGAAGGTCTTAAAAGTGCGGCAGGTTTTATAAGAAGCCTGCTTGCCTCAAAACTGAACTTAAGAAATACTCCGGAGCTTAGGTTTGTACTGGACAATTCTCTTGAATATGGCATGAAAATATCGAGGCTTATAGATGAGGTAGTAAATAAAGATATGGAGGTATCTGACAATACAGATACTTCTACAAATGCCGCAGATATAAATATCTTAGAAGATGAAACTGAAATTGGCAGAGATGAAGATAAGACGGAGGAATAATGCTTGGAAAATTTTATTAAAAGAGATACAAATATTTCAAATCAGAGTATTTCGGGTAAAATATTAACTGAGTCCCAGTTAAATGAAGCAAGAAAAAAGTTTAAAGAATTTTTGTCAGGGGCAGGAAGTGTTGCCGTATCAGGGCATGTAAGACCTGATGGAGATTGTATAGGCTCATGCCTTGCAGTATACAATTATATAAAAAATAATTACCACAGTACCAAAGTACAGGTATTTCTTGAAAAACCTGCTGCAAAATTCTCATATTTAAACGGATATTATGAGATAAAAACTGAGGTTCCAAAAGATTACAGACCGGATCTTTTTATATGCCTTGATGCCGCATCTTCGGAGAGGTTAGGATTCAGTGAGAAAATTCTCAAAAATGCAGCCATAACTTTAGGCATAGATCATCATGTAACTAATACAAAATTTACCGGAATCAGTATAGTCGAAGATGATGCCAGTTCAACCTGTGAGCTTTTATATAAGATATTTGATAAACAGGGTATAGATAAAAATACTGCTGAATGTCTATATACGGGTATAATCCATGATACGGGTGTATTCAAGTATCGGTGTACTTCTACATTTACAATGGAGGCTGCGGCAGAGCTTATATCAAAGGGTGTGGATTTTAGCAATATAATAGATAAGAGTTATTATAAAAAGACGTACAGGCAGAATCAAATACTTGGAAGAGCACTTCTTGAAAGTATAATATTTTTTGGAGGAAAGTGCATTTATTCTGTTGTAAATCGTAAAATAATGGATTTTTACGGTGTTGACGGCAAAGATCTTGACGGTATTATAGACCAGCTTAGAAATACTGAAGGAATTGAGGTTGCATTATTTATGTATGAGATTGAACCGCATGTATATAAGGTCAGTATGCGCTCGGTTGATAAAGTTGATGTAAGCGGCATAGCCCGTCAGTTTGGCGGAGGCGGGCATCAGCGGGCGGCAGCATTTACTATGGCAGGCTCACCTCATGATATAGTAAATAATATATCTTCAAGGCTTGTACCTGTACTTGGGGATGTTTAGAGTATGATTGACGGTATTATAAATATCTTCAAGGAAAAGGGACCTACTTCACATGATGTTGTTGCCAGACTTCGCAGGATATTTAAGATGAAAAGGATAGGACATACAGGCACGCTTGATCCTGATGCCACAGGAGTTTTGCCTGTATGTCTGGGAAATGCCACAAAACTCTGCGAACTTATGACTGATAAGACAAAGGAGTATAGGGCAGTCATGATTTTGGGAATTACAACGGATACTCAGGATATATCCGGAAAAATAACTAAAAACTGTATTAGACTGCCTGAGCTTTCAAAAGAAGATATTATAAAAAATATAATGTATTTTAAAGGTGAATATATGCAGATTCCGCCAATGTATTCAGCTATTAAAGTAGGAGGCAGGAAGCTTGTTGATCTTGCAAGGCAGGGAATAGAGATAAAGAGAGAACCCAGGAAGGTTGAAATTTTTGATATAGAAGTAGAGGATATAATAACTGAAGCTGAAGGTATTAAACTGAACAGAACTCCTGAAAAAAGCCCTGCCGGAGCGTATGATATTCCGTTTCCAAGGATTATAATTAAAGTCTGCTGTTCAAAAGGGACTTATATAAGAACACTTTGTCATGATATAGGAGAGAGACTTGGTACAGGAGCCTGTATGGAAAGTCTTGTAAGAATAAGGTCAGGAGAATTTAGAATAGAGGATTCAATAAGTTTAGGCAGATTGGAAGAATTGGTTAAAGAAGAACTGTTAAGAGAAGAAAAGCTTATATCTGAAAGACCTGAATATTTAAAACATGTAATAATGCCGATTGAACATTATTTTAAAAAGCTTGATATACTTAAGGTAAAAAAAGGATATGAAAGATATATAGAGAACGGAAATAAATTAAGCCTTATAAATACCTGTATTGAAAGAAAGCCTTATGACGGTGAATTTTTTCGGGTATATGATATAAATGGCAGTTTTAAGGCTGTTTATAAGTATATTGAAAATGATAATCAATTCATTGTATATAAAAATTTTTAATCCTAAGAAAAATATGATTAATCATAATTTTCTTGGATATATGTGCATGGTTCTGCCTAAAATCGCATAGTAAAGGTACAAAACACCTGCGATTTTTGCACTGAAGACACTTGTTAAGTGTTTCCCTGAAATATTATGGGCAATGATATTTAATTCAAATTATAAAAGAGTATATAGCAACTGGAGTTTTAGAAACATGAAGCAATATGTGAATACAACTGATTTTTATATAAATGAAGCCACAGTGCTTACAATAGGGAAATTTGACGGGGAACATATAGGGCACAGAAAACTGCTTGCAGTCATGAAGAATATAGCTTTGAAAAAAGGCTTAAAAACAGCGGTTTTTACTTTTAATACTGCACCGTATGAGATTGTAGGCGGTTTTCGGAATAAATATTATGCTGATAAACAGCTCCAAAATGCAGAACAGTATACAGGACAGATAACCACTAATGATGAAAGAAATAAAATGCTTGAGGAAGCAGGTATAGACTATCTTATAGAATATCCTTTCAATAAAGAGGTTTCACATATAGGCGGTGAAGATTTTATAATGAATATACTTATTGAAAAAATGCATATGAAAGCGATTGTTGCAGGACCTGACTGTGCTTTCGGGCACAATAAGGAGGGAAATGCCGATTTGCTTAAAGAGGTCGCTAAAAAACTTCCTGAAGAATCATCATATGATGTTATTATTATTGAAAAACTAAAGGATGAGAATAACCGGGATATAAGTTCGACTTTTATACGGGCTGAGCTTGACAGTGGCAATATAGAGAAGGCAAACAGACTTCTTGGAAGCAATTACAGTATACATGGCAGGGTTGTGCAGGGGAATATGATAGGAGGTAAAATTTTAGGGTTTCCGACTGTAAATATAATTCCGCCCAAAAATAAACACCTGCCCAGATTCGGGGTTTATGCTTCAAAGGTAAGAATTATAAAAACAGGGGAAGAATACCAGGGACTTACAAATGTCGGAATTAATCCTACTGTCGATAATGACAAGAAAAAGCATTGTCCAAGAGTTGAAACCTATATATATGATTTCGACCGGAATATCTACGGTTCTGATATAGAAATAAGTTTTATTAAATTTATAAGACCTGAAAGAAAGTTCAGCTCACTTGATGATCTGAAAAAACAGATATCGTCTGATAAGGAAGCTGTAAAAACATATTTTCGGAGTATAGAGTATGTATAAAGAGTATTAATATAAAAGAAAGAGCTTTGAATTATGGACTTTGTAAAAATCTATTCTGACGGAGCGGCAAAAGGTAATCCTGAAGGTCCCGGGGGATATGCAACTATAATAAAATTTACTGATAAAAACGGTAAAAATCATGAAAGGCAGTTTTTTCAGGGATATAAAAAGACTACAAACAATCGCATGGAACTTATGGGCTGTATCACAGGTCTTGAGGCGCTTATAAAACCGTGCAGAGTTGAGGTTTATTCGGATTCAAAATATTTGACTGATGCATTTAATAAAAACTGGATTGATTCATGGATTAAAAAGGGGTGGAAAAGAGGAAAAAATGAGACTGTTAAAAATATAGATCTATGGAAACGACTTCTTAGGGCAAAACAGCCGCATGATGTTTCGTTTATATGGATAAAAGGACATGCCGGTCATCCTGAAAATGAATTATGCGATAAGCTTGCAGTTGATGCTGCATGCAGTGCTGATCTTATTGAAGATAAATTTTAATATAAATTATTATGGTATGAAAATATATATGGTATGAAAAAAGAAAAATATTTAAAGCTTATAATAACTGCAATTTTTATATCAGGTATTCTGCTTACTTACGCAGTAAATAGATATGTAGCATCTGAAATTGAAAAAAATATGATGCTTGAGGCAACTCAGATGGAAACAAGTTACGGTAAATATGATTATTATATAAATGTATTTGCCGAGATTGAGTCATATTTTGATAAACTAAAAGCGGATGAAAATTTTGAGCAGCCTAAAAAACAAAAGGAAGCTGCCGCTTCGGAATTTCAGAGATGGGAGATGGAACTTAGAGATCTTTACAGAAATATAGTTGCAGGGTTAAGTGATTCTGAGGCAAAGGCTTTGGAAACCGAACAAAATGAATGGAAGAAGCAAAGAGATGCGGATGCACTTGATGCAGTCTCAAGACTTAGGGGCTCAAACGACAATACGGAATATATTAAAAGTCAGGCTGAAAGTACAAAGATAAGGGCTTATGAACTGCTTGAAAGATATAAAGAACTGCTTGGGAAAAAATAAATATAATCCTGTTAAAACTATAAAACTGTGGTATACTTTAATACATAGTTTTATAGCTGCTGAAACAGCATAAACATTCTATATTTTAAGAAAGGTGGTTTTTAGAATATGACTATGTTGATAAATGAAATTATAATGAATCTGGTGAGGGCTTTGATTTTTATATTGATATCAATTATCGGGATTAAAGCCGGAAAAAAATTCCGTGATTACAAGGATGCACAGAAAAAATAGATACTTATAATTTTATTTTCAAAGTAAAATAAAAACTATAAGTAAATGTAATATAAATTAAATTTAAGATTTTCGGAGGAAACCCATGAGTAAGTATTATGGAGTGAATGAAATAAGAACAAAATTTCTTGACTTTTTTAAAAGAAAAGAACACTATATAATGAAAAGTTTTTCTCTTGTACCTAAAAATGACAACAGTCTTTTGCTTATAAATTCAGGTATGGCACCGCTTAAACCCTATTTTACAGGACAGGAAAAACCTCCTAAAAGCAGAGTTGCAACATGCCAGAAGTGTATAAGAACAGGTGATATTGAAAATGTCGGAAAGACTGCAAGACATGGTACTTTTTTTGAAATGCTCGGTAATTTCTCATTTGGTGATTATTTCAAGAGAGAAGCCATATCCTGGACATGGGAGTTTTTGACTGTTGATATGGGGCTTGATAAAGAAAGACTTTACCCTTCGGTTTATCTTGAAGATGATGAGGCATTTGAAATATGGAATAAAGAAATAGGTATACCGTCGCATAAAATATACAGATTCGGCAAAGAGGATAATTTCTGGGAACATGGTTCAGGTCCATGTGGCCCCTGTTCCGAGGTATATTATGACAGGGGTGAAAAATATGGATGCCATAAGGAAAACTGCACTGTAGGCTGCAGCTGCGACAGGTATATGGAGGTTTGGAATAATGTATTTACACAGTTTAATGGTGATGGAAAAGGGAATTATACTGAGCTTGAACAAAAAAATATAGATACCGGTATGGGGCTTGAAAGACTTGCGGTTGTAGTTCAGGATGTAGGTTCTATATTTGAAGTTGATACTATAAAGGCACTTCTTGATGCAGTGGCGGATACAGCCTCGACCTCATATAATAAAGATCCTTTAAAGGATATATCATTAAGACTGATTACCGATCATATACGTTCATGTACATTTATGATTTCTGACGGTATAATGCCGCAGAATGAGGGCAGGGGATATGTGCTCAGACGGCTTTTAAGGAGAGCTGCAAGACATGGAAGGATACTCGGTATTGATAAAAAATTTCTTTCAGGCCTTGCAGCCAGGGTAATTGATATGAATAAGGAGGCATATCCGGAATTAAATGACAGAAAGGATATGATACTTAAGGTAATTGCCGAAGAGGAAGAAAGATTTTATAAGAATATAGATAATGGTCTGGGTATACTTTCGCAGATGAAAGAAGAACTAAGGAGAAGCGGGGGTAAGGTTCTTGACGGAAAAGATGTATTTAAGCTTTATGACACCTATGGTTTTCCGTATGACCTGACTAAGGAGATACTTGAAGAAGACGGATATGTCATAGATGAGGAAGGCTTTAATGCTGAAATGGAAAAACAGCGAAAAAAAGCCAGAGATGCCAGAAAAGGAACTAATTATATGGGAGCCGATGTAACTGTATATCAGAAAATACCGGCTGATATAAAAAGTGAATTTACAGGCTATGACAGTCTTAAATCAAGAGGAAAAATTATCACCGCTGTTTCTGATGACGAGATAGTACAGGCACTTACTGTCGGTGAGAGGGGTACTATAATAACCGATATAACACCTTTTTATGCTACAATGGGCGGACAAAGTTCTGATAAGGGTATCATATATAATGACGAAGGGAAATTTATAGTTGAGGATTGTATTAAGATACAGGGAAATAAAACAGGTCATATAGGATATGTTAAAGAAGGTCTTTTAAGAACGGGAGTTTTTGTACAGCTTGAAGTAGATGCGGTAAAAAGAGAGGAAACCTGTAAAAACCACAGCGCAACACATCTTTTGCATAAAGCTCTTAGAAATGTACTGGGAAAACATGTTGAGCAGGCAGGAAGCCTTGTTGAGGCGGATAGATTAAGATTTGACTTTACTCATTTTTTAGCACTTACACAGGAAGAACTGAAAAAGGTTGAAGATGAGGTAAATACTGAAATCAGGATGGCACTTGATGTCAAGACTGACATAATGGATCTTGATTCTGCTAAAAAAACAGGTGCTATGGCACTTTTTGGTGAAAAGTACGCAGAGAATGTAAGAGTTGTAAGTATGGGTGATTATTCAAAGGAGTTATGTGGAGGCACACATGTAAAAAACACCTCTGATATAGCTGCATTTAAAATAATTTCCGAAAACGGAATAGCTGCCGGAGTGAGGCGTATTGAGGCTATAACATCGGATTCAGTCCGTAATTATTACGAAAATATTGAAATAATGCTTAATGAGGCGGCAAATGAACTTAAAACCACACCCTCAAATATTGCAGAAAGAATCAGAGGTATTCTTGATGAACTTAAAATGATTAAATCTGAAAATGAGAGTCTTAAGGCAAAGCTGGCAAAGGAGAGTATGGGTGATGCTTCAGACAGAATAACTGATATAAAAGGTATTAAACTTATTTCAATGTGTGTTGAAAATGTTGAGATGAATGAGCTTAGAAATCTTGGCGACGGGCTTAAAGAAAAGACACAGGGAGGAGTTGTAGTTCTTGCTTCAAAAGTTTCAGGAAATGTAAACCTTATGGTTATGGCAGGGGATGCCGCTTTAAAAAACGGTGCCGATGCCGGAAAGATTATTAAAGAAATTGCACCTATTGTAGGCGGAGGCGGAGGCGGAAGACCGAATATGGCACAGGCAGGAGGCAAAAAATCCTGAAAACATTGAAGAGGCACTTAAGAAAGCAAAGGAAATACTTCAAATGCAGTTAAAATAATTCAGCCGTTTTGTATGTGCTATGTGTCAATATATGACTCGCTACCCTATTATAAATTAAAAAACATATTATTATAAATATATATAATATAACGAAAAAACTTCCCGATAAAGCTATAAATAAAGCAATTCATGTTTTATATCTTTAACGGGAAGTTTTTCGTATATATAAGATTTATGCATTTTTATTTACCGGATTTGTAAACATAAACTTTAAAAAAATATATAAGTATATAAACAAAATCCGACAGCAATTATAGTTTCTGCGAGTACTATATATTTTAAATTAATAAACTGAACCCCCATCTTTGTAAGTGCAGCCATAGTCATTTTGGCTGCGATAGCACTTATTACAAAAGGGAACGTAAATGATGCGAAACTCGGATAAAAATTTCCTCTGATAAAGTCCACTGCCTTTATAAGTGTAAATATATATATTATAGATGCGGCTATAAACATAACTATAAGCATTTCCTTTGATTTGGGCATAACTGACTGGACATAACCTGCTATACACAGACTTAAAGGTGCGGTATATATACATATAAGAGGTTTTGCAGGTGCGGGAATATCCTTAAATTTATTATATTTTATACTTACAAGTATAAAAAGCAGTATAAATGTGGCAAAGCCGAACCAGAATGCAGCATTTCCAAATGCCTGCATATTGTAGGCAGGAGCGGTAACTGAAGCAACTACTATACCTACATATACTATGTAGTAACTCGCAAATACATCTTTAAGATCAAACTGCTTTATAAAAAATCTGTATGTGAAGTAAAATATAAGAAGTATGTGAAGTCCGACCGCTGCTGCCCAGATATAAAAAGCGGCATTTCCTATAAAGGGCTTTATATAGGTTGACAGCAACATAATACCCATAGGAAATGTACCTGAAACACTTGCTGATACAGAACTGTTCATGTCAATTTTAAAGTCTTTTGGATTTATAATATATTTTAATATAAGCAGCAAGGCAAAAAAAGCTGACAACACTCCGCATATATATCTTATTCCCTCTCCGAAACTTTGCAGAAGATTTCCAAGTGCAGCCATACCCAGCATTACTCCGGCGACCGGCATAGTTACTCTTTTTAACAATTGGTTCATAAATTATTAAGCCTTTCTTTTTAATTCCTTTTTACAGACACAAAAAGCTCCATGTACCCTGCCGGGTCAGAAGAAGCTTTTTGTACTTTACCCTTTAACTGATTTGTTTTAAATCAGCTTGTTTTAAGATTGTCCCTGTATTTTATAATCATATTACAGGACATTGCAATAAATTTAAAATACTTAACTGTATAAGTAAACCGGTATTTTATTATCACAACCTACATTATGTGCTCTATGCGGTAGCTGATTGTTTCTCAACATTATCAGATGCACCTTCAATTTCATCAAGATTTACAAGACCATATTCTCTAACTATGATCTCAGCAACCTTTCCGGCACAAAGTCCTGTATAGCGTATGCACTGTTCTTTGTGTTCACCTTTTCCCATGTCGAATTCCCTTGTAAGAATTCTGCAGCATACAGACTTTTTGCCATTTGTGTTTTTAAAAAAGTCATGAAGCTCATTTGTAAGCTGCATACATTTTACAACTTTTGGATCCTTTGGACCGTTTTGTGCTGTACGTCCAAAGAACATACCGAGTGCGAGTACACCTCCGTTTAATGCGCCGCACATACATCCTGAACGACCTGCACCTACTGACATACCTGATGACATTGCGATAACTTCATCAGGAACATCAAGTTCAAAATTTTTCTTTACAGATGCCATAATTGCTTCACAGCAAAAATATCCTCCTCTGTAAAATTCTTCAGCATCAAGAGTAACCTGGCGTGGGCTTATTTCTTTTTTAATATGCATATTGAAATCCTCCTTAAAAATAAATATAACAAATCTGACAAGCTTTTGTATCAGAATGTATCATGATAAGATTTGTACAGCATACCTGCTTATATTGCCTCAATCTGCGGAGTATACCGTATTGCGACATATTAAAACAACAGGATACAAATGTAACCTCTAAATCATATATACAACCATATTATAACGAAATGCAACAAAAATATCTATATAATAACAGTTATTCTATATTATCACTCAAATAAAATAAATTATTTATATATATTTGTACAAAACATATATTGATAAACTTCGAAAAGTTACACATATAAAATCAAATATGATATATAAGGGCTTAAGAAACTATATAGTCAAAGGCTATTTTTTAGAATGAAGCAGGCAATTTATACAGGGAATCAGCTTAAGGTTTTAGTATAAAATATTTGAAATATATTGATTTTAAAATAAAATTTATATATTTTACACCAAGTTTATGCTATCTATATATCTGTGTTTGATTTATTTAAAGAGATTAACAGCAGTTTATAGTAAGTTGGTATTTAAACAAACAGATTTTATAATTTATGATGGCAGGTAAGCCTAACTTATGTTATACTGTAAGAGGTATTTAAATTGTACAAAATATTATACATATAAATACTACAAAAATACTTCATATATAGTGAGATTATTATAAAAAATATACTGTATATTCCCATACAGGATATATACACAATCGTATTTTTAAAGTACGCATAAGAACTTATATCTTCAGTATGCTTATAAAATAATATCGAACTTAAGAGCCTTAGAGCATAGTATTTGTATAATTGTATAAAATTGTTATTAAAAAGGAATTCAGGAAATGAATGGAATTAGACTTAGAGATATAAAAAAGAGTTTTACCATTGAAAATAAAACCATAGATATACTTAGAGGAGTATTTCTTGATATAAAGCCCGGTGAGATTACAGTGCTTTTAGGAAGGAGCGGATGCGGAAAGACAACACTTTTAAGAATTCTGTCAGGACTTGAATATGCCGATAAAGGGGATGTAATTGCAGATACTCAGGTAAAGCCTGCTGTTGTATTACAAGAACCCGGTCTTATACCATGGCTTAATATAAGGGATAATATTGCATTTAGCATTAAAAATAAAATAAAAAATGAAAACAGAAATTTTGTAAATGAAAATTCTCTGTTTAAAAAAATGTTTTTAAACAGAATAAATTGGAGTATAGTAAATAAAACTGATTATAAAAAAAGAAGAACGACTGCTTCTTTTTTAAACAAAAAATTACATATAATTCCAGAAAAGACATTAAACACAGATATTGGTGAAAATTCAAAAAAAATATCAAATATAATTAAGATATATCCTAAAATATATGGCATAGATGAAGAAAAAAACGATTTTAACGATATAGATACTATTTTAAGGGAATATTGTAATGATTATATTGATTCGATTATTAAAATGATTGGAGTTTCAGGGTTTGAAACAGCTTATCCAAATCAGCTTTCTTTGGCTATGCAGCAAAGAGTCTCAATAGGCAGGGCATTTGCTTACGATCCTTCCTTTATAATAATGGATGAACCTTTTGCCGCATTTGATTATTTTACAAGAAAACAGCTTCAGTCTGAGCTTTTAAAGATACATAAAAAAGCGGGTATGAGTGTGCTTTTTGTAACACATAGCATAAATGAAGCTTTTATGTTGGCGGATAAAATTGCACTTATGAAAGACGGTTTTATAGAGAATGTATATGATATAAAAAACGTTTGTGGCAATACTTCGGTTTATTTTAATGCAATGAGAAAAGAAATAGTTAAAAATCTTGAGTTTTGTTCTGACATTTAGTATAATTTTATGGGTTTTAATCTATTTATTATTTATTAATTTTATAAGACTTGAAAAATCTATTTCATGGATTTTATAAAAAATATATAAGTTTCAGACTTTATAATATTGCAGGTAAATTGCAGATATTATAAACAGTAAAAATCTGCTGTCTTAACTGCTAAGTAAATAGAAAAAGCCGCAGTCTCATATATAGAAATGTGCTGAGATACATTTTAAAATTTAAGGATATGGAGGAAGTTTCAAATGAAATTTAAGAAAGAAGATGTTATCGCAAAGATGAGAAAAGACTGTCTTATCGCTGTTATAAGGGCGAAAGATGCTGCACAGGGTGAAAAGATTGTAGATGCCATTACGGCAGGAGGGATTAAGTTTATTGAAATTACAATGACGATGGATCATGGAAGCCCTGTAGAATTCATTAAATTTCTTTCTGAAAAATATGCTGACAGCCCGGATATAGTTATAGGTGCGGGTACTGTGCTCGATCCTGAGACTGCAAGGCTTGTAATTTTAGCAGGAGCAAATTATGTAGTAAGCCCGGGATTTAACGCAGATACTGTAAGACTCTGCAATAGATACAGAATTCCTATGCTGCCGGGAGTTATGACACCTACTGAGGCTATACATGCTCTTGAGGCAGGCTGTGATGTAATAAAGCTTTTCCCCGGGAATATACTCGGTCCGTCTTCAATAAGTACTTTTAAAGGTCCGCTTCCTCAGGGAGAATTTATGCCAAGCGGAGGTGTTGACGTTGACAATGTTGACAAGTGGCTTAAAGCGGGAGCTTTTGCAGTAGGCACAGGTTCAAGTCTTACAAAAGGGGCTAAAACAGGAGACTATGATGCGGTAAGAAAAAAAGCGGAGGAGTTTGTAGAGGCGGTAAAAAAAGCAAAGGGCTAAATTAGGTTATAAAGAATATATGAAGAAAATTATTTTTTAATATACATCTTTAAGATTTTATGATAAAATGCTTAAGGGCATAAAATAATTAATTAAAACAAAATACAAAGCAGTATAGATTATTTTATGGGTTAAATAGAGAGATTACGGGATGCGGTGCGTAGTTCTGGTACAGTTGTAAATTTAATGCAAGGCTGTTTCTGCCTGTAGATATTTTAAGTTGTGCCGTATTTTAATAAACAGGAGGTTTATATTAAATGGAAAATTCTGGTGCTGAAAAATCCAAATATCCTATAGGATTTTACATCGGATGTTTGACTTACTCTTTTGAAAGGTTTGCTTTTTATGGTACGAAACCACTGCTTGTATTATATCTTACAGCTGCGGTAGCCAATGGAGGGCTTGCAATTCCTAAGGCACAGGCGGCTATAATTGCGGCAAACTTTACTGCATATACATATATAGCTCCGCTTATAGGCGGATATATATGTGATAAGTGGCTTGGAGCAAGATATGCCGTAACGCTTGGGTGTATTATAATGGGAATAGGTTATCTTATGGGCTGGAAGTCAAGCAATCCGGCAGTAGTAAATATGGTTGATCCTGCTTATGGACTCTATGCTTCATATATACGTTCACTTGGTGTGAAAAATATGGCATCTATAAATATGATGATTTATATAGTCTCGATAGGAACAGGACTGTTTAAAGGTAACCTGGCAGGTCTTATGGGTAGAATGATTGAAGATGACAGTAAGATGGACGCTGCTTTCTCAATCCAGTATTCATTTGTAAATATAGGTGCGTTTTTTGGTTCTGCAATAATGGGTGTTGCATATATGCAGTTTTTCAAAAAAGGTCTTATGCTGGGCTTTAGAGAGGTATTTTTATTCTGTGCAGTGTTAATGTTTATAGGAGGAGTAGCTTTTACCGCTTCATACAAGCTGCTTCATGGACAGGGCAGGCTGCCGTTTAAATATCTTACAGATGCAAAGGGAAATGTTATAGGTGAGGCTGAGAAAAGCTCCGGCAGCAAGAGCTCTGAAAACAAGGGAGTAAAGCTTACAAAGAAAGAAATCAATGGTGTTATTGCCATTATATTTGTTTCATTTGTTTCGATTATATTCTGGACATTTTATGAACAGCAGTCAAGTGCTTTAACTCTTTATGCGGCAGATAATGTTGATATGACATTAGGAGCAATTAAATTATCACCTGTACATGTATTTACAACATGGAACGGTTTGCTTTGTATATTTATGAGCCTTGGAGCGGCAAAACTCTGGGCTACACTTGCAAAGAGACCTCAAGGGGATCTTACTATGTTCCAGAAGGTTACGATTGCGTTTGCTTTCCTTGGACTTGCATATACGGTGCTTATATTTATGGAGCTTGCAAGAGGAGGCGGTTCAAATAAGGCTTCAGTACTTTGGCTCTTGTTCTTTGGAATACTCCTTACTACTGGTGAAATATGTTTCTCACCGCTTGGAAACTCATTTGTAAACAAGGTTGCACCTAAAAAATATCTTTCATTGCTGCTTGGTGTATGGATATTTGCTACTTTTGCGGCAAATAAGCTTACAGGATATGTACAGGGCGTAATTGAAAACTATGGTTTTATGCAGACTATAGTAACTTTCTCAGTAGTATCATTTATAACTATGGTTATATTGTTTGCTCTGTCAAAACCGCTTAATAAGCTTGTTGAGTCTTAAAATAATACCTGACAGCAAAATTACTGCTTTGTGATTAAATTCTAAAACTGCCGGCATCAAAGTCATTTTCTGAAATTTTGGTGCCGGTTTTAGTTAACTTTTAATAAAAAAGCCTTATTGCGGAGGAAATATATGATTAAAAAATTGAATGATTTTGAAAAAAATATGCTCTTAATGGCAGGCAGTGCCGCAGTCGGTATGATGTACAGCTATATGCTTTATGAAAATACGACTAATGATGCATTTGGTGTAGCTTCAATCTTAGGGCTTTTCTTTATAGGGGCTTTTATACTTTCTATTTCCATAAGAGCTACAGTTTGGAGAAATCAAAATAAACCATTGGACAGGGCAGATAGAAGCGAAAATATGAAACAAAGTGTTTCAGGTAAAACAAACAGCTCAAAGTCTGCATTAAAAAGTAAAGACAGAACAAATAAAAAATTAAAAAAATAAAAAGGAAA
>NZ_JH378831.1:0-173101 GCF_000235445.1 Johnsonella ignava ATCC 51276 | reverse complement strand
CTTCTATATAGACGTTTCCTTTTTTGTTTTTTTAATTTTTTAAATTTTATGATTCGGCTGATTTATATTTATGACGTAATGCCGGACAGTTCTTTATCAGCTTTTTTAAGACATTCAAGCATAGTATTAAAATCCTTATTAAGATTTATTCTTACATAGTTTTTTCCAAGTCCGTCATACCCTTCGCATGTAACTACCCTTATGCCATGTTTGATTAAAACTTTTTCAAGGTTTATGTCCTTATTTTCAACATAATACAGGCATATAGGAACACTGTCATCGGTATATGAGGTTCTTATAGCTGAAAGATTCTCTCGTATTACAGGTTTATTTTTTCTTGATTGCTTCTTTGCAAATTCCTCCCATCCTGAATTTACAATCTGTTGTCCGATATATATACTGAGGCTTGTGGCTGCAAAAGGAAGTTTGACTTTATTAAATATTTTTATGAAATTTGCTCCTGAAATTATATATCCTATTCTTATGCCTGCAGCGCCAAGAGCTTTTGAAAGGCTTCTTACAAGAGCAAAATTATCATATTTGCCTATAAGATTTATGGCTGAATTATCATCTTCCATATAATCTCCATAAGCTTCATCTATACATACAAATGAATTATTTTTTTGTGCAGCCGCTATAATTTTTTCAATTTCAGATATTGGTATAACCTGACCGGTGGGATTATTTGGGTTGTCTATATAAATATAGGAACTGTGGTTTTCATATATTGTTTTTAAAAAATCATCCGTATTAAACTTAAAATTCTTTTCTTTATTTAAAAAAACAGGTATATAAACCGCTTCATAGATATGGATATCATCAATTACTGCGGTAAACTGCGGAGCAGTACCTATTACCTTTTTTCCTTTATACATAAAAACCCTGTTCAATGAGAATAAAGCCTCAATAGAACCGCATGTAAGGCTTATGTTATCTTCATTAAGCTCTACTCTTTTTGAAAATCTTTTGATGATTGCTTTTTTTAACTCACTGTCTGAATGCGGATAGGAATCAAGTGTTTTAAATATATCAAGATCTACATTAACATCAGGATTAAATCCATAAGGATTCTGACCGAGAGAACAATCTACTATAAAGCTTTCATCTGAAAGATGTTCTGAATAATCATTTTTAACCAGATTTAATAATAATTTATTTATATCATACATATTTTCACCATTATTCCTTTGTGTTTTCAATTGCCTGCATTTCCTCAAGACCGGTTTTGCCTTCTCTTTTCCATTTAAACAGCTTAAATGCTATAAGTACCATCATTACAATTCCTATGTAGCCTGTATATGGATATATTGTTCTTACAAGAGCTTTAAACTCAAACATACCGCCTATAAGTCCAAGTATTGTTATTATAAGGGCTATAAATTTAAATTTTGGATTTTCATCAGGTACAAATCTATTTGAACACATCCATAACAGAGGAGTTGCGGTAGAAAATATACCTAAAAGTAATATGATTGAAAACAATTTGCCTATAACAGGGCTTATCTGGTCTGCAAGATAAAGTGTAGGTATATCCTTGCTAAATGCAAACTCGGATTGTGCAAGCATAGCCAGATACATAACTCCTGCTGAAAGCATAAGGCAGACTCCGCCAAGTAAACCTCCCCAGAAAGTGTCTTTTTTATGCTCTGCAGTAGAACCGAGACCACCTAAAAATCCTGCAAGTACCACTACATTGTATGCTGTATATAATAAACCTGATATTACAGCATTTGGAGCAGGTTTATTAAGGCTGCTGCTGGTATTTTTAAAATATTCAAGTGATGCAGGTAGATTGTTTAAATGCATCAGAAGGCTTATAAGTCCTACGGATATTGTAAATATTATTATTACAGGTCCTATATTTCCTATGACATTTGCTAATTTTTTAAGTCCTAAAGAGACTGTAATATATGCTGCAGCTGCCATTGCAATTCTTCCGACAAAACGATTAAGACCGTAATACTCAGAAATTGTATCTCCTGCACCGGATATCATAACTACAAATACTGCGAAGAAAAATATAGGGACAAAGTACTCAAGCAGTGTACCTAATGTTTTGCCGAAATACAGAGTAAACATTTTCATAGTGTCTTTCGGTTTTACAATTCTTCCACGGTTTAAAAATTCTATTCCAAGAAAAGAGAATAAAAACATCGCTATAAATATCCCTATAATTCCGGAAATCCCGTAATATGAAAAAAACTGCAGTATTTCCTGCCCCGTTGCAAATCCTGAACCGATGATTGTGGCTACATATGATCCGGCAAATATAATTATTGTTTTTATATTAAAATTTTTATCCATAAAATTTCTCCTTTTTAATTGCTTATTGGAATCTACCATCCTTTTATCTCATTAAGGACACTGTCGCTTATAGCTCCGTTACTATAGTCTTGCATTACATTTTCAAGTAAATCCATAGCCTCATCAATTTCGGCATACTCTATTACTAAAGGTGGCTGTATCCTTAAGGTTGATTTATTTAAAAAAATCAATATAAGCCCACGTTTAAAACATTCATAGCAGATTTTAGAAGTGGCTTTGGGGTCTTTTTTACCTGTTGACGGATTGATTATATCAACACCGAGACTTAATCCGAATCCTCTTATATCCCCTATAAAATCATATTTTTTCTTTAATTTTAAAAATTTGTCCTTTAAATAATTTCCTTTTTCTATTGAAAGTTTGTTGGCATCTATTCTTTCCATGATTTCTATATTTTTAAGTGCCGCTACACATACAGTAGTGTTTCCGGAAAGTGTAAATGTATGTGCCGGAGGTTCAAGACAGTCAAGCAGCTCCTTTTTTCCTATAAGTGCACCTAATGGGAGACCTCCTCCTAACGCTTTTCCCATGACATACAAATCAGCCTCGATACCAAAGTTTTCTGTTGCAAACCATTTGCCTGTCCTGCAAAGTGCAAGCTGTATTTCATCGCTTATAAGTAAAATTTTATATTTGTCGCACAATTTTCTTAAGCTCTGTATCCATTCTTCAGGCGGTATTATAAGTCCCATATCTGCGGCTATAGGTTCTATTATGATTGCCGCAACCTCATCAGGCGGAAGATAATATGAAAATGCATGTTCAATTTCCTCAATACACTTTTCCCAGTTGTATTCATCTGTCGGATAGTGAAAATGATAAACTTCAGGAATAAGAGGTCCTATATGTCTTCTCATATTAAGACTCAAGGCTGAAACCGACAAGGCTCCGTAGGTGCTTCCGTGATAGGCTCCTTCCATAGATATAAGTTTGTTTCTTCCTGTATAGGCTCTTGCTACTTTTATGGCAGAATCCATTGCTGCTGAACCTGTACAGCTAAACAAAGCCTTTTTGGGTGAATTTCCCGGGGCTATACTGCATAATTTTTCAGCAAGCTGCATAGGAGGTGCAGTGTTGAAATAAGCAAAAGTATACTGAGTGAGTTTATCCATCTGTGCTTTTACGGCTTGTGCTATCTCTTTATTGCCATGTCCGAGGTTGGCTGAACAGGCACTTGAAAGAAAATCTATGTACCTTTTGCCGTCAAAGTCAAAAAGTATTGCACCTTCCCCTTTTTCAAAAGCTACAGGACTGTATGGAATCTGCTGGGTTTTTGCAATTGAATCCACAGCTCTTTTTTGAATGTTATAATTGTTTAAATTTTCCAAATTTGTCCCTCCCTAATTATTTTATATAATTTATTAAACAGATATAAAATCTATTTTCTTTTAAGAAAGTTGTATATAGATTTTAAAGTATACAGAGTATAGCTTTATGATATCTGCTCTGTAAATTATTAGCTGTATATTATACAATATTATACTTTAAAAATGCAATATACAAAGAATATAATATTTAAGTAAAAGATATTGTATAAATTTACAGATAGGTGCTTTACGGTATGCAAAATTATATATTTGTAGTATACTTTTCTTTGCTTGATGATATTTCAGCTTCATGCCCGGGTATGCAAAATTATATATTTGTAGTATACTTTATAGCCGTGTTTAAGATATATACTTTTAAGTTAAAAAAACACCCTAAATGTTTTAAATATAAAGTACAGTCTGAAATATCTGTATTATAAGCTTAAAGTAAATAATTGAACTTATACAGCTTTAAAGATAGTATGGAGAGAAATTTTTATGATTACAAAAAGACAGGATATAAGAAATATTGCTATAATAGCTCATGTTGACCATGGCAAAACCACACTTGTTGACCAGCTTTTAAGACAAAGCGGGATATTCAGGGAAAATCAGGAAATTGTTGAGAGAGTGATGGACTCAAATGATATAGAACGTGAGAGAGGTATTACAATCCTTTCAAAAAATACAGCTGTAAGTTTTAACGGAGTAAAGATAAATATAATAGATACACCCGGTCATGCTGATTTTGGGGGAGAAGTTGAACGTGTGCTTAAGATGGTAAATGGGGTTGTACTTGTGGTTGATGCCTATGAGGGTACTATGCCGCAGACAAAATTTGTACTTAGAAAAGCGCTTGATCTTGATCTTGATCTGATATGTCTTATAAATAAATGCGATAGAGTACAGGCAAGGACTGCTGAGGCGGTTGATGAAGTGCTTGAGCTTCTTATGGAATTGGATGCCAATGAAAAACAGCTTGACTGTCCTTTTATTTATGCAAGTGCAAGGGCAGGATGGGCAAGATATAATGTAGATGATGATAATGATGATATGACACCTTTATTTGAAACTATAATAAAAAATATAGCTCCGCCTGAGGGAGATACTGATGCCGCTTCACAGCTTCTTATAAGCACTATAGACTATAATGACTATGTAGGAAGGATAGGGATAGGAAAGGTTGAGAATGGAAGCATAAGGGTAAACCAGGAACTTCTGCTCTTAAACCATCACGATCCTGAAAGGCGTAAAAAAGTTAAAGTAGGCAGGCTTTATGAATTTGAGGCACTTACAAAGGTTGAAGTCGGTGAAGCAAATGTAGGTGCAATAGTTGCGATATCAGGCATTGAGGATATACATATAGGCGATACGCTTGCCGGTGCTGAAAATCCTAAGGCAATACCTTTCCAGAAGATATCCGAACCTACTATTTCAATGAATTTTATGGTAAATGACTCTCCGCTTGCAGGTCTTGAAGGTAAATATGTTACATCAAGGAATATAAGAGACAGGCTTTTTAAGGAATTAAATACGGATGTAAGCCTGAAAGTGGAGGAAACCGATTCGTCCGACTGTTTTAAAGTTTCAGGCAGGGGTGAACTTCATTTATCGGTTTTAATTGAAAATATGAGGCGTGAAGGTTTTGAATTTGCTGTAAGCAAGGCGGAAGTTATTTATCGTATTGATGATAGAAATAGGAAGCTTGAACCTATGGAGATAGCTTATGTTGACGTGCCTGATGAATTTTCAGGAACTGTGATACAGAAACTTACTTCAAGAAAGGGTGAATTGCATGGTATGAGTCCTAACCATAATGGTTATACAAGACTTGAATTTTCCATTCCTTCAAGAGGACTTATAGGTTATAGGGGTGAATTTATGACCGATACAAAAGGGAATGGAATAATAAATACAGAATATGACGGTTACGGTCTATATAAGGGAGATTTATTTTACAGAAAAACTGGATCGATTATATCATTTGAAAATGGTGAGGCAATTACCTACGGGCTCTTTAACGCACAGGAGAGAGGTCTGCTTTTTATAGGTCCCGGTGAAAAGGTATATGCAGGCATGGTAATAGGGCAAAGTGCAAAGTCTGAAGATGTTGAAATTAACGTGTGCAAGACAAAAAAGCTTACAAATACAAGGGCTTCAGGTTCAGATGATGCATTAAAGCTTGTTCCTCCTAAGATTATGAGTCTTGAAAAAGCACTTGAATTTATAGATACTGATGAACTCCTTGAAGTTACGCCTAAAAGCCTAAGAATAAGAAAAAAAATTCTTGATTCCACTCTAAGAAAGAGGACAGCTATGAAGTCCAAGGAAACGATGATTTAAAGGTCGTTTCCTTAGACTGCTGCATACATATATTACTGTGTCTAAAATCATACAGACACGGTATAAAACAGTATGTATTTTAATATATATTGTATTTTTTGCTTTTTGTTTAATTAATTTAAAACTTAAGTCTGTTATAATATAGCTTTGACCTGCATTATATAATGTTCAATAGCTTTTTTGACAGACTTTTTTTAGTTCATTATAAAATCCGGGATATGATATATCAGCACATTCACTGCCTTTAATATTTATTCCGCCGCCTATAGCGGCATTTAATACGGCAAATGTCATAGCTATGCGGTGGTCATGGTATGAATTGATTTTTGAAGGTCGGAGCGTTTTTTTACCGTTTATTATCATGCCGTCACAGGTTTCGGTAATATCGGCACCGAGCTTTGAAAGTTCGCTGCACATAACGGCTATTCTGTCAGATTCTTTGACTTTAAGTTCTGCCGCATCCTTAATTATTGTTGTTCCCTGTGCAAAGCATGATACTGCACATATTACAGGAAGTTCGTCTATAAGTGTAGGAATTACAGAACCTTCAATTACAATACCATGAAGTTGTGAACTTTTTATCTCAATATCTGCATAGGGTTCTGAGCCACTATTTTCAGCAGGATATATATTTACATATGCTCCCATCTGCTTAAATACTTTTATTATACCGGTACGTGTGGGATTGATTCCTACATTCCTTATTAAAACATGCATCTCCGGAATTATAAGTGCTGCAGCCATGAAGTATGCGGCAGAAGATATATCGCCGGGTATATGTATATCATGTGAATAAAGTTTATCTGTATTTGATATAGTAGTGCTTATATGAAAGCCGTCAGAGGTATCTTTAAAATAGTCAGTGCTGATTCCGGCACCGAAGTCTTTAAGCATAAGTTCACTGTGGTTCCTTGATAATTCGGGTTCAAGGACAGTTGTAGTGTTGCCTGCATAAAGCCCTGCAAAAAGTATGGCTGATTTAACCTGAGCACTTGGGATATTTGAAAAATACTTTATACCGTTTAGTTTTCCGCCTTTTATATAAAGGGGTGCATAATCATGGTTTAATGAGTATATGCCTCCGTTCATAAGTTTCAACGGTTCTATAATTCTTTTCATAGGTCTTTTTTTTAATGAAGGATCTCCGCTTAGCACGGAATCAAATGGCATGGCACTTAATATACCGCTTAAAAGCCTCATTGTGGTTGCACTGTTTTGGCAATCAAGGACATTTTCGGGTTTTGAAAGACCGTATAGACCCTTTCCATGTACAATGGCTGTTTTTTTTGATATATCTATATCTATTTTTATGCCCATAGATTGCAGGCAGTTAATTGTACTTAAACAGTCCCGGCATATTGATATGCCGCTTATATATGTACTGCCTTCTGCTATTGCTGACAGCATAAATGCCCTGTGTGATATTGATTTATCTCCGGGAACCGAGTCTATGATTATATATGCTTCATTTTTATTACTGTATTTCATGACAAACCTTTCATAAATATAATTAAAACAGATGAACTTTAAACAATTATATTATAGCAGGTTTTAATAAAATTGAAAAAATCTGAAAAAATTTAAAATTTATAAATTCAATGTCCTTGCCCCTGTTTTTTCTTTATGTTATAATGTCCATTTGAAATATACATAAAAGACAGAGCAGACTACTAAGGAGATAATTATTAAGAAATGAGTTTAAAGGTTGAAAATTTAGGTAAAAATATGGCTGAACTGACTATCACTGTAAGTGCTGAAGAATTTGACAAGGCACTTACTGAGTCATTTCAAAAAAATAAAAGTAAGTTTAATATACCGGGTTTTAGAAAAGGAAAAGCAACAAGAGGCATGGTTGAAAAATTTTATGGCCCGGGTACTTTATACGAAGATGCTATTGATATAATATTTAATAAAACTTATCCGGATGCGGTAAAGGAATCAGGTTTAAATGTTGTATCAAAGCCAGAGATTGATATAAAGGAAATGGCAAAGGGGAAAGAGTTTGTATATAGTGCAAAGGTGGCTGTAAAACCTGAAGTTACACTTGGGGAATATAAGGGTGTTGAAGTAAAGAGGGCTGATGAGGAAGTCAATGATGAAGACATATCAGAGGCTCTTAAAAAAGAACAGGAAAAAAATTCAAGACTTATAACTATAGATGACAGACCTGTTGAAAATGGAGATAATACTCTTATAGATTTTGACGGTAAAGTTGACGGGGTAAGATTTGAAGGCGGAAGGGCGGAGGATTATCCGCTTGTAATAGGTTCACATTCTTTTATAGAGGGTTTTGAGGAGCAGGTTATAGGGCACAGCTTAGGTGAAGAATTTGATATAAATGTTGTATTTCCTGAGAAATATCATGCTAAAGAGCTTGCAGGAAAACCTGCGGTATTTACAGTTAAAATTAAGGAAATCAAGAAAAAAGAGCTGCCTGAACTTGATGACGAGTTTGCCGGTGAAGTAAGCGAGTTTGAAACACTTGACGAATATAAGTCGGATTTAAAAGAAAAGCTTGCACAGGTGAAGAAAAAAAATGCTGCCTCAGAGAATGAAAATGCCGTGATTGAAAAGGTGGTTGAAAATGCACAGCTTGAAATTCCCGACCCTATGGTTGAGGCACAAATTGACAGACTGGTAAGCAGTTATGCAAACAACCTTTCAAACCAGGGACTTACTCTTGAACAGTATTTGCAGTATACAGGCATGAGTATGGAGGATCTCAGGGGGCAAATGAGAGAAAGGGCTTTAAGAAATATTAAGACAAGCCTTGTACTTGAGGCCGTTGTAAAAGCTGAAGATATATCGGTGAGCGAGGAGAGGCTTGAAGAAGAGCTTGAAAAGCTTGCAAAAAATTATAAGATGGAAATTGAACAGTTTAAAGAGGCATTTGGCAAAAAAAATGCTGATGATGTAATGGAAAATCTGAAATTACAGGAAGCTGTAGATTTCCTTGTTTCAGAGGCAAAACTTGTATAATTTGATTTATATCCCTATTACAATGTGATTTACAGACAGTTGAGTATATGGTGTTTTATATTTATGTCCGTAAATCCTTATAGATTAACCATTTATATACAAGAAAGGTTTGCTTAAGTTTTTATTTGTCCTATAAGGCAGAAATAAAAGGAGGTTAGTATGAGTTTAGTACCAACAGTTATAGAGTCAACAAGCAGAGGAGAGCGTGCTTTTGATATTTATTCAAGACTTTTAAAGGATCGTATTATATTTTTGGGTGAAGAAGTAAATGATGTTACAGCAGGGCTTGTTGTGGCACAGCTTCTTTTCCTTGAATCAGAAGATCCTTCAAAGGATATAAACCTTTATATAAACAGCCCCGGTGGAAGTGTTGTATCGGGTATGGCTATTTATGATACAATGCAATATGTAAAATGTGATGTATCAACTATATGTATGGGTATGGCTGCAAGCATGGGAGCTTTTTTACTTGCAGGAGGTGCAAAAGGAAAACGTTATGCACTTCCGAATTCTGAGATTATGATACATCAGCCTTCAGGCGGTGCAAGAGGTCAGGCTACCGAGATACAGATAGTTGCCGAGCAGATATTAAAAGACAGGAAAAGACTGAATGAGATGCTTGCGGCAAATACAGGGCAGCCTATTGAGGTAATTGAAAGAGATACGGAGAGGGATTACTATATGTCCGCTGAAGAAGCTATGTCATATGGTATAGTGGACAAAGTAATTACACATCACTAGGAGGTTGACTGATGCCAGGTAAAAATGATGATAAGATAAAATGTTCATTTTGCAAAAAATCACAAAATGAGGTAAGGAAACTTCTTTCAGGACCTGATGGTATATATATATGTGATGAATGTATAGAGCTTTGTGCAGAAATCCTTGAGGAGGAGCTTGCGGGGGAGGCAGAAGAAAAGCCTGTTAACAAGGAAATAAATTTGCCAAAGCCGAGGCAGATAAAGAGCTATCTTGATGAATATGTTATAGGTCAGGATAATGCAAAGAAGATTTTATCAGTGGCGGTTTATAATCATTATAAAAGGATTATAAACGCAACCTCAACTGATAATGATGTAAAGATACAAAAGAGTAATGTATTGCTTCTGGGTCCTACCGGTTCAGGCAAAACTTACCTTGCACAGACACTTGCAGGTATATTGAATGTGCCTTTTGCAATAGCTGATGCCACAACTCTTACTGAAGCCGGTTATGTAGGTGAAGATGTTGAGAATATACTTTTAAAGCTTATACAGGCGGCAGATGATGATGTGCGCAGGGCGGAACATGGTATTGTATATATTGATGAGATTGATAAGATAGCAAAAAAATCTGAAAATGTTTCAATAACAAGAGATGTTTCAGGTGAAGGTGTGCAGCAGGCACTGCTTAAATTGCTTGAGGGAACTATAGCAAGCGTTCCGCCGCAGGGCGGAAGGAAGCATCCGCATCAGGAGCTTATACAGATAGATACTTCAAATATACTTTTTATATGCGGCGGTGCATTTGACGGACTTGAAAAAATTATTGAGAGACGACTTGGAAAAGGCAGTATAGGATTTAATTCGGAGATCACCTTAAGGCATACGCATACGGCAGATGAACTGTTTAAGCAGGTTATGCCTCAGGATTTAATAAAATACGGACTTATACCTGAATTTATAGGAAGAGTTCCTATAACGGTATCGCTCAGTATGCTTGATGAAGATAGTCTTGTACGCATACTTGTAGAGCCTAAAAATGCTCTTGTAAAACAATATAAGAAGCTTTTTGAGATGGATGATGTAAAACTTGAGTTTACCGATGAAGCGGTTAAAAAAGTGGCAGAACTTGCAATAGAAAGAAAGATAGGTGCAAGGGGACTCCGCTCAATTATGGAAAATGTAATGATGGATCTCATGTATGATATACCTTCAGATTCAAATATCGGGATATGCACTATAACAAAAGATGCTATTGAAGGCGGTAAACCTGAATTTGTTTTTAGAGATACTATTGTAAATACAAAATATAAAAAATCTAAAAAAGATAATCCGGAGATAGCCTAAAAAATAATTATGGATGAGTTTACAAAAGGAAAAAGAAAACTTAGGGTTGCTACTATTGCCCTTAAGAATATAACCCTTTTGCCAGGAGCAACCATACATTTTGATATAACAAGAAGAAAATCAATAGCTGCTGCAGAAATAGCGAGAAGCAATAATGAGAATGTATTTCTTGTAACTCAGAAAGATCCGGGCGTATATGATCCTAAGATGGAAGATCTTTATGAATATGGGACTCTGGCATCAATTAAGCAGACGGCAAGGCTGCAAAAAGGTAATTTAAGAATTACGGCAGAAGGACTTTACAGGGTAAAGCTGGGCAGGATTATTTCAGATACTGACTATATAATATCTGAAGTATATACTGATGAATGCAATGAAAAACCTGATCTTTATGATGCGCTTGCAAAAGAGGCTATGATGAGAGTTGTAATAGAACAGTTTGCCGTCCTTGCAAGATCTGACAAGAGATTAAGTCTTGAGCTTGATACGCTTTCTGCAATTACTGATTTTGATGAGCTTCTTATAAAAATAGCGGCAGATATACCCTGGGATTATAAGATAAAACAGGAGGTCCTTGACGGTGCTGATTACAGCCAGAGATATGAAACCGTCATAAGGGAGCTTACAAGGGAAAACCAGATAATACGCATAAAAAATGATTTTCAGAATCAGCTTAGAGAAAATATGGACAATAACCATAAGGAATATGTTCTTAGAGAGCAGCTTAAGATAATACATAATGAGCTTGGTGATGGAGATCATATAAGTGAAAGTGAGGAATATGAGAGAAAACTTGAAAAACTTAGTATTCCTGAAAATGAAAAAAATAAAATTAAAAAAGATATATACCGCCTCAAAACTATGCAGAGCAACAGCCAAGAGGCAAGCACTATAAGGACTTATCTGGATACGGTATTTGATATACCTTTCGGTATATATACAGATGATAATAAGGATATAAAACATGCCGCCTCAGTGCTTGAAGGAGATCATTACGGTCTTGAAAAAGTAAAAGAAAGAGTGATAGAGTATCTGGCAGTAAGGATCTTAAATCCCCAAGGAAAGGGTCCTATACTTTGTCTTGTAGGACCGCCGGGAACCGGAAAGACTTCTGTCGCGAAAAGTATTGCAAAAGCACTCGGGAAAAAGTATATACGCATAAGTCTGGGTGGAGTAAGGGATGAGGCGGAAATAAGAGGACATAGAAAAACCTATGTCGGAGCTATGCCGGGCAGACTTGTTGAAGGTCTTAGACAGGTAGGCGTATCAAATCCGCTTATGCTTCTTGATGAAATAGATAAAGCTTCAAGCGATTATAGGAGTGATACCTTTTCAGCACTGCTTGAAGTTCTTGACTCGGAACAAAATTATAAATTCAGAGACCATTTTGTTGAAATACCCATAGATCTTTCACAGGTTCTGTTTGTGGCAACTGCAAATACTACTTCCACTATACCTCGTCCTCTGCTTGACAGAATGGAGATCATAGAGGTAAATTCATATACTGAGAATGAGAAATTTCATATTGCAAAAAATTATCTTTTAAAAAAACAGCTTGAAGCAAATGGATTGAATGAAAAGCAGGTTGATATAACAGACAGTGCAATAGTTAAGATAATACATAACTATACAAGAGAAGCAGGTGTAAGAAACCTCGAAAGGCGTATAGGTGAAATTTACAGAAAATGTGCGAGAGCAATACTTGAAGGTAAAAAAGGCAAGGTAAAGATCGGGGAGAGACAGCTTAAAAAATATCTCGGTAAGGAAAAAGTGGATTTTGACCATGCTTCCGAAGCTGATGAAGTGGGGCTTGTAAGGGGGCTTGCCTGGACAAGTGTAGGCGGAGATACAATGCAGATCGAGGTAAATGTATTGCCAGGTAAAGGTAATCTGGTGCTTACCGGACATATGGGTGATGTTATGAAAGAATCTGCACAAATAGCATTAAGCTGTATAAAATCCTGTGCTTCTTTATATAATAT
The DNA here is from genome assembly GCF_000235445.1 of Johnsonella ignava ATCC 51276. GTDB lineage: Bacteria > Bacillota > Clostridia > Lachnospirales > Lachnospiraceae > Johnsonella > Johnsonella ignava. The sequence continues at coordinate 160,117 of NZ_JH378831.1, read as the reverse complement.
AGAAGATGATTTTTTTTATAAGAATGATCTTCATCTTCATATACCTGAAGGGGCAGTTCCTAAAGACGGTCCAAGTGCAGGCATAAGCATGGCGACAGCTATGCTGTCGGCGGCGGCACTTATACCTGTAAAAGCGGACACTGCCATGACGGGTGAGATTACATTAAGAGGTAAAGTGCTTCCGGTAGGAGGTCTTAAGGAGAAAATACTTGCGGCAAAGATGGCAGGTGTAAAAAATGTTATAGTTCCTTTAAAAAACAAACCTGATATAGAAGAACTTTCCGCTGAGATTACAGCCGGGCTTAAACTAATCTATGCTGCAAGTTTTGATAAGGTATTAAAACATGCTTTTGCAGTGCAGGATACAGCTAAAAAAATTAAAACAACTCATGTGAAGAAACAAAAAACTGCGGAGAACGGGATATGATTATAAAAGATGCAATGCTCGAAACAGTGTGCGGAATTACAAGTAGGCTGCCTGAAAATATTTATCTCGAGATAGCTTTTTGCGGTAAATCCAATGTAGGAAAATCAAGTCTTATAAATGCACTTTTAAACAGAAAATCACTTGCGAGGACATCATCTTCTCCGGGAAAAACACAGACAATTAATTTTTATAAGGCGGTATGTTTAATTAAAATGAGCACAGATACGCAGGGAAATACCGCTCTCCGTGATGAAAAAAAAACATCTTATAAAGACGGGAGGATAACATCTCCCGAAACGTCTGCCGACCTGAAAAAAAGAGATATGAGTTTATATTTTGTTGATCTGCCGGGTTATGGCTATGCTGATGTATCAGTGGAAGCTAAAAAGCAATGGGGAAGAATGATAGAAAATTATCTTAATCTTTCACGTAATTTAAAGTGTATATTTCTTTTAGTGGATATAAGACACAAGCCCTCTGAAAATGATAAACTTATGTATGAGTGGATTTTAAAAAGAGGTTTTGAGCCGGTGATAATAGCTACAAAGCTGGATAAAATAAAAAGAAGTGTACTGGAGAGGCATATCAGAATTATAAAACAGGAATTAAATACAAACAGTGATATAATAGCTTTTTCTGCCACTGATAAAAGGGGCAGGCAGGAAATCTTCGGGATTATTGACAGGCTTTTATACACAGGGTGATATAAGTACAGTAAATATATCATTATAATTATGATATTGAAATTATGATGTTGTTGTAATAATTATTTGACATAAATTGTATAATTGGTTATAATATTGCGGGCTGTAACTGCAAAGATAAGGAGGTGTTATTATGTCAATTTGTCCAAAAAACAAATCATCAAGCAGCAGAAGAGATAAAAGAAGAGCTAACTGGAAGATGAAAGAAAGTAATCTTGTAAAATGCAGCAAATGCGGAGAACTTATGATGCCGCATAGAGTATGCAAGGCATGCGGTGCTTATAATAAGCGTGAGATTATTAAAGTTGGATAATATCGGCTTTTTATATGCTTGTAAGGAGTAGAATATGTTAAGTAATATTATTTCAGTAGTATATATAATAGTATGTATTTTTCTGGCTGCGGTGGTCCTTTTACAGGAAGGTAATTCTGAAGGGCTCGGATCAATAGGCGGAATTGCAGATTCATACTGGGGCAGAAATAAAGCACGTTCAATGGAAGGCACTTTGGAAAAGCTTACCAAGTTTGCCGCAGCGGCATTTCTTTTACTGGCTTTTGTGCTTAATATTATTAAATAAAATATTGGCAGTTTTAAAGGGGCTGTATGGAAATAGACAGCTTCAAAATAGGGAGTGTGTGGCTCATTTTGAGTTGCACACTCCCTAAACTTTTTGCTAAAAAGAATAGTGAGAAAAATCTTTAATGCTTTTTATAAATATCCGGTGTTTTTTCTACTGCCGGATTTCCAATGTTTACTTGAGCGTAATATTATTGTAAAACCGGTTGATAAGTTTATCCAAGTTAAGTATAATTCTTATGGTATTTTAATTTATTAATCATACTTTATTATACCATCAATGGTAGAGATTTAGTGTAGAAAAAAATTCGAAAAAATAATTTAAGATATTAAAATAATACTTGTTAATTAGGCATTATCCGGATTTTAGATATAAAGAGAATGGCTAATAAGATTCTTGAAAATCAAAACATAGAAAACAGTTTTTATAGAAAGCAGTTTTATCGAAATATAAAAAGCCGGTAAATTTTAAAGACAAAATTATAAAATCATGCCTGAGTCAAGAGTTGTCAAAGAGCTTATTTTGACAATTTGAAAAAAGTTCATGTAAAGTAAGCTTGATAATATTTAGCAGTCATAAATTTTCTGCTCCATAGGGGGTTAGAATTATTGATGTTGTTACCTATATTTTAGCACCTCTAGAGAGACGATTTATATAAATTTACAAAAGAAACCCGACAAAATCAAGGGTTTCAGGCATTTATAAAATGCTCATTATAAATATCAAAAAGGAGGAATGAAATTGAAAAAGAAAGGGTTCGTATACTTTATGCCGATGCTGGTTTGTTTTCTGTGTATTTTTTCACAGGAAGCGGCAGCATCAACAGGTGTTTATGTTCCTGATCCTGTTACCGGTTTTGTGGCAAATGTTCGTGATGCAGCCTATGGTGCGGCGGCGGATGGTGTGAGTGATGATACCGCAGCGATACAAAAAGCCATCGATGCAGCTTCTGCGGCAGGCGGAGGAATCGTAGACATTCCGGCAGGCAACTACATGATTAACACCCTGTATCAGAAGGGACACAGCTATGAAAAAGCGGGGCTGGTACTTAAAAGCAATATTATAGTGCGTATGGCTGACGATGCCGTACTTCATGCTATTCCCAATGGGGAGAGATCTTATCAGATGTTCAGTATCACGCATGTCGATAATGTACATATTATCGGCGGCACTCTGATTGGGGATCGTGATAATCATATCGGAAATCTGGGGCAGACCGGATACGGAGTTCGCATTACCGATGCCACCAATGTGGTTATTGAGAATTTGAATGCAGGTGAATTTTGGGGAGATGGTATATTTTTAGGAGAGGACAGCAGAAATATCATCATCTACAAGGTTGTCTGCGACCATAACCGCCGTCAGGGGATGTCGATTGTAGGCGGTCAGAATGTCAAAATACTGGAGTCGGAGTTTAAACGATCTGATGGCACACCCCCAAAATCAGGAATTGATATTGAACCCGAGGGGGATCATCCGATTGTCAGAGATGTTGAAATACGCAACTGTGTATTCTCGGGGAACAGTACCGGGTTTGTGGTTGGAAATCACTATGCAAACAGTGTTGCGGAAAATCTTATCTTTGCCGACAATACCGTCCTTGAAAACAGAACCGGAATCAATCTGGTGGGTCTGCAAAGTGGTGAGATTACCGGCAATACTGTGTATCATGATCAAAGTATCACAGAAAATGATACGCATTGGGGCATACGGCTTCGTAACGATGGACTTCATCCGACGAGAAATGTTACAGTCAGAGATAATACCATTTATGGTGCCAATATTGTTGATACTACCGGAGAAAGCAGCAATACAATTCAAAATAACAGCTTCAGAGCCTCTGTTTATATTCGAGGAATCGCACATACCGGGCGGACGCTAAGTGCTAAGGTATACGATGGCGATTACGGAGAGCTTCATGTCCATAATGTGGTCTGGGTTCCGGCGACAGCAATTTCTTCTTATCAGTGGTATGCGAACGGAACAGCCATTGACGGCGCAACACAGTCCAGCTATGTACCGACAGCGGCAGATGCAGGAAAAGAAATTACCGTACGGGTTCAGTATACAGATAAAGCCGGAAATGCGGAAGATGCTGTCAGTCCTCCTACTCCTCCGGTAAACTATGCAAATCATGCACCGACAGACATTACGCTTAACCCTCTTTTCATTTACAGCAATGAATATCTGGCGGAAGTGGGACGTTTGACTACTACGGATCCGGATATTGGAGATATCCATACATATACTGTCGATGATGAACGTTTTGAGGTAGTATATGATAATCTGCTGCGTTTAAAAGGGGAAAACTACATTCCATTTGGCTCTGTGCAAACGATAGTTCTTCGTGTAACGGCAACAGATGCACTTGGTGCTTCTGTAACGAAAGCTTTTACAATAGATGTTACGAAACCCAAGAACCATCCTCCGAAAAAAATTACACTTTCCAAAAATACACTGACAGCAGGCAGACCTGGAGAAACAGTAGGGAAGCTTACAACACTTGATCCTAATGTCGGAGATACACACAGCTACACCGTGAGTGATGCACGCTTTGAGGTCAGCGCTGACAGTATGCTGAAGCTGAAAGCAGGAGTGAGTGTGGATGCCGCTGCGGAGCCAATTATCCATCTGCGGGTAACAACGATGGATTCTGCAGGCAGGGTTTACACGGAAAGCTTTACTTTGCAGGTACAGGCAGGAACGGGAAATAGCGGGACACAAACACCCTCAGAACCGACACCGGGCGGTAGCGAATCTCCGTCCTCACCGGATCACGGCGGCAGCGGTGGCTCCAAAAATTCCGGCGGCAGCGGCGGCTCAAGAAACTCCGGTGGCGGTGGGGGTTCTCGAAGTTCCGGCGGTAGCGGAGGTTCCCGAAGCTCCGGCGGTAGCGGTTCAGGATCTTCTTTCCATGGCAACGTAAGCTCTAAATCAGGAAATAGCAGTATTTATTCCAGTACATATTCATATATCCGGACTAGTGGAGGAATTTATAATCATGGCAACTGGAAGCAGTCAGGAGCGGTATGGCAACTGGATGTCGATGGTTCACCGGCAAAATCCGCATGGGCATATCTTTCGGAAAAATGGTATCTCTTTAACGAGAGAGGAGAGATGGTTACAGGCTGGGCGAATGTTGACGGAAACTGGTATTTTATGGACAGCTCCGGTGCTATGCACTATGGCTGGATGGAAGATGGAAAGGGAGAATGGTATTATCTTAATCCTGTATCTGACGGCACCAGAGGTGCTATGCGCACCGGATGGCAGCAGATTGACAGCAAGTGGTATTATTTTAATACGCTTTCTGACGGCAGCATGGGAAAGATGCTAAAGAGTCAGAGAACACCGGACGGCTATCTCTTAAAGGCGGATGGAAGCTGGGATGAGAGTGCTGCGAAGAAATAAAATCAATTATAAACTGAAATCCATATCAGGGTTCAAGGATAATATTGACGATATATAGTTGTATATGAAAGAAGAAATAATTATACAGTACCCCAAACAGAACTTTCCTCTGATATGACAAAGCAGCACAGGCAGCTATTAAAAGAAAAAAGTCAATAAAACCTGTTTTATTTAGACGGTATAATAGCAGTCAATAATAAACAAAAGGGGATTGTTAAAACAGTCCTTTTTGTTTATAAAAAAACTTTCTATAAAAAAGCAAGGCTATCGAGAATATTAACGCAAAAAGGGGTTGTCGGGAAATATTTCCCGACAACCCCTTTTTATAATGATATTTAATTTATAAACCTATTCAACCGCTTCGGATTCTTTTCCTAACTGATCCATAGCTATAAGTTTTTCAAGGAAAGGCTTTAATGCAAGCATAACAAGTCCTGCAATAACAAGACTTCCTCCCAGTATCCAAAGTATTTTTCCGTATCCCCAAGTGCCTGTAACCGATACAAGTGCACCGGATGCAAGTCCTGAGAAGAAGTAACACAAGTACCAGCCACTCATACCTAAAGACGAAAATCTTTCAGGGGTAAGTTTACTAAAAAGTGCCATTCCGACAGGTGAAACAAGAAGCTCACCGATAGTCAGTATGGTGTATGCAAGCAGCATTATCCATAAACTCATTTTTACGCTTTCATCAAGCACTCCATTAAGGGAATAGTAGCCTCCAAGTATTATAAAGAATGCCGCTCCTGTTATAATCATACCTACAGCCATTTTTAAAGTAACCGGAGGATCCATTTTCATGTGTGCAAGTTTTACCCACATTGATCCAAAAATAGGTGAAAGTATGATACAAAGGATACCGTTAAATGATATCAGCCATACAACCGGTATTTTGAATGAACCTACTTTAAGATTTACATACTTGTTTGCCATTGCATTGATTGTATAAGAAGTCTATAAGAAGTCTGGAAATACGCAGCCCAATACATAGTCGCAAAAACAAATATTATAATCATTGCAACTATTCTTCTCTTATCCGTATCGGTAAGCTTTTCTTTAACAACAGCAGTAGCATTGTCATTCATTTTCTTAGTTTTTTTACCTTCAGGGTACTTTCCTACTTCCTTTAACCATTTAGGTGCAAGAATATAAAAAATAAAACATGTAATGAACATACCTATTGAAACCATGAGATATGCATATTTGTAGCCGTAAGTAACGATCTCACCAGCAGAGTTTTTAACTGCCATCCACTTGTCTGTTATAAGTCCGCCAATTATAGGACCAAAGAAACTTCCTATATTTACCGCCATATAAAAAAATCCGTATGCGGCATCTTTCCTTGAGTGATCCTTGTTTGAATATAACAAACCGACAATGGCACTCAGATTATTATTTAAAAATGCCGATGCAAAAATATTTATAAAAATTCCCACAAGCACAAGCGGTACATTAGGTGTAAACATATAGAAAAATAAATATGCAACACCTTGAAAGAAAAATGAAAGTAGTAAGGCTTTTTGTATACCCAACCATCTTTCTGTAATAATTGAGCCTAGTACAGGCACAAGTGCTCCGATAGAAACAGTAAGTGAAATAAGCTTACCTGCATCAGTTTCACTTAAACCAAGCCCGCCTTCCTTAATTTGATAGGTGTAGAAAAAAATCGCTATACCAGATACTGCATATTTAAGGTAGCTTGATGCACACATTCCCATACAGGCTAACCACAAGCCTTTGGGGTGGTGAAATTTCTCAACTTTTTTTATTTCTACTGACATTATTACCTCCTTTTTATGTAGTATAAATTTTCATTCTGAATGAGAATCAGAAAGCATTAGTATTATAGTATACAATCTCAAGCTGTACAAGCAATTGTTTTTAATTTTAAACATAGAAGCTTCTTTATAATATTAAAGAGACTGATGAAATAGTATACTTTCTTAAAATTCTAAAGTAAAAATCATGTTGCTTAGCCTAAATTATGATGAGGATAAAAATAAAAGCTACTGAGAAATGATGCAGGTAAATGGGAATAAATTATTCAGTAATCCTATATTCAGTGTATTTTATCAGTGGTCAGTTATATTGGTTTGGAGTATATTTTCTTTAAGCCATAAACAAGCTCTATAAAGGATAAAAACTTTGATTTTATTCACAAAATGTTCAATAAATAATTTTATTTAATCCTTGACAAACAGATGTATATATCATATAGTATACATAAATTAGCACTCTCAAGACATGAGTGCTAACAAAAAAACCATTATTTATTTAATTAAAATAAGCAAGAAGCATTTAAATAGGTGGTTTAGAAAGGAGGAAATCCGGATTGGAGCCTGATGATAGAAAGGTAAAGATACTTAAAGCCATTATTAAAAGCTATATGGAAACGGGAGAACCTGTAGGTTCAAGAACCATATCAAAGATTGCAGGGCTTAATTTAAGTTCAGCGACGATAAGAAATGAGATGAGCGATCTGGAAGAAATGGGATATATCATGCAGCCGCATACTTCTGCCGGCAGGATACCGTCAGATAAAGGCTATCGTTTCTATGTTGATGAGATTTTAAAGGAAAAGCAGCTGGAGATGGATGCGTTTAAGGAATTTATGGTGCAGAAGGTTGACAGACTTGAAGTAGTACTGCAAAAGCTGGCAAAAATTATAGCCTCAAATACAAAGTATGCAACTATGATAAGCGGGCCAAGTATACATGGCAATAAACTTAAATTTATACAGCTTTCTGCAATTGAGAAGCATAAGCTGCTGTTAGTTACCGTACTTGAGGGAAACATTATTAACAATCGTATAATAGATACGGGCAGAGTTGTTTCCGATAAGGAGATATTCAATCTGAATTTCCTTTTAAATACAAGTATAAACGGGCTGGGAATTGATGAGATAAATTTAAACATTATTGCAAAGCTGAAAGAGGATGCAGGCATCTCCGCAGATATTGCCGGTATGGTGGTATCGGAGATTGCAGAAGTTCTAAGCAATGATAATGAGGACTTTAAAATTTATACAAGCGGTGCCACTAATATATTTAAATATCCTGAGCTTTCAGATAAGGAAAAGGCGAGCCGTCTTATAAATGCTTTTGAAGAAAAGGATAAATTAAGAGAAATCTTTAATGAAGCAGGTGCCGGAGGAGCTTCGACTCCAGGTGAGTTTCATGTTTATATAGGCGATGAACTGCCGGTACAGAGTATGCAGGACTATTCTGTTGTTACTGCAACTTATGAATTTGGACAGGGCATAAGAGGAACTATTGGAATTGTAGGTCCTAAGCGTATGGATTATGAAAGGGTGGTTAAAACAGTAAGAGCGGTTATGAGCGGTATAAAGGAGAATTTTGATAAGGATGGATGACTTTACAATAGCAGTATATGCTTATAAGACTTTATTATTATAAAATTTTATATATTAAAATGGATTATAAGCCGTAAGCATATAATGAGAGTAATGACACATTAAAAGATTTCAGTGCATATGGTTAAATATATTTAATTAATTTAAACTATAACAGAAATATAAATTGATTTAAAATATAATAATTTAAAATATGATAATAGGAAAAATAAATAACTACAAGAACCAGTACGAAAGGAAAAAAAGGTGAAAGAAAAGGAAAATTCATATAAGTCTACCGGGAGGGAGCATGATAGACAATCTTCTGAAAGCTCCGGTAAAGATACTGTTAAAGGCGGTAACGAGCAGGAAGCTGACTTAGAAGATGATTTTTTTGAAACTGTTGATGATGAATCTGAAAATCACTGTGAAGATAATAATAAAAACAGCGATGATACGGATACAGCACAATCAGAAGGTTTTTCGTCAACGGGCGAAAATGCCGATAAGTCGGAGGACTCTGCCGGAGACTGTTGTGCCGGGGAGGCAGAAAACAGTAAAAAAGAAGCTGAAAAGGATACTTCGGACAAAGAAAAGTCCAAAAGTAAAGAAAAAGGGGATGAAAGAGATAAAAAAATCTCTGAGCTTGAGGACAGAGTTCGTAGAAATATGGCTGAGTTTGATAATTTCAGAAAACGAAGTGAGAAGGAAAAATCAGCCATGTTTGATATCGGTGCGAAAAATATTGCAGAAAAGATACTTCCGACTATAGACAACTTTGAAAGGGCACTTAAAAATGTGCCTGAGGATAAGGAGTGTGAAGCCTTTGCTGAAGGTATGGATATGATATACAGACAGTTGCTTAAAGATCTTGAAGATTCAGGAGTAAAAGAGATTGAGGCACTTGGTAAAAAATTTAATCCTGATTTCCATAATGCAGTGATGCATATTGAGGATGAGGAAGTGGAAGAAAATACAGTAGTTGAAGTGTTTCAGAAAGGCTATATGTACAAAGACAGTGTACTCAGGTTCTGTATGGTAAAGGTTGCAAACTAAATATAAAAAACATAAAAGATTAAAATATTAAAAATTAAAATATAGTTATATTTAATATAAAAATTAAAATTAAATTTGGAGGAATAATAATGAGTAAAATAATAGGTATAGATTTAGGAACGACAAACAGCTGTGTAGCAGTGATGGAAGGTGGAAAACCTGTAGTTATCCCGAATTCAGAGGGTTCAAGAACAACCCCTAGTGTGGTTGCATTTACAAAAGCGGGAGAAAGGCTTGTAGGTGAACCTGCAAAACGTCAGGCGGTTACAAACTCCGACAGAACTATTTCTTCTATAAAAAGGCATATGGGAACAGACTATAAAGCAACTATTGATGGAAAGGCTTACACACCGCAGGAGATTTCAGCAATGATTCTGCAAAAACTTAAAGCCGATGCAGAGGCATATCTTGGCGAAAAGGTAACTGAGGCGGTTATAACAGTACCGGCATATTTTAATGACGCACAAAGACAGGCAACCAAGGACGCAGGTAAGATAGCAGGGCTTGATGTAAAGCGTATTATAAATGAACCTACTGCGGCAGCACTTGCTTACGGGCTTGACAATGAAAAAGAACAAAAAATCATGGTTTACGATCTCGGAGGCGGAACATTTGATGTTTCTATAATTGAGATAGGTGATGGAGTTATTGAAGTTCTTGCTACAAACGGAGATACACGTCTTGGTGGTGATGACTTTGATAATAAAATTACAAATTGGATGGTAGGTGAATTTAAGAAAACTGAGGGAGTTGACTTATCCGGCGATAAAATGGCAATGCAGAGGCTTAAGGAAGCTGCCGAAAAGGCAAAAAAAGAGCTTTCAACATCAACAACTACCAATATAAATCTGCCGTTTATAACAGCTACATCTGAAGGACCTAAGCATCTTGATATGACACTTACAAGGGCTAAATTTGATGAACTTACAAGTGATTTGATTGAGAGAACCGCACTTCCTGTACAGAATGCATTAAATGATGCAGGAATCAAAGCATCGGATCTCGGAAAGGTACTTCTTGTAGGCGGTTCAACACGTATGATAAATGCGCAGGAAAAGGTAAAACAGCTTACAAGTCATGAACCGAGTAAGACACTCAATCCTGATGAATGTGTAGCTATAGGTGCATGTATACAGGGTGGAAAGCTTGCCGGAGATGCCGGTGCAGGTGATATATTACTGCTTGATGTAACACCGCTTTCACTTTCGATTGAAACAATGGGGGGAGTTGCTACAAAGCTTATTGAAAGAAATACTACAATTCCGACAAAAAAGAGTCAGATATTCTCTACCGCAGCTGATAACCAGTCAGCAGTTGATATACATGTAGTACAGGGTGAAAGACAGTTTGCAAGAGACAATAAGACACTTGGGCAGTTCAGACTTGACGGAATCCTTCCTGCAAGAAGGGGTGTTCCTCAGATAGAGGTTACATTTGATATAGATGCAAACGGCATAGTTAATGTTTCTGCAAAGGACCTCGGAACCGGAAAAGAGCAGCATATAACTATAACTTCAGGTTCAAATATGTCAGATAGCGATATTGAAAAAGCTGTTAAAGAGGCTGCTGAATTTGAGGCACAGGATAAGAAACGTAAAGAGGCGATAGATACAAGAAATGATGCGGATTCCATGGTATTCCAGACTGAAAAAGCACTTGAAGAGGTCGGTGATAAGATAGATGCAAATGATAAAGCTGCTGTTGAGGCTGAGCTTTCAGCGTTAAAAGAGGCTATAAACCGTGCTCCTGCTGAATCTATGACTGATGATCAGATTGCTGATATAAAGGCAAACAAGGAGAAGCTTATGGAAACTGCTCAGAAGCTTTTTGCTAAGGTTTATGAAAATGCACAAGCCGGAGCACAGGCTGCAGGCAGTGCCGACAGCACTGCAGGACAGGGAGGTGCTGAGCCGGATGGTGATGTAGTAGACGGAGATTTTAAAGAGGTATAATATAAAAAATTATGGCAGAGAACAAAAGAGACTATTATGAGGTGCTTGGTATCAGTAAAAATGCCGATGATGCCGCTATAAAAAAAGCTTACAGGGTACTTGCAAAAAAATATCACCCGGATGCAAATCCGGGTGATAAAAATGCTGAAAAGATGTTTAAGGAAGCAAGTGAAGCATATGCAGTTTTAAGTGATCCTGAAAAAAGAAGACAATATGATCAGTTTGGACATGCGGCATTTGAAGGCGGTGCCGGAGGTAGCGGAGGCTTTGGCGGCTTTGATTTCAGTTCATTTGAGGGCGCTGATATATTCGGCGACATCTTTGGAGATTTATTTGGAGGAGGAAGAAGACATTCAGGGCCTTCAAATGGTCCCATACAGGGAGCAAATGTACGTACAAGTGTAAGGCTTACATTTGAAGAGGCTATATTTGGCTGTGAAAAGGAGATAAGCATAAACTATAAGGAAGAATGTTCTACTTGCCATGGCAGTGGTGCAAAACCCGGAACAACACCTGAAACCTGCACAAAATGCAATGGTAAGGGCAAAGTTATGTATACACAGCAAAGCTTCTTTGGAACTGTTCAGAATGTGCAGACATGTTCTGCATGCGGAGGCAGCGGAAAAGTAATAAAAGATAAATGCTCTGCATGCAGGGGTAGCGGCTATGTTATAAAGAAAAAGACATTTAAGGTTAAAATTCCTGCAGGTATAGATAACGGGCTTTCAGTGCGTATGGCAGGAGGAGGAGAACCCGGTGTAAATGGCGGTCCCAGAGGAGATCTGCTAGTATCGGCAGTGGTTTCAGACCATCCTATATTTAAACGTCAGGATATAAATATATTTTCAACTGTACCTGTAAGCTTTACAAAAGCTGCACTTGGAGGCAAGATAAACATAAAAACTGTTGATGGTGAGGTTGAATATGAGGTGAAGCCCGGAACGCAGACAGATACAAAGATAAGACTTAAGGGCAAGGGAGTGCCTTCTTTAAGAAGCAGTTCACTTAGAGGAGATCATTATGTAACTCTGGTAGTACAAGTACCTACTATGATGACGCCTGCACAAAAAGAAGCTCTTAGAGCTTATGATGAAGCGATGAATGCTTTTACAAAAAATGATGAAAAAACCAGAAAAAAAGGATTTTTTAGTAAATAATATAATAAGTGGTTAGATTATTATAAATTAAGATATTATAAAAATGAATGAAATTTTGATATGTACCTTCTTTACCGGACAAACCGGTAAGGAGGGTATTTTTATGTATAGGGTATTTATTTAAAAGTTTTTAACATATCAGAGCAGTTATTTAAGTATATAATGGATACAGAGCAGTGTATTATGAAAATACATAACTGCTGATTTAATAAAAAACACTGGAGTTAGGTTTTGCTTCACATAAATGTATATTAATATTCTAAACAAAACATAAAAACCTCTTAAAGCCCTTAAATAAAGGATTTGAAAGTTTGGTAAAAATGCCAATTTGAGAAAATAGTAACAATATCAAAGGACTTTAACAATAAATTATCATAATTGATAAAACAATATCATATAAAGAAAAACTGATAAATACATAAAGCTGCATGAGACTACATAAAAATATAATAAAAAGCAATATATATTATAAAGTCGATAAAATGATTTATGAATAAATATCGTAAATAATAGTGTTTTAATTTTTATATTAGCTATCGACAGTAGGTAAAATTTAGTTTATAATATATAACACAACAAAAGCATATAAGTGTATTTTTGTTAAAATGATAATAAGTCTTTTTATGAACTTAATTTAGATTTTGCAAAATATGTTCATTAAAAAAGGATTATTAACTAAAATTAAATTATTTTCTACATTTAAAGGAGGCAGGATCATGGAATTAAAAACACCATTATATGACGCACATGTAAAGGCAGGAGGTAAGATAGTACCGTTTGCAGGATTTTTACTTCCGGTGCAGTATGAAACAGGTGTAATTAAGGAACATATGGCAGTTAGGACACAGGCAGGACTTTTTGATGTTTCACATATGGGTGAAGTGCTTTGTAAGGGAAAAGATGCACTTGCCAATCTGCAGAAGATTCTTACAAATAATTTTGAAAACATGGTGGACGGACAGGCAAGATATAGCATTATGTGCAATGAAAAAGGCGGAACTGTTGATGATCTTATAGTATATAAAAAGGGTGAAAATGACTACTTTATAGTTGTTAATGCATCTAATACTGAAAAAGACTTTAAATGGATGCTTGACCATAAGTTCGGAGACGTTGAATTTATAAATGTTTCAGCTGATTACGCACAGCTTGCACTCCAGGGACCTAAGGCTATGGAGATCTTAAGAAAGCTGACTACTGAGGAAAATATACCGAAGAAATACTATCATGCAGTATTTGATGCAGAGGTTGCAGGAATTCCGTGTATTGTTTCAAAAACAGGTTATACAGGTGAAGACGGCGTGGAGTTGTATCTTGATAGTAAATATGCTGAAAAGATGTGGGACAAGCTTCTTGAAGCAGGAAAAGAAGAAGGACTTATCCCATGCGGTCTTGGAGCGAGAGATACACTGCGTATGGAAGCTGCTATGCCGCTTTACGGTCATGAGATGAATGATGACGTAGATCCGCTTGAGACAGGACTTTCATTTGCGGTAAAGATGGATAAGCCTGATTTTATAGGCAAGGCTGCTATTGAAGCGAAAGGTACTCCAAAGATTACGAGAGTAGGTTTGAAGGTTTTAGGAAGAGGTGTTATAAGAGAAGAACAGGAGATTTTCGCAGGCGGCAAGTTAATAGGACATACCACTTCCGGAACACACTGCCCATTCCTTGGATATCCGGTCGGAATGGCGCTTATTGATCCTGAATATGCACAGCTTGGTACAAAGTTTGAGGTTGAAGTAAGAGGTCGCAGGATTGAGGTTGAAGTTGTAGCACTTCCTTTCTATAAGAGAGGTAAATAATTTAATAAATTTTAAGGAGGAAAATTTTATGTCAGTGCAGAAAGGATTACTTTATTCAAAATCACATGAATGGGTAAAAGAGGAAGGCGGAGAATATGCAGTAGGTCTTACTGATTATGCTCAGTCGGCTTTGGGAGATCTTGTATTTGTAAATCTTCCCGAAGAAGGTGATGAAGTGAAGGTGGGAGAATCATTTTCAGACGTAGAGTCTGTAAAGGCTGTTTCAGATGTATTCTCACCGGTTTCAGGTGTTGTAAGCAAGATTAACGAAGAGGTTCTTGACTCACCTGAAAGTATTAATAAAGCACCATATGATGCATGGCTTATTAAGGTTAAAGATGTTTCAGAAAAAGAGGAACTTCTCACTGCTGAGGAATATGAAGCATTTTTAAAGACTCTTGATTAAATATTACATATATTTTTATTAATATACCGGAGTCTTTAAAGGTATTTTTGTTGAAATATCAAAGATTAAAATACCGGCAGGTTTATCTGAAAAATATTTAAAACAATAAAATGAATGGCAGTCTTTAAGGCTGCCTAAAATAAAATCATACACAGATATATTAGTTAAGAAAGGCGGTGGATTTAGTGGGAAAATATATTCCTAATACAGATGCCGAGCAGAAGGCGATGCTTACTGAAATAGGTTTTTCATCTTTTGAGGACTTATTTGCAGATGCTCCAAAGGAAGTGATGCTTAAAGGTGAGCTGAATATACCTTCAGGCTTGTCAGAACTTCAGGTACGCAAAGATATGACAAAGATTGCTGAGAAAAATGTCATATTCCCTACAATTTTCAGAGGAGCGGGTGCTTACAGGCATTTCATACCATCCATTGTAAAGAGTGTGATTACAAAGGAGAATTTCCTTACATCATATACTCCTTATCAGGCTGAAACCAGTCAGGGTGTATTACAGTCAATATATGAATACCAGACTATGATAGCTGATATAACAGGCATGGATGTGTCAAACGCTTCTATATATGACGGTGCAAGCGGAGCTGCAGAGGCAGTGGCGATGTGTCGTGAAAGAAAGAGGAAAAAGGCACTTGTTTCTGCACTTGCCCATCCCGATACCATAGCTACAATCATGACATACTGTCATGGAAACGGCATGGATGTTGAAGTAGTACCGGCAAAGGACGGACTTACAGATGTAGAATATATAAAGAAGCATATTGATCAGGGGACTGCATGTGTTTTTGTACAGCATCCGAACTACTATGGAAATCTTGAGCCTGCAAGGGAAATTGCAGATATAACACATGAGGCGGGTGCAAGATATATAATGAGTGTAAATCCGATTTCACTCGGAATCTTAAAATCACCCAGAGAGTACGGTGCCGATATTGCAGTAGGCGACGGACAGCCTCTCGGTCTTTCTATAGCATTTGGCGGTCCATATATAGGATTTATGTCATGTACTGATGAACTTGTAAGGAGACTTCCCGGAAGGATAGTCGGAGAGACGCATGATGCTAAGGGAAGGGTAGGTTATGTACTTACACTTCAGGCAAGGGAACAGCATATAAGAAGAGAAAAGGCTTCAAGTAATGTATGTTCAAATCAGGCGCTTTGTGCACTTGCAGTAGGTGTATATCTTTCGGCAGTAGGTAAGGAAGGCTTAAAAGAAGTCGCTACATTGTGTATGTCAAAGGCGCATTATATGGCTAAAGAACTTGAAAAGATAGGATTTAAACCTGAGTACAAAACGGAGTTCTTCCATGAGTTTGTAACAGTGTCGGATGTTTCATCAGAAAAGGCATTAAAGGCACTTGAAGATAATGGAATCTTAGGCGGATATCCGCTTGATGATAAGAGGATACTCTGGTGTTGCACCGAAGTAAACGGTAAATGCTGCATAGATAAGGCAGTAAGTATCTTAAAGGAGGTGAAATAATGTTAGTATTTGAAAAAAGCAGACCGGGCAGAGGCTGTACTTTATTTCCACCATGTGATGTAGATGTGGTTACACCATCTGATAAGGACAAAAGAGAGTCTGAGCTTCATCTTCCTGAGCTTTCAGAAACGGAGATAAGCAGACATTATACAGAGCTTGCTAAAAAATCAAGAGGAGTAAATGACGGTTTTTATCCTTTGGGTTCATGTACTATGAAGTACAATCCTAAGATAAATGAAGATATGGCATCCCTTCCGGGATTTACCGAGATACATCCGCTTCAGCCGGAGCATACTGTGCAGGGCTGTCTTGAAGTATTACAGACCGTAGAGAAGTATCTTTGTGAGATTACAGGCATGGACAGACTTACTGTACAGCCTGCAGCAGGTGCACATGGTGAATTTACAGGGCTTATGCTTATAAAAGCATACCATGAAAGCAGAAATGACACAAAGAGGACAAAGATAATCGTTCCTGACTCTGCACATGGAACAAACCCTGCAAGTGCTACTATGGCAGGATATTCAGTAGTTTCAATCCCTTCAAGTGCAGACGGTTGTGTTGATATTGAAAAACTTAAGGCTGTTGCAGGTGATGATATAGCAGGACTTATGCTTACAAACCCCAATACAGTAGGTCTTTTTGATAAGAATATACTTGAAATTACTAAGATAGTTCATGATTGCGGCGGACTTAACTACTATGACGGTGCAAACCTCAATGCCGTTATGGGTGTTGTTAAACCTGGAGATATGGGATTTGATGTTATACATCTTAATATCCATAAAACCTTCTCAACACCTCACGGAGGGGGTGGGCCTGGATGCGGTGCGGTAGGTTGTAAGAAACTTCTTGCTGATTTTATGCCTGCTGTACTTGTTGAAGGAGATGCAGAGAAAAAATTTGTTAAACCGAAACACAGCATAGGCGAGATGAAAGCATTTTATGGAAACTTCCTTGTAGTTGTAAAGGCACTTACATATATTAAGACACTTGGTAAGGAAGGCATCCCGCAGGCATGTAAGAATGCCGTGCTTAATGCAAACTATATGATGGATAAGCTTAAGGATATATATACTATGGCTTATGATCAGATATGCATGCATGAGTTTGTTATGAGTCTTGAAGATCTTAAGCGTAAAACGGGCGTTTCAGCTATGGATATAGCAAAGGCACTGATTGATAACGGTATGCATCCGCCGACAATGTACTTCCCGCTTATAGTACATGAAGCACTTATGGTGGAGCCTACTGAGACTGAATCAAAAGAAACTCTTGATGATGCGATCGCAGTGTTCCGCAAGCTGTATGAACAGGCACAAAAGGATCCTGAAGCACTGCATATGGCACCTGTTACAACACCTGTCGGAAGACTTGATGAGGTCGGTGCGGCAAGAAATCCGGTACTTAGATATAAATGGAAATAAAATTATTAAGGAAACGCTGATTAATCGGCGTTTCCTTAGAAAGTTCTGATAATTGCAGAAAATCGTATATAAATACAAAAGGTGTTTATGATTTTCACAAATAACGAACTCAATAGGTTTTTTACGAAGTATAATAAGAGGCCTAAGCCTTTTACAAAACAGGCTTAGGCAGTTTTAAAATAAATGATATAAATAAAATAATGATAGATAAAATCACATATATAGAAAGTAATCAAACCTACCCCTATAAAAATCTTGCAGTTGAGGAGCATTTGCTGCTTAACTGTGCCAAAAACCAGTGTATTCTGTATCTGTGGCAGAATAGGAACACCATTGTTATAGGCAGAAACCAGAATGCGTGGAAGGAATGTCTGGTAAGTAAGCTTGAGGCGGACGGGGGCTTTATAGTACGCAGGCTTTCAGGCGGAGGGGCAGTCTACCACGATCTGGGCAATCTAAATTTTACATTTCTTGTAGATAAGCAAAATTATAATCTTGATAAGCAGCTTCAGGTGATAATAGAAGCAGTCGGGAAATTCGGTATCAAGGCTCAGCGTTCAGGCCGCAATGATATACTTATAGACGGCAGAAAGTTTTCAGGAAATGCATTTTATGAAACGGGCACACATTGTTATCATCATGGGACAATTATGCTTGATGTAAATATAGAAGATTTGTCAAAATATCTTACCGTATCAAAAGAGAAGCTTATGTCAAAGGGTGTGGCTTCAGTAAAATCAAGAGTTGCCAATCTTACCGATTTTAAACAGGGCATAGATATAGAGATGCTTAAAAGAAATCTTTTTGAGGCATTTCAGGAAGTATATGGATTAAAGGCGGATATAATAAAATTTGAAGATCTTGATAGAGCGGATATAGAGAAACGTACTGAATATTTTGCATCATGGGATGTAATATTTGGAAAAAGGATTGATTTCCAGTATGAGATTTCAAAACGCTTTGAATGGGGACAGATCCTTATACAGTTTTGTGTAGAGGGCGGAATTATAAAGGATACGGCAGTCTTTTCAGATGCGATGAAGACGACTTTTATACCTGAACTTGAAAGTTGTCTTAAAAACTGCAGATATGACAGGGACAGTTTGTGTAGTGCTGTCAGCTCTGCGACTTTAAGTGATGATATAAAAGATGCCATGAAAAAAGATATTATCTTATGGCTTGGTGATATTGATTTATAAAATACGGTGTAACATTTGCCGCTTTAGCGGTGCGAGATTTAAAATATAAATCATATACTGCTTTACCGGATAAATACGGATAGCAGTAAATATAATGTAATATTAAGGAGGCTTATGGAAACAAATTTTGACGTAATAGTCATAGGTGCAGGTCCCGGAGGATATGTAGCTGCGTTAAAAGCTGCAAAGCTTGGTTTTAAAACGGCTGTTATGGAGGAAAGAAGAGTCGGAGGAACCTGTCTTAACAGAGGATGTATACCGGCAAAGGCGATGATTCATGCCTCATCTTTATATAGAGAGATAAAAGAGGCTGAAGCCTATGGCATAACTGCCTCAGGTGTAAGCTATGACTATGGAAAAATACTTGCTTATAAGCAGGATGTAATAGATAAGTTGTGTCAAGGCGTTGAACATCTTTTTAAAACAAATTCAATCAGCTATATCAATGCAAAGGGCACTCTTGAAAAAGACGGCAGTGTAACAGTTGCAGACGGAGAATATAAGGGCAGCTACAAGGCTAAACATATAGTGCTTGCAACAGGTTCAAAGCCTTCACTTATACCTGTTCCCGGACTTGACAGTGAAGGTGTGCTTACCAGTGATGAGCTTTTTAAGCTTGAGGAGGTACCTCAGAGTCTTGTAATTATAGGCGGAGGTGTAATAGGAGTTGAGTTTGCTTCGGTATTTGCAGCACTGGGAACAAAGGTAACTATACTTGAGGCACTTGCGAATGTAGTGGCAAATATGGATAAGGATATCTCACAGAATCTTAAGCTTATATTGAAGAAAAGAGGTATAGATATACATACTTCAGTTTCAGTGGGTAAGGTTGAAAGAGATGGCGGAAGTCTTGTATGTACTTATACTGAAAAAGAAAAAGAAGTTAAAATTGCTTCACAGTATGTACTGTGTGCAGTAGGAAGAATTCCAAATACTGAAGGTTTATTTGGTGAGGGCGTATCACTTGAAATGGAACGAGGACGTGTAGTGGTTGATGAGCATTTTAAGACTTCGATGGACAATGTTTATGCAATAGGAGATCTTATAAAGGGGATGCAGTTGGCACATCTTGCCAGTGCACAGGGTATATGCCTGATAGAAGAACTTGCAGGGCATAAAAGAAGTATTGATTTAAATATTGTACCCGGGTGTGTATATACAGATCCCGAGATAGGTTCAGTAGGTATCACAGAGGCTGATGCAAAGGAAAAAGGCATTGAAGTAAGTATAGGCAAATTTATGATGAGCGCAAACGGCAAATCTCTTATATCAAAGGAAGAGCGTGGTTTTGTGAAAGTAGTTGCGGATAAGAACAGCAAAGTAATATTAGGAGCTCAGATGATGTGTGCAAGAGCTACGGATATGATAGGTGAGTTCGCAACCGCAGTTGCAAATAAACTTACGGTAGACCAGCTTTTAAAGGGAATGAGAGCACATCCTACATATAATGAAGCTGTAGGCGAGGCACTTGAAGATGTATTTGGAGAGTCTATACATTCAGCTCCTAAAAAGAAATAATATTGTTTTTGTAAAAGCGTATAATAAAATTAAAGTATAAGCTGTTTACAATATTATAAAGGCATTAATGCCGCATAGCGGTTTTAAATGTAAATATATGTATGGTTTATAAAAGTTTTATAAGGCATGTATATCATATATGGTCATGCATTTATAAATTTTATAAAGCTATATGTTAAATAAATGAAAGGGTATCTCGAAATGGGATATAAGGTGAACAGAAATGGGTTTTAAAAGCGATATTGAAATTGCCCAGGAGGCTAAGATTAAACCTATCAATGAAATTGCTGATTATGTAGGAATTCCTGACAAATATGTGGAAAACTACGGAAAATATAAGGCAAAGATAGATTATCGCTATTATAATGACGAACTTGTTAAAAAACCGGATGCAAAATTGGTACTGGTAACGGCAATTAATCCGACACCGGCAGGAGAAGGAAAGACAACAACCACAATCGGTCTTGCAGATGCACTTAATGGTCTCGGAAAGAAAACAATGGTTGCAATCAGGGAACCATCGCTTGGACCTGTATTCGGTGTAAAAGGCGGTGCAGCCGGAGGCGGATATGCACAGGTAGTTCCTATGGAAGATATCAACCTTCATTTTACAGGAGATCTTCATGCAATTTGTGCAGCAAATAACCTTATAGCGGCACTTCTTGACAATCATATACATCAGGGCAATAAGCTTGATATTGATCTTAAGAGAGTTACATGGAGAAGATGTATTGATATGAATGACCGTCAGCTTCGTCGTATAGTTGACGGACTTGGTGAGAAGCCTGACGGCGTTACAAGACAGGACGGTTTTGACATAACAGCCGCATCAGAAGTAATGGCTGTATTTTGTCTTGCAAATGATATAAACGATCTTAAGGCAAAAATTGCCAATATTATAGTTGCATATTCAAGAAGCGGAGAGCCTGTAAGAGCAGGCGATTTAAATGCACAGGGAGCAGTTGCGGCACTTCTTAAAGATGCTCTTAAACCCAATCTTGTACAAACACTTGAGGGAACACCCGCATTTATACATGGCGGACCTTTTGCAAATATAGCACATGGTTGCAACAGCGTAATTGCCACAAAGATGGGTATGAAGCTTGCAGATTATATGATAACTGAGGCGGGATTCGGTGCTGACCTTGGTGCAGAGAAGTTTATAGATATTAAATGCCGTATGTCAGGGCTGCGTCCAAATGCAGTAGTTCTCGTTGCTACAATAAGAGCGCTTAAATACAATGGCGGCATTGCAAAGGATGAACTTCAGGCTGAAAACCTTGCAGCACTTGAAAAAGGAATTCCGAACCTCTTAAAGCATATTGAAAACATCACAAAGGTTTACAATCTTCCGGCTGTTGTCGCAATTAATAAATTCCCGACAGATACAGATGCAGAGGTTGAACTTGTAAGGAAAAAATGTAAAGAATACGGTGTAAATGTAGCTCTCTCCGATGTATGGGCAAAAGGCGGCAAAGGCGGAGAAGAACTTGCAAAAGAAGTCATTGAACTTACAAAGGGTGAAAGCACCATGGAATATGTATATGATGTAAATGCACCGATTAAAGAAAAGATTGAAGCGATTGCAAAGAGAGTATATGGTGCTGACGGTGTTGATTATTCACCTAAAGCATTAAAGGAGATTAAAAATCTTGAAACGATAGGTCTTGGCAATATTCCTATATGTGTTGCAAAAAATCAGTATTCAATGACTGATGATGCTAAAATCCTCGGAAGACCTACCGGATTCAGAATTACTATAAGAGACATCACGGCTTCAGCAGGAGCGGGATTTGTGGTTGCACTTACAGGTGATATCATGAAGATGCCGGGACTTCCTAAAGTACCGGCTGCTGAAAAGATTGATGTTGATGCTGCAGGAGTAATTTCAGGATTGTTCTAATTTTCTTTAATACACAAGACAATTAACTGTAGTACTAATGTCAGGCACCCGCTTTTATTATATAGAAGCGGGTGTATTTTATGGAATAAAGATTAAACATCAAGCAAACAGATATTTTAAATCATAAAAATGCAGTTTGTGAGATAAGATTAAACATATTTAGATAAGATTAAGTATCTGAAGCTTCGGATTTAGAGGGATTTCTTTATTTCAGCGATAAGAACTAAAAAATAATTTAAATAAAAGAATGAGGTCAGTTTGATATGATGCTTGAAAAGAAAACCACTCAGTTTCTTGAAGAACTTGCGTCTTCAGCACCTGTACCCGGGGGCGGGGGAGCATGTGCCGCAGTCGGTGCGTTTTCATGTGCGCTTGGTATGATGGTTGCAAATCTTACAATAGGTAAAAAAAAGTATGCCGCTGTTGAGGAGGAAATCAAGGAAACTAAGAACAACCTAGATTCTCTTATGAAAGAGCTTATAAAGCTTACTGATGATGATGCGGCAGTTTTTGAGCCTCTTTCAAAGGCATACGGACTTCCAAAGGACACACCGCAGCAGCAGGAATATAAGGAAAAGGTTCTTGAAGATGTTCTTTATAAGGCAAGCAAGGTGCCGCTTAATATAATGGAAACCGTACTTAAAGCCATGAAACTTCTTGATATAGTCGGTGAAAAGGGAAGTACGCTTGTTATAAGTGATGTCGGTGTTGCGATAATATTTGCACAGGCGGCAATTGAGGGTGCTTCCTTGAATATTTTTATAAATACCAAACTTATGAAGGATGAAGCACATAAAAAGGAGCTTGATTCAAGAGCTGATGCCATTATAGAAGAAGGCAGAAAACTTAAAGAAAAAGTGTCCGGCGTTGTTATGCAGAAGATAAGACCGTCTTAGCAATATAAGAGATTCGTAAAGCTTTAATTTTTTAGATAAAATATTTGACAGGGTAAAGAGGTGATAATATGCCGATAGTTATGAAAGGCTCTGAAGTAGCCGCAGCTATGAAGGAAGATATGGTAAAAAAAGTTTCTGAACTTAAAGCAAAAGGAATAGTTCCTAAACTTGCCATACTTAGAGTAGGAAGCAGGGCGGATGACCTTGCCTATGAAAAAGGTGCAATAAAGAAGATGGCTGATATAGGTATAGAATGTGAAGTACATGAACTTGCACAGGATGTAGGACAAAAAGATTTTGAGGCTGAATTCAATAAGATCAATTCAGACAAAAGTGTACATGGTATACTTATGTTCAGACCGCTTCCTAAAAACCTTGATGAGAATGCCGTACTTGAAGTTATACAGCCGCATAAGGATTCGGACTGTATGTGCAATGCAAATATAGCCAAAGTATTCTCCGGAGATTTAAGCGGATATCCGCCATGTACTGCACAGGCGGTTATTGAGATGCTTGATTATTACAAGATTGATCTTACAGGAAAGAGAGTTACTCTTGTAGGCAGAAGTATGGTAGTAGGAAAGCCGCTTGCCATGCTTTTATTAAAACGCAATGCTACTGTAACCATGTGCCATACGAGAACTAAAGATCTTGCAGGTACCTGCCGTGGAGGTGAGATTTTAATAGCAGCTGCCGGAAAGGCAAGGATGATCACGGCGGATATGGTTTCAGAAGGTGCGGTAGTAGTTGATGTAGGCATAAATGTTGATGAAAACGGAGTTTTATGTGGAGATGTGGATTATGATGCAGTAGAAGGAAAAACTTCTTATATAAGCCCTGTTCCAAGGGGAGTTGGAAGCATAACAACCTCAGTGCTGGCTAAACATGTATTAAGGGGTGCCGGAGCTCAGTTTAATTAATCTGTGTTTTAAAATATAAAATATAACTAATTTTAATTAATATCGTATTTAAATATATAATTTATATTATTATTATATTGATATTAAAATTACAAATGGGAATTTCACAAATTAAAACAAAATAATTTGTCGAAAATCCCATTTGTGTTTTGTGTATTTTACAGAAAAACTTTCACCCCTAAAAAATCGAAACTGACTTTAGCAAGTCTGTTTTAGCAAGTCCGTTTTAGTTTGAAAAATACTCATCAACGCTTTTAACTATACCTTCAGCCGCTTCATTCTTTTTTTCGATAAGGATCCTGGCATCATCTATCTGATCTGAAAATCCTACTTCGACGAGACTTACAGGTATACTTGAATATGAAAATATTCTAAGCACTGCTGAATGTGAACCGAGATTTTTAAATCCTGCACTTTTTGAAACATTGTCTGCAAGAAGTGAGGCAAGTTTTTGTGAAGATGCGGCGTTCTGCTCTATTCCCATAATCTTAGTATAACCGGGGTGTAAAGTTCCGTCCATAAAATCATTATCGCCCGGATAAAATGCCATAGTACCCCGAACTCCCCTTTTATCGCTTGCATTTGTATGAATTGCAATCATTATATCCGAAGTTTCACCTGCAAGTACCGCTCTTGCACCATTTGAGAGATTCTGATTGTATTCGGTTCTTGTGAGTACTACCCTGTATCCTTTTGCAAGGAGTTTATCTTTTACAAGCAAGGCGACCTTTAAAGTATATTCGGGTTCGGTTTCGTTATTGTCATATACATTTTTATAATCACGTGCTTCAACACCGAAGTCAAATGCCTTTTTGCCTTTCATGGAAGTATTCATGCCTGCAAGCATTTCATCCTCAACCGGATAAACTTTCTCTTTTTTAAGCGTTGCTGCAGGATGTGAGTTATCTCCATGTCCGGGATCTATACATACTGTATGCCCGTTAAAATCAGAGGGCTCAAATATATAAACCTTTGCATCAGGAACTGCTGATTGTTTATCATTCCAGAGATAGTTTATATATTTTGAATCCGTACTTAAGAAATGTTCTTTTACACTTACTTGTGCTGTTTTTGGAGTTTCCTCGGCTGCCAGGGTTTTAAAACCCTCTATTTTTATTCCTGTAAATATAGCTGCTGCGGCAAAGGCGGCCAGCAAAACCGCATGCAACTTTATGCTTTTGCGGCAATAGTTGAAAATAGTTAATGTTTTTATAAAAATACTTGTAAAACAAATTTTTAAATTTTTATATAATATTCTCATATCAACCTCCTTAAAGGTATTATAACTTTAAACCTTTATAATATCAAGCTGCTTAAAATCGTTATTTAATATAATGGGACCGGTTTTTTTAAAGTATGTTTCAGGTGATTGACCGCATAGCGTTAAAAATATATAATGTATTTAAAAAATTATTGAAAGGTCCGGTTTTATGAAATGGAAAAAGTATACTATCATGACCAAAACTGATGCTGTTGACATGATAAGTGCAGTTTTAAATGATATAGGTATAGAAGGCATTGAAATAGAAGATTTTGTACCATTGACTGATGAAGAGACGAAGGGGATGTTTATAGATATATTGCCTGAACTGCCTAAAGATGACGGCAAGGCAAAGGTAAGCTTTTATCTTGAAGACGGTATGGATAATGAAGAAATCTTAAATACGGTAAATGAAGAGCTTATGGAGCTTAATGTATTTAGCGATATAGGTTCATGTATAATTATAGAAGATGAAACTGAGGATAAAGACTGGATTAACAACTGGAAACAGTATTTTAAACCGTTTAAGATAGAAGACATAGTTATAAAACCTACATGGGAAAAGATTCCTGAAAATATGAGATATAAAACCATGGTAGAGATAGATCCGGGAACCGCATTTGGCACAGGAGCACACGAAACTACAAAGCTCTGTATAAAACTTTTAAGAAAGTATATAGCTGAGCTCAAAAAGAAATCTGCAAAATCGGAAAATGCTCACAAAGGGAAAATAAGTATGCCCAAAAGCAGCTTTTTACCGGGAATTAAAAAAAATAAGAATATTAACAATAAAAAATCCGATACATGTATAAAAGTACTTGATGTAGGCACCGGCAGCGGAATACTTGGCATTACGGCATTGAAACTGGGTGCTGATGAGGTCATGGCAGTCGATGTGGATGATAATGTAAAGGAATGTGTATACCAGAATATGAAAGCTAATGATATTGATGACAGTAGTATGAAGCTTATATGCGGAAATATACTTGAAGATAAAAAAGTGCAGGAAGATATAGGTGAGAATTGCTATGATATAGTGGTTGCCAATATACTCGCACCTGTAATAATCCTATTGCAGAAAGAAATAGTAAGTCATTTAAAAGACGGTGCATTATTTATAGCTTCAGGAATTATAGACACTAAGACAAAGGAGGTTAAGTCTGCAGTAGAAAAAAATCCTTACCTTGAACTGATTGAAGTAGTAAGAGATGGAGAATGGTCGGCAGTTTGTGCAAAAAGGACTTTACGTCAGGCTTAACAGATTTATTTTTATGTATCATTTTTTTGTAAACCCGTCCTGTATACAGGAAAAAAAAGCAGTTATAGAGGGTGCAGATGCAAGACATATCTCAAAGGTTCTGCGTATGAGGGAAGGTGAAAAGCTGATTATAAATACCGGCGGTGATTGGGAATATTTATGTGTTATAGAGAAGATTCAAAAAGACCGTGTATATCTTGAAATAAAAGAAGAGAATGAAGATGTAAGAGAACTGCCTAACAGGATAGTGCTTTTTCAGGCACTTCCGAAATTGGATAAGATGGATTTCATAATACAAAAAGCTGTCGAGCTTGGTGTAAGCGAGATTGTGCCGGTTATTACAAACAGGGTTGTGGTAAAACTTGATGCAAAAAAAACTTTACAAAGGTTTGAGAGATGGAATGCGATAGCCAAAAGTGCCGCACAGCAGTCAAAAAGAAATATAATCCCTTATGTAAATAAACCGCTTGATTTTAAAAATGTACTTGAGTATACTAAGGACTTTAAGCATAAGCTTATACCTTATGAGCTTGAAAGAAGAAAAGGCAGGCTTGATATATTTTTAAAGAAAATATCAGAAGATGAAGATATAGCGGTTTTTATAGGTCCTGAGGGCGGATTTGAGGAATCCGAGGTTGAGGCTGCAATAGATGCAGGCTTTAATTCTTTAATGCTTGGGAAGCGTATATTAAGGACTGAAACTGCAGGACTTGCAGTACTGTCCGCAATAATGCTTTATCTTGATGCTTAATAAGCTGGAGTTATGTATGAATCTTGCCTGCTATAATTATAATATAAAGGAATTTGAATATATGAGAGTTTATTTTGATAATGCCGCTTCAACACAGACTGCAAAATCCGTAGTTGATATTATGAAAAAAACTATGGAAGAGGATTATGCAAATCCGTCAGCAAAGCATATAATGGGAATTGAAGCTGAAAATTATTATAAAGATGCCGCACAGACTGTGGCGGAAACTATGAAGGTAAATCCCAAGGAGATAGTGTTTACTTCGGGAGGGACTGAATCAAACAATATGGCACTGATAGGTGCAGCACAGGCATATAAAAGATCCGGAAAGCATATTATAACCTCCTCGATTGAACATGCCTCTGTATATGAGCCGCTTGCATATTTAAAGGAAGAGGGCTTTGAGATAAGTGTGCTTAAGACTGACGGATTGGGACATATAGATTTAGAGGAGCTTAAAGACTGCATAAGGAAAGACACAATACTTGTATCTATAATGCTTGTAAATAATGAAGTGGGAGCGGTTGAACCTGCTGATGAGATTTCAGGCATTATAAAGAAAGCAAATCCTAAAATTATATTTCATGCAGATGCTATACAGGCATACGGTAAATATAAGATTTACCCTAAAAAAAAGGGGATAGATCTTTTAAGTGCCAGCGGTCATAAGCTGCATGGTCCTAAAGGGGTAGGGTTTTTATATGTAAATGAAAATATTAGACTAAAGCCCATAGTATTTGGCGGAGGACAGCAAAGAGGGCTTAGGAGCGGAACAATTAATACGCCCGGCATTGCGGCTATGGGAGAGGCGGCTCGCAGTGCATATACCGATTTTGACAGTAAAATCAAAAAAATAACGGATATTAAAGACTATATAATTGATAATATAAAAGATTTAGAAGGAGTAAAAGTAAACTCGCAAAAGGGTCTTTTGTCAGCTCCGCATGTACTCAGTATCACGGTACAGGGCATAAAAAGTGAAGTGCTTTTACATGCGTTTGAGGCGAAGAATATATATTTTTCAAGCGGTTCAGCCTGTTCTTCAAATCATCCAAGAGTATCTAAAACTTTGAAGGCGATAGGGCTTAGCGATGAAGAAGCTTTTTCGACTATAAGACTTTCATTTTCCGAATATAATACTGTATCCGAGGCGGATTATTTTTTAAGAAATTTTAATGAATTGATTCCGCTATTAAAAAAATTTAAGTAAAGGTCTTAATTAGTATGAAGTATACATCATTTTTAATAAAATATGGAGAGATAGGTGTAAAAGGTAAAAACAGATATAAATTTGAAGATGCACTTATGAAGCAGATAAGAATTGCTTTAAAGCCGCTTTCCTGTGATTTCAGAGTAAGCAGGGAGCTGGGCAGAATATATGTAGATGCCGATGATGATTGCTATGATGATGAAGATGTTATAGATGCATTATGTAGAGTTTTTGGTATAGTTGCCGTATGTCCGGTTGTAAGAATTGAGTCAAAGGATTTTGAAAATCTTAAAAAGGCGGTAATAGAATATTTTGACAGGGCATATCCGGATAAGGCGGTAAGCTTTAAAGTTGATACCAAGAGGGCTGATAAAAGCTATGAAAAAACATCGGAGCAGCTGAATGCACTTCTTGGAGAGGCTATACTTGAGACATTTTGTGAAACGAGAGTTGATGTACACAAGCCTGATGTACTTATTAAGGTTGAGATAAGGAATCATATAAATATTTATTCACTGTCTCTGCCCGGACCCGGAGGTATGCCTGTAGGAACTAACGGAAAGGCTATGCTGCTTCTTTCAGGCGGTATAGATTCACCGGTTGCCGGCTATATGATAGCAAAGAGAGGTGTAAAAATAGAGGCTGTTTATTTCCATGCACCGCCATATACTTCTGAAAGGGCAAAGATTAAGGTAATAGAATTGGCACGGACAATGGCACGCTATACAGGTGTTATTAATCTGAATATAATTAATTTTACTGATATACAGTTGTATATATATGAAAAATGTCCACATGATGAACTGACTATAATTATGAGACGCTATATGATGAAAATTGCACAGCAGATAGCAAAAACAAATGGAGATCTTGCACTTATAACAGGAGAAAGTGTAGGGCAGGTGGCAAGTCAGACCGTACATTCGCTTGCAGTAACTGACAATGTATGTGAGATGCCTGTATTCAGACCGCTTATAGGTTTTGATAAGCAGGAGATTATAACTGTTGCACAAAAAATAGGTACATTTGAGACATCAATAGAACCGTATGAGGATTGTTGTACAATCTTTGTAGCAAAACACCCTGTAACAAAGCCGCAGCTGGAAAAAATACTTGAATCTGAGAAAAAATTGTCAGAAAAAATAGATGACCTTATAAAATCGGCAGTAGATACAAAAGAAAGAATACTGTGCAGTGCAAAATAAAGCTGCGGCTTTGACATTATTAAGTCAAATCCGCAGCTATGCGGCTGTCAGCATGATGCATAATATGTAAGTACAATTTACATGTTTTGACATAATCCGGTCAAAATACCACAGCATAGTACAGTATAAAGAAAGTATAATACTGTATAACAAACCGGGACAAATAAATTGATTCATATCATCCGGAACTTACGGAACACAAACTAAGACACTTATATATAAAAGCGGTAATTACTCGTATATATAGGGTTTTAGAACTTCAATAATATGATCAACGTCATTATCGGCATGTATATTTAAGTCAATCGGCTTTGAAAGATCAAGACTGAATATACCCATAATTGACTTGGCATCAATTACATACCTTCCCGATACAAGGTCAAAATCAACATTAAACTGAGACAGGTCATTTACAAATGACTTAACCTTATCAATAGAGTTTAATGAAATGCGTATAGTTTTCATAAAAATAATTCCTCCTTAGTGAATTATAATATTTAAGTATTTTAATAAATAATATTGCTAAAATAAAGTGAATTATAACGGAGTAAAGGTACTGGATACTGCTGTTATAAAGCTGAAATTTCAGTTGAAATGCTAAAAGCATTCGCTAAATATATCCTACATATAAATTGGATTAAAGTCAAGGAGATTTTATGAGAAAGGTTGCTTTCCATACATTGGGATGTAAAGTAAATATATATGAAACCGAAGCAATGCAGCGAATTATGAGTGATGCAGGATACACTTTGGTAGATTTTAATGACAGAGCTGATGTATATATAATAAATACATGCTCGGTTACAAATATAGCCGACAGAAAATCACGTCAGATTCTGCATAAGGCAAAAAAAGAAAATCCGGATTCAATAGTTGTAGCGGCAGGCTGTTATGTACAGTCAGGGGCGCAAAAGCTGAAAAAAGACTGTAATATAGATATAATAGTCGGAAATAATAAAAAGAAAGATATAGCATTAATTATAAATAAATACTTTGACAGTATATATAATGAACCGGATCTTAAAACAGCCGATTTTACCGATGACGGTATAGAATTAAAAACGGCTGATTTTACCGATAAGATTACAGGTGTAAAAACAGATACTGTTTCTGATAAAAACAATAAAAAAACGGAAGTTTCAGCGGATAAAACAATTGCCGGAATTAAACCGGTATTTTCAGGGATTAATAATGATGAAAATGTCATAGATATAAACAAAAAATGTGAATATGAGGATTTTGGAGTATCAAAACTCGGAAAACACACAAGGTCTTTTATAAAAGTACAGGACGGCTGCAACCAGTTTTGCACTTATTGTATAATACCGTATACCAGAGGCAGGATAAGGAGCCGAAGCATGCAAAGCATTATGGCTGAGGTTGAAAGTCTTGCAAAAAACGGTTATAAAGAGATGGTGCTTACAGGCATACATCTATCATCATACGGAGTGGATATTGACAAAAAAGAACATCTGCTTGAACTTGTAAGCAGGGTTGCAGGTGTGGAAGGAGTTGAGAGAGTAAGGGTAGGTTCATTGGAACCCAGGATAATAAGTGATGTTTTTGTTTCAGGCTTAAAAAAAATCCCTCAGTTTTGCCCGCATTTTCACCTGTCGCTACAAAGTGGCTGCGACAGTGTGCTTAGGCGCATGAATCGGCAATATGACAGCAAAGATTTTATAAATGGAGTAGAGATAATAAGAAAGTATTATAAAAATCCTGCAATTACCACCGATATAATAGTAGGATTTCCGGGTGAGAGTGAAGAAGAGTTTAACATAAGCAGGGAATTTGTGGATAAAATAGGATTTTATGAGATGCATATATTTCCTTTTTCAATAAGAGAGGGTACTAAGGCGGCGAATATGCCAGATCAGCTTACGCATAAGGAAAAATCATCCCGTGCTTTGGCTCTTTCAGAGATAAACAGGAAAAACAGCCGTGATTTCAGAAAAAAATATATAGGGCAAATGAATGAAATATTAAGTGAGGAAATAATAGAGATTAATCAAAAAAGATATATTTCAGGTCATACAAGAGAGTATCTGAAAGTGGCAGTTCCGTACTTTGAAGGAGGGTTAAATCAATTTATAAAAGGAGAGATTAAATCATTTTTAAATGATGATATACTTTTTATGCAGCCGCTTAATTAGTTTTAGAATTAGTATTTTTGAACTTTTTATAGGTTAAATTACGGCATTAATATCCCCATCCCCGCCCTCATCATACAAACTGTGAAAGGTAGTAATTATAAAAATAAAAATACTGTTGTAAATGTGCGGGGTATAAATGTGAAAATACTATGTACCCTGCATAGTTTAGTATTTGAATATTTGTCTTTTAAAAATCTCATTGAACAGGTAAAAAAGCCAAAGCCTTAGTACAGGTCATGATATTTTTATACGACGGATTTTTCACACGCCTTGCTTGACTACCACATATTTTATGCTGTTAAATTTATATTTAAACCTGCGTAAGAGTATAGCATAAAATTAAATCTTTGTATATAATGGAATCATTATTAAGACGAAAGGACGAAAAAATTAATAGAAAGAATATTTAATTATGACATTTGACTGTTTGATTGTAGATGATGAAAAGACATTACTGGAAAGTACAGGTGAATATTTAAATTTATTCGGAATTAAAACTATTACTGCTCAAACAACACAAGAGTGCATTGATATAATAAATGAACATACAATCAGATTAATTTTATTGGATATTAATTTGCATAAAGATTCAGGATTTGAATTATGTAAGAAAATAAGAGATATAAGCAATGTGCCTCTTATATTTATAAGTGCCAGAAGCAGTGATGATGATAAGGTACTTGCACTACATATCGGAGGTGATGATTACATACAAAAACCATACTCATTAAATTATTTAACGGCTAAGATAAAAGTTGTTTTAAAACGATATTATCCTGAGACTGTTGAAGAAATTATTAAACTTGGGAAATGTACAGTTGATTTAAAAAATGAAACTGTATATGAGGCGGATAATGAGATAAAATTAAAGAGTATGGAAAAAAAGTTGCTGTTTTATTTCATTAAAAATAAAGGACGGACAATTCCAAAAGAGGAACTGTTTCAAAATGTTTGGGATAATACATTTACAGGAGATAATACTTTAAATGTGCATATACATTATCTCAGAGATAAATTTGAAACAGATCCCGACAATCCAAAACTGTTTAAAACGGTATGGGGTATCGGATATATGCTTTATGATAAAGGATAAGATATGAAAAAAGTTATATTTTTCTATATATTATATTTAGCGGTATGTATTTCTGTATTATGTATTCCGACGGATGTTAAAACCTCAAAAAGCTATGTTGAAATTAATCATATTATAAAAATTGTTCAAAACAACTGGGAGTCGATAAAAGATAATACATTCACGGAAATAAAAGATATAGAAAATGATTTTTTTATTATTGATAACAATAATGAGATTATTTTAAAATCCTCAAAAGATTTTAAACCGGATAATAATATGTCAGTTCATCTAAAAAATAAAGATGTGATTGTAGATGTTAATAAAAATAATGTTACAGTCGGAAAAATCGTATTTATAAA
This sequence comes from Johnsonella ignava ATCC 51276, assembly GCF_000235445.1. GTDB lineage: Bacteria > Bacillota > Clostridia > Lachnospirales > Lachnospiraceae > Johnsonella > Johnsonella ignava. The sequence continues at coordinate 126,635 of NZ_JH378831.1, read as the reverse complement.
TAATGATAAGCAGATATACACTAATAAATATAGGCAATTGAAACTTTTTTGTTTTATATTTATGGTAATGTCAGCTGTTGTGATTAGTGTATTTTTATTTATTATTTCAAAAAGATTCTTAAAACCTATATATAAAATCAAAAAAAATGTGGATCATATTATAAGCGGAAATTTGGAAATGCCGCTTATTGTAGAAACTGAAGGTATTATTGGAGATTTTGCGGACAGCTTTAATACATTAAGAGAGAGTCTTTTTATCTCTAAAAACAATGAGATTTTGTTAAAAAAGAAAAATAAAGAACTGATAGCATCTTTGAGTCATGATATAAAAACACCGGTTGCTTCAATAAAAGCAGTGGCTGAGTTATTGTCAGTGCAGGAGGAAAACGATGATAAAAGAAGTAAGTTATTTGCCGTTATTACAAAGGCGGAACAGATAAATTTATTGGCAGAGAATCTGCTGCATACAACCTTGGAAGAACTGGATGAATGGGAAGTATTTGTTTGTGAGGAATCCAGTGAGATTATATCAGGTATTATAAAAAGTGCTGATTATAAAAATTATATACTTCCTTTTTCAATAGTTCCCTGCCTTATAAAACTGGATAAAAATAAAGCGCTGCAGATCTTTGATAATATTATTAACAATTCATATAAGTATGCAAATACACCTATTATTGTTAAATCTGAATGTATTGATAAATATCTTAAAGTAAGTATATCAGATTCTGGTAATACTATAAGTGATGAGGATATAGACTTGATAACTCAAAAATTTTACAGAGGTAAAAATTCAAAGGGACATATAGGGACAGGGCTGGGGATGTATATAAGTAAGAGCCTTATTGAGAAAATGGGAGGAAAACTTTTTGCTTCAAAAGAGGAAGGCAGGTTTTGTATAAATATATATATACCTCTTGCTTAATATTATTGATATTATTGATGTTCCGTAGATAGATTATAATTGTTATATAGACAGGCGAAAGAACAGTGTAAAGACCAAAAACAATACTGACAATATCGGGATTAAAGCGATATTGTCAGTATCGTACTATTCTTTTCGTTTAATAACTGAAATCGGCGTCTCGTTTTTCAATTTCCATAAGGTTAAAACTGATACTATGGATGAAACTATACACAGCAGGCACACAAAGCCTGATATATATACATCGGGTGATAAAAAATTTACTTTATATACTCCCATTTTATTCAGCATTAAAGTGATTATAATATCAGTAAAAAACTTCGATAATATATATCCTCCTAAACTTCCGAATATTACAATCGGAAGCATACTTGCCATAGCCTGATATATTATCTGTATTGTTTTAAATCCGATTGCTTTTAAAATACCGAACATATAAGTATTACTAAGCAGTGTAGTTTGAGCGACTAAAAATATTATGACTGAGATAATGCATATACTTAAGAGCAGTACAAGTATAATCAAATTTGAAATATTTTCCGTTACCGATTCAAACTGTTTATTAAATATATTTTGGAAATTATCTATGTATGTAATATCTTTACCACAAACTTGTTTTATATCTTCAATAACTTTATCTATATTTTTTTCTTCAGATGTGTATATATAGACAGTCTGCCATCCGGCATTTTTGTCAATCTGTCTGATACCGTCAAATGTAAGTGCGATATCTATTCCTCCTGTATAACTTCCCTGAGTTATGCCTGTTATTATATACTCACCGATATTGCAATTTTCCTGCAATTCATTCTTTATAGTTATAAAATCGCCTTCACTTTTTTTTAGCATATCAGACAGGGCAGCTGAAATTACAACTTCATTTTCGTGAATGGGATATCTGCCTTTATAAAGTCCTACCTTTTCAATTTTTTCATAATCATCATAAACTGTAGTCCTTGCATTGATTTTATCATCACAAAAAAGTACGGAACCTCCGGGACCTATCGCTTTTACAACTTGTTTTACATCATTTATGTCTTTTATTTTTTTTACAGATTGTTCTATATCTGCTGTATCCGTTAGTTGAAGAATGATTGAAAAATTTTCCATTCCACTTATCTGCTTAAGTCCGAGCTTTTTGTTTTCTACAATATTCGCATATAATGTTAAACAGAATGAAGCTGCAAGTACAGACAGTGAAATAATTATTATCAAAACCGTATTTTGTTTTTTTCTTTTGCAAAAAAGTTTCCATGCAATTATGAAATTAGGGTACAGCACTCCTTTTGTTGATGATATTTTAGAAATGTGTAAAACATCATCAAGTATTCCATGCAGTGCTTTGACAGGAGATACTTTTCTGGTTTTTATTACTGATAAAAATGTTAAAATTGCTATCGTACATATACTTATTATAAAAAAACATATTATTCTTATAAGATTTATATTATTTTTCCATTGAAATCCCGTTTCGGCAGTTATAGATTTAAATATACTGTTATATAATTTTGATGACAAAATTATCCCTGTAATATAGCCTAAACTGCTTAAAAATATGTATTGAATCACATATGTAATACTTATTTCGTCAGATCTGTATCCAATTGCTTTCAGAATTCCTATATTTTTATATCCGTTTATAATACTGCTTTGTGTTTTATATTTAATTATCAGTGCAACTACTATTATATTTATAACTGCAAAAAAAATCATAATGTATTTATATACTTTCATTGAAGCGTTGATTGTAAAAGCGGCACTGATACGGTCGACATAATTAAGATAAGGAACATTCTTAAATAAACTCAAAAGTTTTTTATGTATTGATAAGTTTTGAGTTTTTATTAGTATTATTTTACTGTTTTCATTCTTTTCGACGAAATCTTCATTCATAGTCTTAAATGCTTTATCAGGCAGTTCAAAAGCTATTGTGCCTCTGTTTCCGAAAAGGATACTTTCTGTAAATCCGGCAATATGGTATGTCGCAGTTTTGTTATTATGTTTAAAAGCAAGTCTGTCTCCAAGCTTAAATCCAAAAAAGCTTTTACATATAAAAGGTATATATATAGGATCTTCATATTTTTCCTGCGATTCTTCAAGAATTTTAGTTGTAGATAGATTTGTATCTCTGTTAAAATTTCTAATCATCCATGCTCCGGAAAGTTGTGTTTCCTGATTTTCATGAATTAACTGCGTATTTAAAAGAAGCAGAGCATCCTCCACCTGATAATTACTGACATCTGTATCCTCATTCAGCATCTTTCTTATATCATATTCTTTAATATTATAATAATCTGCCGGTATTACTTCTGCACAGTCAGCACTGTTTGTATCCTTAAACGCCGCAGAAAATAATGTATTAAAATTATCTTCAAGAGAAAAAATACTATTACATAAAAAGGCTAAAATCATTGATAATATGACATAGACTATTGATGAATATATATTTTTTAAAATCATGGAACGTGCTAAAATCCAATTTTTTTTCATATATAATTACCACCCCATTCTTTCTAAAAAAGCTTCCAGCGTACTTATCCGTTCACTTATATCCTCTTTATATTCACCCAAAATACACTCACCGTGTATAACACCGTCTTTTATATAAAGTATTCTGCTTCCTCTAAGTGCGGCATGTATATCATGTGTAACCATCACTATACAATGTCCGTCTTTATTCAAATTTGTCAGCAGATCAAGAACCTGTTTTCCTGATTTTGAATTTAAAGCTCCTGTAGGTTCATCCGCAAATATTATTTTCGGTGAATTAATCATAGCTCTAACAATAGCAATCCTCTGTGCTTCTCCTCCGGATATATTTAAAATATCTTTTTTATAAAGATCTTCGGATATTCCGACATCTGAAAATAATTTTTTAGATTTTTTATCAATTTCGGCAATATTTTTCTCTTTAAGCAGCCCTGCTATAACGACATTTTCAAATACTGTTAAAGTTTCTATTAAATTACTCTGCTGAAAAACAAAGCCGCAATTGTTTCTTCTGAATATTGCCAGCTGTTCGTTATTTTTCCTGCCTATTTCATCGCCTGAAAAATATATATGTCCCAATGTCGGTCTATCCATTCCCGACAACATATATAACAAGGTTGATTTACCGGAACCTGAGGCTCCCATAATCACTGTAAAATCATCAGAGTATATCTCTAGATCAATATTTTTTAAAATATTTTCCTGTAAATCGCCCTGTACAAACGATTTACATAGCTTGTCCGTTTTGATTAAAACCGTCTTTTTATCGTTCATATTAATCTCCATTTCACCGCCGGGTTGCGGCATAAATAGTGATGAAAAGTATTTTTCACACTATTGCCCCCTTATTTATTTTTATTTAAATATATAATAGCATTATAATTCTTAATATACTTTTCCTGTATATTATTTAATCTTAGCCATATCTTAATTATACTTAAATTGTATTTAATATTTTAAGAAATATCCGTAATATTAGTATAATAGTTTATATTTGGTATATTTCATGTATTTAACAAGGCGGCAGACTCCAAAATTAAGAGCTGAGCAACAAAGTCTGTTGCCCAGCCCGTTAATTTTTTAAAAAATTTTGTTTTAAATATACCTGTAAATATTTATTTAATACAGTCGGAGATTTGCTAATCAAGCAGCATAGTTGTCCAGTTAAGTTCCTGTATCATCTCATCGGTTTGCCTGATTTCTTTTGAAATACTGTCAACTTCCTTTTGCAGTTTGGCTACGGGTACTGAAGGATATATCTTTATTTCTTTGCGTGAATAGCGGTCAACCACCTCGCTCGCATTTTCAAGAAAAGAACGCATTATATTAAGGCGAAGTTTTAAACAGTCTCTGTGTGCAAGATGTTCGGTGATTGATATGTTGTTTATTATAGTAAGGCTGTTTGTCAAATTTATCTTTTTTATAAGTTCCTCAAGTCTTGTCATTATACTGTCAAGCTCATCAAGCAGATTTTGAGGATCTTCAGCAGGCGACTCTCCCTCCTGTACTCTTGAATTGTTATTAAGCCTTTTTTGAAGCTCATTGAGTCGGTTTTGAAGATCCTGTCTTTCAGCAAGTGCGGATGCAAGTTTCATATATTTCCTACTTTCTTATTTTGTCAGATGCTTTATAAATTTTTCTTTAAGTTCTTTTTGGAGCTGTTCATTAAGTCCGGTTGATGTAAATTTTTTTATTATGTCTCCAAGTTGTGCCCAGCTTTCTTTTTCCCTGCCTGCAAGTACCGGAAAGAAAAATACGCCATTTGCTTCCGCTGCTGACATATCTCCGGGTGCATCACCTATCATCAGTACATGCTTTTTATCATATCCGAATTCCATCAGCCTTTTTATGCAGAATGATTTAGTGCCCGCATCCTGTGCAAGCAGTATGTCAACCACATCAAGGAGCCCGTGCTTAGTCCATTCCTTATGAACTGCGTCTGGATTTGCAGATGAAACTATGGCTATGTCGGCAAGAGACTTTGCAGGCATAAGTATTTCATGCACTCCGTCAAATGGAAGAAGTTCGTCTTCGTCAAGCTCATGTATTGATTTGTTTACCATCTTTGACCAGTTTGAAGCCTTTTTTAAGCATGGGCTGTCAGTTTTTTTAATTTCAGCCTCAAGTGAACTAAATGAAAATTCACCGGTAGTTGACACCCAGTTTCTTAAATCCTCAAGTCCTTCAACAGATATATATTTATCATTTATTTCATTTAAAATAATTTCAAGCCCTTTATAACGATTTATTCCTCTGTCCATAGAGTAAAGGTTTATTTCATTCCATCGCTCAAGCATTTCATCATTGTATTTTTCAAGTTGCCATTCTGCTACAAAACATGGACCGAAGCATTTTTTATGCTTTATATCCATAGTATCCATGACACATCCGTCTGAGTCGACACAGAGCAGAAAGTCCTTTGTTTTTTTAAATTCGGAAAATGAATGTGAAGTTTTAGTGTCCATAATTAATCCCCTTTTATATTTTTATATTGCCTTTGGCTTTTTGGTATAAATTCAGCTTCCGGAGAATTTTTATTAAAATCGGATACAGTCGGCTATCTCGGCAGCTTTTGGAAATAATCCGAACAGCCCGCCGGTATGTATAAAAAGAATATTTTCATATTTTGAAAAGTCTGCATGAATTCCGTCTTTTGGTATATCGCTGCCTACCGGATTTTTAAGCTGTGAGTGTCTTATCTCTGAAAGCATGCCTTTAAATGCCTTACCTGTATATACAGGATCTATAAATATCCCTTCTTTAGATGCAAGATGTTTTATGAGCTTAAAATCATCAGGCGAATTGATGCCGTAGCCTTCACCCCTGTAAAGATCTATTATATTAAAATCCTCCTTTTTGATTCCGAGGCTTTGCGGAGTATGTGTATAATTTTCATTTGATATATATTTACAGCAGTCTTTTATATTGTTATAGGTTACTTCTTGAAAATAACTGCGTTCTTCGCTTACACTAAAGCCTATGATATCAAAACCGGCATTATATATGACATTACCGAGCACAAGTCCGGCAAATGTACCTGTTGAGCCTACCGTATCCACAATAGCATCAAAGTGTATACCAAGCTCTTTTTCCTGTGAAAGAATTTCCCTGATAGCTTCCATATACCCGAACATACCTATGGCATTTGATGCTCCCATAGGTATTATGTAGCCGTTTTGTCCATTTGCCTTAAGCTCATTGCATATATTATCCATTATTTTGTCAACATTTTTATAATCCTGGGGACTTATGAGACGTACATCAGCATCAAGCATAAGATCAAGCAGATAATTGCCGGACGGAGGTGTTTTTTCTCCGTCTTTAAGTACAAGTACGGTCTTAAGACCGAGTTTTGCACCGGCGGCGGCTGTTGCCCTGCAGTGATTTGACTGGAGTGCACCGCAGGTTATAAGAGTATCTGCCTTGAGTTTTAGTGCCTGTGCTATTGAATATTCAAGTTTACGCACTTTATTTCCGGATAATTCCATGCCGGTGAGATCATCTCTTTTTATATAAATATTTTTGCCATATTCAGTTGAGATTTTGTTAAGTTTGTCAATCCTTGTAGGAAGGTATGCCAAATGAATCTTAGGAGGTATATTATACATTACAAAACATAAATCCTTTCTGCTTTTTTATAAGAGTATTATATCAAAAAAACAAAAAAATAAAATATTGACGGCTGATAAATTTCTTTATAGTATAGGTATTATAAAGTCATGGGAATGACATTAAAAAATCATATAAAGGAGCAGATTGAATGGCAAATATAATTGATTATATAAAATGGCGTGGCGATTTGAAATTTACAAATGATGCTTTTAATGAAGTTGATAATGTGATACTTGCTGAACTTGCGTATATAAATTTTTCAGGTATAGTGCCTGCAAATAAAGAGGGAGGTATAAGACTTCGTGATGCAGCCGGGATCTTTTTGCGTTCATTTAAACAAAAAGAAATTGAAAAAAGAGGGCTTCACATGGTTACTCCATTTGAAATACTTAAAAATATACGCAGATCACGCAGATTCGGGGCAATAATTCTTTATAATTATATCGAAGATATCAGCGACTATGAAGGGACACAATTTAGTGCAGTTTCAATGAAGCTTGATGATAAAAGCCTTTATATAGCATATAGCGGTACTGATGATACAATAGCGGGGTGGCGTGAAAATTTTACCATGAGTTTTGCAAAACGCACTGTTGCACAACAGAAGGCAGTTGACTATATAAATGAGTCGGCAGGTACAGGAGATGAAGTTATACGTGTAGGCGGTCATTCAAAGGGAGGTAATCTTGCGGTTTATGCTTCAATATACTGTGATAAAAACGTAAAAGACAGGATCAGGAGAGTTTTTAATAACGACGGTCCCGGCTTTACACGTTCATCGGTTCCTGAAGATGATTATAACAGTATTGTAAGCAGAATTGAAACTATAATACCGACTGATTCCATTGTAGGTATGCTGTTAGAGCATGATGAGGATGTGTCGGTAGTAAAAAGTATAAATATGGGGATAGCACAGCATGATGCCGGTAACTGGCAACTTGAGAGAACAAAATTTATAAGGGAGAAGGATATAGGTAAATCAGCCTCACTGTTAAACAAAACAATAGTAAATTGGCTTGCAAGGCTTAAACCTGATGAAAGAAAAGAATTTATAAATGTCGTTTTTGATATTTTACAGGAAAATAATATAAAGACCTTAGGTGATTTAACAGGTATGCCGCCTGATATGCTTTTTAACCTGTTTAAGGATTGGGGCCGTGTAAATGCCGCCAATGACGATATAATAGGCAGAACTATGAAGGTGTTTTGGGAAGAGGGAGGAAATTCACTAAAGGATGAGATAGGAAAATTTATAGAAAATGTGCTTCACGGGAAAAAACAATCCTGATAATAAAATAATTAATTTTAATAAATAATAAAGCATAAAAAAAGATTTTACATTATAAAAAAGGTTTTGCATTTATGAAGAAAATTAAAAAGATTATATTAACTGCCGTTTTAGGAATTGCTGCAGTAACAGCTATATATTTGTTATATGTATTTGTAAGTTATAAAAGACTTCCTGATAATATAGTGATTGATGTAGAAGAACCTGCTACAGGCACGGCTTCAAATGCTTATTATATGCTTAAGAAAAATACCGACTATACCGCTTTTACATATAACATAGGATTTGGTGCATATACACCTGATTTCAGTTTTTTTATGGATGGAGGGAAAAGCTCGTGGGCAAAAAGCAGAGAAAGTGTTACAGCTGCTGTCGGAGGAGCTGCAGAATATGCTTATAATCAGCAGCCGGATTTTGCACTTATACAGGAGATGGATATAGACGGTACAAGAAGCTGGCATGTAAATGAATTTGAAGTATTCAGTAAAAAATTTAATGATTACTATAAGGCTTTTGCACAAAATTATGATTCGGCATTTTTAATGTATCCTCTTACACAGCCGCATGGAAAAAATAAATCAGGCATAGCATTATACTCAAAATATAAAATTGAATCTGCATTAAGAAGAAGTTTTCCTATATCAACCTCATTTACAAAATTTTTGGATCTTGACAGATGTTACAGTATATCGGCAGTACCTGTAGAGAATGAGAAAAAATTAATTATAATAAATCTGCATATGTCTGCTTACGGGCATAGTGATGAGGTGAGGACGGCACAGATTAAAAAGCTTTTTAATGATATGGAAAAAGAATATAAAAAAGGAAATTATGTACTGTGTGGGGGCGATTTTAATCATAATCTTAAGGCACAAGAGGGTGCTGTTGGAGATTTTGAAACTTATACACATCCCTTTCCCAGAAGCAGTCTTCCTGAAGGCTTTTATTTTGCTATGGACAGACTTGGTGAAGATGAAAAATCTGCACTCAGGAATACTTCAAGGGATTCAGGAAGACCATTTATTGAGGGTGAGAGTGAAACCGTAACGCTTGACGGTTTTATATTTTCAGAAAATATAGAAATGATAAAATATGAGAATCTTAATACAGGTTTCAGTTTTTCGGATCATGAGCCAGTAAAGGCTGTATTTGAGCTTAAATAAAGCTTTTTAAACAGCTAAAGTAGAGTTATGTCGGTATAGCGGTGAAATTAAAAACCATGTTTATATAAACGTAATATTAATGCAATAGATTTGTTACTATTATTAAGTTTAATAAAATAGTATAATCTATATTAAATACAGCATGAATGACCTTTAAAAGCTATTGCCTCATTAAAATGGTACTGTTCTCAAAGCAGTAACAGTTAGAGACGACTTAGGTTTATAGGCGGATATGCTTATATGTGCTGTTCGGCTGTTTTTAATAAAATTATATGGAGGGTTTATCTTACTATGAAAAGAAAAGGAATCATGGCACTGATCACCGTACTTGTATTATCTGCTCTGCCTATGACAGTATTTGCAAGAAGCAGACGGCAAATACGAGAAGAAAATGATCAGGGAAGAATCAAAAATGAGGATCAATTCTATGCGACTGCAGGTATAGCCTTCAGTCAAGCAGTTACATTTGAACTGCCTGATGATGCGTCAGGAATTGAAGTGCTTACCACGGGACCTTTATCAGCCTCAGAGCTTTCAATAGACAGTTCAGGTCTTATAACCGGAGTACCGTCAGCACCTGCTGTAATTGAAGCCAGAATCAGATACAGGTTTATACCTGATGTAGCCACACCGTCTGATGCCAATTTAACTACTGAAAAAAGGATACGTATATCAGTTTCGGATAATGTACCTGCCGGTAAGTACATAATAAGGTATGTTAATCTTCAAAATGAAACTATCCAGATAGACTCCGGAAATATGCCTGCCAGTGAAACCTGGTATGATTTGCAGCTTACAAGTGCACAGGCTGCAGGTTATGTGGTAAGTCCCAATCAGGAGTATTCAGGTAATAATTTTAAATATGGAGAGGTATCCAAGGTACTTATAGGCGGTAATTATAACAGTTATATAATAAAATGTGTAAGAGTGTCGTCAAATACCGGCAGAAGCTCAGGAGGAGGATCTTCAGGTTCTTCAGGTGGAGGAGCGACAAGTTATAATCCGCCTGTAAGACAGGGCTGGATCTATGACGGTTCAGGTTGGTACTATTATTCGGGAACCAGCCGCAGTACACTTAAAAAAGGCTGGCATCTTGATTCGCAGGATGGATTCTGGTATTATCTTGCAACCGATACCGGAAAGATGTTTGAGGGATGGCATGATATAAGCGGTAAATGGTATTATTTTAATCCGTATACCCCGTTCCCGACATGGGAGCTTGGCTCGGACAATGAGTGGCATTATAAACATATACAGGGAAGCCGTCCGCTTGGATCAATGTTCAAGGCTGAAAAAACTCCTGACGGATATAGTGTAGATGAAAACGGTGCTTATATACCTAATTAAATTTCACAATTTATAAAAAATTTAATACAAAACAAAAAAAGTCCTCAAGATTTACATCAAGAGGGCTTTTTTGTAGCAGAATTACTACATTGTGAATAAACCAATAGCGAACAATTGATTTAAAAATAAAAAAATTAAAAAAAGTTACCAAAACCTATTGACAAACTAGGAATTAGATGGTATAGTTAGCGAGTCCTAACCAATAAAGGTAAAATATTTTAGGAGAAGATAAAGAAATGTCTGATACCATAAAAGCAAAAACAGTAAGGCTGTTTAGGAATGGAAATGAGGACATAAAGATGCAGCTGGGGCTTTTAATAAAGTCGGCACTTGTACTTAAAGGCTGTAAGCAGTCAGGTATGTTCTTTGCAAAGGATTATGAACTGTCAATTTTAGCTGATTTAGCTTTAAGGACAAAGCTTTGTTTATCTGTATTATATTCAAAGAAGGGCAGACACCTTGTATTTATATACAGGAAAGACGGGCTGCTTGATTACCTTGGTTCTGATGGGGCGGCTGTACTTTTAAGGAGGTACGGTTATGAGGGTGAGAGATTGGAAAATTTGTTTTCCAGGCTGAGGAAAAGGATGTCGGACTTTTACAACAGGGACGGTGAATTTCCCCATGAGATAGGGTTATTTCTGTGCTATCCCCTGTGCGATATACAGGGTTTCGTAAAAAACGGTGGCAAAAATTTCCTGTTTAGCGGATATTGGAAAGTTTATGATGACTTAGAAGCAAACCTGAAGATATTTGAGATCTTTGACAGAGTAAAGGAAGAGGCTGTTGATGAGTGGCTTGCAGGCAGGACGTTATATGAGATTGCGGTATAAGTCTTAAATTAATATAAATGCCATTATTAAATAATATTGGTTCTGGCATTGCTATATATTAAAGCACCTTTTTAAATAAGGGAAGCTTAGGCTTTCCAAGGTAAATCAAACTAGAAGGAGAATAACAAAATGGAGAAAGTTAGTATTGTTTACTGGAGTCAGACGGGTAATACCGAGGCTATGGCAAAAATGATTGCAAAAGGAGTTGAGGAAGCAGGAGCAAAGGCGGAACTTATACAGGTTTCCGATGCAAATGCAGATGAACTTCTTAAGCTTCCGGGATTCGCTATCGGTTGCCCTGCTATGGGTGCCGAGGAACTTGAAGATGCAGAGGTTGAGCCTTTTGTAGCTTCAATTGAAGGAAAAGTTTCAGGAAAATCCCTTCTTCTTTTCGGTTCATATGACTGGGGCGACGGAGAATGGATGAGAATCTGGCAGGATAGAATGACTGCAAAGGGAGCAAGCCTTGTTACAGGAGAAGGTGTTATAGCAAACAACTCACCTGATGCTGAGGCGGAGGCTAAACTTAAGGCAGCAGGTGCTGAGCTTGCTAAACTTTAATTAATTGCGATTTTAACCACCTGGATATTATTCAACGCAAAGAACAGTAAAAAGGTGCTTAAAATAAATATGGTCTTTTGTCCGGATACAGTCCGGATTTAAGATATACACAGTGTTACACATATTGAAATTTCCTCTTACTTTTGAATATAACCGATAAGGCCTGAGCAACCTTACCGGTTATATTCTTTTTATATAAAATTATAAATTTAAATCTATAAAATTCTAAATTATATGGAATTGATTTTATATTAAGATTGTAATAAAAATCAAAAATAATGAACACAAAACTTGTTATTTATGATATCATAGTATATCAGCGACAATGAAATATAAAGTATAAATCAATTATATTATTGATTTTATACAGTCTGTACAGGCAGGCATATTATTATAATACATCTAACATAACGGAGGATAAAAATGAACATTGAGAATAAAGCTGTAAACGCCATAAGGATACTATCAGCAGATGCGGTGCAGAATGCAAATTCCGGTCATCCGGGATTTCCGCTAGGTGCAGCTCCTATAGCCTATGAATTATGGGCAAATCATATGAAGCATAATCCGCAAAATCCCGGCTGGCAGGATCGGGACAGATTTGTACTTTCAGGCGGGCATGGTTCAATGCTTTTATACTCATTGCTTCATCTTTTCGGCTATGGAAATCTTTCAATTAAAGATCTAAAAAATTTCAGACAGTTAAACTCATCTACTCCGGGACATCCTGAATATGGACATACGATAGGCGTAGAAGCCACGACAGGACCGCTTGGTGCAGGCATGGCAATGGCAGTCGGTATGGCAATGGCAGAAGCACATTTGTCTGCGGTATTTAATGAAAAAGACTTTGAGGTTGTTGATCATTTTACATATGTACTTGGAGGCGACGGCTGCCTTATGGAGGGTATCAGCTCTGAGGCATTTTCACATGCAGGAACACTCAGGCTTCATAAACTTATAGTTCTTTATGATTCGAATAATATAACAATAGAAGGCTCAACTGATCTTGCTTTTACTGAAAATGTTATGAAGCGTATGGAAGCGTTTGGATTCGGAACATTTGAAGTAAAAGACGGCAATGATCTTGATGAACTTGCAGAAGCATTAAAAGCGGCAAAAGCCGATAAAACACGTCCTTCATTTATAAAGATAAATACCGTTATAGGTTTCGGATGCAGCCAGAAACAGGGAAAAGCAAGTGCCCACGGAGAGCCTCTTGGTTTGGAAAACGTAAATGATCTGCGAAAAAATCTTGGCTGGGATATAAAAGAAAGCTTTGAAGTGCCTGATGAAATTTATTTACATTATAAAAATATAGGACTGAAAAAAGCCGAAGACGAAAAAAACTGGAATGAATTATTTAAGAAATATTCTGAAAAATATCCGGATAAACGCAGGCTTTGGGATGCATTTTATTCAGATGCGGATACAAAAATGCTTGATGCAAATGAGTTCTGGCAATATGAGGATAAACCGCAGGCAACAAGAAATATATCCGGGACAATACTGAACAGGCTTAAAGATATAATGCCTAATCTTATAGGAGGTTCGGCGGATCTGGCTCCTTCAAATAAATCATATATGAACGGCGAGGGAGATTTCCTTGCAGGAAATTATACAGGGAGAAATATTCATTTTGGAGTGAGAGAACTTGCCATGGCAGGAGAGACAAACGGAATATTGCTACACGGCGGTTTAAGACCTTATTGTGCAACATTTTTTGTATTTTCAGACTATACAAAACCCATGCTTAGGCTTGCATCACTTATGGGTATACCGTCTATATATATTTTTACACATGATTCAATAGGTGTGGGTGAGGACGGACCGACACATGAGCCTGTTGAGCAGCTTGCAATGCTTCGTGCAATGCCAAATTTTAATGCTTTCAGACCTGCTGATGCAACTGAAACTGCGGCAGCATGGTACAGTGCAGTAACATCAAAGCGTACGCCGACCGCTGTAATACTTAGCAGACAAAATCTTGTACAGCTTAAGGGAAGTTCAAAGGATGCACTTAAGGGTGCTTATATAATTAAGAACTCGGTAAAAGAAACTCCTGATGTTATATTAATGGCTTCAGGTTCAGAGGTAAACCTTGTGATGCTTGCAGCAGAAAAATTATACGAAGAAAATATAGATGCCAGAGTTGTGAGTATGCCTTGCAGCGATATATTTGATGCCCAGGATGAGGCTTATAAGGAAAAAATACTTCCAAATTCTGTAAGAAAAAGGATTGCGGTTGAAGCACTTTCGTCATTTGGATGGGAAAGATATACCGGAATTGACGGGGAGGTTATAGCTATGAACAGTTTCGGTGCAAGTGCTCCTCAGGATAAACTTTTTAAGCATTTCGGATTCAGTGTTGAAAACATTGTTGACAGAGTTAAATTATTATTTAAGTAATATCAAATTATTTTTCAGGTAATTAGTAAGTATAAGTTGAGGTAATGCAATATAATGGGAGGTATATTTGGTGTAGCGGCTAAGGACAGCTGTGTTATGGATCTTTTTTTTGGTGTTGACTATCATTCGCATCTCGGAACAAAGAGAGGGGGGATGACTGTATGTGATGGCAAAAGCTTTAACAGAGTTATACATAATATAGAAAATTCCCCTTTCAGGACTAAATTTGAATATGATGTCGAAGATATGCATGGAAATCTGGGGATAGGCTGTATATCTGATAAAGACCCTCAGCCGCTTCTTATACAGTCGCATCTTGGAAGCTTTGCGCTGACTACAGTAGGTAAGATATCAAATAAAGACAATATAGTCAAACGGCTTTATAAGGAGGGGATGACATATTTTCTCGAACAAAGCGGAGGCAGTATAAATGAAACAGAGCTTGTAGCGGCTCTTATAAACAGAAAACCGAGCATAGAGGAGGGGATAGAGTATGCAAAGGAGGTTATAGAAGGCTCCATGAGCATGCTTATAATGACTTCACAAGGTATATATGCCGCAAGAGATAAAAACGGCAGGACTCCGCTTATAATAGGCAGAAAAGATACTGCATATTGTGTAACCTTTGAAAGTTATGCCTATTTAAATCTCGGGTATACTTTTTGCCGTGAGCTTGGACCCTCCGAGGTCGTATTTATAAATCCCGACGGTATAAAAGATATAGCTTTGCCCTGTGAATATATGAGTATATGTGCATTTTTATGGGTATATTACGGTTATCCGACTGCCACGTATGAGGGCAGAAATGTTGAACAGATGCGTTATATATCAGGAAGTCTGCTTGCAGGCAGAGATGATGTTTCTGCCGACATAGTTGCAGGTGTTCCCGATTCAGGAACTGCACATGCAATTGGATATGCAAATGAGTCGGGGATATCTTTTGCAAGACCGTTTATAAAATATACTCCTACATGGCCCAGGTCATTTATGCCTACAAGGCAGGACCAGAGAAAACTTGTGGCAAGGATGAAGCTGATACCTGTTGAGGCTCTTATAAGAGGTAAAAATCTCCTTTTAATTGACGATTCGATAGTGAGAGGAACTCAGCTTAGGGAAACAACGGATTTTTTGTATCATAGCGGTGCAAGAGATGTTCATGTAAGACCTGCATGCCCTCCTGTTATGTTTCCATGTAAATATCTGAACTTCTCACGTTCGACCTCAGCTTATGATCTTATTGCCAGGCGTATTATAAGGGAACGTGAAGGTGATGATGTATCTGATGAACTTTTGTGTGATTATGCGAACCCTGACAGCAGAAATTACAGAGAGATGGTTGAGAAAATAAGAAAACAACAGAATTTTACTACACTTAGATATCAAAGACTTGATGATTTAATTAAATCTATCGGATTGCCTGAATGTAGACTTTGTACTTACTGCTGGAGTGGGCATGAAAAATGATGTATAAGACCTCATAGATAGACTTTTAATATAAAAAGACAGATTCTTAAAATAAGAATCTTTAAAAATTTTTAAATAAGACTGTGTATACATTTGGAAAAAATAAGAAGAGAGGCTAAAAACAGCGTGAAAACTGCAGTTGCGACAGATACAAACAGCGGACTTAATAAAGAGGAGTGCATTAAACTGGGAATTTACCTGCTTCCGATGCCTTTTTCGATATCAGAAAAAGATTTTCTTGAAGGAGTGAATTTAAGTAGCAGAGATTTTTTTGCCGCTATGGAGGCAGGTGAGGATATACGGACTTCACAGCCTTCTCCAGGTCAGCTATGTGATTTCTGGGATGAAATATTAAAGGAGAATGATACCCTTGTATATATACCTATGTCTTCAGGGCTTTCCGGAACATATGAAACCGCATGGATGCTTGCAGATGGAGATAAATATAAATCAAGAGTTTATGTTGTTGATAATAAAAGGATTTCAGTTACTCAGTATGCTTCGGTTCTTGAGGCTAAAAGGCTTGCGGATAACGGTACGGATCCTATTGCAATTACTCAAATTCTTGAGAAAGAAGCATCCGATTCAGTGATTTACCTTACTGTGGAGACTCTTAAATATCTTAAAAAAGGGGGCAGGATCACACCTGCCGCTGCGGCGCTGGGTACTCTTTTAAAAATAAAGCCTGTACTGACTATACAAGGTGATAAGCTTGATGCATTTGCTAAGGTTAGAACTATGAAACAGGCTAAAAATGTGATGCTTAATGCACTGGAAAAAGATCTTGCTGAAAGATTTTCAGATGTTGATATTGAAAAAACAGATATTTATATAGCACATGCCAATGAATATGATGCTGCTGTGAAATTCAGAGATGAGGTATATGAATTTTTCAGTATTAAACCTGAAAATATGGATATAAAGATACAGGAGCTTTCACTTTCAATTTGTACACATGTAGGTCCCGGTACACTTGCACTTGCAGCTGCAAAAAGACATCAAATATAAAATCCCCACAGTACTTTAAATGTAAGATAAAATTTTTAAAAAATCAATCAGTTAAAAATATAGAAATTAGTAAAAGTATAAAAACTAATGAAAGAAAATGCAGATAAAAAATTTAAATTTCCGCCTATACATCTAAGACTTCTTTTGATTTTCATTTTTATGATAATAACCATAGTACCTGCGATAGCACAAATGCTGCTGCTTACAGGTACTTTTATACAGAGTGCGGTGGATGCAAGGCGCATAGAACTTCAAGGAAACGGTCTTATTCTTGCAAATAAGATAAGTAAAAGTCTGTACCTCAATAATGAAGAAAAAGAAAAAAATGAAGCTGTTGACAATGAAATAGACGATTTTGCAAGAATATATAATGGGAGGATAGTTGTTACAAACAGTGATTTCAGGATAGTAAAGGACACATTTAATCTTGCAGCAGGCAAAATTAATGTGGCAGAGGAGATTATAAAATGTTTTGACGGAGAAAGTTCAAATAAATATAATAGTGAAAAAAATTTTATAGTGCAGACTTTCCCTATATATTCACCTACTGAAGAAAATAAAATTGACGGTGTTATGCTTGTAACGGCTTCAACTGAAAGCATTACGAATATTTTAAAAGATACAAGGTCAAAAACCGATGCATTGTTTAGTGCTGCCATACCTATATTTCTGATGGTATCTATAATCATAGTAAATATTATCGTAAGACCGTTTGTAAGGCTCGGCAAGTCGCTTGCAAGGATTTCCGCGGGTGATCTTGATGATAAAGTAAATGAAAATACCTATACTATAACAAAGGAGATTTCTTCAACTATTAATTCAACCCTTGCAAAACTTAAAGCGGTCGATCAGTCCAGAGAAGATTTTGTAGCAAATGTTTCTCATGAACTTAAAACTCCGATTACTTCAATGCGTGTACTTGCAGATTCTATTATGTCGATGGAGGAAGCTCCTATAGAATTGTATAAGGAATTTATGAATGATATATCAGGTGAGGTTGATCGTGAATCAAAGATAATAGATGATCTGCTTGCACTTGTAAGGCTTGATAAAATGGCAGTAAGACTAAATATTGAACAGACTGATATAAATCTGCTTATAAAACAGACTCTTAAAAGGCTTAAGCCTATCGCTGCACTTAGAAGGATAGATATAATACTTGAAACCGCAAGGGAGGTAAAGGCTGAGGTTGATGAGACAAAGCTCTCACTTGCGCTTAACAATCTTGTTGAAAATGCAATAAAGTATAATAAAGAGGGAGGCTGGGTCAGAGTTACACTTGATGCTGATCATAAATTTTTTTATATAAAGGTAATAGACTCAGGTGTAGGTATAGATGAAGAATTCAGGGAAAGTATATTTGAAAGGTTTTACCGCATAGATAAGGCAAGATCAAGAGAAACAGGCGGCACCGGACTTGGGCTTTCAATTACAAAAGGAATAATTATGAGACATAAAGGTATAATAAAAGTAAGCGATGGGGAGGGGGAAGGCACGGTATTTACTGTAAGAATACCGCTTAATTATATAAAATGATATTAAATGGTGATTTTCAAAAAAAACATTTTGCTTTAATCTGCATTTTTACAATGTTTGTACTGCCTTTAATTTTTATATCTTCATGCAATATTCAGAAAAAAACGTCAGAACTTGCTCCGGGACAGTATTATATATATTATTTTAATACCTCGTCTTATGCACTTGCTCCGGCAGTATATACTCCTGCCCAAACAGAAGCAGCTGCACTTGCACAGGAGCTTATGGGTAGACTTATAGATGTTCCCAGAGATGTTGAAGCGGGACGTATACTTGATAATAAGGTTACCTATAAGGGCTGCAGACTTGAAGGAAATGTGCTCTACCTTGATTTTGATTCAAATTATGCACTTATGAAACCTTCAAGGGAGATACTTTGCAGAGCTGCACTTACAAAAACGCTTACTCAGATAGAGGGCATAGACTTTATAAGTATTAATTCCGGTGAAAGGCAGATGACCGACACAAACGGCAATCCGATAGGGCTTATATCGGCTAATGATTTTGTAGAAGGTATCTCGGATATAAATTCATATGAAGAAATAGAGATACTTTTATATTTTTCAGATGAGGATGGAAAAAAGCTTGTACCTTTGAAAAGGGGAGTCAGATATAATTCAAATACTGCTGTTGAAAGGCTTGTGCTTGAACAGCTTATGCAGGGAACCAAGATGTCAGGGCTTAAGTCGACAGTTCCTGAAAACACAAAGCTGCTTGGAGTTTCAGTAAATGACAATATATGTTATGTAAATTTTGACTCGGGATTTTTGGAAATAATACCGGGAGAAGATGTTTATGTAAGTATATATTCAATAGTAAATACTCTTTGTGAACTGCCTAATGTAAACAGGGTGCAGATAACCGTAAACGGCAGGCAGGATGTTGTTCTTAGAGATACTGTAAATTTAAATACGGCATTTGAAATGAATCTTGACTATATAAAAAACAGTGAGGATTAAAGGAATCAATCAAATAAACTAAAAGAACGGATTTAAAATATAAATTTAAAAAATAATTTTAAGGTATAAATCAGTCAGATAAATAATACAAATAAAATATAAAGGAAATTATAAAAATGAAAAGACCCTGGGTGTTTATTTTAGCCGTATGCGTGCTTGGAGAGCTGTGCGGTTTAAAATCGGCAATTGCCGGGGGTGCAGTGTGTATTATACTGCTGCTGTTTTTGATATATTTTTTATGCTATAAAAAATATAATGCAAATTCGTCAATACATAGTATATATAAATTTAAATTTCTGAATTATTTTAAATTAAAATATAACTCAAATTTTATTATAATACTTTCCGTGGTATTTATATTTTCCGTCTTAAGGATAAATATTGAAAATTATATATATTTAAACGGAGAATATGTTAAACATATTGAAGACCATGTAAAAAATAAAAGTTCTTATGCCGGTTCGTTTGTTATAAACGGTACAATTGACAACATAGATTTAAAGGGCGATAAATTAAAGATTACAATGGGCTGTATTATAATACATGCCGATGTCTATGATGCTAAAGATTTAAAGATAGGAAATAAAATAAGAGTAACGGGAAAAGTAAAATATATACAGCATGCTTCAAATCCCGGAGAATTTGACTCATACATGTATTACAGAGCATTAGGTATAAGGTTTATTCTAACGGCAGACAGGATGGAAATTATTGACAGCGGTTATAACAGGATTTTACAGTATACATATTCAGTAAGAAGATTTTGTGTAAATAGACTGTCTGAAGTGTTTAACAAGGATACATCCGGATTTTGTGCGGCTGCTGTATTTGGAGACAAAAGTTTGCTTGATGAGGACAGGTATAGACTGTACCAAAAAAACGGCATAGCACATCTGCTTGCGGTAAGCGGACTTCATGTAGGTATATTCGGCATGGCGGTCTATATGTTTTTAAGAAAAAAAATAAAACTTAAGTTTATAACCTGTGCCGCTACGGCAGGAACTATACTTGTAGTATACAGTATGCTTACAGGCAGTCCTTTAAGCGTAGTAAGAGCGGTGATTATGATGCTTACGGCGTTTATAGCTGAGATACTGGGAAGAACCTATGACCTTGATTCAGCGGCGGGTATAGCCGGATTCTGTATACTTATGTACTCTCCTTACAGCCTTTTTCAGGCAGGCTTTTTACTGTCATTTTCAGCAGTGTTTTCAATAGGTATGGTTTCAACTCCGGTGATAAAAAAATATAATATAAAAAATAAATTTCTTTACGCTTTGGTTTTTGGCATCCTTATACAACTTTCCACACTTCCCTTAATCACATATTTTTTCTATTCATTTCCATTATACGGATTTATAATAAATCTTATCGCAATACCTCTTATGAGTATATTTTTATGTACTTCATTAACAGCTCTGATTGTATATATAGTATGTAAACCTTTAGCTTTAATTATAAGATATATACCTGAATGTATAATATTATTTTATACAAAGCTCTGTACCTGGTTTTCAAAGCTTCCGTGCTGCAGTGTACTTACAGGCAGACCGTCAGTTTTTCAGATAGTAATATATTATATACTGTTTTGCTGCTGGCTTTATATAATTCTGTATAAAATCCCGGACAGGATTAAAAAAAATAAAGAAAATATACCTTTTAAAAATAAAATCCCGTATATTATAAGATATGAAAGTATATTTATAATCCGCTTATATGATAAAATAAGGATTAAGCTTAAAGAAAGCGGTATAAAAATCCGATTTATATTATTTACAGGTCTTATAATAATTCTTCCTGCAATATTATTTAAAATACCGTCATTTCATACTGAGATACATTTTATTGATGTAGGTCAGGGGGACGGGATCTATATAAAGATCGGTAAAGAGGATATATTGATAGATTCAGGGAGTACCACTAATAAAGAATTTGGAAAATATACACTTAAACCTTTTTTACAATGCATGGCAGTTAAAAGTATTGAAAGGGTATTTATAACGCATGCCGATATAGATCATACAAGCGGCATACTTTATCTGCTTGAAGAAGATAACGAGATAAGTATAGAGCATATATATCTGCCGTATCCGGCATTAAATGATCCGAAATATGATCGTATAAGACAGGCGGCAGCCGGAAGAAAGATTGAAATTTCATATATTTCAAGAGGAGACAGGGTAGGTGGATTTTTATGCATATCACCACAGACCGACTGCGGTATTTCAGATACAAATGAGCAGAGTATAGTGCTTTTATATAATGAAGGCTCATTTAAAGCATTATTTACCGGAGATGCCGGAAAGCTGTCGGAAGAAAAGATAATGTCAGATGAGAAAATCTGTGATATGATAAATAATATTACTTTGCTTAAAGTAGGGCATCACGGTTCATTTACCGCTTCGGGAGAGGAGTTTATAAACCTTCTAAATCCGCAGGTAGGAATACTTTCATATGGAGCAGGAAACAGATATGGGCATCCTCATAAAGAGGTTGTTTATATACTTAAAAAGTACAATGTAAGAACATACGAAACAGCCCTGTGCGGAGAGATTGAAGTTAGAATCTATAAAAACAGGGCTGATATTTCAACATTTTTAAAATACGCTGATGATTAGACAGGCGGATTGAAGCTGCAAAATGATTTGATATATATGATATAGGTGATATAATGACGGAAAAGTTATTTGACCGATATTATATAAACAATGTAATAAATTGAAAATTATAATAATAGATGAAAGGTATGGTTTTGAAAAATTTAAATTCAGATATACAATCAGGAAATTTTAAAAGCCTTTATCTGCTTTATGGAGATGAAAATTATTTATTAAAAAGCTATAAAGAGACATTTAAAAAGACATTGTCAGGTGATAATGAGTTTAATTATGAATATTTTGAGGGTAAACATACTGATATCGACAGATTTATAGATGCAGTTAATACAGTTCCATTTATGGCAGATAAAAGATGTATAATTGCGGAAGATACCGGTTGGTTTAAGTCTTCACCGGATAAACTGGTTGAATTTATTACAAAAATTCCGCAGAGCAGTGTAGTAGTTTTTATTGACAGGGAAGTTGATAAGAGAGGCAGACTTTATAAAAAAGCAGCGGATGCAGGCTATATTGCAGAGCTTAACAGTCTTGATGCAGTTTCATTGAAAAAATGGGCAGCAGGAATACTTGCAAAAAACGGAAAAAAAATTACAGTCTCAGATATGGACTTATTTTTAAATTATACAGGCAGTGATATGGAAAGAATAAAAAATGAACTTGAAAAACTGACAGCCTATATAGGAGATGAAGAGGTGATAAAACGCAGTGATATAGAAAATATAGTTACGATAAATATAGAAGGAAGGGTTTTTAAGATGATTGAAGCACTGGCTTCAAAACGTATAAATGAGACGATGGGTCTTTATAAAGACCTGCTTGCACTTAAAGAAGAACCCAGGAAAATATTTCCCCTGATTGTGAGACAATTTAACTGGCTTTTAATAATAAAAGAGGCTCTTAATGAGGGCGGCGATATAGATAAAGTCGCAAAAGTATTTCAGATACCTCAGTTTCTGGTATTAAAACTTAAAAAGCAGGCAAAGGGGTTTGAAACGGCAGAGCTTGAAAAATATCTAAAAAGATGTATTGAGATTGAGGAAAGTATGAAAACCGGAGATATACCTGACAGGCTTGCAGTAGAACTTATGATTGCAGTACAATAATATTTTAGAGGATATATTTTAAATTATAATATTTATTTTTTATGAAAAATTGTTTAATTCATTTTTAAATCATTTTTAGTTTTTAATATATCTGATTTTTTTAAGAAAATTTATTGTATAATAATAGATGCATATATATGCCGTAAAATGTTTTGAAAATATTTTGCGAAGACAATTTTATTGTCTATAAATTGTTATATGAGGAGAGAAATTATGAAAAAAGAACTTAAAAAAAATTGTATGAGCTATTTATTTAAAAAAGTAAGTGCATTGCTTCTTTTAGTATGTCTTTGTTTATCGACAGTTGCAGGCTGTGCTTCAAAAAAAGCGGATGATACTACCTTGAGCAGCCAAGACTCAGGTACGAATAGTAAAGGCATGGAGACGAAAGAGGACGGTTCCGGAGAGAGAAAAAATACAAAAAAGACAGATAAAGAAGCAGCAAAGCCGGAGATGAATGTAGGTTTGGCAAATCCCTATTATGCTCCTTCGGAAGATTATAATACTGAAGAATATTCAGTTATCAAAGAAAGCGGCTTTACATCAACGATTTCAAATCCACTGTCAACTTTTGCAGCTGATGTGGATACCGCATCATATTCACTTATGAGAAAAAAAATAAATGAAGGAGTTTTGCCTGAACCCGATGCCGTTAGGATAGAGGAGATGCTGAATTATTTTAATTATGATTACCCGCAGCCAAAAAAAGAAGAACCTTTTTCGGTTACTACCGAGATTTCCGACTGTCCGTGGAACAAAGATACACAGCTTATGCTTATAGGTCTGCGTGCTGAGGAAGTTGATATGTCTGAGGCAAAGCCTTCAAATCTTGTATTTTTAATTGATGTATCAGGATCTATGGATGCTCCGGATAAGCTTCCGCTTGTTAAAAAGGCGTTTTTGCTTTTGACAAATCAGCTAAAAAAGGGTGATAAGATATCGATAGTAACATATGCCTCAGGTGATAAGGTTGTGCTTAAAGGGGCTGACGGAAAAGATAAGGATATTATAAATGCGGCTATAGAAGATCTTAATGCCGGAGGCTCTACGGCAGGTTCAAAAGGTATTGAAACCGCCTATGATATAGCAGAAAAGAATTTTATAGAAGGCGGGAATAACAGGGTTATACTTGCAACTGACGGCGATCTGAATGTAGGCATCACAAGTGAGGGAGAACTGACAAGGCTTATAAGTAAAAAAAAGGAGAGCGGTATATTCCTTTCAGTGCTTGGATTTGGAGAAGGAAATATAAAGGATAATAAGATGCAGGCACTTGCTGATAATGGAAACGGCAACTACTCATATATTGATTCAATATATGAGGCAAGAAAGGTGCTTGTGTCCGAGCTTGGAGGTACATGCCATGTAGTTGCAAAGGATACTAAATTTCAGGTTGAATTTAATCCTGAAAATATAAAAGGATATAGACTTATAGGATATGAAAATCGTGTTATGGAATCTGAAGACTTTGACAATGATAAAAAGGACGGAGGAGAGATAGGTTCAGGTCATACGGTAACCGTATTATATGAGATAGTCCCTATAGATTCACCTATGGAAGTAGGAAAGGATTTGAAATATGGAGATAAGAAAAAAGATTCTTCAAAAAGCAGTGTAAGTGATGAACTTTTAACTGTTAATATAAGATATAAAAAGCCTGATGAGGATACAAGCTCACTTCTTGAATATCCGATTAAAAAAGATTCGGTAAATGACAGGATGTCCGATAATATGTCGTTTGCTTCAGGAGTTGCCGAGTTTGGGATGCTTTTAAGAAGATCTGAATATGCAGGAAGCTCAAGTTATGATAATGTGCTTGAACTTATAGGAAATATTAAAGAAAGTGATGACAGCAAGGATGAATTTAAGCTCCTTGTGAAAAAAGCTAAAAGCATTGATACAGGCAGTGATTCAAAAAAGGATGATAATGATAATCGCTGATATTAATATTAAGGCAAAATAAGGAAATTAAAGATTTTAGAAAAAATCACTTTACAGTAACGGACTATGATTTTATAATAACAATGCATATTTAAAGGCATGTACAAAAATGTGTTAAGGAGGATATAAAAGTGCTTTTAATAAAAAAATGCATTGCAAAAACTTATTTTAGGAGTGCAAGCAGTAAAAGAAGACGGCTTATAGTGATATTGCTTTTAGTTTTATGGTTTTATTTTATTGCATGCAGTATGAGATTACAGGTTACTGTATATAAGATAAAATCAGATAAAGTAGAAAATCCTGTAAGAATAGTTTTGGTTACAGATACACACAGCAGCTATTATAAAGAAGGTCAGCATGAGCTTTTGGATCTTATTGATAAACAGAATCCGGATGTAGTGCTTTTAAGCGGAGATATCATAGACGACTGGCTTCCACGTGAACGAGGGTATAAGATTGTTGAGGGTATTGCAAAAAAGCATAAAACATACTACGTTTCAGGGAATCATGAGGCATGGACCGGAGATATTGATGATATAAAAGAAAGAATAAGGCAGTACGGAGTAAAGATACTTGAAGGTGAAGAAGATACCATCAATTTAAATGGAAATGATGTAAAGATAATAGGCATTGATGATCCTGATGCCGGAAAAAGAAGATATAAAGCAGAGCTTAAAACTTTACAGAATACCGATGATACAAATTTAACCCTCTTTATGGCACACCGCCCTGAAAGATATGATGACTATAATACAGTCCCGCATGATATAGTATTTTGTGGGCATGCACATGGAGGTCAGTGGAGAATACCTATTATAGGGCAGGGTATTTTTGCACCTGACCAGGGTATACTTCCGAAATATACGGCAGGAGTACATAAGTTTGAAAGAGGAGTCATGGTTATAAGCAGAGGGCTCAGTCTTGAGTCTCCACCCAATATACCCAGGATATTTAACAGACCTGAACTTGTTGTAGTTGATGTTATAAAGCGCTGATAAATATGTTTAATAAAATCAATCAGGAGGCTAATCATTTATGATTAGCCTCCTGATTGATTTTTTATGTTCCGGTTAATAGGCAGAACCTAACCTAATGAATTTACTGCCTTAGCAAGCCTTGAAATTTTTCTTGCAGAATTATTTTTATGATATACTCCTTTGCCTGCTGCCTGTCCTATTATAACTTCAGCTTCGTTAAATACCTTTCTTGCAGTATCTTTGTCTCCGGAAAGCACTGCGGCATCAACTTTCTTTATAGCAGTTTTTACTTTTGACCTGATGGCTTTATTTCTTGCAGCCCTCATTTCGTTAACTTTGATTCTTTTTTTAGCAGACTTAATGTTAGCCAATTTATACCTCCAAAATATTAATTAAAATCCTTGCCGTTTTAAGACGGTGTAAATATATAAGCTGATACAGGAATCTGTCGTATATCGGGAAAGTGTGGAAAATGTAAAACGTAAAGCTGTATAACAGCGTATTGTGTTTTAAAATTTTCTATACGGCAATTACTGTATATTGTAGCGTTATATTTATGCAGGTCGGGCAGATAGGCACGAATCCTGACTTAAATACATGACCGGAGTACTGATATAGAACAATCCGGTACAAACACGGCTACTATTTTAGGATATAATGCAGAGTTTGTCAATGAGTTATTTATACAGGTATGTTGATAATGTTTTTTAACATAATGTAGAATAAATCACCGCTTTGACAGTATGCATCCTGTTTTCAGCCTCATCAAAGACTATGGACTGGCTGCTTTCAAATACTTCATCTGAGACTTCCATCTCTTTTAGACCGAATTTTCTATATATTTCAGATGCTATTGCGGTATTTAAATCATGAAAAGCTGGAAGACAGTGCATAAAGACGGCATCCTTTTTTGCTTTTGACATTACATCCGCATTAACCTGATAAGGTTTGAGTAAATTGATTTTTTCTTCCCATATATTTTGAGGTTCTCCCATAGATACCCATATATCTGTATATATTATATCAGAGCCTGAAGCAGCTTTTTTTACATCTTCAGTAAAATTTATACTGCAGCCGCTTTTTTTAGCAATTTCGTATGCCTGTTTTATAAGATCTTCCTCAGGCCATAATTTTTTAGGAGCACAGGCAATAAAGTTGATTCCCGTTTTTGCACAGGCAATCATAAGTGAATTACCTATATTATTCCTCGCATCACCCATAAAAGTAAGATTTAAATTTTTTAAATGTCCGAACTTTTCCTCTATGGTCATGAGATCTGCGAGCATTTGTGTAGGATGAAAGCGATCTGTCAATCCATTCCATACAGGAATTCCTGAATATTGTGCAAGGATTTCAACTGTTTTTTGTTCATATCCCCGGTATTCTATACCATCATATATTCTACCTAATACTCTTGCGGTATCCTTTATACTTTCTTTTTTTCCAATCTGAGAACCTGAAGACTCAAGATATGTAACGCCAAGTCCAAGATCCATACCGGCAACTTCAAATGAACATCGGGTTCTTGTAGAAGTTTTTTCAAATATAAGGACAATATTTTTTCCTTCAAGATAGCGATGTGGAGTTTTTGTTCTTTTAAGATTTTTGAAGTTGACTGCCAGTTCAAGCAGATATCTAATATCATCACTGCTTAAATCAAGCAGAGTCAATAAACTTTTTCCGCATAGATTTTTACTCATATAAGCTCCTTCCCTAAAAATATAAAGATTATAAAAATTAAAAAAACAGCAGTATAATAGTATGCAGTATAACAGTATGTAATTATAAAAATAACTGCTGATTTTGACTATTATAAAATATTTTTATAATAATGTATATTAAATTGGAGGTGTTATTTTATTATCGTATATATTTTTAGACATTTGTATGCTCTTATATGCAGCTATATTATATTAGTAGTATTTAATGTCTTACTTCTACCTCTGTATTCACTTTATGAATAATTTAGGCTTTTATACTATTTTATGTTATAATGTATGTCGGCTGAGAAAAAGATAATATAAAAATTAAGCCAAGGAGATTTCACATGTTTGAACAGGATAGAATCCGAAATTTTAGTATAATAGCACACATAGATCATGGTAAGTCAACGCTTGCCGACAGAATTATAGAGATGACGGGACTTTTAACAAATAGAGAGATGCAGTCTCAAGTTCTTGATAATATGGAGCTTGAGAGAGAGAGAGGCATTACTATAAAGAGTCAGGCGGTAAGGACTGTTTATACGGCAAGGGATGGGAATGAATATATATTTAATCTTATTGATACCCCGGGGCATGTAGATTTTAATTATGAGGTATCACGCTCTCTTGCAGCATGTGATGGAGCGGTACTTGTGGTTGATGCAGCACAGGGAATAGAGGCACAGACACTTGCAAATGTATATCTTGCAATTGATAATAATCTTGAAGTAATACCAGTTATAAACAAAGTGGACCTTCCTAGTGCGGACCCAGAGCATGTAATTGCCGAGATAGAAGATATTATAGGTATAGAAGCCTCTGATGCCCCCAGAATATCGGCAAAGATGGGTATAAACATAGAGGATGTTCTTGAGGCGATAGTTAAAAAGGTTCCTGCTCCTAAGGGAAATAGAGATAATCCGCTGCAGGCACTTATATTTGATTCACTTTATGATTCATACAGGGGAGTTATAGTTTTTGTGCGAATAAGGGAAGGTACTGTAAAGAAAGGCAGTAATATTCTTATGATGGCTACAAAGGCTTATTATGAAGTGGTAGAAGTCGGATATTTTGGAGCCGGCAGGTTTATACAATGTGATGAACTGTCTCCAGGAATGGTAGGATATATAACTGCAAGTATAAAAAATGTTAAGGATACAAGAGTCGGTGATACTATAACTGATGCGGACAATCCATGTGAAAAAGCACTCCCCGGATATAAAAAAGTAACTCCTATGGTTTATTGCGGTCTTTATCCTGCTGATGGTGCAAAGTATAATGATTTAAGAGATGCGCTTGAAAAACTTCAGCTTAATGATGCTTCGTTATTTTATGAGCCTGAGACCTCACTTGCACTGGGTTTCGGTTTCAGGTGTGGTTTTTTAGGTCTGCTACATCTTGAGATAATACAGGAAAGACTTGAGAGGGAATATAAACTTGATCTTGTTACAACGGCTCCCGGAGTTGTTTACAAGGTCTATAAAACCGACGGCAGCGTGATAGAGCTTACAAATCCGTCAAACCTGCCTGAACCTACTGAGATAGAGCACATGGAAGAACCTGTAGTTTCGGCTGAAATTATGCTTACAAAGGAATTTGTAGGTTCAATAATGAATTTGTGTCAGGAAAGGCGAGGCATATATATAAGTATGGAGTATATAGAAGAAAATCGTGCTTTATTAAAATATGATTTGCCGTTAAATGAAATAATATACGACTTTTTTGATGCGTTAAAAAGCCGTTCAAGAGGATATGCCTCACTTGATTATGAAATAAAAGGATATCAGCCTTCAAAACTTCAAAAACTTGATATATTGATTAATAAAGAGGAAGTAGATGCACTGTCTTTTATAGTTCATGCCGATTCGGCTTATGAAAGAGGCAGAAAGATGTGTGAAAAGCTTAAGGATGAGATACCCAGGCATTTATTTGAAATTCCTATACAGGCTGCTATAGGAGGTAAAGTAATTGCCAGAGAAACTGTAAAGGCAGTTCGTAAAGATGTGCTTGCCAAATGCTATGGAGGTGATATATCAAGAAAGAGGAAGCTTCTTGAAAAACAGAAGGAAGGTAAAAAACGTATGCGTCAGATAGGCAGTGTTGAAATACCTCAAAAGGCATTTATGAGTGTGCTTAAACTAGATGATGAATAGAAGCCGGAGTATATAATACTGCATATATAAGGGTATTCGGCGGATATATAGTTTTGTAATATTATGTATACAATAATATATCTATATCTTCCGTACAGCCGGTTTAAGGCTATATTTTAATTATATTGCCACATTAATATTTTAAGGATTTTATAAGATTTATGGATAAAAAGAAAAAACTTGAATTATATATACATATACCGTTTTGTGAAAGCAAATGCAGATATTGTGATTTTCTTTCAGCTTCGGCAGACAGCGGCACATACAGGGCTTATGTAGATAAGCTTGTTGATGAGATAAGGGCACAGGGAGGAAATTATACTGATTATCAAATCAATACCGTATTTATAGGTGGAGGTACTCCGTCAATACTACCGGGTGTATATATATCAAATCTGATGAGTGCTGTTTATGAAAATTTTGTTGTTGAAGCTTCTGCCGAGATAAGCATAGAATGTAATCCGGGAACGCTGGATGCTCAAAAACTTGAATATTTTAAACAGTCAGGTATAAATAGGATAAGCTTAGGGTTACAGTCAACCGTTGATAAAGAACTTGAAAATCTTGGAAGGATACATACATATGAAAAATTTCTTGAAAGCTACCAGTTGGTAAGAGAGGCAGGATTTCATAATGTAAATATTGACCTTATGAGCGGACTTCCGTATCAGACTCTTGAAAGCTGGAAGTCTACGCTAAAAAATGTTGTTAGGTTAAAGCCTGAGCATATTTCCGCATACTCGCTTATAATAGAGGAGGGAACCGAATTTGCAGAGATTTATACTAAAGAGGAGGGAAAGAAACTCTTGCCAAGTGAATCAGATGAGAGAAAAATGTATAAGATGACTGCGGATTTTTTGCAGAGATTCGGGTATGAAAGATATGAAATAAGTAATTATGCAAGAGCCGGATTTCAGAGTATACATAATACAGGGTACTGGACAGGAGCTGAATATCTGGGTATGGGTCTTGGTGCTTCAAGCTATGTATTTAAAAGACGTTTTCATGTTGAAAAAGATATAAAAAAATATATGAAGATAGATTTTAAAAATGATATTACACCGCTTTATCAAGATATACAGGAACTTACACTTGAGGATGAGATGAGTGAATTTATGTTTTTAGGACTGAGGATGATGAAGGGAGTCTCAGGGGCGGAATTTCTGTCAAGGTTTGATTATAATATTTACAATGTATTTGGTGAAGCTATACAGAGAAATAAAGATCTGGGACTTCTTGTAAATGACGGTTCAAATATAAGGCTTACACCAAGGGGAATTGATTTAAGCAATAGGGTGATGAGTGATTTTTTACTTAATTAAGCGGATTTTAATTTGAATTCCTCTGTCTAAAAATTCCGGCTGGTTGAGGAGATAATCCGCATCTTACATTATAATAGGAAATATTGCTTTAAATATAAATTTTATTGTTAATATTATTATAAATACTATTGACATTGTAAAAATTCTGTGATACTCTTAAAAAAATATTAAGAATATCAGCTAAAATTTATGGATTAACAGTTCATCAAAACAGTCGGATATTTATATATTTATGTGAATTTAGATAATTAGATATATTGATATAAGTCTGTATAAGTTGATGAATGTTTAGATAAGCCCATAAATCCATAAATCCATAAATCCATAACTCCATAAGTCTATATACATAGCTGATAGATTTTAATATATTTTTATGATTTGCACAGTTTTACAGCTATCAAGTTAAAACCAGTTAGTCTAAGCGTAACCTGAACCGGCATTAAAAACAGCCGGGAAAACACATGTCATGTTATATAGAAGGAGGGAATACATGATGGAAAAAACAGGTAAGGAAGCTATTTTAATTAACGTGTTAAAGTACAAAAAGAATCACCTGTACAGGCACAGGTTGAACTTTGCTTTTTTAAATAGAATCACAGCACTTTTTATGTCATTTTTAATGGCATTTAATAGTGCTGTTTTTTTATGCCCTGCTTCCCTGCAGGGGGGGTAATGGCAGCGCCTTTTGATGCTTAAAAGAAAAGAGGGTATAAATATGACTTGGGATTTTATTATATCAGCAAAAAATAAATATCTGAAAGGAAAGAATATAAAAATATTATCATTAAGTTTATTTATTGTATTATTATGTATGTTAATATTTTTATGTAAAAGACATGATATGTATGAAGTTAATTCTGGAACAAGATATAAATTTGAATCATTACTTGGGAAGCCGGCTAGTGAAATAGCACTTATATTGGGAGAACCTGACAAATGGGAAGGTTACGGGTATATTCGTCCTGTATATGTTTTGGATGACGGTATGGAAGTATCACTTTTTTTCTATAGTGTTGAAGATTTAGAGGGCGGTAATATGCTGGGGAGAATATTATATGAAAAAGATGGGAAAATCATTCGTGAAGCAAAAATAAAAACTCAATAAAGAATTGAATATTAAAACGTGGTATACTGGAATAATAAAAGCGATAGTACAGCAAATCACGCTTCACATGATAGATGTTTGTCTATTGCTTAAATAAATTTATAGAAAGGCTAATAATATAAAGTCAATGTATCAGAAATTAAAAAAATTAAATATAGGTCGTGCAATACTGCTGTTTTTTGTGTTTTGTTTAATAATACAGCTGATTAGATACAATATATATGAAAGCGGCAGATATCATATAAAAACTAAAGAAGATGTTATTCAACATGTTATAAAAGACAAAGAAAAATTAAATGCACTTATAAATAACAAAGACCTTTTTAATAGTGTAAGCTCTATGGATAGATATAGAGAGTCGGATGAGTATTATAAAAAATATAAGAACAAGTTATTAGATGAAATGTTTTATAATTATAAAATAGATACATTGCTTATACATGTAGAAGACAATGAAAATACATATATAGAATTTGTATTAGCGAGACGTTTTACTATTGCCGTAGAACACGGATTTTATTATAATGAGAATGATAAACCCAGAGCCTGGCAAAGTGATAATGAAGATCGGCTTATAGCAAGCGGGGACGGTTACACCGACAAAATGGAAAAGGAATACTATACAGAAAAAATAATGGATCATTGGTATTATTATCAAATGGATAGCTTGAGGGGTGTAATTTTTTAATGGAAGAAAAACAAAAAAATATAACATATGACAGTAGTTTTTTTAAAAAAATTAAAGAAAGTAAATTATCAGATATAAAATTGCTTTGGATATTTATACTGTATAATATAGTTGTTATTATATTAATCAGCATAGGTTTTAGTCCTTTTATTTTATATTTTTTTATGGTGCGGATATATTTAATGAAAGTATTGGTGGGATAATTCTAATGGTATATACAGGCTTTCCGTATTTTATATCTAAAACCATAGAAATTTATTATTGCAGCAATGTAATTTGGGCATTGGTTTTTAAAAATGATAATTTTCTCAGGTATTTTGAAAAAAAGATTATATGGGTAGGTATTTCCCGTTTTTTAAGTATGGGGATATTCTATCGTAAACCTGAGCTTGCTATAGCACTGATAATATGGGATTTGATATGGCTTGTATATATTATCAATTCAAAAAAACTTCAAGAATATTTCGAAAGTAATAATTATTTTAAGGGAAGTATATTTTTTAAAAAATACGCAAGAAACTGAAGACTTTTTACAATGTATATAAAAGTTGAATGTTTTTGTATGGAAAATGTTACTGTTTTGATGTTACTGTCTTGATATACCGGTCAGATGAAAATCCCTTATGGCTATATGAGCTACATGCGGTGAAGAGGACGGAAATGTAATAAAGTTTACAAAAAAGCCTTGATATTTGTTAAAATTAGAGTTATAATCAAGCCGAGTAAGAAATTGTATGTTGTTACTCATAAAAATAACGATATAATACCTGGGGTGTGCGACAACCTTACCAATTTTGAACCTACACTTTGACCTACGGGGTCCAAGCATTTTGTGATTGGATGTCGAGCCTCTTATAAAGTGGATGGCAGAAAACACATTGAGGACACCCACCTAGCCCTGCTAGGCGTCATAATGTAAGAACGACATTTTGGGATTATATGAAGTGCTGTTTCAGACAGGATTAACTTCTTTCTGAGGCGGCACTTTTTATTTTTAAACAAATTACAAAAAAAATTTTCATAGTGCATATAATGATAAAGTATGGTATTATAATCTGTACTGTATTAAATTTTACACACAGAATACAGTAAAAATACTATGTCATATATTCAAATATATGGTATATAAAATTTTATGGGAGGATTATATTATGAAAAATTTTTTTAAGGTATTTGCAGGTATCATGTTTGCAGGTCTTGTGCTTTGTGCATGTTCTTCGCAAAATACGGCTTCAAGTTCATCATCTGACGGTTCCGGAGCCTCAAAGGATGTGCAACAAAGTTCTGACAGCATTTCCAAAGATGAGTCCGGAAAAGTTTCTGAAAAAAATGATTCAGGAAGCTCAGGAGACAAGGCGGCAAAAGATTTGAGTGGAACAACCTTAAAGGTAGTTGCTACAAGTGATAAGTATGTAAAACTTTTTGATGAATTTAAAAAGCAAACAGGTGCTGATGTTGAATTTTTGTCTATGTCAAGCGGTGAAGTGCTTTCAAGGGCAAAAGCTGAAGGAAAGCCTATGGCTGATGTATGGTTTGGAGGAGGCCTTGATGCATTTATGGCAGCAAAGGCTGACGGTATGCTTGAACTTTATAAATCACCAAATGCCGGGGATATACCCGACCAGTATAAAGATGCTGATGGCGCATGGGTTGCAAAGGGAATTACTGTAGCGGGATTTTTAGTTAATGATTCGGTCCTTGAAGAAAAGGGACTTGCCGTACCTAAGACATGGAAGGATCTTGAAGATGAAAAATATAAGGGCGAGATAATAATGAGCGATCCTTCAATTTCAGGAACAAATTACGCAGTAATAAAAGGGCTTTTAGATTTTTATGGTGAAGAAAAAGGCTGGGAATATATTGAAAAGCTTAATTCAAATATAGCTTTTTACGGAAAAAGAGGTAAAGATCCGCAGGAAAAAACTACTGCCGGAGAGTTCGGTATAGGTATAATACCTGTTGACGAGTCTGCTTTTGATGCTGCCGAAGATAATAAATTAAGTGTAGTATATCCTGAAGATGCATTGCCATGGGTTCCTGAAGGTACTGCTATATTTAAAGGAAGTGATAATTTGGAGGCGGCAAAGGCATTTATTGACTTTATGCTTACAAAAGAAGCACAGGAACTTATAGCGGAGCTTGACGGTAAAGATACTGCTCAGATAGTAAAACCGGGTGTAAAAGGATTATCTCTCGGACTTCCTAAAGACAAGCTTATAAAACAGGATTTAAGTACATTCGGAAGCTCAAGAGAAAAGGTTCTGGAGAAATTTAAAGAGATAGCAAAGGATAAGGTAGAAAAATAGTTTCTGCATAATTAAATCAACTCACAATCTTAAAAATGATAGATTGATTTATATGTGATACATGTAAATAAAAGGCGGGAATATTTATGAAACATAAAAAACGGTATCAGATTATAGATATAATAATAATGTCAATACTTGCGACAGGGATTGTTATATTTATTATGGTGCCGTTTTTTAATATACTTGCAGAGGCATTTTATTATGAAAATAAATTTGACCTGAGATATATAAAAAGTCTTTTTGATAATAAAACACTTTTATTCAACTCTTTAAGGCTGGGCATATTGACAACGGCATTGACACTTACTGCCGGCATATGTGTTTCTGTGTATATCTTTATATGCTCTGAAAGATTACAGAAATTTTGGCTTATGATTCTGGGTATCACTATGATAAGCCCTCCTTTTGTAACTGCACTAAGCTATATAAATCTTTTCGGCAGAAGGGGTCTTATAAGCTACAGGCTTTTACATCTTTCAGTACAGCCCTACGGGCTTACAGGTATAGTACTTATGCAGGCATTAAGTGATTTTTCCCTATGTTCGCTTTTGCTTTACGGTGTATTAAAATCTATTCCGGGATATATGATTGACAGTGCCAAAAGTCTTGGTGCAAAGACGAATGATATAATATGTGATATTATATTGCCGAATATGCTGCCGGGAATAAAGGCTTCTGCACTTCTTACATTTTTAAGAAGTATATCTGATTTTGGAACTCCTGCAATTATAGGAGGAAAGTACAATGTGCTTGCACTTGAAAGCTATCTGGCGGTTATAGCACAGGGAAACCTGCCAAGGGCGGCAGCTGTAAATCTGCTGTTAATATTGCCGGCGGCAGCTGTTTTTGTACCATACCATAAAAATTTGAAAAATCTTGGTATAACATCACATGGTATTGAGACATCAAATTCAAAAATTGTAGGAAAAGGAATAGTGTATAATTGTATAAAAGCTATTGCACTATTTTTTTTATTATGGATAAGTATGCAATATATATCTATAATATTTTCAGCATTTACCAGAATGAAAAAAGGAAGTCTTGTAATTACGCTTGAAAATATAGAAGAAACTTTGCCTTATATAAATCAGACTACACTAAGAAGTATAATTTACAGTGTTATAGCGGCATCTTGTGGTAGTATTATGGGGCTTTTAATAGGATATTATATGCAGATAAGGAAAATAAAGTTTTTTTTCTGGATTGATTTGGCAGCTACACTTCCATATGTAATACCTGGAACTTTTTTCGGTCTGGGATATCTGCTGGCTTTTAGACAACCTCCTCTTATGATAACAGGAACTGCGGCAATAGTAGTATTAAATGTAATATTTAAACAGCTGCCGTTTTCCACAAAGATAGGCAATGCGGCTATGGAGGGTATTAATATTGAGGCTGTAAATGCAGTAAGAGATCTTGGCGGCGGCAGGCACAATGAAATACTTGATGTTATATTGCCTTTAAGCCGCAGACAGCTGGGACTTTCATTTATAAATGCATTTACTTCAACCATGACTACAATAGGCTCTATAATATTTCTTATACATCCCGGGCATAAGGTGCTTACACTTGTCATGTTTGATGTTATACAGAGCGGAAAATATAATATAGGTTCAGTGCTTGCACTTTGGATTATAATTATATGTATAGTGATAAATGGCAGTTACATGTTTATTACATCACATTCATCATAAATCCTGCTGCAAATATGACAATTGTATTATATAGAGCTGTGTTAAAACGGCATGTAGTGCTTATAAGTTAATATAAACAAGCCTGTGTAACTGTTTATATTAAAAAGTCAAAAATAAAAAGGAATTCAATTTAATATTTATGAATATAGAAAGCGCAAAAGACAGTGTATATATGACTGAACCATTTTTAAGCATAAGAGATTTAAGAAAAAGCTATGATGGAAGAACAGTTCTTTCTGAGATAAATCTGGAACTTAAAAAGGGTGAGCTCTTGTGTATTTTAGGAGCCTCAGGCAGCGGTAAAAGTACTGTACTTAAGGCTGTGGGAGGTTTTTGTGATATTGATGGCGGAAGCATAGTTCTTGACGGTAGAGAGATAAGTACACTGCCGCCTGAAGAGCGGAATATATCTACAGTATTTCAGTCATATGCACTTTTTCCTCATATGAATGTGCTTGATAATGTAATATATGGTCTTAAATTTAAAAGAGATAACAGCGGTGCAAAGATAAGCAGAAAAAGCCGGCAGAAAATGGGAACGGATATGCTTGAAACGGTAGGGCTTAAAGGCTATGAAAAGAAATATGTTGCAAATATTTCAGGCGGACAGCAGCAGAGAGTTGCACTTGCAAGAAGTCTTATAGTACGTCCCGGTCTGCTTCTTCTTGATGAGCCTCTGGGAAATCTTGATGCCAAGCTGCGTGTTGATATGCGAAGAGAGATTATAAATCTTCAGAAAAAATTTAATGTTAGCATGATATTTGTAACCCATGACCAGGAAGAAGCTTTCGGTATGGCTGACAGAGTTGTATTGCTTGACAAAGGAAGGATAATACAAAATTCGACACCTGAAGCATTGTATGAAAAACCTGAAAACAAAAAAGTGCTTGAATTTATAGGAAAATCAAATATATTCGGAGAGTATTATGTACGTCCTGAAATGGTTGAAATAATAGGAATTAAACAGTGCAAAAGTGAAAAGAAAAAGTATATTTCAGAAAATGGACATTATTATAAAGATAAAAAGCACAATATAACTCATAAGAAAAATAGTGCTGATGATATAATAAAACAGGAAATAGAAGAAAGTTTTAACTCTGAAACTAATAAAAAAACAGTTAGAGCCGCATTAATAAAAGAAATAAATTTTTTAGGAGCTTTTATTGAAATCATATTTGATACTCCTGACGGAATAATCAGATCGGTGATATTAAATAACGGCAGACATTATGAAGCCGGTGATGAGGTTTATATAAGCTATGAGCTTTTGCCTGTAAACCGCATATAAAATTATAGAAAGAGGGAAAATAAAGATGGATTTTGGCACGGAAGCTTTAAAGCTGCATGAGGCTAATAAAGGAAAATTGGCAGTTGACTCGAAAATTCATATAAAGACCGGGCAGGATTTAAGTACTGCATATACTCCCGGAGTAGCAGCTCCATGTGTGGAGATATATAAAGATAAAAGTGCGGTATGGAGATATACTGCAAAATCAAATCTTGTAGCAGTAGTTTCAGATGGCAGTGCTGTACTTGGGCTTGGAGACATAGGAGCACTTGCGGCAATACCCGTGATGGAAGGTAAGGCAGTATTATTTAAAGAATTTGCGGATGTTGATGCATTTCCAATATGTCTTGATACAAAAAATCCTGATGAGATTATAAAAATTGTCGAGAATATAGCACCATGTTTTGGCGGAATAAATCTTGAAGATATAGCCTCACCTAAATGTTTTTATATAGAAAAAATTCTGGATGAAAAGCTTGACATACCTGTGTTTCATGATGACCAGCACGGTACTGCAATAGTTGTGCTGGCGGCTCTTATAAATGCACTTAAATTTGTAAAAAAGGATATAGCAAAAATCAGAGTTGTACTTAACGGTCCGGGGAGTGCCGGAACTGCAATAATCAGGATGCTGATTGATGCAGGTGTAAATGATATAACTGCATGTGATGAAGGGGGAATAATATCTGAAAAAAGAACCGGGCTTACAGAACATAAAAGACTGCTGTGTAAGATTACAAATAAAAGAGGCCTTGACGGAAATCTTGAAGATGCTTTAAAAGAATCAGATGTATTTATAGGTGTTTCAGTGGCAGATGTACTTTCGGAAAGAATGATTGGAAGTATGGCGCCGTCTCCGGTAATATTTGCAATGGCAAATCCAAATCCTGAAATAAGCTATGAAAGGGCGATTAAGGCAGGAGCGGCAGTAGTAGGTACAGGCAGAAGCGATATGCCGAATCAGATAAATAATGTTCTTGCTTTTCCTGGTATATTTAGAGGTGCACTTGATGTTGGTGCAAAAAGTATAAATAAGGAGATGAAGCTTGCAGCAGCTTATGCCATAGCCGGGACTATAGATGATAAAAAATTAAGAGCAGATTATATAATACCTTCCGCACTTGATAAAAATGTTGCTTATGATGTGGCATCTGCGGTAAAGAAAGCAGCTATAAAAAGCGGTGTATGCAGAAATGAAAACTGATTATAAATTTAGCAGGATATTTTTATAAATGGTATTTTATACTTGTATTGTGCTGTAATTTATGTTACTATTTTTAGGAAAATAATTAAATGCAGAGTAGACGAGGACGCGTTAAGTGTTGTCTGGACAGGGAGTTGTCAGGCAAACGAAGTCAAACGACGCGGTGTCTAAGTCGCATCCCGCTGTAAGGCAGTTCAGTAATACCTTCTGTCGTGATACGATTGTAAACAGGCGGTTTTATATAGGGCTTTGTTGTATAAATATTAAAATTATGCAGGTATCAATTTTATGTTTGTACATAAAGTGATTTATAAGAGGGCTTGTATCATCTGCGAAAGGAGGTATTTTTATATGTTTGACGAATTTAAAGAAAATTTTAAGGAATCCGCTTCAAGATTTTTTGTACTTGAAAATCTTGTGCTTGCCGGTATGTTATGTGCACTTGGCATAGTTATAACTACGGTTACCGGTATGTTGCCTATATTGCCCAGGTATATGAAACTTGGTCTTGGCAGTGTGGCAAAGCGCTGCATAGGTTATCTGCTGGGTCCGGCTGTAAGTATCGGAACAGCATTTGTTATGGATATAGTCGGATATATGATGAATCCGTCATCAGGAACATTTTTTATAGGATTTACAATTAATGAGATGCTTGCCGGGTTTATATACGGAGTTGCATTCTACAATAAGAAGCTTACGATTAAGAGAGTTCTGGTTGCAAA
Source organism: Johnsonella ignava ATCC 51276 (assembly GCF_000235445.1). Lineage (GTDB taxonomy): Bacteria > Bacillota > Clostridia > Lachnospirales > Lachnospiraceae > Johnsonella > Johnsonella ignava. Next base: position 86,213 of record NZ_JH378831.1, on the reverse strand, counting down.
TATCATAGTAATGGTTCTGTGCAATCTTTTTATAAATACTGCACTTATGGAATATATGGGCTATGGTAAATTTACAGTTCTTATATCCAGTCGCTTTATAAAAAATATGATTATGCTTCCTGTAAATACCCTGGTATTTTTTATGCTTGAACCTGCAATGACTTATATTAAGACAAGGATGCGTTCTGTAAAAAAACTTGAAGCCATAAATAAAGCAAAAAATACCGAGAGATAAAGCGGATTAAATAAATTTTAATTATAAACAATATATTTTATTAATTATCACATGGATTTAATTTCAATTAAATTTTATATATTTTAATATAATCTCAGTATACTCAGTAGATTTAAAGATTAATATTTTAGAGCCGTATCAACTGTATAAGGTGTGTTCAATGACTTAGATATAACTGACATAAGCATTGCTATCCTTACTGATATAAGCTATAATAAGACTGTCAAAAGGTTTATTACCTTAGACAGTTTTTTTAAACAAATTCATTATATTTTTATATTTAAAATATATAATATGATACAAGTGTCAAAAGTATAAAAATTCGATGCAAGCCTGCTTGTAAGGGAATTTATTATCTTTTGTCCCCTGCATCATAATATTGTAAAACAAAACAGTTAAAGTAAAATTAAAGGAGATTTTATAATATGAGCGAACAAAATAAGACAGGTTGCAGTGGCTGCTCGAAGGCAGCGGGAAATTCTGCACCTGTGGACTTCAGAGCAAAGCTCAGTGCCGGAAGCTCCGTAAAGAAAGTTATAGGTATAGTGAGCGGTAAGGGAGGAGTTGGAAAATCATTGGTAACATCAATGATGGCTGTAAAGACCCGTAATGCAGGTTATAAAACCGCTATACTTGATGCAGATATAACAGGTCCTTCAATTCCCAAGGCATTTGGACTTTCAGGAAGAGTAGGTGTGAATCAGGATAAACTGATGATACCCATGACAACTGCTACAGGTATAGATATTATAAGCACAAATCTTATACTTGAAAATGATAGAGACCCGGTAATATGGAGAGGACCTATAATAGCGGGAGTTGTAAAGCAGTTTTGGGGTGAGACGGTATGGGATGATATTGATTTTATGTATGTTGATATGCCTCCGGGAACGGGAGATGTGCCGCTTACAGTGTTTCAGTCTCTGCCGGTTGACGGCATAATCATTGTAACAAGTCCGCAGGAGCTGGTAGCAATGATAGTTGAAAAGGCTCTTAATATGGCTGAAAAGATGAATATACCGGTGCTTGGAATAATTGAAAATATGAGTTATTTTGTATGTGGCAACTGTAATACAAAACATTATATATATGGAGAGAGTCATATTGAAACGGTTGCAGCCAAGCACGGATTAAATGTTCTGGCAAAGCTTCCCATAACACCTGAGGTTGCAAAGGCGGTTGACAGCGGTGAGATAGAGTTTTTTGAAGCACCGTGGTTTGATGAACCGGCAAGGCGTATTATAGATATTCTTAAAGATAAATAAATTATATGTCGCCTAACGGTTTCAGGATATAGGTGTCGGCTTTTGCCGAATGATCATAAAAGGAGAAGGTATGCAGATTAATAACAATCCTAATAGTGAACTTGACAGCTCGATAGTGCAGGTTCCTGATCTTGTGCAGGTTCCTGAAGACATGGTTAATTTTGCACAGCAGTTTCAGGAAATAATGATGATGTATACATGTGCCATAAGAGAAGTAAAGACTAAACTTGAAGTATTAAATGATGAGTTGTCGGTAAGAAATAAAAGAAATCCTATAGAGCTTATAAAATCAAGAGTAAAAAAGCCTATGAGCATAGTGGAAAAATTAAACAGAAAAGGATTTCAAATCACACTTGAGTCTATGATAAATAATCTTGACGATGTAGCAGGAATTCGTGTAATATGCTCATTTCTTGATGATATATATGAAGTTGCAGATATGCTTGTAAGACAGGATGATATAAAGGTTGTAGCTATAAAGGATTATATAAAAAATCCTAAAGAAAACGGATATAGATCGTATCATATGATTATAGAAATCCCGGTATTTTTTTCAGATAAAAAACAGTCTATGAGGGTTGAAGTGCAGATACGCACTATGGCTATGGATTTTTGGGCAAGTCTTGAACATCAGCTTAAATATAAAAGTGTATTCGATTATTCAAGTGAAATAGGCAGACAGCTTAAAGAATGTGCTGATGTAATAGCTTCAACCGACTCTAAGATGCTTGGGATACGAAAAAGTATAGAAAATAAGGGTATAGAACTTAAAAAATCTAAGGAAACTATGATTTAATCAGAAATATTTTTCCCTAAATAATATCTTTAGGAATGTATAAAAGAAGTGTAAAGTTTTTTTAAGGTTTAGTTTATTTACATATAAAAATAATAGTTGTAACATTACACATGGGACATATAAAGTTTGAGAGATATTCCTGTGTATTCAGGAAATGGGATATAGGGTGATAATTATACAATAAAGGAGGTATTATTTTGAAAAAGTATAAACTTGTTGCAGCTTTTGCATTTATATTTACAACAGCTGCAGCTGCTGCAAATATAGCCTATGCTGTAAGCCCGCCATTTGCAAGGACTGATGAAGAATGGCAAAAATTAAGGGATAATAAGCTTGAATATGGTGAAATAGCGGGACTTATAAAGGAATATAACCCTACCGTACAGGATAATCAGATTAAATTTTTTAGATTTAAAAAAGATTACGGAATTAAAAACTCTGAAGTATCAGATGCCTATAAGAAGATGGCAGAAGATATATTAAAGGATATAGATGAGGGAGATCCGGACAGTCCAAGCTATGCTTCACAGCGTGCGACCGCTCAGCAGTCAAAGGTGCAGGCTGACAACCTTTTAAAAAGTGCTGATGATACGCTTGAGGATGCTGAGATTTACAGGCTTAATTATGAAAATACGGAAATGCAGCTTGTACAGCTTGCACAGAACAATTTTTTAAGTTATTTCAGCAAACAGCTTACAGTTGAAAAGGCAAAGGCTGATAAGGAATTTGCAAAGTCTAAGCTTGAAACTGTAAAAGCAAAGCTTGCTGCAGGTGCCGCAACACAGGTGGAGGTACTTGATGCACAGGAAGCACTTATAAAGGGTGAACAGGCGGAAACTGATGCACAATCTGCAGTAAACACGGTAAAACAGAAGCTTATTATAAGCTGCGGTTGGGCATATAATGCAGAACCTGAGTTTGGTGAAATTCCTGAACTTGACTTAAGCAGGATTGATGCCATGAATCCTACCGCTGATCTTGAGAAAGCGCTTGCCAACAATTATACCTTAAAGGTAAATGAGAGAAAGCTTGCCAATGCTTCATCACAGACACAGAAAGATACACAGAATAATGCAATATCAAGTAATAAGTCAAATATAGCTTCTTCAGTTACTGAAGCATACCAGAATGTAATTACTGCAAGGGATGCTTATACTTACGCAAATACAAATTCTCAGCTGCAAAAATCAAATCTTGAAACAGCAAAGAAAAGATACTCACTTGGCGCAATAAGTCTTATAGATTTAAAAAAGCAGGAAAATGATACGATAAATGCCGAGATTGCATATAAACAGTCAGTTTATGCCCTCCAGACAGCAATTTCAGCTTATGAATGGACAATAAACGGACTTGCAAAGGCGACTTCATAGGAGTATGTTATGATTAATGTAAAATATTTTAAGAAAAGTGTCAGTGTTGTAATACTTATTACAGCATTAACTCCTATACTTTCCATGTATGTGCCGCAGAGAGTCTATGCTTACATAGAAAGTGCAAGGGAACCGGCTGAAACACAAAAGACACAGGCACAATTAAACGGTTATAGTGAAGAAGCATGGGCGGCTCTCATGGATAATAATTTAAACTATGATGAAATAGATGAACTTGTTAAAAATTTTAATCCGAGTGTTTCCTTTGCAGTTGATAATTATAATAAAGCTTCATATGATATACTTACAAATATAAATGAGCTAAGGGCTGCAAGGATGACTATGGATGAACTTGCCGACCTGGCTAAGGAAAGCAATGATTTGGAAAGTTATTATATGTATAAAGCTCAGATCTCAGCTTTTAATGCTATGATAAAAAATATGAATAAAAGCAGAGAAAGTCTTGCAAAACCTATAAGCGAAGGCAATAAATCGATTAATAAAGCAAGGCATCAGATGTCAAGTGCAGTAAAAAATGTTATGATTTCTTATAAAAATATAGAAACTCAGGAAGAAACATTAAATGAACTTGTAAAGCTTAATAAAAGTCTTATGGCAGCCAGTGAGGCCATGTTTAAGGCAGGTATTTCTATAAATGCAGATTATAAAAAAGCCCAGTCTGAGGTTGAGTCCGCACAGGCACAGCTTACTAAGCTTTCTGCAACTAAGGAGCAGCTTAGGCGAAACCTTATAATGTTTTGTGGATGGCAGCCTGATGCCATGCCTGTGATAGGAGATATACCACAGCCGGATATTTCACATATTGACCAGATGAATCCTGATACTGACATAGTGAAGGCGATAGGCAATAATTATATACTTATAGAAGGAAGAAATACAAAAAGCAAAAAATCGCTTGGAAGCTATAATGCAAAAGTGCTTACAGTACAGGAGCAGGAGGATAAGCTTAAAGTAAAACTTCATGAACTTTATAACAAGGTGCTTTCGGCAAAAACAGCTTATGAAGCTGCTAAGGTTGCATATGAGGGAGCACAGTTAAATAGGAATGCTGCTGATACAAAGCTTAAAGTAGGTACTATATCACAGGTGCAGTATATAGGTGAAGGACTTACTTTTACTCAGAAAAAGGCGGAACTTAAGTCGGCAGAGCTTGATTTAAGTCTTGCGATATTTGAATATGATGATGCGGTGGCAGGCAATGTTTCAATTGATGGAGATGATTCATCACAGTAGCGGCTTTTATAAAATCAATAAAAGTGTAAAATTAAATGTCTACAGTACCTTAAGCTATTTAATATTGAATGCGGTTTTGAGGATTGCAAGATAAAAAAGGTTTTGCAGCAGTGTTTGCAGCTGATTAATAAAAAACATAAAAAAAGCAAGTTTTAAAACTATATTTACCCTCCTTACCGGAGAAACCGGTAAGGAGGGCATTTTTATGTTTTTTATATTTTAGTCATAGCACTGTCAGATTTATTTATATCTTCTGAAATTGTATTATGATCTGAAATTGGATTTTTGGGAATATCGAGATTATTAGGATTACTATCTTTTAAATTTGTACTGCGTATAAGTTTTTCTTCTTCAATCAGGTCATAAAGTGTTATATTGTCAACTACGTTATTTATGGCATCTTCAATTGATTTAAATACTTTCTTTGAAACACAGGCATTATTTTGCCAACATGGTTCAGAATTTGATTCAAGGCAATACACAGGTGCCAGGCTGCCTTCAGTGAGGCGAAGTATATCACCTACAGTATATTCTTTCGGATCTTTTGCAAGTATATATCCTCCCTGTGCTCCTCTTATGCTTTTTATAAATTTTCCTTTTATAAGGGTTGAGGCTATTTGTTCAAGATATTTTTCTGAAATTTGCTGATTCTTTGCAACCTGGTTTATTTTTGTAGTATTTGTGGAGTTAAGCCCAAATTCTATCATCATCCGTAAGGCGTAACGTCCTTTGGTCGAAATTTTCATAAAACAGTTCTCCATTCTTTAATCTATACCATATTGATAGGAATTAAAGATATTGTATCAAAAAAAACTTTAAATGTAAAGCGTTTTGACAGATATTTGACATAAGAGAAGTATAGAGATTTAAATAAGCAGGATTTAAATTTGTAATTAATTATTATCTTAATTGGACGGATTTTATAAATCAGCTTGTAAAAACATATGAAATATGCTACAATCCCAACGAAAAATACACTCTGGGGAAGGGAGGTAATAGATAATGAAACATGTAAAAACATTAAATGACAAGCCGCTTAAGGAAAGTATGAAAAGGGGCGGCTGTGGAGAATGCCAGACCTCATGTCAGTCTGCCTGCAAGACTTCCTGTACTGTAGGAAATCAGACCTGTGAGAATGCAAATAGATAAGTAAGGTGTTTTAACAAGCATATCCCCTACGGTCATATTTGATGATTGTAGGGGTTGTTGTGTTGTAATGGAGAGGTAGAAATTGATTCACCAGTATATAAATAACGGATATTATATAATACTTGATGTAAATTCAGGTTCAGTGCATGTAACAGATAAACTTATGTATGATGCTGTTGCTTTAGCTGAGCCCCTTATAGGAGAGATAGAAAAGCCTGTTGAAATAAGTGATAATATAAGGACTGAAATAGGTGCAGGACTTAAAGCAATGGGATACGATGCTGAGGATATATATGAGGCATTAAGCGATATACAGGAACTTATAAATATGGAGGAACTTTTTACAAAGGATATTTATGAGTTGTATATAAAAGATTTTAAAGCAAGAAAGACGGTTGTAAAAGCATTGTGCCTGCATGTGGCACATGACTGCAATCTGGCATGCAGGTATTGCTTTGCAGATGAAGGAGAATATCACGGGAGAAGAGCTCTGATGAGCTATGAAGTTGGTAAAAAGGCTCTTGATTTTCTTGTGGCAAATTCAGGCAAAAGACGCAATCTTGAAGTGGATTTTTTTGGCGGAGAACCGCTTATGAACTGGCATGTTGTAAAGAAACTTGTGGCATATGGACGTTCGCTTGAAGAAGATAATGATAAAAAATTCAGGTTTACGCTTACTACAAATGGAGTGCTTATAAATGATGAGGTTATAGATTTTTGCAACCGTGAGATGAGTAATGTGGTATTAAGTCTTGACGGACGAAAGGAAATTAATGATGCTATGCGCCCGGCAAGAGGCCAAAGGGCGGGGGTTAGAAGCGGAAGCTATGATATAATAGTGCCTAAGTACAAGAAATTTGTAAAAAGCAGAGGTACAAAGGATTATTTTATAAGGGGAACCTATACAAGAAATAATCTTGATTTTTCAAATGATGTCCTGCATTTTGCAGAACTTGGATTTAAACAGACAAGCATGGAGCCTGTTGTAGGAGATGAAAATGAGAGCTATACTATAAAGCCTGATGATTTACCCAGGATTATGGAAGAATATGACAATCTGGCTAAGGAATATTTAAAGAGAAAAAAAGAGGGGAAGGGATTTAATTTCTTTCATTTTAATATAGATTTGACACATGGTCCCTGTGTAGCTAAAAAGCTTTCAGGTTGCGGGGCAGGTACTGAATATCTTGCAGTTACCCCGTGGGGAGACTTCTATCCATGCCACCAGTTTGTAGGGAGAGAAGAATTTTTGCTGGGAGATGTTGACAGGGGGCTTATAAGGCAGGATATAAGCGATGAGTTTAAAATGTGTAATGTATATGCAAAACCTAAATGCAGGGAGTGCTTCGCAAGGTTTTACTGCAGCGGAGGCTGTGCTGCAAATTCATATAGTTTCCACGGTTCACTGACTGATACCTACGATCTTGGGTGTGAACTTCAGAAAAAACGTATTGAATGTGCTATTATGATAAAAGCGGCTTTAGCCGATTAAAAAGGAGAAATATATTATATGAGAAGCAATAAAAGAAAAGGCTTTTTAAAGTTGTTAGTTGTATTTGCAGCACTTGCGGCATTTGCTTATCTGTCATATATGAGCATGGGACAGATTAAGCTTGGACTTGATCTTGCGGGCGGTGTAAGTATAACTTATCAGGCAGTTGAGGAAAATCCCAGTGATGGCGATATGAATGATACTATATACAAACTGCAAAAGAGAGTGCAGACGGTATCAACTGAAGCCGAGGTGTACAGGGAAGGAAAAAACAGGATTAATATAGATATACCGGGGGTGTCAAATGCAAATGCTATACTTGAGCAATTGGGAAAACCCGGCTCTTTAAGCTTTGTAGGTCCTGACAATACTGTGATTTTAACCGGAGATATGGTTGAAGCCGCACAGGCGGCATCAACTGTTGACCAGAATACGGGGCAGAGAAAATATCTGGTTGAATTATCTTTTAAAGATGAAGGGAAAAAGGCATTTGCAGATGCAACTGCGAAGTTTTTAAACCAGAGGATAAGTATAGTATATGACGGCAGCGTGGTCTCATCTCCTGTTGTAAGGGCTGCAATAACAGATGGTAAATGTACCATAGACGGTATGGAAAATCATGAAGAGGCTGAAAATCTTGCTTCAACTATACGTATAGGTTCACTTTCACTTGAACTTGAGGAACTTAGAAGTAATGTGGTAGGTGCAAAGCTTGGACAGGATGCGATAGCAACAAGCTTAAAAGCTGCGGCAATAGGATTTGCAGCAGTAGCACTTTTTATGATTGCAGGATATCTTTTGCCGGGATGTGCCGCAGTTATAGCACTTGCAATTTATGTTGAAGTTATTATATGCCTTCTTGCGGCTTTTGAGATAACTCTTACATTACCCGGAATTGCAGGTATTATACTGTCTATAGGCATGGCAGTTGATGCCAATGTGGTTATATTTGCAAGGATAAAAGAGGAGATAGGAAGCGGGAAGGCAGTTGATGCTTCTATTAAATCCGGCTATAATAAGGCTCTTTCAGCTATAATAGACGGCAATATAACAACACTTATAGCAGCAGCAGTTCTTTTTGTTATGGGAACAGGAACTGTGAAGGGCTTTGCCTCAACACTTGGACTTGGAATTATACTCTCAATGTTTACTGCTATATTTGTAACCAGAAGTGTAATGGATGGCTTTTATAATATCGGTGCATCTAATGCAAAATATTACGGAAGCAAAAAAGATGCAAAGATAATTGATTTTCTTTCAAAAAAATATATATTTATAGCAGTTTCGGCATTTGTTATAGCAGTAGGTTTTATTGCTATGTTTATGAATGATGCCGCTACCGGAAAGAAGTTTAATTATAGTATAGATTTTAAAGGCGGCACATCAACAAATGTTACTTTTAATGAAGATATGTCGCTTGAAGACATATCAAGCAAAGTAGTTCCGGTAGTAAGTTCCGTAACAAATGATGCGGATATACAGACTCAGAAAGTGAAAGATTCAACTGAGGTTATAATTAAGACAAGGACGCTTAATGTTGAAGAGAGAGAGCAGCTTAATGAAGCACTTAAGTCTAATTTTAATGTAGATACTGATAAAATAACCGCCGAGAGTATTTCTGCCACCGTAAGTAATGAAATGAAAAAGGATGCAATAGTAGCAACTCTTGTAGCAACACTGCTTATGCTTATATATATATGGTTCAGATTCAGCGACATAAGGTTTGCATTAAGTTCCGTTGCCGCTCTTATGCATGATGTGCTTGTTGTAATCACATTTTATGCAGTGGCAAAATGGAGTCTGGGTTCAACCTTTATAGCCTGTATATTGACCATAGTGGGTTATTCTATTAATGCTACTATAGTTATTTTTGACAGAATAAGGGAAAATCTTAAAAGTTTCTCAAGAAAGCTTGATAGAAAAGAAATAGTAAATTTAAGTGTTACACAGACTCTTTCAAGAAGTATAAATTCTTCACTGACAACTTTTATTACTATATTTATACTTTATCTTTTGGGTGTATCCTCAATAAGAGAGTTTGCACTACCGATTATGGTAGGTATAGTCTGCGGAACATACTCATCAGTCTGTCTGGCAGGTGCATTCTGGTATATAATGATTGAATATACAAATAAAACAGGGGCTGGCACATCTGTAAAATCAGTTTCTGAAAATCAGAGTTTGAGCAGCAATAGCAGTAGCGGAAAATCAAAATCAGGCAAAAAATCCAAGGCTAAAGCTGATAATAGAGATATAGATAACGATATTTCGGATGGCACAGGCAATAAACCTGATATAGATAAGTTATATCTTGATAAAGTTGTAAATGCGAAGGATTCGTCAACCAGCAACAAAGATACTGATATTTCATATAATGATGATACCGATATGGCGAATGACGAAAACGGCACTGCCAATGAAGACTCTCTTGAGAAAACCTTAGTTAAAGAAACTTCAGTTAAAGAAGATTCTGAACAAAAGAAAACTGCCCAAAAGGCTTCAGGGAATTTTAATAAAGGCAAAAAGAAGAAAAAGAAGAAGTAAGAAGTATAATCTAAATTCTGATTTTAAAAAATGCTATGGTTTTTAATAAATATAGTATAGATTTTAATAAAGGACTAGTATAAACAATAATATATGATTTATAAAGTGATTGCAAAGCAGGGAAATGCAAAGTCGGCACATATGAAAACTGTACATGGAGAGGTGGAAACTCCTGTATTTATGAATGTAGGTACTGTTGCTGCTATAAAAGGTGCTGTTTCTACAGAAGATTTAAGAGATATAAAAACTCAGGTTCAGCTTTCAAACACCTATCATCTCCATGTACGTCCGGGTGATGAAATAGTAAAAAAACTTGGCGGTCTCCACAGGTTTATGAATTGGGACAGACCTATACTTACCGATTCGGGAGGTTTTCAGGTATTTTCACTTGCAGGACTAAGAAAGATTAAGGAAGAGGGAGTATATTTTAACTCACATATTGACGGCAGGAAGATATTTATGGGTCCTGAAGAAAGTATGCAGATACAGTCAAATCTTGCTTCAACCATAGCCATGGCATTTGATGAATGTCCGGGAGCTCTTTCAGAAAGGGAATATATAGAGCAGTCGGTACAGCGTACAAGCAGATGGCTTGTACGCTGTAAAGATAAGATAGACTGCCTTAATAAACTGGAAAATACAATTAATAAAAATCAATTGCTTTTTGGTATAAATCAAGGCGGTATATTTGAAGATATAAGGATAAGGCATGCAAAAGAGATATCTCAGATGAATCTTGATGGCTATGCGATAGGAGGACTTGCAGTCGGTGAAAGCCATGAAGAGATGTATAATATACTTGATGCGGTGGTTCCGTATCTGCCCTATGATAAGCCCACATATCTTATGGGAGTCGGTACGCCTGCAAATATACTTGAGGCAGTAGAGCGAGGAATTGATTTTTTTGACTGTGTTTATCCAAGCAGAAATGGCAGACATGGACATGTTTATACTGATTCAGGCAAGCTTAATTTATTTAATAAAAAATATGAGCTTGATGAAGCTCCTATAGAAGACGGTTGTGGCTGCATGGCATGCCGTGCACATTCAAGAGCGTATATAAGACATCTGCTTAAAGCAGGTGAGATGCTTGGTATGCGCCTTTGTGTATTGCATAATCTGTATTTTTATAATAAAATGATGTCTGAGATTAGGGATGCGATAAGATATGGAGATTTTAAGGAGTATAAGAGGGTTAAGCTTAAAAGCATGTATGACAGACAGGATAAAATATAAATTTACAAAACTGTCATAGAATGATAAATAAATATTTCAGGAGGATTTTAATATGCTGTTAACTGCAGCTGCTAACGGTGGAGTCAATATAGGTATACTTATAGTTTATATTGTAGGCTTCGGAGCATTAATGTACTTTATGTCTTATAGACCTCAGAAAAAAGAACAGGAAAGAAAAAAAGAATTGCTTTCAAGTCTTGAGATAGGAGATTCAGTATGTACTACAGCAGGCTTTTACGGTATTATAATTGATATAACCGAAGATATGATTATAGTCGAATTTGGAAACAATAAAAACTGCCGCATACCCATGAGAAAGGATGCCGTAGTTGAGGTTGAAAAGCCTGAAAAATAGCAGAACCTAAATTTATTTTTACGGTTTTTATATATAAAACTCCTATACTCTGATGGTATAGGAGCTTTATATATATAGTATAGAAATAAATTATATATCAGTATTCAGGCATTTAAGGAGCTTTTATGAAGTTTTTAAACTTATTAAAAAATAAATTTGTTATACTGGGTATAGTATTTATTGTGGCTTTAGTAAGCTATTTTATAATGCTTGTGCAAAAAGGCACTAAAGGGGGACCTGTATATACAAGTATAGAAGAACCGTCTTTGCCGGTAGTATGGGTTGAGATGGCTCAAAGGCATATGAACTGTATGAGGGGCTTTTTAAATGATCCGGGACCGGATGTTGCTTATGATACGCTTACAAGCGTACCTGAAGACAGCAGGCTTAAACTCTTTATAAGAGATGGTTCTATAACAATAACAGGTATAAAATATGAGATTAGGAGTGCAGATCTTTCGGAGCTTATTGACAGAGGAAGTATAAATGATTTTGAAAATTCTGAAAATGAAAACGGAATTGATTTTGAACTGCCTATAGGAAATTATTTAAGTGAATGGAGGCAGTACCGGCTTGATCTTACTCTTGTAACTGAAAATAAAGGTGATGTACATTACTATACTGCAATTATGAAATGTCAGCAGGAGGAGCTTATAAAAATGGTGGAACTTGCCGCATCATTTTCCGATAGAAATTTTGATTACGATGCTGCAAGGGAAAATGCTACTTATCTTGAGTCGGATGATACCGGTGATAATACAAATCTGGGCCTTGTGAATTTAAAAAGCAGCTATGAACAGTTGACTTACAGAAAGCTTAATCTAAGGCCTATAGGGGTTAAAGACATACGGCTGTGTTCTTATGACGGATATATGGGAGAACTTAAGATTACATTTAGTGCAGGGAGTAAAAATGACAATAAGCAGGCAGAGCTTTATGAAATAAGTGAAAGCTTTATAATGCGTGTAGGTCCTGAACGTCTTTATATGATGGACTATACCAGAACTATGAGTGAGGTGTTTTTAGGTGATACACAGCTATTTAATGCAGAAAAGATAGAGCTTGGTATAAATGGAGCAGGTAAAATCTCAGGGCTTTCAAGTCCTGATGAAAGATTCAGAGCATTTGTATCAAACCGTGATCTTATACTTATAGACAGAGGGACTGCTGATGAAAGCGGCACAAAAACTGTAATTAATCCGTCTGCTGTTAAGCTTTATTCATTTAGGAGCGGTGTAGACTCAGGTCTTAGGAGCGCCTATGACAGAAATGACATTAAAATATTAAAAACCGGAGATAACGGCAGTGTTGACTTTCTGGTTTATGGCTATATAAACAGGGGAAAACATGAGGGTGAAACAGGCATAATTTATAACAGATATGACCCTCAGAAAAATATAATAGTTGAAAATTTCTTTATCCCGGTTAATAAAACATATGGAGAGATAAGAGAAGATGTGCTTACACTTGCATATCTTGGAGGAAATAATAATCTTTATATGAAGATAGGATCTGTAGTATATTCGATAGATCCTGAGGGAGGCAGTTCAATTGTTGTTGCTGAAGGACTGAGGGACGGTTGTTACAGTATAAGTCCGCTTGAAAGCAGGTTTGCGTGGCAGGTAAAACAGGATAGGGACGGTTCAGGCATAATTAATTTTATGAATTTTGATACAGGTACTAAACAGGAGATAAAAGCCGAACAGGGCAAACTTTTAAGTACAAAGGGCTTTATAGATTCAGACCTTGTACTGGCTATATCTGATGAAAATATTTCATGGATTATAAATGATAAAAAGACAGTTACTCCCTATAATGCGATTGAGATAATAAATGATTTACTTGAAGTCCAGGAACATTATGAGAGAGTAGGAAATTTTATAAGTGATGTAAGAGTTGAAGGCGGAAGGGTACATCTTAAGCTTTTAAATAAAAACGGGGATACGAGTTTTAATTTTATAGCAGATGATACGATAGTAAGCAATACCGATATTGTTTCAGATGATATAAAAGGCATAGGTTATTACAGTTCTGAAGATAAGGGCAGGGTGTTTTTTACTGAATCGGATTTTGTAAATGGAGAAAAGATAAAAAAACTTGAGGTTCCGGAGAATATAAGTTATGAAACCACAAAAAATATTGATATAGACCAGAATGAACAGGAATACAGATATAATGCCTATGTTCATGGAGATATGGTGTCAAGCCATGAAAATCCCGACCGGGCTATACAGGTGGCATATGCGGGCATGGGCAGGGTAAATATTCGAGGAAATATATTTTATGCAAGAGCGGCTGTATTGGGTTACAAGATGCTTAAGGTTCCGGCTACCAGGGCTGAGGATTTTATGCAGGCACGTATGGACGATACGCTTACTTCGCTTATGGGTATAAGTTTAAGACAGAGTTTTTATTTTTTAAACAAAAACCTTTATGTACTTGGATATTCAGATGGCGGTGCACCGCTTTTAATTTACGGATATGACAGAAACAGTGTATATGTATATGATATAAATGCCGGTGATACTAAAAAAATTCCTTTAAATCAGGCTGAGATTATGTTTAACGGCAGCTATAATGATTTTTCATGCTTCTGGGAATAAAAACATAAAAATAATGGGGCTTTTTATTACCACAGCCCCATTATTTTTTGCATTATAAGGCTTACAGCCGTTATGGCACTCCAGCAGCCCATACCAAGTATAATTGACTTTCCTCCTGTTTTAATGAGCTTTACTATATCGGAATTCAGCCCTATTGCAGCCATTGCCATAACTATAAGGAACTTGCTCAGCTCTTTAAAAGGAGTAAAAAATTCTTTCGGGATACCAATCCATGGGGCAAGGGTGGTGATTAGCGAGGCAGCCATAAAATAAAGTATAAAAACTGGAAATATCTTTTTAAGGTCTATATCTGCATGTTCTTTTGTCTCTTCTTCCCGTGCTTTAGTGATTTTCTTAAGCCTTATATAAGTAAGGGCAATTACTATAGGTATAATCGCAAGAGTTCTTGTAAGCTTTACTATTACAGCCTTGTCAAGAGTAGCAGTACCCAGCGACCACATACTGTCCCATGTTGAAGCGGCTGCAGTAACTGATGATGTATCATTTACTGCGGTGCCTGCGAATATACCGAATGCTTCGCCATTTGTATGATTAAGACCTATACTTTTGCCGAGAATAGGAAAGAGTACGGCTGCTATTACATTAAAAAAGAATATAACTGATATTGCCTGTGCAACCTCACGGTCATCGGCATCGATTACAGGTGCAGCTGCCGCTATGGCGGAACCGCCGCATATTGAAGAACCTACGCCTATAAGAGTTGCGGTATTTGCTTCAATTTTTAGAAATTTATGCAGCAGAAATGCAGTTATAAGTGATATACCTATAGTGCATACTATTATAGGCAGAGATTGCATTCCTGTTTTAAAAATTACATTTAGATTAAGACCGAAGCCGAGTAATATAACAGCCCATTGCAGAACTTTTTTTGATACGAATTTTACACCATTACCTGTCTGTGGGTCTACTGCATTAAATGCGGATATTATCATGCCTGCCGCCATTGCCGTTACAGCACCTCCAACTACAGGATAACTTTTGCCTATAAGCCATGATGGAGCGGCTATGGCAAGACATAGAAATATTCCTTTAAAATTGTTTTTAATAAAATCCATTATTAATCCTTTCAATAATAAACACAATTATTACAGCAGGATTCCTGCCTGTTCTGTGTGTTATTATAGTATTGGTAATGTTTCTTGTCCATAGCTTAAGCTTATTTGTATATAAATAGCGGTATAAATTTGATATGCTAAAAATATTATGATATAATGGAGGCATTAGATATCCTGTATATCAGGCTTTTAGAGAGCTGTATTTGTAATCTGCGGCTATTTGATAAAAAAATATTAGAAAAGTTTTACATAATTCTTTACGTTTTATTAATATTATGTTATAATCACTCTTAATAAACCCAAAAAAAATCCAGAAGGAGATTTTGAATATGCATTGCTATTCAATTAAAGGGGGATATCCCTTAAGTGGAACAGTTGCAGTCAGTGGCTCTAAAAATGCCGCACTTGGCATTTTGGCTGCCGCCATTATGACAGAAGAATCGGTTTTTATTGATAATATTCCGGATGTTTCGGATATAAACATTATGCTTGAGGAGATTGCTTCCTTAGGGGTTGGAGTTCATAGAGTTAGCAGACACAGTGTAAGGATAAATGCTAAAGACATATATTCAGTAGTTGCAAATGATGCGAGTCTGTCAAAGATGAGAGCCTCTTATTATCTTATAGGTGCTCTTTTAGGCAGATTTCAAAGTGCAGAGGTCAGATTACCGGGTGGATGCTGTATAGGTACACGTCCAATAGACCAGCATCTGAAAGGCTTTAAAGGGCTTCAGGCAAAAACTGAGATTTCAAACGGCATACTTAAGGCTCATGCTATAGCTCTGATAGGAAATACTATATCATTTGATACAGTATCAGTAGGTGCTACGATAAATACTATGCTTGCCGCTGTATTGGCTGAAGGAAGGACTGTGCTCAGAAATGTTGCAAAAGAGCCGCATGTGGTTGATATAGCTAATTTTCTGAATTCAATGGGAGCGGATGTAAGAGGTGCCGGAACCGATGAGATAAGAATCAACGGTGTTGAAAAGCTTCATGGCAGTGAATATACAGTGATCCCTGATCAGATAGAAACAGGTACATTTATGTGTGCTTCTGCTATAACGGGCGGAGATATAACAGTTACAAATGTTATACCGAAGCACATGGAACCGGTTTCTCAAAAGCTTATTGAGATGGGCTGTGATATTATTACAAGAGATGACTATATAAGGGTTAGAGCAGGAAAGAAACTTTTGGCATCTGACATCACAACTATGCCATATCCGGGATTTCCTACTGATATGCAGCCACAGTTTACTACACTTCTTTCGGTTGCTTCAGGAGCAAGTGTGGTTGAAGAAAAGATTTTTGAAAACAGATTTTTGTATATTGACGAGCTTATGAAAATGGGCGTTGATATAAAAGTAAGGGGTGATGCGGCTTTTATATCAGGTGTTGATTCGATTACGGGAGCAGGGCTTTTTGCACCTGATCTTAGAGCAGGTGCGGCACTTGTGCTTGCGGCACTTAAGGCGAAAGGTTACAGTACAATTTGGGATATCCACTTTATACAGAGAGGGTATGAAAGATTTGATGAAAAATTGAGAAGTCTTGGCGCAAGAATTGAAATGGCTTTTATAGGAAGTCGGGAGGCAGAACACAGAGCAGAGTTGAAATTCGGATTTAAATATGGAAGCTAGTTATATTGTTTCTGTGATATTTACAGTATAAATAGAATTTCTTTGTGTAAAAGGCATTGCTGCTTTATAAAATTAATTGTATAATGAGTATTATGGAAAAACGGCTTTTATTCAAGGCTGTTTTTTCTTTATAAATAGGTGTCAAATACTTTTGACACCTACATCAATATTTATAAAAAGAGGAGATTAAAGATGAAAAAAATTTTAAACCTAGTTGCGGTAGCAGGGATTGCGGGAATTATGTTAATGATAGGAGCGTGTGGACAGACCGGAAAAGAAAGTACCGGGGAATCATCACAGGCTTCAGGTACTAAAGTGCTTAAAGTTGCAATGGAATGCAGTTATGCACCTTATAACTGGAGTCAGCCGGATAATTCAAACGGTGCTATTAAAATATCAAACGGACAGAATGAATATGCTTACGGATATGATGTAATGATGGCTAAGCATATAGGTAAAGAGCTTGGATACGAGATTGAGATAACAAGGCTGGATTGGGATGCACTTGTACCGGCGGTACAGTCAGGTCAGGTTGATTGCGTTATAGCAGGTCAGTCAATTACTTCAGAGAGATTAAAGAGTGTAGATTTTACAAGTCCTTATTATTATGCTTCAGTTGTTACACTTGTAAAAAAAGACGGTAAATTTGCAGATGCAAAAAGTCTTGCAGATCTTAAGGGTGCTTCAGTAACAGCACAACAAAATACTATATGGTATGATATATGTGCAAAACAGATCCCTGATGCTAATATACTTACGGCACAGGATTCATCACCTGCCGCACTTGTAGCACTTGATAGCGGAAAATGTGATGCGGTGATTACAGATATGCCTACTGCGAAGGCTGCACTTGTAGCTCATCCTGATTTCAAACTGCTTGATTTTGAAGGAGATGCTGAGAATGACTATAAGGTTTCTGAAGAAGAGGTGAATATAGGAATTTCACTTAAAAAGGGAAATACTGAGCTTAAAGATTCAATTAATTCAGTACTTGACAAGATGGATAAAACTGAATTTGAAAAGATGATGGATGAGGCAATAAAGGTACAGCCTCTTGGTGTTTAAATCAATAAATATAAGTATTTAAAATTTAAATTGGTGCATGGTTGATGCTATGCACCATTATTAATAATATTACAAGAAGGGATTGTGAACATATGCCCCAGGATTTTTTTGGACGGATTATTTACCTGTTGTCGAGATATGGGATGAGTTTTTTTAACGGTGCCCTGCAGACTATGAATATAGCTTTAGTAGGCACTATATTTGGATGTATTATAGGCTTTGCTGTAGGCGTGGTACAAACCATACCGGTTTCTAAAAATGACAGTCTTGTAAAAAGGATTCTTTATTCAATAGTAAGCTTTTTATTAAATGCATATGTTGAGATTTTTCGTGGAACTCCTATGATGGTTCAGGCAATGTTTATATATTATGGTTCATCTGCACTTTTTAATATAAATATGTCAATGATGTTTGCAGCATACTTTATAGTTTCTATTAATACAGGTGCTTATATGGCAGAAACTGTAAGAGGAGGTGTTTTGTCGATAGATCCGGGACAGGAGGAAGGTGCAAAAGCCATAGGCATGACACATGTACAGACTATGATTTATGTTATACTCCCACAGGCGCTTAGAAATATAATGCCGCAGATAGGCAATAACCTTATAATTAATATAAAGGATACCTGCGTGCTTTCAATTATAGGCATAGTAGAGCTGTTTTTTGCAAGCAAGGGAGTTGCAGGTACTTACTATACTTATTTTGAAGCTTTTACAATCACCATGGTTATTTATTTTATACTTACTTTTACATGTTCAAGAATTTTAAGAGTCTTTGAAAACAGGATGGATGGACCTGACAGCTACGATCTTGCTACAACCGATACTCTTGCTTATACAAGCGGTATGGTGCGATTTCCGGATCCTAAGAATAATAAGGAGGATAAATAATGGAAAACAGAGATGTACTTCTTAAAATAAGCCATCTAAGTAAGACTTTCGGAAAAAATGCGGTACTTAAGGATATTGATTTTACCGTAAAAAAAGGCGATGTTACCTGTATTATAGGAGCATCCGGTTCAGGCAAGTCCACACTTTTAAGGTGTATAAATCTGCTTGAGACACCTACTACCGGGAGTATACTGTTTAAAGACAGGGATATAATGGATAAAAACGGAGATCCTGCCGCATATAGGGCGCAGGTCGGTATGGTGTTTCAAAATTTTAATCTTTTTAACAATATGAATGTAATTGAAAACTGTACCGTCGGTCAGACAAAGGTTCTTAAAAAGTCTGCCGAGGAAGCTCGCAAGAAAGCTTTATATTACCTTGAAAAAGTCGGTATGCTGCCTTATATAAATGCAAAACCAAGACAACTTTCAGGAGGACAAAAGCAGAGGGTTGCAATAGCGAGAGCCCTTTCCATGGAGCCTGTACTTTTACTTTTTGATGAGCCGACTTCCGCACTTGATCCGCAGATGGTCGGTGAAGTGCTTGATGTTATGAAAAGACTTGCAAAAGAAGGGCTTACAATGATTATAGTTACTCATGAGATGGCTTTTGCAAGAGATGTTTCAAGCCATGTTGTATTTATGGCAGATGGTGTTATAGAGGAGGAGGGCAGTGTTTCAGAAATATTTTACAATCCTAAAAGTTTTGTAACAAAGGAGTTTTTAAGCAGATTTATGAGAGAATAACTGCATTTTTGATGTTTAAAGTGAAAATATCCCAATCTTATTCCGGCATATATAGTATTTATTAATATATTATAGTATGGTATAATCTAACTCGGTCTTATAAAGACTTTTATAAAATAATATATATTTCAGGTTTTAGACCTGTATATGATATGGAGGAATATATGTCTGAAAAAAGATTATTTACATCTGAGTCTGTTACTGAAGGACATCCTGACAAGATGTGCGACCAGATATCAGATGCCGTACTTGATGCACTTCTTGAGCTTGACCCTCTAAGCAGGGTTGCATGTGAGACTTGTGCGACTACAGGATTTGTAATGGTCATGGGCGAAGTAACTACAAAAGCCTATGTTGATATACAAAAAATAGTAAGGGATACTGTGAGGGAGATAGGATATAACAGGGCAAAATATGGATTTGATGCCGATACCTGCGGAGTTATAGTTTCTCTTGATGAGCAGTCGCCTGATATAGCTATGGGTGTGGATAAATCACTTGAGGCTAAGCTGGGTACAGAAAAAGATGATCTGAATATAGGGGCGGGCGATCAGGGTATGATGTTTGGCTATGCTACTGATGAGACTGAGGAATATATGCCCTACCCGATATCACTTTCACATAAACTTGCAAAAAGGCTCAGTGATATAAGAAAGGATGGAACTCTTAAGTATTTAAGACCTGACGGTAAGGTTCAGGTTACTGTTGAGTATGATGAAGATAACAAACCTGTAAGGATTGATACAGTAGTTTTGTCTGCACAGCATGATGAAAATGTAACACATGAAGAGCTTGAGAGAGATATTAAAAAATTTATATTTGATAAGGTTCTGCCTAAACATATGGTAGATGACAACACCCGGTTTTATGTAAATCCTACCGGAAGGTTTGTAATAGGAGGTCCTCACGGTGATTCAGGGCTCACAGGCAGGAAAATAATAGTTGATACCTACGGCGGTTTTGCACGTCATGGCGGCGGGGCATTTTCGGGCAAGGACTGTACGAAAGTCGATCGCTCCGCTGCCTATGCTGCAAGGTATGCAGCAAAAAATATAGTGGCGTCAGGGCTTGCTTCAAAATGTGAAATACAGCTTTCATACGCAATAGGAGTTGCACATCCGACTTCAATTTCTGTAAATACATTTGGTACAGGTAAAATAAGAGATGATGAATTATGCAGGATTGTAAGAGAGCACTTTGACTTAAGACCTGCAGGAATTATAAAAATGCTTGACCTTAGAAGACCTATATATAAACAAACAGCGGCATACGGACATTTTGGAAGGACGGATATAAAGCTTCCATGGGAAGAGCTTGATAAAGTTGAAGAGATTAAAAGAGCTGCACAATTGCTTTCTTAGCAATTATATTTTGACAGCATCTGATGATTTGTAAGGACTGAAACATTTAGATAGCAGTAATGTTAGATGGCGAAATATTTAATTTATAAAAAATATAGTCTGACTATCAATCATGGCTGTCGTTAAAACAAATGTATGCTACATTTGTTTTGCGGCAGCTATATTTATTAATTTAATTTATTTTACTTAAAGAGTTGCCATCTTTCTCAAACCACATATAAAATATAGCAGAAAGGATTATATATGAAATTAAAAACCGCTCTTATATCTATATTTACAGGAATAAGCCTTATAGCGGCAATTTTGCTGTTTGCAAGCATATTTAAGAATAATAGTCAGAAGATGCTTGATATTTTGATAACAGCAGTTGCTATACTTATATGTGTCGCTTTTTTGATGATAATATGGGTGTACAGTTCTATACTGAAGCCGCTTGAAAAACTTCAGGAAGCAACAAGGAAGATAAAAGAAGGAAATCTTGATTTTACCCTTGATTTTGAAGAGCATGATGAGATAGGTCAGTTATGTATGGATTTTGAGGAGATGCGAATACGCCTTAAAGAAAATGAAGAAGAAAAGTTGCAGACGGATAAGGATAATAAAGAGCTTATAAGTAATATATCACATGATTTAAAAACCCCTATTACGGCAATCAAGGGATATGTTGAAGGAATTATGGACGGAGTTGCTTCATCTCCGGAAAAACTTGATAAATATATAAGAACAATTTATAATAAAGCAAATGATATGGACAGACTCATAGATGAGCTTACATTTTATACAAAGATAGATACAAATAAAATTCCTTATAATTACCAGGAGGTAAATATAATGGACTTTTTTCAGGACTGTGCTTCACAGGTAGGGCTTGATATGGAGGCTGCCGGTATAGGATTTGTTTTTGAAAGCGGTATAAAAAAGGACACAGTTGTAGTAGCAGATGTAGAACAGATGAAAAGGGTAGTCAATAATATAATAGGAAATTCAGTGAAATATTTAGATAAAAGTAATGGAATGATAAGTATAAAGCTTGCTGATGACGGGGATTTTGTAAAGATTGACATAACTGATAACGGCAGAGGTATAGCTCAAAGTGATCTTCCGTATATATTTGACAGGTTTTACAGAGGCGACTATTCAAGAAATTCCTCAACTGGAGGAAGCGGCATAGGGTTGTCAATAGTAAAAAAAATAGTAGAGGCACATGGCGGTTTTATAAGAGCGGAAAGCAGTGTAGGCAGAGGGACTGATATTATAATTCTTCTTAGGAAATACCATGAATCAAAAAAGAAAAATCAGGGAATGCTGTAAGACTGATTATCTTTACAGACCATATTATTGCATTACAGATTTAGATGAGGTGGATATCATTGAAAAAAATACTTATAGTTGAAGATGAAGAGAGTATAGCGGAGCTTGAAAGAGATTATCTTGAGATATCGGGATTTGAGGTTGAGCTTTGCAATAATGGTGATGCCGGAGAAAGGCTTGCGGTAGAAAATAATTATGATCTTATAATACTTGATATAATGCTTCCTGGAAGCGACGGATTTGAAATATGCAGAAAAATCCGAAAGGTTAAAGATACACCTGTGATTTTAGTAAGTGCAAGGAAGGAAGATATAGATAAGATCAGGGGGCTTGGACTTGGTGCAGATGATTATATAACAAAACCCTTTTCGCCAAGTGAGCTTGTAGCAAGGGTTAAGGCTCATATGTCCAGGTATCAGAGGATACTCGGAAATGCACTGCATACAAATGATATAATAGAGATACGGGGACTTAAGATAGATAAAAGCAGCAGAAAAGTCTGGGTTAATAAAAAAGAAACAGCATTTACCGCCAAGGAATTTGACATACTTCTTTTTCTTGCTTCAAACCCTAACCATGTTTTTACAAAAGAGGATATATTTAAACATATATGGGACCTTGATTCAGTAGGTGATATAGCAACTGTAACGGTACATATAAAAAAAATAAGAGAAAAGATAGAATTTGATTCATCAAAACCCCAGTATATTGAAACAATATGGGGTGTTGGCTATAGATTTAAGGTTTAATATCTTTAATGTAAGATAATATTAAATTAAATTGACAGAAAATATGTTATAAATATCAGAGATTATAATATAAAAGCAGGGGCTTTTATGTCCCTTTGTAATTGAGAGGAGTTTTTATGCCACAGACTAATGTACTTGTAGTAGATGATGAAAAGGAAATAGCCGATCTTGTTGAGATACATCTTGTAAGCGACGGTTATCGTGTATTTAAGGCGTCAAATGCAAATGACGGACTTGATATAATGGAGAAAGAGGATATACATCTCGCACTTTTGGATATAATGATGCCGGGTATGAACGGGCTTGATATGTGCAAAAAGATAAGGGAGACAAAAAATATACCTATCATAATGCTTTCCGCAAAAAGCTCGGATCTTGATAAAATAATGGGACTTGGTACCGGAGCTGATGATTATGTAACAAAGCCGTTTAACCCGCTTGAACTTACTGCAAGAGTCAAATCACAGCTTAGGCGTTACACTCAGTTTAATCCAAACAGCACGGCAGTAAAACAGCAGAATGAGATAAGTATAAGAGGTCTTGTTATAAATAAAGATAATCATAAAGTAACTATATATGATGAGGAGATAAAACTTACTCCGATAGAGTTTGAGATACTCTACCTTCTTGCAAGCAATGCAGGTAAGGTATACTCAACAGATGATATATTTGAACAGGTATGGAATGAGAAAGTTTATGAAGCCAATAATACAGTAATGGTTCATATAAGAAGGCTTAGAGGTAAGATGAAGGAAGATGAGCGAACAGATAAAATTATAACTACAGTATGGGGAGTAGGATATAAGATTGAAAAGTAACAACCTGAATAAAAAAAGTGGTGAAGGTCATGAATGACGGTATAAAAAGCACCAATTATAAAAAATTTCATACACGTGTACTCATAAATGTTATTTATGCACTTATAATAAGCTGCCTTTTAGAATATTTTATTGTAAATAATGTATTTACTCTGCTTGAACTTCCGAAATTTTATAATTCTGAAAATGAGATTGTGGTTTCGTTTTTAAGATTTGAGACTATAACAGTTCTTTTATTTGTACTTTTCGGTATAGGTATGTTTACATTTGTATTCTGGATGTTGCAAAGAAAATCATTTGGATATATAGAAGACATATCCCGTGCCATGAAAAGTGTAGCCTCCGGTGATTTAAATACAAGTCTTGAGGTCGAAGGAGATGATGAATTTTCGGATATGGCTCAAACTTTGAATACAATGGTAAGTGATATAAAAAACCTGATGGAGAGGGAAAGAGAGTCTGAAAAGACTAAAAATGAGCTTATTACAAATGTAGCCCATGACTTAAGGACACCGCTTACTTCAATAATAGGCTATCTTGAACTCCTGTCAAAAAATAATAAAATTGATGATGAAACCAGAATAAATTATACTAAGATAGCATATACAAAGTCAAAAAAACTTGAAAAGCTTATAGAAGATCTTTTCGGATTTACAAAACTTAATTATGGAAAAATTGCTATGAAGGTTGAAAAAATAGATCTTGTAAAGCTGATAAGTCAGCTTATGGAGGAGTTTTACCCTAATTTTATGGAAAAGGGGCTTGCGTTTTCTCTTACAACAAATAAAAGCAGTAAGTTCATAGATGCTGATGCAAATCTGCTTGCAAGACTTTTTGAAAATCTTATAGGCAATGCTATAAAATATGGTGTTGACGGCAAAAAAATAGATGTAAAGATAGAAGTATATCATGATTATGCATCAGTCTCAGTTATAAATTATGGCAAAGTGATACCTAAAAAAGAACTTGCTCTTATATTTGAAAAATTTTACAGACTTGAACATTCAAGATCATCTGAAACAGGCGGCACTGGGCTTGGCCTTGCAATTGCACAAAATATTGCACAGATGCATGGAACCTTTATTGAAGTAAAAAGTGATTTAAACGGTACTGCATTTATAGTTAAACTTAAAACGGAATTAGATATTAATAAGGAAAATTTTACAAATGTCTGAAATTAAAAAAATAGTCGCTGCTTCTTTTGCAGCCTCACTTGTATTAGCAACAGTATTGATAATAAAAACCGGTTATGCTTCATTTGCAGGCGAAAACACAGGTATAAAAACTGTTTTGCCTTCTGTGATAAGAGATAATTTTGAAAATGTTCCAGAGTCTGATAAAGATGCCGACATAGAGATAAGCTATGGATATGGAAATAGTGCAAGAACCGGCAGATATCTGCCGGTTCATATTAATTACAGAGTTAAAAGCGATCATTTTAAGGGTAGAGTATCAATTAAGACAAAAGCTCCTAATGGAGATGTATATGAATATAATTATCCGCTTGAATTTGAAAATGAGTATGAAAAAACCTATTATGTCCCAATAGGATATGATATTGATCGCATATTTGTAAGCCTTTATGATGACGGTGAACAGGTTATAATAAAAAAGGAGATCGAACTTGATACTTCATCAGGCTCCGATAATCTTTTAATAGGAATTTTAAGCGATAATCCTGAAAAACTGAGTTATTTTGACAGTGTATTTATAAATTACGGTGTAATATCTACAAAATCGGTAGTACTTGATCAATATGATTTTCCTGAGGATTCGGCAGGACTTTCACAGCTTGACATGATAGTGATAAGTGATTTCAGAATAAGAGATTTAAATAATATGCAGTCAATGGCACTTATGGACTGGATAAAAAAAGGCGGCATTATGCTGCTTGGGACCGGCAGTCGGGCAAATGATACACTTGGAAGATATGCACCTGAGCTTCTTGATGATATGTATGAAGCTTCAAGGCTTACTGAAGTCGATTTAGGTGAAGGGCTCGGTATTGATGAGCCTGGAGGAGGCAGCATAGAAACAGAATGTGTATCATTTCAGCTGCATGGAGGCAGTGAGCTTATACCTGGAGATGAAGGTCCTTTATTAAGTGCTGTAAATAAAGAAAATGGTGTAATAGCTGTAGCTTCCTATGATTTTGCAGATGAAGCGGTATCGGATTATGCTAATAAACATACTTCATATATAAGCGGACTGTTGTCAAAGATATTGGGCAATGCAAGGATGGAGGCACTTGAAGGAGGAGTTTATCTTCAGGATTATGGATTATATTCGGACATACAGTCAATAATAAATAACGAAAGAGCAGACAAGATACCCAATATTTACCTGTTTATGTTCCTTATAATACTGTACATAATAATCATAGGTCCCGGAATATTTTTATTTTTAAAGAAAAGAAATCTTCAGACACTTTATATAAGAGTTGTAGGCATAATATCAGTATGCTTTGCGATTATCATCTATATGTGCAGTATAAGGACAAGGTTCAGGGGAGTATTTTATAATTATGCAAGTATACTTGATGTTGATGAAGACAGCGTTTCGGAGCAGACTTATGTCAATTTCAGGAATCCGTACAATAAAGACTATACTGTTGATATATCAAAGCAGTATTCAGTGCGTACGATTTCAGGAGAAGACTTTAATTTTAAGAGTAGTAAACCGTTTAGTGAAAATGACAGCGTTGATGTAGGGCTTGGATTTTATGATGATAAGACAAGGATAGATGTATATTCTCCGGGTGCGTTTTATTCACAGTTTTTTAAGCTTGAAAGGACTTATTTAAATGATGATTTAATAGGATTTTCAGGTGAGATAAATCTTTTCAAAGATGAACTGTATGGTTATGTTACAAATAATTATAATGAAAAAATATATAGTGCTGCAGTCATACTTTATGGAAAACTTGTACTTCTTGGCGATATGGAACCGGGGCAAACCATAGCTCTTGATGACCTTAAGGTTTATAATATACCGCTTACAAATTTAAAAACCGTATCAAGGCTTATAACCGGAGCTGAGAATTTTCCTGAAATCCAAAGTAGTACCCAAAGTATTGCCTCATATAAAGAAAGCACACCCGCAAAAGACGATAGCGTAGAAAAAGATACTTCTGAATATAAAAAAACAGATCGTTTTTATATGGATGCAATCGGAAAAGCAGGACTTATTGAATTTTATATGTACTTTCATCAATCAGGATATTCACCTGATGCGAAAGTTATAGGTTTTAGCAGAAATAAGCCCGATAATGATATAATCATAGGTAAGGAGGTGGAAAATCTCGGTATATCACTCCTTGTAAGCAGACTTACAACAGACAATAAAAAGGATAATCTGGTATACAGGCAGGTGCTTATAAAGACTCCTACGGTTCTTGGAGGTATATTTTTCGCAAATACAAACGCTTTTTATCCTCTGGAACCCTTGGTACTTGAATATCAGCTTGGCGATGACCTTGATATAAAAGAAATTAATTTTGAGAATATATCACCTGAATTTTTAAAACTTGACAACAATATAGAGGTATTTGAGGGTGATATCTACTTTTATAATTATTTAAAAGCAAGCTATGATAAGAAGGAGATGAGAACATATAGTATTGATGAACTTAATGACTATCTCTCTCCTCCAAAAGCTATGAGGATAAGGTATGTATATAGAGATAAAAATTCCGATTCAAACATATCACTTCCTATGATTTCAGTTATAGGAAGTGATAAAGAAAATGAAGGTGAAAAATAAAAATATGAGCTATGCTGCTTTATGCCATGCAGGCTTTATACCTAAACAGGTATTATTTAAAGAGGTAAATTATGCTTAAAGTAATAGGTTTAAAGAAAAAATACGGAAAACATACCGCACTTGCAGGTCTTGATATGAATATAAAAAAGGGGCAGGTATATGGGCTTGTAGGACCGAATGGAGCCGGAAAAACTACCGCTATAAGGCTTATAATGGGTTTAAGTCATATGGATGACGGTCAGATTATAATAAACGGTACTGATGCCAGAAAAAAACCGCTTAAAGTCAAGGAAATGATAGGTTATGTACCTGATAATTGCGGTTCATATTTTAATATGAGTGTAAATGAATATATGGAATTTTTTGCTGCAGGTTTCGGTATAAGCGGTATAAAAGCGGAAAATAGAAATTTAAAGCTTCTTGAACAGGTAGGTCTTGAAGATAAGGTAGAATTTATTGCAGATACTCTCTCAAGAGGTATGCAGCAGAGGCTTTCACTGGCAAGAGCACTTATACATGATCCTGAATTTCTTATAATGGACGAACCTACAAGCGGATTGGATCCACGAAACAGCTTTGAATTTAAAAGGCTTGTAAAGGAACTTAAAAAAAGTGGGAAGACAGTTCTTATAAGCTCACATCTGCTGTCAGAACTTTCAGAGATATGCACCGATATAGCAGTTATTGAAAACGGAATGCTCGCAGCACAGGGAAGTCTTACCGAGATACTTGGCAGAATAGAACATTCAAATCCTATAAAAATAGTGGTACTGGGTGCTGTAAGCTCCGCTATGGCGGTATTTAAAGAAAATCCAAGAGTGAAAGCGGTTTCGAGAAATGAAAATACCTTTATGGTTAAGTTTGACGGAGATAAACTTGAGGAGGCAAGACTTTTGTATGAACTTATGGATATGGAAGTGCCTGTATGTGAGTTTGTAAGAGAAACCGGAAGTCTTGAGTCATTTTTTATGCAGATAACAAATCATGATGAAGAAAGGGTGATTATTGAAAATGATTATTAATCCTGTATATACCTATGAAAAAAAAGTCATGGTAAGAAGTATAAAATTTTCAATAGCTATAAGTCTGTTTAATGCATTTCTTGCTTTTATAGTATTTGTATCAATGAGCAGTGTGATACAGAATGTAAAGACTACTGCCATGGTGCAGTATACTTCTTTTCTAATGATATTCAGACTTGTAGCACTTATAGAATTTCTGGTTGTTTTATTTATAATACCGGCGCTTACTGCAGGTGCCATAAGTTCAGAGAAGGAGAGAAAAACACTTGACCTGCTCTACACAACACGTATAAAGCCGTTTGATATAGTAGCAGGCAAGTTCCTTGCAGCATTTTTTGCTACATTTATGCTTGTCGTTTCAAGTCTGCCTGTAATGGCACTTGTATTTGTTTACGGCGGTATAACTGTGGGGGATATTCTAAAACTTTCAATTTCATATTTACTTGTGATATACTATGCAGGAAGTATAGGGCTTTTTGCTTCATCACTCAGCCGCAGTACCAATGTAGCAGCTGCGGCTGCCTATGCAGTACTTATTGTTCTTATGCTTGCGACACTGCCGCATGGTATTTTATCAGGAGGTTTTTCAATTGAGGCTTCTGAGCAGACCTTACTGCCTATGGATGCAGGTGCAGTTGGAGATGCTTATGCACATGAAAATGCTTCATTGCTTATGGGCTGGATATATTCCACCAACCCAATCACAGTATTTTATATTAATCTTAACATGGTGATAGGCAATAAGGAAACTATTGATTCAATCTTTGATTTAATAGGGGGCTCCGGTTCGGGATTTATCAGGCAGAATTGGTTTATCATAGGAATGGGTTTCCAATTTACAGCGGCAACCGTATTAACTGCATTATCAGTATGCAATATCACACCTTACAGCAGATTCAAACTGTTTAAGAGAGATTAAGCACAGTATTAAAATTTTAAAAGGAGGGCTTGTGTATTTATAAAAATATGCAGCAGACTTTGTACCTGTTTATATAAACTTCAAAACCGGTAAAATTGACTTTCAGAAAATATATAGACTTTACTTAGTGTATAAAGCTGATATTTTTCTAAAGTCATGATTAAATCTGACTGCAATATAGATACATAAAATAAAAATCATATGGATGCACTTTTATATAAATGCCCCAGTTGCGGAGCGGAGCTTAA
The DNA here is from genome assembly GCF_000235445.1 of Johnsonella ignava ATCC 51276. Taxonomy (GTDB): domain Bacteria; phylum Bacillota; class Clostridia; order Lachnospirales; family Lachnospiraceae; genus Johnsonella; species Johnsonella ignava. Next base: position 56,304 of record NZ_JH378831.1, on the reverse strand, counting down.
ATTTAATCCGCAGACACAGGGATATAAATGTGATTACTGTCTTTTGGAGTATTCACAGGAGGAATTGGATTCAAAATTTGCACAGCAGGAAGAAAGGGCATTAAATGAGTCGGCACAAAATGAGCATATTGAAGATGTTTTTAATGCTGATGAAAATACTGCAGCTGAGCAGGCACTTTTATATAACTGCCCTAATTGCGGTGCCCAGATAGTTACAGATCAAACTACTGCCGCTACATTTTGCTATTATTGTCATTCTCCGGTAATTCTTTCAGGTAGACTGGACGGAGCTGACACTCCTGATTATGTAATACCTTTTGAGATTGACCGAAATACTGCACAGCAGATATTTTCCGCATGGATAACAAAGAAAAAGTATGTTCCAAAGGATTTTTATTCAAATGATCAGATAGATAAATTAAGCGGAGTTTATTTTCCGTACATTTTATATAATTGCAGGATACATGCCTGTATTGATGCAACAGCACAAAAAAACAGCGTACGAAGGATTGGAAATACGGAATATACAGATATTGACAGCTATCATATAAAAAAAGAGGGCGATATGGATTTAAACAATATTGCAAGAAATGCTCTTAAAAAAGCAAACAAGGTACTTGTTGAAGGTGTTTTGCCATATGACTTCGCTAAAGCGGTGCAGTTTAAAATGTCATATCTTTCAGGCTTTATGGCTGAAAGGAAGGATATGCAGGTTTCTGATTTTGAAAAGAATATAGAGGCTGAGGTACATAGCTATGCGATGCAGAAGCTTGATGATTATACTGCAGGATATTCGGATATTAATATTTTTAAAAAAGAAGCTGCAATAATACAGGATAGTTGGAAATATGCACTTATGCCTGTATGGACTCTTACTTATAATGATAGAAAAAATAATAAAATTTATTATTTTTCAATAAACGGGCAAAAGGGTAATGTTATAGGAAAGCTGCCGGTTGACAGTAAAAAGCTTATGATTCATTTTTTGCTTATTGCGGCTTTTTGTATGGTGATTTTTCTGCTATTTTCATATTTTATTTTATAAGGGAGATGAAAAATGAAAAGTAATGAGAGATTGAATTCAGGTTTAATAGATTTTAAGATTTTTGCTTTATTTATGATTTTGTGCATTATATTTATAGGTGAAGCAGTCGGGATTACAGCCTATGCAAAGGATTCAGATACCTATGTATATGATATGGCAGGTGTTTTTGACAGCACTCAGCAGGATAAGCTTGAGAAAAAAATCAGAGAACTGAAAGATAAGACCGGTATGGACTACGTTATAGTAACTACCAATGATGCTGAGGGAAAATCCGCTGAAAGTTATGCGGATGATTTTTATGATGAAAATGGCTTCGGAACTTCAAAGGATCATAGCGGTATGCTGTTTTTAATTGATTTTGACAACAGAAAAATTCATATATCTACCACAGGTCATATGATAAGGATACTTGATGATGACAGGATTGACTCAATTCTTGACAAGGCTTCAGAATATATGCAGTCAAAGGAATATTACAGATGTGCTGATACCGTTATCGAAAGAGCCGGCGAATATGTCATGCAGGGAGTAAGAAGCGGTCAGTATAATTATGACAGAGAAACAGGAGAGATAAGCTTTTACAAACCTCCTAAAAGAATAACGGCAGTTGAGTTTATACTATCGTTTATAATATCTGTTATTATAGCCGGTATTAATATTAAAGTAATTATTGATAATTATAAAATGAAAAAATTGACAGGCACAGCACCTCAGTATTTACTTGCTTACAGATCAGGTGCCGGTTATGTACTTTCTGAAAATATAGATGATTTTTTAGGCAGACATACAAAGACAAGATATATAAGTTCAGGAAGCTCGGGTTCATCAAGAGGCTCATCAGGAGGTTTTCGTTCAACTACACATACCGGAAGCAGCGGCACCAGACATGGTGGAGGCGGAAGGAGTTTTTAATTACATTCAGGGATTTTATAAAGGGGACATGATTAATGTATAAGCATATAAATGATATGAAATATATAAGTACAAGAGGAGATGGCAGGAAACTGAGTGCTTCACAGGCTATACTTAAAGGACTTGCTGATGATGGAGGTCTTTTTATGCCTGAAAAGTTACCTGTATTTGATTTTGAGCTTAAAGATTTAGTTGGCAGAGATTATAAAAATACGGCATACAGGATTATGAGGCTTTATTTTACAGATTACAGTGAGGATGAATTAAAGGAATGTATAGATAAAGCATATGATGGAAAATTTGACACTGAAAGTATTATAGATATAAAGCATGCCTGCGGAGCTTTTTATATAGAACTTTTTCATGGTGCAACGATAGCATTTAAGGATATGGCTCTTTCAATTCTGCCTCATCTTATGAAAGTTGCTGCAAAAAAAAATAATATACATGGCAGGATAGTTATACTTACTGCTACAAGCGGAGATACAGGTAAGGCTGCCATGTCCGGATTTGCAGACGTTGAGGGAACCCGTATAATAGTTTTTTATCCTAAAGGCGGTGTAAGCAGTATACAGGAGCTTCAGATGACAACACAGAAGGGGGCGAATGTTGAGGTTTTTGCGGTACACGGCAATTTTGACGATGCACAGGCGAGTGTAAAGAAAATATTTTCAGATCACGCTTTTAAAAAACTTCTTGCAGATAATGATATAATGCTTTCCAGTGCAAATTCTATAAATATAGGCAGACTTGTTCCGCAGATTGTATATTATGTCCATGCATATATAAAGCTGCTTGAAGCCGGTGATATAAATGATGGCGAAAAAGTTAATATATGTGTGCCTACAGGTAATTTCGGGAATATACTTGCAGCTTATTTTGCAAAACTTATGGGACTTCCTGTAAATAAGCTTATATGTGCATCAAATGAAAATAAAGTGCTGTTTGATTTTTTTAAAACAGGGATTTATGATAAAAACCGTAACTTTACACTTACAATATCACCATCTATGGATATACTTATATCAAGCAATTTTGAAAGACTTATATACTTAAGCTGCGGCTGCAGCGGTGCAAAGACTTCAAAGCTTATGTATGAGCTTTACAGTTCAGGGCATTATAGTGCTGATAAATCAATGATGAAATTTATGTCTGATTTTACAGGAGGTTTTGCTTCAGAGTATGAAAATCTGGAGAATATAAAAAGAGTTTATAAAGAGAGCGGATATATAATTGATCCTCATACTTCGGTAGCTTCAAGTGTTTATGAAAAATATAAAAACGAAAGCCATGACGATACAAAAACATTGATAGCTGCCACTGCAAGTCCTTATAAATTCGCAAAAAGCGTAATGGGTGCCATAGCTGATATAAACGGTATGGATGACTGGGAAGTTATAGAAATGCTTAATAAGACATCGGGTGTTGCGATTCCAAAGGCGGTGATTGATATAAAGGATGCACCTGTCATTCATAAGCTTGAATGTGATATAGAGCTTATGGGCGATATGGTTAAAAAGGTTCTTGGGCTAAAAGTATAGAATATAAAATAAACAACTTCAGATTGTTAAAATATAGCTTTTAAAATATAGCTTTTAAAATAACTATATAATACTTTATGTTATTTTTAAGATGTCTATTTTTAAGATATCTATTTAAATAAAAAAGACAACAGTAATTTTATAAAAACATAGAGAAAATATCTATAACATAGTATAATAAAAAAATTCATACTACTATTAATTATAAAGGAGAAGGAAGTAATGTCAGTTCCGGTAACAGAAATGTTAAAAAGGGAAAGGGGGAAGCATTATGTTATAATGCAGACCGTTTGTGAAAAACCAGGGCTTTTTGGCTCAGAAGGAAAGGCTTAATAAGATATGGCACGCTGTATAGCTGATTATTATGGATGTAATGTATTTAACGATTCTGCTATGTCTGTCTACCTCCCCAAAAGTGTATACAGGAAAATCAGGCAGACAATAGAGGACGGAACTGAACTTGATGCCGAACTTGCAGATATAGTGGCACATGGTATGAAGGAGTGGGCTCTTAAGAACGGAGCAACACATTATACACATTGGTTTCAGCCTCTAAACGGAGTAACTGCACAAAAACACGATTCTTTTATATCAGCTCCGGGAAAACATGGCAATGTAATCATGGAATTTTCAGGAAAGGAGCTTATAATGGGAGAGCCTGATGCTTCAAGCTTTCCTTCAGGAGGTCTAAGGGCTACATTTGAGGCAAGGGGGTATACTGCATGGGACTGTACATCACCTGCCTTTTTAATTAAAGATAAAATAGGTGTAATATTATGTATACCGACAGCTTTCTGTTCATATAAGGGTGAGGCACTTGACGGAAAAACTCCACTGCTGCGTTCAATGCAGGCGGTAAATATTCAGTCTTTAAGGATATTGAGATTGTTTGGCAATACAACTTCAAAGAGGGTAATTCCAAGTGTAGGTGCAGAACAGGAATATTTCCTTATAGATCGTGATAAATATTTAAAAAGACCTGATCTTATCTATGCAGGTCGAACGCTTTTTGGAGCAATGCCTCCTAAGGGTCAGGAAATGGACGATCATTATTTTGGAGTTATAAGGGATAAGGCTGCGGCATATATGAATGAATTAAATGATGAACTCTGGAAGCTTGGAGTTCCTGCAAAAACGCAGCATAATGAGGCTGCTCCCTCACAGCACGAACTTGCACCTGTTTATGAGCAGGCAAATGTCGCCGCTGACCATAATCACCTTATAATGGAAACTATGAAAAGAGTAGCCGCAAAGCACGGTCTTTCATGTCTGCTTCATGAAAAGCCTTTTGCCGGAGTCAATGGTTCAGGAAAGCATAATAACTGGTCGCTTGTAAGTAATGATAAAATAAATCTGCTTAATCCGGGGGAATCGCCACATGAAAATATACAGTTTCTACTGGTACTTGCATGTATATTAAAGGCGGTTGATACTCATGCGGATCTTTTAAGAGAAACTGCCGCAGTTTTGGGAAATGAACAGAGGCTTGGCGGTTATGAGGCACCGCCTTCAATCATATCTGTCTTTTTAGGTGAACAGCTTGAGGATGTTATTGACCAGTTGTGTGATACAGGCGAGGCGGTGAGATCTAAAAGCGGAGGAACTTTAAAAACAGGAGTTGCAACTTTGCCTGATTTTAAAAAGGATGCAACAGACAGAAATCGTACATCGCCATTTGCATTTACTAATAATAAATTTGAATTCAGGATGCTTGGTTCTTCTGAATCCATATCTTCAGTCAATGTGGTTTTAAATACTATAGTTGCCGAGTCTTTTAAAGAGGCTGCCGACAGGCTTGAAAACAGTGCTGATTTTGAGATGGAGGTTCATGATCTTATAAAGGAGCTTTTAAAAAAGCACAGGCGTATAGTTTTTAACGGCAACGGATATTCAGATGAATGGGTTAAGGAAGCGGAGCGTAGAGGACTTCCGAATCTTAAGAGCATGGTGGATGCGATAGGAGCCTTAAGAAGTGAAAAAGCGGTAAAACTTTTTGAGAGTTTTGGAGTCTACACAAGGGCAGAACTTGAATCAAGAGCTGAAATAGAATTTGAGTCCTATATGAAAGCGGTTGCAATTGAGGCAAGAACCATGCTTGATATGGCTGGAAAGCTCTATATGCCGGCAGTTATTAAGTATACAGGTATGATTGCACATTCTTTAAATGAAGTTAAAGCTGCCGGCAACAAAAGCTCTTTTTCAGTACATGAAGATTTGTTAAATGAGTGTACAGATCTGTTATTGCAGGTTAAAACAGCATATAATAATCTTAAGGGAGTGATTGATGAAGCTGAAGCTTTTAAAAGTCGTAATGACAGTGATTGCGGATGCGCAGCCGCACATTTTTACCATGACAGGGTAGTTTCGGCAATGGAAATACTTAGGGTTCCTGTTGACAAGCTCGAGACTATTACCGATCGAAAGTATTGGCCGGTTCCAGGATACGGTGATATGCTTTTTGAATGAAAAAGTCCAATAATTGTATATAATGTATATTTTATTATAAATTTCAGTGATAAGACCGAAAAAATTACCGGTCTTATCATTTTTTCTAAAGACAGAGCCCTGTTCCTTTAATAAAACGGGCAGAGGCTGATGCATTAAAGAAAAAACTCTACAAGATATAGCAGATTTACATTAAAATAATCAATATCTTTTGTAGCTCTAATTCTTAATGCAACAGCCCCAAAATAGCCTTAGCATTATGTGGAAAAACACATTTTTGATGTGATTTTAGGCGTTTGCACCTATTTCCTTTATCTCATCAAGAGCGGCAGCTTCAGGTGTTTCAAGATTACCATAAGTTTTTATTACATTGGCACCGTGTGAAACCGCATCATCCTTCCATGTATCAAGAAACATTCCATCGCCCCATCCGAAGCAGCCGAAAAGTATAACTTTTTTACCTTTGAGTTCGTCTACATGACTGTCATAAAAAGGTTTCATCTCAGTTTCATCAATTTCTTCAGTTCCTTGTGCAGGAGAACCGAGAGCGATTATATCAAAATCAGAAAGGTTTAAAGTTTCTGCATCTGACACTTTCTTTAATTCAACTTCAGCTTTTGAACGAAGTCCTTCTGCTAAGCTTTCAGCCAACATTTCAGTATTGCCTGAAGTTGTAAAATAAATAACACATGCTTTCATAGAAAACATCCTCCTTAATTTAATAAGTCGATTATACCGACATTTATATATACCACCATAGTTTATCAGAACATGTTATTTATAGCAAGTCCTAAATTATATTGTATAGTATGGTATTTAAGCATAAAATGAACATCAGAATATGCAAAAAAATGTTTTTTGAAAGTATATTTACCTTAAAAACTCAGCTTTAAAAGACTGTGTATAAAATGGAATTTATGTATAAAGGGTACATCTGTTGCAAGAGACAGAAGTATATTGAGAAAATCAGATTTTGATGATATACTTTATACTGCGAGGCATATGCTTTGCAGTATAAAGCGAGTATAACAGACAATCGCATGCATATACTTTATGACTTTCATTTTTTCCTTCTTCTAGCTATTTTGTACTATATGAATCTAATGTAAAAGGGTATGGATTATCTTTATAATATATACCTTTTTAGGATTATGTCTATGTATGAGGAAAGTCCGGGCTTCACAGGGCAGGATGCCGGATAACGTCCGGTGGAGGCGACTCTAAGGAAAGTGCAGCAGAAACATACCGCCGCTTATGCGGTAAGGGTGAAAAGGTGGTGTAAGAGACTACCGCCTGTATGGCAACATACGGGGACCATGTAAACCCCATCCGAAGCAAGACTAAATAGAGCGTATTTTTAATACAGGGGCTGCCCGTCCAAGCTCAGGTTTGTCGCTTGATTCTGCCGGCAACGGCAGAGCTAGATAGATGATTGTCTGATACAGAACCCGGCTTACAGTTATGCTCGCTTTTAAATTACGGCTACAGGAAGGTGTTTGGATTGGCAGGAAAAAGAAGCACAAAGAGCACTTCAGGCTCAGTTCGCAGGGCATCCGTTACAAAAAACCAGACTGAGACAAAAAATAAAAGGGCAGTCAAAAAAAGTCCGGTTAAAAAATCTACAGTCAGAAAAAATACGGAAAAAAAATCTGTATATAATGAGTATTTTGATGAAAAAGAATATCAAACACCTGAAGAAAATTTTCTTGCAGGCGAGATACTTATAATAGTGGATTTTGCAGTATCAGTACTGCTTTTTATAGGAATTTTCGGTTTAGGAGGCACAGCGGGAAGATTTTTTAAAGATTTTCAGCTGGGTCTTTTTGGAGTTGCAGGGTATTTATTTCCGGTAATATTTTTTGTAGGTGTGGCATTTTTAATATCTAATAAAGCAAGTGCTGAATCAATTATGAAAGCAGCGGCAGGTGCAGGTATACTGCTTTGTGTTTCAGGTATTATGCATTCACTGTTTGGTAAAAATACTGAGCTTGCAGTGAATATGATGGAATTTTATAATGAAAAGAAGGCAGGAGGGATTATAGGTGCGCTGCTTTATTCATATTCAATCAAATTCGCCGGCAAAATAGGTACTGTAGTTTTGATGTTTTCATTTCTGGCAATATGTATAATATGTATAAGTGAGCGTTCTTTCGTAAATTTTGTAAGTGAAAACGGCAGCAATGCATATAGGCATATAGTAGATGATTTATTAAGTCTGAGAAAAAAAGGAAAGCAGTATGAGGAAGATGATGATATAGGCGGCTATGATGAGGATTACGGTTCTGACGATATTTTTGATAAAAATACCGGGAAAAACGGTGATTTAGATTATAACTATAATAATACAGCTTCAGGAGGCTGCGATATTGATAAAATCAGATATCCTAAAAAACAAAACCATATATTTGATTTTATAGTGGAGCCTGCAAAAAAACTGTTTTTAAAGCCTGATGACAAAGATTCAGGGGATGATAATAAAGGTTTTAAAGCGGAGTCTGTGAATGATAAACTGTATGGTGTAGATAACGGCAGTAACGATACTGTATTTTCAAAGATTGCAAAGATGACAAAAGCAAATAAAGCTTTATATCAAAATGCTCCGCATGATTATAAAATAAAGGGTGATAAAAATACCGGAAAAAATAAAGGCTTTTATAATAATGCGTTTTATGATAAAAAGAGGAATGATGACACAGGTATTACTGTGATATCTGATGACGGAGTTGACTCGGATAATTCAGAGATATTTACCGGAAAGATAATAAGAGCCGAAGATTATAATAATATGGCTTATGAAGATGATCCGCTTGATGAAGAGACAATAAGAAAGGCAAATGAGATCCTTGCAAGAAAAGAAGCTTTAAAAGAAGGGGCTGAATCTGAATTTGCCAAAAAAGATTCTGACAATAAGGGGCATGTATTTACATCATCGCAAACTGAAGATACAGCCGATGATGAATTTGAAGAAATTTTTCTACAAGGTGCTTCAAAAACTGATGAAAAAGCTGGTTTTAACGATAATATGAACACGGATACGGCAGGTGATAGTTCAGACAGCTTAGATGACGGTATATCAGGATATAAGTCAAATAATATATCAGATGACATATCAAAAAATAAATCAGGCAGTGCAACGGTTGATTTATTAAAAGATACTGCAGATGATAAGGGTTATGGCAGAACTGCCGGTAATAGGAACGGTGCAGATAGAGATATATCTGACGTTTCGGTTTTAAAAAACAATATGTCAAATAAAAAGATACCGAATATTATGCCCGGCAATACAACTGCTGCATATAATAAAGATAAACATAATATATATAATAAAGATAAGCATAAACATAAAAAACGTATAAAAAATATATATTTCCATCTACTGAGCTGCTTAAAAAAGCTAAACCGCCTGCTGCTTCAGATGATGCAGAATACAGAAGTACAGCTTTAAAGTTAAAACAGACACTGCATAATTTCGGTGTTGATGTAAGTATAGGGGATATAAGCTGCGGACCCACTGTAACAAGATATGAGATACAGCCTGAGCAGGGTGTTAAGGTAAGTCGTATAGTTTCACTTGCCGATGATATAAAGCTTAATCTTGCGGCAAGTGATATAAGGATAGAAGCTCCTATACCAGGTAAAGCAGCTGTAGGTATAGAAGTTCCAAATAAGGAAAATACTCTGGTTCACTTAAGAGAACTTATAGAATCACATGAATTCAGATATGGGCATAGTGAATTAAGTTTTGCCCTTGGAAGGGATATAAGCGGCAAACCGGTATTTGCGGATATAGCGAGGATGCCGCATCTTCTTATAGCCGGAGCCACAGGCTCAGGAAAATCTGTATGTATAAATACGCTTATAATGAGTATACTGTTTAAATATTCACCGGAAGAAGTAAGAATGATTATGGTAGATCCGAAAGTTGTAGAACTTTCGGTTTACAATGGCATACCGCATCTTCTTATACCTGTTGTAACTGATCCTAAAAAGGCTGCGGCTGCTTTAAACTGGGCTGTTTCAAAGATGGCAGAAAGATATAAATTATTTGCAAAATCAGGAGTAAGGGATTTAAAGGGTTATAATGAAAAGATGAAAAAGACACTTCCAAAAGAAGAGTTTGAAGTAATGCCGCAGATAATTATAATAATTGATGAGCTTGCAGATCTTATGATGGTTGCACATAATGAAGTTGAAGATCATATATGCAGACTCGCACAGCTTGCAAGGGCATGTGGAATTCATCTTGTTATTGCCACACAAAGACCCAGCGTCAATGTAATTACAGGTCTTATTAAAGCAAATATACCCTCAAGGATAGCTTTTGCCGTCTCATCGGCGATAGACTCAAGAACTATACTTGACGGCGGAGGGGCTGAGAAGCTCCTCGGTAAAGGAGACATGCTTTTTGATTCACAGTCAACACCTAAGCCTGTAAGAATTCAGGGGGCTTTTGTATCTGACAAGGAAGTATCGGATGTTGTAGCATTTATTAATGCCAATTGCGATGTAAATGATTATGATAAAGAGGTGGCGGCAGATATAGAAGAAGCAGGTACAGGAAATAAAACATATACAGGCTCCGAAAGAGATGAACTTTTTTCTGATGTAGGCAGATGTGTTATAAAACAGGATAATGCTACAATAGGATATATACAGAGGCTTTTTAAGCTTGGGTTTAACAGGGCTGCCAGGATTATGGATCAGCTTGAGGCTGCCGGAGTTGTTGAGACTGAGCAGGGCACTAAAAAAAGAAGTATTACTATGACACTTGATGAATTTGAAAAAATACTTTAACTTTTTTGAAGCGAATATATGAATATTGATTTATAAATTATATATAATATAAGGGATATAAAAATGGGAAATATTAAGCTTGGAAATTTACTTGCAGCTCTTGAATATAATGCAGTTAATACTGAAGTGTATAAAAATACCGGATATGAAAATATAGATAAAAATGATGGTAAAAAAAATGAACTTGATTTTTTAGATATTGAAATCTCGGATATAGTCTATGATTCAAGGAAAGTAAGTGAAGGCTGTGCTTTTGTATGTATAAAAGGGGCAAGGTTTGATTCACATGATATTCTGGATGAGGTTATACAAAAAGGTGCTTTGGCGGTATTTGTAGAACATGATATAAAAAAAGCAGAAATAAAAGATATTAAACCGTCTAGAGAGTCATATATAATAAAAGTGGAAAATACAAGATATGCCTTGGCTGTTATGTCGGCAGAGTACTTCGGCAGACCGGCGGATAAGCTGATAAGTATAGGAGTTACAGGAACTAAAGGCAAGACTACAACTGCGCATATGATAAAAAAGCTGCTTGAGTCTGCCGGTAAAAAAACCGGTATGATAGGCACAAATGGAGTATATACAGGTTCAAAGCATATTCCCCTTGTAAATACCACCCCTCAGTCATATGATCTTCACAGATATTTAAATATGATATATGAAGACGGCTGCAAATATGTAGTTATGGAGGTATCAAGTCAGGGTCTCAAGCTTGACAGAACAGCGGGAATTGTATTTGATTATGCTGTATTTACAAACATTTCACCGGATCATATAGGACCTGCTGAACATGAGAACTTTGATGAATACTTATATTATAAGTCAACCCTTTTTTATAAACAGTGCAGGCATGCTATTATAAATATTGATGATATAAATGGAAAGAAAATTTATGAAAATATAGTTCATGATAAAATAGCTGATGCTCTGAGTACATGTAAAAAAAGTAAAATTAAAGCTTACAGCTTTGGCAAGGCAGATGAAGCGGATTTTAGGCTTTGCGGAATCAATTACCTTGCTGAAAAAGATTTTGTAGGTATAAGCTGTATTATAAAAACACCGCAGAAAGAAGAAATATCGGAACATGACGAAGGTGATGCCAAACTTAATGTGAATGTAGGCATACCTGGCAGGTTTAATGCACTTAATGCTACGGCATCAGCGGCAGTAGCTTTTCTTTTAAATGTTAACAGATATATTTTGGAAAATGCTCTTATAAACCTGCATGTAGACGGAAGGATGGAGGTTGTGTATAAATCTGATAAATATATTGTTATAGTGGATTATGCACATAATGCGGTGAGCATGGAAAGTCTTTTGGATACTCTTAGAGATTATAATCCGAAGAGGCTTGTAGTGGTGTTCGGCTGCGGCGGAAACCGTTCAAAAGACAGGCGTTACAGCATGGGTGAGATAGCCGGGAAAAAGGCGGATTTGTCTATTATAACAGCTGACAACTCTCGTTTTGAAAAGGTTGAGGGTATAATAGCGGATATAAGAAAAAGCATAGAAAAAACAGGTGGAAAATTTATAGAGATACCTGACCGTCAGGAAGCTATAAGCTATGCTGTAGAAAATGCGTTAAAAGGCGATATAATAGCCGTTATAGGGAAAGGACATGAGGACTATCAAGAGATAAACGGTATAAGACATCATTTTCTTGACAGAGAGGCTGTCATGGAAGCATTGAAAAAATGAAAGGGTTGGAAAAACTGATATAATGAAAGATTTTAGTGTGGATTTTATTATAAATGCCTGCAATGGAACACTGCTTACAGATTATGCCGACGGGTCTGAAATTAATAATACTGAAAAAAATAAACTAAAAAGCATTAAAATAAATGATTTTTGTATTAATTCAAAAAATGCAGGTATAAACAGCTTATTTATACCTATAGTAGGTGCAAGAAATGATGCACATGATTTTATAAATGATGTATATGAGAGAGGATGCAGACTTACTCTTACACAGCGAAAAGACATCAGGCTTATAAAGGGTATGAATTATATATATGTTGAAAATACTGTAAAAGCGCTTCAAGATATAGCAAAAGCACACAGAAAAAATTTAAAGCTGACTCTTATAGGAATTACAGGCAGTGTAGGAAAAACTACTACTAAGGAGATGCTCTGGTATGCACTTTCATCCGCAAAAAAAGTTTTTAAGACACCTGCAAACCATAACAGTCAGATAGGTGTGCCGCTTACTTTGCTTGAAATAGATGAAAGCTATGATATAGGCGTAATTGAACTTGGCATAAGTGAGCCGGGTGAGATGGAAAAAATTGCTTCTCTTGTAATGCCTGACAGTGCTATTATAACAAATATAGGAAATACACATATACTTGCTCTCAAATCAAAAGAGGGAATAAGGGATGAAAAATTTAAGATAATGGTAGGTATGGCAGAGGGGAGTGTTATATTTTTAAATGCCGATAGTGATATATTAAAAAAATCAGATGTGTATAAGGGAATTAAAAAGGAATATTATTCAGGAAGAAAAAAATGCGGATATTATGCCGATGAGGTAGTTATAAGGTCAGGACTTGCACATTTTAAGGCACATATAGGTGATGAAACCGTAGAGGTTTCTTTAAATGTTTATGGCAGACATCAGGTATCAAATGCGGTTGTCTGTCTGGCTGCGGCAGCACATTACGGTATTGATTTGAGGTCTGCCGCTTCAAAGATAAGTGAATTTACAGGATTTAAGCATAGGCAGCAGATATATTGCAGAAGCGGAATTACTATAATAGATGATACCTATAATGCAAGCCCGGAATCTATGAAGGCGGCACTTGATATACTTAAAGATATTGAATGCAGCGGCAAGAAAGTTGCAGTTCTTGCCGATATGAAGGAGCTTGGAGAAGATGCCGAAAAAATGCATAGGGATATAGGACGCTATTTAGTTGAAAATAATATTGCAGATACAATACTTACATATGGTGAGCTTGCATTTTATATATTTGATGAAGCGGAATCTTTAAAACCGGATATAGGAGGAGAGACATTTTATGATTTTGAAAGCCTTAAAAAAGGTGTTGAAAATACCTTAAAAAATAAGGATGCGGTATTGTTTAAAGGTTCAAACAGTATGGCACTTTTCAGGCTGCTTGAAAATGCCTGATACTGTATGGTGTTTATATGGATTTAAATAATGAGGATAATTATAAAATTTATACAGGTTGTTTAGGCACAGGTGAAACAGATGCTGAGCCGGTAGAATATAAGTATGTCCAACTGGTTGTAGATATTACAAGCCACGCAATTGATAAAGTTTTTACATATGCCATACCTGACGAATTAATAGATAAAATTTATGTGGGCTGTCCTGTAAAGGTAGTATTTGGAGGTATGAAATCACTTCGCAGTGCATATGTTATTGATTTTATAAGTGAGGCTGAACTTGATATAGATAAAAACAGGATTAAGTACATAGACTCAGTTGCCGCAGATGAGCTGTCTGCGAGAACAAAACTTATATCACTTGCCTGTTGGATGAAGGAACATTACGGAACTACAATGTATAAGGCACTTATGACCGTGCTTCCGGTAAAAAATAAAATAAAGGCAAAGACTTTTAGAAAAGTATTTTTGAAAATAGACAAGGATAATATTAAAGACTGTGTAAAAGAGCTTGAATCAAAAAAAAAGACTGCATGGATCAGGCTGATTAAGGCGCTTGCAGAAAATGAAAATGGGCTTGAAGGCGGGTTTATAAGAAATCATTTAAAGATAAATTTATATACATTGATACGTATGGAGGTTGAAGGTCTGATTTATATATTAGAAGAAGAAAGGAGCCTGTCTTTAAATAAAACTCTATACGGCTTTGAAGAGGGTGAATCTGACGGTTCTAAAATAATACATGAGCTTAATATACAACAAAAAGCGGCTGTTGAGGTTTTTAATAATGATTTTATAAAAAATGACTTTTTACCGGAATATCTTCTATATGGAATCACAGGCAGCGGAAAAACTGAAGTTTATATAGAAATGATAAAGACCGTTTTATCAAAAAAAAGACAGGCAATAGTTTTAATTCCTGAAATAAGTCTTACATATCAGACTGTAAGAAGATTTGTAAATGTATTTGGTAAAAGAATTGCTATTATGAATTCGTCAATGTCAGCTTCTCAAAGATATGGTCAGTTTATGCTTGCAGAAAAAAAACAGGCGGATATTATAATAGGTCCTCGTTCAGCTTTGTTTGCACCGTTTGATAATATAGGTCTTATAATTATAGATGAGGAGCATGACTGCGCATATAAAAATGAAACCGTCCCGAGGTATGATGCAAGAGAGGTGGCAGCAAAGCTTGCAAAAATCCATAATGCAGCCCTTGTGCTTGCAAGTGCCACACCGTCAGTTGAGACTTATAAAAAAGTGCTTGAAAACAAAATAAAATGTCTTAAGCTTACACAAAAAGCTGTGCCGGGTGCTTCACTTTCAAAAACTCATATAGTAGATTTAAGAGAAGAACTTAAGGCAGGTAATAAGAGCATATTCAGTAAAAAGCTTAAATATATGATTGAAGAAAAGCTTTCCATGGATGAGCAGGTAATGCTTTTTATGAATCGCAGAGGATACTCAAATTTTGTGTCATGCCGTTCTTGCGGTGAAGCTATAAAATGTAAACACTGTGATGTAAGTCTTACTCTTCATAAAGATGGCAGATTAAGATGTCATTACTGCGGATATTCACTTGCAGTGCCTGATAAATGCCCGGCTTGCGGTTCGGGATATATTGCAGGTTTCGGTATAGGTACACAGCAGCTTGAAACTATAACAAAAAAAATGTTTCCACAAGCCTGTGTACTTAGACTTGATACAGACACCGCTTCAAAAAAACATGGTGCAGTATCTATAATAAAGGATTTTTCAGAGCATAAGGCTGATATACTTATAGGCACTCAGATGATAGTGAAAGGGCATGATTTTTCAAATGTAAGCCTTGTAGGTATTATGGCAGCGGATACTTCGCTCTATGTAGGAGGCTATAATTCAGCTGAAAAGACTTTTCAGCTCCTTACACAGGCGGCAGGGCGGGCAGGACGTGCCGGTCAGGCGGCAGATGTGGTTATACAGACTTACAGACCTGAACACTATGCGGTGATGTGTGCCGCCGAACAGGACTTTGAGAGATTTTACAAAGAGGAAACCGCCTTTAGGAAAATAACGGCTTATCCGCCTATGATTCATATATTAAGTATACAATTTTCATCAAGAAATGAAAAATATGTTGATGAATTTTCTAAATATTATGCGGAATGTGCAAAAAAAGAAGCTTTAAAATACGGCGCTTATATTATAGGTCCTGCACCTGCAAGAATTTATAAAGTTCACGATTTTTACAGAAAATTGGTGTATATTAAACATATAGACTATGATATCTTGTTAAGACTAAAACAACAGCTTCAGGTCTATGCAGATAAACATACCTATGCCGTCAATGTGGGTATCCTATATGATTTTGAATAATATATTAAAATAATCCGCTTTGTCGGCATAAGGATATATAAAGATAAAAAAAGAGGTTTAAATATGGCTATAAGGGAAATAAGGAAATGGGGTGATGAAATACTTTTAAAACCCTGTAAAAATGTAAAGGAAGTTACAAAAAGAACTCAGGAGCTTATAAAAGATATGATGGAAACTATGAGAGAGGCGGGAGGAGTAGGTCTGGCAGCACCTCAGGTAGGTGTACTTAAAAGAATAATGATAGTTGAAACTGAACCGGACAGTCCGGTAGTATTTATTAATCCTGTGATTATTAAAAAAAGTGGAGAACAGACAGGATATGAGGGCTGCCTTAGTATACCCGGGAAGACGGGTATAGTTACAAGACCTGATTATGTGGAGGTTGAGGCATATAATGAAAAAATGGAAAAATTTACACTGGAGGCAAAGGAGCTTTTTGCAAGGGCGATATGCCATGAATGTGATCATCTTGACGGCAAACTTTATGTAGACCTTGTTGAAGGTGAACTGAAAAATACTGAAGATTTGCTTGATGAGGATGAAAATGTATCTGATGTTGAAGATGAAGAAGCTGATGTTGATGTCTAATTTTTAATTAAAAATAAAATAGGTGAAAATAATGAAAGTAGTATTTATGGGAACACCTGATTTTGCACTTGAAGCGCTTAAAGCAGTGATAAGAGACGGCTATGAAGTGGCAGCGGTTGTTACAGGAGAAGATAAACCGAGGGGCAGAGGTCATGAACTTACTTTTACTCCGGTAAAAGAGGAAGCATTAAAACATTCTATAGAGGTGCTGCAGCCTGAAGATTTAAAAGGTGATGAGATATTTGATAAGCTGAAATCCTTAAATGCGGATGTTTTTATAGTTGCCGCTTATGGAAGGCTGCTTCCTAAAAGGATATTGGATATACCGCCTTATGGCTGTATAAACATACATGCTTCACTACTTCCGGCATATAGGGGTCCCGCTCCTATACAATGGGCAATAATTGACGGAATTGAAAAAACCGGTATTACCACAATGCTTATGAATGAGGGGCTTGATACAGGAGATATTTTAAAAAAATATGAAGTTGTTATAGATAAGAAAGAAACTGCCGGAAGACTTTTTGAAAGACTGGCATGTTTAGGAGCAGAGGCTATAATTGATACTTTAAATGATTTAAGAAGTGGAAGTTTAAAGCCGGTAAAGCAGGAAGAATCGGGCAGTTCATATGCAAAAATGATAAAAAAGCAAAACGGGATTATAGACTTTTCTCAACCTGCGGCATATATAGAAAGGCTTATAAGAGGGCTTAATCCATGGCCGAGTGCCTATACATGGCTTGATAAAAAAACATTGAAAATATGGTCGGCAGATATATGCGACAGCGAGTTTAACAGTTTGAACGGTTTTAATGAGCTTCAGCATGGCAGTTTGATATGTATAGGAGAAAGACTTTATACGGTATGCTCAGATGGTTTTCTTGAAATACTCAGTCTTCAGCTTGAGGGTAAAAAACGTATGGACACGGCTTCATTCCTGCGTGGCTATACAATTAAGAAAATGCTGTTTGAAAGCCCGTGATTTTTTGCGTATCCAGACAGAGTCTATAAAGAAAGTGATGATTAAGTTATTATTTAATAATTTAACTATGAGCAAAAGAGAAAGGAGAATTGAGTATATTTTTTATAAATATACTTATACGAAAAATGCTTAATTTACTATATTATTTGTATGATCCTACATACATGTTGGTTATTATAGGAATAGTGCTTTCGATGCTTGCAAATGCGAGTCTCAGATTTATATATTCAAAATATTTAAAGGTACCGAGTATGTCCGGAATTAGAGGAGTTGATGCCGCACTTGCCATACTTAGAAATAATGGTATATATGATGTTCAGGTATTGCCTATAAATGGAGAACTTACAGACAATTACAATCCTGTTTCAAAGACGGTTAATCTAAGTGAAGGCATATACTACTCAACTTCAATAGCGGCAATAAGTGTGGCAGCACATGAATGTGGACATGCTATACAGCATAACAGCGAATATCTTCCGCTTACTTTGCGTACGGCGGTAGTACCGCTTGCAAGTATAAGTGGAGCTTTATCATGGCCGCTTATAGTTATAGGATTTTTACTTAGTAAGGCAGGTACTTTCTTTATACAGCTTGGAATTTTTATGTTTTTAATTGTAGTACTGTTTCAGATAATTACACTTCCGGTTGAGTATGATGCTTCGGCAAGGGCACTTAAACAACTTAAATCAGGAGGAATCATACAGGATAATGAAATAAAGGGAGCGAAGAAAGTTCTTGATGCCGCTGCACTTACATATGTGGCAGTTGCTGTTGCAAATGCACTTCAGCTTTTAAGGCTGATGCTTCTTTCAAGGAGCAGGCGTGGCTGATAAACATATAAATGAAAGAGAGATAGCGGTAGAAATTATAAGTATCGCCGGATCCGGAAATAAAAATATAAATGAGCTTCTTGACATGGCAATGAAAAAATATGCATATATATCAAAGGCTGAAAGAGCCTTTATATCAAGGCTTGTCAAGGGAACATATGAGAATCTTATATGTATTGATTATATAATAGGGCTTTACAGTAATGTGAAGCCCTTAAAAATCAGACCGTATATAAAGAATATACTAAGAATAAGCATATATCAGATTATGTATATGGATAAAATACATGCTGCCGCCGTATGCAATGAAGCGGTAAAACTTACAAAAAAACATGGATTTTACGGGCTTAAAGGCTATGTAAATGCAGTTTTGAGAAAAACCGCATCAAATATATCTGCTATAGAGTTTCCGGATGACAGGATAAAATACTCAATGCCTGAATGGATTATGGATTTACTTGAAAAAAGATTTAATCATACTGATACTCTGGCTATATGTGAAGCTTTTTTAGCAAAAAGCCCTTTAAGCATAAGGATAAATATTTCAAATACCTGTACAGGAGAAGTGGTTGAAAAACTTAAAGATTCTGGCATTGAAGTATCATACTCGGATTTTTTTGATGAACTTATATATATATCCGGTTTCGATAATCTGGCAGGACTTGGAGTATTGTCAGGAAAAGAAGCATATATACAGGACTTGGGTTCATTTATTGTAACAAAGATGGCAGGAATAAAGCAGGGTGATACAGTTGTTGATCTTTGTGCGGCTCCCGGCGGAAAAACGATCCATGCAGCAGATATACTTAATGGAAGCGGAAAGGTGCTGGCTTTTGATCTGAGTGAAAATAAACTTAGAAGACTTGAGGAAAATGCTGAAAGATCAGGATTTAAAAATATATACTGTTCTATAAATGATGCTTCCTGCTTTAATAAGGAACTTGAGAAAATTGCCGATGTGGTTATTGCGGATCTGCCATGTTCAGGGCTTGGCGTAATTGGAAGAAAACCTGATATAAAATATAATATGACTCCCGAAAAATGTGAAAATCTTGCCGGTCTTCAAAGAAGTATACTTGACAAAGCAGCCTTGTATGTAAAAGACGGGGGTAGGCTTATATACAGTACATGTACTTTAAACAGTGCTGAAAATGAAGAAAATGTGGAATATTTTCTTAAAAATAATCATGATTTTAAAATGGTTGATTTAGAAAAATGTGCTGATATAGGCTTTGATTTCAATGAATTTAAAAAAAGATTTAATTCAGACACCTCAAAAAAGGGCTGTGTACAGCTTATACCTACAAAGTATAGCCATGACGGATTTTTTATTGCAGTGTTTGAGAAGATAATAAAATAGTATTATGGAAGATTTAAAAAAACTCGATTTTAAAGAAATAAGCCATGTGATTGAAAACCTTAAGGAGCCTGCTTACCGTGTAAAGCAGATATATGAATGGATACATATTAAACATATATCAGATTTTAAAGAGATGAATAATGTACCTTCAGAGCTTAAAAAGAAACTGGCTAAGGAATATTATATTTCAGGTCTTAAGGAGGTAATGTTTAAAGAGTCGCCTATTGACGGTACAAGAAAATATCTTTTTAAGCTTGATGACGGTAATATTATAGAAAGTGTTTTTATGAGATATAAACATGGAAATTCCGTGTGTATTTCCTCTCAGGTAGGCTGCAGGATGGGCTGCACTTTTTGTGCATCAACACTTGGAGGACTTGTAAGAAACCTTACAAATGCAGAGATGTTGGCACAGGTATACTCTATAGGAAGGAGTGTGGGTGAAAGAATTTCAAATATAGTTATAATGGGTGTAGGGGAACCTATGGATAATTATGAAAATATAGTAAGTTTTGTACATATGATAAGTGATATTCACGGTTTAAATATAAGCCAGAGAAATATTACCATATCAACCTGCGGTATAGTACCTCAGATAAAAAAACTCGCAGATGAAAAGCTTTCGGTTACTCTAGCTCTTTCACTTCATGCTCCTGACAATATCACAAGAAAACGGCTTATGCCGGTTGCTGAAATTTATGACATAAATGAAGTGCTTGATGCATGCAGTTATTATTTTAAAAAGACCGGCAGGAGGGTTTCATTTGAGTATGCACTTGTTGCAGGTGTAAATGACAGCAAACAGGAGGCATATAAACTTATAAAGCTTATAAAAAATCAAAAAGCCCATGTAAATCTTATACCTGTAAATCCTATAGAAGAAAGGCAGTATAGGCAGTCAGACAAGAAAAAGGCTGAAGATTTTAAGAATTTACTTTTAAAAGCAGGAATAAATACAACTATAAGGCGTGAAATGGGAAGAGATATAGACGGTGCGTGTGGACAGCTCAGGCGTCATTATGAGGATGGAATCATTTAAAAATATTGACATAAATATACGATTTATGCTAGAATCACCAAGGATATACATGGTGGATGTATATAAAAAATCTAAAGGAGATATGTTATGAAAAAGATTTTTAGTGTATTATTAATAGGAGCGGCAGTGTTAAGCATATCAGCGTGTTCAGGAGGAGCGGGCAAAGCTGAGAATAAGGAAGAGAGCAAAAGTGCTGAAGATTTTAAAGGTCAAGGGACAAAGACTTATGTATTCAGTGATGGTCAAAATGAACTGGAGGTTAAATTTGACTATAATGACGATAATGTGCTTGCCCAGACCGGAAATACAAAGATGATGTATAGTAAGCTCAATGTTAAAACCAAAGAAGAAGCACAAAAGGTATTGGAGCCTCTTGAAAAAACAATTTCCGCACTTGACGGAGTTGACTTAAAAGTGGAATATGGTGAAGATCATTATGTTGAAGATATATCAATTGACTTTAGTAAAGTTGATTTAAAAAAGCTTGGTGAAGCCCAGGGAACTCTTTTATATTCACAAAATGATGATTTGAAGATGTCTAAAATAGACACACAATTAACAAAGATGGGATATCAGGAGAAAAATTAAAATATAATTAAAACTGATTATTATATAATATTTATTACAAATTTAGAGTGGGTTTTATCTAAAGCCGCATAAGAGTATAAAAAGTTCTTGAAATTTTCGCATATAAGATGCTTAACCGGTGTTTACCGAAACTGATTTAATGAGATAAATTGTCAATAATATAAAAAACTGGAAATCTTTAATATTTTGTGATATTATAGCACCATGTTTTAGCGGTATCAGCTTATACGTTTAAGACATAAATAATTATATTTATATATATAAAAGGAGATATTATGAAAAAATTATTAGGAGCATTTGTTTTAGGATCACTTGTATTAAGTATGACTGCATGCGGAGGAAATGCAAGCAGTGAGAGCTCAACCACAGCGGCAGGCGGAGCAACCACAGCGGCAGGCGGGGCAACCACAGCAGCAGGCAGCTCAACTACAGCAGCGGGCGGGGCAACCACAGCGGCAGGCGGAGCAACTACAGCGGCAGGCAGCTCAACCACTAAGGCGGCAGGCGCTACAACTACAGCAGCAGGTGGTTCAACCACTAAGGCAGCAGGTGGAGCATCTTCGACAGCGGCAGGTTCATCATTACAGGCAAGGTAATTTTATTATTTATTTAATTGATATGAAATCTATATTTAAAAAGTCTGCGAACTACTTTAAATTGCTTTTAACAGGCATAAGTAAAGAGTTTGTGGGCTTTTTTTATATTTTTTTACAATATTAAGTATAATAAACGTACAAGAGAGCATTGCTACATTGCTTTTTTATACTATTCATATAAGTGATTTTATGATATTATAAAAGCTATTAGGTTTTTTGAGCAGTTTACTTAAATGTAATTTATTAATTTATACAGCATATATTAAACTGCTATGCTATAAAATATTTTTTACAGGAGGGATGTCAGATATGCGTGTAGCTGCATTGTCTGATAAGGGCATGGCACGTGCTGCCAACCAGGATAGTATTTTTACCAGCATCAAACCGGTAGGATGCTTGCCGAATTTATATATAGTGGCAGACGGTATGGGTGGTGAAAAAGCCGGAGGATATGCTTCAAACTCTGCGATAGAATATCTTTTGGCTTATATGACTCAAAACAGTACCGGTAATGTAAATACAAAAAAAGAAAATAAGCCGTCAAAGGTACTCGCAGATGCAATATGCTACGCCAACATGTCTATTTATAAGGAGGCTTTAAACAACGATAATCTTCATGGTATGGGTACAACTCTGGTTGCTGCAAGTATTACAGAAGGCATTCTATATGTATGTAATGTAGGAGACAGCAGGCTTTATATTGTAAATGACAGTATAAGGCAGATTACAAGAGATCATTCCTATGTTGAAGAGATGGTTTTAAAGGGATTTATGGACAGAAACAGTATTGAGTATGAGCAAAATAAAAATCTTATAACTCGTGCAGTTGGTGTAAAAAAAGATATAGATATAGATATATTTGAAATGGATTTTAATGACAGGGATGTAATACTGCTGTGCTCTGACGGACTGACTAATATGCTGTATGACGATGATATATTAGAGACAGTGAGAAATGCCGGGGACATTGATAATGCTGCCAAAACACTTGTTGCCTTAGCTAACAATCGGGGTGGTGTAGATAATATATCTGTGATTTTAGTAACTTCAGACAATTACGGTGTTGATGAGGTGGATTTATGATATTAAGACCCGGAACATTTCTTCTAAACAGATATGAAATTATAGAAAAAATTGGTTCAGGCGGAATGTCTGATGTATATAGAGCAAGATGTCATACACTTGAAAGATTTGTTGCAATCAAGGTACTTAAAGATGAATTTGCAGATGATGAGGGATTTGTAAAAAGGTTTAAAATAGAAGCACAGTCGGCTGCAAAACTTGAAAATGAACATATAGTAAGAGTATATGACGTAGTTGATGATGGAAAGATTCATTTTATAGTTATGGAGCTTATTGAAGGCAGCACACTTAAGGCATATATAGCCAGAAAAGGCAGGCTTGATTTTATCAGTGCTGCAAGTATATCTCTTAGTGTGGCGCTGGGTATTAGGGTCGCACATGAAAGAGGCATTATACATCGAGACATAAAACCTCAAAATATAATATTATCAAAAAACTCATGTGTTAAAGTAGCTGATTTTGGAATAGCGGGTGCAGCATCATCTGAACCGCTCAATATGGCAATAGGTTCTGTTTATTATATCTCACCTGAACAGGCAAAAGGTGGAATTATTGATGAAAGGAGCGATATATACTCACTTGGTGTTACAATGTATGAGATGGTATGCGGAAGACCTCCGTTTGAAGGCTCTACCGCAGTCAGTGTAGCACTTGCACATGTTGAAGATGCTCCTATACCTCCAAGTGTAAGGTATCCTGATATAAATGAGGATTTAGAGAGGATTATTTTAAGATGTATACAGAAAAGGCCTGAAAGAAGGTATAATGATATTGGCAGTCTTATTGCAGACCTTAGAAGAGCAATTGCAAAGGAAGAACGCAAGGAAAGCCTTAAAAAAGAGGAAGAAGAAAAAAAGTCTTTAAAAGGTGATACACTATTTTATTCTCCTGTCAGAAGATCTGATAATGTAAAAATTGGACAAATTTTAGATGCAGCACCGGAAGGAAGAAGAAATTATAAAGAAGATATTCAGGCGGATGGTGCTCAGGCACCTGTAAACAGTCAATCTCAAATCTACAACAGGTATAATAATGATATAAAAAATGATGTCAGAAAGGATAAATCTGACAACAACCGTATTGAAGAGGCTCATAGAATGTCAAGAGGGAATAATGCAATTCCAAGGAATGTGAGCAAAGAAGATATTTTAGAGCAGCCTGATGAGGAAAGAACAGGTTTTGACAAGGCTATGACGATTGCGGGAATTATAATAGCATTTATACTTGTTTTTGTACTGGTATTTATATTTATAGTTATAAGCGGTGTGCTTGACAAAAAAAATAAAAGAATAGACACTACAACATCAGGTTTTATAATCAGTAATTCAAGTTCAGAAAGTTCACAGGAAGATCTTGTAACTGTTCCTGATTTGACAGGTATGAATCAGGATCTTGCACAGGCGAGGCTTAAGGAACTTTCATTGCAGTTTAAGGTTAAAGAAAGTGTATATAATGATAATGTTGATAAAGATTATGTTATATCACAAAGTCCCGGTGCTAATGAAAAAATTGCAAAATATTCAAATGTTGAGGTTATAGTAAGCCTCGGTACCGATAAGATTGATATAAAAAAGTTAGGCATAGATAAGTTGACAGCGGAAAATGCCAGAAATGTACTTGAGAGTCATGGTGTAAAAGTAACTATCGTAGAGCAGTTTGATGATAATATAGAACAGGGAATGCTTATAAAATATGATCCTGAAATTGCAACCAAAAATGGAAGTGTAACCTTATATTCAAGCAAAGGCAAAGAAATAAAACAAGTCAAGATGCCTAAGCTGGTGGGAAAAACTGAAGCCGAAGTTAATAAAATACTTAAAGCTTCAAAGCTTGTCTCAGGAGAGGTGAAAAGTGAATATAATGATACAGTACCTAAAGGAAGTGTAATTTCTCAGTCTACCGAGGAAAATGCTATGTTGCCCGAAGGCAGTAAGATTGACTATGTTTTAAGTCTTGGTCCGAAACCTCCTGAGACTACTGCAGCAACCACTGCCGCAACAGTACCTAAAAATTATAAATATGTTGCTTCAATAGATGCCACATATAATATCTCGGATCTTGTCGGTCCGGGTTCATCAACGACAAGTGTAAATATAATGATAAGACTTAAACAGACAGTCAATGGTCAGAATGTTTATACAACTCTTATGGAACCGAGAAAAATTACGGGGGATACAATACTTCCGATAAGATTTAGGAATATTGAAGGAGCCTACGGTGTAGACCAGGGAACGGTAGAAGTTGTTGAGGCTGACAGCCAGAATGTACTTAAGTCATATAATGTTGAATTCTTTAAAATGGAATAAAGCTTTAATTTAAATTTAGTTTATGGAAGGAAAAATAATAAAAGGCATAGCGGGATTTTACTATGTGCTGTATGGCGGAGATATATATGAATGCAGGGCAAAAGGACTGTTCAGGCGCAATGATATAAAACCGCTTGTGGGGGATAATGCGGAATTTGAAATTTTAGATGCTGCAGGAAAAAATGGAAATATAATAAATATACTTCCCAGAAAGAATGAGCTTTTACGCCCTGCAGCGGCAAATATTGATATTATTTTGACAGTATTGTCTTTTTTTAAGCCGAAGCCACAGCTGTGCATGCTTGATAAATACCTTATAAGTATAAAACTTCAGGGATTTGATGCTGCCATACTTTGGAATAAAAATGATTTAAGTCCTGATATTCCGGATTATGTCAAAGCATATAAAAGAGCAGGCTATGAAAATATAGTAATAAGTGCAAGTGATGGGTATGGAATGGAAGACCTCAGGGCATTTCTTAAAGGCAAGACTACACTTTTTGCCGGTCCTTCAGGTGTTGGAAAATCTTCAATAACAAATCGCCTGTTTCCTATGGCTGATATGCAGACAGGCGAGATAAGCAGAAAAATTGAAAGAGGTAAGCATACTACAAGACATTCACAGGTATTTATAGTTGATAAGACAACCTGTATATTTGATACACCCGGGTTTACCTCTGTGTCGCTTGAAGGACTTGAAAAAGAAAGCCTTAGAGAATATTATCCTGAGTTTACAAAACCCGGTAAGAAATGCAGGTTTGCACTTTGCTCTCATATATCAGAGCCGGGATGTGCGGTAAAACAGGCTCTTGATGATAATACAGTATCACGGTTAAGGTACGACAATTATGTAAAAATATATAATGAACTTGCAAATAAGAGGAGGTACTGATGGTTACTTTATCACCGTCTTTGCTGGCTGCTGATTTTGTTAATTTAAGGAGTCAGATTGATATATTAAAATTAAACGGCATAAGAAGTCTTCATCTTGATATTATGGATGGGATGTATGTTCCGAATATTTCTTTTGGTCCGCCTGTTATAAAATCATTGAGAAAATATACAGATATGTTTCTTGATGTACATATGATGGTTGAAGCACCTGAAAGATATATTGATGATATGATATATGCAGGGGCTGATTCTATCACACTGCATATAGAGACTTGCAGACACCTTGACAGTGCACTTGAAAAAATCAGAAAAAGCGGTAAAAAAACCGGTGTTGCATTAAATCCTGCAACTCCTGTACTTCTTCTTGATGAGATACTGCCTTTTGTGGATATGGTGCTTGTGATGAGTGTAAATCCGGGGTTTGGCGGACAGCAGTTTATAGAATATACTAAAAGAAAGATAGAACGCCTTAAAGCAATAAAATCAGATAATGCACTTTCATATTCAATACAGGTTGACGGGGGAGTAAATAAGGAAAATATCGCAGATATAGCAGAGGCTGGTGCGGATAATATAGTTGCGGGTTCAGCAATATTTTCAGGTGATATTTCAGATAATATAAGATTTTTAAAAGGTCTGCTTGAAGAAAGAGAGTAATTTAAAAACGGGAGTTTATTATGGGCATCTTAAAAAAAACACCTGAAAGTGTATATTTGATCGCAGGAAAGCCTTCAGATAAAGCGTTTGTAAAAAACTTTTTAATAAATAAAAAGGACAATGAGCTTATATTTGCTGTTGATTCGGGGCTTGAGGCACTTGATTCAATAAATATAGTTCCTGATATAATTCTTGGAGATTTTGATTCGGTAGGAAAAGGGATTTTGAAAAAATATATTGACAAAAAGGATATAAGGATAATAAGGCATAATCCTATAAAAGATGCTTCCGATACTGAACTTGCAGTAGATGAGTGTATAAAAGCCCGCATAAGAAAAATATATATGTTAAACTGTCTTGGCGGCAGGATGGATCACACCTTCGCCAATATATATCTGGCATATAAATGTATAAAAAATGATGTAGATGTATATATTTTTGATGAATTTAATAAAATCTATTTCAGAAAATCGTCATTTGAGCTTAACAGATCAAATCTATATGGAAAGTATATTGCTTTTTTTTCAACTTACAGACCTGTTTCAAACTTTTATATTACAGGATTTAAGTATCCGCTTAGGACACAGGTTCTTGACAGCTGGTTAAATCCAAGCTTAACAATAAGCAATGAACTTATAGAGCCAAGTGGATATGTAAGTTTTGAAGATGGTGCGGTTATGGTTATAGAAAGCAGAGACAAAAAACCGGACTGGTCAAATAATAAATAACCGGCAATACTGAAAAGTCCATTTTTATGCTATTATATGTTGCAGGAAGCGGAGATTTTAATATGTATTACATATATTAACACTTCCATTATAATTTATATTTGGTATATACCGGAGGTAATTATGGAAAGACAAAACAGCTCACTTATTTATAAGATAAGTTTTACTGCGCTTATGGCAGCACTGTGTTATGCAGCGTTTACTTATCTGAAAATACCGATCCCGACTCCAAACGGTGAACATACTGCACTTCATGTCGGAAATGCAATATGTGTGCTTGCGGCACTGCTTTTAGGAGGTGAATATGGCGGTTTTGCAGGAAGTATAGGCATGTCGGTTGCAGATCTTATGGATCCGAGGTATCAGACAAGTGCTCCAAAAACCTTTATACTTAAATTTTGTATAGGATTTATAGCGGGATTTATAGCACATAAGATAGCACATATCAATGAGCATGATGAAAAATCATATGTTTTTAAATGGACATTGATTTCAAGTGCTGTGGCATTGGGATTTAATGTAATAATGGATCCTCTGTTTGGATTTTTTTTCAACAGATATTATTTAGGAATGGATGTAAAAGCCGTAAGTATTATTGCAAAACTCTCAGGGCTTGCAACTACAATAAATGCGGCAGTATGCGTAGTAGTGGTAGTATTTGTATATACAGCTTTGAGACCGGCACTTAAAAAAGCAGGACTGTTTAATATAATAAGCGGTCAAATCACAAATAAACGTATTTCGACTGTAAAATAGATAATTTTAAATAAAAAAACTGTAAAAGTGGATTAAATATCATACTTCTACAGTTTTTTAATATATAAATAAATACTGATTTAATCAATATTTATTTATATATTAAAAAAGTCAATATACAGTATGCACAAATTTCATATCTACTTTTAGTGTATAAAGCCGAAAATTTAGTACTATCTTGAAAAAAAAACTTCACAATGTTAGAATACCGTATGTGATAAAACATATGATATTATTTTTGATAAAAGCCGGATGTTCATGCTCAATAGCTGGCTAGAGATCATCAGAGATTCTAAATGCGGATATTTCATTGTATATTTTTAAAATCCCTAGTTGATTATTTAACGACAAAGATATATAACACTGCTTGCGGTATTGAAGATTTATTGATATTTTCTTTACTGCAGGCTTTGAGGTGTGTATAAATATCTGAATTTAAGTTCAGAGTTTTATTTCATATTGATAAATATCTGAATTTAAGTTCAGGCTTTCATTTCATATGTAGTAATAATGGTTTTACACCATAAGAGTAAAAGGAGGAAATTATTTATGAAGGTTGTGTTACCGCTCAGGCAGCATGTGGGGGCCCCTTGCAAGCCCATCGTTGAGGCGGGCGATGAGGTAAAGCGTGGGCAGCTCATTGCCGAGCCTACAGGGTTGGGCGCAAATATACATGCAAGCGTAACCGGAAGTGTGTCGTTTGTTGATGAGAACAAAATCGAAATAGAATATGACGGAAAAGTAGATTTTAATGATTATGTAAGACTTGAGGGAGAGGATCACCTTGAGCTTATACAAAAAGCCGGCATAGTTGGAGCCGGAGGTGCAGGTTTCCCTGCACATGTAAAGTACAAATCAAGACTTGAAGATGGTGTTTTTATAGCAAATGCTGCAGAATGTGAGCCGCTTTTAAGCCATAATATGAATTTGATTCTTCATGATCCGGATATAATACTTAGGGGTATGAAATATGTTATGGATATAACCGGTGCTCCTAAGGGATATGTTGCTATAAAGCCTAAACACCAAAAAGAGATGATTGCCATTGCAAAAGCGGCAAAAAAATATGACAATATACAGATCAAATTCCTGCCTGATATGTATCCGGCGGGTGATGAGAGGGTTATTATAAGGGAACTTATAGGTATTGAACTGCCTCCGGGTGCCCTGCCGATTGAAGCAAAAACTATAGTCAGC
The DNA here is from genome assembly GCF_000235445.1 of Johnsonella ignava ATCC 51276. GTDB lineage: Bacteria > Bacillota > Clostridia > Lachnospirales > Lachnospiraceae > Johnsonella > Johnsonella ignava. The sequence goes on along the minus strand of NZ_JH378831.1, from coordinate 26,476 downwards.
AATGTTGAGACCCTTAAAAATGTTGCACGTGCGATAGAAGATAAGATGCCTGTGATCACAAAGGATATTACTGTAGCAGGTAGAGTAAATGAGCCGAAAGTATTTATGGATGTTCCGATAGGGGCATGTATAAAGGATTATATAGATGCATGCGGAGGCTATATAGAGCCGCATGGAGAGATACTTCTGGGAGGACCCTTTACAGGTAAGCATGGAGAGGAAAATGCTCCGGTAGTTAAGACTCTTGGAGGAATAATAGTTTCAATGCCGTTTATTGAAGACCACAGAAAAGTGGGATTCATAGAATGTGAGTGCGGGGCACAGTATGATCGCCTTGCCCAGGTTGCAAATGACATGGGTGCAGAGATAGTTGGCTCCGTAAAATGCAAAAGAATGAAAGAAGTTAACGGAAGATTCAGATGTGAACTTCCGGGTATATGCCCCGGACAGGCGGAAAAAGTTCTGCAGTTAAAGAAGATGGGTGCGGAGGCCGTAATTGTAGGAACCTGCGAGGACTGAACGAATACAGTATCTAAAGCAGCTCCCAGGTTGGGACTCCCGGTTTATCATACTACAGATTATGCGCTTAGGGCTGGCGGTCATAGGTTATACAGAAGAAAGAAAGATTAGGTATATTTGTAGTTTGGCATAATGCAATGTCAAAACTGCAGTATGCCGGGCTACTTTAAATATATATAAAATTTAAAGGAGGAAACTATGTCAATTACAAAAGAAACAGCTAAAGCGCATGAAAATGATCCTGCCGTATTATGCTGTAGGTTTGAAGCAGGAACTATCATTGAACCTTCAAATCTTGAAGATCCGGCAATTTTCCCGGATTTAGTAGATTCCGGTCTGCTTGAGATCGGAGAGAATACCCTTAAGATTAAAGAAGTTTTGGGTGCAAAGCTTATAAAAACTTCAGATGCACTTACACCTTTAACAAATGATTTGCTTGAAGGTGCGGCTGCAGCTTCATCAGAATCAGTTGAGGATCTTAAGGCTGAGGATAAGGCTGAAATCTCGTCTGCACCCGTACAGACAGCATCTTCAGTGTCTGCACCGGCATTTGTGTCATCAGGTAATGGCGGAAGCGTAAGAATACATATTGGAGAGGGAAAAGATATCAATCTTGAATTTCCATTAAGTGTTGCCGCATCAATGGGTGTTGCAGCTGTTCCGGCTTTGCAGCCCGCTGCGGTATCTGCGGCTGCCGGGGGAGTACCTCAGGCTGAAGCCGGTGTTGCCGGAGGCGAAAGCAAGAAAATCGAAGGTGATGAAAGGGTTATGAGAACCCTTAAGAGAAGGCATTTAAAAATTGAAAAGGTTGAGATAGGAGACGAAACCAAGATAGAGGGTACTACTCTCTATATAAGAAAGGGAATTGAAAAAGAAGCGGTTGAAACACAGGAACTTGTAGTTTCATTGAAGCTTGATATAATCACACCCGATAAGTATAGTCAGTATTCCGAAACGATCATGGATGTACAGCCGATAGCTGCAAAAGAAGAGGGAGAACTCGGAACAGGTGTTACAAGAGTGCTTGACGGAGTTGTTATGCTGGTAACAGGTACTGATGAAGGTGGGGTACAGATAGGTGAGTTCGGATCTTCAGAGGGTGAGCTTGAAAAGAATATAATGTGGGGCAGACCGGGTTCACCTGATAAGGGTGAGATCTTTATAAAGACAGAGGTTGTAATAAAGGCACATACAAATATGGAAAGACCAGGGCCTCTGGCTGCACACAGGGCTTCAGATTATATTACCGATGAGATCAGAAAGGCAATTAAAGAAGCGGATGCATCACTTATCGTTTCTGAAGAGGAGTTCGTACAGAAAAGACATTCAGGAAAGAAAAAAGTAGTTATAGTAAAGGAAATTATGGGTCAGGGTGCTATGCATGACAATCTCATACTGCCGGTTGAACCGGTCGGTACTCTTGGTGCAAAACCCAATGTTGACCTCGGAAATCTCCCTGTGGCACTTTCTCCGCTTGAAGTTCTTGACGGAGGCATACATGCCCTTACTTGTATAGGTCCGGCTTCAAAAGAGACCTCAAGGCATTATTTTAGAGAGCCGCTTGTACTTGAGGCACTTGCCGATGACGAGATAGATCTTGCAGGAGTTGTATTTGTAGGCTCACCGCAGATTAACTCTGAAAAATTCTATGTTTCAGGCAGACTTGGAATGATGATTGAAATGATGGATGCCGACGGTGCTATAATTACAACTGAGGGCTTCGGAAATAATCATATAGACTTCGCTTCACACCATGAGCAGATAGGAATGAGAGGCGTGGATGTAGTAGGTGTGTCCTTCTCAGCAGTACAGGGTGCACTTGTTGTTGGAAATAAATATATGCAGAATATGATTGACAACAATAAATCTGCACAGGGAATTGAAAATGAAATTTTAGGAAATAATACACTTTCTCCTGAAGATGCAGTTCGTGCACTTGCTATGCTTAAGACAGTTATGGTGGGTGAGAGCGTTAAAGAGGCGGAAAGAAAGTGGAATCCGAATGTTAAGCTGAACAATATTGAAGCAATTGAAAAGGCTACCGGAAAGAAAATTGTACTTGAAGATAATGAACAGGTACTTCCAAAGAGCAAAAAACGTATTGAAATATATGAAAAAGAGTAACTCTATGTAAGGCTCTGCAGAATACTTATATGTTTTTTTAGAGACTGTTTTAATTATATGCTCTTATTTTACATGGGTTTAATTAAAAAACGGTACTATATAAAATATCCATATAAAATTTAATTAAGGAGAATATATGTATAATCTTAAATATGCTTCTACTGAAAATTATGTAGAAGGAGTTATAGTAGAGGTAAAGGACGGACTTGTAGGGATTGATCTTAAAGGAAGGATGGGAAGCTGGAGAGTGCCGGTAAGAATGGTTATAACCGACTATGAGCTTAAACCCGGACTTGAGGTTGGCTTCTTGCTTAGTTATCCTGAAGTTCTCGGTCCTGAGATTAATGAAAAATATTCTCAAAACATAGAACATAAAAGATTAAAAGAAAAAGAAATGGAGGAGAAGGAATGAGCATTACAGCAATAAAAGGGCTTCAGTCCGAAATATTTGTTCCTGTAACACCGCCGCCGGTATGGACACCTGCCACAAAACCGTTAAAAGATGCAGTTGTTGCAATTGCAACGGCAGCCGGTGTACATTTAAAGACAGATAAAAGATTTAATCTTGCAGGTGATTTTTCATTCAGAAAAATTCCCGGAGATGTAAAAGGTGAAGAATTAATGGTATCCCACGGAGGATATGATAATGGTGATGTTAATAAGGACATCAACTGTATGTTTCCTATAGAGAGACTTCAGGAAATTGCAAAGGAAGGCTTTATAAAAGCAGTTGCACCTACACATATAGGCTTTATGGGAGGCGGCGGAGACCAGGATAAGTTTACTCATGAAACAGGTCCCGAGATAGCAAAGATACTTAAAGATGAAGGTGTGGACTACGCTCTTTTAACCGCAGGCTGAGGTACTTGCCACCGCTCTGCCGTGATTGTGCAGAGAGCGATTGAAGCAGCAGGTATTCCGACAATTATAATTGCGGCATTACCTCCTGTAGTAAGACAAAACGGAACTCCAAGGGCAGTTGCTCCACGTGTTCCTATGGGTGCAAATGCAGGTGCTCCACATGATAAAGAGATGCAGACAGCTATAGTTAAGGCTGCACTTGAGGAGTTATTAAAAATTTCAAGTGCAGGTCAGATAGTTCCTCTGCCGTATGAATATACCGCAAAGGTTTAAAATAATATTTATATACATAAATCCTATATTTTTAAGTATAAGATTTGGATAAAATATTATAAAATAAATCAAACCGTCATATAAGGATATTTATATTATTTTAAGTAGTAGTGATTTTCATTTGTTTTTAGCACAAATTTATGATAAAATCTACTTAGAGATTTGTATCAATTGCAAATCAAAAAATAATTGTATTTCCTGAAATATGGCGGTTTTTTAAATTTTGGAGGTATACTGTGGATAGTATAGAATTGAGGAGACTTGTAGTACGTTCATATCATGTAAATGAGGTTAAGATTTGTGAAAAATTTAGTTTTAACAATAAAGTCTTATGTATTGATAATTCTTGTATAGCTCCTCTTTTAGAAGATGAGCTTATAAAAAAAATTGATATAAGAATTATAAAACCGCATGAGCATGATATTGAGATAAATACAATAATGGACATAATACCTATATCGGTAAAGGCTCTTGGAAAGCTTGGAAGCGGTATAACACATACAATTACAGGGGCTTATGTTATGCTTACAGGATGTGATGAAGACGGGCGTCAGATGCATGAATTCGGGTCATCGGAAGGTATACTTAAGGAAAAGCTAAGGCTTAATATGGCAGGAACTCCTTCCTCTCAGGATATAATAATACATGTTGATGTACTTTTAAAAGGAGGGGAAGTATACGACAGACACCTGCCGCTTGCCGCATTTAGAGCCTGTGATGAGATAATAAGCCATATACGTGGGGTTTTAAGGACTCAGGATGCAAGAAGTGCCGATGAGGTTCATGAATTTTATGACAGAGTCAGGATGGGTGCAAAAAAGGTAGCCATAGTGAAACAGGTGGCAGGGCAGGGAGCCATGTATGACAACTGGCTTTTTCCGGACCAGCCCTCAGGATATAACGGTGGAGTCTCTATAATAGATATAGGCAATATGCCGATAGTTTTATCGCCAAATGAGTATAGAGACGGTACACTTCGTTCAATGGATTAGAAAGGAGAATTTATGGGCGTAGGACCATCTACAAAGGAAACAAGTCTGCATCATTTCAGGGATCCGCTGCTTGATGTAATATCCGAGGATACAGACCTTGATCTGCTTGGTGTAATAATAGTGGGTACACCTCAGGATAATGCTTCTAAAGAGAGAGTGGGTCAAAGGACTGCACAGCTTCTTGAAGCTATGCGTGCCGACGGATGTATAATTTCATGCGACGGTTGGGGGAATTCACACGTTGACTATGCAAATACTATAGAGGAGATAGGTATAAGAAATATACCGGTAGTAGGTATAACATTTAACGGAACTCAGGCAAAGTTTGTAGTCAGCAATAAATATATGGATACCATAGTTGATATGAATAAATCGGAAAAGGGCATAGAAACTGAGGTAGTAGGAGAAAATACTGTTAATAAAACGGATGCAAGAAAGGCTGCTGCATTCTTAAAACTTAAGATGCGTAATAATACAAGATAGCAGTGGTTAATATATTATATTGTAATACTGTATAAAAATTACTTTGTGGCAATACGGATTATTTGCTGGCTTAAAAATATATCCGGTGTTCACAGGTATTAAGTATTTTATAAATATTTTAAGGAGGAAGAATAATGATTTTTTCTAGAGGATTACATGCAATTGACTCACATACAGCAGGTGAGCCGACAAGGATTATTATAGGAGGTATCCCGAATATTAAGGGTTCAAGTATGCCTGAAAAAAAAGCTTATCTTGAAAAGCATCTTGACCATATAAGAACAGCTGTAATGCTTGAGCCGAGAGGGCATAATGATATGTTCGGTTCTATACTTACTACACCTACAAATGATGAAGCTGATTTTGGGATAATATTTATGGATGGAGGCGGCTATCTTAACATGTGCGGACATGGTACAATAGGTGCCGTTACTGCTGCGATTGAGACAGGTATGGTTGATATGGTTGAACCCGTAACAAAGGTAGTTCTTGAAGCTCCGGCAGGTATAATAAGGGCAGAGGCAAATGTTGAAAATAAAAAGGTAAAGAGCGTAGCATTTGTAAATGTTCCGGCATTTTTGTATAAAAAGGATCAGGTAGTTAATCTTGACGGAAAAGATATTAAATTTGATATTTCTTTTGGAGGCAGTTTCTTTGCAATAGTACATGCAGGTCAGTTCGGACTTGAAATTAAGCCTGAAAATACTTCAAAACTTACTGAGGCGGCACTTAAGCTCAGGGATAAAATTAATTCTACTATTGAAATTGCGCATCCGACACTTTCACATATCAAGACTGTTGATTTGGTAGAGATCTATGATAAGCCAACACATCCCGAGGCAAATTATAAAAATGTTGTTATATTCGGACAGGGACAGGTTGACCGTTCACCATGCGGAACAGGAACTTCAGCAAAGCTTGCAACTCTTCATGCAAAAGGTGAGATAAAGGAAGGCGAGAAATTTGTATATGAAAGTATACTGGGTACACTTTTTTACGGCGAGATTGTAGGTACAACAAAAGTGGGTGAATATAATGCAGTACTTCCGAAGATTGCAGGTTCAGCATATATTACAGGATTTAATCATTTTGTAATTGATGAAACAGATCCTGTAAAATACGGATTTGTATTAAAATAACTGCTTGCAGTATTAGCTAAACCTTTCAATAGGCAAAGGAATTATTTAAATTTTAGGAGATAAGTATGAATATTTTAATGTTTACATCAGCAGAAGCAAAATCTACATTTCCGGTTGCGACTGTGCTTCTTGTTGTTCTTGCAATACTTGGACTTGCTTTTGCAGTAGTCTTTGTTAAAGATCTTATGGATCACAAAGATAAACTTGAAAAAGATACAAGTTTTATAGTAACTTTTATAATAGGTGCAGTTGCAAACTTCTTTGATACACTTGGAATAGGTTCATTTGCCCCTACAACATCTGCACTTAGATTTACAAAGCAGACTGAGGATAGGCTTATACCCGGTACTTTAAATGTTGCCTGCTGTATTCCGGTTATTGCTGAGGCGTTTTTATTTATAAAGGCGGTAGATGTAAGCCCGGTAACCCTTGTAGGTATGATTGTAGCTGCAACAGTAGGTTCATATATAGGTGCAGGTATAGTTTCAAAGCTTCCTACTCAAAAGGTGCAGCTTGTAATGGGAGTTGCATTATTTGTAACAGGTGTAATTTTTGCACTTCAGCTTGCCAAGTTATTCCCTTCAGGTGATGAACAATCTTTAGTTGTAGGACTTACAGGTATACAGCTTATAATAGCTATAGCTGTAAATTTCCTTTTAGGTGCTCTTATGACTGCAGGAATCGGTTTGTATGCACCATGTATGGCACTTGTATATCTGTTGGGAATGAATCCAAGGGTGGCATTTCCTATTATGATGGGTTCATGTGCATATCTTATGCCTGTGGCTTCAATAAAGTTTGTAAAGGAAGGTGCCTATAACAGAGTGGCATCTCTTATGATTACAATTGGCGGAGTAATTGGTGTACTGGTTGCATTCTTTATTGTTAAGGATATGCCTCTTGGAGTGCTTAAGGTTCTTGTAACAGTAGTTATTTTCTATACCTCTGTTACATTGTTTTTGTCTGCTACTAAGAAAAAAGAGGGTAATAAATAATAAAATAAGTTTAAAAATCCGCTGCTTATAGATTGTATAAAACAGTTATAGGCAGGGGATTTTTTATATTTTAAGCTTTAGACAGTATATAGAATATATATTAAATATATTTATATTATTGATTTTTTTTTGTTTTGAATATATAATTTATTTAAATACAATTGATAAATAGTGTTTTATTAAAAGTTTTATGAAGCTGAATTTATCTATGGAGGATAATTTCAGATAAAAACTTAGCTTTTTCAATGTAAAATAATGTTTAAATAAGGAGGGCAGCTTCTTATTCCTGTTTCTGTGAAGATAGGAATTTATAAAAGCTTTTGTAGGCTATGAAAACAAGCAATATCAGGAGTATCAAATTATTTGATTCGGAAAAGAAAATTTCTTTTGCAATAGCTCTGGTTATATGGTTGACTATGTACCTTACCGGATGGTCAAGGATTTATATTAGAGGTACAAGTGGAGTAGATATGGAATGTTCATTATTACATCTGGTGTTTTTATATTTTCTTGTTCATCATACAAAGCATTTTATAATTAATATTAGAGATGATAAGTATAAGACTGCATTGTATATAGCATCAGCATATTTTATACTGAATATTATAATTTTGCTTCTGACCTGGCCAGGACTAATTCGTTTTGATGACTTACTTTGCTTTTCATGTATTAGAGAATATACATTCTATGTATGGCAGCATTTTATTACGGCATTGTATTATTTGCTCTGCATGAAAACGCTGCCGTTTGCAACCGGACTTATTATAATTCAAGTGTATATAATAGCACTTATAGTAGGATACAGCATTTCAAGCATAGCCTTTGCGTACGTTGATGATATTCGAAGCAGGAAGATTTTAATAGTATTACTTTTTTTGTCTGTAAATTTCCTTCCGGTTATGTCATATAGCCTGTCAGGTTACAGGATAGCTTTATATAGTTTTTTTGAATTGCTTTTTATAGCTGAAATAATAACCATAAAAAAGCAGGATGGGATTATAGAAAAAGATAGACTTACGGGACTGGTTATATTATGCATTATTCTGGCAGTATGGAGATCTGAGGGAATATATTATATTATTTTATTCCCTGTATTGTTAATGTTTATAAAAGATAAAATAGAAAAAAAAACCAGTATAATTTTTTACTGTGCTGTGGTAGCGATAATTTCAATGTTAATGGTAAAGCTTAATAATATAGCTATTTCAAGTAATGATTATTCAATTACCGCAACATTTATGCCTCTTCCGGAGCTTGTTATTAACGCTGATAAGGAAAGGGATAAAGAGATTTTATCTGAAATGGATAAGGTAATAAATCTGAATGTAATATATCAAAATCCGAATGAGTCTGCTGAGAAACTTTTTTGGGATAAGGACTTGATAAAAAAAGGATATTCAAATGCTGATTACAAAAACTATATCAGAGCATATTTAAAGCTTGTTTTTAGACATCCTTTAACAGCATTTAAGCCTATGTGGAACAATTTTTTGGCTTCAGCAGGAATTACAACTATTGAAAACGGATATCCATTGCTTCGCTCAAATCTTTATGTATATGATATTTTGTTTGAAGAGCAGTCTGAGATGGACAGACTTATAGATGAAAATATACTTCCACATACAGAATTATATGAATACAAAAAACAGCCGCTTACAAAGAAAGGGTGGGATAATATAGACTCAATCTTTAAAAAACCGATTAACCGAAAATTGAGAACAGCTGTTACCAGAATTATAGCAGGTATTAACAGCAGAGGCAGAGTTACTATATTATATAGGATTTTTTGGAACTTTTTTATTCCGCTTATTTTGGTAATGATTTGTTTTATATATAAAATTTTAAAAAGAGACTGGTTTATTGCTGCTGTAATTTTACTTGTACTTTGCAGGACGGCACTTGTATTTGTAACATCAAGTGCCCCTTATTTAATGTATTATATACCTGCTTATATGTCGGCATACATTTTATCATTTTTTATAATATTTATGATTTTTTACAAAAGTACAAAGCCGTTAAATAACAGTTAGATTTATATATTGATTTTAATATAATAACAACAGCCACAGTTTTGGCAGTTTATTTTAAAATAGTTTGGAATACGGTCCCCGGAGAGGGAAGATACATAATACTACTTTATGATGTGAGGAGGGTAGCTTTTTATTCCTGTTTCTGTGAGAAGAGGAATTTATAAAAGCTTTTTAGGTTATGAAAATAAGTAATATCAGAAATATAAAATTATTTGATTCAGAAGAAAAAAAATCTTTTGCAATAGCTTTAGTAATATGGTTGGTTATGAACCTTACCGGATGGGCCAGTATGTATTTTAAGCCTACAGACGAGTTGCATATGGAATTTATTTTATTACATCTTGCATTTTTATACTTTCTTGTCCATCGTACAAAGCATTTTATAATTAATATTAAAGATGATAAATACAAGGCTGCAATATGTATAGCAGCGGTATATTTTATATTTAATATTATAATTTTATTTTTAATATGGCCCGGACTTATGAGGCACGATGATCTAATGAGCTTTTTATATACTAAATCCTATATATTATATGTATGGCAGCATTTTATTACCGGTATATATTATTTTGTCTGCCTGAAAACACTGCCATTTGCAACGGGACTTATTATAATTCAATTATATATAATAGCACTTATAACAGGATACAGCATTTCAAATATAGCCTTTGCATATGTTGATGATCCCCGCAGGAGAAAAATTTTAATGGCAATACTTTTTTTGCCTGTAAATTTTCTTCCGGTTATGGCATATAGTCTGTCAGGATACAGGATAGCTTTATATACTTTTTTTGAGCTGTTGTTTATATCAGAAATAATAACGATAAAAAAGCAGGATAAAATTATAGGAAAGAATAAACTTGCAGATCTGACTGTATTATGTATTATGCTGGCAGTATGGAGAACAGAAGGTATATACTATATTATTTTATTTCCGATACTGTTAATATTTATAAAAGATAAAATAGAAAAAAATCTCAGTATAATGTTCTATTGTATTGTAGTAGCAGCTATTTCAGTGCTAATAGGAAAACTCAATAATATAGCTACCGGAAGCAGCAACTATTCACTTACTGCAACATTTATGCCACTTCCGGACCTTGTTCTTAATGCTGATAAGGCAAAGGACAAAGATATTTTATCTGAAATGGATAAAGTTATAGATCTGAATGTAATATACCAGAATCCGGATGAAACTGCTGAGAGACTTTTTTGGGACAAGGATTTGGTAAGGAAGGAGTATTCAGATGCCGATTATAAGAAATATATGGGAGCATATTTAAAGCTTGTACTTAGATATCCTTTAAGAGCATTTAAGCCCATGTGGGATAATTTTTTAGCTTCATCAGGTATTACAACAGTTGAAAACGGATATCCGCTGCTTCGTTCAAATATTTATGTATATGACACTTTATTTGAAGAACAGTCTGAAATGGAGAGGCTTATAGACGAAAAAATAATTCCGCAGACAGCATTGTATGAATGGAGTGAGCAGCCGTCTACAAAAAATGCATGGGATGTTACAGATTCAATGTTTAAAAAACCAATTAATCAAAAATTAAGAATGGATATTATAAGGATGATAGGTGGTATTAACAGCAGAGCGAGAATTACTGTATTGTATAGAATTTTCTGGAATCTTTTTATTCCGCTTATTTTAATAATATTTTGTTTTATATATAAAATATTAAAAAGAGATTGGTTTATGGCTACTGTAATTTTAACTGTATTTGGCAGGGTTGCACTGGTATTCTTAACATCAAGTGCCACTTACCTTATGTATTATTTGCCGGCTTATATGTCTGCATACATTATGTCTTTTTTTATATTTTTTATGATGTTTTACAACGGTAGAAGGTCATTATATAAAAAATAGATTTTATATTGATTTTAAATTAAGAAAAATATTCCAAACACAGGTGCCGAACGCAAATGCTAGACGTTAATTATTGTAAAGATAATACCTTTATAGTATAATTTATGCTGTAGTTTGATGTATGGGTTATTTTTTGGAAAAAGTATAAATATAAAGGGAGGAATAGTATGCTTGACATAAGATTTGTAAGAGAAAATGCAGATATTGTAAGGGAGAATTTAAGAAAGAAATTTCAGGAAAAAAAACTTCCTCTTGTTGATAAGGTAATAGAACTTGATTTAAAATCAAGACAGGTTCAGAAAGAGGCTGATGACTTAAGGGCTGAAAAAAATAAAATAAGTAAAAAAATAGGCGAATATATGGCAAAAGGCAATACTCAAGAAGCAGAAAGTGTAAAAAATAAAGTTGCCTTAATAAATGACAGGCTTAAGGAGATTGAGCCTTGTGAAAGCGAACTTGAGTTACAGATAAGGGATATAATGCTTGTACTTCCTAATATTATAGATGAAACTGTGCCTATAGGAAAGGATGATACTGAAAATGTGGAAGTTACAAGATATGGAGATCCTTTTGTACCGGATTTTGAAGTTCCCTATCATACCGATATCATGGAGAAACTTAACGGTATTGATCTTGACAGTGCAAGAAAGGTTGCCGGAAACGGTTTCTACTACTTGACTGGAGATATAGCGAGACTTCATAGTGCTGTAATTTCATATGCAAGGGATTTTATGATAGACCGTGGTTTTACATATTGTGTACCTCCTTTTATGATACGGTCTGAGGTCGTAACAGGCGTTATGAGCTTTAGTGAGATGGAGGCAATGATGTACAAGATAGAAGGCGAAGATTTGTATCTTATAGGTACAAGTGAACATTCAATGATTGGAAAATTTATAGATACAATCAATGATGAAGAAAAACTTCCATATACACTTACTTCATATTCTCCATGTTTCAGAAAAGAAAAGGGAGCACATGGTATAGAGGAAAGAGGGGTATATCGTATACATCAGTTTGAAAAACAGGAGATGATAGTTATATGCAGGCCTGATGAGTCAAGAATGTGGTTTGATAAATTATGGCAGAATACAGTTGACTTTTTCAGAAGTCTTGACATACCGGTGAGAACGCTTGAATGTTGTTCAGGTGATCTCGCAGATCTTAAGGTTAAATCGTATGATGTTGAGGCATGGTCTCCTCGTCAGAAAAAATATTTTGAAGTGGGAAGCTGCTCAAATCTTACAGATGCACAGGCAAGAAGACTGAGAATAAGAGTTAAGTGCCAGGATGGAAGCAGATATTTTGCACATACTTTAAACAATACAGTAACCGCTCCTCCAAGGATGCTTATTGCATTGCTTGAGAATAATTTAAACAGAGACGGTAGTGTGAGAATTCCTGAGAAGCTTAGACCTTATATGGGAGGGCAGGAGCTTATAAAATAGCATTTGCATTGAATCATTTTAAGTTGTTATAAATACAGATGATAAAGAAAGAGCTTGAATTATGGCAAAAATAGATATGGATATCCCTGTCGTTGAGATGGACGGAGATGAGATGACAAGAGTTTTATGGGCACTTATAAAGGAACATCTTATATGTCCTTATGTCAATCTGAAAAGTGAATATTATGATCTAGGACTTAAAAATCGTGATTATACAGATGACAATGTTACATGGGAGGCGGCAAGGGCAGCTAAAAGATATAAGGTAGCAGTAAAGTGTGCCACTATAACTCCAAATGCCCAGAGAGTTAAGGAATATAACCTTAAAAACATGTGGAAAAGCCCAAATGGCACTATAAGGGCTGTGCTTGACGGTACCGTATTCAGAAGTCCTATAATAGTTAAAGGAATACAGCCATATGTAAGAACATGGAAAAAACCTATAAGTATAGCAAGGCATGCTTACGGTGATATTTATAAAAATGTTGAGCTTTATACCCAGAAAGGAGCAAAGGCAGAGCTTGTAGTCAGCTATGAGGACGGCAGGCAGGAAAGAAGTCTGATACATGAATTTGACTGTCCGGGCATAGTACAGGGAATACATAATATTGACAGTTCAATTGAAAGTTTTGCAAGGAGCTGCATGAATTATGCTCTTGATAAAGGGGAAAATCTTTGGTTTTCAACAAAAGACACTATATCTAAGCAGTATGATCATCATTTTAAAGATATATTTCAAAAAATATATGATGAAGAATACAGCATAAAATTTCAGGAAAAAAACATAGAATATTTTTATACCCTTATAGATGATGCTGCTGCCAGAGTTATAAAATCTGATGGCGGATTTATATGGGCACTTAAAAATTATGATGGTGATGTCATGAGTGATCTTATATCCTCCGCTTTTGGCTCACTGGCAATGATGAGTTCTGTTCTTGTGTCGCCTGAAGGAGTATATGAATATGAGGCGGCACATGGGACTATACAGAAGCATTATTATAGATATCTAAATGGAGAGAGCACCTCAAGCAATTCTGTTGCCACAATTTTTGCATGGAGCGGTGCATTAAAAAAGAGAGCTGAACTGGACGGTATCAGCGAGCTTTTAGAGTTTTCAAAGAAACTTGAAAAGTCGGTGCTTTTAACTATTGAATCCGGCATGATGACAGGCGATCTGGCAGGTATTTTTACGGGAGACATCAAAAAAATACTTAATTCAGAGGAATTTATAACTGCAATCAGGCATAATCTTGAAAATATATTGTAAATGCCTGATTTAAAATTTTAAATCAGGCATTAAATGATGTAGGTCAGGTGAGTATCCTGAAGTTTTTGTAAACCTCCAAACCGGTATAAAGAAAGCTTTACCCGGTTTGGAGGTTATTTTTTAACTTCATGAAGTTTATTTGAAGGATTTATACTCATTGACCAGTTATTATGGTATATTACAAATCCGGGTGCTGTACCGTTTACTTTCTTGATATTTTTTCTTCTGACATAATCAACCTCAACTTTTGAATTTTTTCCTGATTTTGAATAGTATGCGGCAAGCCCTGCCGCTTCTTCAAAGGTTTTGTCAGTAGGTTCCTTTCCTTCACATTTGATTATAACATGTGAACCGGGCACTCCCTTTGCATGAAACCACCAGTCATCAGAAACAGCCTTTTTAAAAGTGATTTCTTCATTTTGATAATTATTTTTTCCCACGAATATATCAAATCCGTCTGAAGATATAAAATGAAGTGGTTTTGATTTTATTTTAGTATCTTTAACACTGCTTCTTTTTTTAATGTAACCATATTGGACAAGTTCATTTTTAACTTGTAAAAGGTCATCATCATCTTCCAAAAGGTCGAGTGATACTAAGATTGAGTTAAGGTGTTCTATATCTGAACGGGTTTTTTTAATTTCAGATGAAAGTGCTTCTTTTGTTCTTTTAAGCTTTGAATATTTTTCATAATAATTAACTGCATTTTCTGATGCGGACATAGTACTATCCAGTGGTATGGATATTTCGTTGTCATTATCATAATAATTTTTGCATATTAAAATATCTTCTCCGCCTTTAAGATCGTATGAATAAGTATTTATAAGGTCTGCATAAATTTTGAATTTTTCCTTTTTATCACTGTCTATAATCTGCTTTTCCTGAAGAGCGTATTTTTTATTGTTTTTTTCAAGCAGGCTGTTTATATGACGTCTTAATTCGGCAGTTTTCTGCCTTATACGTTCATATCTGCTTTTTTGAGAGTAATAATCATATAAAAGACTGCTTATACTTGTGTAAATAACTGTTTCATAAACAGGTGATTTAAATGAACTTAAATTAAAAGATGCAAATTCGACAGGAACCCCATTTTTATATATAATCCGGGGATAAAATACGGATTGTTTTACATCATCAAGCAATATATTAAATATATTGTAAATATGCGTTATTGTATCCGTATCAAATGAATCACAGGCAGCTTCACTGTTTATACCGCATCTTAAACAAATTTCATCTGAACAAAGAGGGCTTATTCCTGAAAAAGACATATAAAGTGTTTTACCCAGATTCTGTTTGGAGTTTCTAAGTAAAACTGAAAATTCTTCAAAACATGTACTTAACGGTTCTGCTTTTTTAAGTGATTCAGGTAAAAAATAACTTCTGCCCGGGAGAACCTCTCTTAATGAACTTAAATGTGAGGGAATACGTTTTATACTGTCAAGTATTTTGTCAGATAAATCTGTAAATATTATATTTGAGTGTTTTCCCATAAGCTCAATATATAGCTTTTTATGGCATATATCACCAAGCTCGTCAAAATGTTCAAATATAATTTCAACTATCCTCTCAAGACCCTGCTGTTTTATAGAGATAATACGGGCATTTCCGATATGTTTCCTTAAAAGCATACAGAAAGCCGGTGCAGTTGAGGGATTTTTTTTGATTTCATCAGTCAGATACATAAGTGGCAGTGAGGGGCTTGCCGATATAAGGAGCTTATAGTTTTGTGAATTGTTTTTTATATTAAGTATTATCTCATCACTCTCAGGCATTGATATTTTTGATATTCTGCCTCCTGTAAGTTTTGAATTGAGTTCAAAAACCAGATTGGCTGTTACTATACCGTCAAAAGCCATAGATGCCTCCATTTGCTGTATTTTTATAATCTGAACATGTATGTCTGTAATATTTTCTTGATTTATGAACCTGCTGAATCAGGTATTTCCGGTTTAAACATTGCAGGTACTTTATGCTATTCTTATGCTATGTATGCTTGTATTCATGCACAATCGACCAATGAATGATGATTTTATTATCGTTTCATTAGAACTGTATATTTGTAACAATATAAATATGCAAAAATAATAGTATAAAATTCAAGGTAGGGATCATTATAACTGATTTTTAGTAAAAATGCCATACATAGATATATGGACAAAGAGACAGTTTAAAGGTATATTAATATTGTAACAAAAAAAACTATAACGCATGGCGGTGAATATGCCGGAAAATATTACTTGTTGCATATATTTGCCTGTATTTATGGTAAAAATATAGTTTAATCAAACAGCAAATATGTCGGAAGGTATTAATATTTATATAAGGAGAGGAAGATGAAAGTGATAAGAGAAAAGTTTCAGAATGAATTTAAAACAAAAAGCTTTAGAAGCAGGATGTTAAAAACAGCAGTCGTACTTTTTACAGCATGTATACTTGCTGTTTCGGCATTATCGGGTTGTTCACAAAACAATAAAAATAATGCTGATTCGATGAATGATACTGCTAAAAAGGACGGACAGACTGAGAACGGGGTACTTTATATAAAAAAAGACGGTCTGTATGAGCATAGTTTTTCAAATAATACAAATAACCTTTTGTACAGGACTTATAACTTTAATAAAATGGATACAAATGGTCCTGCCGCACAGTATTCACAAGATGGAAAATATCTATATTATCTTGAACGTTCTAATTCAGGCAATACATTAAAGGTTATGGAACCCGGTAAAGAAGGTAAAAAGTCTGATAAGGCTGAATCAAACAATAAGGATCAGGAGGATAACAGCCGGGAAAACAATGTAATTGCTTCTGATGTTGAGGATTTTAGGATATTAAAGGGTGGAGAGATATTATATAAAAAGTCTTCAGAAGGCGGTTTATACATATATAGAGATAATGATTCCGATAAAATTTCAGGGTATGTTGAGGAGTATTTTTTAAATAAAGATGAGGACCTTATGCTTTTTTATACTGATAATACCGGTTCCGATATTTATAAAGAAAAATCTTACTATAATTCAATGATTGCTGGCATTGAACCATGCGAAACAGGTACACTTTATTATTATGATCTTAAAAATAATGAAAAGGGCAGAGAGAAGATACAGGACGGCATACTGACAGGAAGCATTAAATATTCACAGGACTTTAAAATTGTATATTATATTAAAAAAGAAGAAGACAAACAGGTTCTCTATTGTATAAAAGGGCTTAAAGAAAGTGCTGATAATACAGTTGAGCCTGAGCTTATAGCACAGGGAGATATTATAAATAATCTGCATGTAGATTCTGAAACAGGCAATTTTTATTACCAGATAGAGGAGAAAGATGACAGGTTATATGATTTGTTTATAGATGATGATATGACTACTGATATTGAAAATCCTGCAAAGCCTCAAATAAGTGAGGAAGATAAAAAAAATATGTTTGAGACGAAGAAAGTTATATCTGATAAGGAACTTAAGGAATATGCTCTACTAAATATGGAGGAAGAATTCAGAAAATCTCTTAAAGAAAAATTTAAAATATTTCATTTCGGTGCTGTGTTCTATTATAACACAAGTGAATCAAAGAAGCTTTCTGATAATGCATATATGTATATACCCAAGTATGAACGTGTTGAAAATACTATAAAAAACAATACGGTTTTTTTTGATGAAATTGATGTCAACAATATTGAAAAAATAAAGTTGTCTGAAGCCTTTAGCGATTATTTAAATTGTCTTAATCAGAAGATGAATTATTCATCAGATGATGAATATAAAAAAGCTGATAAAGAAGATAATGATAAAGCAAAGGAATTAGATATAGATAAACTGATATATGAGTATTATCATGAAAGACAAAGTCCTTTAGGAGAATATTTTTATTATAGAAAAACAGATAAAAAGGACAAAGAAGAGGCACTTGAAGAAGAACGCAGGAAGCATGGAACATCCTCAGACTACGGTGATGACAATAGCCTGTATGAATATGGCAAAGATGAATACGACAGTTTATATGATGATGATATTTATGATTATGACAGTGCTTACTATGGCTGGAGTTACAGTGATACTTCAGACGATATTGCGGATGAGTTTTTTTACGTACTAGGTATTATACGTAAAAAAGTATTTAATACATGTTTTGTATCAGGTGATGAGGTTTACGGTTTTAATCTGGACAATGATTATATAATTGATGTATGTGTTGACAATAAAAATAAAAAAGTTTACTTTAGGAGATTTAGTGATGAGAGAGTAAAAATGTTAAAAGAACTCAGCACATTTAATGAATACTTTTTTAAAATGGAATCCGAGGGTCTGGATTATAAGAAAATTTATTTAGTTCCTATGGAGTTTTGTAAGGCTGATCTGTCTGAAAGTAAGGTTGATAATTTTGAACTTATGGATGATGAGGTCAGCAGCATAAGCGGTGTATATGGCGGAAAGATTTACTATATGAAAGATGAACTTAATAATGACTATGAATATTCTTTTAATGGTACACTTTATTGTGACGGTAAGAAGATAAGACCTGATATAGATAATATCATTGTAAATGACGGTACAATTTATTTACAGACTGAAAGCGATAGAGGTATTAATGCAACCTACAGTCTTTATAAACTTGATGCTGATAATAAAGCGGAAAAGATAGCAGCAGATGTTTATGATCATAAAATTCTCAGTGATAAAAGTGTAGTTTATGTGAATAACTATAACAAGAATAGGAATAAAGGTGATTTAAAATTATGGAAAGACAAAGATCATGATGAATTGCTTGATAAGGATGTGGTTAGTTTAATTGGTGGCGAACGTGATTATTATTATGATTTTAGAGACTTCTATTAAGTGTAAAATCAGATAAAGCCTGTTAATGAATATATGACTTTATTCTTGTTGAAACCTTTTAGTATAGAGCTGTCGTTTAACGAGTTTTTTCGTTGCGGCAGCTCTATATTTTGCTTATTGTACATTTAATAAAAATTTTACACAATTATATTGTGCACATAGACGAATTTACTTCTAAAGTCATATTTATTGCATTTTCTTCTTGACTTTAATCTGTTATATGCTATCCTTTATATAAGATATTTGATTGTTTCAGATATACTTGCAACCCATATAATTTTGGTAAATTATGAACTGTCTATATGGCAGTTTGCCAAATTCAAAGCAACTTACAAATAATATACTTTAATTTTTAAGGAGGGATTTTACTATGTACAAACAAATTGAACTTGCTTACGGTTTTAATGCACTTGAACCTTATATTGATGCACTTACTATGGAAACACATTATACAAAGCATCATGCGGCATATACAAAGAACTTAAATGATGCTTCACAAAAAGCAGGGGTTGACGGAAAAGAAATCACAAAACTGCTTGCAGAGCTTGATTTAATTGCGGATGAAGGACTTAGAAAGGCCATAAGAAACAATGGAGGAGGATTCTATAATCATAACCTTTATTTTGATATAATGGCTCCGAACGGTGCCAAAGAACCGCAGGGCAAGCTCGCAGAAGCTATAAATAAGGAGTTTGGAAGCTTTGAAGCTTTTAAAGAAAAGATAAGTGCCGCAGGCGCAGGACAATTTGGTTCAGGCTGGGCATGGCTTTCAAGTGATAAAAACGGAAAGCTTTATGTGTCTGCAACACCAAATCAGGATAATCCAATCATGGAAGGAAAAGGGCTTATACCTGTATTAGGTATAGATGTATGGGAACATGCTTATTACCTTAAGTATAAAAATCTTAGAGGAGATTATATAAAGGCTTTCTTTAATGTAGTTGACTGGAATAAGGTTTCAAAAAATTATGAAAATGCATTAGCTTAAATATATCGTATATACTTTTTAATATAAGGACCGGTTTTCTGTGTGAAACCCGGTCCTTATTATAATGCTCTTATATAATATTTAAATTATTCTATCTATATGATAATGATAAATATTTATCTTTATATTTTTATAATTATTTTAAGTACACATATATTTTAGTGGGTAAAATATAAAGAGTCTGCTGAAATGATATTATTAAAACTTTTATAATATTGCCTTACTTGCAATGTTGGAGTATACTGTTATCGTTCGTTTCAAATGATAGAAACACGGCAATTTTGCATATTTTATACAATTTTAAAAACTGAAAGGAATTTATATAAATATGACGAAAATCAGAACCAGATTTGCACCAAGTCCTACGGGCAAGATGCATGTCGGCAATCTGCGTACCGCATTATATGCCTATCTTATAGCAAAACATGAAGGCGGAGAATTTATACTTCGTATTGAAGACACTGATAGAGAAAGGCAGGTTGACGGTGCAGTCGATATAATATATAGAACTATGGAGAAAACAGGACTAATACATGATGAAGGTCCTGATAAGGATGGAGGCTGTGGTCCTTATGTTCAGAGCGAGAGACATAAGGCAGGGATGTACCTTGGGTATGCAAAGCAGCTTATAGAAAAGGGAGAGGCATATTATTGCTTTTGTGATGAAAAAAGGCTTGAAAAGCTTAAAAGCAGTGTTGGAGATGAGGAAATCTTTGTATATGATAAGCATTGTTTGGGGCTTTCAAAAGCGGAAGTTGAAGCTAATTTAAAATCGGGCATGCCTTATGTTATAAGGCAGAATAATCCGAATACAGGAACTACAACTTTCCATGATGAGATATATGGAGATATAACTGTTGATAATAAAGAGCTCGATGATATGGTACTTATAAAATCGGACGGTTATCCGACTTATAATTTTGCAAATGTGGTTGACGACCATCTTATGGGGATAACTCATATTGTAAGAGGAAATGAGTATCTTTCATCATCACCTAAATATAACAGACTTTATGAAGCATTCGGTTGGGAGATACCTGTATATATACATTGTCCTACTATAACCAATGAGGAGCATAAAAAACTTTCAAAAAGAAGCGGGCATGCTTCATTTGAGGATTTAATAGAGCAAGGGTTCAGTGCAGAGGCGATTGTAAATTTTGTAGCACTTCTTGGATGGTCGCCTGAGGATAATCAGGAGATATTTTCAATGCAGGGACTTATAAAGGCTTTTGATTACAGGCATATAAGTAAATCTCCGGCAGTATTTGATATGGTAAAGCTTAGGTGGATGAATGGTGAGTATTTAAAGGCTATGGATGAAGAGAGATTTTTTGCTATGGCAGAGCCTTACATAAACGAAGTCATAAAAAAGCCGCTTAACAGGGAAAAGATAGCAGCTATGGTGAAGACAAGAATAGAGGTGCTTACTGAAATAGCTTCACACATAGATTTCTTTGAAAAACTGCCTGAATATGATATATCCATGTATATACATAAAAAGATGAAAACTGATGCCGCTTCCTCGCTTAAGGTGCTTGAGGAAACATTTGTACTGCTTAAAGAAATGGACGATTATACAAATGATTCACTGTATAGTAGGCTGCGTGAATATGCAGAAAGCAATAATTATAAAATAGGTTTTATAATGTGGCCTTTAAGGACTGCACTTTCAGGCAGGCTTATGACTCCCGCAGGTGCTACTGAAATTATGGAAATACTTGGGAAAGAAGAAAGTCTTGAGAGGATAAAAATTGGTATTGGTAAGCTTAAAACAGCATAACGGCACTATCAGAAACTATTTGAAATGTAATACAGTTATGATTAAATATGTAACAAGTATAAACTGTTGCATATATAAGGGACAAAGATATGCTACAGCTTACTAAAAATCAGGAGAAGGCAGTTACCTATGGTAATGGTCCTCTTATGGTAATTGCAGGTCCGGGTTCAGGGAAAACTTTTGTAATTACAATGAGAGTAAAGTATCTTATAAAGAACCTTAAGGTAAAACCGAAAAGCATATTGGTACTTACTTTTTCAAGAGTGGCGGCACTCCAGATGAAGGAGAGGTTTATAGAATACACATCAAAATCTTCTTATATTGACACGGTTTATGACGGAGTTACATGGGGAACATTTCATGCCGTATTTTTTTCTATGATTAAGGCTGTCTATGGCTATAATGCAGCTCAGGTACTTAATGAAGATGAAAAATACAATATTATAAAAGTGCTTTTAAAACAGTATGAACCTGATATGGAAGAACTTTCGACTCTTATATCGCAAATAATACAGGAAATTGCACTTATAAAGCAGGAGATGATTGATATAAGGTATTACTATTCAAAATCGTGTGCGGCAGATGTTTTTAGAGAAATTTACAAAGGCTATGGAAAAAGGCTTGCTTTTATAAAGAAAATTGATTTTGAAGATATGCTTTTGATGGCTTATGAGCTGCTGCTAAAAAGGCAGGATATAAGGAAAGCATATAATGAGAGATTTAAGTATATACTTGTTGATGAGTTTCAGGATATTAATCGTATACAGTATGAAATTGTAAGGATGCTTGCAGGAAACAGTCAAAATCTTACAGTTGTGGGAGATGACGATCAGTCTATTTATGGTTTTAGAGGTGCAAGACCTGAGATTATGCTTGGTTTTAAGAATGATTATCCAAATTCGGAAACTATACTGCTTGATATCAATTTCAGATCCGGTATTCACATAGTAAATTGTGTACAAAGATTTATATCACATAATAAAAAACGCTTTAAAAAGGAAGTTTTCGCCTCAGAAAGAGAATCAAGACCTCCTGAAATTATAGAATATAACAGCCCTATGCATCAGTTTAAGTCAATTATTCAGGATATAAAAGGATATATCAAATCGGGTTGGTGCTATGATGATATAGCAGTACTTTATAGGATAAATATACAGCCTAGGCTTCTTACAAAATTTTTTATGGAGGAAAATATCCCGTTTACTATAAATGATACCGTTCCGGATTTATATTCGCACTGGATTTCAGAAGATATAATATCTTATATTAAGGTTGCAAACGGTATTGCCGGTTTAAATGACTGGTTAAGGATAATAAATCATCCGAACAGATATATAAAGAGAGAGGCTTTAAGAGGATCAGATTCATGCTCATGTATTAAACAGCTGTATTCATATTATTCAGATACGGAATATATGATTAAAAGAATTAGTGAATTAGAGCATAATATTCGTGTAGTAAAGAGCTTAAGTACGGTAAGAGCAATTAAATACATAAGAGGTGCAGTGGGTTATGATGATTTTATAAGAGAGTATGCTTATGACAGAGGTATAGACGATTATGATTTTTTGAATATTCTATCTGAGCTTGAAGAAAGCAGTTCAGGTTTTAAGACTTTTAAAGACTGGTTTAAATATATAGATGATTATCGAATACAACTTGCAAACAGCTCCGGCTTAATAAAAACAAAAAAAAGCGGCGGTGTAAGTCTTATGAGTTTTCATTCTTCAAAAGGACTTGAATATAAAATAGTCTATATAATTGATGTAAACAAGGGGATCATGCCATATAAAAAGGCGGTATCAAAGGATGAACTGGAGGAAGAAAGAAGGATGTTTTATGTAGCAATGACAAGAGCTAGAGACAGACTTTTTTTATGTACCTGCAAAAGGGGATTTAACGGAAAAAATGAACCTTCTATATTTTTAAATGAATTAAAACAGTAAATTTGTAGACACTGATATTTAGATGCAGTGTGTTTAGAAAGGAATTTTATGAGCGATAAATATGATAAAGGCGATTTGTTTGAGGGTGATGAGCTTACTGTAACAATTAAGCTTGAGGATAATACTGAAATTGAATGTATAGTGCTTAATATATTTGAGGTTGATACGAGAGAGTATATAGCGGTTCTGCCTGAAGATGAAGAATGTGAAGATGTGTATCTTTATAGATATACACAGAAAGATGACGGGGAACCTGAACTGACGAATATAGAAAGCGATGAGGAATATGAGGCTGTAGTTGATGCATTTGAAGAAATACTTGATATGCAGGAATTTGAAGAATTTCTTTCAGAAGATGACGACTTTAAAGATTGAGGTAAATTTAAAATCGTAAAAGTCTCGATTTTATTTTACAAAAAAACCAGCCCTCATTTAAGAAAAGGGTTGGTTTTTTGTCTATACATTAAATCTAAAAAGTATCACATCTCCGTCTTTTACAACATATTCTTTGCCCTCAAGTCTCATAAGACCTTTGTCTTTTGCCGCTGCCGATGAACCGCAGTCAATAAGATCCTGAAAATTAATTACTTCCGCTCTTATAAAACCTCTTTCAAAATCACTGTGAATTTTTCCTGCAGCCCCGGGAGCTTTTGTTCCTTTTTTTATAGTCCATGCCCTTGTTTCATCTTCGCCCGATGTTAAAAAACTCAAAAGTCCTAAAAGATCATAGCTTGCAGATATAAGCTTATCAAGCCCTGATTCCTTTATACCCAATGCTTCAAGATATTCCGATTTTTCATCATCATCCAGCTGTGCAATTTCTTCTTCTATTTTAGCACAAACTAAAAAAACCTTTGAAGATGTTTCTGAAGCTAATTTTCGTACTTCCTTAACGTATTTATTGTTTTCTCCTTCATCAATTAAATCGTTTTCAGCTACATTTGCAGCATAAATTACAGGCATATAGGTTATAAGCCCCAGTGAAGATACAAAATCGCTTATTTCATCATCGTCAGTTATAAATATCTTTGCAGGCTTTCCGGATTCAAGTATATCCTTAAGCTCTTTCATAATATCAAGCTCTTTTTTTAGTTTTTTATCATTGACAGCGGATTTTGCAGTTTTTGCAATGCGCCTTTCAAGTATCTCAATATCAGCAAATATAAGTTCAAGATTAATTGTTTCTATATCACGTATAGGATCAACTGTACCATCGACATGTACTACATTCTCATCCTCAAAACATCTTACTACATGAACTATGGCATCACATTCACGTATATTGGAAAGAAATTGATTGCCAAGTCCTTCACCTTTGCTTGCACCTTTTACCAGACCTGCTATATCTACAAAATCAATTACTGCAGGTGTTACTTTTTTTGATTTATATAAATCTCCAAGCAGCTTAAGTCTTTTATCGGGTACGGCAACCACCCCTACATTAGGATCAATAGTACAGAAAGGGTAATTTGCTGCAGCTGCCCCTGCTTTTGTAAGGGAATTGAATAATGTGCTTTTTCCTACATTTGGAAGCCCTACAATTCCAAGCTTCATTATATTTCCTCCATGAATCTAATATATTTTTAAGATATTGTATCATATAGGTGTGATTCTTTCTATGCTATTTTTAAATGAGTATGTTTAAATGTATTTTTTACCACAACTACATATATGGTGGATACGGATGTAAGTATGCAGATATAGTGCTTATAATCAAGTTATATAATTATCATTTAAAATAGTTTACAAAATAATTAAAAAGTGCTTGACAAAACAAGTCTATACGGCTAAAATAACAAAGCACCTTACGGAGAGGTATCGAAGTGGTCATAACGAGGCGGTCTTGAAAACCGTTTGTCCGCAAGGGCGCGTGGGTTCGAATCCCACCCTCTCCGCTGGCTTTATGCTGTATGTCGGCGGACGAGCCGCATATTTGCAGTTATTGCATATTTTGCAGTAATATAAAGATGGAAAAAGAACTCTTAGCAAAACCGATTCAGCAGAAGTACCCAAGAGGCTGAAGGGGCTCCCCTGGAAAGGGAGTAGATCGTTAATAGCGGTGCGAGGGTTCAAATCCCTCCTTCTGCGCTGTTTTTAAAATATATAAAACAGCGGTGCAAAGAACTGAACCTTGAAAACCAAAGATTAAACAGTACACACAACCCTGAAATTTCTTAAAAACAATAAGAAATGCAGCATGTATAAATTTATTTATATATGTATATATTGTATATATATGTATACTTATGTATGTTATTTATAAAATAAAATTTAAGTTTATAAATAAATGCTGCACCTTGCCGCAAAGAAGCGGCAGGTTTCAAGGAACGAAAACCTAAAAAACCAAGTAAAAAAGGAAACAAATGCCGGCAGGCATAATGAGAGAATCAAACAGAGAGTTTGATCCTGGCTCAGGATGAACGCTGGCGGCGTGCTTAACACATGCAAGTCGAACGGAGACTTTTTCAGTGTAACCTTCGGGGAGCAAGAGAAAGTCTTAGTGGCGGACGGGTGAGTAACGCGTGGGCAACCTGCCTCGCACCGTGGGATAACAGGGGGAAGCTCCTGCTAATACCGCATAAAGTATATAGACGCATGTCAATATACAAAAAGGGATACCGGTGAGAGATGGGCCCGCGTCCGATTAGATAGTTGGCAGGATAGCAGCCTACCAAGTCAACGATCGGTAGCCGGCTTGAGAGAGTGGACGGCCACACTGGGACTGAGACACGGCCCAGACTCCTACGGGAGGCAGCAGTGGGGAATATTGGACAATGGGGGCAACCCTGATCCAGCGACGCCGCGTGAGTGAAGAAGTATCTCGGTACGTAAAGCTCTATCAGCAGGGAAGAAAAAAGCGGTACCTGACTAAGAAGCCCCGGCTAACTACGTGCCAGCAGCCGCGGTA
>NZ_JH378830.1:314932-453313 GCF_000235445.1 Johnsonella ignava ATCC 51276 | reverse complement strand
GATACTACATGACTCCTCGTTAAAGATAGCGTGATTGATGTCGTTAAAATGTTTTCAATATTATCTTGAAGTATTTCATTGATGAAATATCCAAAGGTTCTGTATGACGGAGTCTGGTGATCCATGAGATACATGAACCTGATATTAACTTTGCAGTTGTCTTCCAGTTCTCTCAGAGAGCAGTAACCGCTAGTCATAAATCCGAAAAGTACTGTTTTTAACATGTTGACCGGATTATATCTGAGTCGTCCGGTTGTGTACTCCGGAATACCCGTCAGATACTTGTTTAAATCGATTCCTCCCATCAATCTGTCAAATGTTAAAACAGGATCCAGCAGATCCAAACAATCTGAAAGAAACAGTGGTAAATATCCTTGTTTTGAATTACAATAATTATTGTGTAAAGTTTTCATTGCAAGTTAATTTTACCACAAAAATAGGACCTTTCGCATGAACGAATGGTCCTATTTCTTTTAGGGACTTGTTTCACAGCCCCCATATAAAACGTATACACATACTTTATCTTCTTTCATCCAGACTTTAACTGTCGGCTTTGGAATTTCACCAAATCATGCCTTACGGCTCGTGGGCTGTACCACCGGTAGGAAATTTCATCCTGCCCTGAAGATAGCTATTCAATTACAGGCAATTATAAATAAAATGGAAATGATTGTCAAGTTGCAGAATGTTATTGTTGTCAATGTTTATTTGATAATAAGACAGTATTGTGTATTATAGTCAAAATGTTGATTTTTTTATAGATTTAATATAAACTATTAACGTGAGTTAATAGTTTTTAAATACTTATATTCTGGAGATAAAATCTTTTTCTGTACTCTAAGAAGATATAAATTTCCGGATTTAAAAAATCTTGAAGGAGAAATAAATAATGAGCATTAACTTAAAAAAAGGGCAAAAGATTGATCTTACAAAAGGAGGCAGCGGACTGAGTCGTATAATGGTCGGATTGGGCTGGGATGAGGCACAGCCTGCACAGGGCGGAGGAGCATTTGGACTGTTTAAATCAAAACCGCAGCCTAAATATGAATTTGACTGTGATGCTTCAGTTATACTTCTTAATGAAATGGGAAAATTATATGGCAGTAATGCAAAAGACTGCCTTGTATATTTTGGCAATCTTAAACATTCAAGCGAATCTATAATCCATAATGGAGACAATCTGACGGGTGCAGGTGATGGTGATGATGAACAGATTACAGTTGATTTGAGCCTGCTTCCTACGGGAGTTGATAAGCTTGTGTTTGTAGTAAATATATATGATGGTGAAAAAAGGAATCAACATTTCGGTATGATAGAAAATGCATTTATAAGACTTGTAGATTTGAGAAACGGCAGTGAGATATGCAGATTTAACCTTACAGAAGATTATAGTGGAATGACAGGTATGATAGTAGGTGAGATTTATCGTTATAAAGGAGAATGGAAATTTAATGCTATAGGTCAGCCGGTAAAAGATGCCGGTCGTCTGCAGTCCTTAGTAAATCTTTATGCTTAGTTAAATCTTAATTGCGGACTTATAGAAATTTAATAAAAAGATTGAATTACAGAGTGATTTTTAGTAAAATATGTTTAAAATAAATCAAGTCTGGAGGTTATACTTATGAATGTATATGATACAAAGAATATTAGAAATGTTGTTCTTCTTGGACATGGAGGTGCAGGCAAAACAACTGCAGCAGAGGCGCTCTGTTATATAAGCGGTGCAGTTTCAAAACTCGGCAAGGTAGCTGACGGAAATACTGTAAGCGACTATGACAAGGAAGAAATAAAACGAGGCTTTTCGATAAGTACCTCCGTTATACCCATAGAGTATAAAGGTGAAAACGGAAATATAAAAATAAATCTCCTTGATACACCCGGATATTTTGATTTTGTAGGTGAAGTTGAAGAAGCTGTAAGTGTTGCAGATGCCGCAATAATAGTCGTAAACTGTAAAGCAGGTATAGAAGTAGGCACTGAAAAAGCCTGGGAGCTTTGCGAGGAATATAAGCTTCCAAGGATTATATTTGTTACAAATATGGATGATGATAAAGCCAGTTTCAGAGAGCTTTTGCTCAAGCTTGAAACTAAATTTGGCAGAAAAATCGCTCCTTTCCACCTTCCTATAAGGGAAAATGAAAAATTTGTAGGTTTTGTAAATGTTGTTAAGATGAAGGGTCGCAGATTTACACAGTTTTCAGATTATGAGGAATGTGAAATACCTGATTATTCAGAGGCGAATCTTAAAATTGCAAGAGAAGCTCTTATGGAGGCGGTTGCCGAAACAAGTGAGGAATATATGGAAAGATATTTATCGGGCGGAGAATTTACCGATAATGAGATATCGGAAGCTCTTAAGGATAATGTAAGTGAATCTGCCATAGTTCCGGTAATGATGGGCTCAGGAGTAAATATACAGGGATTTAAGGCACTTCTTATGGCGATAGAAAGATATTTTCCTTCACCTGATTATGGAGAGTGCGTTGGAGTTGATGTAAGCAGTGGAGAAAGATTTGTTGCTAAATATAATTCACAGGCAAATCTTTCTGCAAAAGTGTTTAAAACTATAGTAGATCCTTTTATAGGCAGATATTCACTCATTAAGATATGTACAGGCACACTTAGACCTGATACTGCGATTTATAATGTTTCAAAAGAAACTGAAGAAAAATCAGGTAAACTCTATGTTCTGCGTGGAAAGGAAGCGGTAGAAGTCTCTGAAATAAAGGCAGGAGATATAGGTGCGGTAGCAAAGCTTAATGTAACGCAGACAGGAGATACAATTGCATTGAAAAATGCACCTATACTTTATCATAGACCTAAAATATCAAAGCCATACACATATATGAGATATAAGGCTGTAAATAAAGGCGATGAGGATAAGATGTCATCCGGTTTAGCAAAACTTATGGAAGAAGATCTTACACTAAATACCGTTATGGATACTGAAAACCGCCAGTCGCTCATATATGGTATAGGTGATCAGCAGCTTGAAATAGTCATAAGCAAGCTTTTAAACAGATATAAGGTTGAGATAGAACTTTCAAAACCTAAAGTTGCCTTTAGGGAAACTATAAAGAAAAAGGTTGAAGCTTCCGGAAGATATAAAAAACAATCAGGCGGTCATGGGCAGTTTGGTGATGTTAAAATGAGCTTTGAGCCTTCTGATGATTTAAAAACCCCCTATGTATTTGAAGAGACTGTATTTGGAGGAGCGGTTCCTAAGAATTACTTCCCTGCAGTTGAAAAGGGTATAGCTGAATGCTGCCTTAAAGGACCGCTTGCAGCATATCCTGTTGTAGGAATAAAAGCGGTACTTTTAGACGGTTCATATCACCCTGTTGACTCATCTGAACTTGCATTTAAAATGGCTGCAACGCTTGCATTTAAAGACGGCTTTATGAGGGCAAATCCGGTTCTTCTTGAACCGATAGCATCGCTTCACGTTATAGTGCCTGATAAGTTTACAGGAGACGTAATGGGAGATATAAACAGAAGAAGAGGAAGAGTTCTCGGTATGGACTCTACACATGGAGGAAAGCAGAGAATAATGGCTGATATACCTATGTCTGAGCTTTTAGGTTATAATACTGATCTTAGAGCCATGACAGGAGGTATAGGAACCTATTCATATGAATTTGTGCGTTATGAACAGGCACCGGCGGAGATACAGAAAAAAGAGGTTGAAGCAAGAGCTTCAAAACTTGAAAACAATGAGTAATAATTAAAGTCTTTTGACAAGAGCTTTTATATTTAATTAAGTATAAAAAAGCATCTTTGTTTAAAGCAGCTTGGAATTTGTAAACTTTGAGCTGTTTCAACAGAGATGCTTTTATTATTCTAAAATAAAATTAATTATACGGTTTAAGCCCGCTTTCTTTTCTTATCGCTATATCATTTTCATCTTCTTTAAAACCGTCAGGGTTATACTTTTGCCATCTCCATGAATCCCGGCACATGGTTTCAAGATCTCTTGTAGTCTTCCAATCCAGCTCTTTTTCCGCTTTTGAAGGATCTGCATAACATCTTGGTACATCACCGGCACGCCTTGGTTTAAACACATAGTTTATACGAAGCTGATTAGCCTTTTCAAAGGCATTTATTACATCAAGTACGGAATAACCGATACCTGTGCCCAGGTTATAAATCAATACGCCGTTTTTTTGTGTCATCATTTTTTTAAGTGCAGCCACATGTCCCTGTGCAAGATCAACTACATGTATATAATCTCTGATACAAGTGCCGTCCGGAGTATCATAATCATTTCCAAACACACCCAGGCATACCAGCTTACCTACTGCCACCTGTGTAATATAGGGGAGGAGATTATTTGGTATACCCCTTGGATTTTCGCCTATTTTTCCTGATTCATGTGCCCCTATAGGATTAAAATATCTTAAAAGCATAACATTCCATTCATTATCGGCAGTATGCAGATCTGTAAGTATCTGTTCAAGCATGCCTTTTGTCCTGCCATAAGGATTGGTTATATGCCCCATAGGACATTCTTCAGTTATAGGTACAAATGCGGGATCGCCGTATACCGTTGCACTTGAGGAAAATACTATATTTTTACATTTATGCCTTCTCATAATATCACATAGAATTAAAGTACCGGTTATATTATTGTGGTAGTATTCAAGAGGCTTATAAATTGATTCACCAACTGCTTTTAAACCTGCAAAGTGTATAACGGCTTCTATATTTTCATTTTTAAAAACGTTATTAAGGGCTTTTTTATCAAGACAGTCGATTTTATAAAATTTAATTTTTTTACATGTTATTTCTTCAACTCTTTTAAGTGCTATATGTGATGAATTTATAAGATTATCTACTACAACCACGTCATAGCCTGAATTTAAAAGTTCAACACAGGTGTGGCTTCCTATAAAACCTGCACCTCCTGTAACTAAAATTGACATAATATACCTCATGATAATAATTTTATTATTTATTGATTTTAACTAATTATTTATTTCATTTTGCGGTAGGTATTCAGCCGTGCTTTTACCCTGTATATCAAGCATTTGGCTAAATTTAAATGGGCCGGCGAATTTAATTTGGTTTTCCATATAGATAGAGGCTCATCTATTAATGGTGAAAAAGCCTTATTCCTGTAAATGCCATTGTGATGTTATGTCGGTTGCAGGTCTCTATAACCTGCTCATCCCTTATTGAGCCGCCGGGTTGTGCTATATATTTTACACCGCTTTCGCAGGCTCTTTCTATATTGTCGCCGAATGGGAAGAATGCATCTGAACCCAGGCTTACATTATCTATTTTTAAAAGATATTCTTTTCGTTCATCTTCAGACAGCATCTCAGGTCTGTGTTTAAAAAACCTCTGCCAGTTACCGTCCTTTAAAAGCAACGGACTGTTTAGTATATAGGTATCTATGGCATTATCCATATCACATTTTTTAAGTCCTTCAAGAAATGGGAGCTTAAGGACTCTCGGCATCTGCCTTAAGTGCCAGCAGTCAGCCTTATCGCCTGCAAGTCTTGTACAGTGTATTCTTGATTGCTGTCCTGCACCTATACCTATTGCCTGACCGTCCTTTGCATAACATACAGAGTTGGACTGTGTGTATTTAAGGACTATAAGTGAAATTAGCAGATCTCTTTGTGCATCTGAGGGCAGGGTTTTATTTTCAGTTACAATATTTGAAAAAAGACTTTCATTAAGCTGAACTTCATTTCTGCCCTGTTCAAATGTGATACCGAATACCTGCTTTTTTTCAGTTACCTGACTTATCTCTGAAACCGGTTTGGGTCTGTAATTTTCATCTATCTGTATTATGCTGTAATTACCTTTTTTCTTTTCTTTAAGCACTTCCAATGCTTCCGGTTCATAACCAGGGGCTATAATTCCATCTGAAACTTCTGATTTTATAAGTTGTGCAGTTTCAAAATCGCATTTATCACTCAATGCAATTATATCTCCAAATGAAGACATCCTGTCTGCTCCTCTGGCTTTTGCATAAGCACAGGCGAGCGGGCTCAGCTGTGTATTTGGAGCTATATGGCATGCGTGCTTTAGGCTTTCATTAAGCTCAATACCTATCGCAGCACCCGCAGGCGATACATGTTTAAATGAAGCGGCAGCGGGTATATTAAAAGCTGTTTTAAGTTCACATACAAGCTGCCATGCATTAAGTGCATCAAGAAAGTTTATATATCCGGGGTTTCCTGAAAGTACTTTTACAGGGAGCCTGATGCCGTCCTCCATATATATTGAAGCAGGTTTTTGGTTCGGATTGCATCCGTATTTTAATATCAGTCTGTCTGATTCCTGCATTATAAATCTCCTTATTTATTTTTATTTTTAATTATATCTTTATATTCAAGATTTTTTATATTGATATACCTTACCCAAAGCGAAATCTTATTTTCTTCATTAAGATTTTTCCAAATCTTATCGGCAAATAAATCTATATCATCAAGTATAGAGATTTTTTTGGGTTCACCACAAAAACTTTTAAGAGGATTTGAATCTCCTATATAGGTATGTATAAAATGACCGTACCCTGGTGTAGGATTATCATAGGCAAATGTAAACCTCTGGCATGAGTCAGGAGAGCCGTTATCTGATTTTAATATGGACATGGCATAATGCTGACCGGTTGCATCAATTTTTATTATACCTGATATCCTTGGTGTATAATTCGGAGCATCAGGTTCAAAGCTGCAGTTTCGCAGGCACTGTTCAAATGTGAGCTGTTGATCCATTCCTTTGTATATAGCATCGGTATGGTCGCCATTAGTAATTATTGTTTTATTGCCAAGTATTTTTACAGGCTGATAAAATATAAGTGAAGGATCGGTTACTTTTTTTTCGTCAAAAGGCTTTGTAATTATACCGTCTTTTTCGGATATAAAAATTCGGTTTCTTGAATTTTCACTTCTACCCATTATAAAATATACGGCTACTGCATGATTTTTGTCAGGACTTTGCCCCAGAACTATACCTCGCCCGGGATAGGGATTAGAAGCAATTTCGTCAAATAGTGAATACACTTTATCTTCCTCCTTTTCAAAATATATATAATATAATAAGACAAAAGCTTTATCATTACAAGACTAAACGTGATAAAATCACAGCTGATTGTAAGTCAATTATTTTTAAAAAAATCCTTGACTTATATATGTATATATAGTAACTTAATACCAGTCAGATCTTATACTAATCAAAAAATTCAAAATAATCTTTTTAAAAATTCTTTAAAATTAAAATAAGTCTGAAAAAAATCCTTATATTTATTATAAAACATAAATCATAAATGAACTTTAAATAGCAACAGTTAACACCATTTCATTAAAAAACTTTAGAAAATAATTTAAAACTTGGAAAGGAATCTAAAATGTTAAGCAAAGTGTATAGTGCGGGGCTTTTAGGCATAGACGGATTTATAGTATGCTGTGAAACCGATGTAGGTTCGGGACTTCCACAAACGGTGCTTATAGGCTATCTTGCAAGTGAAGTAAGAGAAGCTGCCGACAGAGTAAGGACTGCTATAAAAAATTCGGGTTATCTTTTAAGTCCTAAAAAGATAGTTATTAATTTATCACCGGCAGATATAAAAAAAGAAAGCTGTAATTTTGATCTTCCAATAGCATTGTCAATACTGTCATCATACGGAATTATAAAAACAGAAGCTTTTAATGGATGTATATTTGCCGGGGAACTTTCATTAAGCGGAAAATTGCTTTCAATAAAAGGAACTCTTTCAATAGCTATTGCAGCGAAAAAGGCAGGATTTAAAAAACTTTACGTACCTTCTGCAAATGCTTCCGAAGGAAGTGTGATAGAGGGTATAGAATGTTTTGGTATCGAAGATTTAAACAGTCTTGTAAGTGTATTAAACGGTGAAAAAACACATCCTCCGCATGCAATTTACAATGAAAGTGGGTATGACTATGAAATAGGAGGAGATTTTTCAGATATAAACGGTCAGGAAATGCTAAAAAGAGCCACAATAATAGCTGTGGCAGGAAGACATAATATACTTTATATAGGACCTGCCGGTACAGGAAAAAGTATGATTGCTTCGAGGATACCGGCTATAATGCCTATTATGAGTATGGAAGAAAGGCTTGAAACCTCAAGGATTTATAGTGTATGCGGTATGCTTGATGCTGATAAACCGTTGCTTAAAAAAAGACCTTACAGAAATCCGCATCACAGCATATCTCCCAATGCACTTGTCGGAGGAGGCATAAAGCCTAAGCCGGGTGAAATATCACTTGCAAATCATGGAGTGCTTTTTTTAGATGAGCTTGCAGAATTTAAAAGGGAAACTCTTGAGATACTCCGCCAGCCTATGGAAGAGGGTAGGGTAAGCATATCAAGACTTATGGGTTCATATGTATTTCCGGCGGATTTTATGCTTATAGCAGCTACAAATCCGTGTAAATGCGGATTTTATCCCGACCGTAACCGGTGTAACTGCAATATAAATCAGATAAAGCATTATCTGGGAAAGATAAGCAAGCCGCTGCTTGACAGGATTGATATCTGTGTAGAGACCAGACTTCTTAATTATGATGAGCTTAGAAAGCACGGGAGTGGGCAAAAAAGTACAGAAATCAGGAAAATTGTAGAAAATGCAAGAATTATACAAAATGAAAGATTTAAAAATGACGGTATACTGTTTAACTCACAGATGGATAAAAAATTAGTTGATATATATTGTACACTTTCAAAAAAAGATGAGGAATTTTTAAAGGATATATATGAGAGCAGGAGTATGAGTGTAAGATCTGTTCATAAAATACTTAAGGTGGCTAGAACATCGGCGGATATTGATAAAAGCGAACAAATATGTCGCAGGCATATTTGTGAAGCGATAAGTTATAGAAGTCTTGAAGAAAAATACTGGGGAGGAATTATGAGATGAAAAATGACAGCAGTATATACAACGCAAAGTCTTTCGGAAGTACATCAGGCAGCCGTAATATAAATTCCGTTGATGCCGTACTTCATTTTCTTTCATATGTTGAAGATGTGGGTGCAATAACTGCCGGTAAGCTTTATAACAGTATAAAACCGCTAAGTCTGGTATATACTATGAATAGTAGGGAGCTTGTGAAAAATTCCGGTATAAGAAAATCGGCAGCGGCAGCAATATGCAAAGCTGCTGCAGAAAAAGAAAGAATATTTGAAGAATATATAAGCCTCAGTGATAGTGATATAAATTTTATAACAATAGAAAATAAAAACTATCCTAAAAGGCTTTTAAATCTCTATGATAAGCCCATGTGGCTGTATGTAAAGGGAAAACTTCCCGGAGATGAAAAAAAGAGTGTTGCAATAGTTGGAAGCAGAAATGCAACTAATTATGGTAGAAGTATGGCTGAATTTCTAGCAGGTTCACTTGTAAAAAAAGGAGTTGAAATAATAAGCGGAATGGCAATAGGTATAGATGGATGTTCACACAGGGGAGCATTAAATCAGAAAGACGGTTCAAGCTATGCGGTACTTGGTTCAGGTGTGAATATATGTTATCCTAAGGAAAATTTTGATATTTATTGTGAGATGTCAAAAGGCAGAGGAGGCATAATAAGTGAAAATATTCCAAAAGGGAATGCCGTAAAATCCAGTTTCCCTATAAGGAACCGCTTAATTTCAGGACTTTCCGATCTTATAATAGTAGTAGAAGCAAGGGAAAAATCAGGCTCAATGATAACTGTAAGGCATGCACTTGAACAGGGAAAAGAGGTTTATGCACTGCCCGGAAGAATAAATGATCCTATGAGCCGTGGCTGTAATCGCCTTATATCGGAGGGTGCAGGTATTATAATTTCAGTTGATGATATAATTGAAAGTCTGGGACTGATAAGGGACAAAACACTTAAAATTTTCCAAAGAGATATTAACATACTTGCAAATAATGAAAAAAAGGTGTATAGTTGCTTCGATTTGGAGCCTAAATATCTGGAAGATGTGGCAGATGAATCTCATCTGCCTGTTTCTGAGGTTATGTCGATAGTGCTTGACCTTGAACTCAGAGGATACTTAATTCAGATTTCAGGCAATTATTATGGAAGGAATATCAACAACCTGGACGATATATAGATTTTTATATAAATTTATATGTCGTATATATCGGTTATGATTTAAGAGGAGATATGGCAAACAGCCTAGTTATTGTAGAATCACCTGCAAAGGTAAAGACCATAAAAAAATATTTAGGGTCCGGCTATGAGGTTACAGCTTCAAACGGACATGTCAGAGATCTGCCTAAAAGCAGTCTTGGTATAGATGTTGATAATTATTATGAGCCTAAATATATAACTATAAGAGGCAAGGGTGAATTGCTTGCAAAGCTCAGAAAGGAAGCAAAAAAAGCAGATAAAATTTATCTTGCAACAGACCCTGACAGAGAAGGCGAAGCTATAAGCTGGCATCTTATAAATGCACTTAAGCTTAATGAATCAGGAAAGAAGACATTTAGGATAAGCTTTAATGAAATTACGAAAAATGCAATAAAAGAAGCAATTAAACATCCTAGAAATATAGACATGAATCTTGTAGATGCTCAACAGGCGAGACGAGTTCTTGACAGAATAGTAGGCTATAAGATAAGTCCGCTTTTATGGGCAAAAATCAAAAGGAGGCTTTCAGCCGGCAGAGTTCAATCGGTGGCACTTAGGATGATATGTGAAAGGGATGCACAGGTTGATGCATTTATACCTAAAGAGTATTGGACAATCGAGGCTGAGCTTGCCGGAAAAAACATGAAGAAACCTCTAAATGCAAAATTTTACGGCACAAAAACCAGAACCGAGATTAATTCAAAAGATGAATGTGATAAGATTTTAGCTGAGATTAAAGGAAAAAAATTTAAAATCGAAGAGGTAAATGAAGGTGAGAGAATAAAAAGACCTCCGCTTGCCTTTACTACATCAACATTGCAGCAGGAAGCGAGCAAGAGACTTAATTTTTCAACCTCAAAGACGATGAAACTTGCACAGCAGCTTTATGAAGGTGTTGAAATTAAGGGCAGCGGCATGACTGCATTAATTACCTATCTGCGTACTGATTCTACCAGGGTATCGCAGGAGGCACAAAAGAGTGCTAAAGAATTTATAGAAAAAAAATACGGCAGTGATTATGCCGGAGATATGCAGACCACAGGAAAGTCCGATGCAAAAGTTCAGGATGCACATGAAGCCATAAGACCTACCGACATAAGTATTATTCCTGCACAGCTTAAGGATTTGATTGGAAGGGATCTTTTCAGGCTTTACCAGCTTATATGGCAGAGATTTACAGCAAGCAGGATGAAAAGTGCCGTTTATAAAACAAAAAGTATAAAAATAAAGGCTGGAGACTATTATTTTACTATATCAGGTTCACATGTATTATTTGACGGATTTTTAAATGTATATAAGGAAGATGAAGAAAAAGAAGAAGATGATAAAATAATAGCCGGATTAAAATCAGGAGATGTTCTTGATCTAAAAGAACTAAAAGGTTCCCAGCATTTTACCCAGCCTCCGGCACATTATACCGAAGCCAGCCTTGTAAAAGCACTTGAGGAGCAGGGGATAGGGAGACCTTCAACTTACGCCCCTACTATATCAACTATACTGGCACGTCATTATGCGGTGAAGGAGAATAAAAACCTGTATTCAACAGAGCTTGGACAGGCGGTTAATTCAATGATGTTAAGTCATTTTCCAAGTATTGTAGATAAGG
Organism: Johnsonella ignava ATCC 51276; assembly: GCF_000235445.1. Classification (GTDB taxonomy): domain Bacteria; phylum Bacillota; class Clostridia; order Lachnospirales; family Lachnospiraceae; genus Johnsonella; species Johnsonella ignava. The sequence goes on along the minus strand of NZ_JH378830.1, from coordinate 441,613 downwards.
AGTTTACTGCAAATCTTGAGCTTTTGCTTGACGGCGTAGGAGAAGGACAGATTAGATGGAAGACTGTTATAGAAAATTTTTATCCTGATCTTGACAGTGCTGTTGAAAAAGCGCAGAAAGAGCTTGAAAGTATAAAGATAGCTGATGAAGAAAGTGATGTTGTCTGCGAAAACTGCGGCAGAAAAATGGTAATTAAGTATGGACCGACCGGCAGATTTTTAGCCTGTCCCGGATTTCCGGAATGCCGGAATACAAAGCCTTATTATCAAAAGATAGGTGTAAAGTGCCCTGAGTGCGGCTCAGAGGCGGTACTTAAAAAAACTAAAAAAGGCAGAATATACTACGGATGCGAAAATAATCCGGAATGCAGCTTTATGTCATGGGCAAAACCCAGTTCTAAAAAATGCAGTCAATGCGGATCCTATATGGTTGAAAAGGGAAATAAAATTGTATGTTCTTCATCAAAATGCGGCTATAACGAAGATAAAGCCAAGGAGACATCAAATTAATCAACTTTTACTTGGCAGGGTGTACATGAAAGTGTCCAAAATCACATATAAATGATGCAGATAGCTGTGATTTTCGCACTGGAAATACTTAATAAGTGTTTCTATAAATAAAATAAATACAGAAAAATTTTAAAGAATACTTGTATATATTTATTATTTATGTTAGAGTTATATAATTGAAGGGGTGTAGCTATAAAAGTTAGTATAATACAGGCTTACACCGTGTTTTTGGTAAATTCATTTTAGTATAATGAACTTAGAAGTAGGGAGCAGAGAAAGTGAAAATTGAATTATTAGACAAAACAAGAAAAATCAATAATTTATTACAAAATAACAACTCAAGTTCCAAAAAAGTTGTTTTTAATGACATATGTGCGGTTTTAAGCGAGATATTAGATTCCAATATACTTGTTTTAAGTAAAAAGGGGAAGGTTTTAGGTATTTTTAATAATGACAAGGTTGAACTTATAAATGAATTTATTTCCGAGAGTATAGGCGAAGTTATAGATGATATGCTTAATCAGAGATTGCTTGCGGTACTCTCTACAAAGGAAAATGTAAATCTTGCCACACTCGGTTTTGACTTTAAAAATATAAAAAAGTATAAGGCATTAGTTGTACCTATATATATAGCGGGAGAGAGGCTTGGAAGTCTGTTTATATATAAAGATAGTAAAGAATTTGACATAGATGACATAATACTTGCCGAATATGGCGCTGCTGTTGTAGGTCTTGAGATGATAAGGAGTGTCAGTGAAGAGGAAGCTGAGAAGAAACGTAAGCAGGAAGTTGTTAAATCGGCACTTTCAACTCTCAGCACATCAGAACTTGATGCTATAAGATTTATATTTAATGAAATCGAAGATAATGAAAGTGTATTGATTGCCAGTAAGATAGCTGACAGAGCCGGAATTACAAGATCAGTGATAGTTAATGCATTAAGGAAGCTTGAAAGTGCCGGTATAATTGAAAGTCGTTCTTCAGGTATGAGAGGAACCTATATAAGGATAGTAAATGACTTGGTGGAAGAAGAGCTTGAGACACTTACAGGCAAAAAAAAGCTGAGAGAACAGTAATTTCGACATATTATTTCAGGATATAATTTTAAATTGGCAGATATTAAAATAAGCATAAAGCTTGCATACAGTTTTATTTTATGGTAAAATTCATAAGCCTATAAAAAGCACGTCTGTTGCATGCAGGGCGGTGTTAACTTAAAAGACATTAAGCTGATATCCTGTATGAACTTCAGGCGGAAGAAATAACCAAAATTAAAGGAGAATAAAAATGAGTGTAATTTCAATGAAACAGCTTCTTGAAGCAGGTGTCCATTTCGGTCATCAGACAAGAAGGTGGAACCCCAAAATGGCACCTTATATATATACCGAGAGAAACGGCATACATATAGTTGACCTTCAGAAAAGTGTAGGAATGGTGGATGCCGCATATAATGTAATATCGGACATAGTGGCTGACGGAGGAAGCATACTCTTTGTAGGAACAAAGAAACAGGCACAGGATACTATAAAAGAGGAAGCACAGCGCTGCGGAATGTTTTATGTAAATGAGAGATGGCTTGGCGGTATGCTTACCAATTTTAAAACTATACAGTCAAGGATTAAAAGGCTTCAAAAGATTGAAGAAATGAGTGAAGACGGAACTTTCGAGGTTCTTCCTAAAAAGGAAGTTCTTGCCCTTAGAAAAGAATGGGGCAGACTTGAAAGAAACCTTGGCGGAATAAAATACATGAAAAAGATTCCTGATGCTATATTTATAGTTGATCCCAAGAAGGAGAGAATTTGTGTACAGGAAGCACATATACTCGGAATCCCGCTTATAGGAATTTGTGATACAAATTGCGATCCTGAAGAGCTTGATTATGTAATCCCCGGAAATGATGATGCTATACGTGCAGTGAGACTTATAGTTTCAAGAATGGCAGATGCTGTTATAGAAGCAAACCAGGGAGAGGTAGTATCTCAGGAAGAGGCTGAAGCTATTGAGGCGGATAAAGAATCAGATACACTTCCTGAAGAAGAATAGATTGTAAACATAAGTTTAAAAAGTTATTTTAAAATATAAGAAATAATATTGATTTTATACAGTGGATAGCTGCTGTTATATAAACAAAAAACAGGAGGTTGATTAATATGGCAGAGATTACTGCTGCACTGGTAAAGGAACTTAGAGAGATGACCGGTGCAGGTATGATGGATTGTAAAAAAGCACTTACAGCAACCGGCGGAGATATAGATAAGGCAGTTGATTTTCTTAGGGAAAAGGGACTTGCAGGAGCACAGAAGAAAGCGGGACGTATAGCTGCTGAAGGCATAGTTGAGACATTGGTATGCGAGTGCGGTAAGGATGCCGTGATTGTTGAAGTAAATGCTGAAACTGATTTTGTTGCAAAAAATGACAAATTTAAGGCTTTTGTAGCTGAAGTTGCAGGACAGGCAATTAAGACAGGAGCTTCAAATATTGAAGAATTTTTAGAAGAAAAATGGGCTCTGGATGAGAGCGTTACAGTTAAGGAAAAGCTTTCAAGCATGATTTCGGTTATAGGTGAAAATATGAATATCCGCAGGTTTGAACAGGTTCATGAACCTGACGGTGTTGTAGTTGATTATATACATGCCGGCGGAAAAATAGGTGTTCTGGTGGATATTAAGACCGATGTTGTAAATGATGCAGTAAAAGAAATGGGAAAAAATATTGCTATGCAGGTTGCTGCACTTAAACCGGTATATACTTCCGACAGTGAGGTTCCTGCTGATTACATTGAAAAAGAGAAAGAAATCCTTATAGCTCAGATTAAAAACGATCCTAAAGAGGCCTCAAAACCTGATAAGGTTATTGAAGGTATAGTTAAAGGGCGCATATCAAAGGAACTTAAGGAGATCTGCCTCCTTGACCAGAATTATGTTAAGGCGGCTGATGGAAAACAGAGCGTAGGAGCTTATGTCAAAGAGGTTGCAAAGGCAAATTCAGCCAATATTACTGTTAAAGGTTTTGTACGTTTTGAGACCGGTGAGGGACTTGAGAAAAAGAGTGAGGACTTCGCAGCAGAGGTTGCAAAACAGTTAAAGTAATAAATTTTATAAAACATTGCGGCTTTGATACTTAACTACATACTGTTTGTATATTAGTTTTAAAATAAACCGCAGATAAAACACCGGGAGGAATCGGCCTTCTGGTGTTTTTTAAAAAATCGTATTAATAATATGTCAGAATATTTATAGATCCGGTTTTTAAAAAAATATATTTAAATAGAATATATTAAAAAACACATTAAAAATTATCTTATACAATTATGCCTTATTGATTTATATAGGAGCGTGAAGTGAAAATATTACATTGTCTTGCCCAACTTCCATCACATACAGGAAGCGGGATTTATTACTGGGTACTGGCTGACGGATTTAAAAAGCTGGGATACGAAAATGCATTTTTATATGCTGTACAGGATTCGTTTAAGCCTAAGGTTACAGAAGGAAAAGTATATGAAGTCAGCTTTTTAAGCGATGATCTTGATTTTCCGATTGCAGGTATGAGCGATGAGATGCCTTATAACTCTACAATTTATTCAGGAATGAATGAAGATATGCTTTGTAAGTGGAAAAATGCATTTACAAACATGCTTTATAAGGCTAGAGAGGAATTTAAGCCGGATATAGTTATAAGCCATCATTTGTTTATGTTGACATCTATTGTTAAGGGTATATTTTATGATATACCTGTTATAGGGATATCTCATGGAACTGATTTAAGACAGATTAAAAAGTATCCCTACTTTAGAGAATTACATATGGAATATATATCAGAGCTTGATGGCTGTATAGCGATTGCACCTAAAGATATTCATGATATAGAAAATATAATAGGGATAAGTAAAAATAAAATAAAAGTTATGGGAGGCGGATTTGACAGTAGAATTTTTTATAGAGAAAATTGCAGTGCTTTCTCAAATGATAAAATTAAAACCCGAAGTCATGACAGGATTTCAATACTTTATGCCGGGAAGATATCATATTCAAAGGGCGTGTATGAGCTTGCAAATGCCATACCCGAGGTCATTAAAAAGCATCCTGACATCTGTATTGATATAATAGGAAATGCCTCCGAAGCTCAGATTTCAGAGCTTATGAGACTTTCGGAAAATTTCAAACATCTTACTATATCTCCTGCACTGCCTCAGCCGGAGCTTGCACGGAAAATGAGGGAAAGTGATATATTTGTACTTCCGTCATATTATGAAGGCCTCGGGCTTGTAAATATAGAGGCACTTGCTTCAGGATGCCTTGTTGCTACAACTTCAATAGAGAGTCTTATATGGCTGCTTGGAGACAGGGTAAATTCCTCAGGGATTATAGAATATATAAAGCTGCCTAGATTATTTGATACCGACAAACCATATGAGGAGGATAAGCCTGAATTTATAAAAAATCTTGCCAATGCCTTATCTACTCAGATTAAACGTGTAAAAGAAGGATTTCAGGCAGATGATGAGGTTTATTCAGAAATATATTCACATTCATGGGATGGTATTATAAATAAGATTGATGTATATATAAAGCAGCTTATTTCTGATATTCGGCAGAATTAATCACTTCCCATAATTCATTATTCTCATAAGGCACACAGTCTTGAACCCAATACCACCAGAAATATCCGCCTATGTAATTTTCAGTATATTTAGGCATATTATAATATCTGTGTGCCATTTCTTTTTTGCTGTTTATATCGGCATCTTCTGCTGTATTGCCACATTCACCTATGCCAAGTCCTGAATTTGGAAAGATTTTTTCAAGTCGTTTAAACACCATGTCCCAGTCAGGTTGGAATCCGTCATTGTCATCTTCATAATAGCTTACTAAAACATAGTCAATACCTGATTTAATATCATCATCCATATATCTATCAAGCCAACTTTCCATTTCCATGCTGCCGGGAGGCATATAATATGCAGTAATTGCAATTTTTGTAAAAGTATTATTGATTTTTGAATTTAAAAAATGATACACTGAATTTATTTTTGAGGCAATAAGTTCATTCTCCTGTTTAATCCAGTCAATACCGTTAATTTCATTACCTATTTCCCATATATCTACATAAGGAGAAAGAGCTGCATATGAATCTTGAAAACGCTTAAGGTAGCTTTCAGCATCCGGATACCTGTTCATTTCATAGGAATCTACCGGACATGCCATTATATATGCTTTTTCATGAATTTTTTCAAATAAATCGGTATATTCAGCGGCAGATACCTCATATGACATAACTATGCGTACGGTTGGCTTTACATACATGGCAGAGATAGCATCAAGTATTTCATCTACAGAAACCTCATTTTCCCAGCTGTCATCTATAGTAATTCCATATATAAAATCTTTTGTATGAGGCTCACTATTCTTATCAAGATTGTTATTTTTAGACTTTTCTGAAATGCCATTATATAGTTGGCTGTTATATCTTAAAGAAAATAACGCAGGTGATATAATAAGCAAAACCAGAAGAAGAATATATTTTATTTTCATATACTTAAATCCTTAAATTAAGAGTTAAACTATTTTTTAAATTTTAAATAACACCATTATATAAAAAAAAGATATTATAAGCAACACAATATTCAGTATTTAAATCAAGCATATATTATGTTAAACTGTATATGCAGTACAAATCGGAAAGCAGGTTGTATATAATGAGAATAGTACATACAGGAGATTGGCATCTTGGTAAAAGTCTTGAAGGACATAGCAGACTTGATGAACAGGAAATGTTTCTTAACTTTTTTTCAAAACAGTGTATAGATTTAAAACCGGATATCATCCTTATAGCAGGCGATATATACGACACTCCCAATCCTCCTGCAAGAGCTGAAAAACTTTTTTATGATACACTTAAAAAACTCTCAAGAGATGGGGAATGCATAAGTGTAGTTATAGCCGGAAACCATGATAATCCTGAAAGGATAGTTTCGGCATGGCCTATTGCGGCAGAGCATGGCATAATAATGGCAGGCACACCCAGAACTTTAATACCAACAGGAAAATATGGAAAACATAGAGTCGTAAATTCCGGTGAGGGCTTTTTTGAGCTTGAAGTAAACGGTGAAAGCGTTGTAGTAATTGCAGCTGCATACCCTAGTGAAAAAAGGCTGAATGAAGTTTTTTATAATGAAAGCGATGATGAAGAAAAACGACAGTATAGCTATGTACAAAAGATTGATAAACTGTTTAGAAAACTGGAAACTAATTTTAAAAAAGACAGCATAAATATTACGATAAGTCATTTATTTACTTTAGGCTCGAAGCCTTCAGGTTCAGAAAGACTGAGCTGTCTTGGTGCCAGCTTTCTTATAGGGACGGATATACTACCAAGAGGTGCCGACTATACTGCATTGGGGCATATACATAAAGCACAGGCAGTTGATAAAACAGGCAGGATCAGATATTGCGGCGCACCTATACATTACAGCAAATCCGAGGCGGCATTTGAAAATTTATTTTACTGTATTGATATAAATAAAAAAACTAAACTTACAAAAGGCATAAAAACCGATAATTCAAAAGAAGATAATTTAAAGCACCGTTATAATGCATTTAATGTACAACCTGTTAAGATTCCTGTATTCAAACCTATACATATATGGAATGTTGAGTCAATAGATGAAGCTATTGATATGTGCAGAAAATATTCAGATAAGGAAAGCTGGGTTTATCTTGAGATTAAATGCAACAGCTATATAAGAGAGGATCAGATAAAGGAAATGAAATTACTTAAAAAGGATATAGTTGAGATACGACCTGTTATAGAAGCCGATGAGAAAAAAAGAACTGTTGAGATGGCAGGACTTTCATTCAAAGAACAATTTATTGAATTTTATAAAATGCAGCATGGAAATACACCTGATGATGAGATGGTTGAAATGCTGATGTCAATAAATGAGGAGGAGTATGAGACCGATTAAGATAAAAATCAGAGGATTCAATTCATTTCTTGAAGAACAGGAAATTGATTTTGAAAAGCTTGGAAAGCTTGGTATATTCGGGATCTTCGGACCTACCGGAAGCGGAAAATCAAGCATACTTGATGCAATTACATTTGCACTTTATGGAAAAATAGCAAGAGACAGTTCAAATAGTGCAAAAGAACAATATATAAATATAAATACTGATACGGCAAGAGTGATCTTTGAATTCGGAATAAAGAGTACAAATGAAGAAAAAGTATATAGGATAGTAAGAGAAATTAAAAAAGATGCGAATAAAAAAACTACTACAAAGCAGGTTAAACTTATAATGTTGCTGCCAAAAGAGGAAGTTCTGGCAGAAAAAGAAATTGAGTTCAGGTTGGCGGTAGGAACAATTATAGGACTTGAATATGATGATTTTATAAAAACTGTAGTATTGCCTCAGGGCGGGTTTAATGATTTTCTAAAAATGGAGGGAAGAGACAGAAGAGTTATACTTGAAAGATTATTTAATCTTGAAAAATATGGCGATGTACTTGAAAAAAAGATTAAAAACAGAGTACAGCAGTATGAAAGAGAAGATGAAAGGATTTCAGGAGGGCTTGCCTCTTATGAAGGTATTACAAATGAAGCCTTTAATGAAGTAGACAAAAAACTTAATGAATACATTAAAAAGCTTGAAAATATAAAAATAAAAAAAGAAAATAGTGATATTAAGCTTGAATTAAATAAAAATATATATGAAAGACAGTTAAAAATCGACGAATTAAAATTAAAACTGGAGGAAAGATATAAATCGGAGGCATTTATTAAAGAGTGTAAAGAAAAGATAGAAAGAGACAGATATTCAGAACTTATGCTCCCTCTGGTATCCGATTATGAAAATAGTTTAGATGAAAAAATTAAAATATCTGATGAACTTAATGATGTAAATAAGGGATATAAAAAGCTTCTGGCAGATAAAGAAAAAATTGAAAAGCTTTACAGACAGAATGAGGAAAAATTTAATATTGAAGGAAAGATGCTTTCTGAAAAAATAATAAAGCTTAGAACATTAACCGGAGACTGGGACGAATATATAAAAAGGAAAGCTGAATTTGATGTTCATAAAAGTAAATATAAGCAGTTAGATATAGAGCATACTTTAAATCTTAAACAGCAGTCAGAGGTTTACAGGCAGATAGAAGAACAAAAGATGATACTGTATACTGAAAAAGAATATCTTAAAAAGCATGAAATTGATATTGAATTAAGACAGAGGCTTATTAAGGCATGTGAGTTTTCCAACAGGCTTGAAGCCCTTGAAGAAAGTTTTAGTAAGCTTAATACATCTGATGATGAGATACATAAACTGATTTCAGAACTAAAAGGCATTATAAATACAACTAATGACAGTCTAAATCAGGTTTCAGATAAAATAAACGCTGTAAAAGCGGCGGAAGATGATTTAAAAAATAATATACTTTCAGATTCCGGTGCAGCCCGGACTATGATTCTGAAATATAAAAACTTATATGAATATATTATAAAAAAAGGAAAAGCTGTAAATAGTCTTAAAAATATAAATACTGAGTTTTATTCTATAAATAATGACTATATAAAATTATGTTCTCAGTTTGAAGCTAAAACATTAAAACTTGATAATCTTAAGGCTTTAAAAGAAAAGCTTATAAAAAGTGAAGGACTTTTTAATATAAGCAGAGATTTAAAGAGAGGTGATATATGCCCTGTATGCGGTAATGTAATAAAGGATATAAAGCATAAAACACAACATGGAGACTTTAATTATAAAATAAGCAGTATAGAAAAAAATATTAAATTCATACAGGAAGCTCTTAAGCAGGAATTGCAGAAAAAGTCAGGATTTGAAGGTAAAATTGCAGTACTTAATGAAAGAAAAGAAAAAATTATTGCTGAAGATAACAGTTTCAAATTAAATGAAAGTGAAGCAATATATAATTTTATACAAAGACTAAAATCAGTGTTGAGATATGGTAGAAATGAGTTGGATGAAGTTTTTGAAGTGTTCAAAGCCGGTGTTTCAGATAATATAAACAATGATACTATAAAACATATCGAAAACTTTATCTTAAATGACATTATACGTCTTGAGAATACTGCAGAAGATATAAACCGGCAGCTGCATGAAAACCAAAAAAAACATGAGAACTTACTTGAACAAAAACATGAAATATCTTCAAATCTGTCTGTATATACCGCTAAAATTAAAATTTATGAGGATACTGCTAAAAATAATATTAATTTAAAACAATCTTTAAAAAATGACATAGATGAGGTAAAAAATACTTTATATACAGTATATAATGACTGTGGCAATAATCCAGGAGCTAGGCTTGATATAATTTTAAAATCGGAAAACATAAATAAAAAAATAAAGATTAAAATAGAGGAGTGTGAGAAATGTATACAGGATTTGGAGGAGGTACGATATAAAAATGAGTCGAAGCTTAAATCATCGGAGATTACAAAAAAAGAATATGAAACTATGCTTAAGGAGGAAAGTAGAAATACACGGCTTCTTGAAAAAAAATTTCTGGAAATTATGGAGCAACTTAAAAGTCCAGCTGATGAGCTGGAATACACGACAAAACAGTATTCTGAGCTTGAATACCGATTTAACAGTTTAAAAGGTGATTTTGAACGTATATCTGAAAAAAGTATTGAAGCAGAAAAAAATAGTGAAATACTGGAAAAGAAAGCTGCTTATATAGATAATATACTGGAAGATAAAAAATCCAAGCTTATAGAAATATTTAATAAATACAATGAAGATCAATATAAAACTGCTGAGGGAAGCAGTATAAAAACTGATTCTAAGGAGCTATACAGTGATAAAACAATGTGCATGGAGGCTATTATATTAAAAATAAAAAAGAGCAAACTTGAAAATAATATTAAAGCAGAACTTCTTGCAAAGATAAATGATTATGAGGAAGATATAAGGCAGCTTAACGGAGCCTTAAATGAATTTCAAAAATATGCAGGAAGCAAAAGAGTAAGCCTTGAAGAATATAAAGCTGTTGAAGATGAAAACAGTAATATAAATGATGATTTAAATAGTATACAGGAGGAGGTTATAGCTATAAGGGAAAAAAGAAGTGAGATTTTGCTAAAGCTTGAAAAGATAGAGGAACTTCTCAGGAAAAAAGAGGCTGTAAGTAAAAATCTTTCTATTGCAAGAGAGCTTAAAAATACCGTCGGTGCGAGAAAATTTGCAGAATTTATGGCACTTAAACAGCTTGATTATATAGCCTCCGCTGCAGGAGAGCGGCTTTTTGAGATAAGTTCAGGGGCATACGGGCTTGAAACGGCAGAGGACGGCACATTTAAGATAAGAGATTATAAAAATGGCGGGAGATTAAGAAATGTAAAAACTCTGTCAGGAGGTGAGAGTTTTGTAGTATCGCTTTCTCTGGCACTGTCCCTTTCCGCACATATACAGCTTAAGGGCTCGGCACCGCTTGAGCTTTTCTTCCTTGACGAGGGCTTCGGAACCCTTGATGAAGAACTTCTTGAGGTTGTTATGGATTCACTTGAAAAAGTGTATAATGACAGAATGAAGGTAGGGCTTATATCACATGTTGAATATCTTAAACAGAGAGTACCTGTAAGGCTTATAGTAAGAGCGGCAGTTTCAGGAGAAGGAGGAAGTAAGGTAAGTATAGAATATGGATAATTTTTGAAAAATATTGAATTTTTTGTATTGCAGGTATATAATATACAGTACATAGGTGTTATACAAATTAATGAGGATTTTAAGAGGGTTTATAAGGTATGGAATTGAAATTTGCAATGATTAAAAAGAAGAATATTAAGATATTTGACTCGGAGAAAAAAAAATCATTTGCAGTTGCGCTGATTATATGGATTGTTATGAATATATCCGGATGGCAGAGGCTTTATTTTCAAGACAGACATAGAATTGATGTTTTATTTTATAAAGGTTTGCATTTATTCTTTTTATACGGAATTATATATTTGACAAGAGTCTTTATAAAAAAAAGAAATCAGGACAAATATAAGACCGCTATACATATAGCTGCAGCCTATTTCATACTTAATATCATAATTCTCATAACAATCTGGCCGGGAGCGTTTAGAACCGATAACTTAGTAACCTTATTTTATATGAAGGGATATTTTATACATGCATGGCAGCATTTTATTACAAGCCTGTATTATGCAGTATGCCTTCAGACTCTGCCGTTTGCAACAGGTGTAATTATAATGCAGATTTATATTATATCAATTATAGTCGGATACAGTATTTCATCTCTTACCTTTGCATATGTGGCTGATAAAAATATAAGGAAAATTTATATTATAATCCTATTTTTGACCGTTAATTTTCTGCCTGTCCTTTCGTATGTTCATTCAGGATTCAGGATAACACTATGCAGTTTTTTTGAATTTTTGTTTATAGCAGAGATAATGACTGCTAAAAAAGAAAATATACTTTTAGATAAAGTTAAGTTAAATGAATTGATGATTTTATGTATCCTTATATCCGCATGGAGGACGGAGGGCGTATATTATGTCGTAATATTTCCCATTCTTTTGTTTTTTATGAAGAAGAATATAGACAAAGGGCTTCATATTTATACATATTGCATTGTTGCAGTGGCGGCTGTTATAATGCTTGGACAATGCAACAATACACTGAACCTAAATTCCAGCTATTCATTAACTGCAACATTTATGCCGCTTCCCGATCTTGTACGTGTTGCTGAAAAAGAAGGAGATGATGAACTGTTATCTGATATTGATTTAATGGTAGATACAGATAAGATATTTCAAAATCCTGATGAAACGGCTGAAACACTTTTTTGGAGAAAAGATCTGATTAGGCTGCCATATAAAAATGATAAAAATAAAGAATATTATGATAAATATTATAATAAATACATTAAAGCCTATATTAAGCTTGTTATAAAACATCCTAAAATAACATTTATGGCAATGTGGAATAATTTTTTGGCTTCAGCCGGTATTACTACAATCGAAGACGACTATCCTTTGATACGTTCGGGTATACATGTATATGATGATATATTTGAGGATGAAAATGAAATGGACAGATTGCTTAAAGAAAATATTATTCCTCGGCAAGCGATGGTGGATTGGGAAGAAGAAAAGGTAACAAAGGAAATTTGGTATAAACAAGTTGACTCAAAGCTTAATGAGCCGATTAACAGAAACCTGCGAAAAAATATGCTGAGAATAATAGCGGGTATTGATAATGGCGGAAGAGTTACATTTTTATACAGAATTTTCTGGAATTTGTTTATTCCGTTTATTTTGATAGCATTTTGCCTTCTATATAAATTATATAAAAAAGATTGGTTTACGGTATTTATAATTTTAGGAGTAGTAGGAAGGATACCGCTGATTTTTGTAACATCAAGTGCCCCGTATCTTATGTATTATCTGCCGGCATATTTGATGTCATATATAGTTTCATTTTTTATTATTTTAAGTTGTATTTTTAAAAAATATCAGAAATAAACAAAAAATCAAGAAAAGATTATAGGAGGTTATTGTGTTAGTACTGTCAATACTTATAATATGTGCCGCACATTATTTCAGAACATTGCAATGGGAACTTTTTATTGAAACTTATGAAAAACCTGACAGAAAAAATCTTATAAGAGCTTTATCACTGGGATATGTAGTTAATTATCTTCTGCCGTTTAAGGTGGGTGATATTATAAGAGCCTATACTGCCGGAAAAAAGATTAAAAACGGAAAGGGTTTTGCTCTTGCTACCGTGGTAATGGACAGGTATCTTGATATATTGGTAGTCGGGGTAATATTTGGCTTTTTTTTAATATCGGGAGCAGGAAAAACACCAAGAGCACTTGGTATATTAAATACTTTCAGATATTATGTAATACTTGCCGTATGCCTTTTGCTCATACTGATTTTGTCATATATATTTAAAAACAGTGTAAAGAAAATTATAAGGCTTGTGGCAAAGATATTCAATCCTGCTATTGAAGAAAAAATATTAAGCTTTTCATGGGCACTTATATGGAGTTTTAAGGATATAGTTGTAAAAATATCCAAAACAAAACTTTTAACTATAAATATGACTATGTGGTGCCTGTATTTACTTTCATACAGTTGTTTCGGAGCATTTTTAAGTGAGCAGGGAAGTGGCAGTCAGTGGAGTGATGTATTTATAACTTTATTTGAAAAAAATTCAGTTACAAACAGCGGATTTTTAATCGGTAAAAATGTTGTATGGTATGGAATTTATTACATTGTACCTCCTGTGCTTTTGATATCAATGTCATTTATAGCTTCGGCTATATCAAAAAAAGAAAATAGCGGTGATAAAAAAGAATACTTAAACTTACTGCCTCATATAAACGAGGAAGAAAGACGTAATTTCCTTGAACTGTATTTTTCGGGCAAAAAAGAAGACTATATAAAAAGCTATCTTAAAATCAACAGGAATATACTGATTTTAAGAGATTATTCAGCAGGCTCCAATGCTACAACTATATTATGTACTAACGGTGAAAAAAACTTTTTTAGAAAGTATGCATTTAATGCAGATGCCGACAAACTTTATGATCAGATCAAATGGATAGAAGAACATAAAGCCAGCATTCCGCTGCCTGATATTATAAAAAAATCCAAGGAGGACGGTATATGTTATTATGATATGCCTTATAACAGTGAAGCCTCAGGTATGTTCGTTTACCTGCATTCACATCCTTATGAGTCAACATGGAATTTGATATCAAAGGCACTTGGCTGTCTTGAGAGAAAGCTTTATACTGCAAATGTCAGGAAGGCGGATGAACAGACAATAGAAAAATATATTAATGATAAGGTGATAAAAAATATACAGAAAATAGAAAAAGGAAAAAGACTTAAGCCGCTTATGAAATATGATGATATAATTATAAACGGTATAAGCTATAAAAATTTCTCTTATTATATGAAATATCTGAATATATCGCACCTTAAGGAAATATTTGATGAAGATATTTACTCCGATATACATGGAGATTTGACGATAGAAAATATTATATGTATAAACAGCCATGACAGTGATGACGATTTTTATATAATCGATCCAAATACAGGAAATGTCCATGACTGCCCGAACCTTGACTATGCCAAGCTGTTGCAGTCAGTTCATGGAAATTATGAATTTTTAATGGCATCATCATCCGTCGAAGTAAATGACAACAGGGTAGATTTTACATTTATTAAATCTGATGCATACATGTACCTATGGAAAAAACTGGATTCCTATTTGAGGAATAATTTCAGTGAAAAAAAAGTAAAAAGTATTTATTACCACGAGATAATACATTGGCTCAGACTTATGCCTTATAAGATTGAAAAGATAGGTAAAAGAGCACTTTTATTTTATTGCGGTATGCTTATAGTGCTTAATGACGTGATAGGTTTATTTGAAAATCAAAATGAGTTTTATGATGATGCCGTTGTTTAGATGAAGTTATGGAATATTATAATGACATTAAAAGGAGCTGCAATACCATGTATGAACATGTAAAAGATAAACTTGCCATGTTTGATCTTGACGGTACATTATATGATACCAGAAAAGTAAATTTTATGGCATACCAGGCTGCACTGAAAGGTTTCGGATTCAGTCTTGATATGGATTTTTTTTATAAAAAATGTAATGGCAGGCACTATAAAGTATTTCTTCCGGTAATAATGGGAGATAGTAAGGATATTGACGAGGTTAATCGTATAAAGAAAGAACTTTATCCGAAGTATCTTTCCGATGCATTGGTAAACCTGCCTTTATTTACAATTATTAAAAAGCTTAAGGAGCAATATTACACCGCAGTAGTAACTACAGCATCAAGAAAAAACTGTGAGGATATTTTAAAATATTTCGGACATACTGAATTATTTGATCTAATTATATCGGGTGATGACACAAAAAATAAAAAACCTGATCCTGAAGGATATATAAAATGTATGGATTATTTTAAAATAGATCCGCAGGATGCAATTATATTTGAAGATTCTCCGACAGGTATAGAGGCGGCAATTAAAAGCAAGGCATCAGTATTTACAGTAATAGGATATTCATAAAGTTTAAAATAAGGAGGTAATTATATGAAAGACAAAATTTTAGTATTTATACCGATGTATAATTGTGAAAAACAGATAGTAAGGGTTATTGACCAGCTTAATGGAAGTATAAGACCTTATATAAGTGAAGCAATAATAATAAACAACAGAAGTACTGATAATGGTGAAAATGCGGTAATTGAAAAATTAAAAACTATATCAACAGATCTTACAATAAGACTTTTTAGGAACAATGACAATTACGGGCTGGGCGGTTCACATAAGGTGGCTTTTAAATATGCTGTTGATAACGGTTTTGATTATATTATAGTTCTTCATGGAGATGATCAGGGAAGTATAGCGGATTTCCTGCCGCTGCTTAGGAAAAGGGCATACAGAAAATATGACTGTTGTCTTGGCGCAAGGTTTATGAACGGTTCAAAGCTACCAGGTTATTCAAAATTCAGGATATTTGGAAATATAGTATTTAATATGAAATTTTCAATTGTATTAAAAAAGAAAATATTTGATCTCGGTGCAGGACTTAATATGTATTCAACGGATATGCTTAAGGACGGCTATTATATGAAGTTTCCGGATAATCTGACATTTAACTGCTATATGCTGTTTGCAGCCGCTGCGTTAAAACAGAAGTTTATATTTTATCCTATAACATGGCGTGAAGATGATCAGATATCAAATGTAAAAATTACAAAACAGGCATTTCAGACGCTTAAAATGCTTGCAGGTTTTGCCTTTGGCAGAGAAAAATTTTTATATGAAGATGCAAGAGAAACTAAGTATGAGAATTACGGATATATTGAAATATATAAAAATTAAAAATAATAAATATTAAAAGGAATAAAATATGTCAAAATTAAATCTTATAATGCCTATGGGAGGCAGAGGTTCACGCTTTGAAAGTATGGGATTAAACCTGCCCAAACCTTTAATAAATATATACGGAAAACCGTTTTTTTATTGGGCGGTACAGTCAATTGTAAAATTTCTTGAAATACAGAGCCTGACTTTTGTAGTATTAAGGGAACATATTGAAAAATATAAAATTGATAATGAAATAAAAAAAATCTATCCTATGGCTAAAATTGCCGTAATTCCTGAAGTTCTCGACGGAGCGGTACTTACCTGTATGAACGGTATAGAAAATATAGGTGATGATGAAGCGGTCATGTTTAATGATTGCGATCATCTTTTTATATGTAGGAAATTTTATGATTTTTGCAACAGTAAAGATGTATACGATATAGATGGAGGACTTCTTACATTTAATTCATCAGACCCTCGTTTTAGCTTTGTAAGAACTGATCAATACGGATATGTGAAAGAATCGGCTGAAAAAAAGGTTATAAGTAATGATGCAATATGCGGTGCCTATTATTTTAAAAATAAGGACATATTTAAAAAGGCAGTAGATGAATATCTTGATAAATGCGCATATTCAGAATATTATGTAAGCGGAGTATATAATATAATGCTTGAACATAATATGAAAATAAGAAGATTTGAAACTGATTTACATATTTCTTATGGAACACCTCAGGAATATAATGATGCTCTTTCCGACAATTCATATAAAAAACTTCTATAGTATTATAATAATTATATATACTGTTTGGGGTTTTTGATTAAAAAGTATTTGAATTATAGTGTTGTCCATGTTAAAATAGCCTTGACCTAAGGTAATTTCTTTGAGCAAATTATTAAAATATATTTAACGGAGGTATAAAGAAATGGATACAAATAAGTTAGGCCGTATTCTTGCAAAAATGGAAGAAAAGGGTATTCCGCAGATGATCATAACTGATCCGCCCGCAATTTTTTATCTTACGGGTAAGTGGATATATCCGGGTGAGAGGCTTCATGCACTCTATATAAATGTAAATGGAAAGCATAATTTTATAATCAACAGGCTTTTTCCGCAGGAAACTGATCTTGGTGTTGGGATCACTTATTATGACGATACTGAAGACGGTGTGGAGATACTTTCACGTTTTGTGGAAAAAGACAAGGTTATGGGAATTGACAAGGTATGGCCGGCAAAATTTCTTTTAAGATTCCAGGAGCTTAAAGCAGGGAGCAAGTTTGTAAACGGTTCTGTCATAGTTGACAAAATAAGACAGATAAAGGATGCCAAGGAACAGGAGTTAATGATTGAATCCTCAAAGCTGAATGATCAGGTTATGGATGAGCTTATACCTTGGGTAGTGAAAGGGCTTACAGAAAAAGAACTTAATGCAAAGGTAAGAGAGATTTATAAAAAACATGGTATAAATGAGGTTTCATTCGATCCAATTACAGCTTATGCAAAAGGAGCTGCAGATCCGCATCATGTTACAGATGATACAAAGGGAAAACATGGAGACTGCGTAATACTTGACATAGGCGGCTTTTACAAAAATTATGCCTCAGATATGACCAGAACAGTATTTATAGGTGAAGTAAGCGAAAGACAAAAAGAGATCTACAATATAGTACTTGAAGCTAATTTAAGAGGTATTGCAGCTGCAAAGCCCGGAAATAAAATGAAAGACGTAGACCTTGCTGCAAGAAATTATATAGAAGAAAAGGGATATGGAAAATACTTCACACACAGAACAGGACATTCAATAGGGCTTGAAGACCACGAAGTCGGTGATGTTTCCTCAGTAAATGATGAAATAATTGAAGTCGGACAGTGCTTTTCAGTTGAACCAGGAATTTATCTGCCGGATGAGGGTATAGGTGTAAGGATCGAAGATCTTGTACTTATAACGGAAGACGGTTGTAAGGTTCTTAATGAATATACAAAAGATATTATAGTAGTTCCGGAAAGCTAATCATAATAGGAGGTTGGAGCTATGGCAAAGATTACGGAAGGATATATGCCGTATTTAAGCAGTAAAACATATTACAGAATAGTAGGTGAAGGAAGCGAAGGTAAAAAACCTCTTTTACTTCTTCATGGAGGTCCCGGTTCAACACATAATTATTTTGAAGTTCTTGACAGGGTTGCTGATATGGATAAAAGGCAGCTTATAATGTATGATCAGATAGGCTGCGGAAATTCATTTATTGACGGATGCCCGGAGCTTTGGACAAAGGAGACTTGGGTAAACGAACTTAATGCATTGCGTAAACACCTTTCACTTAATGAGGTTCATCTTCTCGGACAGTCATGGGGAGGTATGCTTAGCATCATATATGAATGTGATTACAAACCGGAAGGGGTTAAGAGCTATGTGCTTTCAAGTACATTGCCATACAATGCAATCTGGGAAAGTGAGCAAAAAAGGCGTATTGCATTTTTGCCGCAAAATATGCAGGCAGCCATAGCTGAAGCCGACAGGACCGGAGATTATCAGAAAGCGGAGTATGAGGAGGCAATTGACGAATTTATGAGGCGTTATTGCTCAGGACCATTTGATGAAAATAGCCCTGAATGTCTTACACGTCCTAAAAAAGCGGGAACTGAAGCTTATATTGCCGGATGGGGTCCTAATGAGTTTACACCTACAGGTTCATTGAAAGATTATAACTATATGGACAAACTTAAGGATTTCAGTAAACCATGCCTTATAATAGACGGACAGGAGGATCTGTGTTCACCGTACATTGCAAAGCTTATGTATGATGCTATACCAAATGCCAAATGGGAGCTTTTTGCCTATTCAAGACATATGTGTTTTGTAGATGAACCTGACAGATATGTAGAAGTACTTATAAAATGGTTAAATGAAAATGATTAAATATAGTTTGATAACAAGCCTGCAGTAAAGTATAATTTGAATTTAAGTTGTTATCTAAACAGACAGGGATTTTGGATATTAAAAATATTCAAAATCCCTGTTTTATAGAAATGAGTATTTTAATTATTTACTTTAATGATTATATAAATTAACATAGAGTTATGCTATACAGGTCTTTTTACTGTAATATAAATATAAAATATGCTATAATTATACATACAAAGATTTTATAGTTCATTAATTTATCAGACGGATCGGCTTATATGCAGTATAAATCCGGTATACAATTATAGTTTAAGGAGGTTTTTATATGAAAAAATTTGAGTATTATACGCCTACAAGGATTGTTTTTGGAAAAGACAGCGAAAAAGAAACAGGAAGACTCATTAAAATGTATGGCGGAACAAGGCTTCTGATAGTATATGGGGGTAAGAGTGCAGTTGAGTCAGGGCTTTTAAAAAGAATTGAAGATGAGGTTAAGGCTGAAGGAATAGAATATATATCTATGGGAGGTGTGGTTCCGAATCCGGTGCTTTCACGTACAAGACAAATAATAAAGGAAGGACTTGAATTCAAATGTGATTTTGTACTTGGAGTAGGCGGTGGAAGTGTGCTTGATACTGCCAAGGCTGTCGCATTAGGGCTTTACAATCCTGAAACTGATATATGGGATTATTTTGCAGGTATTAAAAAACCTGTAAAATCACTTCCTCATGCCGGGGTTATTACAATAAGTGCGGCAGGCTCTGAAACAAGTGATTCGGCAGTTATAACAAATGATGAGACAAAGCCATACAGTAAAAGAGGGATAAATGGAGATTTTAACAGATGCAGATTTGCAGTAATGAACCCGGAACTTACATATACATTGCCAAAGTATCAAATAAGTGCAGGTGTTGCTGATATATTTATGCATACTTCTGAAAGATATTTTGCTGCAATACTCGGAAATCATATGACTGACGAGATAGCTGAAGGTCTTTTAAGGAATATAATAAAATATGGCAGAATAGGAGTAGACAATCCTTCCGATTATGAGGCGATGAGTGAGATAATGTGGTCAGGAAGTCTCTCACATATAGGTATAACGGGGCTTGGCAGCCGTGGTGATTTGCCTAAGGATGGAGACTGGGCATGTCATCAGATAGGGATGGCACTTTCAGCTATCTATGATTATACACATGGTGCAACTCTTACTGCAATATGGGGAAGCTGGGCAAGGTATGTATGCAAAAAAAATTTAGGCAGATTTGCACAGCTTGCACGCAATGTATATGGAATTGAGGAAGCTTCTGATGAAAAAGCATGTGAAATTGCAATTAAAAAAAGTGAGGAGTTTTTTAAAAGCATAGGCATGCCTATAAGTCTTACCGAGCTTATGGGGAGAACTCCTTCAGATGAGGAGCTTACAGCACTTAGTGAAAACTGTTCTTTTGGAAAAAAGAGGACAATAGGTGCATTTATGGTATTATCATATGATGATATGTATAATATTTATAAAGCGGCTGTATAAAATATTAAAGCTTGCTTAACATAGACTCGGTTACATAAGGTTGTATAAATTTTAATCATCTTATTTATAAAAAAGTGTTAAAATTATTAATTTATCTATTTTGCAAAAAGCTATTTTATTTATTTTAAGAAAGAGTTATATTTTATGGCAAAAAATCATTTAAGAACAAAATTTAAAAAGAGATTTATTAAGCCGGTTTTTTTATCCTGTATATTTGCTGCTGCCATATTTTCAGTTTCATGTTCAGATTCATCAAAAAAATCTGATACAGGCAGCAATATATCTTCTGACTCAAAAAATGAAGCAGATCAGGCTTCACAAAATAATGTTTCAGAACCAAATCCTCTTGTACAGTGTAAAGATATGAATGAGGCACAGGAGATTGTAGGCTTTGATCTTAAGCTTCCTGAAAAAATAGAGGGTTATGATGATATTAAAATACTGGCAATTCAGGGTGATATGATTGAGGTTGTTTATCATAAGGGCGACCATGAGATTATTATAAGAAAAGGTGTTTACGATGAGTCGACAGACGGTGATATAAGCGGTGATTATAGTAAATATACCAATGTCGGGGATGCCAATGTAGGAACCACAAAGGTTACTTTTAAAGGTGATGATGAAAAAGATCCTAAGCTTGCTATATGGACAATTGATGATTTTGCATATTCACTAAGTTCTGATGAGCTTGAAAGAGCGGATTTTAACAGAATTATAAGTGATATAAAATAGTGCTTTACAGCTGCCCGTAGGTATTGTACCTACAGGCAGCTGTAAAGCTGTTTAAACAGCTTGTATTTAAAGTGAGATTTTAATAAATTTAAATGAGGATTTTATATTATATTTTATGAAAAAAGGTACTTTAATTGTAATTTCCGGATTTTCAGGTTCCGGAAAGGGGACTATAATAAGTAAACTTATAGAAAAATATGATAATTATAGTCTTTCCATATCTGCTACTACAAGAAAACCCAGATATGGGGAGACGGATGGCAGAGAATATTTTTTTATAAGCAGGGATGACTTTGAAAAAAAAATTAAAAACGGTGATTTTATAGAGTATGCTCTCTACGTAGACAATTATTACGGAACTCCGGGAGAGTATGTTGTTAAACAGCTTAATAGCGGAAAAAATGTAATACTTGAGATAGAAATACAGGGGGCTGCTAAGATAAAAGAAAGATTTGAAGATGCACTTATGGTATTTATAGCACCTCCAAGTGCAGAAATTCTTGAACAAAGACTCAAAAATCGTAGTACGGAAGATGGTGAGGAAATAACAAAAAGACTCAGACGTGCTGCAGATGAAAGTTTTTTTATAAAGGATTATGATTATATTATTATAAATGATACCCTTGAAAAAGCTGTAGAGAGTCTTAATAACCTTGTTGAGTGCGAAAATATGGCAGTAAATAGAAATTTAGATTTTATAGATGAACTGGAAAGAGGATTAAATAAATTTTAATTCGAATGCACTATTGCCCTATGCTTTTATAATGAGATTTCAGTTTGACTTGACTAAGTTAATGCGAATGGTTACAATAACCATTGGCAGCAGCTGTAAAAGTTTTTAAATGAAAAATTTCGATAAATTATATTTTAATTTTAAAAACTACAGGCGTGCTGCATGTCAATATAAAGATTTATATAAAATAAAAACCGGTGAAAGCCGGTCCTTTAAGGAGGAAATATATGTTACATCCGTCATACAGTGATTTAATAGAGGTTGTAAACAGCGGCGGCATGCCCGGAGAAGAACCTGTTGTACAAAGCAGGTATTCGATAGTAATGGCAACTGCGAAAAGAGCAAGGCAGCTTATAGCTACAAAAATGCTTCTTTATAAAAAGCCGCTTTCTATTGCAATTGATGATTTATATAAACAGAGAGTGAAGATAGTCGCTGAGGGCGACATTGAAAAGTCTGAAGACAGTGCTGATGATAAAAATATTGCAGATGAAGGGCAGTAAATGAAAATTTGTCTTATATCCTTAGGCTGTGATAAAAACCTGGTGGATTCGGAGCATATGCTCGGGCTTGTGGCTGAAAGAGGGTATACCTATACTGATGATGAAAAGGAAGCAGATATTATAATAGTTAATACCTGCTGTTTTATACTTGATGCAAAACAGGAAAGTGTGGAAGCCATACTTGAAACGGCAAAACTTAAAAGAGAAGGAAAACTTAAAGCACTTATAGTAACAGGATGTATGGCACAGAGGTACCAGGATGAAATAAAGGAAGAAATACCTGAAGTTGATGCACTTTTAGGAACAAGCAGTTATGACAAAATAGCTGAAGTGATAGATAGTATTTTTTCAAAAATCCATTCAGCTAAAATTGATGAATTTCTCGATCTTAACAGACTTCCTGCGCTTTCAAAAAAAAGGTATCATTCTACCGGCGGATGTTATGCCTATCTTAAAATAGCCGAAGGTTGTGATAAGCACTGTACCTATTGTATAATACCGTCTTTAAGAGGAAATTACAGAAGTTATCCCATAGAGCTTTTGCTTGATGAAGCAAGACAGCTTGCAAATGACGGAATAAAGGAACTTATACTTGTAGCACAGGAAACTACCGTCTACGGTAAAGATATCTACGGATATAAGGCTCTGCCTAAACTTCTAAAAGAATTATGTGCAATTGAAGGTTTCAGATGGATAAGGATACTCTACTGTTATCCCGAGGAGATTGATGATGAGCTTATAGATGTTATGACAACTGAAAAAAAGGTATGCAGGTATCTTGATATACCTATACAACATTCATCCGATAAAATATTAAGACGTATGGGCAGAAAGACCAGCCGCAAAGATCTTGTAAATATAATTAACAGACTTAGAAAAGCAATGCCTGATATAATCCTTAGAACTACACTGATAACAGGATTTCCGGGTGAAGAAGACGAAGATATCAAGGAGCTTATAAGCTTTGTTAAAAAAATGAAATTTGAAAGACTTGGTGTTTTTTGTTATAGTATGGAGGAAGGTACTCCTGCTGCGGATTTTGATAATCAGGTTGATGATAATATAAAAGAGTCAAGGAAAAAGAAGATAATGAAGCTTCAGATGGATATATCAAAAAAACACTTAAAAAGCCTTATAGATTCCGAACTTGATGTTTTAATTGAAGGAAGGCTTATTGATGAGGATGTGTATGTAGGAAGAACATATATGGATACCCCCGGTGTTGACGGATATATTTTTATAAATTCAAAAGCTGTATATATGAATGGTGATTTTGTTAAGGCTAGAATTACCGGAGCGTCAGAATATGATCTTATAGGAGAGATATCATGAATCTGCCTAATAAGCTTACTGTATTAAGGGTTATAATGATCCCTTTCTTTATATTTTTTTTAATGTATAAGGAAGGAGAAGATGCAGGATTTAGAGTTGCCGCACTTACAATTTTTATAATTGCCGCACTTACTGATACACTTGACGGGATTATTGCCAGAAAATATAATCTTATAACAAATTTCGGGAAATTTATGGACCCTCTTGCGGACAAACTTCTTGTATGTTCAGCACTTATATGCCTTATACAGCTTAAACGTATAGATGCAATAATAGTTACAGTAATAATATCGAGAGAATTTATAATAAGCGGTTTCAGACTTGTAGCCTCAGACTCGGGAATTGTTATAGCCGCAGGTATTTGGGGAAAGATAAAGACGGTATCACAAATGCTTTGTATATGTCTTTTAATAATGGACATTGATACATTATCAAACTTTACAAATATAATGATATATGTGATGCTTGCACTTACTATAATATCATTAATTGATTATATAGTTAAAAATTATAAGGTTTTAAGTAAAGGAGGCATGTAATGGGAGATATGGTCAAAAGGCAGAAAATAATTAAGCTTTACGGAGTATCCGAGCATGAAGCTATAAATATTGTCGGTGATCTTACGGAAAATGAAGATGTAGATATAAAATTTATATCAAAAGATAATGAGACTCATATTGTAATTTGTGCCTCGGCAGATACTGAAGATGAAGCAAAAGCTATAATAAAGCCTGTAAGCAGGAATATCAAATCAAGATTTTCCGATATACAGTTAAATGAAAAAAATAGTATAAGCCTTGAAAAAACAATTGTTAAACTGCTTGAAAAACATGAACTTAGCATCTCAACTGCGGAATCCTGTACAGGAGGACTCCTTTCAGCAAGGCTTATAAATGTTCCTGGGGTTTCTGAAGTATTTAAAGAAGGTATTGTAACCTACACTAATAAATCCAAGAGAAAAAGGCTTGATGTAAGTAAGTCAACTCTGAAAAAATATGGTGCGGTAAGCAAACAGACTGCAAAGGAAATGGCTGAAGGGATAGCATTTAATTCAGACAGTGATGTTTCGCTTTCAATAACCGGTATTGCAGGACCTGACGGAGGTACTGATGAAAAACCGGTTGGACTTGTTTACATAGGCTTATATGTAAAAGGCAAGGTAATTTCTGAGGAATTTCATTTTTCCGGAAATCGCAGACAGGTAAGAGAACAGTCAGTTGAAGCTGCTTTAAATATGCTTTTAAAATATCTTGAAGAACATATATAGTGAAATTCAATTATGTATATTTATTTTGCAGCAGTATAAAAATTTATACTGTGATATTTTGCTTTTAATATAAAATATGGAGAATATCTATGAGATGGTATAAGAATTTATATATTTCAAAAGAAGCACAACCTGAAAGAAAAAATATTATAAAAAATATTAAAAGGAATAAAAGTGTACTTTTTGCTTATTTAATTATAATTGAAAATAACGATTCTAATAAAAATAAAGGTATTCTCACAATAGTGCACAGCATATTTTTTTTGAGAAATTATACCAAAAAAGATAATGTGATAATTATAGGTATTGCCTGTGGCAGAATGGATGCCTTTAGACTTGCCGGCAGTATAATTTATGAGGTCTATAATAAAACAGGAGGTTTTGATATAAAAAAATATATAGTATAATTACATTATAATCCATACTATATTTGAGGAGGAGATATGCTTTTGATATTATGGGGTATTTTAAAGGCAATAGGTATAGTTCTCCTATTTTTAATACTGCTTTTTATCTTAGTAATATTCTTGATTCTTTCAGTGCCTGTAAGGTATAAAATAAATTTTAAATATACAGACAGGGCTGACTGTTATATATGTGTAAGCTGGCTTGTGCATTTTATACATATAGAGTACAGCACTGCGGACGGAGCAGTTTTTAAGGTATGTGGTATTGGAATTTTAAAAAGAAAAAATAAATCTTTTATCTCTGACAGGGATAAGACAAATAAATCGGATAAAGCTGTTAAAACTAATGAAGATAGCAGAATACTTACTAGCTCCACCTTAGAAAAGACCGAAAATAATAAATGCGTATTAGAGAAAAATAAAGCAGACAAAAAAGTTATTCGAGAAAAACAAATCAAAAAGAAGATACCGGGCAGCAAACGGATTTCATTGTTTTATAAAATAAAATATATATTTTCACCCAGCAGGATATACAGAAAGCTTAAAAACAGGCTTACTGCCTTGTATAAGAAGGTCAAAAAGCAATTAATAAGGCTTGCAAACGGCAGTAAAAAGGCAAAAAAGAAGTTTTTAAGATTATTAAGTGATCAATCACTCCGTAGAGCGGTAAAAAAAATATTCAACGGGTTTTTAAAAATATCAGCCCATTGTCTTCCCATAAGTATAAACGGCTATATAAAATTCGGTACGGGAGATCCTTACTCTACCGGGAACATACTTAGATATACAGCACTTTGTATACCTTTATATAAAAATAAATTTGATGTAATACCGGTCTTTGATGAAAGTATTATAGAAACTGATACAAGGCTGAAAGGCAGGGTAAGTATACGTGTTATACTCGGTGTGATATCAAGGCTTTATTTTGACCGGGATGTAAAGAAATTGCTTAAGAAATTTTTATAAAATTATATTTAAACGGAGGTTTGGTCATGGATGAAAAATTAATATCTTCAATAAGTTCACTGTTTGACGGAATGGAGTTATTTATAAATACCAAGACTGTTGTAGGGGAGCCTATAAAAATTGATGATACTATAATTCTGCCGCTTGTAGATGTAACCTGCGGTATGGCAGCAGGCGGATTTGAAAAAAATGCACAATACAGCGGTGGAGGCGGTATGAACGCAAAAATGAGTCCTGCCGCAATTTTAATAATACAAAACGGCAGATCAAGGCTTGTAAATGTAAGAAATCAGGATGCGCTTTCAAAGATAATAGATCTTGTGCCTGAGTTTGTAAATAAATTTAAATCAAATAAGGATATTGATGAAGAAGCGGTTAAGAGGGCAAAAGCGGCAGTCAAATATGAATTTGACAAGGCAGGTTTAGAAAGCGGTGAAACAGAATCATAAAAAAACATGAATTTACTTTAACTTTCAGATTTTTGAAAATATTTAAATAGTTATTTGATTGTATGCCCGGTTTATTGCATTTTCATTATTTAAGTAATATTTATATTTGTGAAGTATGACACAATGTTTTAAAGTCCTGTATTATAATTTCTTATTACAATAAAAATGAATAAAAATACATAAAATGTATTGACAATATTGTTTATTAACGCTATACTACTACAAGTTGGTAGAATTCTTAACAACAGGAGATATTTTAATGGAAGATAAAAGAATTTCAAAGGCGGTTATTGCGAGGCTCCCAAGATATTACAGATATCTAGGTGAGATAAGTGAGGAAGGCATAGAACGCATCTCATCAAAGGAGCTCAGTGTCAGAATGAAAGTAACTGCCTCTCAGATAAGGCAGGACTTAAATAATTTCGGCGGCTTCGGTCAGCAGGGTTATGGATATAATGTAAAGTATCTTTACAATGAGATAGGAAAGATACTTGGTATTGACAGACAGCACAATCTTATAGTGATTGGTGCCGGAAATCTGGGAAATGCACTTACAAATTATACTAATTTTGAAAAGAGGGGGTTCGTAATTAAAGCGATGTTTGATGTAAAACCCCAGCTTATAGGAAAGGAAATCAGGAAAGTAAAGATCTACCACCTTGATACGCTTGAGGATTATATATCAAAACATCAGATTCAGATAGCTGTTTTAAGTATACCTAAAAATGAGGCGATTGCGGTGGCAAAAAGACTTGTAAACGCAGGAATAAAGGCGATACTGAATTTTGCACATACGGATCTTGAAGTGCCGGAAGATGTTATAGTCGAAAATGTCCATCTTTCAGATTTTCTTATGAAGCTTTCGTACAGGGTAAGCAGTCTTACTGAAAATCAATAAAAATTTCAACACTCTGCAGGTGCCGGGGTGCGGATAAGATATTTCCGCAGCCGGGCATTTTTATTATTTAATTTAATATTCTGTTAAAAACATAAATGTACGCAATATAAATCACCTTATGCAGCTTTAAGCATCTGTTATGTTTAAAATGATGTTTATATTTGTCTATGCGATACATTTGATATATTTAAGGAGAAAAAGTCATGTATGACTGTAAGATTTTAAAGCCTGAAGCTTTAAATATGATTCCTAAAAGAAAAAAAGATTCAAATAAAGGAAGCTTTAAAAAGCTGCTTATTATAGCAGGCTCAAAAGGTATGAGCGGAGCTGCTTATCTGTCAGCATATGCAGCCTACAGAACCGGAGCAGGTCTTGTAAATATATTTACACATGAAAGCAATCGACAGATATTGCAGAGCATGCTTCCCGAGGCTATTATTTCATCATATGATAAAGATGACTTTTCTGATAATTATAAAAATTTTATAATTAAAATCAACAGTATGTTGTCATGGGCAGATATCGCAGTAACAGGGCCGGGACTTGGTACTGAGGATTATGTATATACACTTGTAAAACAAGCTTTAATGCATAAAGCTATACCTATTGTAGTTGATGCGGATGCTTTAAATTGTATAGGAGCCAATACAGATTTATTGCAGTATTTACATAAGGATATTGTAATAACTCCTCATCCTAAGGAAATGTCAAGACTTACAGGCACTCCGACCGGACAAATTATAGAGGAGCCTTATAAAAGTGCTCTCAGTTATTCACTAAATAATAATGTTAATACTGTATTAAAACTGCACAATACACTGACTGTTTCATATGATGCACATATATATAAAAATATGTCAGGGACTCCCGCACTTGCAAAGGCAGGAAGCGGTGATGTGCTTACAGGTATTATAGCAGGTCTTTTTTGTGTAGGACTTGATATAGTAATGGCTGCGGCACTGGGTGTATATATACATGGGCTTGCAGGTACTGAGGCAGAAAAAAAATACGGTGAACATGGGGTGCTTGCAAGAGATACTATAGAATGTATACCTTCAGTTATGAAAATGACGGTATAAAAATCTAGAGGTAATATACCTATGAAGCTGTTGTAAGCATACATTATCCTGCTATAAATAGCAGCAAATTATTATAAAAACTATAAACCTGAGGCAGTAAATATGGTTAATTATAAAAGAGTAAGGGCATTGATTGCTCTTGATGTACTTGAAAATAATATAAAGGAAATTAAAAAACATATACCGCATGAAACCAAGATAGCAGGTGTAATTAAAGCTGACGGCTATGGGCATGGCGATATACCTGTGGCAAAAACCCTTGAAAATCTGGTCGATTTTTATGCGGTATCTACACTTAATGAAGCACTTAACCTGTACTATCATAATCTTTATAAGCCTATACTTGTGCTTGGTCCGCTTCCGGGAGATGATTACAGGGAGCTTGTTGAAAACAATATAAGAGCTACCGTATTTACCCTAAAGCAGGCACTAAGCATATCAAATGAAGCTAAAAAACAGTCAAGGATAGCTTATATACATATAGCCGTTGATACCGGTATGAATCGCATAGGTATAAAGGATAATGAAAACGGGGCAAAGCTTGTAAAACAGATTCATGATCTTGATTATATACAGGTAGAAGGTATATTCACACATATGTATGCGGCAGATGAAAGTAATACTGATTCTGCCTACGCCCAGCTAAGAAGATTTAAGAAGTTTTTATTTCTTCTGAAAAAACAGGGAATAGAACCCAGGATAAAACATATATCAAATTCTGCTGCTATAATCAGGAACATAGGAGATACTTATGATATGGTAAGAGCCGGAATTATAATGTACGGTATATCTCCCTCAGATGAAACCGGAGTAGGAAATATGGATATAAAGCCTATACTCAGCGTCAAATCAATGATTACATATGTTAAGTATATAGAAAAAGGTGAAACTGTAAGCTACGGCGGAGTTTATAAGGCTGATAAAAGAGTCAGAGTTGCCACTATACCTATAGGCTACGGGGACGGATATCCCAGAAGCTTAAGCAACAAGGGGTATGTACTTATAAATGGTAAAAGGGCTTATATACTTGGTAGGGTATGCATGGATCAGATGATGGTTGATGTAAGCTGTATACCTGATGCGGATATAGGTACCGAGGTTACAGTTATAGGACGGGACGGCTCTGAATTTATAAGTGTTGAAGCTCTTGCAAAGCTATGTGATAAATTCCCTTATGAACTGGTATGTGATTTAAGCAAGAGAATCCCAAGAATTTACACAAAAGGAGAGCTTGTTGTCGGGATCAAGGATTACACCAGAGATATGTACAGGGATTTTCTATACTAAATCTAATACGGACCTACCTTTTTATATGTATAACACTTGATTATAAATAAATCTTTATGTTAGAATACATATGTCGGGGTTCCGGCATCAATTTACTTAGGAGGAAACTTTTTATAGTCATGGAAGATGGAAACTCGTGGAGCAGATTGGTAATTTTTACGGCATTTATAATAATTGATTTTATTTTCTTTTCATTTGGATCGGCAATACAAAATTCTAATTCCACAAACCTGGAAAAAAGCATGGAAGAAGGTGATACTAAGGCAGGAAAAATCTTAAGGATTATAAATAGACCGGGTAAATTTGTAAATACCATTCAGATAGTATCCAATTTTATAGGATTTATAACGGGATGCTTCATAATAGGAGATCTTTCAAAAACATTATATAGAATTTTTAATATACAGACAAGTATATTGGAGATAATCATTAGACTTGCAATTATTGTAGCCATGGTGGCGATTACGGTAAGCTTCGGTATAGTAATACCTAAAAGACTTGCACTTAAAGAGCCTGAGAGATGGGCATATAGGATGGTCGGTGCCGTTTCACTGCTTATGTTTTTTATAACACCTGTAATATTTATTGTGAATACTCTTTCATTTGTAATACTTAAAATTTTAGGTATAGATATGGATAAACATGAAGACAATGTTACTGAAGAAGATATAATGAGTATGGTAAATGAAGGGCATGAACAGGGAATACTTGATTCAGGCGAAGCAAAAATGATAACCAATATATTTGAGTTGAATGACAAGGATGCTTCTGATGTCATGACGCATAGAAAAAATCTTGTATGTATAGACGGCGAAAGTTCTCTTAAAGAGGCGGTTGACTTTATGTTAAATGAGGGAAGTAATTCACGCTATCCGGTATATAAGGAAGATATAGATGATATAACAGGTATACTTAATATGAAGGATGCACTTATATATGCAAATAAAAGCAGTGGCAGATATTCACATATGAGCGTGAGTTCCATACCGAAACTTTTAAGACCTGTACACTTTATACCGGAAACAAGGAATCTTGATACGCTTTTTAAGGAAATGCAGTCAAAAAAGACACATATGGTAGTTGTAGTTGACGAATATGGGCAGACTGCCGGTCTTGTAACGATGGAAGATATACTTGAGGAAATAGTTGGAAACATTATGGATGAATATGATGTTGACGAAGAAATGATTATAAAAAACAAGGATGGCAGCTTTAATATACAGGGTATGGCGGATCTTGATGATGTTGCTGAGGCACTTGGTATAGAATTTGCTGAGGAGGAGGAAGAAAATTTTGATACCTTAAACGGTCTTATAATTTCAAAACTTGACCGTATACCTGCCGATGGAGAGAAGTTTCATGTTGATATGCATGGATGCAGATTCAGTGCAGTAAGGGTGGAAAATAAAATGATACACTCGCTTAAGGTGGAAAAGCTTAAAGCGGAAGGGGAAGATATGGATGAAAGACCCGGAAAAGAAGTTAAGAAACAATATAAAAATGAGTAAATATAATAAAATATCATTTTCTGTTTTTTCAGATATGATTAAAGATATTTCCTTTTTAAAACGTATGCTTGGGATAGCTGTACCTGTTACATTGCAAAATCTGCTGAATATGATAGTAAATATGCTTGATACTATTATGATAGGCAGTCTGGGTACTGGTGCTATTGCTGCCGTAGGTCTTGGAAATAAGGTGTATTTTGTATTTGCACTTTTAGTTTTCGGCATATCAAGCGGTACGGGTCTTCTGTCTGCACAGTACTGGGGCAATAAGGATGTAAAGAGCATAAGAAAGGTTTTAGGTATTGGGCTTTTAACAGCAGTAAGTGCTTCTTTTATATTCAGTGCAGCAGCATTTTTTATACCTGAAATACTTATGAAAATATTTACAGAATCACCTGAAACTGTAAATATTGGAATTTCGTATCTTACAATAGTATGTTTTTCATATCCTTTTACAGCTGTAACTAATATACATGTTTATGCACTTCGTGCAACCGGACAGGTTACAATACCTGTAATAACAAGTATAAGTGCTATAATTATAAATATAACTGCAAACTATATGCTTATATTCGGAAATTTCGGTATGCCTGCATTAGGAGTGCAGGGAGCCGCATATGCAACACTTATTGCGAGAGCTGCTGAATGTATTGCAGTACTTTTGATTATAAGGCTTAAGAAATCGCCTCTTGTATGTTCACTTAAAGAAATGTTTAGCTTCGGAAACAATATATTCAGACAGTTTCTGGTAAATTCAACTCCTGTGATTGCAAATGAACTTATGTGGGGACTTGGAATTACCATATATTCGATAGCTTATGGGCGTATGGGAGACAATGCGGTTGCTGCCGTAACTGTTGCAACGACATTTACGGATATAACACTTACAGTATTTATGGGTCTTGCAGCGGCAAGTGTGGTAATACTGGGAAATGAAATGGGAGCCGACCATCTTGAAAAGGCAAAAAAATACGCTTCATATTTTTATATCCTTTCTGTCCTAATGGGGGTATTTGCGTCAATAATATGTCTTTTGGCAGGTGAACGCTACTCATTTATGTTTAATATAAGTGATAAGGTAAGACATGATGTAGTAATATGCTTTTTAATGCATGCATTTTTGCAGCCGTTTGTAGGTATGAGTACTGTAAACCTTGTGGGAATATTAAGAAGCGGAGGCGATACCAAAGCAAGCTTTTTAATTGATATAAGCGGAGTATGGCTTATAGGAGTACCTCTTGCTTTTATAGGGGGGCTTGTTTTAAAAGTACCGGTTTATATAGTATATGCGATGGTAACAAGTGAGGAAATATACAAGACGATTTTAGGTTATATAAGATACAGGAAATACAAATGGCTTAAAAATCTTACTACTGAATTAAACTGATTAAAACAATAAAAACAAAAAGGATTTTATAAAATTTATTAAAAGGAGAATATATGTCAGGACATTCAAAATTTGCAAATATAAAACATAAAAAAGAAAAAAATGATGCTGCAAAGGGTAAAATTTTTACCATTATAGGCAGAGAGATAGCTGTTGCGGTAAAGGAGGGAGGTCCTGATCCAAACAATAATTCAAAATTAAGAGATGTGATAGCAAAAGCAAAAGCAAATAATGTGCCTAATGATACAATAGAAAGGGGTATTAAAAAGGCAGCCGGGGATGTATCAGCGGTAAATTATGAACATAATACCTATGAAGGCTACGGTCCTTCGGGTGTTGCTATAATAGTTGAGACACTTACCGACAATAAAAATCGTACCGCTGCAAATGTGCGCTCCGCTTTTACAAAAGGTTGCGGTAATGTCGGGGCACAGGGCTGTGTATCATATATGTTTGATAAGAAAGGGCAGATTATAATAGATAAATCGGAAGTTGACATGGAAACTGATGAACTTATGCTGCTTGTGCTTGATATGGGAGCGGATGATTTTATAGTTGAGGATGACAGTTATGAAATCCTTACATCACCTGATGATTTTGGGGCTGTAAGAGAGGCTGTTGAAAAAGCAGGGATACCTATGGTTGATGCGGAAATCACGATGATTCCACAAAATAAAGTTGTTTTAAGTGATGAGAATGATATTAAAAATATGAACCGCATAATAGAACTTTTAAACGCTGAAGATGATGTACAGGCAGTATATCACAGTTGGGATGAATAAAAAAATATATATTTGCATTAAATTTGTATAGGAGGGTACAAGTGTGAAAAAATTTTTAACTATATTTATTTTATTATTGTTATCAGGTATTCCGCTTATAAGTTGTTTAGATGTATATGCTGACAATATACCTGATTTTGTAAAAAAAGAGGCCTATGAAATATTAAATGATCCGGCTTATATAGGTAAAAGTGTAACTGCAAAGGTTAATGTAGACCAAAACGGCAATTATATAAAGCATGAGATTGAAATAGAAAATCCTGAAAGATATGCTATGTCGAAAGCTGCAGTGGCTGCTGCAGCCGATGATTTTTACAACAGATATATAGAGGGCAAAATTCCTGAAGGCAGTGAAGACTGGCGATTTAAAAGAGAAATGGAAATAATCAAATTCATGGTGTCAAATATAGATTATGCTGCAGCCAGACGTAATGCAAATGCCAATATTGATGAAGACTTTTCGGCATATGGTGCACTTATAAATCATGAAGCGGTATGCGACGGATATACTAAATGTTTTAATGTGCTTGCAAAACGCTGTGGTCTTGAATCCATTAAAGTAGCGGGAAATGGACATTCATGGAATATAGTAAAGCTGGATGACGGAAATTATTATCATGTTGATGTATCATGGGAAGATCCTACAATAGATGGGCAGCCAAATAAAATATACGGCTATGATAAACTTCTAAATAACTATATAAATCTTACATCAGAAAAAATCAAAGCAATAGGTGGACAAAGTCATTCTTCATGGGATGATACAACGCATGAATGTAATTCTGATATATACGGTACTGACAAGGTAAACAGATACTTTCAGGGGATAAAATAGTCGATATTTTATGAAATAACTTAATATTCTTTTAAAGCTATTTTTACATAAAAAATTAAAATAATTACAGATGACTTAAATTTTAAAATATAATAAAGTTATATGGAGGTATTATTTTAAAAATGAGCGGAATCAGTAAAAAAGCAATATTTATACTGAAATCAGGCATTCTTACAGTTCTTCCCATTCTTTTGCTTAATGCCTGTACAGGAAGTTCTGTAAATGCAGGTTCAGGCGGTTTGACCGAACAGGTACAAAAAGGTGGAGACCCTGCACAGCCGGCAGCTGTGCCTTCACAAACCATTGCATCGGATAAAACAAATAATAATTCAGGCTCACAGGATATAACAAATCTACAGGAAAATCCTGCCGCCTTATCTGCTGCTGAAAATACTGAATCTGAAAAAAGCAGCGAGGAACTTGAGAGTGAAAAACAGAGCATTGAAGAGGTTGTAAAAGATTCTCTAAAAAAAAGAGACTGGCTCTTTAAAGAAGAACAAAATGATTGGGAGAATGAAAATCTAAAACAGGTAGATTTTAAAAAAGCATCCGACTATAATTATCTGGGAGTGGGGCATTACAATGATATTGATAATAAAATCAGAGATGCCTATATACCTTATGGAGGAAGTGTAAATCTTTCTCCGGGAATTATAGGAGGAGGCAGTCATGGAGTACATATAACTGTCGGAGTAAATGCCGCTGATGATGTCTCAGGAAATCTTGATGCTTCACGAAACAGGCTTAACAGAATATATCCCGGACTGAAAACAGGTAAAAATATATCAATTGACGGTGAAAAAATAGAGTATTTTAAATATTATGATACCGGAAAGAGAGACGATATAACATATAAATATTATGGAATAATCTATACAAAACAGCTTTCAGATCAGAGATATATTACTGCCGATATAATAATAACGCCTAAGCTTTTTGACTCAGATTCGCAAAAACTGCTTGAAGAAATAAAAAAAGCTTATGGTATAGATTTTAAAAATGTAAATGATAATACCGGTGATAAATGGATAAAATAAACGCAGAATATATAGTACAGTCAGTCAGGAAATACAAATTAAAAATTATAAATACTTAAAAACAAAAAAGAAAAATTTAAATTTCTATTTTCTGTCTGCAATGTACTTCAACAATATAATAGACAAATCAGTAAATTTATATTATTATAAGAGATACAGGTATATGTACATATACCTGTATAATTTTTGGAGATTTACATATGGCACTTGAAGAGATTTATGAAAAACTCGGTATTTCAAAAAGAGTGTTTGAACTGGGCAATAAAGCTGAGAAAGCTTTGGAAAAAAGATTCAGAAATATTGATACAATCTGTGAGCATAACCAGCTTAAAGTTATATATGCTATGCATGAACACAAAGTCAGTGAGATGCATTTCGGGACAAGTACGGGGTACGGATATGATGATGTAGGCAGAGATAATCTTGAAAAAGTATATGCAGAGGTGTTTAAAGGAGAAGATGCACTGGTACGTCCTCAAATTATAAGTGGAACACATGCTCTAAACCTTGCTCTTTTCGGAAATTTAAGACCCGGAGATGAACTTTTATCCCCGGCAGGAAAACCATATGATACACTTGAAGGTGTTATAGGTATTAGAAGTTGCAGAGGCTCCCTTGCGGAATATGGTATAACATATAAACAGGTAGAGCTGCTGCCCGACGACACATTTGATTATGACAAAATCAAAAAATGTATATCAAAAAAAACCAGACTTATTACAATCCAGCGTTCTAAGGGGTACTCGGACAGACCTACATTTTCAGTTGAACAGATTGGAGAGTTAATAGGATTTATAAAAACATTAAAACCTGATGTTATATGTATGGTTGATAACTGTTATGGTGAATTTGTTGAAGAAAAAGAGCCTATTGAAGCAGGTGCCGATATGATAGTAGGATCCCTTATAAAAAATCCGGGAGGAGGACTTGCTCCTACAGGAGGTTATATAGCAGGTTCTCACAGCTGTATTGAAAATGCGGCATACAGACTTACCGCACCAGGACTTGGGAAAGAAGTAGGAGCAAGTCTTGGAGTAAACAGAAGCTTCTATCAAGGACTTTTTATGGCTCCGTCAGTTACCGCAGCCGCATTAAAAACAGCTGTATATGCAGCATATATTTATGAAAATCTTGGTTTTAAATGCCATCCTACAGCTGAACAAAAAAGACATGATATAATACAGGCAATTACATTAAAAACGGCTGATGCGGTTAAAGCTTTCTGCTTCGGAATTCAGGCTGCCGCACCTGTTGACGGACATGTAATCCCTCAACCATGGGATATGCCGGGTTACAGCTCGCAGGTCATAATGGCGGCAGGGGCATTTATTTCCGGAGCTTCTATTGAACTTAGTGCAGATGCTCCTATGAGAGAACCATATAATGTATATTTTCAAGGAGGACTTACCTGGCAACATGGTAAATTCGGAATATTAAATTCAATTCAGAAGCTTTGTGAAAATAATATAATTACAGTATAAATATTACAATTAACCTTGACCGTACATGGAGAGCTGCGGAAAGGGAATTAAATGAACATAATAAATACAGGTATAAAGGATATGCCAAGTGATGAAAGACCCTATGAGAGATGTCTTGAGTTCGGACCTTCATCACTTACCGATGCCGAACTTCTTGCCGTAATTTTGCGTACAGGCACTAAAAATTTGAATTCAGTTGCACTTGCAAATCATATACTGAATTTATCAGGACCTGCCAAAGGAATAACATGTCTTATGCACAAAAGCTATGATGAATATATAAAGATAAACGGTATAGGCAAGGTAAAGGCAGTACAGCTTTTATGCATAGGTGAACTTGCAAAAAGGATATGGAAAAGAGAGGCGGCTATAAAAGCGGTCTGTTTTAACAGCCCGGCAAATTGTGCCGGATATTATATGCAGGATATGCGTCATCTTGAGCAGGAGGAATTAAGACTTGCCTATCTTGACACAAGGCAGAGACTTATAAGCGATTCTCTTATCACAATAGGTACAGTGAACGCATCGCTTATATCAGTAAGAGAAGTGCTTATAGATGCACTTAAACATCAGGCGGTAAACGTTATAATGATACATAACCACCCAAGCGGAAATCCGAGCCCGAGTGATGATGACAGAAAAGTTACGGAGATAGTGGCAAATGGATGTAAAAGCGTCGGTATTTATTTAAACGACCATATAATAATAGGAGATAATATATATCACAGTTTTAGAGAACAGGGAAACTTATGAAGGAACTAAAGGACAACAGGCTCATACTTATGGCATTGAGTCTTGTCTGTATTATAACTATCGGTATAACAACAGTAAAGGATTCATGGCTTCTGCCCCTTCGTACAGGTGTAGGCTATATACTTATGCCTGTGCAGGCAGGAGTAAATATAGCAGGCAGGGCTATATATAACAATATTGAAGAAAATAAAAAGTTAAGAACGGTTCTTGATGATAATGAAAAATTAAACGCAAGAATAAATGAACTTTTAATGGAAAACACAAGGCTTGCTGCAGACAGCCGTGAGCTTAAAAGGCTGAGAGAACTTTATAAATTAAGTGATGAATATAATAAATACCACATGGTAGGAGCAAGAATAATTGCAAAGGATTCAGTAGGATGGTTTCAGGTGTTCAGGATAGATAAGGGAGCACTTGACGGGATAAAGGCTGATATGAATGTCCTTGCGGACGGAGGACTTGTAGGTATAGTAACTGATGTCGGTTCAAATTATGCTACCGTGCGTTCCATAATAGATGATGTAAGCAGAGTAAGTGCCATGACCTTAAATTCAAATGAAAACTGTATAGTTGCAGGCGATCTTCAGCTTTATGAACAGGGAAAACTGAGGTTGAATGATATAAGGCAGGGTGCCGATATAAAGGATGGGGACAAAATTGTTACTTCAAATATAAGCAGAAAATTTCTGCCCGGCATACTTATAGGTTATGCTTATGATATAGCTCCCGATCCGAATATGCTTACTAAAAGCGGATATCTTGTACCTGTTGCAAGTTTTGATACTCTTCAGGAGGTCCTTATAATAACTGAACTAAAGGAAGATTATCTAAACGATAATAATGATAATACACAGCCTGCAGATAACTAGGAAGCAATTATTAAATTATCATTAGAAAATTATTTAAAGGAATTAATAAAATAATGAGACGAATTATTATTAATACCACAATTATATTAATAGCTTTTGCAATTCAGAATTGTGCTTTTCCATTTATACCGTTCTTATCGGCTGCACCGAATCTTATGATAATATTTGTATTCACATGCAGTTTTATATACGGTCAAAGAGAGGGCATGTTTTACGGTTTTATAACGGGGGTACTTATGGATCTGTTTTATAGCGGACCATTTGGTTTTTTTACAATAATTTTCGTATGGATAGGCTATGTAAACGGAACTTTGTCAAAGTATTTTTATGAGGACTATATAGTTCTGCCGCTTGCAATATGTTCAGTCAATGAAATCGTATATAATCTATTTATTTTTATTTTCAGGTTTTTTGTAAGAGGGAAAGCAGATTTTTTATATTATTTCAGGATCATTATATTGCCTGAAATGATAATAACTCTGCTTTTTACGTTATTTTTGTACAGATTTTTACTGGCATACAATAGAAAACTTGAAGAGATTGATATAAAACGAGGTCAAAAAGTTGCTTAGGGATTTTTTAGAAATTTTAAATGATTTAAGAAAAAAAATACTTTCATCAAGAATTATAATGCTTATTATAATTCACTCAATACTTGTATTTATACTTGCTGCAAAGCTTTTTAATCTCCAACTTGTAAAAGGTAGAGATTTCCAGGAACAATATGTTCAGAAAACTGAGAAAAAAGTGCTTCTGCCTGCTTCAAGAGGAAATATCTATGACAGAAACGGTAATCTACTTGCCTATAACGAGCTTGCTTATGGAGTTACTATAATGGAAACCGGATACTATAATACTAACGGCTTAAATCTTATGGTACTTAGACTTGTAAGGCTTCTTGAAAAACATGGTGAGCATATAAACGTTACAGTGCCGATTGAAATTGATACTGACGGAAATTATGAATTTACATTTTCTACCGATATTGCAAAAAAGAGATTTTTAAGAGATTTTTACGGTCTTAAATCAATAGATGAACTTGATAAAAATGATAAAACAAAATCGGATATAACTGCCTATGAACTTATAGAGCGTGCAAATGCACGTTACCGGCTAAATGATATGAAGGATGAACACGAAAATGCTGTTGAAATTTCGCAGCAGGAAAACCTTAATATTATAAATATACGATACGCAATGGCAGGAAGCCGTTATCATAGATATACGCCGACAAATATAGTTAAAAATATCTCGGAAGACACAAAAACCGATATACTTGAAAATACGGGAAACCTTATAGGTGTTGAAATTGAAACTGAAATAAACCGTGTTTATAATGACAGTATATATTTTTCATCAGTTGTAGGTTATATAGGTAAAGTACAGGGAGACAGACTTGAAGAATTAAAAAAAGATAATCCTGAGTTTGAAGACGATGATAATGTAGGCATTATAGGCGTTGAACAAAGTATGGAATCAGAGCTTAGGGGAACTAAGGGAAGCAAAACAATGATAGTGGATTATCTCGGACATATAATGGTAGTAAGCTATGAAACTCCGGCAATATCGGGAAATAATGTCTACCTTACTATAGACAGGGAGCTTCAGATAGGAACCTACCATCTTGTAGAACAGCAGCTTGCAGGAATACTCGCAAGCAAGCTTGATATTGCTGATGATCCAAATACTGATAAAACTGATTCAACTGAAAGAAAAATACCTATTAAAAATGCATATTTTCAGCTTATAAACAATGATGTACTCTCAATGGATGCATTTTCAAGAGCCGATGCTTCAGACATAGAAAAAGGTATATTTGATAAATTCACTCAATATCGTCAAAAAAGCATGGATGAAATACGTGCAGAGCTTATAAGTCCTGATGCAAGAATTATGAACATGCTTGAGTCTGATAAAAAAGCCTTTATGTATTACCTTTATGAAACAATAGCAAACAGTTCACAGAAGCTTATAGTAGACGAAAAGATTGATACAAATGCTGATTATTATCTTAAATGGAAGGCTGATGAGATAAGTTTAAGAGACTTTTTATATGCAGGTATTTCAAACAGCTGGATAGATACAAGCAAGCTGAATATAAACAGCAAATATTCAAATGCTGATGATATCTATATCGCACTTATTGACTATGCACTGGGGCTTATGAAGGATGATAAGGAATTTTCAAAGCTCATATATAAATATATGATAAAACAGGGAAGTGTTACAGGGCGGGAACTTTGCCTATCACTTTATTATCAGGGAATTCTTAATTATGATGAGGCGGCTATAAATGCACTGAGCTCAAGTGGTGAAAATTATGCTTTTAATTTTATGATAGACAAGATCAAAAGAATTGAAATAACTCCTGCACAGCTTGCTCTTGAACCATGTACCGGCGGAGCGGTGGTTGTAGATACAAATACGGGTGAGATTAAAGCACTTGTTTCATATCCAGGATATGACAGCAACAAGCTTGTAAACAGTATTGACAATACATATTTTGCAAAGCTTTTAACTGATCAGTCCCAGCCTCTTTACAACAATGCAACTCAGGCAAAGAAGGCTCCCGGTTCAACATTTAAGCCTATAGTTGCTGTTGCAGGTATTGAAGAAAATGTGATATCTCCTTATGACACGGTTGACTGTACCGGTAATTACGATATAATAACTCCTCCTATAAAATGCTGGATATATCCTGGGCACCATGGAAAGCTTAATGTGGTCGGAGCTATACAAAATTCATGTAACTTTTATTTTGTTGACATAGGGCATAGGCTCTCACTGCAAAACAATGGTGAGTATAGTGCAGAGCTTGGACTTTCAAGACTCAGGAAATATGCTTCACTTTTTGGACTTGACCACAAATCGGGAGTTGAACTTGTTGAGACGGAGCCGGAAATTTCAAATGAAAATCCCGAGCCGTCAGCCATAGGTCAGGGAACTCATTCATTTGCAAATGTTCAGCTTGCCCGTTATGTTGCGGCAGTTGCAAGCCGTGGCAATGTTTTTGAACTAAGTGTAGTTAATAAGATTACAGACGGAGGCGGAATAATTTTAAAGGATTATTCACCTAATATATCTTCACATATAGATATAAAAGATTCCACATGGGAATATGTACATGAGGGAATGAAGGGTGTGGTTGAAAACGGTTCCGCAAAAAATGTCTTTAAAGATCTTAAAGTTTCAGTTGCCGGAAAGACGGGAACGGCACAGGAATCTAAAACAAAGGCGAACCATGCTTTCTTTATATCCTTTGCCCCTTATTCAAAACCTGAGATAGCTGTAACTGTAAATATACCTTTCGGTTACTCGTCATCAAATGCTGCAGCCGTTGCAAAAAATATTTATAAACTGTATTTCGGATTTTCAACCCTTGAAGAAATTGAAAATTCTGAAGCAGCCAGAGTGTTTGACATAAGACGTGAGGATTAAATCTAATATACAATATTAAAAGTTAAATCAAATATTTTTAATCCCGATCTAAAAATATTTGATAAAAAAAGTAAATAAAAACCTCTTTAAAAATAAGTAAAAAAATCAATAAATGTAAAAATTTCTGAACTATTGATAAAAATACTAAAAAATAAAAAAAATACTGGATTTTTGTTTAAATTTAAGTTAAAATGAGGTAAAGGCATTTTATGTTTGATAAATACAATTTAAAAAACTACAATTTCAGATGTGTTATATATGTTATTTTGCTTAACATAATAGGCATACTGGTTATTTCGAGTGCAAGCAATAGAGATATGGCACTTGTAAACAAACAGCTTATGGGGATGGGCATAGGTGTATGTATTATGTTCATACTCTCTTTTATCCCTTATGATAAAATTCTGAAATTTGCCATACCTATATATATGCTGTGCATACTTGTACTTCTTATGGTTCTTATACTTGGAACTTCAAGAGGTGTTGCAAGAAGGTGGATTGTTGTACCTGTTATAGGAAAACTTCAGCCCTCGGAATTTGCAAAGGGAGGACTGGTAATGTTTTTTGCATGGTTTTTGAGTAAATATAAGGATAATATTAATAATATTTTTTTCCTTATAGGACTTGGAGCGATAGCAGCCGTTCCTTTTGCGCTTGTTGCCATGCAGCCTGATCTTTCAACAACCCTTATACTTGTTGTTTCTATTTTATGCATGATATATGTCGCAGGTATAAACTATAAATGGATATTTGGTACTATAGCTGTATTAGTGCCCGGTTTATTCATTTATATAGAGCTTTTTAAAAGGGAACTTGTTCCATCTTTTTTAAGAGGTTACCAACTGAAAAGAATACTGAGCTTTATAGATAAAGCACATTTCGCCGATGATAATATGCAGCAGGATAATTCTATAATGGCAATTGGTTCAGGTCAGCTGTTCGGAAAAGGGCTAAATAATGATACCCTTGCATCTGTTAAAAGGGGAAATTACCTGCTTGAGGAACAGACGGACTTTATTTTTGCTGTGGTCGGTGAGGAGCTTGGTTTTATAGGCTGTATGGTAGTTATTCTGCTGCTGTCATTTGTAGTATATGAGTTTTTATACATGGCAATGAAAGCAAAAGATATGCAGGGAAGGCTCTTATGTGCAGGATTTGCCGGAGTTTTGTCTTTTCAGTTTTTTACAAACATTGCGGTTGCTACAGGCATCTTTCCAAATACAGGGCTCCCGCTTCCTTTTATAAGTTACGGGGTAAGCTCGCTGCTTAGCATGTATATATGGGCAGGTGTTGCACTTAATGTGGGACTGCAGAAAAACAACAGAATACGTTAAATGGATATGCCTGAAATCGCATGTAAACGGCACAAAGTGCCTGCGGTTTTCGCATGGAAAACATTTAATAAGTGCTTTCCATAATATAAAAATCAAAAATTTAGGAGGCGCAATATTATGAATATCGGTTTAATAGCTCATGATGCTAAGAAAAAACTCATGCAAAATTTCTGTATAGCATATAGAGGAATACTCTCAAAGCATAAGTTATATGCAACCGGAACTACCGGCAGGCTGGTTGAAGAGGTTACAAACCTGAACATACACAGGTATTTGGCAGGGCATCTGGGAGGGGAACAGCAGATAGGTGCACAAATTGAACATGATAATATTGATCTTGTGATTTTTTTGCGAGACCCATTTACCCCTAAAACACATGAACCTGATGTAAACAATATTGTAAGGCTGTGTGATACGCACAACATCCCGCTTGCCACAAATCTTGCAACGGCTGAATTACTTATAAAGGCAATGGAAAGAGGGGATTTTGAATTCAGAAATGTATATAGAAAAGGATAATATAAAAAAATTTTTAAAG
Organism: Johnsonella ignava ATCC 51276; assembly: GCF_000235445.1. Lineage (GTDB taxonomy): Bacteria > Bacillota > Clostridia > Lachnospirales > Lachnospiraceae > Johnsonella > Johnsonella ignava. The sequence goes on along the minus strand of NZ_JH378830.1, from coordinate 397,172 downwards.
GTAAAAAAACAGCGTAAATACAAAAAGCTTATTCTGCTGCTTTTTCTGACCGGTACAGTTATAGCAGCAAGCTTATCGGCAGTTGTATTTATGTACTTTACTTCAGTGCCTAAGGCTGATTATGTGCTAAAAAACAGATTTACACATTTTTATAGTACTGATGACAATCAATTATACTGTCCGGCATTTGCAAGAAATCTCGCAGTTGTTGATGCAGACAGCTCAGAGGCACAGAATTTTCCGCCGGGAGCCGGGCTTATATGCCGGGTTGGCGGTGAAAGAAGTTTGTTTTCAAAAAACGCTTTTAAAAAAATGCAGCCTGCCAGCATAACTAAAATAATGACTGCACTTGTTGCACTTAAATATGGTAATTTAAGTGATGAGGTTGTTGTAGGTGAGGAAGTATATGTCAATGAAAAAGGGACCAGTATGGCAGGTCTTAATCCCGGAGACAGACTTACACTTGAACAGCTTTTGTACGGTATGTTGCTGCCCTCAGGAAACGATGCCGCAAAGGCAATAGCGGTACATGTCGGAGGGACGCAGGAGCATTTTGTTGAAATGATGAACCAGGAAGCTCAGGCACTGCTTGCTGTTGATACGCATTTTACGAATCCGCACGGTTTAAGTGATGATGAGCATTATACTACTGCATATGATCTATATTTGATTTTTAATGAGGCTATAAAATATCCTGAATTTAGGACTGTTGCAGGAAGTAAGGAATACAAAGGGCAGTATCTGGATAAAACCGGAAATACCGTATCCGCTTTATGGAAAAACAGCAATGTTTATTTAAAGGATGCATCAGAGCTTGATGCCGAAATGACACAGGCAGTTAAGCTTAACCCGGGGATATCAATTTTTGCAGGAAAAACCGGTACCACGGCAGCTGCCGGCAAATGCCTTATAGTAGGTAGCTCATATACCGACGGCAGTGAGTACATAGCTGTGGTGCTGAAAGCAGATGTAAATACTGCCGACTCGTTATACAAAAATATGAGCAGGCTGCTTAACAAAATAGCCAATTAGTATTGAAGTTTTAGTAAAAACACCTTATAATACAACTATAATTCACTTCAAGGAGGTCAAATACATGGTTCAGATAATTGCAGGCAGAAAGGGAAAAGGGAAAACCAAATTTCTTCTGGATAAGGCAAATGAAGCGATTAAAAATGCAGATGGTTCTGTTGTTTATCTTGATAAAAGTTCAAAGCATATGTATGAGCTTAACAATAAAATAAGGCTTATTAATGTAAGCGATTATCCTATAGATTCGCCGGAGGGCTTCATTGGTTTTATTTCAGGAATTATTTCACAGGATAGAGATCTTGAAAGTCTTTTTTTAGACAGTTTTCTTAAGGTTGCGGCACTTGAGGGTGAAGATATGACCTCAACAATTGATATTCTTGAAAAAATCAGTGAAAAATACAAGATTCATTTTATACTAAGCGTTTCAGCAGATAAAGAGGAACTGCCTGAAAGTGTCAAAAAAAATGTTATTATCGCCCTGTAAGAGATTTTTGTATTTGCTGTTAGACAGCTCTTGCATGAGCTGTCTAACATTTATTTGAAAAGGGTTTAACTGTGGCAGGACAAAATAAAGTAATCAAGTATAGAAAGCCTATAAGGATAAACGTAGGCGTGCTGATTTTTGTTATTATGTTTATATATATGTGTTTCTTCGTTTATTCATACTTAAGCCATAAAGCTGTTTATTTTTATGAAGTAACTGAAGGAGCTATAGTAGATGACACAGAATATACAGGGCTTATATTGAGAAGTGAAGAAGTTCAGTCCGCACCTGAATCCGGATATATAAATTATTTTATAAGAGAGGGAAGAAGGGTCCCTAATGGATCTAATATATATTCTCTTGACAGTTCAAATAATGTAAAACAATATCTTGAAGAGGATGCAGCATCAAGTTTTACTTTGAGCGAAAGCAATTTAAAATCAATTAAACGAGAACTGTCAGAGTTTTCGCTTTCATATAATGACTTGGATTTTTCTATGGTATATGATGCAAAAGCTTCGATTTCAGCAAATATATCCGAGTTTACAAGTACGGATACACTTAATTCATTCAGTGAGATGGCACAGTCGGGAAATACAACATATGTAGTTGAAAAAGCACCCTCCACAGGCGTTATATCATTTATAGTTGATTCTTATGAGGGTAGGGGCGAAGATAGTCTTACTTCTGAAGATTTTAATAAAGCACAGTACCAGCCTAAAATTATTAAATCCGGTGAGCTTGTGGCGGCAGGGACTCCGATATATAAGATTATAAACTCTGAAAATTGGTATGTTTATTTTAAGCTTACTGATGAGGATAAAAAAAGGTTTGAAGGAAAAAATGTTTTAAATGTTGAATTTCAAGGCAGTGATTTTGAATTTTCCGGAAGCTATTCTGAATTGACAGGAAGTGATGGTGCTTCATATGGAAAAATTGCATTTAATAAATTTATGATTCAATATGAAAATGAAAGATTTGTTAATTTCCGTATTAAGTCAGACAATGAGACCGGATTAAAAATCCCGCTAAGCTCAGTTGTTGAAAAGCAGTTTTATAAAATCCCGAAGTCCTACACTACCAAGGGAGGAAATAGTGTAAAAACAGGATTTAATAAAGAAGTTTATGATGAAAACGGTGCTTCAATTGTTTTTGTGCCTGCTGTAATTTACTATTCTGATGATGATTTTGTATATATTGAAGCTCTTTCTTCAGAAGGAGGTGCATTACAGCAAAATTCCGGTGATTTCCTAAAATCAGGAGATAATATTGTAATGCCTGAAAGTACAGCAGGAGAGAAATTTCAGATAGGAGAAACAGCACCGCTTAAAGGCGTTTACTACATAAATAAAGGTTTTGCAGTATTTAAACATATTGAAATCATTGCTTCAAATGATGAATATTTAATTATAAAGAAAAATACTGAGTATGGTCTTTCAGTGTATGATCATATATTAATTGATACTTCAAAATACAGCGAAGGGGATTTTATATATTAAAAAACATTGATTGACTGTAAGGAAGGAGAAAAGGTACGGAGGATTTAAATGATCAGCAATAACCTTAAGACTATAAATGAAAATATAGAAAAAGCCTGTGAAAAAAGCGGCAGAAAAAAAGAAGATGTAAAGCTTATTGCAGTCAGCAAGACTAAGCCTGTAGATATGATAAATGAGGCTTATGAACTTGGAATCCGGGATTTTGGTGAAAACAAGGTAAAGGAGCTCCTTACTAAAAAAGAACAGCTTCCGGATGATATTTGTTGGCATATGATAGGGCATCTTCAAACCAATAAAGTCAGGTCAGTAATTAAGGCGGTAAAACTTATACATTCAGTTGACAGCCTAAGACTCGCAGATACGATAGATATTGAGGCAAGAAAGGCGGGTATAACTGTTGACGGACTTTTAGAAGTTAATGTGGCGGGGGAGGAGAGCAAATTCGGCTTTTCACCATCTGAGATAGCCGAGCTTCTTGATAGGTTCTCCCTTTATAGATTTTTAAGAATAAAAGGGCTTATGACAGTGGCACCCTTTGTGCATAATCCCGAAGATAACAGAGAAATTTTTAATAAATTAAGAAATTTGTCTGTTGACATTATGAATAAAAAACTTGATAATATTAGCATGAATTTTTTGTCTATGGGTATGACAGGAGATTATAGTATTGCTGTTGAAGAGGGTGCAAATTTTATAAGAATAGGCACTGGATTATTCGGGGCAAGATAGGGAGAGTTTTTAATGAGTATATTAAACAATTTTGTGGGGTTCTTCAAAATAAATCGTTCAGCCGTTGATGAAGACATTGAGAACGATGAAGATGAGTTGTATGAAGGCAGTGAATATGAGGCAGATGATGTTTTAGACGAATCTGAAAATCAGCCTCCTTATTCAAGGGCTATGCATTACAATACCACACCAAGACATGATGAACAAAGCCGCAGCGGTGTTGATCGTGCAGAAAGGAATATAGGCAGGATAAACAGGTCTTCTTTTTCCAGAGGCAATAGCAACATAACTCCGGTTTCCCCTGTAAAAGGACAGCCTGCAAATATGGAACTTTCTCATGTGAAACCAACAACTTTCAATGATTCTAGGTTTATTTCAGACTGTATAAAAGAACAAAAAGTTGTAATTCTCAATATGGATGGCATAAATAATGAGCTGGCACAAAGGATAATTGACTTTGCTTCAGGAGTAGCTTATTATTCAAATGGTAAATTAAAGAGGATAACCGGCAATATTTTTATAGTTGCACCTGAAGTAGTATCTATGTCAGGAAAATATGACGATGTTTCTTCCTCTGATCCTATGTCTATGTTTGCAGGCAGAACTATGTAGGGGATATTTATGGTTATTGATAAAGATGCCATTTTTTTATCAAGAAGAATTAAGGAACTGGCAGACAGGGCACTAAAAAGAGATGTATTTACACACACATCTTTTTTGAATCTTAACGAGCAGGCTGTTTTCTTCTCAATCAAAGACTTGCCGAAAGTTAATTACAAACTTATCGGGGGTTATGAGGCGGCAGAAAGAAAGGTAGTCTGCTTTTTTCCTGTTGTTTTTGAATTTGAAAATGATTTTGAGCAACTTTCGGATATCAATCAGAAAATTTTTGACTACATTTATATAAAACCTGTAAATGAAAAATTTTCAGACAGGCTTACACACAGAGATTACCTTGGAGCACTTATGAATCTAGGTATTGACAGATGTATGACAGGAGATATTGTGATGTCATGTGGTAGTGCTTATGTTGTGGTTCTTAAAAGAATAAGCCGTATAATTGCCGATAACCTTGAAACTGTAAAAAAAACAAAGGTGGCTGTAAGCATAGAAAACTGCTTTGATACAGCTATTTCCGATACAGGGTACATTAAACGGATTAATGTTATATCTATACGCATAGATGCACTTATTTCCGCTGTTTTTAATCTGTCAAGGGGTAATGCCGTCAGGTATGTTGATGCTGAAAAAGTTTTTGTAAACTCAAGATGTATTATATCCCATTCATATGCGCTTAAATCTGAAGATATTGTTTCAATCAGAGGACTTGGACGTTTTAAATACATCGGAGAGGAAAGTGTTACAAAAAAAGGCAGACTCATGGTTTCAGTTAAATGTTATGTTTAATTCAGATAAGATTTCAAACTGTAAATTTGCACAACTTCATATAAGTATAAATAAAGCCTTAGGCAGTATATCTGAATATGATATAGTTATAAGCAGAAATTTTTCAGGGCTTTCAGCTAAAATTGCAGATATAGGACTTGCAGGCAAAAAAGTCTGCATAATATGTGATGCAAATATAAAGAATTTTTATATACATGAGGTGAAGAAGTCCTTAAGCGGGGCTTCATGCAAGGTTTATACACATATAATACAGCCTGGAGAAAAAAATAAAATATTTGCTTCGGTTGAAAAAATTTATAAAACCCTTGTTTACAACAATTTTGAAAGAAGTGATTTTATCGCTGCACTTGGAGGCGGAGTTACAGGGGATATATCAGGCTTTGCTGCAGCGACATATATGCGTGGAATACGCTTTATACAGCTTCCTACGACTTTGCTTTCAATGGTTGATTCTTCAATAGGAGGGAAGACGGGAGTTGATTTTTTATCATTTAAAAACCTTATAGGAGCTTTTCATATGCCTGCACTTGTGTATACCAATATAGAAACACTGAATACACTTGACAGGCGCAATTTTTTATCAGGAATGGGAGAGGTTATAAAACATGCTCTTATAAAAAGTAACCGGTATTATGATTTTATAGAAAATAATGTAGATAATATAATAAAAAAAGACTTTGAAACATTGCTCAATCTGGTTTATATAAGTAACACCATTAAAAAAAGTATTGTCGAAAAAGATCCTGATGAAAAGAGCTGCCGGGCATTTTTAAATTTAGGGCATACTATAGGTCATGCACTTGAAAGAGAAAGTGTAATTACAGCATCCGATGAAACTGCACTTTTACATGGTGAATGTGTAGGTCTGGGCTGTATATCAGCACTTTATTTAAGCAATCTGTACAGCCTGCGTCTAAATGAAAACAGCCATAGTCGGCATCTTTTGGATATTGCAAGGCTTAAAAGAATTTTGGAAAGTTTTTTTCTTCCAATTAAATTTAAAGGAATTGATATAAATGATATATTGACCAGCTGTCTAAAAGATAAAAAAAATTCTGAGGGTAGGGTAGGTTTTGTGCTACTCAAAAATATAGGCAGTCCTTTTTTATGCCATGATATATCATATGATGAGATGAAAGGAGCCATTGAAACTATTTATGATTATAATGAAAAATAAAACCTCACAATATACATTTTTTATATTGGTATCAAGTCTTGCAGTATGGCTGGACATATTTACAAAAGCACTTGCCTCAAAATATCTTATGTCAGGTTATGTGTATAAGCTAATTCCTAACATAATTGAATTTACTTATGTTAAGAATCGGGGAGCTTCATTTGGGATATTGCAAAATCAAATGATATTTTTTTATGTAATTACTGCTGCAGTTATGGGTATGATATCTTATACTATTTATAAGCTGCCGTCAGAACAGAAATATTTTCCGTTTTATTTATGCATTTTATTTATATTTTCAGGAGCGTCAGGTAATCTTATAGACCGTGTTGTAAATGGTTATGTAGTTGATTTTATATATTTTAAACCTATTAATTTTCCTGTTTTTAATATGGCTGATATTTATATAACCGTTTCTGTTTTTTTCCTTTTTATACTTGCTGTTTTTATATATAAGGAGGATGACATGGCTTTTATATCATCGAAGAAAGGTTCAGACGCTAACACTAAAAGTGCTTCTGAAAGGATCGAACCGTTTTACGAACCGGACAGAAATAAAAAAAGTAAAAAATAAAATTAATATTTAAGTAATTGTACTACAATTATAAAGGATTTATTTTGAAGCATTATAATATTGAAGCAACGCTATCAGGAGAACGGCTGGACTCTTATGTGAATTCTTTGGGACTCGGATTTTCAAGATCCTATATACAGAAACTTATAAAAGATGGAAGTCTGCTTGTAAATGCTTTAGCAAGTAAAAGCAGCTACAAAGTTGAAACAGGAGACATTATAACATTCAGTGTACCTGACGAGGAAGAAATAGAGATAATTGCTCAGGATATACCGCTTGATATATATTATGAAGATGAAGATATGCTTGTTGTAAATAAGCCAAAAGACATGGTTGTTCATCCGGCGGCAGGACGTTATACCTCTACACTGGTAAATGCGCTGTTATATCACTGCGGCAATAATCTTTCAGACATGAACAGCATTCTAAGACCCGGGATAGTACATAGGATAGATAAAGATACTACCGGACTTTTGCTTATATGTAAAACCAATACAGCATATGTATCAATATCCGCACAACTTAGAGCACATAGTATAAAAAGGCTTTATAAAGCTATTGTATGCGGCATAGTAAATGAAGATGAAGGAATAATTGATAAGCCTATAGGAAGACATAATATAGATAGAAAAAAAATGGCTGTAGTTGATGACGGAAAAGAAGCAATCACTCATTACAGAGTGCTTAAAAGATTTAAAAATCATACTTATATAGAATGCCAGCTTAAAACCGGCAGAACTCACCAGATAAGAGTACATATGGCTTCAATAGGTCATCCTCTTTTAGGTGATACTGTTTACGGGCATCCTGTAAAAAAACTTCAGGGACAGACACTACATGCTTCACGAATAGGATTTAAACATCCTTCTTTTAGACAGTATATGGAATTTAATGCCCCTCTTCCTGAATATTTTAATGAACTTATAGAAAGTAATAAATTATAATATATTTTTTAGTGGAAATGCTTAATTAGTGTTTTCTTAAAGGCAGTATACTTTTAACCTTTTTGGCAGTATAATATTTATAATGAAATTTAAACAAATATTAAAAAGGAGATCCGGATTTATGTCTGAAAAATTAGTTATAACAATCGGAAGAAGATCAGGAAGCGGAGGACATCAGATAGGGCAGATGCTTGCAAAAGAGCTTGGTATAAAGTGTTATGACCAGGAGCTTCTTGCGATTGCCGCAAAAGAAAGCGGACTTTGTGAAGAGCTATTTGAAAACCATGACGAAAAACCTTCAAACAGTTTCTTATATTCACTTGTAATGGATACATATTCACTTGGCTATACTTCATCAGCTTATATGGATATGCCTATAAACCATAAAATATTTCTTGCTCAGTTTGATGCTATAAAAAAACTTGCAAAAGAAGAGTCCTGCATCATAGTAGGCAGATGTGCCGACTATGCACTTGACGGTCTTAAATATGTTACAACTGTTTTTGTAGGAGCGGATGAAGATTTTAGAATTAAAAGAATTATGGAAATGCATGATACAAATTATGACAAGGCAAAAGAATTTATGATTAAAACCGATAAAAGACGATCAAGCTATTATAATTATTACTCCAATAAAAAGTGGGGAGACTCAAAAAGCTATGATTTATGTCTAAATAGTGCAAGACTGGGAATTAAAGGCTCAGTTGAGCTCATAAAATCTTTTGTTAAAATAAAGGATTCATATAATTGATATAAGATATTTTACTAATTTTTAGAGGAGTTTTTATGAGATCTGATGAAGATTTAAACTTCAGGTCGGAGGAAGAACGAAGAAAATATCTTTCTGACCTTGTTAGATTGAGGCATATAAGGGAGCAGGAAAAAAGACATATAAATGATAATTACTATGATGACGATGACAGGATAGATTTTGATTTGTCAGATAGAGAAATGTATAATGATTACGAAAATGATGAATCAAATGAAATCTATGACGATGATTATGATTATGATGATGGGTATGAGCCATACTATGATGATGACTATGAAGCGGATCTGCAGCACCATATGCAGCCGTATAACGGGAATAATAAAAAACGCCGCAGACCTGAGGGCTATGGCAGAGGATATAAAGAGCCTGAATATTACCGAAGTACTGATAATGCCCGCAAGTTTGACAGAGATGCTAAAAGAAATGGCAAGACTGACAAATATGAAACTGGCAGTATGAATAAAAAACAGAGAAATGCATCTTCAGAGGCTCAGGATAAAATAAAAAAAACCGGAAAGAAAAAGAAAAATATATTTTTAAGGATATTTTTTCTACTTTTGCTTATTTTTATAATATATTTTGCTTATAATTATTTTACAAAACAAAAGGGTTATTACACAGTCGCTTTATTTGGTGTTGACTCAAGAGACGGCAATGTTGACAGAGGACTGTCTGATGTAAATATTATATGTAATATAAATCGAGAAACAGGTGATGTTCAGCTTGTATCGGTATATAGAGATACTTATGCCCAGATAGATGAAAAGGGTACTTATCATAAAATAAATGAAGCTTATTTCAGGGGTGGTGCAAAGCAGGCGGTACCTGCTCTTGAAAGGAATCTGGACCTTAAGATAGAAGACTATGCAACCTTTAACTGGAAAGCGGTTGCTGACGGAATTAATATATTGGGAGGGATTGATATCGAGATTACCGAGCCTGAATTCAGATATATTAATTCATTTATAACTTTTACAGTAAAAGGTACAGGTATACCGTCAAAACATCTTGAACATGCAGGTATGAATCATCTTGACGGTGTTCAGGCAGTAGCATATTCAAGACTCAGACTTATGGACACTGACTATAACAGGACGCAAAGACAGCGAAAAGTAATATCTCTTGCATTTGACAAGGCAAAGAAGGCTGATCTTGCCACCCTTAAAAAGCTGGCAGAAACAGTCCTTCCTCAAACCTCAACAAGCCTTACACTTGACGACTTAATACCGTTTATGACAAATATAAAAAAATACCACCTGACAGATACAACCGGTTTTCCATTTGATAAGGCAGGTGTCGATATAGGTAAAAAAGACTGTGTAGTGCCGGTTACTTTAAAAAGTAATGTTATAGCACTTCACAAGCTTTTGTATAAGGATGAACCGTATATACCAAGCCCTACACTTGAATCAATCAATAAAAAGATAATCCAGGACAGTGGGCTGGGCAAGGATAAAAATGATACTACACCTTCGCTTGACGACAATTCAGGCAAGATAGGACCTGAAAAAACAAAGCCTGCACAAAGTGCAAATCCGACCAATCCTCAAAAAGAAGATCAGGAAAAAAACTCAAAAGAAAATGAGGATAAATCGAAACAAACTTCAGTGCCAAATTCAGATACAAAAAGCTCTGATATTGAAAGCCGCAGCAAAGAGTCTCAATCTAAGGAAAGTTCAGACAGTAAGTCTAAAAGCAGTTCTGAAACTATTGAGTCTACAGCTCCAAAGCCTGACAAAACAACTTCATCACCTTCAATTATTGAAGATGATGAACCTGATACCACTGAGGCAGGTCCGGGTGTGAGTACAAAGGAAAAGCCAAAGGAGCCTACACCTGAAACTACAGAAAATAAAGGTCCGGGAGAAGAATAAGGTTATATAGAATTACTTATTCGCTAAATTCACGTTTAACGAATAGTTGTATTAATAATAAATAGGATACTTAATTTCATGATTCTTAGGATATTAAGTATCCTATTTATATTTGTAAATCTTAATTTTCATGTATATAACTTTTATGTTTCTAAACTGTAATCTCCCTCAGCGATTTTATCAAAACCTTCCGAAAAGACTCAATATTATATTAATATTTATCTGTACATATCTTTAAAGCTTCTATAGTGCATTTTATAAAAAAACGCATTAGAAAAGAGCCATCTTAAAATATTTAAAGATGACCCTTTCCTTTATAGGTTTTATATGGCTTTACAATTTAATGTCAGTTAACTCTTTAATTATACCGGAGTAATACTCCTGTATTTCTTTCTTTTTAAGAATTTATTTTGCTTTCTTTACAGAAATAACCTTGCCTGTAAAAGCATCAACTTCACTTAACTTTCCTGTATAAGTTACTTCCACTGTATCTCCCTCAGCGACTTTATCAAGACCTTCCGGCTTCTTGTCAAATGTAATAAGATACGGAGTGTTTTTATCATCAGTAATAGTGAACTGCATATCCTTTATATCTGAAATCTTTCCTTTTACAGTTGATTCTTTGCTGTCATCAGCTTTTGCACCGGCTTTTGTAGTTTCATCTTTGCCGCCTGCAGCCTTTGACATTTCTTTCTCAGCCTTTGAAACAGCACTGCTTCCGGCATTCTTTGCATCTTCCATCATAGATTCTGCACTTTCTTTTGCACTTTCCATCATTGAAGATCCAGACTCACCAGCTTTAGACAGTTCCTCACTTGCTTTTTGCTGTGCAGATGAAACTGTATTCTGCTGCTGTGATGAACATGCCATACTCATAATTGCTGCTGCTGCTACTATACCTGCTAAAATTAAATTTCTTTTTTTCATAATAAACTCCTTTAAAAAAATTTGCTAAGGTTTTAAACAGAACTCATAAATGAATCCCTTAATTTCCCTTTGCCATGACGTAGTATATACCATAAATATGAAGAACATACTGATTATTTTTTTAATTTTTTTTAAGAAAAAATTAAAAATCCATTTCAAATAATATTTTTATAACTATATAAAAATAATCTAAAATTAATCAATATTAGAATTTATCCGGAAATTCAGCAGATTTTTCTGCCATTTCTACTGCTGCCTCCTTTGTAGCAGCAACTGCAAAAAAACCTGCTTTATGGCAAAATACCACATTCTTTATACCGCAGGCTTTTTCAAGAGCTTCACCGCTTAATCCTCTCCAACTATCTGGAAACGGCTTTCTCTGTTCCATAAGATTGCCGGCGGATGGCGGAACTGCACGTATACACCAGTTTTTATCATGCCCTACATATATACCGTAGAGAATTTCCCGTGCAGATGGCAGTGTACTTGACAATACCTCTTCTATCCACCCTCCTATAAATCGAGACATCATAAGTATAGGACCTTGTCTCTTTGTTATAGCATCACGTACTACTGCTCCACCTTTTAATTTAGAGAGAACTTTTTTTATTTCAAGCACCAGAATTTCTCTTGCAGCATTACATGCCTTTATGAAGGCTTCATCTTTTGAAAGTTTATTTTCATCCCAATTTGGATTATACAAAGAAATCATTGCTGACACTGACATCTCTCCAACTTCCCTTGACTGCCCGTTATCATTGGCATCAATACCTTTAATAAGCTCATAATCAACCATGGCTTGTGCTTCCTGCAAAAATTTCTCATCACATCCAAGTACTTTTAAAACCTCTCTGCCATAATATTCCCATATAAGTCCTGCCGAGGAATATTTTATCCTATCAGATCTTTCCCTTTTAAAATCAATCTGATGATGATCAAAAAATCCATTTTGGGCATCATATCTTCCACCTACATCATAAACTATGCCCTGACTTTTTTCTAAAATATTAATATTTCTTGTTCTTACAACAACAGGTTCTTCTATAAAAGAAAGTATTGCAGTTGCAAAAACTTCATCAGCGTGATGCGGCGGTGTATGTGTATAAAGCTTTGCTTCAGAGCTGTCTTCAGGTACTACTCTTATTGTTTTATAATCCATTTTCCTTTTTTAATCCCTTTATCATAGTGTATCTTCCAAAGTTTAACAATATATTAATTTAACTATACTGTTTAACAAAATCAGGAGAAGCCACAAACTTTATATGCTATGACTTCTCCCATGTTTAAATTATTTTTATCATTTCTTTTTAGATTTTTTTATATTAAATGCATTAAAGCCCGGATAAACCGAAGCACATCCTAATTCTTCTTCTATGCGAAGAAGGCGATTGTATTTTGCAACACGCTCAGATCTGCTTGGGGCACCCGTCTTAATCTGGCATGTATTAAGTGCAACTGCAAGATCGGCAATTGTAGTATCCTCGGTTTCTCCTGAGCGATGTGAGGATATAGCTGTATATCCTGCACTATGTGCCATTTTTATGGCTTCAAGGGTCTCTGAAACTGAACCTATCTGATTAAGTTTTATAAGAATTGAATTACCGCAGCCGTTTTTAATCCCCTTTTCAAGTCTTTCAGTATTTGTAACGAATAAATCATCACCTACAAGTTGTACTTTTTTGCCAAGTACTTTAGTAAGCTCTTTCCAGCCGTCCCAGTCTTCTTCATCAAGTGCATCTTCTATTGAAATTATAGGATATTTGTCTACAAGCTTTTCCCAGTGCTCAATAAGAGTTTTTGACGTAAATTCAGTGCCTGCCTTAGGAAGCTTATATTCTCCTTTTTTTCCGGTTTTCCATTCACTTGCCGCAGCATCAATTGCAATCATAAAATCCTTGCCTGCCTCATAGCCGGCTTTTTTAATCGCTTCAATTATAATTTCTATAACTTCCTCATCACTGGAGAGATTAGGTGCGAAACCGCCTTCATCGCCTACTGAAGTGGCAAGTTTCTTTGATTTTAAAATTGCTGCAAGAGAATGAAATACCTCTGAACATTGGCGAAGTCCCTCTTTAAAGCTTGGAGCACCTACCGGCATAATCATAAATTCCTGTACATCAACTGTATTTGCAGCGTGTGCTCCTCCATTCAGTATATTCATCATAGGCACAGGAAGTCTATTTCCATTTATACCGCCGAGAAATCTATAAAGCGGAATATCAAGGCATGTCGCAGCTGCCCTTGCAGCGGCAATTGAAACTGCAAGAATTGCATTAGCACCAAGTTTTGATTTATCTTTTGTACCGTCCGCCTTTATCATTGCAGAGTCTATCGCATAGATATCCGCAGCATTCATACCTACAAGCAGATCATTAATTACAGTATTTATATTGTTTACAGCTTTTGATACACCCTTTCCAAGGTAACGAGATTTATCACCGTCCCTAAGTTCAAGTGCTTCAAATTCTCCGGTTGAGGCACCGCTCGGTGCAGCTCCTCTTCCCATACATCCGTCTATAAGATAAACCTCAGCCTCAACTGTAGGATTTCCTCTGGAATCAAGGATTTCCCTTCCTATTACTTTTTCAATTTCTAAGTAGCTCATAAAATGCCTCCTTGTATTTTTCTGTAAAGTATTTTTTACTATATTATACTTTATAAATAATTATCTCCAACTATCTTAACATATCTGCATAAATATAACCACAACATTTTATATATTTTAGGCTGATGTACTTTTTGACTTATGTATTTCCTCCTGTTTTTTTCTTTCTACAAACCTTCCCATATAATAAGCTATAATTCCTACTCCTATACCTGTCTGTACACAAAAAAGCAAACTTTCAACTTCTCCCGGGAGCTCTTTGCCAAGCAAGCTTTCTATAGGCGGTGTAAACCACGGTTCATATTCTCCGCCCTTAATTTCTGCTACAATCTCACTTCCGGCATCATCGGAGCCTCCAAATTCAGCATTTTTAAAGATAAATAAAGGAACTAATGCTAAAAGCACTGTAAGTATAAGCAATGATATAATAATTTTTTTATTTTTGACATTAATTACCTCCTCTTTTTATAAAGCCTATTTCCTTAAGTTCAGCTTCGGCATAAGTTTCGAGAGCTATAATTATAATTACTGTAAGAAATCCCTCTATAACTGCAAGCGGAAGCTGTGTTGGGGCAAATACAAGTAAAAATCTGCCTGCTGATGCGATAACTCCGCCATCAGGCATAGGATATGCAAGTGCAAGCTGAAAGCTTGTTACTACATATGTAAGCAAATCACCTAAAAACGCAGCCATAAACACTGAAATATTTTTACCAACATTAAGTTTTCTACATAATTTGTAAACTATAAATGAGATAACTGGTCCTGCAATAGCCATCGAAAATGTATTTGCACCTAAAGTGGTAAAACCTCCATGTGCAAGTAGCAGTGCCTGAAATATAAGCACTATAATGCCGAGTATACTTACGGCACTGGGACCGAAAAGTATTGCGGCAAGCCCTGTTCCGGTCATATGTGAACAGGAGCCTGTAACTGAAGGTATTTTAAGCGAAGATAATACAAAAACAAATGCTCCGGACATCGCTACAAGTGTTATTGAATGCCGGTCCTTCTCTATTGTTTTTTTAATTGAAAAGTAACCTGCCACCAGAAACGGGATAGAAATAATCCCCCATGCAACTGCATATCCTACCGGAAGATAACCCTCCATTATATGCATGGCATGTGCATTAAAAGGCAGTGTAAAAACAAATGAGTATAACACTGCCAAAGCTATGAAAATTTTTTCCTGAATTTTCATACTTCCTCCTTTTATAATTAATATATAACAGCTGTATTGTAAATGTATTTTACAGCCTTGTTATCTTAAATAAAATTATATTAAATCAAATAGATGTTTAAACTCATCAATATTCCTTGCAGGCTTTGTTTTTGTATCTAAAATAAGCTTTGTTTTAAGTATTTCACAAATCTCCAAAAGTATAGGTTTCTTTAAATTAGCTTTATCAAGCACTTCTTTATCGGTAAAAACTGAAATAGGATCCGCATCTGCTATTATCATGCCATCATAAAATACAACTATGCGATCTGCCCATCTAAAAGCAAATTCGAGGTCATGTGTTGATATCACAAGAGTTCTGTTTTCAAAGGACATTTTTTTTAGATGTTCCTCAAATATATATTTATTTTGAGGATCAAGAAATGCTGTAGGCTCATCAAATATTATTATCTCAGGTTCCATAGCGATAATATCAGCTATACTGACTTTTTTCTTTTCACCTCCGCTTAGGTAATGAGGAGGTCGGTCTATAAGATGTGATATACCCATGTAGTTTAAGGAGTCATTTACCCTTTTTATAACCTCCTGTCTGTTAAATCCAAGATTTATAGGACCAAAACCTACCTCCGCTCTTACAGTTGAAGCGATTATCTGATTGTCTGCATCCTGAAACACTATACCGACATGGCGCTTAAGCTCTTTAAGATTTGATTTATTTATAAGCTTGTTTTTATAATAAATCTTACCTTCGTCCGCTTTTAAAACCCCGTTTATATTAAGAAAAAATGTTGATTTTCCTGAACCGTTAGCACCAAGAATAATCAATTTTTCACCCTCATGAATTTCAAGCGTTATACCTTTTAAAACTTTATGTCCTTTAGAATAGCTATAATGCAGGTTTTCTGCCTTTAATACGACTTCGCTCATAACTTGACTCCTTTCAGATACTTGACATGTACTGCCCATACGGCAAATACTGACAGTATATATACAAATGCAGCGACTATATGATGCAACCTGATTTTTTTTTCTTCCTGCAGGAAGTTCAAATCTCCGTTAAAACTTCGTGCTTCCATAGCAGTGTAATAATCATCAGCTTTTTTCAGTGAAGTTATAAACATATTGCCTGCCGTACTTCCGAAAGTTATAAAAGAAGACTTTATATTGTGATATCCAAGCCTTGAAAGTGCTGCATTTTTCATGTTTTCATGTACATCAAGCAATATAAATATAAACCTGTATATAAGATTCATAATCTCTATTATAAGTTTTGGAATACGCATGTTTTTTAATGCTGAAATAACCTCATATGACATGGTTGAAAGTATAAGTGCCTGCATTATACTTATACATGACAATGCCCTGACAGCAATTTTAAATGCTGCTGCAATCTGAAATTTTGAGCTATATATATAGAAAAAGCCTGCCTTTATATAAAACTCTCCTACCGGCTCAAATGATATTCCAAACGCTAAAGCAACCCCTGCAAATACTAGAAAGCCAAGCGGCATACTAAGAACAGATATATATTCAAAAACATCAAGTCCTCCAAGAAAAATATTTATAAAAAACATACTAAGCAGTACATATATACAAACATATATATCGTTCAATGATATTGTAATTATCAGCATATATACAGAGCATATAAGTTTATAATCCGGATTAAGGTATTTGAGCTTGGAATTAAAAGCATACATATCCATTGAAAAGCTGCCGCCATGCTTATGTGCCATAATATTCCTCCCATTTCTTCAGTCTTCAAATGCATAAAAATAACTGCCATATCTCAGGATAAAACAGGACAGGCAAATGCCCTCCCGAAAAGTCTTTAAAAGCTACCCGGAATATGACAGTGTAAGACAAATAAAGCTGTTAAATTTAAAATAAAAACAGCTTTATAGTATATAAATATATAAAATACAAATTTTTAAAATTTATATATGCAGTCAAGTTCCTGGGAGCGTAGAACTTATATTCATGCAAGTATGGATGTATCCTGACTTAAACTACAATATAGCTGTTGTATATGACTATATACATATGACAGATATATAAAAGATTACACCTTCCCGGCTAAAAACCAGTGGTTCTTTGTTTAATCTTAATTTGTTATCACAGTAGCGTCCCTGTGTGGGATTTTCACCCAGCTTCCTATGTAAATCGTAATATAATACCATGTCGGGCTTTTTTACCTGCCTGTTTAAAGTACTGTTCTGATTTACATAAAATCCACCTGCTTTATAGATACTACCACAATGCTTATCTAAAAGCAAGAAGCATGATTGAATTGTTGTAGTAGTATATGTAATTATTGGCAATTGTTATAAATCATAATATATGGCAAATATATATTAAAGCTGTTATAATACAGCTGTTATAATAAATAATATAGCAATAAAATTTAAGAAAGGTATGAAATAAGATATGGAGAATCTTCCTTATAATGAACAGGTTGATAAATATAATATACTTAAGCTGCGTCAGCTCAGCAGTCTGCTGCCACCTTATTGTAAGGCTTTTTTCAGAGGAATAGAACATAGAACGCAGTCAAGGACCCGTATAGCCTATGCTTATGATCTTAAGGTTTTTTTTACATTTTTGTTGAATACCAATCCTGAAATTCAAAAAAAATTTTCAGATATAAGCCAAATCACACTGGATGAGCTTGAAAAACTCACTAACGACGATTTTGAAGAATATATGGAATATCTTAAATATCGTGAGGAAGAGAGAAATATAATAAATAAGGAAAATTCAATAAAAAGAAAAATTTCATCTCTTAAAAGCTTTTTTAAATATTTTTATAATTCAGGTAAAATAAATGAAAATACCTTATCTAAGGTTTTGCTTCCTAAGCTTGTAGAAAAAGATATTATAAGACTTGATATAGATGAAGTTGCACTTATGATAGATGAGATTGAAAATGGGGATTCACTGTCTAAAAAACAAAAACAGTATCATGAAAAGACTAAAAAAAGAGATCTTGCTATAGTAGGACTGATGCTTGGAACCGGCATAAGGGTCTCCGAATGTGTAGGTCTTAACTTAAATGACATAGATTTAAAAAATGATGGTATACGTGTACACAGAAAAGGCGGTAAAGAAGTTACTGTATATTTTTCAGATGAACTTGAAAGTTTGCTTTTATCTTATCTTGCAGAAAGAAAACATATGGAAACTGCCAAAGGCCATGAAGAGGCTTTATTTATTTCACTTCAGATGAAGAGAATAAGTGTACGAAGTGTTGAAAAGCTGGTAAAAAAATATGCAAAGGCAGTTGCTCCTTTAAAAAAAATAACTCCTCATAAGCTTAGAAGCACTTACGGTACCAACCTATATAGAGAAACCGGAGATATATATCTTGTTGCTGATGTTTTAGGGCACAGTGATGTAAATACTACTAAAAAACACTACGCCGCACTTGAGGATGACAGGAGAAAGAAAGCCAGAAATGCAGTGAAGCTTAGAGAAGATAACATATCCTGACTGATAAACTGATAATCCCGTAAACACAAAGGCTGCCGTGCTGACAATACTATAAATAATAAACTTATAAATTTAATAATATTAAGATTTAATAATAAAATAACAGCCAGGCAGCTCTATGTATTACTAATAGTATGAAAGTATTAATAACTGATACTAATAATATACCGCTATTGTTAAAAATAAGCCCGGATATATATTTTCGGAATACATGCCGTTTATTTTCATTATAGTCTTTTTATATTCAGTTTTTGTTATTTCTTTATCAGTATTATATTTTTCATAAATTGTATCAAGCGTATCACCATACTCTATTTTTACATAAGTATAGTATACATTTTTTGAGTCCTCCGCTCTGCTCCTTGTATCAGTCTGTATAAAAAAGTATATTGTCATCATGGCTAAAGCAAGCATCAGAACAAAGGCGGTTAAGGTATTTTTATAACGTTTATTTTTATGATATTTATTTGGGTAATATTTATTTTTGTAAGTTTTCATTTTAACCTCCAAACAATACAAACATTTGTTCATACATAATACTATACGAACAAATGTTTGTCAACTGGTTTGGTTAAAATATTTTGAATTTAAATATTTATTGGAGCTAATTCATATTTATAAAGAATTTACAGGTTAAATTTAAAAACTTAATTTAAAAAGTTCAGTCAAAACAGTTTAATTAAAGAGTTATCGCTCCTTAATTTTTATATACTCATTAAACTGCCCTACATATTTAGTTGCAGGACGCATAATTCTGCCGTCATAAAGCTTATTTTCTATATTATGTGCCAGCCAGCCCACACATCTGGCACATACAAATAAAGGTGTAAATAATTCCTTCGGTATATTCAGCATCTCATAAGCGAAACCACTGTAATAATCAACATTATTTGCAATTGTAGTCCCTTTTCGCTCAAGTACAACCTTCTTAACAAGCTCTTCAAAAAGTAAATAAAACTCATATTCTCTTAGCCTGTCTTTTTCCTGTGCAACTTCCCTACAGAATTTTTTTAGAAGTTCTGCCCTCGGATCGCTTATAGTGTAAACGGCATGACCGAATCCGTATATAAGCCCGCTCTGATCATAAAAATCCTTATCAAGTATTCTATTTATTATATCACATATTACAGTTTCATCATCAGTGTAACCCGTTTCGTCAAGTATACATCTCATCATATTTGTAACGCTTATATTGGCTCCTCCATGCTTTGGTCCCTTTAGAGAGCCTATAGATGCGGTAATTGATGAGTAAATATCAGTTCCTGTTGAAGAGACCACAACATTTGTAAAAGTAGAGTTATTTCCTCCGCCATGATCAGCATGTAAAAGAAGCAGGGTATCTAAAAGAGCAGCCTCTTTAGATGTAAATAATTTGTCGGCTCTAAGCATATACAGGATATTCTCAGCAATTGAATATTCCGGATTTGAATAATGTATAAATAAACTTTCTCTATTATAGTAATGCATTTTACTGTGATAAGCATAACACATTATTGCAGGAAGCTTTGAAGCAATTGAAAGCCCTTTTACAAGGGTCGGAAAAACCTCAACATTGTCAGGTTCATCATCATAAGTATATAAATTCAGTACAGCTCTTTGCATTACATTCATCAGGTTGTTTCCCGGCATCCTTAAAAGACTTGCCTCAAGAAAATCATCAGGCAGTGTATACATGTCTCTTATGATTTTTAAGAATTTCTCAAATTCCTTTTTTGAAGGAAGGTATCCGAAAAGCAGTATAAACATAACTTCCTCATATCCGGTTGTCCCCTCAGGATGTTCATTGACTATATCATTTATATTATATCCCCTGTAATACAGACTTCCCGGTACATTATTTTTTACGCCATCTACCACCTCATATCCCACAACATCAGATACTTTTGTAAGACCTACTCTTACACCTGTACCATCCTCATTTCTTAATCCCTTTTTGACATCATATTCCTTGAACAGCTTATTTTTAATGTCGGTATAAACCTGACTTTTGCCAAAAGTTTGAGCTAAAAAATTCTCCATCATAAAAATTCCCCTTTATTAATATTTACAGCAATAAGCAGCTGCTTTATAGTATGGTTCTCTAATATACCAATCTACTTAATCACCAAGCATATCTCTTATAACAGTAGGTTTTCTGTAATTCCATTGTGAGATCTTAATACCGCTTCTGCGGCTTGCCGCATGTACTATCTGTCCATTTCCTATATACATGGCAACATGATTTATAGTACCTCTGCTGTTTGAATAAAAGATCAAATCTCCGGGACGCATCTGATCAGACGAGATCTTTTTTCCCATCTGTGCCTGCGAACCCGAATAGTGAGGCAGTGATACTCCGTAATTACCTAATATCTTCATAGTAAAGCCTGAACAATCACAGCCGTTTGTAAGGCTTGTTCCCCCCCATACATAGCGATTTCCAAGAAATTGAAGTGCATAATTTACAATCTGTGCCCTCCTTGACTGTGCTGCTATAGCCGCTTCCTCCACAGGCGAAAACTTAATTGCTTCATTAAGTGCATATCTTACATCAACAAAGTCAGTTGATACAAAGGCATTATTGTCATTTTCAAGCTCTATTTCAACCCAACCGTCCTGCTGTGAAACAACTATATATTTTTCACTGTTACTTATCTGTGTCCATATCTTGGCATCTGTATTAGGCTCAGCACGTACATTCAGTACATCAGTATTTACAATTGCCATAAGCTGTGCCTCAGCTATCGCCTCATCTTTTGCAGCCTGTCCAGTACGTATATAGTCGGATTTTACATAGCCCGTTATTTTACCTGAACGTATCTTATACCAGCCGTCAAGACTTTCAAGTATTTCTCCCCCGGCTTTGCTTGTCATCTTTCCTATAATTTTACCGTTTTCACTGGGTTCTTCTCTCACATTCAGATAACCCTGTACATCAGACATACCAAGATTATCATATAAATCAAGCACCATACTTCTAAGATCAAGCTTTCTTGCCTCAGCAAGCGTTTTTTTAATCTCGGCATATTCAGCCGACATATAGCCCTCAGGAACTTGAATCCATCCATTTTCATTTGATATTATTTCATATCTCTCACCCATATATGCATTTGACACTATTTCCGCATCAATAGCAGGCATTGCTCTTATATTTAGCTTATCTGCATTAATTACTGCCATATCCCTTACTTCACTTCTTGCAAGCTGCTTCGCATCATCGCCTGTTACAAGAAAAGTCTTATGTACATAACCTTCTATATTTCCGGATTTTACAAGGTACCACTCATTATTATCAGTATTTAATATATCACATGCACCGCCATCATAAAGCTTGCCTATAACATCTGCAAACTTATCAGGCTTTTCTCTTATATTTAAATATCCGTCGACTTTTGCTATCGCTATCTGATTATAACTGTCTATAACGCCCTCTATCTCTGCCGTAGCCTTTGCTTCTTCATCAAGTCTGCGTTTTTCTTCTTCCGACATCGCATCAGAGCTGCTGCTCTTTCTTGCATTTGACATAGTGGCAGTGCTGAATATGCCTCCTGATGTAAACGCTCTTACACCTATCACTGTAAAAAATATAAGTATCAAAATCGCCCCTGCCGTTATGGAACATTTTTGTATAAATATATGTCTCTTCCATTTAGGCATTGCCGCTATATCTGAAGGACGTGGTATTTTTTTTATAAGTAAAACGGGGTTTATAAGGTCAAAATTAATTCCAAAGCCTTTTGTAAATTTAGGCGGCTTTAAAAAAAATTTAAATTTTTTCTTTTTCTTCATTTAAATGTCTCCCAAAATATATCTAAAAGCATTTCAGGAATATCTCTATAAAATATACCTAAAAACAGCTCAAAATCTCTATGTAAAATATAAAAAATAACTCCTTTTAAAGCATAGTAAAATATACTTTGCCTTATTTTACAACTTATTTTACAAAAAATCAAATACTATACCTACACAGCTTGTATATATAAGACTTTTCTGTTAAAATCTATCCTGGTCATTTTGTAAATTCGGCAGTAAGTGCAGGGATATTGAAAGGAGAAATAATGACAGAAAAACTAGTCCAAAAATTAACCGGATTTTTCGGGAAATTTCTATCGAAACATATTACAATATTTTTAATATCAATGTTTCCGATACTTGAACTCAGGGGCGGACTGCTTGCTGCGGCAGGTCTTGGGGTAAATCCGTTTGAAAGCTATATAATATGTGTTATAGGCAATTTTATTCCTATACCTTTCATACTGCTTTTAATAAAATCTATAATAAACTGGATGCTTAAAAGTAAAATTAAATTTTTAAATTCATTCGCTTCATGGCTGCATAAAAAAGCAGATAAAAATAAATCACAGATTGAAAAGTACGGCTTCTGGGGTCTTGTACTTTTTGTAGGTATACCTCTGCCCGGAACAGGTGCATGGACGGGGGCACTTATTGCCAGTATGCTTGAAATGGATAAAAGACAGTCATTTCTTGCAATATCTCTGGGTATATTTATGGCAAGCATAATAATGATGATAATTTCATTTGTTATACTTGGCAGATTTATATAATCTAAAGGAAACGATGATTAAATCATCGTTTCCTTATTTTTATACATCAAAAGACAGTTCTAAATGTATATACTCAAAATCACATAATAATATAAATCACTTGCAGTTTTTCACTATAGAAACAGATGAAGTTAAAGCTAAAAACCCCCTTATGTATAAAACAAAGGGGGAATACCTTTTTATTAAACAGATGCTTCATTTAGTCATTATTTTTTTATACACCAAAAAGACAATGGATAATTATAAAATCAAGCTTTTTTATAATACTCTGATATTATTCTCCATTATCTCTTTGATTTAATCCAGTCCATAGTTTTGTCTTCTATCTGTTCTTTAAAAAATCAGGTATAACAATCTGCACTTCTTTATTTGTCCTAGGCTTAAATGCCGGTCTTGAAACATCATTCTGACTCTGTTCGTCAGAAACTGTATTCGCATTATCAGAACCGCCTCTTATAAATGATGGTGCAGTCGGCTGACTGTCAATACTTTGTAAAGTTGAAGCGGACTGTGCAGATGCTCCTCGTCTTGCATTAATTCCCTTAACAAGATTATTTGAAGAAGCGGCAGACTTGTTTTCAAGTCCGGTAGCAATTACAGTGATGCTTGTTTCATCCGGTACACTGTCATCATACATAGCGCCGAACATAATGTTTGCATCCTCTCCGGCAAGCTCCTGTACATAACTTGCTGCTTCATTTGCCTCAATAAGGCTGATATCACCGGAAATATTAAAGATAACATGGCTTGCACCTTCAATCGTTGTTTCAAGAAGCGGCGATTGTATTGCCTGCTTAACTGCATCAAGAGCCTTGTCATCTCCCTTTGCATAACCGATTCCTATATGTGCAATTCCCTTGCCGCTCATAGCGGTCTGCACATCTGCGAAATCAAGATTTATAAGTGCAGGAACATTAATAAGGTCAGTAATACCCTGAACTGCCTGCTGCAGTACTTCATCAGCTTTCTTTAAAGCTTCAGGCATGGTAACACGTCTGTCAACAATTTCAAGAAGCTTATCATTAGGGATGATAATAAGAGTATCAACCACCTCTCTTAGTTTTTCTATTCCTTGAAGAGCATTAGCCATTCTTTGTTTTCCCTCAAAGCTGAAAGGCTTTGTAACTACTCCAAGTGTAAGTATTCCTAAATCCTTTGCAATCCTCGCTATTACAGGTGCAGCACCGGTACCGGTTCCTCCGCCCATACCGCAGGTTACAAAAACCATATCCGCACCTTTGAATACATTCGCAAGATCTTCAGTATTTTCTTCAGCGGCTTTCTGTCCTACATCAGGTTTGGCTCCTGCACCAAGTCCTTTAGTAAGCTTTTCACCAATCTGCATAAGTGTGGGTGCCTTACAGAGCTGAAGTGCCTGTTTATCAGTATTTACACCGATAAATTCAACACCCTCAATGCTTCCTTCTATCATGCGGTTTACCGCATTATTTCCGGCACCGCCTACCCCTACAACAATTATTTTGGCAGCGTTTTCCGTGTCATTTATCTTTATTTCTAACAAATCAATTTCCTCCCGTAAAATATTCTTGGGATATCTAGCGATAGCCAACTTATATGATAAATGTTTTTGATAAAAATTTCAACAGGTTTCTTATAAAACTTTGCATAAAATTTAATTTACAGCATTTGTGGTATTCTTTTTCTTAAAAGTATATGCTGTAGTTTTATCTCTGGTTACACTATAGGTGTCAAGATACAGAGTTCCCTCAAGGCCTGTTATCTTAGGAAGCATATCTTTTAATTCAGCTACTTTTCCGTCAATATTTTCTGAATTTCCAAGCACCACCTCAATTTCTCCCAGGGTAAGAGATGTTTCATCTGAAGAATTAATTTTGATTTTATCGGCATGGACTCCGTATACGGAAAGTACCTGTGTAAGATTTAAAATTTCCGTAAATACCTTCTTATCCTCAACCGGAAGAGCTTTATATAAACTGACACTTCCAAATTTAAGCCCGGTTACAAGAGGCACTTCTTCAAGCACCTTATCAGAGCTTTCAACAACGACTCCGTCTTTATCAAAATACATACGTGAATTCATATATAACACATAAGCAACTATACTTTTTTCATACACTATAATCTCAGCTTTAAAAGGGCCTGTTATTGTAACTGAATAATCCTGCACAAAAGGAATTTCAACCTTTTTTTTATTTATAATATTCATAAGACATACTGCTGTATTTCTTGACATATCATCCTTGAATATAAAATTTTCAATTTCTTCACCGGTATACCATGCATTTCCACTTACAACTACCGTTTTTATCCTTATATTAAGCAAAATAACAATAAGCAGTAAAGGTATACTTATAATCCAGAACCATTTACTCTTAATTACGGACATATATAAATTCATAAATAAAACACCTCATGGTTAATAATCAAGTTTTATACTTCTTGAAACACTAAGTACAATACCCATTTCAAGCATTAAAAACAGCACTGAAGTACCCCCGTAACTTATAAACGGCAGAGTAATTCCTGTATTCGGAAGCACTCCGGTTACAACCGCTATATTTAATAAAAGCTGCACCGCTATATGGGTCATTACACCTGCAACTATAAGTGAACCGTATAAGTCGGGGGCTGAAGTTGCTATAACCATAAACCTGTACATAAGAAATATAAAAAGCATTACAGTACACACTGCTCCAAACAGTCCAAGTTCTTCACATATTATAGTAAATATCATATCATTTTGTGCCTCAGGTATATAACCGAGTTTCTGCATACTCTCACCAAGACCTTTTCCCATAATTCCTCCCGAACCTATTGCATAGATCCCCTGAAGCACCTGGAAGCCGCCTTCAAGCGAATATTTCTGCGGATTTACCCATACAAGTATTCGTTTAAGCCGGTAATTATTAAGCAATGACGATGATGCAAATTTTGTTACTATAATAGGTATTATTTTTAACATTAGTCCAAAAGCAATAAATACAGCTACATGCAGCATATACAGCGAAGTTGTTATAAATGTCATGCCATATACTATACCGCACATTATAACGCCTGCACTTAGATTCGTTACCGCTATCATTAATATAAGCGGTCCTGTAAAAAGTCCTATTTTAATAAAACCGATGAAATTGTTCATTTCTTTGCCCATATCCGTGATGAAATAAGCAAGAAATATAATAAGTGCAAGTTTTGCAAATTCAGAAGGCTGTATTGTAAATTGTTTGCCTATACCTATCCATCTTTTCTGCCCGTTAAATTCCTTGCCTATAAAGAATACGAGTATATTTAATATATAGGCGATAGTCAGTATAATTCCTGCTGATTTTATGATCTTATGGTAGTCAATAAACGAAACTATAATCATAAGTATAAGCCCCAGTACTGCGATTATTCCCTGTCTGAGCATGTAATAATAAGGAGCTTTTTGCAACCTTACCTGTGCAGCATAGGAGCTTGCGGAATAAATCATGACTATTCCGAACATAGTAAGGAAAATTACTGCAAATACAAGGCTGTAATCATAAAAATACTTCACCTTTTTCTTTTTGGCATCAGACATAATCATGACTCCTTCCATAAAGCATTATAATTAATTAGCCACATTTGTTAAAATTTTAATATAAAGATTCAATTACAGAGCGAGAACTTCTTTTTTAAATTCTCTGCCTCTTTCTTCATAATCCTTAAACATACCCCAGCTGGCACATGCAGGTGATAACAGTACATAATCACCTGGACCTGCATATGATGCACATACCTTTACAGCCTCATGCATATTTTCCACATACATTATATCATTAAATTCATACTTTCTTGCACATTCGGCGATATCATCTTTTGTCTGTCCCATAAGGACAAGGTATCTGACTTTTCCTTTAAAAAGTTTTGCAAGTTCATCATAGGAAGCACCTTTGTCATATCCCCCTGCTATAAGTATTACCGGTCCGGGCATAGCCTTTACCGCCTGTATTGATGCTTCAGGATTGGTTCCTTTTGAATCGTTAAAATATTTTATGCCATGTTTTTCAGTAACAAATTCTATACGATGCTCAACCGCCTGAAACTGTGAACACACTCTTTTTATAATATCATTCGGGATTTTCATACATCTGGCAATTGCAATTGCAGCCATAACATTTTCATGGTTATGTGTACCAAGTATATTAAGTTCAGATGTTTTAATAATCTCAGTCTCTCCCTTTTCATCTTTTACAAATATTGTACCGTTTTTAATATAAACTCCTTCATCAAGTATTTCTTTTGATGAAAAAAATACTGCTTTTGCTTTAAGGCGATCGCTTTTTCCAAATTCACGCAAAATCTCATCATCATAATTCAATACACAAAAATCTTCCTCGGTTTGATTTTTTGCTATTTCCTCCTTAATCATGATGTAATTTTCCATAGTATGGTGCCTGTTAAGGTGATCCGGAGTTATATTTAATATCGCAGATATATGAGGTTTAAAATCTATTATTGTTTCAAGCTGAAAACTTGAAACTTCAAGTACAGTAACCGAATTATCGGTAGTATCAGCCGCAGTAAGTGTATAGGGAAATCCTATATTACCGGCTACAAAGGTTTCTTCGTACACCGCATGCATTATCTCACCTGTAAGTGCGGTAGTTGTTGTTTTTCCATTTGTTCCGGTAATCGCTATAAGTTTGCCTTTTGCAGCCTTATATCCAAGCTGAATTTCACTCCAGATCTGTATATTGCTTTTATCAAGCATATAAACAAAATCCTCTTCAAGACTTATCCCCGGACTTATTATGCAGAGCTTTATATCCGCTACATCGGTTTTTTTCAGCGTTCCGAATTTAAAAAATATCTTTTCAAGTTCTTCATCAGTAAAATTGTCTGCAACAACATGTTTTTTAAGTGTTTCATTTTTATCGTATAATATAACCTCTCCGCCAAGTCCTGTAAGAAGCTTTGCAGCAGCTATTCCGCTTTTTCCGGCTCCTGCCACTAAAACTTTATCAGCCATAAATGCCTACCTCCGGTTTATTTATTAATTCCTAAAAATGTCAGTAATGACAAAATTATTGTTATTATAGTAAATACTGCAGCTACTCTCACCTCAGACCAACCGCTAAGCTCAAAATGATGGTGTATAGGTGCCATCTTAAAAAATCTTTTTCCTCCGGTTTTTTTAAAATATCCCACCTGTATTATAACCGAAAGCACCTCGACAAGATATATAAAGCCTACAATTATTATAAAAAGCGGCATTTTCATAACAAGTGCCATACCGGATACATAACCTCCAAGTGCAAGTGATCCGGTATCCCCCATAAATATTTTTGCAGGGTAAACATTATATATCAAGAATCCTAAAAGTGAGCCTGCTACTGCTGCAGACATAGGTGCCAATGTTATATTTTCTTTAATTGCCGCAATTGTAAAAAAAACTGCGACAGCTATTGTAACACTTGAACACAGTCCGTCAAGTCCGTCAGTAAAATTAACTCCGTTATCAGTACCTAAAACTATAACAAAAACTGCAGGTATATAAAGTATACCCAGATTAAACATAATACCTGTATTCATACTTCCTGTAAAAGGTATAAGTACACTGCTTCCGATACCGTTTTTATAAAGATAATATGCAAATATTGCCGTAATTAAAAGTTGAAGACAGAGCTTTCCCTTTACGGAAAGCCCCTCTGACTGTTTTTTTTTGATTTTTAGGAAATCATCTGCAAAACCTATAGCCCCGTAGCTCAGTGTAAAGGCAAGTACCGGAAAAATCTCTCTATATCTAAATGAATATATACCCGCACCAACTGCAACTGCAAGCATTATAACAATACCGCCCATAGTAGGAGTACCGCTTTTTTTTAAGATGTCCCTGCGGTCCGTCCTCTCTTACCTGCTGACCAAATTTCAGCCTATACAGAAAAGGTATAAAAAGCGGACATAATGATGCACATACTATGAAACTTATAAGCAGTGCACATATGCTGTCATTTATCATAATTAATTTCCTGTCTTTTTCTTGGTTTTATTTTTATTTCCATCTGTACCGGCAACAGATGACTCACTTTTCTTCTTTTTATTTGAAGATTTTACTGCTGTAGTCTCGCTCTGTGAGCTTTTCGATGTGTTTTTACTGCTCTTTTTTTTGTTTTTTTCGGATTTTGCAGTTTCTTTCTTTACAGCTTTTTTTGTTTCGGCAGCAGTAGTGCTTTTATCTTCCTTTGACTGCTGTGCTGCAGATGATTCGTTTGATGAAAGAGAGGCTGATGCTGCATCACCTTCAAAATCGGCATTTGCATCTTCAATATATTCATCAGTTTCATATTCAGAGCTTTCAGAAGCGTTTCCCTCACCTGAAGTATTGGGAGTTTTTTCTTTTGCAGCTGAAGTCGATGAATTCGGTTCGGAATTATTTTGCTGCGTTTTTGTGTCTGATGAAACACTTTCCGTGCTGTTTTCACCGGCGGAATTATCATTATTCTGTGCCTCTGATGATTCCTGTGCCTTAAGTTTAGCATCTCTTTCTTCCTGTATCTTTTGTGCGGCAGCTTCATCTTTTGGAAATATACCCATATATGGAAGCACATCAGTCATAATTTTACTGAATAAATTACTTGCATATATTGAATGTGCCTGATTATCAGTATTTGGTTCATCAACTATGACATAGCAAAACACCTGAGGGTCGTCAACAGGAGCAAAACCGGCAAACGAAAGAAGATATTTCCCTGAGCCTCTCGGAAGCTTCTGTGATGTTCCCGTCTTTCCGCCAACATCATAGCCTTCAACTTTTGCAGCTTTTCCTGTTCCTCTTTCTATAACATCCCTTAAAGCCTCCCTTATAAAAGCTGAGGTACTTGATGAAACCGTCTCCCTTACAAGTTTAGGCTCTATATCTTTTATAACTGAACCCTGAGAATTAAGTATCTGTTTTACAATATGCGGCTCATAATAATACCCTCCATTTATAACCGAGCATATAGCTGCTGACATTTGTACCATAGTACAGTTATAATTTTGACCAAAAGAATTGGTAGCAAGATCTATAGATGTCATATCAGGTATATGATAGATAAGCGATGATGTATCAGGCTCTCCGGGCAGATCAATACCGCTCTTTTCTCCTATGCCGAAAAGATGCTGAAAAGTGCTGAATTTTTCTGTGCCAAGCCCTGCAACAATCTGCATCATGGCATCATTGCAACTTCGTATAAGTGATTCCTTTAAAGTTACGCTTCCATGCCCTGAACGCACGGCACATCTTATCCAGCGATCACCTACATACTGTCCTCCATCACAAAAAAAACTGTCCTCAGGTTTTACACTGCCTTCTTCAAGTGCTGCAGCAACTGTAAATATCTTTGACGGAGAACCCGGTTCATAAGTATCGCTTACGCAATAGTTGCGCCAGATATCATTCATTATCTCATTTTGCCCGTTTTCATCAAGTGCATTAAAATCATCTTGAGTGTAATATTTTTCTATATTTCTGGGATTATTAAGGTCGTAGGTCTTGCTTGTAGCCATTGCAAGTATCTCACCGCTGTTCGGATCCATTACAATACATGCGGTAACTTTGCTTCCCATCTCTGCTTCCCAATCACTTATATGTTTTTCAACAATTTTTTGTATATTTGAATCCAGAGTGGACACTATGCTGTTGCCGTCAGAGGCAGGTTTTATTACACGCTCAAGATTGTAGTCATCATTCAGATACCCATACTCTCTTCCTGAAGTGCCTATAAGCTCATCATTATAATACTGCTCAATCCCACCTGTACCCAATGTATTGTCTGAATTTGCAAAACCCACCGCATTGCAGGCAAGTGAATTATATGGATAAACTCTCAGGTAAGCATCTTCAAACCATACACCATGTACCCTTGACTTTAAACCATGTGCCGCAAAATCCTTGTTTATCTCATCTTTTCTTTTTTCAAACCTTTCTTTAACTTCATAGCTTACTTCTTTTTCCTGTCTTATATACCTTGCATCTGAGTTTGAAGCTATTATCTCCCTTATATTCTGCTCATCATATTCAAATACTTCTGCAAGCAATGAAACCGTAGGATCAAGATACTTTTCCTGAGCCTGATTTATTTGATAAGGGTCAAGTATAAGATTATATACCTTATTGCTTGTAGCAAGATAGGTTCCATTTCTATCCATTATATCTCCACGTCTGTAAGGAATATCTCTGGAATCATATCTTTGCTGCGATAAGACTTTTTGATTATAATCTTTTGAATCGGACTGTATAGCATATACCTTCATCATCAATCCAATAAGCCCCAGTATTATCATACCGAGGCTTATCATAAGACGCAGGTGCATAGCTTCCGTAAGAACCCTGTTTTTTGTACTTACTTCTTTTCTTTCCACAACAACTTTAGTCTTTTGAGGAGTTTTGGAAGTTTTTAATGTATATATATCAGGATCTGTAGACCTGTTCCTTTTATTAATTTTATTCTGGGAACTTTGTCTATTTAAACTTTTGTTGTTTTTTGTAGGATTTCCCTTTTTTGTAGTACCGCCGTATCTGCGCCCTTTCCTACCTGTCCGGGATGTCTTCATACTGTCTCACATATTCCTTTTCAGATGTATTGTATTTGATTATCTGATCTTTTTTTGCATAAACCATACCAAGCTCCTTCGTTGCCACATCATAGATATGGTCAAGGTCAATGCTTGATTTTATATTCATCTCTATAGTATCATTCTGATTCTGAAATGCTGCAAGCTCTTTTTCCTTTAATTCAATATTTCTTATACTTGCAGTAATTCCAGCCCTTACACGCAAATAGCTATAACACATATTAAGCGTAAACCCAAGTGCTACTGTAAGCAGTATAAGAAACGGAAGATCAATTCCAAGTGCTGCTCTGGCACGATTTTTCCTTACCTCAACATTTCTTTCCCTAATACTTTTTTTAGGATATCTTTTAGTATTTTTCTTTTTCTGCGGATAGTCAGTATATCTTAATGCGCTTCCTTCCTCTATATAATCCTGTTTATATGAATCATCATTTACATAATAATTTTTCTTTGAACCGACAGAATTTCTCTTTAATTTCTTATCCGAATTATTGCTCATTGTACAGCCCCCCTTTTTATTTTACCTTAATCTGTTTCATTTTTAAATCACTTTTTCAAATGCACGAAGCTTTGCACTTTTTGCACGGGGATTTTCTTTAAGCTCTGCCTCAGAAGGAATAATTGCTTTTTTAGTTAAAACTCTTCCCATACTTTTTTTTTGCATACACATATAGGAAAATCCCTTGGACATATACACGGATTTTCATTTTTTCTGAAAATCTGTTTAACTATCCTGTCTTCAAGTGAATGGAAAGTTATAACTACAAGCCTTCCGCCGGGTTTTAAGAGTTCTATCATTCTGTCAAGAGAATTTTCAAGCACTTCAAGTTCCGCATTTAGCTCTATCCTTATAGCCTGAAATGTTCTCTTTGCAGGATGACCTCCTTTTACCTGCATTCTCATAGGTATTGCCGCTTTTATAATTTCCACAAGCTCCCCTGTTGTTTCAATTCTTTTTTTAGCTCTGTTTAATACAATATGTTTAGCTAT
Organism: Johnsonella ignava ATCC 51276; assembly: GCF_000235445.1. GTDB lineage: Bacteria > Bacillota > Clostridia > Lachnospirales > Lachnospiraceae > Johnsonella > Johnsonella ignava. The sequence continues at coordinate 364,383 of NZ_JH378830.1, read as the reverse complement.
ATTTTTAGCAAATATATCTTCACCGTAATTTTTTATTATACTGTAAAGCCTTGCCTCATCGTATTTATTTACTATATCGGCAGCGGTCTTTTTAAAACGCATATCCATACGCATATCCAGAGGTGCATCATGCATATATGAAAAACCCCTCTTTATACTGTCAAGCTGATGTGAAGATACCCCGAGATCAAGGTAAATACCGTCAACCATATTTATATTAAGCATATCAAGTACAGCTTTAATATTGCTGTAATTATCATGTACTATATCTACCTTTGAGGCAAAAGTACTTAACTTGCGAGAAGCCGCTTCTATGGCATCTCTGTCCTGATCTATACCGATAAGTCTGCCTTTATCAAGCCTCATGCACACTTCGTATGCATGCCCGCCTCCGCCTAAAGTGCAGTCAACATATATACCGTCTTTTTTAACAGACAGCATATCTACAGTCTCATAAAGCAGAACACTTTTATGCATGAACATTATATATAAATACCTGCATCATAAAGCTTCTGTGCAGTTTCATCCACATTAATTTCTTCCATCTTCTTTTTCCATACTTCCTTTCCCCAAATTTCAATATGATCAATATTTCCTATAATAACGGCTTCTTTTTCTATTGAAGAATACTCTCTGAGTGCTGCCGGTATAAGTATACGTCCCTGCTTATCCGTTCCCGTTTCAAAAGCACTTCCTACTATTATGCGCCTTATTGTTCTTGCCGCCGTGCTGACCATAGGCATCTGACCAAGCCTGTCTTGAAGAAACTCCCATTGTTTAAAGTCATAGACTGCCAGACAGCCGTCAAAACTTTTTGTAACTATAAAGCTTTCTCCAAGCTGTTCACGGAATTTATTTGGGATTACCACTCTGCCTTTTATATCAACACAGTTATTAAACTCTCCCATGAACTTAAGCATGATACTCTCCTCCACTTTCTTCCACTTTTTACCACTCTATGTCTATAATATTAATCCAATAATAAGAAAATTGCAATAATTAACTGCAAATTTATAATCTAAAAAAAGGAATAAATACGAAAAAAATCCGCATTCATTCCTGTATATTGTGTTGGTGTTTGGTATTTGCTACAATATATAGTGTTTTTATAAGCTTAAAAAACCAGTTACAAAATGACTAAAATTTCTTAATTAAAACCTGTTTTTTTGTTTCTTCTGCCTATACAAATAGACAAAGCCGCTATAACAACACATACCAGTGCAAGCAGCTGTGATACTGCAAGATTTGTACCCGGAACAAATAAACTGTCAGTTCTGAGAGATTCAATTAATGCTCTTCCAAAACCATAACCTCCCAGATATATAAAAAACATCTCACCTTCAAATTTTTTTCTTTTTCTGTACCAAAGCATAAATATAAGCAGTGCAAGATTCCACATTGATTCATATAAAAATGTGGGATGTACCTGAATATAATAATAATCGCCTACTTTCACCATATGTTCAAGTACACTATTATTAAGCATATTTGAATTTACAATATCCCTTCTTATCTGCATTGCAAACAAATTATTTGTATAACCTCCAAACGCTTCAGCATTAAAGAAATTGCCCCATCTGCCTATTATCTGACCTGTTATAAGTCCAAGCACTCCACTGTCTGCCATAGACATGAATTTCACCCTTTTTATATGTGAAAATACGAGCAGTGTAATAATTGAAGCTATCACACCTCCATATATTGCAAGTCCTCCTCCTCTTGTGTTAAAAATCTGCAGTAAATCATCTTTATAATTATCCCACGAGAATATAACGTAATAAAGCCTTGCACCTATCACTGCAAACAAAATTGCATATATTGCAAAATCCATATAAAGTTCAGGATCTTGCCCTCTTCTTTTAGCATCAGCACATGCCATCTTAAGTCCTGCAAGCATTCCGATACCTATTATAATGCCATAAAAAGTTATTTTAAAACCAAATACACTAATATGATTTCGAAGATGCTCTATCTTAATACCGAGATTTACAAAAAATATATCATATGGCATATTATCTACACCTCTTTAAATTACTTATCTCATATCCTATTATGGCAGGAGTAGCCGGCAGAATTTTTTCTATATTATAGTTCATATAAAACCTCCTTAATCCTTTTTTTAAAATCAGGCAGTACAATTTCTTCAAACCACGGGTTTTTCTTTCTCCACCTTATATTTAAAGGTGAAGGATGTACAATTGGAAAAAATTCCGGGAGGTAGGATTTATAGTTTTTAACTATCTGTGTAAGAGTTTGCCCTTTACTTTGTGCGATATAATACTGCTGGGCATAATGACCTATAAGTATAAATAATTTTACATCCGGCATAGTCTTTAATATAAGAGGATGCCACTTTGCCGCAAAACCTTTACGGGGCGGAAGATCTCCTGATTTGCCTTTTCCGGGATAGTAAAAGTCCATCGGAAGTATTGAAAGCTTATCTGTTGAATAAAATTCTTCCTCATTCATATCCATCCACTGTCTCAACAAAGCTCCGCTCCTGTCTTTCCAGTATATTCTATTTTGCTGTGCATGAATACCTGGTGCCTGCCCTACAACGACAATACGTGCAGCTGCAGGTGCTGAAAATAGAGGCTCTATACCTTTTTTTGTATATTCCTCATTTTGCACATCAGCCATTATGGCTTGTTTTATTTTAGTTATTGTATTCATACTGATATTTATTCCTGCGGGCAACCGGTCATATAACAAGACTGAAGCCTACGGCGACTTACGCAGGATTGAAATACCCCGCCCTCCGGGCATAAGAAAAATCAGATGCTCTGTTTCCTGCAGCAGGATATTTCACTTACCGCCCCCTTTATAAAATCTTATAAAAATCATCTATCTGCGACATACATACTTCTGATGCCGATTCACCGCCAAGAATCCTTTTATTCCACTCAACCGTTTTGTAAACAGCTTCTTTTATGCTATATACCGGTTTCCAGCCAAATACATTTTTCAGATGGCTGCAGTCAAGTTTTAAAAAACCCGCCTCATGCGGACCTGTACTTTCTGAAACTGTATACTTCATACCTCCCCCCCATGCCTGACAAAATATTTCCACAAGCTTCAATGTGGTTTGACAATCATCTGCATCAGGACCTATATTGTAATTCCCTGAAATATCAGCATTTTTATATTGATTTGCAGCGATCATAAGATATGTATACAGCGGTTCAATTACATGCTGATAGGGTCTTACCGAATAAGGATTTCTTATAACTATATTTTTATCACCTAAAGCCGCTTTTACACAATCAGGTATTATACGGTTTTTGGCATAATCGCCGCCGCCTATAACATTGCCTGCCCTTGCCGTACTTAAAAAGCAGCCGCCATCATAAAAAAATGATCTTTTATAGCTGTGAGTTACAAGCTCAGAACAGGATTTTGAATTTGAATACGGATCATAACCGTCAAGCCTGTCATTTTCCTTATATTGCTTATCCTTTTCCTCATTGTCATAAACCTTGTCAGTAGTAACATTTAAAAACGAAACTTCAAGTTCTGAACGCCTTATACATTCAAGTATATTGACAGTTCCCATAATATTTGTATCAAATGTATACCTGGGATGTATATACGATTCCACTACAAGGGGCTGGGCGGCAAGATGAAATACAAATTCGGGCTTGCACTCATTAAGAGCCGCTGACAACTTGTCAAAATCTCTTATATCTGCATAAAACTGATGAATTTTATCTTCAAGTCCTATTTTTCCAAATAACAGCTGTGTATCATCAGGTTTTAGTGAATAGCCGTAAACCTCGGCACCTGCCATATAAAGCATAAGACATAGCCATGCTCCTTTAAATCCGGTGCTTCCTGTAACTAAAACTTTTCTGTTTTTGTAAAAATCAAGAATTTCTTTTTTCTTTATCATAAAAGCCTTTCAAAATATATTATTCGCTGAAAAAAAATTCTTCAAGCTGCAGACAAAGTGCATGATATATAGGCAGATGCAGTTCCTGGATCATGTAAGTTTCATTATTTGGAACTATTATACTTTTATCACAAATGCAGGCAAGTTTTCCTCCTGTTTTTCCCGACAACGCAATTACCTTCATACCTTTAGCCCTGGCAGTAACTGCAGCATAATAAAGATTAAGTGCATTTCCTGAAGTTGATATCGCTATAAGTACATCCCCTTCTTTTCCATATCCATTTACCTGCTGTGCATAAGTCATATCTGCATCCACATCATTTGCGAAGGCACTTGAGAGTCCCTGATGCCCTGTTATAGCTATGGCAGGCAGTGAAAGCTGAAGAGATTCGGCAAGTTTTTTACCTGCAACAGTGTCAATTTCTTCAAGTCTTTTTTTATAAGCCTCATCAAGTGTGCGTTTTTTTACAAAGCCTTTCATAAGCTCTCCAACTATATGCTCCGAATCGGCACAGCTTCCACCGTTACCGCCTATCAAAAGCTTTCCGCCTTTTTCATATGAATTTTTTATAATACTGTATGCTTCTCTTATATCGGTCTCAATAGATGACAAATCCGGGTATCTTTGAATTAATTGTGTTATATAATCCTTCATAAAATTAAACCTCTTAAATTTTAAAAAATAATTAAAAAAATAATTTTAATACAAATAGCCAATTCTTTTAAGCGGTATTATCCTCAGCCACAATTTCCCTATTATAAGTTTTCTTTTTACATTGCCTATTTTTGAAAATCTTGAATCCTCACTTGATTCACGATTATCTCCGAGTACAAAATACTCATCGTCCTTAAGTATTACAGGAGCTGAAGCAATACCTTCCAGTGCCGCCTTTTCAAGATCCTTGCCGGTAACATCCGATGTGTCGAGGGGATTTCCGTTTATATAGACAATACCTTCCAGTATAACCACCGTTTCGCCCGGCAGACCTATAATACGTTTTACATTCACATCATTTTCTGAAGATTTAAATGCAATTATATCAAAACGTTCAGGTTTATCAAAAACATAAGCCAGTCTATTTACTAAAACTCCCTCATTGACACCTATAAGCGGCAACATGGACTGACCTGTATTTGTAACTTTGTAAGCAAATGAATATGCTATAAACCAAGCCGTGCATATAGCCAGTGATATATGTACCATAAAATCAAGGATTTTTATAAACAGCGGTTGTGTCTTATTTAGTTTGATATTCATAACCTGTCTCCAAGTATTTTTATAAGCATAAACTTAAATTTATATTGTTATGATCCGTTATCATTTAATAACCGTAAAATTATTTAAGTTTAATAATTATTTTTTCTACTATTTCGTCCTTGCTTTTATAGATCGAATTTGACTTTACACAACCCCTTACACTTGAAAGAGGATATATATTTGAATGTTTTCCTATTATCGTTCCAGGGTTTAGGATGGAACCGCAACCTACTTCTACAAAATCGCCTACCATAGCCCCGAATTTTTTAATACCGGTATCTATGTCTTCATTTCCCAGATGCACTTTTACAAGGCTTTTATCACTCTTTAAATTGCTTGTAATTGATGAGGCCCCCATATGGCTTTTAAAGCCTATTATTGAATCACCTATATAATTAAAATGAGGTATCTGTGCATTGTCAAATATTATTGAATTTTTAAATTCACATGAATTTCCTGCAACTGCTCCCTCACCTATTATAACATTTCCTCTGAAAAATGCACCATGTCTTACTTCAGTATTGCTGCATATTATCATAGGACCGGCAAGGCATACTGAAGGCGGTATTGCGACAGATTTATGTATCCATATATTATCGCCTATCATATTGTAATCGTCAGGGGATAAAGCTCCTCCTATGAATTCTATAAATTCCTTTATTCCGCCAAGTGCTTCCCACGGATACTCATACCTTTTTAAAAGAGGCTCTGCAATTGTTTTTCCCAGGTCAAACAATTCACTTGTCTTTATATCATTTTTTGTAACGCTGATGTTCATATTAGTCTAATTCTCCAATTAGTTTTTATTTATAGGATTTAATAATCCGTGTATCTTTAAGTTTATTTAAGATACATTGTATATAATTTAACTTTTATAAAACCCTGCTATCCTGTCATATGCCTGCTTTAAAACATATTGATTGTTAAGTCTTATAACATTGGCAGTCCTCACAGAAACAAAGTTTTCTAACTTTTCCATATACTCATCTGAGGTTATTGTACCTTGTGAAACACAATTAAGCCCCTTTTCCCAGCTGGCAGTAAGTTCCGGATTTAAAAGATGCGATATAGAGGCATTTACAGCCTCATATACAAGTTCTCCTAAAAGTGTAGGAGTTATTACCTGTGTTTTATTATTAAGCATAAGGTATTTTATTGTAAATAATTTTTTAAGTATCTCAGCCCTTGTAGCTGAAGTCCCTATCCCCGATCCTTTTATAAGGCTTCTAAGTTCCTCATCTTCAATAAGCTGCCCTGCATTTTCCATAGCCAGTATCATAGACCCGGAGGTGTATCTTTTAGGCGGTGAAGTTTCACCCTCCTTTATATCAAAACCTCCTATATTTACTATATCCCCATTTTTAAGCTTTGAAATCATCTGTCTGAAAGCCGGAATTTCTATAAGTTTCTGTATGTTTTTATCAATATCATCCTCAATATTTATATCACTTTTCTTATCTGAAACAAAATCCTTACCTAAACCGCTATCTGAATTTGCCGGTGTATCAGTATTTGAATTATATAGTTTAAGATATCCTTCACTTTTTAAAAGCTTAAATGATGAGACAAAATGTTCTTTCTTTAAGTCCTCACATGTCAAAACAGGGCTTTTTAAGTCGGTATTTTTTTTAGCATTTGCAATAAATTCAAGATTATATCTTTCATACAATGCACTTGGATAAAATATAGCCAGGAATCTTCTGCATATAAGATCATATATTTTTTTACCAATTGGCGAAAGTGTATTATATGCACCGGTCTGACCGGTAGGTATTATTGCATAATGATCATTTATACGACTGTCATTTACATATTTTGTCTTTTCTATATTTTTATATTTTCCCGATGCTATAATTTCCTGTGCAAAATCCTTATATAAATCAATCCCCTTAAGCCCCGTTATGTTTTTATGAATTTCTTTTGCTGCCGCACTTGAAAGTACCCTTGCATCTGTTCTGGGATAGGTTACAAGCTTTTTTTCATACATAGACTGCACAGCCTTAAGCGTTTCATCAGGACTTATTTTAAATTTTTTTGAGCATTCATTCTGAATCTCGGCAAGATTATATAAGAGCGGAGGGTTTTTAATTTCCTTTTTCTTTTCAGATTTAAATACCTGCATATTTGCAGGTATTATAGAATCTATAAGCTTTTGTGCATCTTCCTTTTTTTTGAACCCGTTTTCCTTATAAAGCAGAGGTGAACCAAAATATGCCGAATCTGCATCAACACGCCATTCAGCCGGAAAGTTAAATTCTTCTTTACTAAGAACGGCTATAACTTTGTAAAAAGGAATTTTTAGAAAGTCTCTTATCTCTCTTTCACGTCTTATCACCATACCTATCACACATGTCATAACCCTGCCGACACTTAAGACAGCCCTATCCTTTTTTAAGAATCCGGCTATTGTATTACCATATTTAAGTGTAAGAAGTCTTGAAAAGTTTATTCCCATCAGATAGTCTTCTTTTGCTCTAAGATATGCACTGCTGCTAAGATTATCATACTCAGACCAATCCTTTGCCTCACTTATGCCCCTTAATATCTCCTCTTCAGTCTGTGAATCTATCCAGACTCTTTTTCTTTTTTTCCCTGCCACATTTGCCATCTCGTCAACAAGACGGTAAATATACTCACCTTCCCGTCCGGAGTCGGTACATATATAAATAGTTGAAACATCGGCTCTGTTAAGAAGTGTACTTACAATATCAAACTGCTCTTTTACATTTTCAATAACTTCATATTTAAAGACTTTGGGTAAAAAAGGTAGAGTGTTAAGGCTCCATCTTTTATATATCGGATCATATTTTTCCGGATAGCTCATGGTTACAAGATGCCCGACACACCATGTAACTATGCTATCCTGTGATTCAATACAGCCTTTTTTCCTTGAAGCCTTTATTTTAAGTGCCTTTGCAAACTCCTGTGCAACACTTGGTTTTTCAGCTATATATAGGTTTTTCATATAAAACTGCCTTTCATACAAATACCATATATGATTTTACTTTGTTAAATTACTTATATACCTGCCTAAGGCTTATATATTTTAATATATATAATACTACTTTTCAATATTTAGTAAAACAGTATATTTTCCTTAAATTTCCATACTGTAATTTTAATATATATACCCCTGTGCGGTAAGCAGTTCAGCACATAATAATGCTCCTCCTGCGGCTCCTCTTAATGTATTGTGTGAAAGTCCTATAAACTTCCAGTCATATACAGCATCTTCACGAAGTCTGCCCACAGTTACACCCATTCCCTTTTCAAAATCTACATCAAGCTTTACCTGCGGTCTGTCATTATCTTCCATATACTTTATAAATTCATTAGGAGCTGAAGGTAATTTTAACTCCTGAGCGGCTCCCTTATACTCTGCAAGTTTTTTTATAAGCAGTTTCTTATCAGCTTTTTTTCTAAGCTTTACAAAAACTGCGGCAGTATGCCCGTTAAGCACGGGAACCCTTACACACTGACAACTTATTACAGGAAGTTTTGCAGGCACTATACCCTCTTTTTCAACCTTGCCGAATATCCTAAGCGGTTCTTTCTCACTCTTTTCCTCCTCACCTCCGATATAGGGAATTATATTTTCAATCATTTCCGGCCATTCTTCAAAAGTCTTACCCGCACCTGATATAGCCTGGTAGGTAGTAACCACCACCTCATACGGCTCAAATTCTTTCCATGCGGCAAGCACCGGAACATAACTCTGTACTGAACAATTCGGCTTTACCGCTATAAAACCCTTATTTGTTCCAAGTCTTTTTTTCTGTAATTTAATCACTTCAAAATGCTCAGGATTTACTTCAGGTATTACCATCGGAACATCTTTCGTCCATCTGTGTGCTGAATTGTTTGAAACTACAGGGGTTTCAGTCCTTGCATATGCCTCCTCAATATCCCTTATCTCATCCTTTGTCATATCAACTGCAGAAAAAACAAAATCTGCCATTCCTGCAACTTCTTCTATTTTATTTACATTCATCACCTTAAGGTTTTTAATACTATGTGGTACGGGTACAGGCATTTTCCATCTGTTTCCTACCGCTTCCTCATAAGTCTTTCCCTCACTTCTGGAACTTGCAGCAACCACGGATACCTCATACCACGGATGACCGGCAAGAAGTGAAAGAAACCTCTGTCCTACCATACCCGTCGCACCAAGTACACCTACTTTTAATTTATTTGATTTAAGCTTTGCATCAAGCTCACTTATATTAATATTCATATTCTATTATCCTTCCTGATTTTTAAAGAAGGATTATACCATTTTATAAAAATAAATACAATAATTCAGATTTTAATAAGATAAAGGTTACTGTCAAATAAATACCTGTTAATAACTTCGCCTACATCATTTCAAAATTCTCAACAATCTTTTGAAATTTCACATCTTCATTATTTATAAAAGATTTAAGAAGTCCTCTGTCTTTTATATGAGAACGATAACACATACCGCATGATAATGATAGTATGCGGGGGACAGGTATCAGCCTGCCGCCCAGATTCATCGCCTTGGCTTTTTGTTCAAATGAAATTGCATGATGAGGCGAATCAAATAAAACTAAATCAAACCTTGTTTTTTCCTGCACCTTTCCCTCCCGTAATAATGCTGTTTTATTAATTCTGCTTATTTTACTCTTCAGAAAAAAATTCTTTAATCAGCTTTAAGCAATAGTCAACATCTTTAATAGTTTCATTATAACCGAAACTAAATCTTAAAGTTCCTTTTGGAAACGTCTTAAGTGAAGTATGAGCAAGAGGAGAACACTGCATACCTACCCTGGTAGCAATCTTGCCCTCACTTTCAAGATAAAATGAAAGGCTTGCTATGTCAATTTCATCAGAGTAAACAGATACAACCGGGGTACGATGGATTTTTTCTATTAAAAGCTCTCTATCTTCAAGTAAATGATAGTTTTTCTTTAAATTCTCAAAATTTAATCCACATTCTACTTCTTCTATATCGATTAGATAACCGCTTTGTTCTAAATTAAGCCCTATAAGCTTTATAGGATATTTTAGTGATAACTCATTAATTCCCGTTATAAATCTGTTAGTAAGAGCAATTTCATTTTTTAATACCTGAATATGATTTTCTTTAAGCCACCTCATTGAAGCCAAAAGCCCTGCAATTCCTATAAGGTTTTGTGTCCCCGCTTCAAATTTATCAGGTAAACTTTCAGGCATGTCAAATTTATCCGATACTGAACCTGTCCCCCCGTAAATAAGAGGTTCTATTTTTTTGCCTATCTCATCAGACAGTATAACTGCTCCTATGCCATGCGGTCCAAGCAGGCTTTTATGACCTGTAATTGCCAATAAATCTATACCCAGTACATCCATATTTAAAGGTAAAAATCCTGCAAGTTGGGCAGCATCTACAAAATAAGGGATATGATTTAATCTTGCTACTTTCCCTATTTGCCTGAGAGGTAAAATATTCCCTGCCACATTGCTTGCGGCAGTCGTTAAAATAGCCTTTGTATCCGGTTTTATTAAAGCCGGGATACAATCTGCATTTATACTTCCCTGCTCATCAGAGGGAATGATTGAATAGCTTATATTACTTTTTTCCAAAGCTTTTAAAGGACGCATCACTGCATTATGCTCAAGCCCTGATATTATTATATGGTCTCCATTTTTTAAATATCCCTTTAAAATTAAATTAAGGCTTTCAGTAACATTTTTTGTAAAAACGACCTGCTTATTCTTGGCACCGAAATAATCAAGCAGGTATTCCCTGGTTTTATATACAAGTTGAGAAGCCTCATAGGATATATTGAGGCTTCCCCTGTTAATATTACTCGCTCCCGTTCTTATAAATTCGGCAACCGCTTCAGGCAGATTCGGTGCCTTAGGAAATGAACTGGAAGCCTGATCAAAATTTATCATAATCTTCCTCTAAGTATTTCAGCTGCTTTAGCCATATTTCTTAATTTTGCTTCAATTATTTCATAGGAATTTAAAGGTCTGTTACAAAAAGTAGCAAATCCGCAGTCTGAATTAAGCCAAATCCTTTCAGGCGGCAAAAATTCAAGTACCTTTTCAACCCTTGCAACAATTTCATCAACATCTTCAACTGTCTGTGTTCGAGGATTTATAACACCATATCCTAAAATAATTTTTTTTGCCAACAGATTATTATGGAATAATTCACTTACTTCACCTGCTCTTGGCGTAGAAAACTCAAGTGCCAGCATATCTACCTTAAGTCCGCTGAAAAATTTTGAAAGCTTATCATAGGCTCCTGATAATAACACGCTTTCATCAGTTGTCCAATTTCCTCTGCATACATGCATTGCACTGATTACATCTTCATGTTCTTTTATTTTTGCAAGAATCGGTTTTAAGAGATTGCTTGCAAATTTCAGCTCTTGGTCAATCTTGACCTTCTCAGACAAGGCGCCTCAGTAGAATGAGTTGTCTCCTCCCGGTTTCTGAAATACGACCTCTGATACAATAGGTTCATCAATCTGTATTACCTTAACTCCGGAAGCTATCAAATGCTCCACTTCATTTAAAAGCAGCTTTACAACATCAGCTCCCAGTTCCTTTCTGTCTGAGTAGGCACTTTGAGAAACTTCCTTTAACCACATGGAACGTGTTAGAATATATGGACTGGGAATTGTAATTTTATACCTGTCATTGCCTGAAAACTCTTTCATCATATCAACTTCTTCATCAACTAAACGGGCATCTGTATCAATTCGTCCTGTACATATAGGATTGCTCATAGAATTATCCGAAGCATCCATTTGATTTAAGCTTTCTTTAAATTCATCCGAATTTGCAGTTATTTCAAGTATTTCATCCATACTCATAAGACTTATACCATCTACTTTCTCTGCAACAAAGCTTACAAAATTGTCTCTTAACAGTTCTCCGCAAACCGGAACATCAATTCCTGCGTTTTTTTGAAGTTCAACGATTCGTTTTGTTTCTTCAAATGCCTTAGCCATATATTCAGCCTTTTTATTTTCATCATAAACCGACTGCTTTTTAAGTTCAAGCAGTTCAGGGCTTCTTGGCATTGAACCTATTAGTGTAGTACAAAAAGCCGGAAATTTTTCCATTATTTTCTCCTTAATTTTAATAAAACTTGGCACCCATAAAACTATGGGTGCCTGCAAAAAATTCTTACGGAATAATCACCTTATCGGATGTTGTCATAATTTCAACTACTTCTGCCATAGTTGTTACGCCGCCAACCTTAAGTTCATCTTTTATTTCATAATAATCAAGACATATTCCACATGAGAGTACCTTTACACCTTTTTCTTCAAGCACTTTTAAATCTTCAATGCTGTCAGAACCTGTACAGGAAAGCAAAACACCTGAACCATACATAATAATATGTTCAGGCAGATTTTCCCTGCCGGCAAGAGTGTGCAGGAATCCAACCATCAGTTTTTCAAGCAGAACTTCATCGTCCTCTCCGTGTCCCATACTCTTGCTCTTAATTACTACATCGTATTTTTTTGACATAAGCTTCTCCTTTTATATAAATTTTTAAATAGCTTCAATAATTATTTATGCACATTATATCACGACCATGAACATTAGAATAATTTACAACAGCTTAATATTATTGTTTTTAAAGCTTTTTTGTATAAAAACCAAACCGACTCTGCTGCATAATATCCTGTACATTTACCTTATAACAAATAACAACTAGATTATACGAAGTAACCCTATTAATGTCAATATGAAATATTTTGAAGATTACTACCGGTTACTGTATCTAAATAATAGATTTTAATATATGATAAATATAAAAAACCTCTTGTTAATTAAAACAAAAGGTTGCTTTTAAGATTTTAAAATATTTTGTTTAGTCAAATCCCTTTTTTTATCGTGGAGAAGCCTTGCCTTTAAACCGTCAAATACAATTTTCTTTGCGTGCTTTGCCTGTTCAAGATCAAGAGGTGGGATCTCCTCAAGCGGATATTTCAGATGCAGATTTTCATATTTAACTTTTCCCATGGTATGATAGGCAAGTATATCAAGTGCTCTTATATTTTTAAGTCCTCCTAAAAAATATCCCAGTTCATACAAAAGCTTGTCATCATATGTTATTTTAGGAATTACAACATGCCTTATCCACATATCCTTATTGTTTTTATCTAAATACCCGGCAAATGCAAGTATATGTTCATTTCCTTGTCCTGTAAGCCAGAGATGCTGACTGCTGTCAATATGCTTTATATCAAGCAAAAACAGATCGGTTACTTCTATAAGTCTGTCAAATTTTTGCAGTATCTCGGGATTATCAGGTGAAAATGTTGCTCCGCTTGTATCAACACAAGTATGTATACCCCTCTTTTTAGCTTCTGTAAAAAGTTCCTTTATAAAATCAATCTGCAAAAGCGGTTCACCGCCTGTACAGGTTATACCTCCTCCATGAAGATACGGTTTATAGTTTTCATAATCGTCAAGTATCTCATCAACACTTACTTCTTCACCTATTCCCGTCTGCCATGTATCCGGATTATGACAATATTTACAGCGCAGAGGACAGCCCTGAAAAAAAACCACATAGCGGACACCGGGACCGTCAACGGTCCCGAATGTCTCTATTGAATGTATATATCCATGCATTGATTATATACCACCCTGATTACATTCCTTCATGGAATGTTCTTGAAATTACATCATTTTGCTGCTCTCTTGTAAGCTTATTAAAGTTTACCGCATAACCTGAAACTCTCACTGTAAGCTGCGGATATTTTTCAGGATGCTCCTGTGCATCAAGCAGTGTCTCTCTTGAAAACACATTTATATTTAAATGATGCCCGCCCTTTTTTGAGTAGCCGTCAAGCAGTGAAACAAGATTATCAATCTGTGAATCTGTAACCATTTTTTACCTCCGTTTTAAAATTATATATTTCAGGCATACTAAATTATCTGTATGCATCAATAATATCATAGATGGATATTAATCGTTTTCAGTATTAAGGTTAGGTATCATGCATGAGGTGCATTTTAAACCCTCGCAACCGGGCATATTTGGAGCATTGTCTAAATGCATGCAAACATCAATATGCCCTGCACCTGCCAAAACCTTATTATCAATCATCCTTACAAGTGCATTAAGCTCATCTTCATTTATATATGCACCTGCCGCCTTATCGGCAGCATTTTTAATGCTGCCGTCCTTTTCTTTTTTTAACATATCAGTCAAGCCTTCCGCCTATTTTACATATGGCAGTTCATACTTTGCATTATATTATCTGCCTGCTTTTTCTTATTCCTTAGTTTCAAACTCCGCTTCTTCAAGAAGTCTGTCAAGGTCAAGATCTCCTGCAAATACCTGATTATCCTTTCCAAGTGCTCCGGGCACTATTGAAAACGTATTTGAGATGCCGTCCTGTGCATCTCTGAAAGGCAGCTTGGATACTGAAGTAAGTGAAGCGAGCGCACCATGAGTATCACGTCTGTGCATCGGATTTGCACCCGGTGCAAAAGGCTCTCCGTAACGCCTTCCGTCAGGAGTATTACCCGTTTTTTTACCATAAACTACATTTGAAGTAATTGTAAGTATTGACATTGTAGGAATTGAATGCCTATAAACATGGTGCTTCCTGATCTTACTCATAAAACTTTCTACAAGATCAACTGCAAGCTTGTCAACTCTGTCATCATTATTGCCGTATTTAGGGAAATCACCTTCTATCTGATAATCATATACAATACCGTCCTCATCACGCACGGTTTTTACCTTTGCATATTTTATAGCACTAAGTGAATCTGCAACAACTGAAAGCCCTGCAATACCTGTGGCAAAGAAGCGTTTTACCTCTCTGTCATGAAGTGCCATCTGTACTGCTTCATAAGCATATTTATCATGCATATAATGTATTATATTAAGTGTATTGACATAAAGTTTGGCAAGCCATTCCATCATATCTTCAAACTTTGATTTGACATCATCAAAATCAAGATATTCACTTTCAACCGGTCTGAATTTAGGTCCTACCTGAACTTTAGACTTTTCATCAATACCGCCGTTTATTGCATATAAAAGACATTTTGCCAGATTTGCCCTTGCCCCGAAAAACTGCATTTCCTTTCCGACTCTCATAGATGATACACAGCAGGCTATCGCATAATCATCACCATGATCGGTACGCATTATCTCATCATTTTCATACTGTATTGAAGATGTCAGTATTGACATTTTTGCACAGTAACGTTTAAATGCCTCAGGAAGTCTGGGCGACCAAAGCACTGTAAGATTAGGCTCAGGTGCAGTGCCCAGATTTGTAAGGGTATGAAGATATCTGAATGAGGTTCTTGTAACAAGAGAATATCCGTTACATCCCATACCTCCTATCGACTCAGTAACCCATGTAGGATCACCTGAAAAAAGCTGATTATACTCGGGAGTTCTTGCAAATTTAACAAGTCTGAGCTTCATTATAAAGTGATCAATAAGCTCCTGTGCCTGAATTTCATTAAGTATTCCTTTTTTAATATCTCTTTCTATATATATATCTATAAATGTTGAGGTTCTTCCAAGGCTCATTGCAGCACCGTTTTGTTCTTTAATTGCTGCGAGATACCCGAAGTACAGCCACTGTATAGCCTCTTTTGCTGTCCGGGCAGGCTGTGATATGTCATAGCCATAGATTTTTCCAAGCTCTTTAAGAGAATTAAGTGCCTTTATCTGCTCTGAGAGCTCCTCACGAAGCCTTATATTATCACCTGTCATTCTCTCAAGAGAAGTTCCGAGCTGCTGTTTTTTATCCTCTATAAGGTAATCTATGCCGTAAAGAGCAACTCTTCTGTAATCGCCTATAATCCTTCCTCTGCCATATGCATCCGGAAGTCCTGTAATTATGCCTGATTTCCTTGCGGCACGCATCTCAGGGGTATATACGTCAAAAACCCCCTGATTATGTGTTTTACGATATTTTGTAAAGATTTCATCAACTTCATCATCAACCTTATAGCCATAAGCCTCACACGCCTGCTCTGCCACCCTTATACCGCCATAGGGCTGAAGAGAACGCTTAAAAGGTTTATCTGTTTGAAAGCCGACTATAGTTTCAAGCTCTCTGTCAAGGTATCCCGGACCATGGCTTGTAATGGTTGAAACAATCTTTGTGTCCATATCAAGTACACCGCCTGCCTGTGCCTCCTTTTTTGAAAGTTCCATTACCATTTTCCAGAGTTTTAAGGTCGCCTCTGTTGCGGGTGCAAGGAATGATTCATCACCGGTATATTCAGTGTAGTTTCTCTGTATAAAATCTCTTACATCTACCCTGTCATTCCACTTTCCGTAATTAAAGCCTTCCCAGCCTTTATACATAACATCCTCCTTTAAAATATAATATTTTTTAGAATAAGTCATAAAAAATTGTTAATTTTTTATTATGTAATGATAGTATACCAAAAAGCTAGGGATTTACAATATAGATATTGTTCTTTTAAATAAACAAGACATGTTTTTTTTTATGAACAAATATAAATTTTGAGCTAAATATACAGAATTTGTAAAGATTAAAAAAATATACTTAGAACAGATCTCCTGCCCTAAGTATATTAAAAAGAAAAACCAAACTTATTATTTTATGTAATAAGATGTGTATATGTCAAAAATTCCTCCGGGAATTGAACAAAATACCTGAGATTTTTACACTGAAAACACTTAATCCGTGTTTCTCTGAAAATATATTCAGATAACACAGGTTACATTATTTAACCTGTAAAAATAAAATCTCAGGCAAGACTAAGCGCCACCTCCATCATTGAAGTGAATGCAGTCTGTCTTTCATATGAGCTTGTTGACTCCCCTGTAATTATAGAATCACTTATAGTAAGTATGGAAAGAGCATTTGCACCTCCCGCTGCAGCATTGGTATATAAAGCTGCCGCCTCCATCTCTACCGCCATAACTCCCATATCGGACCAATCCATGCCCCCTGATATCTCCTTGTAGGGACCGTAGAACATATCCGAGCTTAAAATATTTCCTACATGGTAGTTAATTCCAAGTTTTTTAGCAGCTGCTACCGCCTTTTCAAGCAGGAAATATGAACATATAGGTGCAAAAGTTCCCTTAAGCCCCATAAGATTCGGATAATTTGATGTAGTACATGCACCCATGCCGAAAACTACGTCCTTTATATGAACATCAGACATTAAAGAGCCTGCTGTACCGATTCTTATAAGGTTTTTTACCTTATAAAAATTAATAAGCTCATATGAATAAATGCCTATTGAAGGGCAGCCCATGCCTGTACCCATAACGGATATTTCTCTGTCTTTATATGTGCCGGTAAAACCCAGCATATTTCTTGTCGAATTAAACTGCCTTACATTATCCAAAAAATTATCCGCAATAAAACGTGCCCTTAAAGGATCACCGGGCAGAAGTATCGTCTGTGCTATTTCTCCTTCTTTCGCATCAATATGCGGTGTAGGTATATTACTCATCTTACTCTCCCAAAATTATATTATATTTTATTATTGTGCGGCAAATACTTCCTTGGTCTTAAGACCATATGATTGTGCCTGTGCATGATCGGTAAAATATATGTCTATCCTGTTACCATATATTCCGCTTCCTGTATCTTCCGCAGTATAGGTAACTCCATCTATTACTACTTTGCTTCCAATAGATATAACTGAAGGATCTACCGCTATGGTACGCCCTTCCTTTGGCATAACACCACTGCTTGTAGCTTTTCCGGCAAACTGTCCTGAACATATAGGGCAGTTGCAATATGCAGTAATCTGGAACTTGCCTAAAGATTTACCGGATATATGTGTACTCACGGACTTTGAACCTGACGTTTCCTTTTCACTTCCTGATTTTGACTTTTGTGCTGTTTTTTTGGTTTCCTGTGAGGACTTCTTCGAATTTGACGTGGAATCCTTTTTAGCGGCAGTTCTTTCCGATGGGGACTTTCTGTAAACCTTTTCAGTTTTAAGTCCATACTTTATTGCGGCATCTTTACTGTCGCAATAAACCATTATATTTTCAGAAGCATTTTCCGCAAGAGTTGATTCAACTCTATAAACCTTATCACCTATCTTTATATTTTCTCCCATATCAAACATGCTTAATTTTGCAGACACAGTCCTTCCTGCAACGGGCTTTTCACCGTAAAAGGTCTTTAGATTATCACTGTATGCACTCACATTTAATTTACCGACATATGAGCTGTATTCATCGGCATAAACTTCGTACATACCCGGAGAAACTGCTGCGAAGCTAAATGTAAGTATATACATGAATATAGACAAAATTAAACATAAAGATTTTTTTAACACTATATTGATTTCCTTCCTTTTATACAACAAAATATACATAAGCGACTATATAGGCAGCTAATACCGATGCACCATAAAGTACTGCATACATAGACTTAAAGATCTGCAAAAATTATAAATGTTACGAAATATTAAGAATATGTTGCTTATGTATGAATATGTATACCAGAGATTGTACTATATGTCAAGCATGAATTGCTCATATAGCGGCTTCTTTATCTTCTGTCTTGTTATTTCCACTAAGTTAAGTGCGGTTATATCAACTGCAACTGCTTTAAGCGGATCCTTTTTTAATTCATCGCTTATAATACAAAAAAGCTCGTCCTGATCCTGTTTTGTATTCATATCTATAAAATCCACTACCACTATTCCTGAAATATTCCTTAACCTAAGTTGTCTTGCAATCTCAATAGCAGCTTCAATGTTTGTACGTTTTGCATTTTCATTTGCACTTCCCTTATTGCTGCGTTTTCCGGTGTTTACATCAATCACAGTAAGCCCCTCAGTATATTCTATTACTATATATGCCCCTGACTTAAGCCAGACCTTTTTAGTAAGTACCTCAGAAAGGAGAGTTTCTATGCTGTAAAGCTTTGAAAGCGGTTGAAGAAGATCATTATAAAACCGTATTCGTGGCAGATAGCTGCTGTCATGATATTCAACAAACTGCCTTATCTCATTATAAATAGGCTCAATATCGGTAAGTATCTCCATAAGCCCTGAGTTGAGATACTTTTTTACCATACTTATATAACTTTTATCTGATGAATATAAAAAGCTGGGTGAAGTCCTGTAAGCCGCCTTTTCAAAGATATCTCCAAGCTTTTCTTTATATGTTTTTATATCATTTATAATAAGTGCCTTATCAACATTGTAGGCATTTGTCCTTAAAAGTATATCAATGTCCGCATCAAGATATTCCTTTAAAGCCTCAGACATCTCCTGCTTCCATTCACCGTCCTTAATCTTTGATGAAAAATGAATCCTCCCCCTACCTATTGATACCACTGCATATATACCGCTAAGTGATATATGTGAACTTGTAATAGGTACTTTAGATTTTGCAGATTCCTTTATTACCTGTACAAGTATATCATCTCCCTCTTTCAGATTGCTGTGAGGCATTTTATCAAGGTAGAGATGACTTTTATTATCATTTAGGCTGTAGAAGCATTTCATGTTCCTTCCTCTATTATCTTTTTGTACACATATATCAAGAAATGCCGCATCTATATTCGGGGTTATATTTTTTACCTTTGCTACATGTATGGAATTCAAAAGCGGTTCACCCAGTATATGTGTATCTATATCATACGCTTTGCCATTCACATAGACTATTGAAATGATCTTTTTGTTATACCTGGTAATAATAATTTTATGTGATATCCTCTCCATAGTCCTCCAAACTACGATGCCCTTCATCATAAAGCTCTGTTCTTATAATACTGCATTTTATGTCAGGCATGCTTCCATATTTTTTTAGCGCCTGTAAAACAAGCTCCGGTTTTAAATTATCAGTGCTTCCTTGTGTGATATTCATAAATATCATATCTCCATAAAAAGACTTTTTATTTACAACCGTATTTCTCGTATATTCAATATGCCTTATAAACGGCATAATGTCAAGTACTTTTACTTTATCCTTACTTTTTTTTTCAATTAAAAGACTCTCATTTGACATAAGCAGTTCCGGATATTTTCTGAAATCATTTTCTGAGAAATTCGACTGTATATTATCTTCATCATTTATACCTGATAAATTAAATAGAAGTATGTAATCTGCAAGTCCAACAGACGACATGGCATTTTTTTTAGGTCCTTTAAGCTGCCTAAATGAAAGCACTTCCATTCCTTCACACATATTTTCATTAAGAATTTTTACGGCTTCATCTGATTTTAGCCCGGCACATGCCTCATCATACAGCTCTATATCCATATATTCACCAAGTCCTTCAATACCAAGTCCCAGCGGAGCGGCAAATGACATTATCTGATGAGGTGAAAAACCTTCACTGTACTTAATCGGCAAATTGGATTTTCTCATAACCTTCTGAAAAAACCTCATTATATCAAGATGCCCTACAAATCTCATATGTCCGGTTTTTGAAAATTTTATCCTAATGTCCACAGCATACACCCGAATTAAACTTTCTCGCACCGCATGCCAGACATGCCTGCCTGCAATTCGGAGAAACCTTGTCTTTGCAGGCGGCTTCCCATTCTCTTTTTAAAAAACTTTTGTCAACACCTATATCAATAAAATCCCAAGGAAGCACCTCATCAACTTTCCTTTCTCTTAAAGTATAAAACTCATAATCAACACCTGTATTTTTAAATGCCCGCATCCATATATCATTATCAAACATATCAGACCATGAATCATATAATGCTCCAAGCCTGTAAGCTTCTTCTATAACTGCACAAACCTTCCTGTCTCCTCTTGCAAATACACCTTCAAGTACAGTTACTTCAGCATCATGGTATTGATATTTTATACTTTTTTTATTCAGCTGTTCTTTTAAAGTGTCTTTAACAAGATATGCCCTTTCAAGGTACTGTTCTCTTTTTAACATAGATGACCACTGAAAAGGAGTAAAGGGTTTAGGAACAAAAAATGATGAGCTTGCAGTTATCTGCACCTTGCCGTTTCTTTCATCTTTAGGGATTTCATAATATTTTTCCGCAAGCTTTTCACATAGTAAAGGGATCCCTTTTATATCATCTTCATTTTCAGTGGGCAGCCCAAGCATAAAATAAAGCTTAACCTTGTTCCAGCCACCTTTAAAAGCCTGCATGGCACCACCTATTATATCTTCTTGTGTTATGCCTTTATTAATAACATCACGCAGTCTCTGCGTACCTGCTTCAGGTGCAAAAGTAAGTGAACTTTTTTTAATATCCTGAACTCTTTTCATTATATCGAGAGAAAATGAATCTATCCTTAAAGACGGCAGTGATATATTTATATTGTGCTTTCCGGTATATTCTATAAGAAACTCAAGCAGCTGCGAAAGTCCGCTGTAATCGCTTGAACTTAATGAACTGAGTGATATCTCCTGTGCACCTGTTATCTCAAGCATAGTAAGTGCATAATTTTTAAGGTACTCGACAGAATGTTCTCTTAAAGGTCTGTATACAAACCCCGCCTGACAGAATCTGCACCCTCTTATACAGCCTCTCATAAGTTCAAGTACAACACGATCCTGAGTTACTTTTATAAACGGAACTACAGGCTTATTTATAAAATGCACCTTGTCCATATCGGTTACAATCTGCCTCTTTACAATTTCAGGGACATCATCAAAAACGGGTTTAAAACTGCTTATAATACCGTCATTATCATACTGCACCTCATACAAACACGGTACATACATTCCTTCAATATGTGATGCCAGCCTTAGAAAATCCCCCCTTGCAATTTTCAGCTTTTTGCATTTTTTATAAAGTTCAAATAATTCATCATATCTTACCTCACCCTCGCCTATATAAAATATGTCAAAAAAATCGGCAAGCGGCTCCGGATTATATGAACATGGACCGCCGCCTATAACTATCGGCATATCATCGGTACGCTCACATGAGTGTATAGGTATGCCTGACAAATCTAAAATCTGGAGTATATTGGTATAGCACATCTCATACTGTAATGTTATACCTAAAAAATCAGCCTCCTTTACAGGCTGCTGGCTCTCAAGTGAAAAAAGAGGTATATTTTCCTTACGCAGGAGCCTGTCAAGATCAACCCACGGTGAAAAAAGCCTCTCACAAAATACATCATTTCTTTTATTAAACATATCATATAAAATCTGTATCCCTATATGACTCATGCCTATCTCATAAACATCAGGAAAGCACATCACAAATCTTATAATGTCACTATGCAACTCTTTACAGGCACTATTCATCTCACCGCCTATATATCTTGCAGGTTTTTCAACTGACAGCAGCTGTTTATCACTTAAAGCAAGTTTTCTCATAAAATCTTTTTCCCTTAAATTATCATCTATATCTGTTTTTTAAATCAATCTCAAGCTGTTCAAGGTAATGCAGCATGAAGTCGTTTTTTATATTTATTAAAAGACTCTTGTCAAGCTCGTTATACGAAAAACTTTTTTTACCCCCATCAAGCATTCTCTGCCAGAATTCTGAAAGTGTAGAAAAAGGGATATAATAAGCTTCGTTTTTTGATGTAAAAAATACTATTAAAAAGGCGGTTCCTGCCTGCTTTTCAAAAGCTCTCATAAATTCCATCTGATGTATATGCACATTGCTGAGAGGAAATATCTCGGCTGCACATTCCTTTGCATCAAAACATACAGGTATACCCTGTACAACTCCTATATAATCAACCGTACTTTTCTTATCAAAATATGCAAGAGTAATATGTCGGCTTGTTCTGTCTATATTAACAGGAGTTATAGGTGTAGGGATTTTTTGAACAAGTGCAAGTCCTTCCGATTTATAAATCTCATTAGTATAATTAATCATATCTTCAAGAGCTGAACCCCTAAGTCCTCTCGATTTCCATGTTGCCATGCCTATGCCTTTCTATAAGTTTATACTATAATATTTTTAATGATAAATAATAAAAACGGTTATGGCAGCGGCATAATTTTTTCAAATATTTCAGGCATCGGTGCAGTAAATGTTCTGCCGCTTAAATATGAAAACTCACCGGTTATATCGGGCATTTTTATAGTATATGAGTGCAGCAGCTGGTATCTGAAACCGTATTTTTTAAACACTGCCTTTGTATTGACGGTATTTATGTCTTTAGTATTATAATCCTGTACATCTTCATTTGATTTACTTGAAAAATATTTATTATCTCCTACTATCTGATGCCCTATCGAAGCAAGATGTGCTCTTATCTGATGCGTCCTTCCGGTAATCAGCCTAACCTCAAGCAATGTCATGCCTCCAAGGCTTCTAAGCGGGGTATATTCCGTCTCTATGTATTTTGAGTCTGGAAACTCGGCAGTTACGATTTTAACCTTATTATTTGAACCATCTTTATAAAGCCAGCCCTTTATAACTTTTTTTTCATTAACAATGCCTTTAACTATACATACATATCTTTTATCAAGCTGTCTTTCCTTTATAAGCGTACTCATTTTTTTTGCCGCCTTATAGGTTTTTGCACATATCAAAAGCCCGCTTGTATTTCTATCCAGTCTGCTGCATGCCGACGGTCTGAACAGCCTGAATTTTTCCTCATCAATAGCACCCTTTTTTATAAGGTAATTTATTAAAAGCTCATTTACCGATATATCTCCGCTTGCGGCTTTTTGTGAAAGTACGCCTACCGGTTTATTAATCATTATAATATCGGCATCTTCGTATACTATATCCTTTGCGGTAAGCATATCCTTTTCATACATCTTACCCACCTTTCTATCCTGCTTTTTAACGATAGGATTTAACTTATGTACGTTTTCAGATTTTTCAAAAAATTCATCAGCAAGCCATAATTTTATATTATCACCTGCACATAACCTTTCAGAACCATCAGCTTTTTTTGAGTTCAAGACTATATTTTTCTTTCTAAGCATCTTATATATGAGGCTCAAAGGAATATCCGGCATATATTTTTTTAACAGCTTATCAAGTCTTTGACCTGAATCCGACTCATTTATATATATCTGTCTCATTACTTCAATTTTATAATTTTCATCAAAAAACCATGCGGCATCAGTTTTGTACAAAATCTGAATATATTCATACCAAAGCCGTAAACCGACACGGACCTCCTAAGCAGTGAATCCGAGATTGCTCTTGAAACTACCGCCCGGGCATCTGCCATAAATATTTTTTTATAAAATGCCATACTATGTTTTTTTTCGGCTTTTTTAAAAAATTCTGTTGAAACCGGTCCGGGGCATACTGCAATTACATTGATTTTTCTTTTTTTAAGCTCATTAGATAATGCTCTTGAATAAGAAAGTACATATGCCTTTGAAGCGGCATAAACGGCAAATCCCGGCTGCGGCATAAACGCAGCTGCCGAAGCTAACATAAATATTGAAGATCCTTCTGACATATACTTAAGACATATATTGGTAAGCAGCGTAACACCTCTTACATTTAAATCCAGCATCTCAGCTTCAATCCTCATATCATACTCACCTACATCACCTATAATTCCGAAACCTGCCGCATTTACAAGATATTTAATTTTAGGGTTATTGTTTTTTAAATCTTTTTGAAGTTCCTCTATTGAAGCGGTTTTTTCAAGATCAAGTGCAAATATCCTGGTTTTTGAGCCAAGCTTTCGTGAAAGAATCTCAAGCCGCTTTTTTCTTCTGGCAATCAACCAAAACTCATCAATGTCCTTATCAAGACTGTTCAATTTAAGTGCAAACTGTAATCCCATACCTGAAGATGCCCCTGTTATAACTGCTATATTCATATATTCCTCCAAATGATGTAGGTGTCAAAAGTATTTGACACCTACATCATATTATAACTGCTCAACAGTATTTATTGCTGTAATTTTTAAATTATATTATATCACGGTAGTCAACTATATATCCGTCGGCAAGTCGAATCTTTTCCTCCTTTAAATGAAGTGAAAAATCATCTTCAACCGCATATACTCTCATGCCTGCCGCCTTTCCCGCCATAATTCCTGCCGGAACATCTTCAAATACAAGACAGCTTTTTACATCACTTGAAAGTATGTCCGCCGCCCTCAGATAGATATCGGGAGACGGCTTACCTTTTTTAACATCACAGCCCGTAACTACTGTATCAAAATATTTCTTTATATTAAGCGACTCAAGCACCGCATCTACCATTCTGCGTCCATTGCTTGTTGCAATTCCGGTCTTTATGCCATTTCTTTTTATATAATTTAAAAAATCATATACTCCCTTTTTTAACTTGACCTCATATTTGTATTTATCAACCGACATTTCCTCCCAGTCTGACTTTATTTTGTCAACTTCATCATGAAGTTCAAATTTATTTTTGAAATAGGTTGCCGTTTCTGTAAAACTCATGCCCTCTATCTCTCTTTCGATACCGTCAGGACATGAAATTCCATATCTTGCAAGGTATTCACGGTCTATCTCACCCCACATCCACATAGAATCAACAAGTGTGCCGTCAAGGTCAAATAGGCATGTTTTTATATTATCTCTTATGTGCATAATCATATCTTTATATTTACTCATAATATTTAATCATATCATCCGATATCTCTTTATTTTCTATATTGTATTTTAATCAGCTGCATTTTATGCGTTATATCGGGTTAATTGACAAATTTATTTGTTTTACCTGTCTAAGTCATACGCCAGCCGGGATAATACTTGTTTTTACATTTGTATCCGCTTTGCTTTACAAAACCAAGCGGATAGCCACATACACATACAAGCCTGAAGCCGTCATATAGCTTTGTATCTTCTATGGTTTCACCTTTAAGATATTTTATAACCCTGTTGTCATCTATATCTAAATCAAGCGGATTATCCCATTCATCTGCTTTTAAATTCATAGCAAGTGCCTGAGACGGTTCAAATCTTAAATTTTTTATTCTTCCCAGCAAAAGCCCCGTCCTTAAATAGTGCAGGTTATTATCCAAAACATAAAATTCGGGAAGATAATATATATATTCCCTGTTTATATAAAATCTGTCTCTATCCCAATTTCTGTATATATGCTTAAGAAATTCCATACAACTTTCAGGTATTTTAGATGTTGTTTCCACCCTTTTTCCATGTTTTTTCTTTGTTATTACAGATTTGTTTTTAGAGACTTTACTATCAGTATATTTATTGATACAGTGATTTAAATCTTCTTTTTCATATGTATATATATCAGTATCTTCATCTTTCTTGCGCCTTTTAATTTTTGCAATAAAATGCCCTTCTCCGTCTATTCTGTGAGGAAAAAGTCTTACAGACCCTTCAAGGTGTGTTGAATTATAAAATCCCTTATATATATCAATCGGTTCAAGATAAAAATCATTATGTAATCTTAAAAAGCCCCCTACTACATACTCATTTTCGGCGACAGAATATGTACAGGTTGAATATATTATGCTTCCCCCGGGCTTTAAAAGTCTCGAGGCTATATCAATCAGTTGTGCCTGTATAGCAGTAAATGCCTCAGGTCCTCTCTTTTTATATTCTTCAAGCACTGCCCTGTCTTTTCTGAACATCCCTTCCCCTGAACATGGTGCATCAAGTATTATACTGTCAAAATAACCGCTAAAACATTTCACCAGATTTTCAGGCTTTTCACAAGTGATAATTATATTTCCCGCACCCGTAAGTTCCAGATTCTTAAGCAGTGCTTTTGCCCTTGTGGCACTTATGTCATTTGATACAAGAAGCCCGTCTCCTCCAAGTCTTGCGGCGGCTTCAGTACTTTTGCCGCCGGGTGCCGCACAAAGATCAAGCACCTTTGAATGAGGTTTTATATCTGCTAAAGCAGCCGGTGCCATAGCGGAAGGTTCCTGCAAATAATAAAGTCCGGCATGATAATAAGGATTTTTTGACAAACTTGTTTTTTGAGTTGTATAAAAACCGTTTGATGTCCATGGTACAGGCTTAAAATCATTTTTAAATAATTCCTTAAATCTCTGAGGAGCGATTTTTAATGTATTTACCCTTACTCCTGAATATGCTTTTTTTCCAAGGCTTTCAATGTAAAGCGGATATTCTCCGCCTAAAAGCTTTTTCATTGATTCAAGATATTTTTCTGGAAGATTTGTAATATCAAGCATGTAAATAATATTCCGTCTTTTATATTTAAAATTTTATTTTTCATATTCCTGACATATCAATTCTTTCACCATATGCCGGATTAATTTATTCAACTCTTTCCCCATTTTCATTTACTCTGTAATCACCGATTGTTGTATTTACAGAAAGTTCACAGCGTTCATTAAAATGGTACCACTTTCCGTCTATATATCTCCATAAATTGCATGCAAGATATCCGCCGTCTTCAGCATAATACCAGTTACCGTTAATTGAAAACCACTGATGTTCAGCTATATATCCTCCCTGCTGTGCATAATACCACTTTTCATTTACATTTATAAGAGAGTTTTCTTCAAGTATTCCATGTTCATTGAATCTGAACCAGCGCTCATTATCTTTAATCCACGAGGAAACAATCCTCTTGCCATTTTGAATATAGTACCATCTTCCATCTTTTTCCCGGTTCCAGCCTTCGGTATCAATTTCTTTTTTATTAAGCGTAGTATGTTTTATCTTAGGTACTTTTTTCTTAGCGATGCGGTTTACCTTTCCTAAAACGGTATAATCTGCTGTAGTTTTATATTGCGGACCTGTATTAAATTTACTTATGTCTGCTGATGATATACCTGCTGCAAGAAAAGCTGCAAATGCGGCTAAAAGAACTATTTTAGTATTTGAATTCGTACTAATTATTTTTTTGTTCATAAATTTACCTCCATCACAAAATTGTTATATAATTTATATAATACATTATTTTGTTTGTTTTTACCATAAGGATTTTTTACAAAACAACACTCTGTCTAAATAATGTTAAAAATCAATATATTCCATAATATGGTCAATAAGTGCCTCTTTATTATCAGAATATCTTAAAACATCAATCCATATAACATCTTTTTCATGTTTAAACCATGTAAGCTGACGTTTCGCAAAATGTCTTGTATCCTTTTTAATAAGGTCTATCGATTCTGAAAAACTGTATTTTCCGTCCAGATAATCAAGCAGCTGCCTATATCCTATTCCATGCATTGAAATATAGTTAGATGTAAGTCCCTTCTCCTTAAGAGTTCTGACTTCATCAACAAAACCGTCAGATATCATCTTGTCAACCCTTATATCAATCCTCTTATAAAGCGTATTTCTGTCCATATTTAAAACAAAATACTTAAAATCATAAAGGGGCTTGTTTTCTTTTTGAATCCTGTTATGTTCCGAAATTTTCTCTCCTGTAAGCATTACATACTCCAGTGCTCTTATTATTCTTTTTTTATTGTTTTTATGAATTAAGCAGGACGACTCAGGATCAAGGGCTGCAAGCTTTTTATGCATATAATCGGCTCCGTATAAGTCATATTCTCTGTCAAGCTTATTTCTTAAATCATCGGACCCGGAAGCTTTTTTTTCAAAATTAATACCGTAAATCAGCGACTGTATATAAAATCCGGTTCCGCCCGTGATTATAGGTATTTTCCCTGCACTATGGATGTTCTTTACCGCATTTTCTGCCATATCCTTAAAAATTGTAATGTTAAAATCTTCAAATGGAGACAATACATCTATAAGATGGTGTTTTACACCTTCCATCTCTTTTTGGGTTATCTTTGCAGTACCTATATCCATACCTCTGTAAACCTGCATTGAATCGGCACTTATAATTTCAGTACCTATTCTTTTTGCAAGTTTTATTGAAACGGCAGTTTTTCCTACGGCAGTAGGTCCGGCAATTATTATGATTTTATTATTAAGCATATAAATACTAGACTATCCTCTTAAATTTTTTTTCAAGATCATATTTTGTCATTTCAATTATAGTAGGTCTGCCATGCGGACAGTTATAAGGATTTTTAAGGCTTAAAAGTTCATCTATAAGTTTATCCGCTTCAGAATATGAAAGTCTTTGATTCCCCTTAACCGCAGCCTTACATGACATGGAGGCTATCTTTTCAATTACTGAAATCGGTTCCATATCGGTATTTATCTCTGAAAGTCCTGACAGCACTTCTTTAAACACGGATTCCTTTGAAACTGACGGCAGCAGTGAAGGAACAGCACCTACACTATAATCCTTTCCTCCAAAATTCTCAAACTCAAAACCCAGCTTAAGCAAATAATCCCTATATCTATAAGCCGCCTCGGCTTCAATATCACTTAAGGTAATTATAAGAGGAGGACTTAAAAGCTGTGAGGTTATCTGTGCATCTTTGTACTGCTTAAGAAATTTTTCATACATGACCTTTTCATGTGCCGCATGCTGATCTATAAAATACATTTTATCATCAAATTCAATTATCCAATAAGTGTTAAATAGCTGTCCGACTATTCTGTGATAGGGCTTTGCCTCCTCAGATAAAAAACTTACCTGTGAAAAATTATTTTTTTTATGGGGAACACTGACTGTTTCGGCAGTTACATCATTATTTTTAAAATCAATATCTGTTTTTATATCAGATTTGTAAATATCCTGCTCACTTTTGTGCTCATCTTTTTTAATTATTGAATCGTAGATAGTATTATAATGTGTGGCATTATTTATATTTTTATCAGCACTTCTTTTTACTTCAAACGGTTCAGGAGGCTTAGGAATTTTTTCTGCTGTCTTTTTTTCTGCATAATACTTTACATCACTTTTTAAAGGAGCTTTTAAATCATTTTTTTGTTCATATTTATAATATTTTTCATTATTTGCTTTCTTTTCATCTTTTATTTTAACCTGCCTTATAAGAGCTTCATTCTTAAACACCTCTGATACTGCATCTTTTACAGCATTATATATATATTCAGGATCTTCAAACCTTACTTCAAGCTTTCCCGGATGTA
This sequence comes from Johnsonella ignava ATCC 51276, assembly GCF_000235445.1. GTDB lineage: Bacteria > Bacillota > Clostridia > Lachnospirales > Lachnospiraceae > Johnsonella > Johnsonella ignava. The sequence continues at coordinate 334,421 of NZ_JH378830.1, read as the reverse complement.
CATTTATATCAACACTATGTGTGTCTGTCGTAATATATAATATAGCAAACGGGTATTTATGCTGCATCATCTTATCTGCAAAACCGTCCTCAATCCCCCTTGATACATACTTATCCTTTATATACCTTCCATTTATAAATATAATCTCCATATTTCTGTTTGCAAGGCAGAACTCAGGCTTTCCTACACAGCCGCTTATTTTAATATTCTCATTTTCATAATTTATTTCTAAAATTGATGAGGCTGCATTTTTTCCGTATATCTGGTATACTATATCCTTAAGACTGCCGTTACCCTGTGTGTGCAGCAGGATTTTATTATTATTTATATATTTAAAAGTGATATTTCTGTTTGAAAGTGCCAATTTTTGTACAAGTTCGCTTATATATGCCGTTTCAGTACGATCGGATTTAAGAAATTTACGTCTGGCAGGTATATTAAAAAATACATCTCTTACAATTACGGTAGTTCCTTCAGGTGTACCGACATCTTCAAAAGCGACGTCAAAACCGCCTTCAATACAGTATCTCGCTCCCATAAGTTCTCCACGCATTTTGCTCAGTATCTCAGTTTTTGATATTGCCGCTATGCTTGAGAGCGCTTCTCCTCTAAAACCTAATGTAAGAACCGACTCAAGGTCTGAAGCGGACTTTATTTTACTTGTTGCATGCCTTAAAAAAGCGGTCTTTATTTCATTCTTTTTAATTCCGCTTCCATTGTCGGTTACTCTTATCAGACTTGTGCCGCCGTCCTTAATCTCTATACTCACTGCATTTGCACCGCTGTCAAGTGCATTTTCAAGAAGCTCTTTAACTATTGAAGCAGGTCTTTCAATTACTTCACCTGCAGCTATTTTATCAATTGTATTTTTATCAAGTATTGCAATCATAATAAGACCCCATATTATATAAAGTTTGCATGACATCAAACCCTGTTTTTTACAGTATTTTGAAGTCTATATAAGGTATTTAGTGCATCTATCGGTGTTATTACCGACAGATCAATATCTCTTATCTCCGAAATTATCTCATCATCTTTTACAGTATCAAATATTGAGAGCTGTGATGCTTCAAGCTCATCCTGCCTTGGAACAGGCTTATATCCCTTTCCTGAGGCTATCACCCTTGCATTGTTGGCTATATCAGCCCCTGAAAGCTCCTCAAGCAGTTCTTTTGCCCTTTTTATAACATTTTCAGGTATGCCGGCAAGTTTTGCAACCTGTATACCATAGCTCTTGTCTGCACCACCTTTTATTATTTTTCGTAAAAATGTTATATTATCACCGCTTTCCTTTACAAGTATACAGTAGTTGTTTACCCCCGATATACTGCCTTCAAGCTCGGTAAGTTCATGATAATGTGTTGAAAATAAAGTTTTTGCTCCAAGTATCTTAGTATTTGATATATGCTCAACTACTGCCCATGCTATTGAAAGTCCGTCAAAAGTTGAAGTACCTCTTCCGATTTCATCAAGAATTATAAAACTGTTTTTTGTAGCATTTTTTAAAATATCCGCAACCTCATTCATCTCAACCATAAATGTAGACTGACCGCTTCCAAGATCGTCCGATGCACCTACTCTTGTAAATATACGGTCGCATATACATATATCGGCAGATTTTGCAGGCACAAATGCCCCTATCTGTGCCATAAGCACTATAAGTGCATTCTGTCTCATATAAGTCGATTTTCCCGCCATATTTGGACCTGTAATTATACCCATACGGTTTTTAGCATTGTCAAGGAAGGTATCATTGGCTATAAATGCCTCATTTTTTATCATTCTTTCAACTACCGGATGCCTGCCCTCCTTTATACTGATAATTCCTTTTGAATTAATTGACGGCTTTACATAATTATATTTATATGCCGCATTTGCAAATGATATAAGTACATCAAAAGCGGCAATCGTCTTTGCACTTGCCTGTATTCTGGCAACCTGTGCTGCGGTTTTTTCTCTTATTAAATTAAAAACAGAATATTCAAGCTCAATCAGTTTACCATTTGCACCCAGTATAAGTTCTTCAATTTCAGCAAGTTCTGTGGTTGTATACCTTTCGGCATTTGCAAGTGTCTGCCTTCTTATAAAATAGTCAGGTACGGAGGCTTTATATGAATTTGTAACTTCAAAATAATATCCGAAAACCTTATTGTATTTTATTTTTAAGGTTTTAATTCCCGTTTTTTTTCTCTCTTTCGTTTCAAGTTTGGCAAGCCAGTTCTTTCCCTCGCTGCCTGCACTTCTAAGTTTATCAATCTCATCGCTGTATCCGGATTTTATTATCCCTCCCTCTTTTAATAAAGCGGGAGCATCCTCACTTATAGAATTAAATATAAGTTCATAAACATCTTCAAGCACATCAAAGTCCTGGTTCAGGCTGCATATAAGTCTGCTTGAAAAGGTGTTTATAATATTCTTTATATGAGGAAGCATCTTAAGTGAGGCTGCAAGGGCGAGCATATCCTTTGTTCCTGCAAGCCCTGAGCTTATCCTGCCTATAAGTCTTTCAAGATCATATACCGAAGAGAGATATTCACCCAGTTCCTGTCTGTCTATATACCTGTCAAGAAACTCCGCAACCGACTCATGTCTTTTTTCTATCGCATCTGTGTTTATAAGCGGCTGTTCAATATAACTTCTTAAAAGTCTTGCCCCCATTGCAGTCCTTGTTTTGTCAATTACCCATAAAAGACTTCCATATTTTTTCTTTTCACGCATAGTTTCAAAAAGTTCAAGATTTCTCTTTGAACCTGCGTCCATTATCATATACTCACCGCAACTGTAATAATTTATACTTTGTATATTCGGACATGATGATTTTTGTGTTTCATAAAGGTATCTAAGTGCCGCCCCTGCTGATATTATACCCTCCGGCATAGCAAAAAATCCCGGTCGTTCACCGGCTGATATATTAAACTGCCTGGATATAATATTTCTACATTCCTTTTCATTATAATATTGATCGTCTAAAAATGATATTCCAAACCCATATTGATTTTTTAATACATCAAGTTCGGCTGTACTGATCTTAAAAGCATGATTGCATATCACTTCAGAAGGTGAATACCTGCTTATTTCATCATATAATTCATGTACACTGTCTGCCTGCGTAACAAAAAAATCTCCAGTACTTATATCAACCGCCGCTATACCGAAATGATTTGAAAGATAGGATATACTAAGCAGATAATTGTTTTTATCATCCTTAAGTACATTTGAGCTTGTTATAGTACCCGGGGTTACAATCCTTACTACTTCACGTTTGACAAGCCCCTTTGCAAGCTTAGGATCCTCAACCTGTTCAGCGATAGCCACTTTGTAACCCTTTAGAACCAGCTTATCAAGGTAAACTTCAGCCGAATGATATGGAACACCGCACATAGGTGCCCTCTCCTCAAGCCCGCAGTCTTTACCTGTAAGAGTTAATTCAAGCTCCTTTGAGGCAAGCTTTGCATCTTCAAAAAACATCTCATAAAAATCTCCAAGCCTGTAAAACAGTATACATTCCGGATATTCCTCCTTAGTCTTAAGATACTGTTTCATCATAGGGGTCATTCCCGACAAAATACCGCCTCCTCATCTATTTTATATACGTTGTCTTAATATAGCCTCTTTATATAGAGTTTATATATAGCTCTTTTATATACAATTTCTTTAAATCCTGTGTCCCATAAAATAAAATCCCCTGGCCTGATCAAGCATAACATTAAAAAAGCTTCCTATCTCGGTTTTATTTCCGGGAATATGAACTATCATATTATTACCGAGTCTTGCAGTAACATATCCTTCAAGCTGTTCATCAATCCCTTCTACCAAAGCCTCATGTATCTGTCCTACATGTGATAAAGCCCGCTTTGTAGAAATTTGTTGTACTTCTTTAAGAAGTCTGTTAAATCTGTTTTTTATAACTGCCTCATCCGGTTTTATATCATATTTTGCTGCAGGTGTACCTGTCCTTTTTGAATAAATAAAAGTAAAAGCAGAATCATATTCTACACGTCTTACGACATCAAGCGTATCTAAAAAATCATCTTCGGTTTCAGTAGGAAAACCGACTATTATATCAGTCGTAAGGCTTATATCCGGAATCTCATCTTTTATCTTAAGTGCAAGTTCAAGATATTTTTCCTTGTCGTAAATCCTGTTCATATTCTTAAGTACCTTTGAACTTCCTGACTGAAGCGGCAGGTGTATATGACGGCATATTTTAGGATTATTTTTCATTACCTTTATAACATCATCTGAAAGATCTTTAGGATGTGGTGTCATAAACCTTATTCTTTTAAGCCCTTCAATTTCAGCTATCATAGCAAGAAGTCCTGCAAAACTTATATTTCTGCCAAGTCCCCTGCCATAGGAATTTACATTTTGTCCTAAAAGCATGACTTCAACTACCCCGTCTTCAACAAGGCTTTTAATTTCAGCAACTATATCTTCAGGCTGTCTTGAACGTTCACGTCCTCTTACATAGGGAACTATACAGAAGCTGCAGAAATTATTACATCCGAACATAATATTGACACCTGATTTGAATTTATAAACTCTTTTGCTTGGAAGCTTTTCAACTATCATATCAGTGCCATTTATTATATCAACAACTCTTTTCCTGCCATGAAGCCTGTTATAAAGAATCTCGGCAAGTTTATAAATATTGTGAGTTCCAAATATCATATCAACATATCTGTAACTTTTTACTATCTTTTCAACCTCATCTTTTTCCTGCATCATACAGCCGCATATACCTATAAGCATATCGTTATTCAGACTTTTTTGCTTTTTTAACTTTCCTAATCTTCCATAAAGTCTGTCATTGGCATTTTCTCTTACAGTACATGTATTAAAAATTACAAGGTCTGAAGTTTCCTCATTTTCACCCTCTGCATAACCTATATTACTTAATATCCCTGCAAGCTTTTCGGAATCTCTTGCATTCATCTGACAACCGAAAGTTACTATTTTATAGGTTGGTCTTCTGCCTGCCTCCAGAGTTTTTTCCTGTATTATATCATTTAAACATGATATAAAATATTCCTGTCTAAGCGGCTCCGTTTCAGGAACAGGATTTTCTTTTGTTATTAAATTATTATCTAAACTATTTGTAAAAGAATTCATTATATTATCTTTATGTATTCCTTTATTAAATAATAAATCCCGATACCAGTGCATATACACTTAAGACCGGGATTTAAAACTTTTATAAATATACAACCTCATCTTCTATTTTATTTTTTACATCATGAGAGCCCTCTCGTGGACGGCAGTCATCTGTCATATAGCCAAGCGTGAGAAGAAGTATCGGTTTTATATGTTCAGGAAGATTAAAACTCCTATGCAGATTGTCTGAATTAAACCATCTTACCCATACTGAACCTACACCTATATTCCATGCTTCAAGCATCATCTGAGTGGCTGCTATCGAACAGTCCATTTCAGAAGTATCATATCCTTCCTCAATAGCGATTTTACATGCCTTTTCCATATCGGCACATACCATTATAACTATCGGGGCTTCATATGCCATCCTTCTCGAATCTCCAAGCTTCTTAAAGCTTTCCTCAGTACTCAGCACATAAAACCTCTGAGGCTGAGAGTTCTTGGCAGTAGGTGCTATCCTGCCTGCTTCAAGAATCCTGTCAAGCTTTTCCTTTTCTATCGGATCCTTTTTAAAGCTCCTTACAGAAAACCGTTCTTTGATTACATCACTATATTCCATAAATAATCCCTCCCCTGAACTATCTATTATAAAGCCAACAGCATCTGGTCAATTTAAACCTGCTCCGGCTTTAGAATTTAAATATATACTGTATATCATCCCATATACAAATATACAAAATAATCTTATTCAACATCAAGGCTTATTGATATCAATATCTATTGAAACACTGTCCTGCGGAGTACCTGACAGTTCCTGCCTGTTTTGAGAGATAACATCATAATTTCTGCGAAGCACATCCATAAAATTCTCAAAACTGGTCTGTGATTCATTCATAGTATTAAAAACTACTGACTGGATATTTTTAAGCATATCATCAGTATATTTTATAGATGCGGTTTTTATGCTGTTAGACTCGTTTGTTGCTTTTTCGATTATAAGCTGTGCTTGAGTATTTGCATCATCTATAAGCTTGTTTGCCGTATCATAAGCCTTCTGCATAATTTCATGTTCATCTACAAGACGTTCGGCTTTGCGGGTCGCTTCATCAATAAGCTTATCTGCCTGAAGTTTTGCATCATTTATTATTGCTTCCTGATTTGAGATAATCTTTTGGTACTGCTTTACCTCTTCAGGGATCTGATGTCTTAACTCGGTAAGAAGATCATTCATTTCCTCCTTACTTACCGAAATTTTATTACCTGACAAAGGCACAGGTTTGCAGTTTTCTATGTAATCCTCAATATCACCTATTACTTGTTCAATCCTACCCATTTGTTACCTCATATCTTTCATTTTTTTCTTAATATCAAAAGCAGTCCTTTCATTTACAAAAGCACTTATATCCCCGTCATAGGAAGCTATTTCCTTTACTATACTTGAGCTTAGGTATGAATACTGCAAACTTGTAGTTAAAAATACAGTATCAATATCAGGAGCAAGCACCTTATTTGTCTGTGCAATCTGCAATTCATATTCAAAATCCGTTACAGCACGAAGTCCTCTGACAATAATTTTTATATTATTTGCGTGGGCAAAGTCAATTAAAAGTCCGTCAAAAGCTATAACTTCTGTATTCTTTACATGACTTATAACGTCTTTTATCATTTCAACTCTTTCCGCTGCTGTAAATAAAGGATCTTTTATACTGTTTTTAAGCACTCCTATAATAAGTTTATCATACATTCTGGCAGCCCTCTCAATTATATCAAGATGTCCTTTTGTAATAGGATCAAAGCTGCCCGGATATAGGGCTATTGACATATCTGCCTCCTGTTTAAGAATATATGTTTATTGTTTTTATATTCTTTAACTTTTATTATATTCCAGCAGTCCTCAAACAGTACATGTTTCATATGACTATCAGCCTCCACTATGATAATAGTATCATTATCTACAAGTCTTGAATCGGCAAGCAGCCTCAGACATTTGCTTTCAAGCTCTTTGTTATACGGAGGATCCATAAAAATAATATCAAAAGCAGATTCCGTTTCTCTTCCTGAAAGCAGTCTTACTGCTGAAAACACATCCATCTTCAATATTGTAGCATACATGTCAAGTCTTGTATGTTCAAGATTATAAGAAATACATCTGCATGCTTCCAAATCATTTTCAACAAAAACAGCCATATCTGCCCCACGGCTCAATGCCTCAATACCTATAGCTCCGCTGCCTGCAAATAAATCCAAAAACCTTGCTTTATATAATTTGTCATTAATCATATTAAACAAGGTTTCCTTGACAATATCTGAAGTCGGACGTGTATTTTTACCGACAGGTGTTTTTAATAATAGTCTTCTGGCAGTACCCGCTATTACACGCATTTACTATCCTCCAAAACACACTACTTTTTCACGCCGGGACCGTTTGGATTGGCTCTTATAGGCTCATTTACCTGAGGTACGGTATCTTCAATTATTACCACTTTTGAAGGCTGTGTCGGTGCAGCCGTAGTACGTGGTGCCGTACTGGTCTGCGGCGGTGCAGAGGTTTGATTAGATGACGCACCAGCAGACACTGTCGTTGAAGGCTGTGTCTTTCTTGCATTTTTATTTTTGTTCTTATTTTTTACAACAGCAGTAGTCTCTCCTGCTGCCGCTGTCGTTGCCTTTTGTTTTTTACCTTTTTTCGTTGTTGGAGCCTGTGTGGTTTCAGGCGGAGCCGTCTGCGGCGGCGGCGTAGTTTCAGGTACAGTTTCAGTCGGCTGTTCATCAGCCTGAGCCACAGCCACACTCTCAGACTGATCAGGCTGTGTTTTTACAATATCATCCGTGTTATCAGTTCTAAAACACAGCACCGGAGTTCCGTTTTCAACACTTTCAAATAAAGATTTAGCCGCATCAGGAGGAAGATTTATATTACCCTGCGAACCTTCATTTTTGTAGGTTTCACCTCCAAAACCGCTCCTCCACGGTGCATCATTAAAACCTATATTGCCGTTAAATGGCAGCCAATATTTTGCATTATTGTTTTCGCCCTCGTTTGAAAGCACTGCATTTTCACGTTTATACATAACCTGATAAACACCTGCCGGTGTAGACTTGCCGGAAGCCTCATTCCCGGAAACAAAATCAGATTCAAAAACTTTCTGTCCGTTTTTATAATAATAAAGATGTTGACTTGTCAGATTGACCTCAATATAAGTATTTCCATAGTCAGGTTCAGTCTTTGAAGCCGCAGTTTTTGAAAACTCAGGGGTCCGTTCAGAAGCCTTACCTTCAAGTATAAGCTTCTTTATAGCAGCAGCTTCACCTATCTGATTTACTCTCCAGCCATAGTTTCCTCCGGTTATAGTTAAGGTCTCTCCGGTAGTGGCAGTAAATGTCCTCGGTTTATATATGGTATTATATGATTTGGCAAGCTCTGCCACAAAATCTTCAACCGCTTTTTGGTCAAAGGTTATCTCACCACTGCCGCTAAGACTTATCCACTGACTTGTAACATCTATATTAAGCTCAGTACCGTTATCGTATTTTATAACGGATTTAAGACTTTTATTCATAAGATCAATCTGCTTTTGCATTCCGTTGTCGGCATTTGCAGAATCGGACTCCATATAAACACCCAAACTTGGATCGTTTAAATCCACCTCTTTAGCAAGAGACAGTGCGGCAGCCTTTATCGCAACCTGTGCCTTTTCAGAATCCGCACCATTGCCATCGCCGGCAGCAGGAGATACAAGCTGGTATCCCACACCGCTTACATACTTTGATACCACTGAATTTTCAATATCGGCGTTTACATATCCTGTATTAAAAAATCCCATTGATATTAATGATGACTTTAATGCCGCATCATCGATCTGCAATATATTTTCAGGTTTAATTTCAGACTTTCCAAAAATGTATTTTGCCCATACAAGTGCATTTTGAGACGCAAGTATATTATCAAGACTTTCGTCATAAACATACTTAAGTCCAAGCTGACTTGCACTTAAGGTTTCCTCTCCGTTTTTAGATTTAACCTTAATACTGTAATCTTTTACACTTTGCTTAAGAAGTTCTCTAGCCTGTTCAGGGCTTTTGTTTGATATATTTATACCGTAGGCATAGGTATTAGGGAAAAATGTTTTTGTATATTTTCTTGAATACACAAAATAGCCACCGAATGTAACAACCAAAAGAAGCAGAATTATCCTTAATGCACTAAAACCTGAAGCCTTCCTCGCCGGTGCATATGCTTGAGGCTTCCATGGCACATTTCTAACTTTTGTGTTATTTCCAAAATCAGCGTACGGAGCCCTGCCGGCAGCCTTTCTGTTTTTAGTCTTTCCTCTTGAATATTTGTCGGAATTTAATGCCTGTATCTCTTCAAAGCTTTTTCCGGTCATTGATGAAGGCTGCCGCATATAAGCATTTTGCTGCATTGTATTATTAGTCCCGTACATACCTCCCTCAAGAGAAGCCCTTGGTTTTTGCATACCTGCACCTAACCCCGGATTATTGTTTACAGGATACGGCCTGTTTTGAATTTTACGGTTTGCATTTTGCGGCATCCGCAGATTTTCCATTCCGACACCTGCCGGATTATGAGCACCTCTAATCTGACTTGCTGTAGCTGTACGCATATTTGGCTGCTGCGGAGGTTTTTGCAGAGCAACCCTCTCAGACGGCATATTTCCGGGAGCAGCTAAATTTCTGCTGTTTCCTGTATTATGTACGCCTGCAGCAGGCCTTGCATTATTTAACTTTCTTGTATTTTGTGCAGCCGGAGGAGCCGGTCTCCTGTTGTTTCGCTGCATATCGGGATCTAAAGGTCTTGTGTTGACATTAGGTATCTTCTTAGGTTGAGGGGGTTTTAGATTTCCATACATACCGTTTTCAAGTGAAACACCTGAACGCCTCCCGTACATGCCGTTTTCAGGCGAAACACCTGAACGGTTTCCATACATGCCGTTTTCAAGTGAAACACCTGAACGGTTTCCATACATGCCGTTTTCAAGTGAAGCCCCCGAATTTGCCTCTCCTCTTGTTCCGTACATTCCTCTGTCAAGATAATCAGCAAATATATCCTTGTTTTCTTCAGTCGCAGGCTTTTTTTTACCGAACAGACCACTGCGACCTTTACTTCCAAATCCCGATCTGTCCTTTTTATTATTAAACATTACCCACCCTTTATAAATTTATTTTATTATAAAATTCCTTTTGATATCCTTCTATCTTTTGAGACAGCACAGCAGCCTCATCTGCATATATTTCTACACTCCTGTCATTTATATCATCAACAGCAGATTTTGCATCATCAAATATTTTAGAATCATTAAAAATATCTGAAAAAGAAAATACCGGAATTCCGCTCTGCATAAGCCCGAAAAGCTCTCCAGGCCCCCTCAGCTTTAAATCCTGTGATGCAATATAAAAACCGTCATTTGATTTTCCGACAACATCAAGTCTTTTTTTTGAAAGCTCATTTTGATCTGTTTTGACAAAAATACAGTAACTTTGAAAATCTCCTCTTCCGATTCTGCCTCTGAGCTGATGCAAAGATGCCAAACCGAAGCGCTGTGCATCTTCAATCATCATTACTGTGGCATTTGGAATATCTATACCTACTTCTATAACCGTTGTTGAAATAAGTATATCTGTTTTTCTGTCAATAAACTTACTCATGGACTTATCTTTATCAGATTGCTTCATTTTTCCATGTATTATATCTATATTATAATTTTTTAGAATACTTTTTGCAAGTTTTTCCCTATAATTGTATAAATTTTCTGCTTCTATTCCTTCACTCTCCTCAACAAGAGGACATATTATATAAGCCTGACGCCCATTTTTAATTTCTCTATCAATGTGTATATAAGCTTTATTACGCTGCTTTGGAGTTATAACGACATTCTTCACAGGAAGTCTGCCCTCAGGCTTTGTATCAATCACGGAAGAGTCCATATCTCCATATAGTATAAGTGCAAGAGTTCTTGGGATAGGAGTTGCACTCATCACAAGTACATGAGGCATAACACTGTCTGAACCTTTATTATATAAAGACTGCCTTTGTTTTACGCCAAACCTGTGCTGCTCATCGGTTACAACTACGGCAAGCTTTGAAAACTCTACACCCTCCTGTATAACCGCATGTGTTCCTATTACTATATCTATATCATGATTTTTAATAAGTTCATAAATCGCAAGCTTTTCTTTTTTAGGTACAGAACCCGTAAGAAGTGCAGTTTTTGGAGGATTCTTCATATTGGAAATAACTGAAAGCAGAAATTTATAATGCTGACATGCTAAAATCTCTGTCGGCACCATGACAGCACCTTGAAACCCGCAGCTGTATGCGGCAAAAATCGCACCGAAGGCGACTGCAGTCTTTCCGGAGCCGACATCGCCTTGTATAAGCCTGTGCATCTGCCTTTTGCTTGACATATCCGATAAAATTTCAGTCATTACTCTATGCTGTGCCGAAGTAAGACTGTAAGGAAGTGCCTTAAGATATTCCTCAATAAAGATATAGTTGTGCAGGTTGTAAGCACCCTCACAACTTCCGGTATCTTCATAACCTGTTGATTCTTTTTTTAAATAGTTCTCTCCTATAAGCCTGTATGAAAGTATGTAGGAACTTTTAATATTTTTTCTTTCATTCTTAAGCAGACTTATATTATATAAAAAAAGAAAAAAATCATCAAATGCAAGCCTTTTCCTTGCATTCAGTATCTCTTCCTCGCTAAGCGGATTATGTATCTGCCTGAGTGCATGCCCCAGGCTTAAAAGATTATATTTAATCCTTATACTATCAGGCAGATAATCACGAATAGATTCAACTATATATGATACGTTTTTAATTGCTTTTATAACAGTCTTACCGCTAAGACCGCCGGTCAGCCCGTATACAGGTTTAAATGTACCAACAAGTTTTTTATACTCCTCAATACCATATACAACCGGATGTGAGAGAAATACCTCATCATTTCTTTTTACAAGTCTGCCTGTAAATATATATTTAAACCCGGGCTTAATCTTATAAGCTATATATGTACTGTTATACCAGATCGCCTTAATACTTTTTTTTCCGTCATACAGCATACAGCTGTTTATTATGTAATTGTTTGAAACTGATTTTTTTATAAATCCCGATACAGCTGCATATATACAAACCGTATCAGGCAAAGGTTCTGATGTTTTAAAATCAATTTCGCCGGGATTTTTATACTTTTCATATCTTATCGGATAGTGGTGCAACAAGTCATCAACAGTTACTATATTAAGTTTTTTAAAAAGTTCGGCTGTTTTTTCTCCAACCCCTTTTATATTTAAAATATTCTGATTTAAATCATAATTACAAGACATCAGTATTTAATTAATAATCAGCTTTTTACTCAATAGATACTATGTAATAGTATACAGGCTGTCCTCCGTTATCAAGCTCAACCTCAATATCGGGAAATAGTTTTTCTATATCCTGAGCAACTTTTTTGGCATTTTCTTCATTTACATCGGCACCGTAAAACAGACTTATAATTTCCGTTTTTTCATCTACAAGCCTTTTAACGGATTCCATAAGCGTACTTTCAATGTCCTTACCGGCATATACTATCCCTCTGTCTCCTATCGCCATTATATCGCCCTCATGTATATTTATACCGTCTATTAAGGTATCTCTTACTGCATAAGTAAGCTGAAGTGATTTCACACAGGAAAGCTCCTGAATCATATTTTCGGTATTTTCTTCAATAGAGCTTTCAGGCATAAATGCTACAAGTGCAGAAATTCCCTGAGGTATAGTTTTTGTCGGAATTACATGAACCTTTTTATCTTTACTCATATTCGCAGCCTGTTCCGCTGCAAGTATTATATTTCTGTTATTAGGCAGTATAAATATATCCTTTGCAGCGACCATATCTATCGCATCAAGCATATCCTGCGTACTCGGGTTCATAGTCTGCCCACCCTCTATTATATAGTCGGCACCTATTCCCTTAAATATCTCAGAAAGTCCTTCTCCGGCAGATACACTTATAAAACCGTAATCTTTAAGTGGAGTTTTTACGACTTCATTTTTTTTAGGAATTTCATTTTCCTTTGACAATTTATTAGAGTTCTTTATAAGCCTCTCCTTGTGCTCCTCTCTCATATTGTCAATCTTCATCCTTGAAAGGGAGCCGTAAGATAGAGCTTTTTGTATTGCAAGTCCCGGGTCGTTGGTATGTACATGGATCTTTATAAGTTCATCATCTGCTACACATACTATAGAATCACCTATTGACTCAAGATAACTTTTAAAATCATCTACATCCTTGTCATCAATTTTATGTTCAAGATTGACTATAAATTCGGTACAGTATCCAAATTTTATATCTGCCGTATCTATATGTTCTATATCAGCAAATTGGAATTGAGAATGAAGACTTCTATCCATACTTGGACGTTCAAATCTTGAATAGTCAGGCTCAGTACCTGTAATATATGCGTAAACTCCACGCATTATCTGCATAAGTCCCTGTCCTCCCGAGTCAACAACACCTGCCTGCTTTAGTACCGGAAGCATCTGAGGTGTTCTTGCAAGTGTCTTTTCACCTTCATCTATGACCTCCTTCATAAAGCTCTCTATGTCCTCAACTTCAGAAGCAATTGACATAGCCTTATCACTCATGCTTCTTGCAACAGTAAGTATAGTTCCCTCTTTAGGCTTCATTACCGCCTTATAAGCGGTTTCTACCGCTTTTTCCATAGCAGCGGCAAGTACAATTGTGTCTGCACTGTCATATTCCTTAAGTACATTTGTAAAACCTCTTAAAAGCTGTGAGAGTATGACACCTGAATTTCCCCTTGCCCCTCTCAAAGACCCCGACGATATAGCTTTACATATATCCGGAATGTTTTCATCAGATACTTCCGATACTTCCTTTACCGCAGACATTATAGTCATTGTCATATTTGTGCCGGTATCGCCGTCAGGTACCGGAAAAACGTTTAATTCGTTTATCCATTCCTTTTTTTCTTCAAGACTTGCCGCACCTGCTAAAAACGCCTTTTTTAATGCTGAAGCATCAAGTATATTATAACTCACTTAAATATTCCTCCTTAGTCTATAACCCTTACACCCTCGACAAAAACATTGATTTTGTCAACCTGCATGCCTGAGAATTTTTCGACTTTATATTTCACGGATGTCATAAGATTATCAGACACTGCCATAATACTTACACCGTAAGACACTATAACATGGAAATCTATACTGACCTTATTATCAATTATATTTACACTTATGCCTTTTGAAAGGCTGTCTCTTTTTAGAAGCCTTACAAGACCGTCTCTCATATTTATAGCAGCCATACCGACTATGCCGAAACACTCGACAGCCTGCAGTCCGGCATACATTGCTATCACTTCACCCGATATGCGAACCTGACCGAAATTATTATTGATTAATCCTTTATTCATGCCTTTCCTCCGTGTTTCTTTTTGTTTCAGGATTTTACTGTTACAGTATACATTACTTTTGAAAAAATTGGAAGAATTTCTTTTTAATGCTTGCAAAACCTCCATCTTTCTGATAGTATATGCTTTGCTGCGGACTTTTTAAGTATAAGTTTGATCCGTAATAAGGAGGTGTTAATATGGCAAAATGTGCAATTTGTGATAAATCAGTCCATTTTGGCAATAGTGTAAGCCATTCTCACAGAAGGTCCAATAAGATGTGGAAGGCTAACATTAAAACAGTTAAGGTTAAGACTGCAGGCGGTGCAAAAAGAATACATATATGTACTTCATGCCTGCGCTCAGGCAAGGTTGAGCGTGCCTAGTTTGACCGATTTTATTTAAAATACAATATTTGTTGTAATTTTGTATCGGAGCTGTCCTCTAAAAGGGCAGTTTCTTTTATTTACAGGCTATACACACTTCAATAATTTTGATTTGACACAGATATATACAGATGCTACAATACTTCTGATTTATGTAGTTTTTTTAACGCTAGTATATAACCTATATACAGGAGGATTGTAATAAATGATAGAAACCATTAATATTACAAAAAAATTCGGCGGCATCACTGCAATAAAGGAATTAAACATCACTATAAATGAAAGCGGTGTATTTGGACTTGTAGGTACGAACGGTGCCGGCAAAAGCACTCTTTTAAAGCTGATATCCGGCATATTAAAACCTGATGACGGAAAAATAATGATAGACAATGAGAGCGTATTTGAAAATCCTAAAATAAAATCAAAATTTTTCTATATCTCAGATGAACAATATTTTTTAAAAAACGCATCTCCTGAAGACATGAAGATTTTTTATATGAGATATTTTGAAACTTTTGATAGTACATATTTTAATTATGCAATAAATCTGTTCGGACTTGATAAAAACAGAAAAATAAACACATTTTCAAAGGGTATGAAAAAACAGCTTTCTGTAATTCTCGCTCTCTCATCAAAAACAAAATACATATTTTGTGATGAAACCTTTGACGGACTGGACCCCGTAATGAGGCAGACGGTAAAAGGTCTGTTTTGTGAAGAACTAAAAAATAGAGGACTTACTCCTATCATAGCCTCACATAATCTGCGTGAACTTGAGGATATATGCGACCATATAGGTCTTCTTCATAAAGGAGGTATTTTATTCTCAAGAACACTCGGTGATTTTAGATCCGGTGTAAACAATGTACAGGTAGTTGTAAAACCTGATTTTGATATAAATCTTATAAATGATCTGCATATTATGGGAGTAAAAAAATCAGGCAGTATATATACATTAACTATAAGAGCATCTGAACAGGAAATAAAAGAGAAAATCCCAAAATATGAACCGATTTTTTTTGAAATAATACCGCTTACATTTGAAGAAATATTTATAACCGAGACGGAGGCAAAGGGATATGACATCAAAAAACTCATTGTTTAATCTTATAAAAGAAGACTTTAAACGAAGAATTTGGAGTGTAGGGCTTTCAGTGCTTATACAGTTTTTTCTATTTATAGTTGTAGCCATATTTATGAGAAATTATTACAATGCAAATGCCCCCTTTTACAGTCCGGGTACAGCCGAAAATGTCAAAAAAACGCTGGATATGTTTGAGGCTGAATTTACGGGAATGTTATCCTCATATTTCGGTGGAAACAATAATTACATAACTTTTTTTATAATGCTTCTCTCATTGGTTACAGCAATATCGGGATTCTCATTTTTATTAAATAAAAACCGGACCGACTTTTACCACTGCCTTCCCGTTAAGAGGGAAAAGCTGTTTTTAATCATATGCTTAAACAGTATATTAATTGTAGGCATACCCTATCTCTTTTTTATACTGTCGATGCCGCTTATTTTTATTGGCTGCCTGGATACTTTACTTATTATAAAGATTACCTTTACCGGTTTTATAGTGAATATGTGTACCATGTTTATGTTTCATATGGTTACAGTCCTTGCAGTGATGCTTACAGGAAAAATCCTTTTAAGTATACTCGGCAGCTTTATACTGTATTTTGCTTCATACTGTGCAGACTCATTAATCACATTTTATAAAAACGCTTATTTCAGCACCTACTATGCTATACCGTCATTTAATATTTTAAAATATATTTCGCCGTCAACTATCGGCTTTGCATATAACTCACCGTATTCGGTACGGCTCTGTATGATAATGTTTTTAGCTGTTTTATGTTTTATATCAGCTTTTATACTTTACAAAATAAGACCTTCTGAAGCAGCCGGAAATGCAATAGCATTTAAATATGCTAAAGCGCCTATTAAATTTATAATAGCTTTTGAAAGTGCCAACATTTTTTCATTGATTTTTGCAGCTATTACAGATTCGAACGGCTGGATATTTTTCGGACTTATATCAGGCACGGTAATTTCATGTCTCATACTTGAGATAATCTACAATGCGGATTTTAAAAAGCTCTTTTCAAATATTCATGAGCTTATTATAATTTCCTTATTTTCAGTTCTGTTTCTTTCATTTTACAGATTTGACCTCTCAGGATATGACAGATATATGCCGGGCAGGGATTCTCTGGAAAGTGCCGGTATTGTAATTAATGTTAAAGACAGCCTGAAAAGCCATTATATGGAATCCTTTGAAAATTTAAAACAGTATTACGACAATGATTCATTTTCTTATGATGTAGACTATAAGCAGGAACTGTATTCTATAAATGATAAACCTGTATATAAGGATTATATACTTAATGCAATAAATAATATGAAATACACCGATTTTGACAATATATATTCAATCGTTCAAAAGGGAATTGAACTGAATAAAAAGAAGGATTCTCCATTCAGTATTTCAATGGACTCCCAACAATTGGATTATGTGCCTGCTGAAATTATTTTAGCCTATCACCTTAAAAACAAAAAAACAGTATACAGAAAATATACAGTAAATTACTATGATATAGCAGATGAATATATAAAGCTTATCTCTGATGATGAATATAAAAAATCAGTGTATCCTGTTTTCAGTATGGAATCGTCAAAGCTCTCTTCAATAACCTACGGAGAAATTGATGATATGTATCTTGAACTGAAATTTTCGGACAATAGCGAAGATATCAAAAATGAACTTCTTGAAGCTTATAGAGCAGATTTTTTGGAGCTTGACTCCTCAACCTATACAGAAAAACCGAGTCTTGGCTATATACAATTCAGAACCGATACAGTTGACAAAAAAAAATCAGAAAAAGAACAGGATAAACATGATTCAGAAGATTCAGATTATTATGTCAATGATATATACGGTATAGGCTTTTATCCGGTATATACATCATTTACAAATACTATTTCCGTACTGAAAAAGATGGGAGTTGAAGTCGGAAGTTCACTTGATGTAAAAAATATAGATTCAGCAATAATTGTATCACCGGACCATGAAGCAGACGAACATAAAGAACTGATCTTTGCGTTTGATTATGGTATGAAAGTAGATTTTGACCAAATAATCGATCAAGTTCCATACAGTGTAATGCGTAAGAACGCCGTAAAAATAAATTTAGATGATACAACCTATAATCTAAAGTTCTATACAGACAAAAATGATATAGAAGATATTTTAGCTTCAGGCTTTTCACCCCATTATTTCGGAGATGAATATATAAGAAAATATGACAGAACTAAAATAGCCGCCCTATTATTTAATAAAGTGCCTGAAAGCTGGGAAAATGTGTTTAGTTCAAAATATTTACTTGAAACATCAATAATTTTTAATCATAAACGCTATAACTCATTTAAACAGTTTAAATCTGATTTTGAATATAAATTTTATTATGACTATACAATTGACGAACCGGAGAGTATGTATGATGACATTGATATTGTTGAAATCAATGATAATATACCGGCTTCAAAAAATAATAAATATTTTTATAAACTTTATTTCCCTCCCGGCAAAATGTAATTATCGTTTTTATATTGTAACATTATAAGATAGTTCTACAGGATATGTAAAAAATCGCAGGTGGTTGTGCCTGCGATTTTTTTACAGTCCCCTCTAGATCATAAAAGAATGTGGACCGGGACCGTTCCTTATATAGTTATCTATATGTATTATAATTACAATGAGACTAATACAAAAAGAAGGTATAACAAGTGTACAAATATAAATAACTTTTGATTTTTGGAATTTTTTCCATATATGATATCTGTATATATTATATATCACCCACGGCACTAAAAATGCAAAGAATATTATAATTATGCTCGCAACATCATCTTTACTCATCTCTGACAATCCTGAAAAATTTAGTGTCCATGACAGGAAAAATAGCGACCAAGCTAAAATACAACCTAATATAAAATTTATAATTATACTTGCGACTAATGAAAAGAAATGTCTTTCAAATTTATTCATTATATTCCCTCAGTTTCTTAAATGTAGATTTTTAGTAATTATGCTTACAGAGTATAAGATCATCTGTTCCTTTAAAGACTGTAACAATGAAAAATATTTTTTTTCGAAGTCATCCATATATTTTCACCTCATTTAAAAATATAGTATTTTTTACCCTATATGGAAAATACCTCTATGGGGATCATACGTTATATAATCATATATAGTTATTATAATTGCAATAAATACAAAAAAAATGAAGGTATAATTAACGTACACATATAACCTGCTTTTGACTTTTGATTTTTTTTCCATATATGATATCTGTATATATTATACATGGACCATGGTATGAAAAATGCTAAAAATTGAATAGTCATAGTTACCATACTAGCTTCTGTAAACTTTGAAAAATTCAATTTTGAATCCAGCGCCCATAACAATTCAACAAGAGGCCAAAACAAAATACAATTAAACATAAAATTTATAATTATACTTAATACTGACGAAAAGAAAATTTTTTCAAATATATTCATTTTCATTATATTTCTCCTGTTT
>NZ_JH378830.1:312190-314719 GCF_000235445.1 Johnsonella ignava ATCC 51276 | reverse complement strand
TATAATTGCAAATAATAACAAAAAAATGAAGGTATAATTAACGTACACATATAACCTGCTTTTGACTTTTGATTTTTTTTCCATATATGATATCTGTATATATTATACATGGACCATGGTATGAAAAATGCTAAAAATTGAATAGTCATAGTTACCATACTAGCTTCTGTAAACTTTGAAAAATTCAATTTTGAATCCAGCGCCCATAACAATTCAACAAGAGGCCAAAACAAAATACAATTAAACATAAAATTTATAATTATACTTAATACTGACGAAAAGAAAATTTTTTCAAATATATTCATTTTCATTATATTTCTCCTGTTTATTAAATATAGACTTGTATAGATGATTAGTTAAGAGCTGTTGTATTAAATATATGTTAAAGTATATATCTGTATACAACAGCCATTTAAATTAACATATTATAATCGGTTGCTCTTATCAAGTTCTAATTTCCGATTAAACTTCCGTCATTTCCAATAGTATAATTGTCAGGTGTTTTTTCATTTATATACATAGAACCGTACGGCTTTTGAGGATAGTATTCATTTTTTCCCGTTTCGTTATTATATTTTAAATTTCTCTGAATCTCTGAAAAATAATACCACTTGTTATTTATCATCTGCCAGCCTTTTTCCATAACTCCGGTTTGAGAACTTAGATAATACCAGTATTTATCATTATTATCATGGTGCCAGCCCTTTTTAAGACTTCCAAGCATCTTTTCATCCTGAGCTTCAAGGAAATACCATATACCGCTTTCATGTGTTATAATAAAGGAAACAAGACCTCCGTTTCCCATATTCAGCGTATATTCTGGTTCAGGCAAATCCTTTCTTAGGGTTTCAGGAAGTTTAAGCTCCGAATAGTCTTGTGGAGGATATAATCATGTAAATTATTATCACATTAACTATATTTTTATGTATTTTTCCACAAGATTAAATAAAGTACTAATTCTATAAGTAAGTATAGCCAATACCAGTATTTTCATTGTAAATATATATCTACTGAGATTGTATGTTTCGCTGCTTTCTTTACATCATACATTTAATCTTATTAAATTATATATTCCAATTCCTCCGCCAAATATAATATCAGAAAAAAACAATAAATTTTCTTTAATACTTATCTTGGTATATTCATCATATGAATTATTATATGCCAATTCCTTATTTTTGAAATTAATCCATATAATAAAAATTAAAAATAACAAATTTATAATTAAAGTCTGTTTCAGTGAAAAGCATTTTTTTCAAAATCATCCATTTATTTATACCTCGTTAATATTATAGTAATTTTTATATTACATTATAAAATGTGGACCGGGACCGTTCCTTATATAGTCATATATAGATATTATAATTACAATGAGACTAATACAAAAAGAAGGTATAATAAGTGTACAGATATAAATAACTTTTGATTTTTGGAATTTTTTCCATATATGATATCTGTATATATTATATATAGCCCATGGCACTAAAAATGCAAAGAATTCTATAATTGCGCTTGCAACATCACTTTTGCTCATCTCTGATAATCCCGAAAAATTTAGTGCCCATGACATCCAAAAAAGACACCAAGCTAAAATACACCCTAATATAAAATTTATAATCACACTTGCAACTAATGAAAAGAAATGTCTTTCAAATTTATTCATTTTCATTATATTCCCTCGGTTTCTTAAATGTAGATTTTTAGTAATTATGCTTACAGAGCATAAGATCATCTGTTCCTTTATAGGTACATCTGTTCTTATTTTTTTATGACCTTCTTTATCCTTTGACAGTCCGGCAAAATGATAAATAATTCCCATTGCAGGAGCTGTATATATTTTATCTATATCAATGGCAAGCATATTATATTCAGAAGTATTCTCCAGTGTCTGCTCCGATATTACATTCAGTACATTAACTTTTGCCTGTGAATATTTTTCACCTGGCAGGGCAACCCTGTTTGTGTCCTTATACGACAGCCCTTTACATATATCTCATAATTTTCAATAACCTGCCAGTTTTATGGCATATGCAAGTATAAGAATTGTAATTATATAGTTTCCAAGATTGTATACTTCATTATTTTCTTTCAGCCATGCATTTAACCTAAGCAGGTTATACATTCCTATTCCTCCCCAAAATATGATATTGGAATGATATATCATATCATCAATACGAGCTTTACTATATAAATCGTTATGCGATAATTCTTTAATTTTACCGTCAATCCATATAATAAAAATTAAAAATAGAAAATTTATAATTAAAGACTGTAACAATGAAAAATATTTTTTTTCGAAGTCATCCATATATTTTTACCTCATTTAAAAATATAGTATTTTTTACCCTATATGAAAAATACCTCTATGGGGATCATACGTTATATAAGCATATATATTTACTATAATTGCAATAAATACAAAAAAAAATAGAAGGTATAATTAACGTACACATATAACCTTGCTTTTGTACTTTTGTATTTTTTTCCCTATATATGATATCTGTATATATTATACATGACCATGGTATT
>NZ_JH378830.1:156966-311891 GCF_000235445.1 Johnsonella ignava ATCC 51276 | reverse complement strand
TCGTTATGCGATAATTCTTTAATTTTAACCGTCAATCCATATAATAAAAATTAAAAATAGAAAATTTATAATTAAAGACTGTAACAATGAAAAATATTTTTTTTCGAAGTCATCCATATATTTTTACCTCATTTAAAAATATAGTATTTTTTACCCTATATGAAAAATACCTCTATGGGGATCATACGTTATATAAGCATATATATTTACTATAATTGCAATAAATACAAAAAAAAATGAAGGTATAATTAACGTACACATATAACCTGCTTTTGACTTTTGATTTTTTTCCCATATATGATATCTGTATATATTATACATGGACCATGGTATTAAAAATGCTAAAAATTCAATCGTCATAGTTACCATATCAACTTCTATCAGATTTGAAAAATTCAATTTTGAACCCAGTGTCAATGACAGTACAACAAGAGGCCAAAACAAAATACAATTAAACATAAAATTTATAATTATACTTAATACTGACGAAAAGAAAATTTTTTCAAATATATTCATTTTTATTATATTTCCCCTGTTTATTAAATATAGATTTGTATAGATGATTAGTTAAGAGCTGTTGTATTAAATACATGCTAAAGTATATATCTATATACAACAGCTGTTTAATTAACATATTATAATCGGTTGCTCTTATCAAGCTTTAATTTCCGATTAAACTCCCGTCATTTCCAATAATATAATTGTCAGGTGTTTTTTCATTTATATACATAGAGCCGTACGGCTTTTGAGGATAATACTCTTTTTTCCCCGTTTCGTTATTGTATTTTAAATTTCTCTGAACCTCTGAAAAATAATACCACTTGTTATTTATCATCTGCCAGCCTCTTTCCATAACTCCGGTTTGCGGATTTAGATAATACCGGTATTTATCATTATTATCATGGTACCAGCCCTTTTTAAGACTTCCAAGCATCTTTTCATTCTGAGCTTCAAGGAAATACCATATACCGCTTTCATGTGTTATCCAACCGATTTGCATTACTCCGTTTTCATCAAAACAGTAGGTATTTACAGCACCTGATGCATCTTTAATATCAGCCTATGCTCTTTTAATCCTGCTTTTATCCTTTAATTCAAATGCCCATTTTTTCCTGTCATTATCAAGACTTATCCACTTTCCGCCTTCAGTTTCGGAAGCAGATTTATGTGCATATATAATTTTAGATAAAGAGTTAGTTGAACTGCTTGATGAATATACGCCATCACTTTTCGAATCACCTATTTTTTTATCCTTGGAATAATTTTTATTATTCTCGGCATGATTATCGGACGTATTATCCGGTATATCATTTATATTGCCCTGAGGTGTATTATCACTGCCTCCGTCATCGGTTTTGGCAGGTTCATATACAGTATATAAGATCATCTGTTGCTTTATAGGTACATCTGTTCCTGTTTTTTTATGACCTTCTTTGTCCTTTGACAGTCCGGCAAAATTATATACAATGCCCGTTGCAGGCTCGGTATATATTTTATCTATATCAAGGGCAAGCATATTATATTCAGGAGTATTCTCCAGTGTCTGCCCCGATATTACATTCAGTACATTAACTTTTGCCTGTGAATATTTTTCGCCGGGCAGAGCACTAACTATTGCAACTCTGTTTGTGTCCTTATACGAGATAAGAATTTTACTGCCTATATCTGAGGTAAAGTCAAAACTTCCTGTAAAATACGGTGTATTAAGCTTTGTATGTGAAACAGCTTCATTAAATACAACAGAGTATTTAAGTTCCCTGCCTTCCTCAAGAACGGCACGATCTTCCTCATTGCTTATTAAAGCTGTTTTTAAGTCTGTATAATCACTGTTTTCCTCTCCCCATACATTTATTGCAAAGTTTCCGCTTTTGGATTCATAAACAACTCCCGCCTTTGAAGCATTTGAATCGCTTGCTAAAGGAGTTTCTTCATAAACTGCATTTAATCTTATATCCGATTTATTTACCGTTATTACCTGAGTTCTTTCATTCCTGTTTAAATTTATATCTCCATATGCAAGGTCCCGGTATTTAAACTTAAATCCCGACCTATATTCAGGTGCCGTGATCTCAGCCTTATCTCCTTCATTTACCGGGCTTCTTCAGGAGATGTTACTTCAATTTCTCTGCCGTCTCTTTTAATAGAAGAGATAAGACCTCCGTTTCCCATATTAAGCGTATATCCGGGTTCAAGTAAATCCTTTCTTGGGCTTTCAGGAAGCTTAAGCTCCGAATAGTCTTGTGGAGTAAGTGTATAGTCATGTAAATTATTATCACATTAACTATATTTTTATGTATTTTTCCACAAGATTAAATAAAGTACTAATTCTATAATAAATATAGTAAGTACCAGTATAATCATTGTGATTATATAGTTTTTGAGATTATATAATTTACTGTTTTCTTTACACCATACATTTAATCTTATTAAATTATACATTCCCATTCCTCCCCAAAACATAATATTAGCATAAAATAATAAATATTCCCTAATATTACTCTTAGTATATTCGGCATATGAATTATTATATGCTAATTCTTTAATTTTATAATTAATCCATATAATAAAAAGTAAAAATAACAAATTTATAATTGAAGTCTGTTTCAATGAAAAATATTTTTTTTCAAAATCATCCATATATTTATACCTCGTATAATATTATAGTAATTTTTCCATTACATTATAAAATGTGGACCGGGACCGTTCCTTATATAGTCATATATAGATATTATAATTACAATGAGACTAATACAAAAGGAAGGTATAACAAGTGTGCAAATATAGATTTTTTTTGATTTTTGGAATTTTTCCCATATATGATATCTGTATATATTATATATGGACCATGGCACTAAAAATGCAAGGAATGCTATAATTGTGCTTGCAACATCATATTTTTT
Organism: Johnsonella ignava ATCC 51276; assembly: GCF_000235445.1. GTDB lineage: Bacteria > Bacillota > Clostridia > Lachnospirales > Lachnospiraceae > Johnsonella > Johnsonella ignava. Next base: position 308,991 of record NZ_JH378830.1, on the reverse strand, counting down.
CAGTCCTGAAAATCCTGAAAAAGTTAATGCCCATGACAGCCAAAAAAGAGACCAAGCCCAAACGCATCCTAATGTAAAATTTATAATTATACTTACGACTAATGAAAAGAAATGTCTTTCAAATTTATTCATTATATTCCCTCGGTTTCTTAAATGTAGATTTATAGTAATTATATCTACAGCTGTTGTATTTGATATATACATATAACAGTTTATATCAATATACAACAGCTGCTAATTCACATAATATAATCAGTAAGCTTTATCAGGTTTTAATTTCCGATTAAACTCCCGTCATTTCCAATATTATAATTGTCAGGTGTTTTTTCATTTATATACATAGAGCCGTATGGCTTTTGAGGATAATATTCATTTTTCCCCGTTTCGTTATTGTATTTTATATTTCTCTGAACCGCTGAAAAATAATACCACTTGTTATTTATCATCTGCCAGCCTCTTTCCATGACTCCGGTTTGAGGACTTAGATAATACCGGTATGTTTGTAAAATTAAATTCCTTATCCAAAGTTGCATCTTCATTAAAATATCTTATTGAGTAGTCCATCCTGCCGGTATCGGTAACTTTAAGCTTTATATTATAATCTGCATTATCGTCAATACAGAACATCTTTATCTCACCGTTTTTACCGCAAAGATCCATGCAGCCGAATGAAGTACTGTCATTGAAAACTTCTTCGTTGGAGCTAAGCACCTTACCGTCTTTAGATATTTCCGCATCTACAGGGCATGCAACCCTTATAACTATAAATCTTGTAGGGTCGTACTTGGGAATTACTATATCGGATGAGCCTTTTGCAAGTATATCAATTATCCAATTCACTGAATTACGGCTTGCCGCCTCCGTTCCTTATGATGGATTAAAGCCTATAACTCCCGTATGATTTGTTTGAAAAGCTGCAGTTCTTACGGACGGAAGATTATCAAGATATCCAATCATATTTTCAGAACTTAAAGGTACGGTTCCATCACCTCCATTGTCATATGTTAAATTAGTAATACCATTTTCATCATAGGTTAATCCTGTAACAGTTTTTTCTCCCGTACCTATGACAAAATAAGATTTATCCAGTGTTGCCAGTATATTGGTATTATTTCTTATGATTGAATTATGAAAACCTACAGCTTCATCATATAAATTTTTAAATAGTTTTTTATTTATATCGTAATAATCATCATAAGTCATGCCCACTACCAAAGGCGGCTTAGCTATAAATCCTTCATATTTATATGTTTTAAAAAGACTGCTTACATTACCGGTTGAATTGACTGTCGAATTAAAATACCTTTTTGTGGGCATAAGCTGGGCAATGGAGGGATATGATGTCTTAATGTCTTGTGAAAAACCTCCAAGATACTTCAAAGCAAAATTTTTGAATTCATTTTCTACCTCCTCTAAATTACACAACGAACTTACTTAAAAAGTGATTTAATACAAATATAAAACAAAACTCTGCCATAAAAGCCCTGTAAAAACTGAAATAGAATGTCAATTATGACAGTTAGGTTAAACAAACATATGATATCACTCCAATATACGGCAGTAACTGCAATACAGCCGCTATTATGCATAGAAACCAAAAAACATATCTATGCTATATTTACTGAGTTCCTAAATAAATTGCATTTCCTATAAATAATCAAACTCTTATAAATTAAAAGTGTAATTATTATCTTTAAGTTTAAATATCCTGCTAAAAAAGTCAATTGTATATTATCACGATTTTTTAGCATCTACTTAAAGACAGTCTAAATTATATCAAGCTTTATTGTGTTAATTTTATATAAAATACCTGTGTAATGAGTTAAAAATTTTATATATTATTTAAAAATCATCTTAATTATAGATTTTTTATTCTGAAATCAAATTATTATTTTTAAGTTATTCCTTTATTATATATAAAATTATACTTTAATTTCAAAAAAATATATTAAATGTATATAATATATTCTTGGCATGTAATTTCAGCATATAATTTTATATTTGTAAGTTTTTGTAGGTTTTGTTCTCTCATTGGTAATTTTTTCAACGACTTATATTTTATCATGTAAAATTACAGTTGCATAATAAAAGGAAGAAGCCAAAAACTTCTTCCTTTTATTACGCAACTCTATAATTATAAAATGCTGATTTGTCCAGCCTTATTACATTAAAATTATCTGATTTTAATCCTATATCAAATGATCAGATTTTTATTTTGTTTATAAATAGATCTCATTTTTCGCCCGCATCATGCTTTTCAAATATTTCCTTCATAGTATGCCAGCCAAGCACTGCACATTTTACTCTTGCAGGCATATGTGAAATATCTTTTAATATAGAGGCTTCGTCAAGCTCCTCTATTTCCTTTTCATCCGCCTCACCTTTAATCATGCGTAAAAAAAGATCCGCAATACGCAAGGCTTCTTCTTTTGATTTGCCTATTACAAGGTCAAGCATCATATCAACTGAAGCCTGTGATATAGCACAGCCACTGCCTTCAAAAGAGCCTTTTACTATTTTTCCGTCCTCAATCTTAAGATTAAGTATTATATCATCACCGCAGTTGGGATTAATGCCTTCAAGCGTAAAATTAGCTTCAGGCAATTTATGCTTATATAACGGTCTCATATTGTGTTCCGTAAGGATTTCATTATAAAAAGTATTATCTGCCATAGCCCATCTTCTTTCTAAGCCCCTTTAACGCTTCACAAAATCTTAAAACTTCATCTCTTGTATTATAAAACGCAAGACTTGCCCTTGCCGCACTCATCATACCCAAATGATTTATAAGCGGCTGTGCACAGTGATGCCCCGCTCTTACTGCGATATTTTCAGAGCTTAAAATCTGTGCAATATCATGCGGATGTACATCATCCACTGTAAAAGTGATTATGCCGTGATGTTCTTCAGGTTTTTGTGAACCTACTATATGTACATGTTCTTCATCTTTACATTCATCAAAGACTGTCTTTGTAAGATAAAGCTCCCTCGCTTCTATTTCATCAAAACCTATTTTATTTATATATTCTATTGCAGCTGTAAGCCCTACAGCACCGCCGGCATTTACCGTACCCGCCTCGAATTTATGCGGAACCTGTGCAAATACCGCAAAATCACGATTTACTGATTCTATCATCTCTCCGCCATATAAAAACGGAGGCATCTTTTCAAGTAGCTCACTCTTTCCATACAATGCACCTATACCCATAGGAGCAAGCATTTTATGCCCTGAAAATGCAAGAAAATCAATATCGAGGTCTTTTACATCAATCTTTATATGCGGTACGCTCTGTGCACCGTCAAGCACCACAACCGCTCCTGCGGCATGTGCTTCTTTTGTAAATTCCTTTATAGGATTTTTTCTTCCGAGTACATTTGATATATGGGTTATCGCAACAATTTTAGTATTTTTTGTAATTGCTTTTTTAAATGTCTCAAGACTTATGTTTCCATCACTTTCACATTCAAGAAATCTAAGCACCGCCCCCTTTTTTTTTGCAACATACTGCCATGGCAACAGATTGCTGTGATGCTCGGTTATACTTACAAGTATCTCGTCTCCCTCTTTTATAAACTCCATACCGTATGAATATGCAACAAGGTTAAGACTTTCACTGGCATTTCTTGTAAATATTATATTATGTGTTTCAGGAGAATTTATAAATTCTGCCGCCATTTTTCTGGCTTTTTCATAAGCTTCAGTAGCTCTAATACTTAAATCATAAAGCCCCCTCATAGGATTGGCATTTTCTTTTTCATAATAGTTTTTAACCGCTTCAAGTACGCTGTATGGTTTTTGTGAAGTCGCCGCATTGTCAAGATAGGCAAGTCCGGTTTGTGATATTAAAGGAAAATCCTTTCTAATGTCATTATCACTGTATTTAAAATTAAAATTCTTCATAAGACACACCTCCGGTAAGCTCATGTATTCTGTCAACTGTAAGCCTGTCTCCTATCTTTTGGCACAGTTCTTCTATCCTTGCCTTTGCCATTATCTCATAAATTTCTTTTTCGGAGATGCCTCTTGACTTCATATAAAATAAAAGTTCATCATCAAGTTTGCCTATGGTTGCACCATGTGCTCCCTCAACGTCTTCCTCACCGCAAAGAATCACAGGTATACTTTTATTTATAACATCATCATCAATTAAAAGAACCTCCTCAGTTTCTCTGCCGCCCGCATTTACAGCACCCTGTACTATATCTATCGTTCCTCTGAATATCTTAAATGCCCTGTCTTTAAGTACACCTTTCACCTCTATATCGCTTTGTGTCTTTATCCCGTGATGTCTTGAAAGATAGTTTATATCAAGACGGTCATCTCCTTTTACAAGATATCCGACTTCAGTAAGAAATTTGCTTTCATGTCCTTTTAAATCAATCGATATACCGTCATATGTATTTTTGCCTCCAAGCAGGAGCTTAGTTATATTAAAATCAGAACTGTCTTTATTAATGCTGCCAAGGTCATTTACAAATGTAAAATTCCCTTCCATTCTCTGTACCTGTATTATATGAAGCGAAGCATTTTCACAAAGCCTCACTCTTGTCTGCACAGCACCGAAACCGCCGTCTATACCGTTATTTGAAAGTGAATAATCCATTATAACTTTTAATGAGGCACCCGGTTCAATATCAAACTCTATAATGCCGGCAGACTTTTTTTCCATATCGAAATTAAAATCAATTCTTAAAATCTCATCTATTTTTACACCCTTTGCTACACTGAATCTATGTATGGTGAGGTCCTTTGAGTTTATAAGTTTACTAAAATCCTCACCCAAACCTGTGGAAATCTCAGAAAGTTCCGAATTTTGCACGCTCTCATACAGCACGCTTTCAGGCTTACTGAAACTAACCGCCGATTCAGATAAAATATCCGCATTTAGCGAAGACTGGTTTACCTTAAGCCAGTTCCATGTAGGTGAAGGCATTTTATTAATTATCATATCCATATACTTACTCCTATCCTATGCTGCCTATCATTTCAAGTCTTATGAGGTTATTCATTTCAACTGCGTACTCAAGCGGCAATTCTTTAGATACATTATCAGCAAAACCGCTTACTATAAGAGCTTTTGCATCCTCCTCGGAAAGCCCCCTTGACATAAGGTAAAATATAGAATCATCACTTATTCTTCCTATACTTGCCTCATGACCTACATCCGCATCCTTTGTACGTATATCCATAGCCGGAATAGTATCTGATCTTGATATATTGTCAAGCATCAGAGACTGGCATGAAACTGCACTTTTTGAATTTTTTGCATGCTTTGCTATAACTACCGAACTTCTATAAGTATTTATACCTCCGCTTTTTGAAATTGATCTTATATTTATAAATGAAGATGTATTTGGAGCATTATGAAGGATTTTTGCACCTGTATCAAGGTTCTGACCCTCTCCTGCAAAAGTTACTCCTGTAAACTCCGCCTTTGCACCGCTTCCGTTTAATATACTCATAGGATAAAGATAGGAAACCTTTGAGCCGAATGAACCTGAAACCCACTCAATAGCACCGCCCTCTTCAACTATGGCTCTTTTTGTATTGAGATTGTACATATTCTTTGACCAGTTTTCTATAGTAGAATACCTCACTCTGGCATTTTTCTTTACAAATATCTCAACCGCTCCGGCATGAAGATTTGCAACATTATACTTAGGTGCAGAACAGCCTTCTATAAAGTGGAGATAGGCACCTTCATCAACAATTATAAGTGTATGCTCAAATTGCCCCGCACCCGGAGCATTTAACCTGAAATATGATTGAAGCGGTATATCTACATTAACCCCCGGAGGCACATATACAAAGGAACCACCTGACCATACCGCACCGTGAAGAGCTGCAAACTTATGATCTCCCGGAGTTATAAGCTTCATAAAATATTTTTTAACCATATCTGCATATTTGCCGTGCAGAGAACTTTCAAAATCAGTATATATAACGCCCATAGCGGCAACTTCTTCCTTTACGCTATGGTATACAAGCTCCGAATCAAACTGTGCACCTACACCTGCAAGTGAGGTTCTTTCAGCCTCAGGGATACCGAGTCTTTCAAATGTGATTTTTATATCATCCGGAACCTCTGACCAGTCCCCTTTCATGTCAGTATTCGGTCTTACATATGTAACTATATTATCCATGTTCAGTTCATCAATTGAAGGACCCCAATCCGGAACCGGCATCTTATTATATATATTAAGTGATTTTAATCTGAACTCTTTCATCCATTCAGGATCATTTTTTTCTTTTGAAATCTGCTTTACTATCTCAGGTGTAAGACCGCCTTCAACTCTAAAAAAATCCTTTTCTTCAAATCTAAAATCATATATACTGCGGTCAATATCATCTACATAAGTTTTTTCCTTTGTATTTACTTCTTTTAAATTCACAGTTTTTAAATCAATTCCCTTATGTTTTTGTCCGTCATTTTTCGCATGTATTTCTGAATTGATATCAATTCTTTTTTCAACAGGTTCTTTTACCATGATATCCTCCTACGCATTTGCAAGGTAACGCTCAAAACCTTCAGCATTAATTTTTTCTATAAGTGAGGCATCCGACGTATCTACAATTCTTCCATTTACCATTATATGCACTACATCTACTTTAAGAGACTGCAATATACGTGTACTATGTGTAATTATAAGGAGAGTTCCGTCCATATTTTCCTTGTATTCCCTTACGCCTTCAGATACTATCCTTACCGCATCAACATCAAGCCCGGAATCCGCCTCATCAAGTATAGCAAGAGTGGGCTTTAACATTAAAAGCTGGAATATCTCGGATTTCTTCTTTTCGCCCCCTGAAAACCCTACATTTAAATCTCTGTCTGCATATTCTTTTCCCATCTGGAGTATATCCAGAGTTTCTTCCACTTTTCTCCTGAACTGCATAAATTTTATACGTTCACCGCTTATCTGTTCACCGGCAGTTCTTACAAAATTACTTAATGAAACCCCGGGAACCTCAAGCGGATTCTGAAATGAGAGGTATATACCGGCTTTTGCTCTTTTATCAGGAGATTCATCATTGATCTCCTCACCTTTGTACAGTATTCTTCCTGCTGTTACTTCAAATTTGGGATTACCCATAATTGCATGTCCGAGCGTTGACTTTCCTGCACCGTTAGGACCCATGATAACATGAGTCTCACCTTTGTTTATTTTAAGGCTAATGTCATGGAGAATCTGTTTCTCCTCTATCTTTACATCAACTCCTTCAAGTTTTAATAATTCCATATAAATTTCCTCCTGGATTGTATTTATTTTAATATTAAATATATAATATTTCTTATGCATTATTTCTGAATTTGTTTTTAAATATAAAAGCAAATAAATAGCATACAACTATATTACACATTATATATCTTGGTGCGTTTAAATGCAAGTTAAATTCATACTATTTTAGTAGGGATTGTTAGGAAGCCCTAATCTTATACATAAAAAGTGATAATACAGCTTATTTATGTTGTTATCTTTATAATTAATAACTGTTATTCTCTCTATATATAAACCAGTTATATGTACTATTTTAATAAATCAGGTCTATACTTAAGTGTTCTTTTTATGGATTCTCTCGTTCTCCACTCTGATATATTTTTATGATGACCGCTAAGCAGCACTTCAGGTACGTGAAGTCCCCTGTATACTTCAGGTCTGGTATATTGCGGATATTCAAGCAAGTCTTTTTCAAATGTTTCAAAATCGGTGCTGCTGCTGCTTAATACTCCAGGAACCATCCTGCTTACACAATCTATAACTGTAAGTGCCGGAAGTTCCCCCCCTGTAAGCACATAGTCCCCTACTGAGATACTTTCCGCCTGTGTTATCTCAATCGCCCTTTCGTCTATTCCTTCATAATGCCCGCATAGAAGTACTATCTCCTCGCTGAGAGCAAGCTCTTTTGCTGTTTTTTGATTAAAAACCTTTCCCTGCGGACTCATATATATAAGCCTGAGTCTTTTTCCTACTCTTTCACACAGTGCATCATATGCCTCGCATATAGGCTCCGCCTGCATTACCATACCTGCACCGCCCCCATAAGGATAATCATCTACATGCCTGTGTTTATCCTTTGTGTAATCACGTATATTTAAGGCTTCCACAGATATATACCCTCCGGTCTGTGCCCTGCCTATTATACTTTGTTTTGTCATATAATCAAATATTTCAGGAAAGAGTGTCAGTATATAAAATTTCATCATTTCACCTTATCTCGTATATATTTATAATGCCGGTTTTAATATTTTTTATAATATTTACTTTTAATACCGCTTTATAAAAAAAGAATACCTCTATGTCTGCATAAATTTTTATAAATTTTAAAAATCCGTCTGCAATATTTGCTACTTAAAGCTATTTTCTTCAATACTCTTTTGAAACCTATAAATCAAGAAGCCCGTCTATAAGTTCCACTTTTATTACACCTGATTGCAGGTCAACATCAAGTATACACTGTTTTATATACGGTATAAGAAGATTTTTTTTATCAGTTCTTTTTACTTCCATAACATAGTTTGCACCTGTAGGAAACATATTTTCCACTATACCCAGAAGTTCATTTTCGGAAGTAACCACATTTAAACCTATAAGATCGGCTATATAATGTTCATTTTCCTTTAAAGGTGTAGCATCCTTTCTGTCAACGAATATATCCGCATTTTTATAATTTTTCATATCTTCAGGTGTATCTATACCTTCAAATTTACATATTACAAGATTTTTAAAATATCTTGCGGATATCACTGAAGTGCACAATTCAATGCCGTCCTTTATTATGTAGACTTTTTTTATTTTAGAAAAACGCTTAGGGTCATCTCCGGTAGGAAAAATTTTTGCTTCTCCTTTTATACCATGTGTATTTGCAATTACTCCTATTCTTAGTCTTTTTACCGGTCTTTCATTTTTTTCATCTTCCATTTATATTTACAATCCCTCATATTATCATTGTAGCCGTCCTATTTTTATTTTTATAAAAAATATATCTTATACAGTACTGCTTATTTTCAGCTGCAAACCATTTATATACTTTTATAAAAAGCCCCGGAATTATTCCGGAGCTTTAACTGGCTGCTTATGGCAGTTTATTTTATTTCTAAAATCACTTTTTTATCAAGCTTTGCCGATGCTGCCTTTACAACTGAACGTATGGCTTTTGCTATCTTGCCTGACTTGCCTATTACTTTTCCCATATCATCAGGATGTACACTGAGTTCAATAAGTATCTCTTCATCACCCTCAGTTTCAACTATAACAACCTCATCAGGTCTGTCAACCAATGCTTTTGCAATTATTTCCACTGTCTCTTTCACAGCATATCCTCCTTTCCTTATATGGAAAGATTTTATTTATTTTAAAATACCTGCAGTTTTTAAAAGTACGGCAACTCTATCAGTGGGCTGAGCACCGTTTGCAATCCATTTTTTTGCAGCTTCTTCATCAAATTTTATTACACTTGGTTCCTTTGTAGGATCATAATATCCTATCTCCTCAATAAATCTTCCGTCTCTGGGTGATCTCGCATCTGCCACTACAACCCTGTAAAACGGTGCCTTCTTTTGTCCTAATCTTTTTAATCTCATTTTTACTGCCATGGTAAAAACTCCTTTTCTAAAATTTTATATTTTTATTCAAACTACACATTATTATAAAGTGTATATTTTATTATATTTAAAACTGTATATGATTTTCAGACTTTCTTTTCTAAGCTTAAAACTATACAGTCTTTTAAACTTTCTTATGCTGAATTATAAAGCCTTTACCGGACTGTTGTTTTTTAACTATAAAAACATATAATATCTCAGCTTAGGTTTTATAGCAGCTTTATATAGGAAATCTAAACTTTCCACCACCGAAAAGTCCGCCAAATCCGCCGCCTTTTCTTTTCCCTCCGGTCATGCCTGAAAACTGCTTCATCATCTTTTTCATCTGTTCAAACTGTTTTACAATCCTGTTGACCTCACTTATATTAACACCGGCACCCTTTGCAATCCTGTTTTTTCTTGAAGGATTTAATACTGCCGGATCGGTTCTTTCCTTGACGTTCATGCTTAAAATAATAGCTTCAACTCTTGAAAATTGCTTTTCATCAGGCTGCAGACCTCCTGCAGGAAGGTTCATACCGCCTATGCCCGGAAGCATATTTAAAATTCCTCCAAGATCCCCCATTTTTTTGATCTGTTGTAACTGTTCAAGGAAATCGTTAAAGTCAAATTCTGCTTTCTGCAATTTTCTGCTGATCTGCTTTACTTTATCAGCATCCATCTCTGCTTCAGCCTTTTCTATAAGACTCAGTATGTCGCCCATACCAAGTATTCTTCCTGCCATCCTGTCAGGGTGAAAAACCTCCAGATCTGAAAGTTTTTCTCCCATACCTACATATAATATGGGTTTTCCTGTAACTGCTTTTATTGAAAGTGCCGCACCGCCTCTTGTATCTCCATCAAGTTTTGTAACAATTATGCCGTCAAGCTCAATTTTATCATTAAAACTTTCCGCAACATTCACGGCATCCTGACCTGTCATAGCATCGACTACAAGCAATGTCTGATTCACATTAATATTTTTCTTTATATCGGCAAGTTCATCCATCATCTTTTCATCTATATGAAGCCTTCCTGCCGTATCAAGTATAAGTATATTATTGTGGTTCTTTTTTGCGTGCTCAAGTGCCGCTTTAGCTATATCTACAGGTGAGAGATTGTTGCCCATCGAAAATACCGGAATATTTTGCTTTTCACCATTTATTTTAAGCTGTTCTACGGCAGCAGGTCTGTAAACATCACATGCCACAAGCAGCGGTGTATTTCCCTTTGATTTAAGCTTTCCTGCAAGTTTTGCGGCAGTTGTGGTTTTACCTGCACCCTGAAGACCTGCCATCATTATTACAGTTATCTCTCCCTGCGGCTGCATTATTATTTCCTTAGTCTCTGAACCTATCAGTTTTATAAGCTCTTCATTTACTATCTTTATAACATGCTGTGCCGGAGTAAGCGATTCAAGAACCTCCGTCCCTACCGCCCTTTCCTGTATATCTGCTACAAATTTTTTTACAACCTTAAAATTAACATCCGCCTCAAGAAGTGCCATACGCACCTCTTTAAGAGCAGCTTTAACATCCGCCTCCGACAGCTTTCCCTTGCCCCTCAGAGACTTAAATATATTTTGAAGCTTTTCGCTTAAGCTTTCAAATGCCATACATACTCCTTTTATAAAATATCATGCGTATAACAAAAAAGCCGCCTATCTCCTACTGTATATCCATAATCATCTGTGCAAGCCTGTCAAGTTCTTTAAGCATACTGCCTGTTTCAGAATCTTGGTTTTTTAAAGAAGACTCAAGCAAAATCTGAGATATATCTTTTATCTTTTCTGCAAGTTTTTTTGTGGTTATAAACTTGTCTACAAGACCCAGCTGATTTTCATACTCCATAAGTATATGAGAGCATCTTTTTATCATATCCGATACACTCTGTCTTGATACACCTTCATCTCTGGCAACTTCACTTATTGAGTAATCATTTAAGACCACTTCTTCGTAAATTCTTTTCTGGTTCAGCGTAAGCAGCCCTCCATAAAAATCATATAAAAGTGCCTGATTTAGAAAATTTTCCATATAAATATCCGCCTGCCACAAAATATTACAGCTAATGCCGTTCTTATCCGACCTATATGTATAAGTACCTAATTTGATTTTACTGAGGGTTGTATTTCTGAACCCCACATATAATAAATTAAAAGCCTGTATATGTCAAGCACTTTCACTTGACATATACAGGCTTACTTTTAATCGGTAAAATATACTCAGTCTTTTTTCTGTGCATACTTTATTTAAATTATTCCCGACTTTAACTATATTATTTTTTAGGTACGGCTTTGTTCCATGAACCGTCTGCATTTACAGTATATCCGTCAGGAGTAACAGTATTTGTGAGCATGCCTCCGTCGGGACCAAGGTAATACCATACACCTTTCCACTCTGTCCATGCATTATACCACATAGCTCCGCCCCCGTCCAGATAGTACCATTTTCCATTCCACTGAACCCAAGCTATTTTTACCATGTAGCCGTCTTCTTTAAAGAAATACCAAACTCCATAGTCCTTAACCCATGTATTTGCAGGCCATGAACCGTCAGCCTTCTTAAGCCACCAGCCCTTGCTGTCTTTAATCCATGTTCCGTTTTCAGCTTTTAAATTATTTGAACTTGAAACTGAACGTGCACCTGTAATGGTACCGCCGCCGCTGCGACCTCCGCCGCCTCCGCCGCCTCCGCCGCCGCCTGAATTATTAGGCGTATTTGGTGTAGATGGTCTTGGCGTGGAACCTGTAGCCGCTGATGTATTAATCTGCGTTGAATTAACTGCCGCTATAAAAGCAAATGCACTTAAAGCACCTACAGCGCTGACTGCTAAAGCAGCCAAAAGTTTTCTCATCTTAATCATTATGTATTCCTCCTTTTTTACTGTGAAATTATAAATTATAATGCAGATTATTTCCAGTACATTTTTCTTACACTTTCTGTAATAAAACTTTACTTTTATTAATTTTTACTTACATTTCTACTAAAGTAAAGCGATTATATGTATAACACTTTTTACGGAATCTTCACAATACTGCTCTACTTAGGAAAATAAAATGCTTTTTATTTAAACATAGTCTCAAGACCGATATGGTCTCGAATCGGCAGCCTAAGCAGAGTCCGGGAAAATATCCGTACAACCATATAAATCATTTCCTGTAAATTATCTCATCTCTGCCCGGACCGTTACTTACCATAGTAATCGGGATTTTTATCTGTTTTTCTATAAATTCAATATACCGCCTGCAGTTTTCAGGAAGTTCTTTATAGTCTTTAATCCCTCTTATATCACATTTCCATCCCGGCAAATATTCATAAACCGGTTTTGCTTTCTTAAGAAGCGGTGAAGGAGGAAAATCATACACAATCTTATTATCAATTTCGTACCCTGTACATACAGGCAGCTTATCAAGATAACCAAGCACATCAACTACAGTAAGTGCAACACAGGTTGCACCCTGGATTCGGCAGCCATAACGGCTTGCCACCGCATCAAACCAGCCCATGCGCCTCGGTCGTCCGGTGGTTGCACCATATTCACCCTTATCTCCGCCTCTTATCCTAAGCTCATCGGCTTGTGCTTTATCCGGAATTTCGGTTACAAACTCTCCTCCGCCTACCGCACTTGAATATGCTTTAACCACTGTTATAATCTCTTTAATCTCATAAGGCGGTATACCTGCTCCCACTGCCCCATAGGCAGCAAGGGTGGAAGATGAGGTTACCATAGGATATATACCGTGATCAGTGTCTTTTAATGAACCGAGCTGCCCCTCAAGCAGAATATCCTTTCCCTCATTTATAGCATTATTCAAAAAAGCGGCAGTATCACATAGATACGGAGCTATCATATCTCTGTAGGAATGCATGGTATCTTTAAGCTCTGCTTTATCAATTTCAGGTTTATTATAAAGATATTTAAATAAAACATTTTTTAAAAGACATATTTTTTCAATTCTCTCATCTAAAATCCTATCATCAAAGAGTTCAGCCGCCTGTATGCCTATCTTGGCATATTTATCCGAATAAAAAGGCGCTATACCTGATTTTGTAGAACCATATGCTTTGCCGGCAAGTCTTTCCTCCTCATAGGTATCCTGTAATATATGGTATGGCATCAAAAGCTGTGCTCTGTCGGATACAAGTATCTTCGGTTTTGGTATCCCCCTGCTTATTACCCCTTCAAGTTCCTCTATAAAATACGGTATATTAAGTGCAACACCGTTGCCTATGACACTTGTTGTATGATCATAAAAAATCCCTGACGGCAGGAGGTGAAGTGCAAATTTACCGTAATTGTTTATTATAGTATGCCCTGCATTGCTCCCTCCCTGAAAGCGTACTATTATATCCGCTTTTTGTGCAAGCATATCGGTTATCTTTCCCTTGCCTTCATCGCCCCAATTTGCGCCGACTATTGCTCTTACCATCTTTTTTCCCTCATTTATATATTTACATATTAATCAGATATCAATCCGGACATCCATACCCAGCTTATCTTTATATTCCTCTAAAACAGGCTCTATATATTCCTCTATAAATTCTGTAACCTGCTTGGAACTTCGTCCTGTATACTTTGATGCATCCATTTCTCTTTTCAATTCATCAATACTTAAGTTAAAGCTCTTATCGGCAGCTATAAGTTCAAGAAGATTATTTTCTTTTCCTTCTTCCTTCACTACTCTGCCTGCCTCCATAGAAAGTTTTCTAATCTTTTCATGGAGCTCCTGCCTGTCTCCTCCGGCTTTTACTGCAGCCATCATTATATTTTCAGTTGCCATAAAAGGAAGCTCCGCACCAAGCCTTTTTTCTATTACCTTAGGATATACAACTATTCCGTCAAGTATGTTAAGATATAGATTCAGTATGCCGTCAACAGCAAGGAATCCCTCAGGAATTGAAAGCCTTTTATTTGCCGAATCATCAAGTGTCCTTTCAAACCACTGTGTTGAAGCCACAATCATAGGATTTAACGCATCGCTTATTAAAAAATTTGAAAGTGATGCCATTCTTTCACTTCTCATAGGATTTCTTTTGTATGCCATCGCCGATGAACCTATCTGGTCTTTCTCAAAAGGTTCTTCAATTTCTTTAAGATGTGCAAGCAGTCTTATATCATTTGAAAATTTATGGGCAGACTGTGCTATGCCTGCAAGCACATTAAGCACTCTGCTGTCAATCTTTCTTGAATAGGTCTGTCCGGATACCGCATAGCATGAATTGTAGCCCATATACTGTGCTACAAGCTTATCAAGCTTTTTAACTTTAAAGTCATCTTTTTCAAAAAGCTCGTAAAATGAAGCCTGTGTACCTGTAGTCCCTTTACAGCCACGCAGTTTAAGTCCTGAAATAACATAACATAAATCTTCATAATCAATAAGAAGATCATTAAGCCAGAGTGATGCCCTTTTGCCCACAGTAACAGGCTGTGCGGGCTGAAAATGTGTAAATGCAAGTGTAGGCAGATCCCTGTATTTAAGAGCAAATCTGCTAAGTTTATACATGACATTTACAAGTTTTACTCTGACCAGCTTTAAAGCCTCATCCATAAGTATTATATCAGTATTATCTCCTACATAGCAGCTCGTAGCTCCAAGATGTATTATGCCTTTTGCCTTAGGGCACTGAACTCCGTAAGCATATACATGGCTCATAACATCATGACGTACAATTTTTTCACGCTCCTTTGCAACTTCAAAATTAATATCATCCTTAAATTTTTCAAGCTCTTCAATCTGTTCGCTGCTTATATTTAAACCAAGCTCTTTTTCTGCCTTTGCAAGTGCAATCCAGAGTCTGCGCCATGTTTTAAATTTTTTGTCAGGCGAAAAAATATACTGCATTTCTTTCCCTGCATACCTTTCAGATAAAGGACTTATATATTTATCATGCATAAACTGAAACCTTTCAAGTAATTTCTATTTATTTTCTATTCCAAGCCTTTTAAATACCTCTTTATAGGCATCCTCAACATTGCCGAGATCACGGCGGAATCTATCTTTATCAAGCTTCTCATGTGTCTGCTTGTCCCAGAGTCTGCATGTATCCGGAGAGATCTCATCAGCGAGTATTATATTTGAGCCATACCTTCCAAATTCAATCTTAAAGTCTATTAAATCTATGCCAAGGCTATCAAAATATTCTATAAGTACTTCATTTACTTTAAAAGCATATGTCGCAATCTTATCAATCTCCTCCTGTGTGGCAAGGTTCATGGCAATTGCATAATATCCGTTTATAAAAGGATCTCCAAGCTCATCATTTTTATATGAAAATTCAAGTATAGGTGTTTTAAATTTAACTCCTTCTTCAACACCCATTCTTTTTGAAAAGCTTCCTGCAGCATAATTTCTTATAATGACTTCAAGCGGAACTATCGACACTTTCTTAACTGCGGTCTCTCTGTCATTTAATTCCTGTATATAATGCGTAGGAACCCCTTTTTCCTCAAGAATTTTAAAGATATGGTTGGTCATACGGTTATTTATAGCACCTTTTCCAACTATAAGCCCTTTCTTTTCACCGTTAAATGCCGTGGCATCATCTTTATATGATACTATCAGTACATCAGGGCTGTCCGTTTTAAATACCTTTTTTGCTTTTCCTTCATATAATTGTTCAAGCTTTTCCATCTTTTATTTCCTTTCGTACATTTTAGATTTTTATAAACACTTAATAAGTGTTTTCTAATGTAAAAATCGCCGGTACTTTGTGTCATTCCTATGCGATTTTAAGTACAGCCGTACACAGTATAAAATGATAATTCCAATATTATTTCATTAGAACCGGCACTGTCTGCATAGCTGTATTATGTTTTTTCAGTTGATGATTATAATACATTTTTATCCCTCATGCAATAAAACCGGATATAAATATTCATACCTGATACTACACATTATAAGAAGAATTTATGACATCATTCATACTGTAAAGACCATTTGATTTTGAAAGCAGAAAAATTGCCGCTTTTAATGCTCCCTGCGCAAATATCCGTCTTGAAAATGCAGTATGTTTAATTGATACAACCTCATCCATGCCTGCAAATATAACCTCATGTTCACCAACTATACCTCCCCCCCTTACAGAGCTTATACCTATTTCATCATTATGTCTGGGTTCATGTCTGCCGCTTCTGTCATATATATATCCAAGTCTATTATTAAGTTCAGCATCTATCGAATCCGCAAGCAGCAGTGCCGTACCGCTAGGTGCATCAAGTTTTCTCCTGTGATGTTTTTCAATAATTTCTATATCAAAGCCTGAATCATACAATGTTTTTGCAGCCTCAGCCACAAGTTTCGTTAAAAGATTTATTCCAAGAGACATATTTGCAGAACGAAGTATAGGAGAACTTAAAGAAATATCTTCAACTTTCTTTAACTGCCGGGACTTAAGTCCGGTAGTACACATAACAAGCGGAATGTGTTTTTTTTCAACAAAATCAAGCAGGCTGTCTGCCGCCTGTGCAGTTGAAAAATCAATAATTACATCAGCCTTATCAATAATGCAGCTATCTATCTCATAAAGTGATTTAAATACCGGATAATTCATATAGGGCATAGCAGTCTGATCTTTTTTAATCATGCCGTCAACCCCGGCACATACGCATACATCTTTTTCCTCAAAAATAAGACTGCCGGTTTCTCTGCCCATAGCCCCGTTGCAGCCATATAATACTATATTTAACATAAAAACCTCATCAGCACTTAATTTAAAATATTTAAAGCAATCCGTATTCTTTCATAGACTCTTCAAGTATACTAAGATGCTCTTTCTCCATATAGGTAAGCGGAAGCCTGAGTTTACCCACCTCCTTGCCTAACAGATTCATGGCTGCCTTTACAGGTATAGGATTTACCTCTATAAACAGATTGTTTATTACATCAAGTGCCTCAAGCTGAAGCCTTGCCGCCTCTTTTATATTGCCGTCAATGGCTTCATGACACATGATGCTTGTTTTTTTTGGTGCAATATTACTAAGCACCGAAATCGCTCCCTTACCTCCAAGTGCCATAATAGCGACATTCTGGTCATCATTTCCTGAGTATACATCTATAACGGTGTCTCTGCAGAGCCTGAATATCTTCGCAGTTACCGATATATCTCCTCCGGCTTCCTTTACCCCTACTATATTTTTTACATTCTTTACAAGATATGCTATTGTTTCAGGTGCAAGTGCAATGCCGGCTCTTCCGGGTATATTGTATAAAAGTATCGGTATATCAACATTTTCCGCTATCTTTGTATAATGAGCTATAAGACCGCCCTGTGTCGCCTTGTTATAATAAGGAGAGACTATCAACAGCCCGTCGGCACCGTAACTTTGTGCTTTTTTCGAAAGCATTACTGCTGTTTTCGTACAGTTTGAACCGGTCCCGGCTATTACAGGAACCCTTTTGTCCACTATTTTTATAGTTTCTTTTATAACTGTAAGTTGTTCATCATGAGTAAGCGTTGACACTTCACCCGTGGTTCCGCATGATATTATAGCATCTGTTCCTTCACTTATCTGTTCTTCAATTAATTCCTCAAGCTTTTTATAATTCACACTCCCGTCTTCCAAAAATGGTGTAATAAGTGCCACACCTGCTCCCTCAAAAATTGTTGGCATAAAATTTCCTCCTGCTTTATAAAATTCTGCCGCAAAAAGTATATAAATATTTTACAATAAATATAAAGCATGGTCAATAACATGTTAAATGTTTATTAAACTTAATATTATATTTATAATTATACAGTTCATTTAAGTATTTAGAGTATTTCTGAGAAAATATTTATAAAACAATATGTATTAAATTTCGTAAATGATATGTGTTAAACAAAATATTTATGCATCTATACACTGAAATAGAGTTATATTAAGTCTCCCCCCTGTATAAGGGATATAATTCTGCAGCACTGCCTCCTTTTTCTACAAAAAACTTTTTTTCATCAAGTATTACCCGTATGCGTCCGCTGCTTTCATTTGCAAGTCTGTCTATAAATGCCTGTTTTTTTGAAGCTTCTGCAATAA
Source organism: Johnsonella ignava ATCC 51276 (assembly GCF_000235445.1). GTDB lineage: Bacteria > Bacillota > Clostridia > Lachnospirales > Lachnospiraceae > Johnsonella > Johnsonella ignava. Next base: position 290,395 of record NZ_JH378830.1, on the reverse strand, counting down.
AAGTAACGGTTATATTTTCAGTATACTCCACGTCGTATATATATATTCCCTGATTTAAAGCGGTATGCTGCATTTTACCGAAATAATCATAATCACTTTCTATTTTAAACATAAAACCCTCATGCCTTTCAAGTATAGTACTTGATTTAATCGCTTTAACAGCAGCATCGGTATAGGCTCTTACAAGCCCACCTGTACCAAGCAGTATGCCTCCGAAATATCTTGTAACGGTTACGCATACATTTATAATATTTCCTGAAGCAATAAGATTATATATAGGTGCACCAGCAGTTTTTGCAGGCTCTCCATCATCGGAAAAACGACATATCCTACCCTCATCAGTGATATATGCATAACAATTATGCCTCGCATCACGGTACTTTCTTTTTATACCCTCTATAAAATGTTCTGCATCAGCCTGTGTATATGCAGGACTTACAGCTGCTATAAAACGTGATTTTTTTTCAATAATCTCACCATTTCCGCTGCCGCAGCAGACAAAGATTTTATCAGGACCGCTTTTCTTCACAAAATTCCTTCCTTATGTTTTATTAAATATTTCTATAAATCTTTCTTTCATTCACTATTACAGTATAGCACTTTTTTTTTATATTTGGTATAATGCAAAAGTCAAGTTTACTTAGAAAGGCTGGTAAATATATGAATTACGGCAGAAAGACTACTGACAAACGTCTTAAACAATCATACTCAAAAAGTAAAAGATATGCAAATAAATTTATATTAAGTCTCGGTGAAATGATATTTATGCTTTTGCTTACCATAGTAGTAATGGCGGCAGGTGCAGGTGCAGGTGTATTTATGGGTATAATACATAATACTCCAAGGATAAATATAGACAGTATAGTTCCTCTCGGTTTTGCTACAAATGTCTATGATTCGGCAGGAAATCTTACAGATACACTTATAATGGCAGGTTCAAACCGTGAAGAAGCTGTCTATGACGAACTGCCGGCTGATCTTGTAAATGCCTTTGTATCAATAGAGGATGAAAGGTTCTGGAAGCATAAAGGTATAGATACCCGATCTATAATCCGTGCAATTGTAGGACTCGTAACAAATAAATCATCACTGGGCGGAGGTTCTACCATAACCCAGCAGCTTATTAAAAATAATGTTTTTAACGGCGGACGTGAAAAGAGCAAAGGTGCAAAAATTGAAAGAAAGCTTCAGGAACAGTATCTTGCCCTTGAACTTGAAAAAAATATGGATAAAAAAACCATTATGACAAATTACCTAAACACCATAAATTTAGGCAATAATACCCTTGGTGTAAAGGTTGCAGCAAGAAGATATTTCAACAAGGAGGTAAAAGATCTTACACTGTCCGAATGTACAGTAATTGCCGGAATAACAAAAAATCCAAGTAAGTTTAACCCTATATCAGGCAGAGAAAACAATGAAAAAAGAAGAAAAATTATACTTCAATATATGTATGATCAGGGCTATATATCCAAAGAACAGCAAGAAGAAGCATTAAATGATAATGTATATGACAGAATACAAAATGTCGATCTTGTTGCAAGACAGTCTATAAATACATATAGCTACTTTACTGACGAATTAGTCGAACAGCTGCAGGAAACTCTTGTAAGTAAGCTCGGTTATTCAAATACTCAGGCACATAATCTTATATACGGCGGCGGTCTTACTATAAAAACCACTCAAGATCCCAACCTTCAGGCTATTGTAGATGAAGAAGTAAATAATCAGGAAAACTACCCTGTTACAAAATTTTCAGCAGACTTAAGGCTATCAATAAAACATGCTGATGGAGAAACAAGACATTATTCAACCGAAACCCTAAGGAGTTACCACAAAGATGTCCTGAAAGACGGTTTTGACGGACTTTACCCAAGTGAAGAAGCTGCAAGAGCGGATGTGGATTCTTATAAAGCCTATCTTGTAAAAGAGGGTGATGAGGTAATTGCAGAAAAATTTAACGCTGTACTTGAACCTCAATTATCTTTTGTATTAATTGAGCAGTCAACCGGCTATGTCAAAGCACTTAGCGGTGGACGTGGCAAAAAAACCGGTTCGCTTACACTTAACCGTGCAAGCAACATATACAGACAGCCCGGTTCCTCATTTAAAGTCCTTGTATCATTTGCACCTGCCATAGATGCCTGCGGTAAAACGCTTGGCAGTGTTTATTATGATGAACCCTATACCGTAGGTACAAAGACCTTTCAAAACTGGTACTCATCACAGGGATTTTTAGGATATTCAAGTATACGGGACGGTATAATTTATTCAATGAATATAGTTGCTGTACGAACACTTATGGAAACCGTAACTCCAAGCCTCGGAGTTGAGTATGCAAGGAAATTCGGTATAAGCAGTCTTACAGATACTGATTTTAACGCCGCAACTGCACTTGGAGGTCTTACAAAAGGTGTAAGCAACCTTGATATGAGTGCCGCCTATGCCACAATAGCAAACGGAGGGTTGTATACCAAACCCATTATGTTTACTGAAATTCTTGATCATAATGGAAAAATCCTATATAAAAGTGATCCTGAAACAAGACGTGTAATCAAGGAGAGTACCGCTTTCCTGCTTACGGATGCAATGGCAGGTTCAATGGTCGGAAACAAAAAATTCGCAAGAGGAGGTGTAAGCGTAAATTCTACAAGCACCAGAGCCCATCTTGACAATATGAGCTGTGCCGGTAAATCAGGTACTACAACAAGTAACAGAGATATATGGTTTGTAGGCTTTACACCATACTACACGGCAGGAGTATGGGGCGGTTTTGATCAAAACCAGGAGTTAAGCTCAGCAAACGGAGGAACCTCATACCATAAGGATATATGGAAAAAAATTATGACCAGAGTGCATGAGGGTAAGGAGGATCCCGGATTTACAAAACCTGCCGATATTGAGGAAGTTACTATATGCCGTAAATCAGGAAAGCTTGCTATACCCGGAGTATGTGAATACGACCCTAGAGGCAATGCCACTTATACTGAGTATTTTGCAAGAGGCACCGCACCTTCTGAAACCTGCGATCACCATGTAAGCATTGAAGTTTGTGCGGATTCACGTCAAAGACCTACACAGTATTGTCCTCGTATAGTATCAAGAGTTATTATAAAAACTCCGGAAGGAAGCAAATCTCAAACAGATGATTCCTATTTTTCATGGCCCGGAAAATGCAGTATACACAGCGGCGTGTCAAGTACTCCGGGACCGGATGACGGGGATAATTCAAATATTACAGTGGCTCCTACTATACCGAAAGGTCCAGGATATCAAAGTAATTAATCATAAAGATTTTACTAAAACGCTAAAAATCGGAAGTGAATCAATAAACATAGATTCGCTTCCGATTTTTTTCTGAAAAGCAGAGAATATATCTCAAAAAAGAATGAGCTGCAGCCCAATCATACATTTTTACAATTTTGCCCCTACAATCAATATCCTCTTTCAAGTCTTGCCGATGAAGCCGCCTCCGAATTCGGATATTTTTCTATTACTTCTTCAAAAAAAGCATTTGCATTTTGTACATCACCAAGCTGTTTATATGAAAGAGCCTTTTTAAATAAAGCCATTGAATTTGCAGGATTTAATTTAAGGCTCTTGTCATAATATTGTATAGCCAGCTCATAATTTCTTGAATTATACGCACTGTCTCCAAGACTCATCACCAGTGAATCACCCTCTGAAGTCATATAACCTGAAACCTCATTATAAATCGCTTTTGCCGAAACTCCGGAACCGTCATCTATATCAATAAGTTTATCTGCATCTATCATTGCATATAAATTTGCGGCATTTGTATAATCTCCTGACTTATAAGCATCTATCATACCTGCAAGCAGCTGATATTGTGCTATCTTATCGGCGGTTTCCTCGTCAACCGTATTCATACTTTCTTTAAGTCTGTCAATCTCAGCTTTAAGCTCATCTGAGGAATTAGTTAAATCATTTATTTTAAGATTGGATTCATTAAGCTTTTCACCTAATAACGTAAGCTCCTTATTGTGTGAATCGGTCATTTTTGCCCTGTCTGCAGGCATATATATAAAAAATATACTCGCAGCACCTATAAGCAGACCTATTCCTATATTTAAAACTGTCTGCCAACCTATGCTGTCATTATATCCTTTAGGGATTATAACCTCATCATCCGATATACTCCTATGTGAATAGGTATTTTTTAATCTTTTTTTTTCTCGCTTCTTTTTTCTGTTTACAGCTGTGGCTTCCTTTATTGCCTGCATATAGTTTCTGGCAACATTATTATACCTGTCAACATCAAGTACATTTTTAAGATATCTTTCAGCATTTGAATATTCTTCATTGTCTATATATAGCAGAGATAAAAGCAAATTCACATTTATATAATTAGGAGCAAAATCTGCCACTCTTGCAAGAAGCATTATAGCAAGATCCCTATTACCCGCTTTAAGATTCATAAGTGCCTGATTGTATTTTTTTATATCATCAGCCACCTTTTCAAGCTCTCCGCTTTTATCCCTTACGCTGCGTATATATCTCTGAGCTACATTGTCATCAGGCTTTAAATTGACACTTATCACCCACTGTACAAGTGCCTGTGCCGCCTCACCGATTTCATAATATACAAGACCGAGCAGATTTCGTGCATCTATATTATTTTTATTTAAATACAATGCTTTTTTTAAACATGAGATACAGGCTGAAAGGTCTCTCTGCTTTGCATAAATAAGACCTTGGTTATAATAGCTGTTAGATAATCTTATATAACGGCTTTTCTCCATTAATACTGCTCCTTAGCCTGCTTTCTGAGCAATTCCATTATAATATCATTTATATCGTTTATATCATTTTTTACAATACTGTCCTCAACTTCCGAAATTTCAAGAGACGGAATAAATCTCTTGAGTTCTTCATCAAAATCTATCATAATCTCACCTAAATACTTTCAAGCTGAGCAAGTTGTTCCTTGACCTGCCCAAGCATACCTTTATACTTTTCAAGTTTAACTTTTTCTTCTTCAACCTTTGCTGCCGGGGCTTTTAAAGTAAATTTTTCATTAACAAGCATAGACTCTGCCCTGTGTATCTCATTTAAAATCTTCCCCTCTTCTTTTTTAAGCCTTTGCTTTTCTTCAGCTATATCCACAAGCTGTGCAAGCGGCATATATATATTTATACCTGCAAGCACTGCCATGATACATCCTTTTTCAAGGTTTTCCGCACTGTTTTTAAGTACAACCTCACTTGCATATGCAAGGTGTTTAAAAATACCTTCAGACTCCTTAAATATATCTAAATGCTTATTATCATCAGATACTATGTATACAGCGGTCTTTTTTGAAGCAGGTACATTTTTTGAAGCCCTTATATTTCTTACTTTTCTTACCGCCTCTTTTAAAACCTCCACTGAAGCCTCATCAGTTTTAAAATTAAGCTTTTCATCATATACAGGCCATTTGGAAACCATTATACTCTCATCTTCACTTAAATTATTTAAATTACAAAAGATCTCCTCAGTTACAAAAGGCATAAACGGGTGCAGAAGTTTTAATAAATCGCTTAATACGGTTTTTAATGTCCATAAAGCACTATCTGCAGAAATGCTGTCCTTTTCCCTTTCTCTAAGTCTCGGCTTTACCATCTCTATATACCAGTCGCAAAACTCTTCCCATGTAAAATCATAGAGTTTTCCAAGTGCTATACCAAGCTCATATTTATCAAGATTATCACTTACCTCTTTAACTAACGAATTAGTTTTTGAAAGTATCCACTTATCCTCCGTTTTAAGAGTATCGGGTATCTTATGCTCAGTGTCTATATGAGACATATTCATCATTATAAACCTTGAAGCATTCCATATCTTATTTGCAAAGTTCCTGCTGGCTTCAACCCTCTCAAAATAAAATCTCATATCATTTCCAGGGGCATTGCCTGTAATAAGTGTCATTCTAAGTGCATCGGCTCCATATTTGTCTATAACTTCAAGAGGATCTATACCATTGCCTAAGGATTTGCTCATCTTTCTACCCTGAGAATCCCTTACAAGACCATGTATAAGCACTGTATCAAATGGAACCTTTCCGGTCTCATCAAGTGCTGAAAATACCATCCTTACTACCCAGAAAAATATTATATCATAACCCGTTACAAGTACATCGGTAGGATAAAAATAATCATATTCAGGTGTTTTATCAGGCCAGCCTAATGTAGAAAAAGGCCATAATGCACTTGAAAACCATGTGTCAAGTGTATCTTCATCACGCATAAATCCGGCTTTTTTTCCGCAGCAGCTGCATTGTTCGGGTTCTTTTTTTGCAACGGTGATTTTACCACATTCATTGCAATAATATGCCGGTATTCTGTGTCCCCACCAAAGCTGCCTTGATATACACCAGTCCTTTATATTCTCAAGCCAGTGGAGATAGGTTTTTGAAAAGCTCTCAGGAACAAATTTAAGCTTGTTGTCCTCTATTACCTTTATAGCAGGTTTTGCAAGCTCATCCATTCTTACAAACCACTGCGGTTTAATCATAGGCTCAACCACAGTTTTACATCTGTCATGCGTTCCTGCATTATGCAGGTGAGGCTTTACTTTAACCAGTAAACCGGCTTTTTCAAGATCCGCTACTATCTCCTTTCTTGCAATATATCTATCCATACCGTCATATTTTGAACCCGGCAGATCTATAGTGGCATCATCGTTAAATATATTTATTTCAGCAAGTTTATGTCTTTTACCTACTTCAAAATCATTCGGGTCATGTGCAGGCGTTATCTTAACACAGCCTGTACCGAATTCCATATCCACATAATCATCTGCAATTACCGGTATAGTTCTGTCGCTTAAAGGCAGCCTAAGCATTTTGCCTACAAGATGTAAATATCTTTTATCATGCGGGTTTACTGCGACCGCACTGTCTCCGAGCATAGTTTCAGGTCTTGTAGTCGCTATCTCAACATATTCTCCTTCCATATCTGCGACAGGATACTTTATATACCAGAAATTTCCCTCACTTTCATCATGAAGTACCTCTGCATCCGATATAGAGGTTTTACATACAGGGCACCAGTTTATAATCCTTGAACCTTTATATATATACCCCTTTTCATAAAGTCTTATAAAAAATTCGAGCACTGCATCAGAACAGCCCTCATCCATAGTAAACCTTTCTCTCTGCCAGTCTGCCGAGCATCCTAATCTGTGAAGCTGTTTAATTATCTTTGAACCGTACTCCTCTTTCCAGTCCCATGCTTCCTTAAGAAAAGCCTCCCTGCCTATGGCATTTTTATCTTTGCCCTGTGCCTTAAGCTTATCTATAACCTTAACCTCGGTAGCTATAGCGGCATGATCGGTACCGGGCTGCCATAGAGTTTCAAACCCCTGCATCCTCTTATACCTGATTATTATATCCTGCATTGTATTGTCAAGTGCATGTCCCATATGCAGATGTCCTGTAATATTTGGCGGAGGCATTACTATACAGAAAGGGGTCTTATCAGTATTTACATCAGCATGAAAATAATTTTTATCAAGCCATTTTTTATATATACGCTCTTCTATACCGGAGCTGTAAGTTTTATCAAGTTCCTTCATAAAATTAAAATTCCTTTCACATCAAATTAATTACAGCATATTCCTATACTCCTGTTTCCATGCAGCTGCAAGTTCATTTATAAGCAGTCTTTTCTCGTATGAATCTTTTTTCATTATACTGTCAAGGTAATCTATACGCTGTGAAGCAAGAGCTTTTTTTAATGTTTCGTTATACTCTTCATCCCATGAAGCATCAATGCTCTCTATTCCATTATCATCTAAAAATTCTGTAAATACCTCATCTTCTCCAAGCTTTGAAAGAAAATATATTTTTTTTAATATATCATTATCCTTAAGATATTCAAAGGATTTTTTATATGCTTCAAGAGCCTTTTCATATAAAAACAGATTTGCATATGCACTACCCATATTATGCCAGATTTTACCCTGAAATTTATCTGCTATATTTCTATCAGGAGGCTGCTTGCATATAATGCTGTAAAAACGTATTGCCTTTCCGTATCTTTTTATACCGAACATATAATCAGCCTTGGCTTTTAAAAATTCAACTCTTTTAAGCTTTCTGTAATTGGTTATTAAATTCTTATACCGTGAAATCTCACTGCTTTTATAAAAATCCAATGTTTCAAGTATATAAATTATTATATTTTCATCACTGATTTTTTCAGCATACATTTTTTCAATTGAAATTGCAAGGCTTTCCTTTTTTAATTCGGTTTTTATAAAATCAAAAAGTGCTGTTGATATAAAATCCTCCATTACAAGCAAAGGATGCTCATAAAGTATGTACCCAAGCTCTTCAATACTATAAATATTTATATCAAGTTCTTCTACATAGTACGGTTTATCTGCAACAATATCCTCACATAAAATCAATCCCATAAATTCACCTCCCTGTGTACCGCCGACTGCGGCGATGCCTTGTATATATCTCCAAAGCCCACATCTTTCATATCAAGAATCATAGTCATACTGTCTTTAAAGCTTATGCCAAGCTCAAACCTTAATGTTTTAGACGGACGTTTAGGCATAAAGTCCAGAGGAACCTTTATAATTCTTGTGTTTTTATAAATGTCAACAGGTGAAAGTATAAATTCAATATCCTGATTTCCATCAGCTATAAGCCTGAGAGTTATACTTTTTCCACACCACAGGTCTCCGGCAGAGGCTATCTCATAGCTGTATTCATTATCCTTTTTTATAAGATTCAGATTAATCCCCGTATCAAGCCTTCCATCGCATATACATTTAAAATTGAATATAGGCTTTTTAGAAGCAAAATCAAAACCTCTTATACAACTGCCTTTAGCAAAAAGATCTTCATCTGCAAAAACCTTTCTTCTTGAACATATATATTTTGTAAACGACTCCGCCCATTCCGTTTTTTCAAAACCTTTGCCGCTTAAAAATATAGTTGAAAAAACCTTCTTTCCAAGCATCCTTTCAGCACATGATGTAAGTATCCTGTCAGCCATTCTGCTGCCTGATGTGCTGTTAATTATGCCGAGGTTAAATCTTTCGTCCATTTCCTTGCTTTCAGAATATACAACTGTATTTTTGGCACTTCTTTGTACCCTCAATTCAAAATAATGCAGATTTGAATCTGCAAGATAAAACATACCTACCTGGTTGTTCCATATATCCTTTTTCTTGCTCATTACATAAAATATAAAACTTTCGCACCTGCTTATTATATGTATCTTTTCCCTTTCATATCCAAGCTGCAAAAAACATTGTACGAATTTTTCTATTATTTTATCATCTATGTAAGGTATTGATAAAACTATATACTCAGGATAGCCGCTGCCAAGAAACTTTGTAGTTTCATCAAGTACCAGCTTTAAGAAAATCTTCATAAGCTCTTGAGCAGTATACCTTATTTCACCGACAGTAGCCATATTCCCTTTAATTATCATAGTATACAGCTTGTCAGTCTTTAAAGCTCTGTTATCAAGCATCATTTCATAGGCCTGCTCACCTATCATCCATCTATCACTGTCCCGCTCTTTAACTACGGCAGTAGGAAATTTAACCGCTTCATCATTTTTATCAGATGCTACTGAAGTGCCCTCATCACTTATATCTATACCAAAAACCACTGGCATATAAGCCTCCCTATAAATACAGTTTATTTCAAGTATAAGACCTTACATAAGCCCGAAAAGGTTCCTGCTGATCTCATCCTTAACAATATAATCTTCAAATTTTTCTTTCAGAACGTAGTCAGGCATTCCGCCTGAGGACGGGTCTAATTTATTAAGTCTTTCAAATCTGCTGGGAAGATTGTCATCGGTCTCAGTTTCATGTCTTATACTGCCCGAATCTTTTATGATTTCTTTTCCGTCTTCCTCTTCATATACTTTATATTCCCATATATCTCCGCTGAATAAAAGTTTTTCTTTTATAAATATATCCATATACATGCGTCTCAGATCATCAGACTTAAACTCGCCGTCTCCCGGCAATATCCTTGATTTAAGCTTAGGCAGTGAGAAGCGGTTTCCATAATATATAAGTATCTCCTTATCCTTAATATCCTGAGGAAGCCGTATCCATTTTGCAAGCTTTTTATAATAAGGGAATATAAGCCCCTTGTCTATAAGGCTGTTTATTATATCCGAAGCGGCAGCCTGTCTTTCACTTCCCATATATGTAAGCTCGGAATAGTATTTTGTGGTTGCAAGCTTGTATATCACAGGAATCTCATTTGTACCGTGCGTACTTGAAATAGCATTTTCAAGGTATTCAAAGACTTTCTTTGGAAGCTCCTTGCCGTTAAGGAAATAATCTGCCGATTTCACTGTAAAATATGCCCTTATAAGCACATCATTACCTTTCCTGCGGCTTACATACCATGCAAATGCCTGATCAAGATGTGTACCGTTGCCTGTAAACATCATCTGTGCTATAAGTCTCTCATCAAGGTCATAGGTATTTATATGTTCACTTACAGAAATTTCAAATAAACTAAACATATCATCAGTGCTTCCGTTAAAATACTTACACAGATATTCAAGTATTGCCATATCATTATATCCCTCCATTACAACATGAAATGATGTCCTTAGTAGTCCCTCATTTGCAAAGGCATTGTCAAGTATCATAATCTTGCAAAGCTTTGCCAGGTTATACCTTGTTACTATATCATACCCATAGTTCATCACCATATCATAAGCTTCTTTTGCATAACCTATATTAATCAGGGTTTCACAGATCATACTTCTGTCGCTTTCATTGAGGTCTTTTTTATTTATATCAAGAAGAAATTTATAATTATCTTCAATTACCCATATGTCAGGACCGCTCGGTTTTTTACTATCCTCCCGGTAAAATTCAAGCAGTTTTGATAAAATCCTGCTTTTAAACAAATCCGAAAAATTGGCATCTTTTCCGGCTTCCTGTAAAAGTGCGGTTTCCTGCTGTTCAGGATCGGTTTTATCAAGCGTTTTCCAAATCTGTGCAAGTTCAAACAAAAGGTGCTCGGGATAAAGCCTTTCACACTCTTTCTTAACTTCCGGCATATCAAGCAAACTCTGTTTTTTTATATTAAGTGAATTATATCTGTTTCCCTGGGCATCCTGAAGAAAAATCCCCGCCCTATCTGAAAATACCGGCACATAAGCATGTATTTTATCAAATGTATATACATGTTCTCCCTTAAGTTCCGGATAAATGACTGCTGCCGTTTTTACAAGCCTGCTCTGTATCTCAATTCTATATGCACTTAGTATAGTGATAAGAGATTTTGCCATACGCTTGTCAATCATATTCGGTTTTATTATATCCTTATAGATAACTGCCAGCCTTTCATTTATACGAAGCTGAGAAACCTGCTCAAAAACGAAATTTTTCATCTGAGGAAGGTATTTTATATATAGAATATCACTTTTTTTTGTGAATTTTATAATATTCCCATAAAGAATTGTTTTCTCATTTGCATCAAGTACATGATGATGTGTTATAAAATATGTAAGCACTTTTTCATTTATAAGATCGGCATAATCATAAGGTACTGTATGCATAAAATATTCAAATACGCTGTTATCATCATCCTGCGTATAGGCGGCAGTGTCATTTAAAAGCTGTTTGTTTCCAATGTCCTCCTTTACGGCAAGCTCAAACCATTTATGCAGACTTTTATCCCTTATGCCTGACTTTATAATAAGACGGCATATGGCACTAAGCAATTCTTTATCTGCGCCTGACTGTATATATAACTTTTTAAGAAGAATAAAAGTTCTTTTATCAAATTTTTTTATCTTTTTCATCTTCAATGCCGTTTCGCTTATAAGCCTCTCTGAAAGCAGTCTGGCATCTGAACCGAAATCAAGTGCCGCAAGATCAAGTTTTGACGGTTCATGCATAAAATCCGGGTTTTTATTTAAAAGCCTGCAATAATGTATATATAAAAATGGACTTCTAACCCCTGCTTCAAAGGCTTCTTTAAACATCTCATACATAAGTGCACTGCTATTTTTAAATGCCGTATCGGTATTTATTAAAAACGGCAGGTATTCATATAAACCGTCTTTTATAAGTCCCCTTACCTGTTTTACAAAAAATTCTCTCTGCCCTGCCATCTCCTCAAGCATAAGACTTATATACTCAAACAATATGTATTCATAATGCTGATCTATCTTATGTGCTCTCACATTGTCTTTTTCTTCAAGCAGCACCGCTCTCGCAAGATATTCTTCTCCTTTAAGATAGAGTGCTTCCGCCTTAAGCAGCTTTATCCTGAGCCTGTTATCAGTAATTAGATAGATTTTATCAAGCTCATCAAGCATCATTGTTATAAGTCTTTCATTCTGCTCATATTCATATCTTAAACGATATTTTATATAGTTGAGCAGATGCTTTTTATACATCAGAGCCTTTCCGGGTCTTTTTTCCGCAATTTTCCTCTTTACATCTATAACCACTTCATAATATGAGTCAACACTGTCAAAACTTATGACCGCACTGCTATTGCTGCGTGGCAGCTTTGACGCTACAAATTCCAGCATACAATCGTATTTATTAAAATCGAAATCACTGTCTTTTATAACTTTATCCTTTACTTTTATAAATCCGGAGTCCGAGCTTACCTTTATATTAAGGTATCCCCAGCCACTTCTTTTTATGGGTATGGTATACTCATTTTCTTCATCGGTATAGGTAATCTCATATCTGTTTTTTTCAAATATAAGCTTAACAGGCATCTTTGCCCCGGCAGCCACTAAAAACTGTTCAAGACAGTTATACCCGTCAGGTCTTTTTGTAAGTCCTTCATATAACGCTCTCAACTTCATATCATACATAAATGAAGCTGATGTAAAATCCTTATATTCAAAAATGCGAAGTGCCGTTTCCGGATCTTCCTTCGCTATTATCATAAAATCTTCTATTGTTTTGAGTTTTTTTAGTGTTTCTCCTGTCAGACCGCCAAATGTCCTGAACCTGTAAGGGATCTTGTATTCGCCCCCATTTGTTATAAGTGATATTTCACCCTCTATATGTTCCTTGGCTCCTAAATACCTGCTGTCAATTTCCGCATATACATGAGCTGTAATGCCTCCAAATTTCGCAGTGAGTATCTTTACTGCAGGATTATTTGAGTAGGCAAGCCCTTTTATAGGTATATTATTTTCACTTATTATATCTATCTGTATATTGGCATCCTGTGTATATTGTACTGCGATGTCAATGTTTTCAGGATTTATACTTATCTTAGGTGTATCGTTTTCTATTATTCCATTGGCGAGGCGATTTATTTTCTCTCTCATATACTCACCTGTCTGCTGATTTATTTTATTTGGAAAACGTAATATTTTACAATTTCCCATACTCTCTGCTATTCTACCATAAAATCGCTTGAATTAAAAGATTAATGTTGGTATGATATTGTTGTATGGTATTTACGCTGTGAATATACGGCTTCATACTATGCCTGATGAATATTTTTGCAAGGACTGCGAGAAGCGAAGCTGTAACAATCCTGTATCAATAGCATTTTATTAATAATAAATCAGAAAATAAATCTTTAAGAAACTAAGTGTTCATAAAATAAATATTCATGGAGGTAATAACTGCATAATTTAAAATATCTGACTATGCAGCAAAATACATATTATGTTATCTGAAACTGAAACACTATATAAACTTATAATACTGTACATGCTCCATCATGTAACATTCCCTTTAAGTACATCCCAGCTACTTGATTTTTTTGTAAACAGACATCAGTATACTGATTTTTTCACATTGCAGAAGGTCATATCTGAACTTGAGGAAACTGAACTTATTACGCAAAATACCACCTCACACAACGCTTCATTTTATGTAATAACGAATTCCGGAGAAGAGACACTTGAATATTTCGGAAAAAGAATTCCCGGTGCCATACTTGAAGATGCAAATGAATTTTTAAAAGAAAATAAAGTAAAACTCAGAGATGAGTCAAATATAACTGCAAATTTTTATAAATCAACCGCCCCGGGCTTTATCGCCCACTGCGAAGTCAGAGAAGGTAAAGATATACTTATAAGCATGGATCTGTCCGTTCCTGATGCAAAAAGTGCCGAACTTATATGCGGCAACTGGAAAAATGCAAGCAATGATATATATCAATATGTAGTTAAAAAGCTTTTTGACAAAGAGTAATGGGCTTTTCAAGCCTTATGACTTGAAAAGCTCACCTTTGTTTTTAATATATTTTAAATGTGTTTTTAATTTATTATTTCATCTGTATTTATTATTTTATCTGTAAGGAAAAATTTTATATCCGCTATATGGAGTTAAATCTAGCCTTTCTCTTTTAAGCTGTCTGTAGGATTTATTTTTTTTATATTTTTTATAATTGCACGTCCTGATATATACAACATAGTCAAACAGAATAAAAATGCCTTTATATATGATGACACCGGCATATCCAGCCTTACAGTAAAGGAATCTGAAAGCATAAGATTTTCCATAAGCCACTTAAAGCCTTTAAGCAGCGGCAGAGATATTACAAGTCCCGCAAGCATGTATACAACCTGTTCTGCAAATATCATCTGATTAATTTCAGTATCTGTAATTCCCATAATTTTAAGTGTGGCAAATTCGGTCCGACGTTCTCTTATATTTATAAGTGATATATTATATATAAGTATAACTCCTGCAAGCAGTGTCATAAATATAAATGTATTTACCATAAATGCCACATTTTTCATCCTTGACTTATAGGTTTTAAGCAATTCATTACTGTCTGAATAGGCTGATATAAATGAAGTATTTATAAGTTCCCTCTTTACATTCTCCTGCATCCCCCTTACTGTGTTTAATATTATAGCATTTGAAAAATCTGATACCGGCAGGTATTTTCCTATAGAATTTATATCTATGTAACAACCTCCCCCCAGTCCTTCCTGTATAACATCAACTACCGGAATATAGGATTTTTTTAACGGAAAATAACTTGTACTTATTTCTGCTATATCCCCCTCTTTCAGTCCAAGATCATCTGCGATCCTTGAATTTAGTATAAGTCCGTCAGACGGCGGGTTGTAAGTTTTTTTATCAATACTGCATATCCTTAAAAGATCCGAACCGCTGTGAAGTCCCATAAGCAGAGTAAATTTACTCCTGTTAACAGATTTTATAAGTACCGGAATTTCAGTTATCGCCTCATACTCCGCCACTCCCTCTATATTTCTAACTGCATCCTCAGCCCTTGTCCTTGAAGTATAATTTTCAAGTGATACCTTTACATCATATCTCTGTACATTATCAAATTGTGATAAAAAAAGAGCGCTTATTGCAATCCCCGAAGAAAACAGTACTGCCGAAAGTGCAAAAGGAAAGGCTATCGCAAAGGATATTATAAAAGTCCTTAAAGGGCTTCTGAAAAGTGATCTGATCGCCATCTTATGCATTACACCAAATTTTTTTACAATATTATCAAAAGCAGTAAAATTCTGTTTTATATCCGGAACTGCAGGTCTCATCGCTTCCGCCGGCTGTATATCGGCTATACCCCTTACACCAAAAAATACCGAAATCATGCTTGCTGCAAGTGTTACTATAAGAGCATAAAGCCTGAGGCTGTAACTGTCATAATATTCTACCGAAGGCAATGAAAAGAAGGTGGTATATTCTTCAAACATATATTTTCCAAAAGGATGTGCAGCCAGGCTGCCTATTATCACTCCCAATACGCCTATAAAAACCGCCTGAAACATGTATGAACTTATAAGCTCAAAATTTTTTAGCCCCATAGCTTTCATAGTTCCTATTATGCTTCTGTCATTATCTATAATTTTTTTAAGCACTATATACATCATAAATACCGACATCACTAAAAATATAACCGGTATGACTGTCCCCATAGTTATAAGCTCCTTTATTTCACTCTTTACCATATTAAAGCTTAGCTGATCCTCTTTGGAAACTATGCTTTTTAAACCATAAGGTTCAAGTTCTTCAGTTAAAATATATCTCAGCTTCTCATAAGAATAATCCTTTGACAGTTTAAAGGCTATTTCATTTACGATTTTTTCCTTTCCGACCATCTTTTCAAGCTTTTCGGCATTCATTACAGCTATATCATAATCCTTTCCGTCAGATACCACCGCTCCGCTTGGAGGAACTGAATATATATAATTAGGTGCATGTGCCATGCCGGCTATTATAAAATCATAGCTCTCACCTTCAATTATAAGATTTATATGCTGCCCTTCCTTCCATTTCCTTGCATTAAGCATCTTCCTCCCTACATAAATCCTGTTATGTTCAGGAGCTATATCAGGCTCAAGGCTTATCTTATTCAGATCATTATCAGGAGCATATCCAAGCACATGCAGATTTACTATACCATCTATGTCATCACCTGTTATCCTTATATCTGCCGACAAAACTCCGGAAGCTTTTTCTATGCCCTGTATGTTCTCAAAATCCTTGATTTTTGAATGAGGAACCGATATCGCCTCGGCAAATATATCTGCCATATTTTGCTGTTCATAGTATTCATATATCCTGCCCCTCAGGTTTATAAGAGTATCATTCATTGATATAAATATATATATGCCTAGTGCCATGATAAGTGTCGCACCTATATAAGTACCTTTATTTTTTTTTGCAGCCCTAAACACATTTCTTCTAAAGTATTTCATTTAATAACTCCCTAAGATAGCTGTAAATAATAGATAATACTATTAGTATTTCTTAAATTTTATATACCTTGAATTTTGCATTTCCTGCATGTCAGTGAATAAAACTCTGACTGATTTAATTAAAAATGACATATCATTATCAGGATTTTTTTATTCTTACTCTTACACCGTCTTCAAGATCCTCATTATCCGAATTGGTTATGACCACATCACCTACATCCAGTCCGCTGCTTATAACTGCCTGCGTACCTGATTTATAATCTATATTTACAGGAGACATAACCGCTTTTTTATCTACAATCTTAAATACATAATCCTTTTCATCATATTTAAATACAGCACCTATCGGAACCGCTGCCACATTTTCATTGTTATATAAATTAAATTTTACATTTACACCATAACCGTCTTTTATTATATCATCGGATGTATTTTCATCAAGTGCGACAAGCACTTTAACACGATATTCTTTAAGACCTAGTGCCGATTTCTCCTCATTTGCAAAATCATATATTTCACTGATTTTTCCTGAAACAGTCTTTTTAGTGCCTCTCATATCAAACTCAATTTCTGCCGGATCGCCTACATTAAGATACGGTATTACATCTGTAAGCACATCGGTTTCGACCTTATACTGTCCGTGTGCATCGGTACTTATAACTGCAAGTTCCTGTCCTGCTGAAACCATTGATATATCTTTTGCAGCGACTGAAAGCACTACACCGTCATATTCCGCCTTGACTTCACAGTCTGCAATCTGCCTGTCAAGCTGCTCTATAGAGGTTTGATCTGCCGCTATTGCCGCATCAAGCTGTTTTTGAGTACTTTCATAGAATTTTTTATTTATATCTTTCTCAGTAAGTCCCTCTTTTTTAAGACTTTCAAGATATGTACTGCTTTGACTCAATCTTGTATTTGCAGACTCATATGCCGCATTCGAAGATTCATACGACGATTTTGAAGCCTCAAGTTCAAGGTTTGATACAGCACCTGAATCAAAAAGTGCCTGCT
The DNA here is from genome assembly GCF_000235445.1 of Johnsonella ignava ATCC 51276. Classification (GTDB taxonomy): domain Bacteria; phylum Bacillota; class Clostridia; order Lachnospirales; family Lachnospiraceae; genus Johnsonella; species Johnsonella ignava. Next base: position 272,717 of record NZ_JH378830.1, on the reverse strand, counting down.
TTGCCTGATAATCATTTCTCGCAGCATTTAATGCAGCCTCAGCAGAAGCGACATTTTGTCTTAAAGTGTTTATATATTCAATTGGTGCAGTTGCCATAACTTTATTTACATCACTTTCTTCTTTTTTTGCCATATTTGCTTCTATACTGCTGTTTTTTAAATCCTTCTGGTACTGAAGATCCCTTGTGTCTATCCTGACAAGCACATCTCCTGCTTTTACAGGAGTATTTTCACTTACTAAAACTTCATTTATACTTCCTGAAGTTTTTGCAATTATATGATATTTATCTCCGGATTTAACTACACCGCTTTCTTTATAAACATCATTTACAGCTGAGTTTTCCACCGTATATACTTCAACTTCAACACCCTTATTGCCGTTTTTTACCACATAAACGGCAGCTGCCAGTATTATTAATAATACTGCTGCAATAAATTTTATCTTTTTGTTTAAACTCCCTTTTAGTGCCTTCTTTTTTTCCATCTGGGTATTTCCTTTCGCCTGCAAATTTATATAATACGGAATTTATTAATCAATTACATTTTTAAATATTTATTTTATGTGGCTGTAAAAACTCTTAAAATATTTACACCTCTTTTACCATACTACCTCATCAGGGTCTGCCGGATTTTCATTTTCAACTATTTTCCTTATCATACCGTCCTTAATATAAAATACCCTGTCAGCTATTTTTGCTACATTTTCATTATGTGTGATTATCATTATAGTTTTATTATATTTTTTATTAAAATCCACAAGTAATTTTAAAATCTGTACCCCCGTAGCGATATCAAGTGCTCCTGTAGGTTCATCACATAAAAGAAGATCAGGATTTTTACATATAGCCCTTGCTATTGCAACTCTCTGCTGCTGTCCTCCGCTCATTTTTCCCGGATAATGTTCTCTTCTTTCCCAGAGATCAACCTGCTTTAACAGCTCATCCGGATCAAGCGGATCCGGCGACATCTCTGCAGCAAGCTCAACATTTTCAAGGGCGGTAAGATTCGGCATCAGGTTATAAAACTGAAAAATAAAACCTATATTTGAACGCCTGAAATCAGTAAGCTCTTTTTCATTCATACTGCTTATATCAATATCCATATATGTTATATAACCTGAACTTACAGTTTCAATACCTCCAAGTATATTTAAAAGTGTTGACTTTCCGGAACCTGAAGGGCCTAAGATAACTATAAGCTCACCCTCATATACATCAAAACTGACATCATTAAGCGCTTTAACCTTTACTTCCCCAAGTGTAAACTCTTTATATATATTTCTTGCGGTGATAAGCTTATGTTCAAACTTTCCTGCTGATTTATTATACGATTTTTTATCTGTCAAACTTATATCTGCACCTCCGGTATTATATTGACTTGTAAAATCCACGGCATCACTTTCTTTTTCTCTACCTTTTTTTGCATTATTTATCATATATTAATACCCCGTCATCTCACATACTTTATATATATTATACGGTATTACCCCGTTTTTCATCTGCCTTATAAAATAATTCCATATAATGTCTTACCATATACATTGTTTTTTCATCAAAAAGAGGCAGGCCGATAGCATCAAGCACCATCTTAACTACATCTATCTTTTTCTGCTGCTCCTCAAGACTTTCATCTAACAGGTTCGGCAGCAGCCAGATCTTAGTTAAAAGTGTAAAAAGTTCCGCACTTTCTTTAATATATAAAGGATCTACCGAAAGCGAACCGTCTTTTATACCTTCTTCAATAAGTATCATAAACTGTTTTGCACACATCTTCATACTAAATTTATAAAAATTCGCAAAAAAATGCGGATTCAATACAAGAGGCAAAGTATCTATATCAAATTCTCTTATTTTTTCATCATAACATGAATCCATATATACTGCCTTTATCTTTTCAGCCACATTAAGCTCCGGATACTTGGCGGCTCTTTCTACAATATTATGCTCACTGCACATCTTTTCAAATAAAGCCTTAAGTATCGCTTCCTTTGACTTAAAGTGGTGATATAAAGCCCCCTTTGTAAGCCCTCCAAGTTCATTAACTATATCCTGTATAACTACATTTTCATAACCCTTTGTTACAAAAAGCCTGTAAGATACTTCCAAAATTTTCTCAACAGTCTTTTCAGGATATTTATTTCTTGCCAAAGTCTCCACCTCCTGAATTGTTTAGTCCTTAGGAAACACTTGTCCGGCGTTTCCATAATTTTTTTGTATTACTATATCTTTATTAAAATATACATTCGTACCAAATGTATGTATATCGATTATATTATAAAGTGTATATATTTGTCAATTAAAAAAACACCGGATTTTAACATTCTTTTGAATTTTAAAATCCGGTGTTTTTTATTGATTATTATATTATTATAATTATATTGTTATTATAATAATTGCACTCATATGTATTTTATATACTATTTCATCTTTCAGGTATCAAAGCTTATATCTGCTTCCTCTCTCATTTCTGTGCCCTGATTTTATACGGCTTAGCGGCAATTTACCATCTTTTACTCTTATATATCTATCTTTATTTTCATTATATCTTATAAGATATATATTATCTAAAGCTTCTCCCTGTGAAAGCTTCATAGCCTTTTCACCTTTTGCTGTTTTCTTTAAAAGATTGATCTCATCAATTAAGAATCTAAGTACATATCCCTTATCTGATACTATAATGATCTCCGCATCATCAGGCTCTATAAGTTCAACTGCTGCCAATCTGTCTTTATCTGAAAGTTTTGTCGCTGATATATGTCTGTTATTCGTAATAAATTCTCCAAACGAGGTCTTTTTTATATATCCATTTACTGTTACAAATAAAATCTCTCTTTCTCTAAGACTTCCTGAATTTTTTATAAAAAGAATATGTTCTTCGTCAGCATTATACCTGCATACATTATCTATAGGAACACCTTTATCTTTAAGTTTTTTAAAAGGTATATCAGACAGCCTTGCCTGATGCATAACTCCTTTATCGGTGAATATACAAAGCATCTCATCGCTCATTGCATCAAACACATATTTATAATCATTTAATGCGGTTTCATAAGTATAATTTTTTTCAAATACAGCCTTGTCTGCAGTTTTACAGTATCCGAATCTATCCATTAAAAAAACCACTTTTTCAGGTTCAGCCGCTTCATCTTCATAAACTGCGGATGACGAATCCTCTATCCGGGTTTTTCTCGTGAAACCGTATTCTTCTTTGATTTTTTTAAGATCCGCTATAATTACATTGTCCATGCTTTTTTTTGATGATAATATTTTTTCATAATTTTTTATATTTTTAAGCACGGTTTTATGTTCCTTTAAAAGAGCATCTATCTCAAGACCTATAAGTTTATAAAGTCTCATTTCAAGTATTGCCTGTGCCTGATTTTTTGTGAATCTGAGCTTTTGTGCCTGTTTCCTGAAAGTATCCGACTTAAACTTTATATTGGATATATCGCCGTTTATAAGACACTCCCTCGCATCTGCAAGAGAACGTGAACCCCTTAATATCGCAATAATTAAATCTATACAATCGCAGGCAGTGATAAGTCCTTCCTGTATCTCTTTTTTCTCAAGCTCCCTGCTTAAAAGTATACTGTATTTTTTATTTGTATTTTCATATTGGAACTTAAGATAATGCTTAAGTATAAGTTTAAGACTTAAAGTCTCCGGTCTTCCGTCAACTATTGCAAGCATATTTATACCGAAACTGTCTTCAAGCCTTGTCTTTTGAAAAAGTATCGACTTGACTCTGTCTATATCAGCATCTCTTTTTAACTCAAATACTATCCTTGTACCGTCCTTATCCGACTGGTTGCTTATATCAACCACCTCGGGAAGCTTTTTTGTTTCAACAAGTGCGGCACTGTCCTGAAGAAACTTGTTAATACCCGAACCGATCATGGTATAGGGAATCTGTGATATTATCAATCTATCACGATCAGCCTTTTTCCTGCCAAGCTCAACCTCTACTTTTCCCCTAAGCTTAAGCTTACCGCTTCCGGTCTCATATATTTCCTGAAGTTCACTTTTATTTGCAACTATACCTCCTGTCGGAAAGTCAGGTCCTTTAATATAACACATAAGCTCCGCTGTGCTTATATCCGGATTTTTAATATATGCAATGCAGGCATCACATACCTCAGAGAGATTATGTGTGGGAATTGAGGTTGACATGCCCACGGCAATTCCCTCAGCACCGTTTATAAGCAGGTTTGGAACTCTTACCGGAAGCACTTCGGGCTCTTTTTCCGTTTCATCATAATTTGATATAAATTCAACAGTTTTATCAAGATCTCTCAGATACACATCCTCTGTAAATTTTTTAAGCTTTGCTTCGGTATATCGCATAGCTGCCGCACCATCACCCTCTATAGAACCGAAATTTCCATGCCCGTCAACAAGAGGCATACCTTTTTTCCATTCCTGACTTAAAACTACAAGGGTTTCATAGATTGATGAATCTCCATGAGGATGATATTTACCCATAGTATCACCGACTATACGGGCAGATTTCCTGTGCGGTTTATCTGAATTTAACTTAAGCTCTGACATATCATACAATACACGCCTTTGCACCGGTTTAAGACCGTCCCTTGCATCAGGTATTGCACGTGCCGTAATTACACTCATTGAATAATCCAGGTAGGACTTTTGCATCTCCTCTGAATATTCAGTTCTAATTATTGTTTCAGGCATCTCTTCTCCAAAATTTAAATTTTAATTATATTATCATGCATCTATAACAGCCTCTCTGGCATGGTTGTAAATAAATTCACGCCTCGGAGCCACCTCCGATCCCATAAGAATCTGTGTCAGTTCTCCTGCAAGCCTTACATCCTCTATTTCAATCCTTTTAAGCACACGTCTTTGGGGATCAAGAGTAGTTTCCCAAAGCTGTGAAGCATCCATCTCTCCAAGCCCCTTATATCTTTGCAGTACAAACGGAGCCTTATGTCTTTTTTTATACTCGTCAAGTTCTCCGTCATTGTACAGATATACGCCTTCCCCCTTTTTAGAAACCACTTTATATAACGGCGGCATGGCTATATAAACATGACCGTCATATATAAGCTCAGGCATAAATCTATACAAAAATGTGAGGAGAAGAGTATCTATATGACTTCCGTCAACATCTGCATCAGTCATAAGAATTATTTTATCATATTTTAATCTGCTTATATCAAAATCATTGCCATATCCTTCTGAAAATCCGCAGCCGAAAGCATTTATCATAGTTCTTATCTCTGCATTTGCAAGAACTTTATCAATAGACGCCTTTTCCACATTAAGTATCTTTCCCCTTATAGGAAGTATCGCCTGATATCTGCGGTCTCTTGCGGTTTTTGCCGACCCTCCTGCAGAGTCTCCCTCAACTATAAATATCTCACATTTTTTAGGATCCCTCGACTCACAATTCGCAAGCTTTCCGTTTGAATCAAATGAAAATTTCGCTTTTGAAAGCAGGTTGGTTCTTGCCTTTTCTTCAGCCTTTCTTATTTTAGCCGATTTTTCGGCACAGGCTATAACTGTCTTTAGAACTTCAAGATTCCTGTCAAAATATCTTGTAAGACATTCTCCTGTAATATTTCCTATTGCTTTTGCAGCATCCGCATTTGCAAGTTTTGTCTTGGTCTGACCTTCAAACATAGGATCAGGGTGTTTTATAGAAACAAGTGCAGTCATACCGTTTCTGGTATCGGCACCTGTAAAGTTTGCATCTTTTTCTTTTAAAACTCCAAGTTCTCTGGCATATGAATTTATAAGCTGAGTGAATCTTGTTTTAAAGCCTACTATATGTGAACCGCCCTCCTGCGTAAATATATTATTGCAGAATCCTAAAATATTTTCTTCAAAAGCATCAACAAACTGTATACAAATCTGTGCCTCAATATTTTCAATGCTGCCTTTAAAATAAACAGGTGCATGTAGAGCCTGTCTGCCCTTATTTAATTCTTTAATATATGCAACAAGACCTTCAGGTTCATGATAGGTAAGCTTTTCTTCCTCGCCCTCTCTTTTATTCTCATACTCTATAGTAAGCTCCGGATTTAAATATGCCGTCTCATGAAGCCTTGATTTAAGCCAGTCAGCCCTAAATTTTATTTTTTCAAATATTTCATCATCAGGTATGAAATTTATATTTGTTCCGCTTTGCCTGCTTTTTCCGATAACCGGTAAAAGTCCGTCAATCAGCTTAGTTGTAGGCACACCCTTTTTATAAGTATCCTGATATATAAATCCGTTTCTTGAAATTTTGACATTAAATTTTGATGAAAGTGCATTCACCACCGAAGAACCTACTCCATGCAGTCCTCCGCTTGTTTTATAGACACGGCTGTCAAATTTGCCTCCGGCATGAAGAGTCGAAAATACTATTCTGGCTGCTGAAACCCCTTTCTTATGCATTTCAACAGGTACTCCCCTGCCATTATCGGATACAGTACATGAACCGTCTTTTTCAAGAATTATATTTATTCGGCTGCAATATCCCGCAAGATGCTCATCAACCGAATTATCCACAAGTTCATATATAAGATGGTTAAGTCCCTTTGCACCTACCCCTCCTATATACATCCCCGGTCTCTTGCGTACAGCCTCAAGTCCCTCCAAAACATTTATACTGTCTGCATTATATGCCCTGTCTGCCAATCCAGCCATTTAAACCTCCAAATTTCTACAAAAAGCAAGGCATATTATAAATAATATAATATGCCTAAATACTTTATATTTTACACTTTTTGAAATCCTATAAAAAAATTATTTCTACTCATATCTAAGACATTCAATAGGATCTCTCTTTGCAGCTTTTTGTGCCGGATAAATACCGAAAAATATACCTACAACTGCTGAAAATCCTACTGCAAGCAATACGGCAACAGGTTTTATAACCACACTTTGTTTAAGCAGTGCACCTACTATAGACATGCCTGCAGAAGCTATTATAATGCCTATCGTCCCTCCTATGGCAGAAATAACTGCCGATTCTATAAGAAACTGAGTAAGTATATCTCCGGTAGTTGCACCTAGTGCCTTCCTTGTTCCTATCTCCCTTGTTCTTTCAGTAACGGATACAAGCATTATATTCATAATGCCTATACCGCCTACTAAAAGCGATATTGCCGCAATGCCTCCCATAGCTACCGACACTCCGCCTAAAAACTGGTCTACCTGCGACATTTGTGCTCCGACATCAACTATGTAGTAATCTTCCTTTTTTCTGTTTTTCATCTTTGCCAGATATTCTATAAAATCATTATTAAATCTTGCAAGCTTTTCTCCTTTAAAGCTCTTATCTGCAAATATACGCAAACTGAAAGCGGTACTTTCATCATTTCCATAAAAGAAAGATGACGGTATGTAGGCACTTACACTCTGATTATTTCCCATAAACAGTTTCTGTACAGGAGATATATCCAGATGATAAATTCCTATTACAAGAAATTCTCTTAATGCACCGTTAAGCTTCTGTCTGAAAGTTCTGCCTGTAGCATTCTCAGTGCCAAACATTTTAAGAGCTGCCGTATCCTCAATTACTGCTACATATCTTTGCTGTTTTATATCACTTTGTGAAAAGAATCTGCCGCTTGTGATTTTAAACGACTGAAAATCTATAAAATTATAATCGGCACCGGTTAATGTAACCTTATTTATGCCCATCCTGGTCTTAACATCTCCGCTTGCAGAGCCATTTGTATCTATATATGCAAGCTGATTTCCAAACACCTTTTTAAGTGTTTCAATATCATCCTTTGTAAAATCGTCGCTAAGTCTATAACCGCTATCGTCCTGAAAATTAGGATATATAATAGACTGAGTTGCACCAAAGTTTTCATAAATACTTGAAACTATACGCCTTACCGTATCACCTATTGCAACAATAGCTATAACTGAGCCTATACCTATTATTATTCCAAGCATTGTAAGAAATGATCTCATCTTATTTGCAACAAGTGCCGCAATTGCCATCTTAAGATTTTCTACTACCATATTATCCCTCCCTTAACTCTTTCTGGAACCTAAACCGACATTATCGCTTACAGGAGTAGGGGATTCATTTATACGATCACTTTCAAGTACACCGTCCTTAAATGTAAGTATCCTGTGTGTATATTCGGCTATATTATCCTCATGCGTTACAACTACAACTGTTGAACCGTTTTGATGCAGCTTGGCAAAAAGCTCCATTATTTCAACCGATGCCTGAGAATCAAGATTTCCGGTAGGCTCGTCAGCAAGTATAAGCGGAGGGTCGTTTGCAAGCGCTCTTGCTATTGCCACTCTTTGTCTCTGTCCGCCTGAAAGCTCATTCGGTTCATGGTTGATCCTCGCCCCAAGCCCCACCTGTTCAAGAAGTTCGGCAGCTTTCTGCCTTCTTTTAGCAGGTCCGAGCTTAGCATAAATCATAGGAACTTCAACATTTTTTAATACTGTCATACGGCTTATAAGGTTAAATGACTGAAAAACAAATCCTATTTTTTTGTTCCTGACCCTGCTTAATTCATCCTGTGTCATATCCGCAACATCCACACCGTCAAGATAGTAATGTCCCAGTGTAGGTCGATCCAAACAGCCAAGTATATTTAACAGTGTGGATTTACCGGAACCCGAATGTCCCATTATGGCTACAAATTCCCCCCGTTTAATGCTCAGGTTTATCCTGTTAAGTCCAAGCACCTTTATAGCCCCGGTATCATATATCTTGACAAGATCTTCAAGAATTATTATTTCATCCATATATGTCAAGCTATCCTTTCTATCAAAAATAAGTTTATAATAATCACAGATTAATTATATTTTATAACAGGAATAAACAAAAACTATATTTATTACTGACTTTGTGCAGGTGCTGACTGAGCACCTGACTGAGCGTCAGGCATCATTGTCAGCATCATATAATCAACCATTGTGCCGTCTGCAATCAAAGGATCGTACTTTGACATATATCTTAAAGGCTTTGATGTATCAAGGCTCTTTAGCGAATCCTCAAGAAGTTCAACATTAAGCTCGCCCTCGATACCTGTCTCTACAGGCACCGCCTTTATAACCCCTGTTTTCCCGTCTCCGGTTTCTTCAATAAACTGCATCATACTCTGACCGTTTCCATCATCTCCTATGGCTCCTATCGGAACTGTGTATACATCATCTTTTTCCTGAATTACTATCTTTGCCTTCGCATTTATACCTGAAATAAGACCGCTGCCGTCAGCTATACCTACATTTACCGGTATAACCCTCTCACCTGAGTTGCCCTGCCTTTCCTCACCTGAAGGACTTATCTTTTCAACAGTACCCTGTACTGTATTTTCGCTGCCAAGCATATCGGCGGAGATATCAACTTTCTGTCCAAGCTTTACTTTGCCTATACTATATTCACTTACAGAAAGTCTTAACTGAAGTTTGTCAAGTTTTTCAATAGTAATTAAAGTCGGGTTATTGTCAACAGCCTGATCAGCAAATCTGCCCACTTTTGCGAAAACTCTTGTAACAGTGCCGCTTATAGGTGCTATAAGCGTTGCATCTTCAAGCTGCTTTTCAAGCCTTTCAACCTCAAGCTTCGCATTGCTTATCTGTATGTCATATGATTCTCCGGGATCCAGCTTACCATCTTTTGTTCTGTACTGTGCCATATCAGCCCTTGCACTGTTTAATGCATTGGCTGCGGAATCAAGTTCGGACTGAGGTGAAGCTCCGGCGGCAACAAGCTCCGCCTTTCTGTTGTACTCGTTTTGTGCGGCATTTAAAGCCTGTGCCGCTTTGTTATATGAACTTTGATCATTTTTAATTTTTTCGTCTTTATTTGCTATTGCAAGCTCATAGTTGCCTCTTGCAGTTTCAAGCCTGCTTTGAAGCTCCTGGGTGTCTATCTTTGCAAGAATAGTCTCACCCGCTACAACCTCATCACCCTCTTTTACATTAATCTCAGTTATCTTTCCGTGTATTCCTGAAGTTATTGTAACACTGTCTGTTCCCTCAACAGGTCCTGTAACATTTAATGCATCTTCTATATGACCCTTTTCAAGGACTGATGATTCAACTGGAACTGCCGCAGCCTTTTTGCCGCCTAAAAGCCCTTTAACAATAAAAATAACTATAATCAAACCGAGTATTATAAAAAATATCTTTAACTTTCCAAGGCCTTTCTTTCTTTTTTTCGCAGTACCTGCATTATTATTTTCACTCATGATTTTTTCCACTTCGGACTCAACATTTTTGCCCATATATTAACCTCCTATTTTTTATAATACGGCAGCAGTTATAATATGATACAAGTGTCAAAAGTATATAAATTCGATGCAAGCCTGCTTGCAATAGAATTTATATACTTTTGACACACAAAAAATATGAGTAAGTAGCCATTTTTTGTAAAAAAATGAGCGAATTACGAATATTTTTGTAGGGATTGCCAGAAGCGAGGCTGTAGCAATCCTGTATCAATAGGTGTCAAATACTTTTGACACCTACGTCATAATATAAAAGCAAAAACAAAGCCTTTTTTGCCACCGAATCTAAAATTTAAATAATTACTGCAATACCTGTTATACCGTTATATCAAACCTAACTATACAATTAATTCTACAAAAACAAATGTTAAGAGTATGTTAAGAAAATATATGTTTTATCTCCATATATACGGTATATGTATGAAATTGTACCACTATCACCACTATAAAAAAAGAAATATAGTTTTAATAATAATTTAATAAAATATTACAATACATGTATTTTTCTTTAAAGTATTTTTTTAAAAATCTTTAAAGTTATCAAATTTTTTTTATTTATATAAAATCATTCCACCATTATTATCAAAACCTGAATTCCACATCTTCCTAAATGAGTAATATTTCCAATTTCCGTAAGTTGCCACCTTAACATATAATTCATCATCATATTCATTATAACCGACAATCATAAACCAGTGCCATAAAATCGGACTAAATTCCCTGCTTTTATGTTTAAGAAGCAGAAATGATACCGGAAAACCTTTGTTTATAGAGTTTTTTAAAAAGAAAGCCGCCTGAAAATAATTTTGTTCATTTTCAGATTCCAATTTTTCAACTTCAAGTTCCGTATAATTCAAATCCTTAAAGTAATTATTTATACCTTCAATAAATAAATCAAGCCTGTCAACACCTCCAAGTCGGGGTCTTATATAAGGTTTCATCATCTTTCCGAATCTGATATAGTCCCCTTTTGTAAGCTTTTCTATACTAAAAGGATACAGTCCGGTCTTAATTTTATTTTTTTCAAGCAATATTATACTGTCGCAGGCACAAAGTGCCGCACATCCTCCTATATGCATCCAAAAATCCAAAAACCAGCTCTGATTGCCTCCATATGAGTGCCCTATATAAAAATAATCCAATTCTTTCTTCATAATTCTATAATAATTTATATTTGTTTTATTTTATATGCTATATTATTAATTATAAAGTATAAAACACATAAAATATATAGTAAATATACATTTATATACTTTGTCTTATATAACCCATGCAAGAGATATTCTGCATTTGATATATTATAAATAAAAATTAATATATTACCCTAATATTTCATCAAGTCCGGCACCGTTTTTAAGTTTGTCGCTCCATTCTCTCCATGCTGCCCTATATCCTACATAAATATCCCTGCCCTTTTCAAGAAGCTTGTCAAGCTCCTGTGCAAGCTCTTGTGAGGACATCGGAAGTTCTTTTAACAGCTCGGATACATAATATGAGTTTGCAGTTTTGCTGTTTTTACTAACGTCAAGACTTGAAAGTATATTTTTATATTCCTTCCAATCACATCGTTTCAGCAAACGTACATGTTCTGGAGTGGCATGTTTTCCCAAAGCATGGTTATAAAAAAATTTTCCATACATTTCATTAAGCCCCTCATAAAACGGATTATAAAGCTGTGCCGCCATTTCATAAAAAGCATTTCCATACAGATTCCAACCATTGGTATATCTTTTTGCTTCTGTATTTTTATAATTAAGCAGTAAATCATACCAGCGTATATCAAGAGCTTCAAATATAGGTTTCTCAACAGTTTTAATATAATGCTTACGTTTTGAACATGCCAACATATAGCATTTTTTATCTTCATCATATTTAAGCCTTATAAAACAATTTATAATACCTGTTTCATCTTTTTTAACCGCAATTATATGATTTATAATTGACTTATTAAAGTATTCCTTATACTTTTCATATACATCCACGGCAGGCATGGTAAGCAAATCGGCAGCAAATGCAGACTCAACGCAGGCATCTTTGTATTCTTTATAAAGTCTTTCTGCCGTATCAAAAAATAACTTATCAGGATTTACAATCATTGAAATATTTAATGAGTTTACAACTCTTTGAGGAATATATTTATATGCTATAAGAGCATAATCCGCCGTTTCAGTCACAGCCTTGCCTGTAAAAGCATCCCACAGTGCATCAAGTATCTCAATGTCTTTCTTTTTTAACCCGGCAGTTTCCTTATTATCAGCAATATTTTTATAACTGTCAAGCTTTTCAAGCTGCTTTTTAATCTGTTCACCAAGAAGCACACCTACCCACGTCCGGGTAGAACTATGAAGAAGTGCCGATAAAACCTCAGGCTTTTTTGAAATTGCCTTTTTCCAGCATTGCATGGCTTCTTCTCCGTTCATATGTGAAAGTGAAGCCAGTGCCGCCTCTTTGCATTTCCCTTTTTCACTCCCTGTAAGAGCAATTAAAAGTTCTTCATTTGCAGGGTCATATCTAAGTGCATGTATCGCAGCTTCACGCACTTCTTTAGCAGCATCGGCATCATGAACAAGTGATTTGTAAAAATCATTTTCTTCCTCTCCTGAAATCTCTGAAATGATCTCAAGCCGCCTTACCATATCTTTCTTCCCCTTAGGGTCAAAGTCTTTTTTTAAAAGCGGACATATACCTTTTCCTTCGTTTTTAAGCCAGCCCTCAACCATCTGTGCGGTTTCACTGTAACTGTCTCCAAGTGCATATACCATCCAGTATTTCATCCTGAAATCTTTAAAAATCTCAGGTTCTTTCTCATGTGCATTTGCAATAATAGCATATCTGCCTGAACCTTCTGAAGAAAAAGCATCAATCACAGGCTTTAGACGGCTGTAAGGAAACTGCCTAAATGTTTCACCGCTGTTTAATGAGGTATCAATATACGATAAATTATCTTTTTCATCAATAGAGTAAAATCCGCCCTGTGTACAAAGCACCGCATCTACAAGAGCAAGTACATCAAGAAGAAGCTCCGCTTTGCTTTCACCGTCATTATCTGCACTGCCTGTAAGTTTTAAGCACATGTCATAGATCTGCTTAAATACAGGTGCAACCGCTGTATAAGACTCTATTTTATCAACTGCACGTTTTAGCCTGAAGTCCTCAGCCAGAAGTTTAATTCCTGCAACGGCGGAGTCTTCAAGCCTTGTACGAAGCTCATACAAAGCTTCTAAATTCATATATTATCCTCCTGAAATAATTTTATTTTAAAAATACTGTCTAATCAATCAGCAAATATTATACTAATACTCAAGTCTAAGTATGCCCTGATCAGTAATTATGCTGCACGGCACCATGTACATTCTCCTGCTTGACTTATCATAAGATACTTTTCCAAAAATAACCTGATCATGTAAAAAAGTTCTGTCAGGAAGCATATAAAGAGAAAGTACCGAATTTGCACCTTTTTTACTGTCTTTAAGCTCTATATATTTACCGCTGTAATCTTTAAGAAGTACGGTATTTTCCGAATCTGCCCTTTTTAGTAAAAGAATTTCATCAAAATGAATACATACCGCACATTCATTTTCTGATAAAATATTTTTAATTTCATTTTTAACCGATTTCATGGCAGTATCAAAATCCTTGTATGCAAAGCTTTTTACTGTCTTAAAATCCTCATTAACAGGCTCATTAAATTTTACACTGTCCCATCTTATCCTTTTATTTATACCTCCGGGGTAGCAGCTTAAAACGGATATATCCAGAACTGAAAAACATGAATCCTCCTGCTTTACATATTTAAGTGCCTTTACAGGGCGATAGTTTGCAGTAAATGATATATCGCCTCTTTCAAGATCCATCCAATAGCCTATATCTATAAATTCCCTTCTTGCCTCATCAAAAACAACTTCAAATGAAAGCTGAATTAACCTGACATTTTCTTTTTTAAGTCCAAGAGTATTTAACTGTTCAAGCTTCCAGACACCTCCCAATGCCTCATATAATATATCATTATCTTTCCTTATATCATCATTTTCAAGCATTTCTTTAAGGTATTCTTCCGATTTTTTTTCAAGGGATCTGAGTCTTTTCAGCACTTCAACCGCATTTGTATAATGTATAACATCACTATCTCTATGGAAATTTTCAATCTCAAGTATAAGCCTGTTAAATAAAATTGCCGGTCCCGGCAGATAATAATCACCTAACTGCTTTGAAAGTGATTTATAATCCTTTAATGACACACTTCCCATAGATCCTAATCCATTCTGCATAAGGCTATTCATTAGTTTTCTTATAAGCTCAAGTCCCTCAAGCTGTTTTTTTATCTTTTTTGTTCTTGCAGCCTTTGATACTGTTTTTTTTGAAGTCTTTTCCTTTACATCTGCCAAATCCGATACTTCAGACATATCGCCTTTTTGTTCATTATCTGAAGTTGCCTCTTTCTTTTTTCGCCTTGTTTCAAGTTTTTGCCTTTTTTGAATTATATCCTCGGGTATTTCAGTTATTTCAAACTCACGACCCGAATTAATTTCAAACAGAAGGGCAATACTATGCTTACACGGCAGCTGTCTGCTTGGACAGCTGCACCTGAAAACCGGTGCCGATTCATCTATAAAATCCGCTGAAACTGTATAAGCCGACTTTCCGCTTCCTTTACACTCCCCCAAGTATAATGAATCATCCCCGGCTCTCATCCTTTTTATAAATCCGCCCTGTAAAGATATCTTTTTGGCATTTGAAACGGCATTTGCATTTGGTGCAAGAGCGGCAATCCAGCCTTCATCAATTTTTTTCATATGCTGATTCCTTATTAAAACTTAAATTAGATTTTCCCTTTCATTTATTATTATAAAGCAGTATATCATTTTAAAAACCTAAAAAATAAACTCCCGGTCCGCACTGTAATGACCAGGAGTTTGAATAGTATAATGTGCGGTGCCATACAAAATCTCCAATCTGTTGACATCCTAAAGCTCATGGCCGGATTCGAACCGGCGACCTACTCATTACGAATGAGTTGCGCTACCAGCTGCGCCACATAAGCACAAAATGCTCTGGGAATAAACCCAAAGCATCTACATGACCAATCCGGGAATCGAACCCGGGTTTGCGCCGTGAGAGGGCGCCGTCTTAGCCGCTTGACCAATTGGCCTTAAAATAAATCGAGGCGACAAGATTTGAACTTGCGGCCTCAGCGTCCCGAACGCTGCGCTCTACCAAACTGAGCCACGCCTCGATACCTGTGCTTCTGCACACATATGCTGTTGAGGTTAAAACTTTTCGCTTTTCTCAACCGCCTCAAGTAGTATAAGTTAAAAGGTCTTTAATGTCAAGCAGTTTATTGCAAAATCAATCGGTACTTTACAGCATATCTCAAATATCCATCTTCAGCTTTATTGATTATTACAGTGATGATATGCTATATCATCATTTACATCCCGACACACTAAGTTTTAATCATAAAATATACTCAACATTAATACAATTATTTCTATTATTTATTATTAATAATATTGATAATCAGTTGTCATAATACACTGAACATTTGAAGTCTCCGTTTTCATTATATATCAATATATATTTTAAATAAACTTTTGAATCGGGCAAAAATTTCATCGGAAAAAATATATAATACGAATTTATATGATAAAATATTCTGTTACAATCTATTATACCATTAGGTTCTCCATATAAGTTCACTATATCTTTATACGCATATTTATTATTTAAATTAAATAACTGACTTATCTCTATTTCTTTTTTATCAACAGAATTAATATCTTCTTTTTCTTCAAAAAATTTTTTTATATCTTGCGTATTGCTTGTATCAGGAGTTTTATATACAAGTTTACATTTATATTTTCTATCTTTATCTCTTATAATTAATATTCTTATTCTAGCATCCTCGCTAAATACTGTACTCATGTCTTCTGAAATAATCAAATCACCAACATTATAGTATAATATTGATACGCCTGACCCCCACATTCCGCTAGGATGTCCTATTTCCCGTTCCAAATCCTCAAATGTAGTATCTGAATCAATGTCATTGATAAAATATTCCACATTCAGATTTTTCTTAAGGTCAAGTGCCGATGTTTTATTCAAATTTTGTTCGGATTGCAGCTCCGATACTTCATTCAGATTTTTTTTCAGGGTTAAATGTCCAGGTTCTATTTATATTCATCAGTACAATTACTCCTATTATTATTAATAAAAGAGCAAGCATATGCTTTAGCTTTATCATTTTTTTAATTTAAATACCTCTCCTCTATATCTAAATTAACTATTTTTTAATATTTAATTTTCTAATAATCTTCTACCTCTACATCACGAATAATCTTTTCATTTTTTTTATACGTTATTTCACATAGCATGTTATTTTGTACTTCACTGTTATATCCGAAAAAAAGTTCTATCTTTGTACCATTATCTAAAATATACACAGGATGTAACATTCCATATCCTTCCCAGTCATCCGGATCGCCTAGTGTTAATAATACTTCATCACGTGGCTTCCCCATCAGTGATTCAAATTTATGCTTTGTTGCAGCATCAATTTTATACATATCATACCTTTTATATAAAAATATTAACATAAATAATAATACAATAAATAAAATTAATGATAATATTTTTATACTCTTTCTTTTCAGGTATTTATTTTTTGTTGATATAATAAAATCCCAAGTCATATTTATACCCTCTTTTCTTTGCATCTTTTTTAGGATTTTTTACTCCTTTAATAACCTTTATCGAACCCGGTTTATGAGACCATGTTCCATCACTATTTTGCCGATACCGATAATACTCATCATCAGGATTAACTACCGGTAAAACCGCATATTCACCCGATAAGTTCGGATGATACTTTTCAGATTTTATTCCTATTACATCTGTTCAAAACCATATAGTAATAACATAAACCCCATGCAATTTCACACAGGAAATACTTATAATGATCTTTATCAAATCTATTTTCAGTATTTTAGGCATGTTATTACAGTAATGATCTGCTATACCATCATTTACATCCCGACACATTAAGTCTTAATCTAAAAATAAATTCGATGAGTTATTTAGAAATCTAGGTGCATATTGTATACGACATTTGAACTTTCCATCCTCTGAATATAAATCTATATAATTCAGCTTACTTTCAGGATTAGAAAAGAAATCAACCGGGAAAAATACATAGTATGAATTAATATGATAGTATATTCTGTTATTATCAGTTATACCATGAGGTTTCCCATATAAATTTTCTATGTCTTCATATGTATATTCATCATTTAAATCAAAAAATTGTCTTGGCTTTATTTCTATTTTATCTACATCTGAAATAATTTTTTTCTCAGCAAAAAGTTTCTTTATATATTCAGTACTTTTAAAATTTTTTTCAATATACATAATCAAACCCTTATAATTTTCAGAAATATCTTCCACTTCAAAAATAACAGGACCTTTAGTTGAACTTCCAAGTAACCAATTATCTAAAAAAACCAGATCTTCCGCCTTATAATAGTCTCTGACAATTCCAGATCCTATAGAACCGGTAAATGGACCTATCTCCCGTTCCAGATCTTCATAGGTCGTATCTGAATCAATGTTATTGATAAAATATTCCACATTCAGATTTTTCTTAGAATTCAGTGCTGATGTTTCACTCAGATTTTGTTCGTATTTCAGCTCCGATGCTTCATTCATATTTTGTTCGGGATTCAATGTCCATGTTCTATTTATCTTCACTAATACAATTACTCCTATTACTATTAGTAAAAGAGCAAGCATAGGCTTTATAATCTTTTTCATTTAAATACCTCTCCATTCTTGAGTACACTTTTTTCAAATTCGGTTCTTGTATATGTACTTACAGGCTCACCCCAGGCATTATAGTATATTCCGGATACGACTTCACCTTCAGTATCCTTTGCCATAACTGTACTGCCAAGTCTATCCTTTGTAAGACAGTACATAAGATTCTTCCTATACTATCTATCATATGTATAGAGTGTTTTCAGCATAAAACCGTCAACCCTGATTACATTACCTACAGAACCATATTTACGGGATACCGTATTTCCTATTCGGATAATACATTTGCCAAAAATATATAATTCTATCATCCATAGGTATTTCCGTTATCCTCAGCGCTGCCTCCGGGTCATATTCTTTCAGAACTTCATTAAGCCTGTCATCTCCCGTAAAACCGCCGGATTTATTTTCCGCCTCTGATTTGTCAAATGAATACCTCGCATTGTTTACCCAGTCTTTCTCATATTTGAATACCTTTGCCGATTTAACACAAAACATACCGTCAGTATTTACTTTAACATCCGCTTCTACAAGGTATCCTTCTATCCCTTGGGGAGCAGTCATATAACACAGTCTATATCCCCCTTCATACTCATCTTTTTTTAAAACCAGATATATATTTTTTATTATATCAGGTGCATATCTTAAATCATGGCATTCTTTTAAAGCCTCTTCTATACTGACAAAATATTCATCACTGTTATGAACCTTTGAAAAATATTCCTTGGCATCAAGCACTATTAAATTAGATTCCTCCGAACCGTCCGCTGAAGGACAATAAAAAATTCCCGAATTTACTATATTGTATTCCATGCCCTCTTCCTTTAATAATAAATCACACTCTTTTTCAGCCCTTCTTCTATCTCTAAATGGCAAATAGTAATCTGCCCTCAAATCATATGCATCAGTATATTTAAATTTATCCGGAAAATCATCTACTGTTAAAACATATTTAAGATTGATTTTTTTCCCATTTTTCAACTTCACGATACAGTCTCTTAAAGTTATAAAATCGTTATCATTTAGTATAGGGATAATAAAATATTTATATTTTCTTATCTCCTTTAATCTGCAATCATATTTACCAAATATAAAGTCATTTACCTTATCCATTTCTATAACCGCTTTTTGATCTTCCATTATATACAATACTGTTTCTCTTACATTATGTATAGCTAAAAAAACAGATGTAATTAATACAAATATAAAGAGACATTTACATAATAATCTTAATATAAAAGGAGTTGTTTTATTTTTCTTTTTTGACGAATTTTTATTTTCTATATTATTCATTCTTTATCCCCACTGTACTTATATCAAGTGATTCAACATCTTTATCAATAACAAGATTATCATAGCACCAAAAATATAAATCCTCTTCATTGTATCTCACATTTTCTATGCTGTCAGGAGATTTTCCGTTTATTTTAAGTCCAAAAATCAGTTCCTTATCTGTTATTCCGCAATAAAAGCCGCTCTTTCCGCCGCCTGCCTTTATTTTATCCTTTATATATTTTATAAATTCATCTTCCCGCTTTTCATACGAACTAAGCACAAGTTCAGCTTTTCCCACAAAATATCGATACCATATCCCGGAACCGGTATCGCTTATATCATACCAATATCCCGGAACTTTGAGGTCATAATAAACCAGTATTACATCCTGTTTTCCTCCTTCTTTTTCTGTTACTGCGACATCACAAATCGGATGCCTTGTCATGGATGAGTCTGTATAAGTTTCTGTATATAAGTCAATGTCGGTCTTTATATTTCCTTTATGTCCTATAATCAAATCCACAGTCGGATCATTTAAAAGGGCTGCATCCTCAGTAGCATAACCAAGTCCCGGCATTATCCAGTAATCAATTCCTTCAAATTTTTGCATTTCTTCAAACCAGTTGCATGTAATCTGCAGCATTTCTTTTACAGCTTCATCACTACCCTTATATTCAAAATATCCGTATTTCATTCCGGGTATATCATAGGTATCCTTGGAAAACGGAATACATAAAGCGTTGTTATGGTACAGAACTTTTTCACAATTCATTGCATATACTTCACAGTTCCATCCCGGAGTAAGTTCGTAGCAGTTCCCCTGTAAAAAGGGAACTGCCGACTTGTTTTCTGAAAATGATATTTTGAAATTTGTCTGCAGAAAATGCTTAACCTCCATGCTGTGTGCATTGCTGTAAAGTATTAAATTAATAAAATGAAATAAAAATGCAATAGAAGCCATTATTAATATAAATTTCTCAAGTTTTGTTCCTGAAGATATCCTTTTTAAAACCTTGTTTAAAATTTTTTTAAATATTTCATGTTATTTTTACCTGACTTTATCTTAAATTTAAACTTTCAATAAGAACAGAATCGTATATCTTATTACGTTCTTTTCTTGCATTGTCATTTCCGGTATCACCCGTATCACCTTCAAACAATTCATATCCCATGCCCTTTCCTTTAGACATCTGCCTTAAAACCCTCCTACTTATTTTAAGCTTTTATATTCGTAGCATGTATTTACAGGTGCACTTTTTCCGGATCCCTCCTTATATTCATTTACTATATTTCCAAATCCGTCATAAGAATATCTGCTTCTTCTAGGGCTGGTTCGAGGTATATATTCCTCTATAAACCTGTTGTTTTTATCATACTTATATTCGGATTCGATTTTTACACCGCTTAAATTCTCAGTCTTATTTTTAAGATTGCCTGTGCTGTCATATGTATATATACCCGACTGTATCCCGTCCATATCAACTTTTACAAGCCTTTCCATAGAATCATAGCTTCTTTGCTCAACACTTTTATCGGGCTTTGTAATCCCGGTTATATCTCCGGCTGCATTATACTCATAGGAAAATTTAAAGGTATCGTTTTGTATGCCTTTATTTTCTATGCCTGTCATCCTTCCCATAGGATCTCTTTTTATTATTTCAGCTCTTTTGAAAGCATCGGTTGTTTTTATCAGATTGCCTGCAGGATCGTACTCATATGATATCGAATATCCTCTTGCATCGGTTTCTTTTATACACCTTCCAAGACTGTCATACTCATATGATATTCCCTTTTGTGCTCCATCATTTATTATGCCTGTAAGCTGTCCGGCTTCATTGTAGCTGTATGAAACTCCTGCACCTGAGCCGTCCAACATATGGAGCGGATTTCCAAGTATACTGTATTCAAAGCTGCTTTTATGACCGTTTGCATCCGTTATACCTGTAAGAAGCCCGTTTCCGTTATATTCATAAAGTATCTTTGCCCCTGTCGAGTCGGTTACGCTATCAAGTTTTCCTGCCGCAGTATATGTACTTTTAAAATTATTTAATTTTGTCCTTACATCACGAATAATCTTTCCGTCTTTTTTATACACTATTCTCCACAACTTACTTCCATACTCTAAATCATAGGCATGTACAAAAATAAGCTTTACCTCTATACCATTATCTAAAATATATACCGGATGAGGATATCCTGAACCTTCATATTTATCTTCTTTTCCCAGTACTAATGTTATTTCATATTCTGATTTTCCCATTAGTGATTCAAATTTATACTTTGTTGCGGCATCAATTTCATACATATCATTCTTTTTATATATAAATATTAACATAAATAGCAATATAAGCAATAAGCTTAGTAATAATATTTTTATATTCTTTCCTTTCAGATATCTATTTTTTGCTGATATAGTAAAATCCCAAGTCATGTGTATACCCCCTTTTTCTCGCATCTTTTTTAGGATTTTCAACCCCTGTAATAACCTTTGTTAAACCCGGTTTATGAGACCATGTTCCATCAATATCCTGCCGATACCAATGATAGTCATCATCAGGATTAACTACCGGTAAAACTGCATATTTACCCGATAAGTTGTATGATACTTTTCAGATTTTAATTCTATTACATCTGCATCATCTCTAAGGAAATGATGATTGAATCATCGTTTCCTTAGAGAATCCTACATAAATCAAATCAAAACCATATAGTAATAACATAAACCCCCGCAATTTTCATACAGGAAATGCTTATAACGATCTTTGTCAAATCTATTTTCAGTATTTTCGGCATATTTCAAATATCCACCTTCAGCTTTACTGATTATTACAGTAATGATCTGCTATACCATCATTTACATCACGGCACACTGAGTCTTAATCATAAAATATATTCAATGAACCGTTTATAAATTGAGGTGCATATTGTATACGACATTTGAACTTTCCATCCTCTGAGTATAAATCTATATAATTCAGCTTACTTTCCGAATTAGAAGAAAAATTAACCTGGAAAAATACATAGTATGAATTGATATGATAGTATATTCTATTATTATCAGTTATACCATGAGGTTTACCATATAAATTTACTATATCTTCATATGTATATTCATAATTTAAATCAAAAAATTGTCTTGGATTTATTTCTATTTTATCTACATCTGAAATGATTTTCCCCTCAGCAAAAAGTTTCTTTATATATTCAGTACTTTTAAAATATTTTTCAACATACATAATTAATCCCTTGTAATTTCTGGAAGTGTCTTGCACCATAAACTTGATAACTGTACCTTCTTCCGATAGTGCATGACTCCAATAATCCAGAAAAATCAGACCTTCTGTCTCATAATATTTTCTGATAACTCCGGAACCTATAAAACCGGTAACCGGACCTATTTCCCGTTCCAGATCTTTATATGTTGTATCGGAATCAATGCCACTGATAAAATATTCCACATTCAGATTTTTCTTAGAGTTCAGTGCCGATGTTTCATTCGGATTTTGTTCAGATTTCAGCTCCGATGCTTCATTCAGATTTTGTTCAGATTTCAGCTCCGATGCTTCATTCGGATTTTGTTCATGGTTCAATGCCCATATTTTATTCATTTTCATCAATACAATTACTCCCATTGTTATTAATACAAGTGCAAACACAGGTTTTATAATCTTTTTCATTAAAATGCCTCTCCGTTCTTTCTTGTAATATAATACTCTCCAAGCATAGTGGTATATCCTAATAACTCTGCTGCTGTTTTATAATCAGTAATAGTATCTCCTTCTTTCCCGTTAGAGTCTAATGCTTTATCAGTTGCACGCCATCTACCGTTCTTATTACCCCATACCTCTTCCTCCTTATCATATACATACCAGTGATAATCACATTCTTTGTCTCCTATTTTTAGTAAGCAAAAGACTGCCTCTCGATATTTTTATGCATGAAGCACTTATGGCATGGCAGTTTTCGATACCGTCATTATTTCCTGAAACTTTTGCCTTGATTTTACCGTCATTTACTGTAAAGTCGGATGATGCGACACCCGACCTGTGCACGTAAGTTTCAATATCCGCTTCTCCGCCGTTTTTTACCGTTTCATTTAAGATGTCAAGCCCTATACCTTCACCTTTTATACTTACTTTTCCCTCATCCATTATAAAACTTCCTGCGGCTGTTGTATTGGATGAGTGCCAGTCTCCCTGTACATCTAAACTGCCGTCCTTTATCTCTACATCACCTTTATCAATATAAAAAGTTGACGTTTCCGATTTATTTGTTTCGGCAATATTTTCTTTAGCCGATAAGTCCTCATTATCGGTATTTGGCGAATTCCTATCCGGTTCTTTAAAGTAATGATTTTTTCCGGCTTGCGAGGGAGTAGCAATTTTAAAATTGCCGCTTCCCCCTTCTGCGCCGTCCAAAGGTGCTGCCATTACACCCTGCAGGGAAGCAGGGTATAAAAAAACAGCACTATTAAATGCCATTAAAAATGACATAAAAAGTGCTGTGATTCTCTTTAAAAAGCAAAGTTCGACCTGTACCTGTGCAGGTGATTCTTTTCGTGCTTTAACACGTTAATTGAAATAGCTGAATTACCCTTTTTCTTCATCATGTATTCCCTCCTTCTATATAACATGACATGTGTTTTCCCGGCTGTTTTTAATGCCAGTTCAGGGATACGCTTCGATAAATCATTTTTAATTTAATAGCTGTAAAACTGCGCAAATCATAAAAATATATCAGAACCTATCAGCTATGTATATGGGCTTATCCAAACATTCATCAATTTATACAGACTTATATCAATATATCTAATTATTTAAACGTACATAAATATATAAATATCCGACTGTTTTGATGAACTGTTAATCTATAAGTTTTAGCTGATATTCTTAATATTTTTTTAAGAATATCATAAAATTTTTACACTGTCAATACTGTCTTCAAAAATTTTAATATGAACCGTTTATGATAATATCATAAAAAGCATAAATAAAAATATCTTAACTTACAGTATAAATTAATTTCAAGTTTTTAAAACAGCTCATTGCATAATACATTGTAATAGAGTATCCTATATTAAAAACGAGGATTAAACAATATGAAACAGGAAGACATAAACAGAATAAATGAACTTGCAAGAAAACAAAGAGAAACGGGGCTTACTGAAGATGAGAAAAAGGAACAGGCTTTCCTTAGACAGGAGTATCTTGCAGCGATCAGAGCCAACCTGACGGCAAGCCTAAATAATATATCTATACTTGAACCCGACGGCAGTATCACCGATCTTGGCAAAAAACATGGAGGTATAAAGGATGATAAATCATAATAATGCTAAAATAAATGACATACCATCAGATGATTTAAAAAAGAAAATAAGAAAAAAACTTATAGCTTTAAGAGACGGAATGGATATATCAAAGAAATCTGAAAAAGAACTGAATATAATAAATAAAGCAGAAAATATTATTAAAAATATCTTAGATAAAAACTCTTATAATAAAAACATCGATAACAAAAACACCGGCAACGATACAATTTATCAAAATAATGTAATTAACGATTTTTCCGGCAAAAAATACATCAGAAATCTTTATATATTCGCATATAGGGCAAAGGGCAATGAGGTTGATCTTATACAGCTTATCAAGAAGCTTTGGAATAAGGAGATATTTTCAGAAAGCGGATATACGGATATACAACTTGCCTTTCCTAAAATAGAAAATAAAAAGATGGAGTTTTATACTGCCGCCTCAGAAGATGATTTCGCTCCCGGGCATTTCGGCATACTTGAACCCGTAATCCAAAATGATAATGTACATAAAATTGACTTTAAGGCACTTGCAGCAGATAAAAACAATACGGTAATAGTTCTTGTTCCCGGTGTCGGATTTTCAAAAAACGGTCATAGAATGGGTTATGGTGCAGGTTATTATGATAAATATTTTGAAGGAGCATGTGATTTTAACAATGTAGTACTTGTAGGTATTGCATTTGATTTCCAGATATACGACATTCCCTATGACAGTTATGATATTATAATGGAATATATGGCAACTAATCAGGTATGATACTATAATTGAATATATGGCAACTAATCAGGTATGATACTATAATTGAATATTAAATATAATATACTTTAATAAAATTTATATAAGTATTGATTAAGTTTTTTCATATTAATAAAAATTAAAAAACAGTCAATAATTGCAGCTGCCCGGCACTATTTCTTTTCACCATTTTTATGAGATTTTAGGTTTATATATGATTTATTTTTAAGATCCTACAACTTTGGATACCTAAGGTTTTAATGAAAACTCCATTGAATATTTATACATATTTTTGAATAAATACCTTGACAATCCGCTGTTTTAGGTTTATTATGTTTATAAATATACATAAATCAATAAGATTTAAAAAAGTAGTATAAAAGAAAGGCTTAAGTTTATGAAAAAATCAAATGATGAATCAATAAAAAAAATTGTGCTTGCTTATTCAGGAGGACTTGATACTTCAGTTATGATACCATGGCTTAAAGAAAATTATAATAATGCTGAAATTATAGCTGTATCAGGCGATGTTGGACAGGAAGATGAACTTGAGGGTCTGGAGGAAAAAGCAAAAAAAACCGGAGCTTCAAAATGTTATATAGTAGACCTTAAGGAAACTTTTGTAAAGGATTATATATTCCCGTGCTTAAAGGCAGGTGCAAAGTATGAAGATGTATATTTGCTTGGTACTTCATTTGCACGTCCGGCACTTGGAAAAGCTATTGTTGATATAGCTGTAAAAGAAGGTGCCGATGCTATATGCCATGGCTGCACGGGAAAAGGAAATGATCAGGTAAGATTTGAACTTGCAATAAAGGCATTTGCTCCTGAAATGAAAGTTATAGCACCTTGGAGAAACTGGGAGCTTAAATCCCGTGAAGATGAGATAGAATATGCAAAACGTCATAATATACCTTTAAAGATTAGTAAAGAAACAAATTATTCAAAAGACAAGAATATATGGCATCTTTCACATGAAGGGCTTGATCTTGAAAATCCGGAAAATGAACCTGAATACGATAAAATACTTGAACTTGGGGTAACTCCACAGAAAGCACCTGATAAAGAATGCTATATCAGTATAGGTTTTGAAAAAGGAATACCGGTATCAATTAATAAAAAGAAAATGGAGCCGGTAGATCTTATTTTAGAACTTAATAAAATAGGCGGAGAAAACGGCATAGGTATAGTTGATATGGTCGAAAATCGCCTTGTAGGTATGAAAAGCAGGGGGATTTATGAAACTCCGGGAGGCACAATATTATATAAAGCACATGAGCTTATTGAAAGCATAACACTTGATAAAGATACAATGCATTATAAACAGCTTATAGCTGTAAGATTCGGTGAGCTTGTATATAACGGACAATGGTTTACACCATTAAGAGAGGCATTAAGTGCCTTTGCTGACAGTGCAAGTCAAAATGTGAACGGTGAAGTTAAACTTAAGCTTTATAAAGGAAATATAATACCGGCAGGCATTACATCGCCTACTTCACTCTACTCCGAACAGATTGCAAGCTTCGGTGAGGATGATTCATTTAATCATAATGATTCGGCAGGATTTATAAGCCTCTTTGGACTGCCTATAAAAATAAGGGCAATACAGTTAAAAAATAAAGATATTAAATAGAACTATAAAAAATTTAAATATATTTTGAAAGGACGATCCTGATGCAGGCTATTAATACAGTATAATATTTTATGTATTTATTTTATATATTTATACTTATATACTGTATTTTTAGCCTATACATCCGGATCTTTTAATTAAATAATGAAATTATGGGGAGCAAGATTTGAAAAAGAGGCTGATAAAAGGCTGAATGATTTTAATTCTTCAATAAATATTGACAGCCGTATGTATGAAGAAGATATAGACGGAAGTACGGCACATGCACAGATGCTTTGTGCACAGGGCATAATAAGCGAAAAAGATTTAGATGATATAGTAAAAAACCTTTCAGATATAAAAAATGAGATCGCAAACGGTACTCTTATAATAGATGAAAATGCTGAAGACATACATATGTTTATAGAAGAGGAGCTTACTAAAAGATGCGGCGATGCTGGAAAAAGGCTGCATACCGCAAGGAGCAGAAACGATCAGGTGGCACTTGATACAAGGATGTACACTATAAAGAGGCTTGGCAGTATAAAAGACCTCCTTAAAGATTTCATAAAAATTTTATGCAATAAAGCACAGAAACATGTTTACAGTATTATGCCCGGCTATACACATCTTCAGCCTGCACAGCCAATCACATTTGCACACCACCTTATGGCATATGTACAAATGTTTATAAGGGATATCTCAAGACTTGATGATGCACAAAAAAGGTGTAGCGTTATGCCGCTGGGAAGTGGAGCCTTAGCTGCTACAACACATAATATAGATCGTGAATTTGTAAAGGAACGGCTTGGTTTTTTACAAATTTCACAAAACAGTCTTGACGGAGTCAGCGATCGTGATTTTGTAATTGAAGCGGCATCTGCATTAAGCATTATAATGGTACATCTTTCACGTTTTAGTGAGGAAATTATATTGTGGAGCAGTCGTGAATTTAATTTTATAGAGCTTGATGATGCCTTTGCGACAGGAAGTTCAATTATGCCTCAGAAAAAAAATCCTGATATATGTGAGCTTATTCGTGGCAAAAGCGGTAGGGTTTTTGGAAATCTCCAAGGATTATTATGTATGATGAAAGGGCTTCCTCTTGCTTACAACAAAGACATGCAGGAGGATAAAGAGGCACTTTTTGACTGTTTTGATACGGTATGTGCCTGTCTTAAGGCGGCTGCTCCTATGCTTGAGAGTATGAAGGTACTTGAGGATAATATGAATTCGGCAGCTGCAGAGGGATTTATAAATGCTACCGACTGTGCGGATTACCTTGTTAAAAAAGGTATTCCATTTAGAGAGGCGTACCGGATAGTCGGGCAGCTTGTAAAATACTGTATAAA
This sequence comes from Johnsonella ignava ATCC 51276, assembly GCF_000235445.1. Taxonomy (GTDB): domain Bacteria; phylum Bacillota; class Clostridia; order Lachnospirales; family Lachnospiraceae; genus Johnsonella; species Johnsonella ignava. The sequence continues at coordinate 244,403 of NZ_JH378830.1, read as the reverse complement.
AAATTCAAAAGTTCTTGAGACACTGGATATTGATGAGTATAAAGCGGCAAGCCCTTATTTTGATGCTGACATATATAAGGCAGTTTCACTTATAGAATGTGTAAATAACCGTAATGTAACCGGAGGACCTGCACCTGATGAAGTTAAAAGGCAGATTGATTTTGCAATAAGCTGCTGTCAATCATTTTAATATATTATATATTTAATATACAAATGCTATATATAGCATATAAACTATTTTAATTTATATATATTAAATTATATTGCTGATAAATTATATCACCAAATAATAATATATCTTTAATAATAAAAAGGCGGTGAAATTCATGGATAAAAAGGAATTGCATTTAATTATAGAAAACAGTGAAGATGAACTTCTTAAACTGCTGGATGATCTGATACAATTTGAAACAGTAAGCCCTCCTGCCAGAAATACCCGAAATATACAGGAATATATTAAAAGATATTTGGAAAAAATAGATTTTAATGTTGATACCTATGATTTTTTTAAGGATGATGTACTTCTGGCAGGTATCAAAAAAGGCAGTGAATCTGATAAATATAACAGTTTAATATTAAACGGGCATGTTGATGTCGCTGCAATTACAGATATAAATGAATGGAATACCAATCCGTTTAAGCTTCATGAAAAAAACGGCAGACTGTACGGCAGGGGAACAAGTGATATGAAATCCGCCATAGCGGCAAACCTGCTTTTACTAAAACTGTTTCATCAAAATAATATAGTACTTAAAGGCGATATACTGTTTCAAAGTGCAGTCGGAGAAGAAGCCGGTGAAGCAGGTACACGTGAGCTTTTAGAAAAAGGCTATACTGCCGACTACGCACTTGTATCAGATACCTCATCACTTGAAATCCAAGGTCAGGGCGGTTGTATAACAGGCTTGATCACGATAAAAAGTCCTGTTACCTATCATGACGGAAACAGAAGAAATATAGTTCATGCAGGAGGCGGCATATTTTCAGCAGGTGCAGTGGAAAAGATGGTAAATATAATACAGGGGCTTCAAAGCCTTGAAAGGCACTGGGCTGTTACAAAAAGCTACCCCGGATTCCCAAGCGGTACAAATACTATCAATCCTGCATTTATAAAAGGAGGCACCAATCCCGCATTTATGGCAGATGAATGTTCACTATGGATCACAGTTCATTTTTATCCTGATGAAAAGGTCGATGATATAACATCTGAAATTGACAGTTATATAAACGCTATAGCTATGGCGGACCCGTGGCTTAGAAAAAATCCTCCCTCCATAAAATGGGGCGGACGTTCCATGATTGCTGATAAAGGCGAGATATTTCCTTCTCTTGAACTTGATACAAATCACCCGGGGTTTAAAACACTTGCAGCTTCATATTATAATGTTACAGGTAAAAATCCGGTTGTAAACATGTCAACAACGGTTAATGACAGCGGATGGTTCAGCAGCTTCAATATACCTGCGGCATGTTTCGGTCCCGGAGAATTAAAAGAAGCACATTCAAATAATGAATCGGCAGATAAAAAGGAACTTATTAATTTTATGAAAATAATGGGAGATTTTATATTTGAATGGTGTAACAGTAAAAAATAGCTATGTGAGATTTTTATTATAGTATGATGTGGGTATCAAAAGTATTTGACTAACTATATATTATCAATAGAATAAAAATCTTTTATTATACTCTCTGCCACTTTTATACCATCCATGGCAGCGCTGGTAATACCTCCCGCATAGCCTGCACCCTCACCGCACGGGAAAAGTCCTTTTACAGATGATATACATAATTTATCTCTTAAAATTCTCACAGGTGATGAAGTTCTGCTTTCAATTCCGGCAGTTATAACATCTTTTGCACCGAAGCCTTTGATTTTTCTTTCAAATATAGGAACAGCCTCACAGATTGCATTATAAATAAAATCCGGCAGTATTTCATTTACAGATGCAAAACATGCCCTGCCCCTAAAACAGTCAAAATCCGCTATGCCGCCTCGCATATATGATTTTTTATTCAAAAAATCGCCTAAAAGCTGTACAGGAATCATTCCTTCTCCCGCTTCATAAGCTTTTTTCTCAAGTTTTCTCTGGAATTCTATACCGGCAAGCGGATGTTCAGATAAAAAATCCTGAGGATTTACTGTAACTATGATTGCGGAGTTGGCATATTCACCGTCTCTTGCGTGATAGCTCATACCGTTTATAGCAAGCATGCCCTTTTCAGTAGAGGCGTTTACTATATATCCACCAGGGCACATACAAAAAGAATATACTCCCCTGTTTCCTGATGTTTTTGCGGTAAGCTTATATGATGCCGGAGGCAGAAGCCTTGCATATTTAGGTCCATATTGTGAATCACTTATAAAATCCTGCTTATGTGCCATGCGTATACCTACTGCAAAAGGTTTTTGTTCAATATATACATGATTTTCATAAAGCATCTTAAAAGTATCCCTTGCACTATGACCTATAGCTGCTACAAGACAGTCGGTATCAATCTCCTCATACCTTCTTTTTTTGTCCTGCCCTTTTTTTTCCTGTGGAATTTCATAAGATACCGTAACTGATTTAAGTCTTTTTTTATATGGTAAATTTTTAAAAACATCTTTTGAATTATTTTCCAAATCATTTTCAAAAAAGTTTATTTTTTCAAGTCTTGTCAAAAACCTGAACTCTCCGCCAAGTCTTATTATTTCATTCCTTATATTTTTAATAATACCTCTAAGTTTGTCAGTTCCTATATGCGGATTATTTATATAAAGGATATCCGTATCGGCACCGAAATCAACCAGCGTCTTTAAAACTGCACCGCTTCTCCCCATATAATCCTTAACCATAGTATTTAACTTACCATCGCTGAAAGTTCCAGCACCACCTTCCCCGAATGAAACATTTGAATCTGTATCAACCGTCTCTCCATTCCAGAAATCATCTACGACAGCAGCTCTTTTATCAACCTCGTCCCCTCTTTCAATTATTAGTGGTGAAAATCCGGCTCTTGAAAGTATAAGAGCACAGAATATGCCTGCCGGTCCAAAACCGGCTATAACAGGGCGATATTTAAGCCTGCCGGCACTATGGAATGTATTTTGAATATCAGAAATATTTTTTATAATTTTCTCTTTAGATAATATATCGGATATATAAGACATTTGTTCAGTCTTATATACATTGCTCTTTAGATCAAAACCTTTTAAACCGGTACTGTCTTTGAGTTTCTTTTTATATTTTTTATTTGAATTATACAGTCGTTTAAGCACATAATCCTCATTATCTGCTTTTACATCTATCTTATAAGAAAATTTTACACGGGATTTATCCCGTGCATCTATTGATTTTTTAATAATATTATAATGTAAAATACCTGTTCTTTGTATGGCAAGTATTTTTGAAATCTTATTTATAAGGTCATCTTCACTATGCCCTACTTCAAGTTCAAGTTCGTTAATTCTTATCATAATAAACAATACAACCTTGCAGTATTTATTGTATTAAAATCATTTAAATTATTTTAATTAAAAAATAAAATACTATTTAAATTAAACTTTTTTTAAAGCACCGCCTGCACTTTTACCTGCAATATAACCGCTTGCCCACGCCCACTGGAGATTATATCCTCCGCACATGCCGTCAATATCCATTATCTCACCTGCAAAATACAGATCTTTATGGAGTCTTGACTCCATGCTGCAAGGCTCTATCTGCGACAAATCCACCCCGCCGCAGCAGACCTGAGCCTTATCAAAATCAGCTGTCCGTACAACACGAAATTTAAAACCTACAAGCATATGAAACAGTGCATTAAATGCCCCGCTGCTTAAATCAGCAGTTTTTAAAGAAGGACTTAATTTCGCCTCGGACAATAGTGCAAGCCACAGTTTTTTATTTAAAAGACCGTTTCCGAGCATCGCCAGCTCTTCTAAAGTTTCCATGTTTACACGCTTTTTAAAATATTCCTTCTGATTTTTAACAAAATACAGAAAATTCATTGAAAGCTCGGTCTTTTCCCCTTTTGAGAGCGCCTTTGAAACAAATCTTGCAAGCTGAAATGCCGGTATGCCGGAAATACCGTAATCAGTGAGCTGAACCTCTCCTATATCTGAAAATACAAATTTATCATTGATAAAAAGGTTAAGCTCCGCTCTCACACGAACACCGCTCACTTTTTTAAAAAACCTCTTATTCTCGCAAAACAACGGACAGAGTGCAGGCAGCGGAGTTATGATTTTATAGCCGAGTCTTTTAATAATCTCAAGTATTGAACCGTCAGAGCCTGTAACCGGAGCTGCCTTCAAACCGGCAGCGATTATAAGCCTGTCAAAATAAAATGAACCTCTATTTGTTGAGAGTGTAAAATTATATTTTTTTAGCGGAGTATTTTTGATTACAGTTTTTGACTCAGAGATATCTTTAACTTTAGCTGTACTTTCTACTCTATATTTGTTAATCATTATATCATTTATACTACATTCATTTATTATCTCCGCACCGAGTCTCCTGCATTCATACAGCAAAGCCTGCTGTATACTGGATGCCTGCTGTGAAGTCGGGTATACATAGCCGTTTTTATCAAAAGGCTCTATTCCAAGGTTTTTAAAAAAATTTATACTATCAATATTTGAAAATATATCAATAACTTTTGAAACAAATGAGCCTTTTTTTGAGTAATAGTTTTGTGGCGATAAGTTCATGTTTGTAAAATTACATTTACCATTGCCTGTAGCTAAAATCTTCCTGCCGGGAAGATCATTATGCTCAAGCAGTCTTACCCTTATACCTGAGGCGGCTGCATTTACAGCCGCCATAAGACCGGAAGCGCCAGCACCTATAATTCCGATTTCCACCGTTTATTAACCTGCCTACTTCATATTTTATAATAATTAATTTTATAAACCCGAAGTTTAAAAGAATTAAGATACCACACAGGCACTTTACTTTATCTTAAAATACCCGGGATACTCCGAAGTAGCTCTGCTTGCTATTTCCGAGACAGTTTCAAGATGATTCGCCATAGCACGCTGGGCTTTTGCAAGATCACCTTCCTTTATAGATTCAAATATCATCTTATGTTCATCTATAAGTTTAGGAATTCTGTTATTATACGGAACTACAAAATTTCTCCACCTTGCTATATGCAGCATACCATCACTTATTATTTCAAATAAAGAGGACCTGTTTACACTATTTATCATAATATCATGAAATTCAGTGTCATATTTAGGAAAATCACCTTTATAATTTTTTTCATTTCTGCAATGCTCCTGTTTTTTAATATTTTCATAAAGCTTTTCTACAAGTGCACTTTTTGCATAATTATCCAGATTGGTAAAGACCTCATATATAACCTCTTTTTCAACCGCTGTACGCAGCATCAAGAGATCCGATATATGGCTTAAATCCATAGGTGATATGCAAGTTCCCCTCTGCGGATATATATCTATAAAATTAATCTGCTGAAGTTTTGAAAATACCGTTCTTATAACTGATCTTGATACACCATATTCATAGCACATCTGATTTTCACTTATAACCTGATTAGGCTCAAGCTCAAGATTTACAATCCTTTTTTTCATATCTTCATAAACTTCACCGGAAGACATTATATTATTGGACCATTTTTGAGACTGCATTATATACCTGCCTTCCTTTATAATAAGCCGCTGCTGTATGCTGCCGGCTTCAGCTTAAACTGTTATTTAATCTCATTAATTTCTACAACTTCCGTATTTAATGATTTTAAATCACTTATATCAGTATCTTTCTTCACCTCAATAAGACCATCCTGAAGCCCCTTATAAAGCTTATCATAATCATCTTTTGTAAATTTTTTAAATTTTGATGTTTCCATAGGAAGTTCAATTCCGTTTTCCTTTGCTGTAAGAGTTAATTTCTTTCCGCCTTCAAATTTTCCGTCATAATAGTCTGCAATCGCACTGTATACTGAATCGCCGAGATTTTTCATCGCAGAAGTTATAACCGTTTCAGATTCCACAGATTGGTCAACATCGACACCTATAACAACCTTTTGTGCGGTTTCAGCAGCTTTCATAACCGAATTGCCTACTCCGCCGCCGCATGCGAATATACATTCGGTACCTTCATTATACCAGGCTGCCGCCTTAGTTTGATTCTCAGGTGAAGCATCAAAATTTCCTACATAAGTATATTTTATTTTAACTGCTCCCTTATCAAGTCCAAGATTTTTTGCAGCGGCATCAGCTCCCTGTACATAACCGTAGCCAAAGCGCACAACTGCCGGAACTGCCAAACCTCCCATAAATCCAAGCTCACGATAGCCCTCAGTTACAGCCGCATAACCTGCAAGATAGCCTGCCTGTTCTTCCGCATAAAATATAGACAGCACATTATCTTTTATTTCTGCAGAATCTGCAGTCTTAGGTTCTGCATCTATAAGTATAAATTTAATATTTGGATACTTTGTCTGTGCATTGTAAACAGGGCTTTCAAAAAGAAATCCCGGTGTTACTATAACCTTTGCTCCTCCCTTGACTGCAAGATCAATAGCATCAAGACATGCCTGATCCGATTTTTCAGCCGGCTTATAGTACTTATGTGTTATATTATGCTCTTTTGCATATTTTTCAAGACCTTCCCATGAACCCTGGTTAAAAGACTTGTCATCAATAGTCCCCACATCGGTTATAAGTGCAAGCTCATAGTTGCCTCCTGAAGATTCATTACCACCGTTTTCCTGCTGTGAAGCTTGTGCACTGCTTCCTCCCTGCTGTGAAGCATCTCCTGACGGTTTTGAAGCACAACCTGCAAGTAGACCCAGTGCCAGTACTGCCGTTACGATAACAGCTGAGATTTTCTTTTTCATATAACTTTCCTCCATATTTTAAAAAATTTGCCTGAATTATAGCCCGGTAAACGATACGAATAATTCAGATTTTGTATTATATAAATATATATTAAATATAATATATATAATTATATACGAATATACACCGTACGTTATACTATTTAAACGATACTTAAATCATCACTTAAATATAAAACTAAGCATTTATTCCATTTTTAAATTTTTTACTGCCCAACTGGTGCCTATACGGTCGCAGCCGGCTTTTAAAAAGGCTTCCATATCTTCTCTAGTTTTTATACCTCCTGCCGCTTTTATCTTTACATCTTTTCCTATATGTTTTTTAAACAGCAGTATATCTTCCATAACGGCACCTGCAGTGCCGAAACCCGTGGAAGTTTTTATATAATGAGCCCCAAGTTTTTTGATTATCTCACACAGCTTGATTTTTTCATCCTCATTTAAGTAACAGGTTTCTATAATCACTTTTAATATTTTATCATCAACAGCATTCTTTAGCAATGATATTTCCTGACTCACTTTATCAAAATCACCGTTTTTCACATCGCTTATATTTATAACCATGTCTATCTCATCGGCACCGTCCTCAAGTGCCTGTATTACTTCTACAAGTTTCGCCTCTTTTGAGCTGAATCCAAGTGGAAATCCTACAACAGTACAGATTTTAAGCTTTTTTTTAAATTTTGCCCTTACCCTTTTTATATAATTCGGTGCTATACATACCGCAGCTGTCTTATGCTTTACAGCTTCCCTGCATAAATTTTGAATATCATCCCATGTTGCATATGGCTTTAAAAGAGTATGGTCAACATGGCTTAATATTTCCTTCTGCGTCATAAATAAATTTCCTCCTCTTTGTTACCGCTTATACTTGCGGCAATTAACGGTCTTTTTTCAGGCTTTTGGGACTCTATAATTATTGATGAAATAAATTTTTCCTCAGCTTCTTTAAACAATTTATCATCTGAAGCATATAATACTGCCACAGTCTCACCCTCAGCCACCTTATCTGCATATTTCTTTTTTAAGACTATTCCTGCACTGTAATCTATCAGACTTTCTCTGGTCTTCCTTCCCGCACCGAGCATCGTTGAAGCCGTTCCTATTTTTTCCGTATCCATAAAAGCTATATATCCTGACTTTGCCGATTTCACCTCATACATATAGGGAGCCTTTTTGAACTTTGATGTGTCTTTTATATATGAAGCATCTCCTCCCTGAGCCTTAACCATTTCAATAAGCTTTTCAAGTGCAGCTCCGGTATCCAGGGTTTCTTTTACCATACAGGTGCATTCTTTATAGCTGCCTTTGCCTGCAAGTTCAAGTAAGCGGACAGACAATGCCTCACACACGGTATAAAGATCATCAGGACCTTTTTTATTAAGTACGTCAACCGCCTCTATCACCTCAAGACTGTTTCCTATTTTAAATCCAAGCGGTATATCCATATCTGTTATAAGTGCAGCAACCTTTCGTCCGGCATTTGTTCCTATTGCAACCATCTCTTTTGCAAGTTCCAAAGAGTCTTTAAGTGATTTCATAAAAGCACCGCTTCCGGTCTTTACATCAAGCACTATACAATCGCTGCCTGATGCAAGCTTCTTGCTCATAATAGATGCTGCTATAAGGGGTATGCTGTCAACAGTTGCGGTAACATCACGAAGGGCATAAAGTTTTTTATCTCCGGGAGCAAGATTTTTTGACTGCCCTGCGATGCATAACCCTGTTTTGTTTACTATACCGGCAAACTCTGCAGATGTAAATTCAGTCCTCAGTCCGGGTATGGATTCAAGTTTATCAACAGTACCTCCTGTATGTCCAAGCCCTCTCCCGCTCATCTTTGCAATCTTTAAACCGCAGGCTGCAACAATAGGTGCAACTATAAGAGTAGTTTTATCTCCTACACCTCCGGTAGAATGTTTATCAGCCTTAATACCTTCAATTCCCGACAGATCAGTCATATCACCTGAAGCGGCAAGTGCAAGTGTAAGATCAAGGGTTTCATTTTGATCCATTCCTTGAAAATATATTGCCATTAAAAGTGCCGACATCTGATAATCAGGTATGCTTCCTTCAACAAAACCCTTTATAATCTCATTTATTTCATCTCCCGAAAGTATGCCTCCATTTCTTTTTTTCATTATCAAATCATACATTCTCATTTTAATTACCTGTCTCCCTGATCATATGGTATGCCTTCAGCTTTAGGTGCCTGTGAATTTCCGGATGAAAATGCAAGCACTATAAGCGTCGCTATATAAGGAATCATCTTATAGACTTCATTCGGTACAGAAAGATTCTTTATTACCGGAATTATTGAATATGCACTTGCCAAAGTTTTCATTATACCGAAGAAAAATGCAGCAAAAAATATATTTCTGCTTCTCCATTGCCCGAATATAAGAACTGCCAGTGCCAAAAATCCATATCCTGCAACACTTGCGTTAAAGTTTGTTGAAGTAGGCACTACAAACACAAGCCCTCCTATACCTGCAAGTATTCCTGAAATTATAACACCCAGATAGCGTATTATATAAATATTTACTCCGACCGAATCCGCAGCACCGGGATGTTCTCCACAAGATCTCAGCCTTAATCCAAACCGTGTATATTGAATTATAAAGGCTGCAAATATAAAAATCAATATACCTATATAGGTTGTTATATAACAGTTTTCAAAAAACATATGTCCTAAACAAGGTATTTTTGATAACACCGGCACATTATTGATATGAAACTCATCATTAAAAGGTATCTGCTGCACTCTCTGAAAAGTCCTTGCTGAAAAAATTACAAAAGCAGGTGCAAACATATTAAGGGCGGTACCGCTTATAGTCTGATCAGCTTTCATATTTACCGCTGCAAATGCATGAAGCAGTGAGAACAAACCTCCTGCCACACCTGCTACAAAAATCGCTGCCAAAAGCAGTGTATTTCCATGTAAATTTGCTATACGCCCTGCCTGTGCCATATTTATAAAAAATATTCCTGCAAATGCACCAATTACCATAATTCCTTCAAGTGCTATGTTTACAATACCGCTTCTTTCACTGTACATACCGCCAAGTGCAACTATAAGCAGAGGAATAGCAAAGTACATAGTCTGTTGTATAATAAAATAGAATACATTCATAGTTTTTCTTTATCCTCCTGCTTTGTTTTCGTTTTTTTAAGACTTCTTTTATAAAATCTATTGATTATTTCTTTAAATAAAAGTGAAAGAGCACCGCAGTAAACTATGGCGGCAATTATCATATCTATCGCCTCAGGTGCAAAATCAAAAAGCTGCATATTGCTTCCGCCGACCGTTATATGACCTATAAAAAGTCCTGAAAGAAATATACCGAGAGGTTCGGAAAGCCCAAGCAGCGCAACTGAAATGCCCAGAAATCCTTCAGGTGCTATAATATCAAGTACCTGCATATATTTGCCTGAGTCCGAAAGATATAAGAGAGCACCTCCAAGCCCTGAAAGCATGCCTGCTATCACCATTGAAAGAACTATATTCTTTTTTTCATTTATTCCGGCATAGCGGCTTGCATCTTTATTTTTTCCGCAGGCTTTTAATTCATAGCCAAATACAGTTTTATGCAGTATTATATGTACCGCTATAACGGAAACTGCCGCTATAAGTATACCGACATTTATATTTGAACCCGGAAATATTTTATCAAGCCCTGCCTTGCTTAAATTTGCAGCTGATTTCACAGGCATACTCTGATTTTTTATCCTATCGTAAACATATCTCCTAATAAGCATATTTACACCATACATGCCTATGTAGTTCATCATAATTGATGAAATAACCTCATTTACATTAAAAAAAGCCTTCAAAAGCCCCGGCACACTTCCCCAAAGTGCTCCTGCAGCCATTGCGGCAAAAAGTGCTGCAATACAGTGCATACCTGACGGAAGAAAATTACATTTTACACCTACAAATACAGCAGCAAATGCACCGGCAGTAAACTGACCTGAAGCACCTATATTAAAAAGCCCTGTTTTAAAAGCAAATCCTACTGAAAGTCCTGTCATTATTATAGGTGCTGCTATATAAAGCATCCTTCCTATTCCGCTTATGCCGTCTGCAAATCCCCCCTGTATTATCATTGAAAATCCGCCATACGCCTGGGACGGACTGCTTATAAAAAGTATTATGAAACCAAATAAGAGTCCACAAATTACAGCCATCACAGATGATATGAAATTAACTGTATTTTCATTTTCAAATATACTCTTCTTTTTGGCTCCTTTATTTTTCAATGCCCTTTTCATACTTTATTTTCCCCGTTTCCACCGCTTCTTTTCGCACCTGACATATAAAGCCCCAACTCTTCCACGGTAATATCGCCAGGTTTGAAGTTACCAACTATTTCTCCTTCATACATAACAATTATTCTGTCGCTTATATCCATTACCTCATCAAGTTCAAATGATACCAAAAGTACGGCTTTTTCTGAATCACGCTGTTCTATAAGGCGATGATGAATATATTCAACAGCACCTACGTCAAGCCCTCTTACCGGCTGCACTGCTATTATAACTTCCGGATTTCTGTCAAGTTCTCTTGCTATTACGGCTTTCTGCTGATTTCCTCCCGACATACCCCTGACTATACTATATGCACCTTTTCCTGAACGTATATCAAAATTTTTAATCAACTCATCTGCATATTCATTAATAGCATCAAATTTTAAAAATCCATTTTTTTGAAATCTTTTTGAATAATATGTCTTAAGTATAAGATTCTCCTGAAGATTAAAATCCAGTACAAGACCGTGCTTATGTCTGTCTTCAGGTATATGTGCCATACCGCTGTCAGATTTTTTTCTTATACTTTCCTTAGTTATATCCCTGCCGTTTAAAAACACCTGTCCGCTATCAGGCTGCCTGAGACCTGTTATACTGTATATAAGCTCGGACTGACCGTTGCCGTCAATCCCCGCTATACATACTATCTCACCTTCTCTAACCTGAAATGAGACATCATTTAGTATATTTTTTCCTGAATGTTTTGATTTTAATATAAGATTTTTTACTTCAAGTATTGAGGCTCCCGGCTTTATATCCTTCTTTTTTACTGTAAAGCTGACTTTCCTTCCAACCATCATCTCAGACATGACTTCCTTTGTAGTTGTCTTTACATCTATCGTACCTATATATTTTCCCTTTCTAAGTACGCTGCACCTGTCGGCAGCCGCCTTTATTTCATTAAGCTTATGGGTTATAAATATAATTGATTTACCTTCATCGGCAAGCTGCTTCATAACCTTTATCAGCTGCTCTATCTCTTGCGGAGTAAGCACAGCAGTAGGCTCATCAAAGATTAAAATGTCATTGTCGCAGTAAAGCATCTTAAGTATCTCAACCCTCTGCTGCATACCTACTGTTATATCAGATATATATGCATCAAGATCTATTTTGAAATTATACTTTTGACTTAAATCAAGGATTTTCTTTCTGGCTTTGTCGGTTTTAAGTATACCAAATAAAGAGGTATCCTCTCTTCCTAAAATTATACTCTCAAGCACTGTAAAATTATGCACCAGCTTAAAATGCTGGTGTACCATACCTATTCCAAGCTTATTTGCATCATTTGGATTATTTATATCAACCTTTTTCCCATTGATTTTTATTTCACCCTGCTCCGGACGATAAAGCCCGAAAAGTACACTCATAAGTGTTGATTTACCTGCACCGTTCTCACCCAAAAGTGCGTGTATCTCACCTTTTTTTACCTTAAGTGTTATGTCATCATTTGCCTTAAAATCACCGAACTGTTTAGTTATATGATTCATTTCAATGATATAATCCACGGTATCTCCCCCTGACCTTAACTTAAACTTATTATATAGCTCTGTTTTTAAAGTAATTGAATATTCCTAAAATCATATATAAACTGCATAAAGAGAATACGATTTTAGAAAGAGAAACACTTATACAGTGTTTTCCTGAGAATTATAACAGTATCGCCCTAAAACCTGCCTATCCTATAATACAATCTTTAAAGCTTGTACCGTCAGTTATATTTTTTACACCGAATATATCAAGAACCGTAGCTGCCATATCTGAAAAAGTTTTATGTGTGCCGAGATTAACTCCGGGTTTTACCATGCCTCCGCAGGCAAGGAATAAAACATATTCCCTTGTATGGTCCGTTCCTTTAAATCCCGGATCACAGCCATGATCTGCACTTATCATAACTATATCATCTTCTTTTATAATATTTAGAAAATCTCCAAGCCATCTGTCAAAAGCACTTATACTGCGTGCATATCCGTCTATATCACGCCTATGCCCGTAAATCATATCACAGTCAACTAAATTAACAAAACATATTCCGTTAAAATCCCTGCCGGCAAGCTCAAGCGTCTTTTTCATGCCGTCATCATTATCCTTTGTCCTTACACTGTAACTTACCCCTTTGCCTGCAAATATATCATAAATCTTGCCTACTCCAAGCGTATCAAAACCTGCTTCACTAAGTGCATCAAGCATAGTGGGTTTTGGAGGAGTCAGAGAAAAATCATGACGGTTTGCAGTTCTGGTAAAGTTTCCTTCACTGCCTGTAAACGGTCTTGCAATAACCCTGCCTACCGCATGTCTGCCCTTTAAAATATCTCTTGCAATCTCACAATATTTATAAAGCGTTTCAACAGGAACTATATCCTCATGTGCCGCAATCTGGAACACGGAATCAGCAGAAGTATAAATTATAAGTTTTCCGGTTTCCATATGCTCCTGACCATAATCATTTATAACCTCCGTACCTGAATACGGTTTATTACATAAATATCCCCTGCCGGTCTGTCTGCATAAAACATCAATCACTTCATCAGGAAATCCGTCAGGATATGTGGGCATAGGCTCAGGTGATACAATACCCGCTATTTCCCAATGCCCTGTTGTAGTATCCTTTCCATTTGAAGCCTCCTGCATCCTTCCGAAAGCTCCTGAGGGCTCTAAAACCCCCTCCGCAAAATCAATACCGTCAATATTAAAAAAACCTATTTTTTTCATATTTGGAGTTTCAAATTCATTTGAAGTCATTATACTTTTTAATGTATTTGAACCAAAATCACCAAATTTATCCGCATCAGGTGCATATCCTATTCCGAAACTGTCAAGAACTATAAAAAATATTCTTTTAACTGCCATATTATTTCTCCATATTGATTTAAATTTATTTTAATTGTTACATTCATGTAATGGTATATAATCAAAGGTTTACATACTGTATTGAACCTCTTATGTCATAAATAATACAGTTTGCTATCTTAAAAAGAAATCCTTATTTTTATTATCAGGATTAAAGAAGGTAAATCCCTGCCCTATAACCTGATAAGTATCCATAATAGATATAAATGCTTTCGGATCTATATGTAATATCTGCCTTTGTACAGTCATAATCTGATAACTGTTTACTACCGTATAAAGTACCTTTTTTTCTTCCTTTGTATAATAGCCATAGCCTTTAAGCACAGTTACCCCACGATTTATATCGGTAAGGATTATGTCTGCAACTTCATCAGGTTTATCAGTTATTATAATAATAGATTTTTTCCTGTTAAGTCCTTCAGTTAGAAATGCCATTACCTGTGTTGCTATAAAAAGGAGCATTGTGGTTACTATCATCTTTTCAACACCTATAACAAAACATGAAAAGAACATTACCAGAACATCACATATCATAACTCCGGCAGCAAATCCTATGCCGAGATACTTTTTCATAATCATTGCTATAATATCGGAGCCGGCGGTAGTCCCATTACCTATAATTACCATGCCCATGCCAGTTCCTGTAAGTATACCTCCCGCAACTGCAGGTATAAGTATATTGTCTGACACAAATGGAGTCGGATGTACAACATTAAGACATATACTTATAACTACAAGGGTATAGCCTGTAAATATAAGTGTACGTTTTTCAAGAAAATGCCAGCCTATTATTAAAAGCACGGTATTAAGTACAAAGTTGGTATTACCGGTAGGAATATGTGTTATATATTTTACAACTATCGATACACCGGCTATTCCCCCGGTTGCAAATTTATTCGGTATTATAAAGCCATTTATTCCGCATGAGTATATTACGCATCCTATTGTAATTAAAATTATTGAGTATATAATCTCTTTTGTTGTCATATTCAATATTTTTTTTATATTAAATTTTTCATTCATCCAATAAAATACCTGATAAACGGCAGCACTATTGATATCATACAGATAAAGCAGTATATACTGCCATAATATACGACTAAATTTAACAGCCGTATATTTAACTCCTTTCTTATTTTTACCCGGCTATTATACCATTTATAAATAAATTTTTGTATATTTTCTGCCTATTTCTTTGTATCCCTTATTTCATTTATCTTTTCCATTATGTCTTTAGGCAATGCATCAAATATAAAATTTTTTCTATTACTCCGGCTGACTGCCAGAAGCTCATTTCTTATCTCAACGCTTACCCTTTCCATATCTTCTATAAATTCTCTTGATGACATAAGTCTGCAACCCTTGCTCCTTATTATAATCTGTTCCGTATAATCAGAAGTTACAACACAGACATTATATTTATCCGACATCTCATGAACGGTTCTCTCAATATAGTGGTCGGCAGTTTCAGCTTCCTGTGTATACACAACGTAGATATTGCTGTAATTATTTATTTGTGTATAATTCCCTTCTACTTTATATGCATCAAATACAAGTATTATATCCGCCCGTACATATCCCCGATAGTTTACAAGCATGTCTTTAAGCTTTTCTCTTGCCGCTCCCAAATTATAGTCGGCAAGTGCACCAAGCTCCTTTGAGGCGAATATAAGATTATAACCGTCAATAATTATATATTCTTTGATCTCAGGTATTTTTTTATAAACATATTCTTTATTTGAAGATATAATTCTCTTTTGCTGCCTGTCTGCAGTACGCCTTTTAATCCTGCCATAGGTACGTTCAAATATCTCGGTCAATTCCTCATCATCAAGAACCATGTCATTATATGTACTTTTTACCGTCTTAATTTCTTCATTCTCTTTATCCTTAATAGAATCCTTTAATAACTCATCCAGATAAAGCGGGATATACATATGCGAAAAAACCTCATCCCATGGTACATAATAGCTGTCCCCATTTTCGCAAAATATTGAACCTGAGGGATTGTCCGTATCAAGTTCCGGCTCATATGCATATGTATCAATCACCTCCTCTTCATTATGGCATATACCGTATCCTCTGGGATTTAAAAAAATTTTTCCATTTCCCTTTGTAAATGAAATAAGCTTTTCAGAATAATTCTGTATACATGATACTGGGGCATAGCCGTTTATCTCCACTATGTCCGATTTAAATTCATATTTAAAAACCGCATACATGTTCTGCAAGTCTGATAAAATTCTTCCCAGACTTTCCTGCGGCGCCTCTATTGTAAAATTATAAAAAGGTTCAAGAAGTAAACATTTTGCCTGCATAAGTCCCTGCCTAAGTGCCCTGTATACTGCCTGTAAATAATATCCCATTTCCGGGTGCTTCATATTTGATTTTACCGCAACCAGGCTTATTCTTATACCTGTAAGTCCGGAACCCGTTAAAACTCCTTTTATATCTTTGTTCTGTGAAAGATGCGATATAATATGCTTCTGAACATTATCAGATATCATATCTTTAGAAAGCTTTGAATCAAATACAAGCCCTGTTTCAGGCTCAATAGGCTCAAGAAGAAGATGTACCTCCACATAATTCTTTAAAGGTTCGTAATGTCCCACTCCTTCAACCGTATTCTCCAGAGTTTCTTTATAAACCACCCTGCCTTCAGAAAATAAAACCCTGCTTCCGAACAGTTCCCGGATTCTATTTTTTAAAATTTCCATCTGTATATTTCCAAAAAGCTTGAGGCTTATAGTATTGTTAGAATATTCTTTTCTGATATCAAGTTCCGGTTCCGACTCTGACAGTTCGTTAAGCCATTTAAAAAAGCTGTTTTTATCAATATCCTGCGGATATGTCATTTCATAAGAAAGCACCGGTTTACTAAATAATCTGTTTTTTATAATGTCTTCAGCTATCACAAGATCACCTGTTTGCAAATTGTTTAAACCGGTTACGGCACATATACCGCCTGACTTTACTTCAGCTACGGTTTCATATTTATCGCCGCTGTAAAGCCTGATTTCATTAACCTTTTCAGTACCCACAGGCATTTTTGCCCTTAGGCTTGCACCTGTTACCTTGACATGACACAGCTTTATATTTGCAGAGTCTCTTGATATCTTATACACCTTAAGTCCGAATTTATCACCATATACTTTAATCAGACAGTATTCCTCCATAAATTCAAGAAGCTGCCTTATCCCTTCAAATTTTAGAGCAGAACCAAAAAAACAGGGAAAGACAAGCCTTTTTGAGATTGCATCTTTAATGCTTCCCGGACTTATCCCACCTGTTTCAATATATTCCTCCATAAGTTTTTCATCACAATACGAAAGCTCATCAAAGAAAGACATATTACCTTTATCAAGATTATACTGTGTAAAATCAACTATATTATCATTAATTCCCTGTAAAAAACCTAATACCGCCATCTTATCGATGCCGGTATAGTCCATTTTATTAACAAAAACAATTGTAGGAATATCATAGCGACCAAGCAGCTCCCATAATACTTTGGTATGGCTTTGTATCCCTTCCTTTGCACTAACTACAATAAGTGCATAATCAATAACTGAAAGTATCCTCTCAGTTTCCGCTGAAAAATCCATATGACCGGGAGTGTCAATAAGGTTTATGCAAAGATTCTCAAGCATAATCCGTGCCTGCTTAGAAAATATTGTAATTCCTCTCTCCCTCTCCATAGCATACATATCAAGCAGGGAATTTTTATGGTCAACTCTTCCAAGGCTTTTTATACTTTTCCCGGCAAATAAAAGGGCTTCGCATAAACTGGTTTTACCGGCATCCACATGTGCAAGTACACCTATGTTTAATGTATCCATAAATCCTCCTTTAATTACCTCACAAGCCCACTTATAAACAGTTAGCGCCGACGACGATAAACATTATAATCATCAGGTTCCATCTCATCCTGCCCTGCACCTTCCATGTTTACAGCAACTCTTAAAAGAACCGCTCCTGCCAGGTATAAAGGACTTGAAAGATAAAATAATATCCCTATGGGTATTGATGCGGCAAGCAGCGGCACCCTCGCTTTAACAAGTGCATATACAATAAAAGCAAGAAAAACAAATACTCCCGTCTTTATTATATCATCATTATAATCCCATGCCGATGCTTCATAATGACCGGCAGGCACCTTAAGTATTACGGCGCTTAAAAATACTGCAATTATAATCATAACTACCTGCATTACAATGCCGAAATTCAGCCCAAGCATAGCTTTTATAGTATCAAGATTTCTCTTTTCAAACATATTTCCAAACAGATGAACCGCCCTTGAAGCTATTGCACCTGAAAGTATAGACAGTATAATATTGTGAAGTGCTATTAATGTTCCGCCTATAATTGCATGTATAGGCATATCTTCCATTGCTTCAACATTAAATCCGTTTCCTGTATCAAGCATTAAAGCCCCGATTACTGCCGCAATAATGGCAAATATAATTATACTTACATTTACAGACCCTTCAAGCCCTGCATTAAAACCTATAAGGAACGGAACGGCAGTTTTTATATATACCCAGTCATGAGACTCACCAACCCAGTAAAATATCTTTAAGGCAATTACAACAAGCCCAGCCTCACCTATAATCCTTGTCAAAAAAGTCCAAGCTCCCGAGTCATACAACCAGTAGGGCTCCTGCTTTATAAGTACCGTTATCTGGTTATTTCTAAAGTAAGCAACTAATTCTTTAACCGCAGGAATATTGTTATTTATCACATTCATGAGTACAAACAGCAATATAAGTCCTCCGGCGATTTTAAGCACTATCTCTCCTATCATATTCCTCAATTTGCTGTTTGAGTAAAACTGTACTAAAACATCCATATCATACCCCCAAAATAAAGTCTAAGAGTCAGCCTGCAATAAATCTTCAGCAGACATCTATATAGATGATACTACAATTAAAGCCATGTTGCAATATCCTTTTGTAATTTTTTTTTAATCTTTTTTTAATGAATGTTATATAATTATGCCATTTATGCAAAAAATATCTTATATTAAGTCCTTAACGATACTTTTAAATACTAACGGTTTCACTAAATCACAATATCTGCTATACTTAAAGAGGATTAATTCAAAATTACAGAAAGGATTTTATAAAAAATAATAAATTTTATGAAAAAAAACGATAACCCGGATTTTACATTTAATAAAGAAGCTGAAATCAAAAAAAATAAAAATTATATAGAATATGAAAAAAAAATAGATATTCAAAATGTTTACTGGGGGACACAAACTCAAAAAAGTCTTGATAATTTTAGAATAGGCAGTGAAAAAATGCCTGTTGAATTTATAAAAGCATATTCACACATCAAAAAAGCAGCTGCAATTGCAAATTTCAAGCTGGGTTTAATTGATAAGTTTAAATGTAAATGTATATCTGATGTATGTGATGATATCGCATCAGGAAAACTTAATGATAATTTTCCTCTTTCAGTATGGCAAACAGGCAGCGGAACCCAGACAAATATGAATCTTAATGAAGTGATATCAATAATTGTAAATTCAAAGGAAGGCAAAAATATACTCCATCCGAATGATGATGTAAATAAATCTCAAAGTTCAAATGATACTTTCCCTACTGCAATGCATATAGCAGCAGTACTTGAAATCGAAGACCATCTTATATTAAAGCTTGAGCATCTTATAAAAACATTCAAAAAACTTGAAAAGGAAAATGCCGGAATTATAAAATCAGGTCGAACACATCTGCAAGATGCTACACCTATTTTATTTTCACAGGAAATAAGCGGATGGAGGAGCTCTCTGGAAAGAGACAAACAGCTTATAAACTCCAGTCTCAAATATCTTAAAGAAATAGCACTTGGCGGTACGGCAGTAGGTACAGGTGTAAATTCTCCGAAATTTTTTGATAAAATTGTAGCACAGGAACTTTCAAAACTTACCGGAAAGACTTTTGTACCTTCAAAAAATAAATTCCACTCACTCACTTCAAAAGATGAGATTGTATTTACACACTCAGCACTTAAAGCACTTGCATGTGATCTTTTCAAAATAGCAAATGATATACGCTGGCTTTCAAGCGGTCCAAGATGCGGTATTGGAGAGATAACCATACCTGCCAACGAACCCGGAAGCTCAATAATGCCCGGAAAAGTCAATCCTACCCAGTGTGAGGCGGTATGTATGACTTCCATACAAGTTATGGCAAATGATACTGCGGTCGGATTTGCAGCGGCACAGGGCAATTTTGAACTTAATGTATGCATGCCGGTGATTATCTATAATTTTTTACAGTCAGTAAGGCTTTTAACCGATTCAATTGACTCATTTGACAGGAACTGCTGCACGGGAATTAAAGCAAATAAAGAAAAGATGAACTCAAATCTTCACAATTCACTTATGCTTGTAACCTGTTTAAGCCCATATATAGGCTATGATAATGCAGCCACAACTGCAAAAACCGCCTTTAATGAAGGGATTTCACTAAGGGCGGCATGCATAAAGCTAGGTTTTTTAAGCGGTGAAAGATTTGATGAGGTATTTAAACCCGAAGAAATGGTATAAACAAATATTTTATTTTACAACTAAAACAGCTCTTGCCGGAAGGCATACTGCACTTTCTCCGGACTGTTTTAAATATCCGTAATGTTCACATTTATGATCAGGACAGGGGCTGTTTACAAAAGCGGCAGCCCCGTCCTTTACATCTATGTGTATAGTATAATCCATGCTTTGAAAATCATAGGTTTTATTTTTATTAAGGGGTATATCAACCTCTCTTTTTTCAGTTCTGCCGCTTCCGTCATCATATTTATATGTATATGTAAGCTGTGCAGTTGCCGCACTTTTTGCATTTGTTTTTGAATATATAACAAAGGCAAGAGATATACAGGCTATGCACAGTATTACTATTATCTCATTTTTTTTAAATTTCATTTAATCAAATCTTTTAACCCTCTTTATTAAATATCCATTATTTAAACTGTAAATCTAATTACTGTCATAATCATTGGAATCACCGTCATCATTGGAATTCCCGTCATCAAAATCATCAAAATCAAGAATTTCAAAGTCAGAATCGACATCATCAGCATTTTTAGTAGCGACGTTTTGTATAGACGGTTCTTTATTTACAAGTTTTCTTGCGGAATTTTCAATATCCGAAATCATATCTTTTTTCAAAAATTTATGATTTATATTATTTCTTGCAAAAAAACGTTTAAGTGCAGCATCTTCTTTATTAAATGATTTTATAACACGGCTTCCTGCTACGCTGCATGTAATTACAAAAAGTGATGCAAGCGTAACTGCCCACCCCATCCTAAGTCCCTCAGGCTCATATACCATATCTATGGTATGTTCACCTTGAGCAAGATTTAAAGAAATAAAAGCATTATATCCTTTTCTGGCAGACTGCAGCTTTCCGTCAACATGTATTTTCCACCCGCTGTCATAAGGAATTGATGTCATCATAACACCGGCTTGCGGTGCATTAATACTGCCTGTTACACGTCTTGAAGTATATCTGACAATTGTCATAGGATTTTGTGAAAATATATTGTAAATTTCCCTAAGAGCATTATAATTAAACCTGTATACAATTGCATCCATAACTTTATCGGTTTCATCAGTGCTTAATGTTACATCAACACCTGCTTCACAGTTACCAAGCTCAATCAGATAACCCCTGTTTACATCATTAAATTCCCTGGGTTCTCCCGTATCTGAGGTCTTTACCTCAACATCTTTTATATTTTTATTATTAATATATACATAATAGATACCTTTAATGTCCGGTGTAAAAGTATATGTATTCCCGGCAATCTCGCCGTCAACCCTATCAAGCACAGGAGGAACCTGAAGTACCTCAGATATATCATTTTGAACATCCGCAGGGTTTGGAGCATCTAAAAGCCAGTTTTCTTCAAAATTATCAGGCAGCATATATCCAAGAGGAAGCACAAAGGGATTTTCATACAGATATGTTGTGCCCGATATTGATATATACCTTAACTCCGGATTTGAAGGCTGCAGCTGGTACATAGCATATTTTATTGAAAGAAGGCTGTCAACAAGAGGTGTTGCGCCGTTAATTGAATATGCATTTGTAGAAGCTTCACAGCCCATACTTTTTAAAAAATCAGTTAAATCCGCATTTGCCGTTGATGAAAATATTGAAGCAGAATGGAAATTAAGCCATGCCCCGTCATTTTTTGTTTTTCTTGCAGTTTTATCAAAACGGTAAAAGTCTTTATCCTCAGCCTTAATTTCCTTAACAAGATTTTTTATATCGGCATTGTCATCTGTATATGCACTCCTGCTTGTAGTTGCTACACTTGTAATAACCGTATTAACAGCCGCCTCAATTGAAACTATTGTAAAAGCGGCAAATAAAATTATATTCGGATTTACAAACCCCTGCTTTGAAAGATATATAATAAGTGCATACAGTGCTGTAAAAATCATCGCCCCGTAGTATACCATAAAATGGAAATTTTCCTCCTCAGGTACCAGCTTCTGACACAGCAATATAAATGCCATACTCATAAGAAAGGCTCTGCCTACCTGTTTTAATGTATTTGCTCCAAGCTTATCATAAACCCTGTAAGACATAAATAGTACAAGGAATATATATATAAAGCTCTGCCTTGCAGGAAGCGAATTCGGAAAATGCAGTCCGTGCCACATATAGTCAAGAACATTTATTGAAAAGCCTGCAAGCATAAAAACTGAGGCGGTTATATACACTGCCTTTTCCTTTAGTTTAATTTCTGCATTATTTAAATACAAAAACATAAACATGATTACTGCCACACCGCAGTATATGTTAGGCCAATGGTCAAGCCCTATCTCTATTTCAACATTTCCCATATGCCTCGCAAACATATCAAATATTGAAAAATATGAGTTAAATACATCTGGAAAATCAAACTCACCTGAGGCTGTATGCCGTAGAGCATAAATCTCAGGAAGCAGTATTGCTGCCGACATACCTCCCGCACATATTGAATATATGCCAAAACTCAGTGCAGACCTTATAAAATCGGATATACTCTGTTTTCCCTTTAAAATAAGCAGCATTATATAGTAAATTATCATAAACATACATATCATTATTGATATATAATAATTTGAACATATACATATACCTAGACTTATTACATATAAAAGCCCGCTTTTTTTGTTGACTATATTTTCAAGCCCAAGACATACCATAGGAAATAAAACTATACAGTCAAGCCACATTATATTCCAGTTATATGCCGCCATATAACCTGAAAGTGCATAAAATATACCGAAAAATACTATTCCAAATCCCGGATTTTTGCTGTGTTTTTTTAAATAATAGGAAAAGCTTAAGCCGCATAATCCTATTTTAAATATTATCATACCTGTAACAAATTCAATTATACTGTTTTCAGGGCACAGCACAACAAGCCAGTTTAAAGGACTTGCAAGATAATATGCATATAAAGCCGGGAAATTTACACCCATGCCTACATCCCAGCTGTATAAAAGACTCTGACCGGTGGTAAGCTTATATCTGAACTCAGAAAAGAACGGTACATACTGATGGTACATATCCGTCCTCATAAAACTGTTTTCACCGAAAGGAAAGATTTTTCTCTGTATAAGAATTATAAGCATTATAACAACAGGAATGACAAAGGACAGTATAAGTCCATGTGTATCATCAAACCATAATACATTACTATTTTTTTTAGAATGATGTTTTATATTTATTGAGCTATCATTATACATTGTTAATAATCCCTTGCCAATTTTTTAATCCTGGCTCTTTTTATTGAAAATAAAGACTTTGCTTAAAATATAATTAAGTATTATAACTATACACATTAAAACAGCCTTTACAAACCAATCATTTATACCAAGTTTC
Source organism: Johnsonella ignava ATCC 51276 (assembly GCF_000235445.1). Taxonomy (GTDB): domain Bacteria; phylum Bacillota; class Clostridia; order Lachnospirales; family Lachnospiraceae; genus Johnsonella; species Johnsonella ignava. The sequence goes on along the minus strand of NZ_JH378830.1, from coordinate 220,521 downwards.
TCTGCAAATATAAACGTTCCGAGCCATGTAAACGCAAGCGTTGCAAGCCTTGAAGATACAAATGAGATAAATTCCTTTAAAACAAATCCTGCTTTAAAGTTCATACTTTCAAAAACAAAAATTTTATTTGTAATAAATGCAAGCAGTACTGCCACACACCATGACAGTGAACTTCTGGTTGAAGCCGAAAGTCCTGTCGGTTCAAGCTTAAGATATGTAATCCAGTCGGCTATCGTAGTTAATACTCCAAAAATAAGGTACATAACTGTTTCTCTATTTGTAAACTTCTTTATTAAATCCCATACCTTATCAACAATTTTTTTAATCATTTTGCAATTAAATCCTCTGTGCCCTTTGAATATTTAATACTATAATCATCAAGTATAAAAAAGCCATATGCATCAGGTATTGAATCAAGCAGTTCAATACCCTTTTCTGCACCAAGTGAAAAACATGTAGTGCTTAATGCATCTGCATCAATAGAATTTTTACATACTATACTCACGCCTAAAACTCCGTTATCATATGGATATCCGTCAGCAGGATTTAATATATGATGATAATTTTTGCCGTTATATGTAAAATACCTTTCATATACACCTGAAGTAACCACGGAAATGTCATTTACAACAATTGTTTCAAAAACACTTTCAGAAAAGGGTCTTTGAAGACCTATAACAAAATCCGAACCGTTCGGTTTCCTGCCTATACATAATACATTGCCGCCAAGATTTATTATGGCACTCTTTACTCCCCTTTCAACCAAATATTCCTTAATTCTGTCAGCTATATATCCCTTGGCAATAGCTCCTAAATCAATACTTGTATCAGGATCTTTAAATGTAACGGTATCCTGATTTACTTCAACATTTTCATAACCTACTTTACCAAGTGCTTCAGACAGTTTTCCCTCATCAGGCAAACTTGGTTTTTCTGCCTTAAAATCCCAAAGTTTTTTAACCGGTTCTATAGTTATATCAAAAGCCCCGCCGCTGAGCTTTGAATAATACAGTCCTCTGTCTATAACATAGGCGAGTTCACTGTCAACCTTTACGGTCTGTGTAGTGCGATGATTAAGCTTATACAACTCACTTTCCGGAAATGTCGCTGAAAATATATTTTCATATTTTGAACAAAGTGCAAGTGCTCCGTCTAAAATCTCCTGATTATCTGAATCGTAAAGCATAACAGTAATTGCCGTATCAAGTGCAAATTCACTGCCTACAAGAGGTTCATTACCTTTTTTACCGGATTTTTTTACATTTTTACCGGATTCAGATCTGTCCGTACCGCTCCCGGCATTTGTTGACACACCCTCAGAAATATTGTTTCCTTTTTTCCCTCCATTAAAGAAAAGTGCTGCAGCGAATATTATAATAATAAGTGCTGCAGCGGCAATAACACCTCCATTTTTAATACTTCCGCTGTTATTATTTTTTTCCTTCATAGTTATCCCTAATTTAATTTACGTCAGTAAAAAACCCATAATGAGTATTATACATCATCAATTGAATAATTAGGAGCCTCCTTAGTAATATGTATATCATGCGGATGACTTTCCTTCAATGCAGCCGAGGTAATTTTTATAAGTCTCGCCTCTCTTTGAAGTGTAGGAATGTTTTTAGCTCCGCAGTATCCCATACCTGAACGTACTCCGCCTAAAAGCTGATATACGGTATCTTCAATACTTCCTTTATATGAAACTCTGCCTTCGACTCCTTCAGGCACAAGTTTTTTTGCTTCCGACTGAAAATATCTGTCTTTACTTCCCTTTTCCATGGCAGACATTGAACCCATACCACGATAAACCTTATACTTTCTTCCCTGATAAAGCTCATAATCTCCCGGAGATTCATCACAGCCTGCAAAAAGCGAACCTATCATACATACATTACCACCTACTGCAAGCGCCTTTGTTATATCACCCGAATATTTTATGCCTCCGTCTGCAATTATAGGTATATTATATTCTCTTGCAGCATCAAAACACTCCATAAGTGCACTTATCTGAGGTACACCGATTCCGGCAACAACTCTTGTTGTGCATATTGAACCCGGTCCTATACCTACCTTTATGCAGTCCGCACCCGCATCTATAAGTGCTCTTGTACCCTCAGCAGTCGCAACATTACCTGCAATAAGCTGAAGCCCTGGAAACTTTCTTTTTATATCTCTTACACATTTTATAACATTTGCAGAATGACCATGTGCCGAATCCACTACTACGACATCAACCTTTACCTCAACAAGGGCGGCACATCTTTCAAGCACATCAGATGTTATCCCAAGTGCCGCTCCACATAAAAGCCTGCCCTGAGCATCCTTTGCCGAATTTGGATATTTAATCTGCTTTTCTATATCCTTTATAGTAATAAGACCCTTAAGTTCACCCTTTTCATTTACTATCGGAAGCTTTTCAACCTTTGCCTTTGCAAGTATTCTTTTAGCCTCCTCCATAGTGGTTCCCTCAAGTGCGGTAACAAGATTGGACTTTGTCATACAGTCGGCAATTCTCTTGCCGGGATTTTCCTCAAACTTTAAATCTCTGTTTGTTATAATACCGACAAGTTTTTTCTCTATGGTTATAGGAACCCCTGATATACGATATTTACTCATAAGCTCATTGGCATCTTTAAGTGTATTGTCCGGTGCCAATGAAAAAGGATCTGTTATAACACCATTTTCAGAACGTTTAACCTTATCAACTTCATCAGCCTGATCTTCAATTGACATATTTTTATGTATTATCCCTATACCCCCCTGCCTTGACATAGCTATTGCCATCCTATGCTCCGTAACTGTATCCATGCCTGCACTCATAAGCGGTATATTGAGTCTTAACTGTCTTGTAAGATCGGTAGACAGATCTATCTGATTGCCTATAACCTCTGAATAAGCGGGCTGTAATAATACATCATCAAATGTAATACCTTCGCCAATAATGACTGCCATTATTAATCCTCCTGAAAAATAAAAAATATAATGACTGCATATGTTTTTAAAAATCATGCCGTCTATTAAAAACACAGATTTTACGACAGGATATAAAACTCTATGCAAAAACTGCTCCATATAGTACGATATGAGTAAGATATGCAATGCGGCTTCCTGTCGCAATACATACCTTACTCATATCCCCTAGATAGTTTCAACATTCATATATTAACAAATGACAACTCTTATGTCAATAATATAGTTATGTCCAAGACATTCAATATTTAACTTAGTCTATATATTAAAAAAAGCTCCTTACTGAAATTAGAAATAAAATTGAAATATCAAAAATAAATCAACCTTTTTTCAGAAAGGAGCTGTGTGTTTATTATACTATACATTATATTACTTATACTTTATCCGCTTATTATAAATGCCGTAATATTTCTATAAAACAACGCCTTTGTACCGGAAACTAAAAGCATCAGACGGCATAATTATTTACCTTTATCTCTGTAATCAAACCAGGTCTGCTGATTTGACATAATAAAGAACTTTGTGTTTTCATCCGTTTCTTTTATAAGCTTTATCATATAGTCCTCAGGTATCCTTATGCAGCCTGCCGAACCTGTATCCTTGTCGGACTTCATGCAGTGTATGAAGATGGCTGAGCCTTTGTACGGAACACCTTCTTTATTGTAGTCAAGTGCAATTCCATAATTATAATATGGTGCCTCATTGAGCATATCTTCAGCTGAACTCCAGTCCTTAGCTGTAGTATAGCTGTTTACAAGCTTATTGTAATATTTGCTCTTAGAATCATCAACCCAGTAATCACCTGTTTCAAGTTTGTGGTACTTCATATTGCTTCCCGGATCGTCCTTTATACCAAACGCCATAATAGGTGAGAAAAACCCTTCAGGAGTTTTCATATCCCCTTCTTTTTTCTCGGCAGAAATACCTTTTTCACCGCATACACCGTTTACTGCCCAATTTTTCTGCCATACTCCGTCGCTGTTAAGTGTATAATCATTCAGAGTAACTTTTGATTTGTCATTGGTATGTCCGGCAATTACAATAATATGCTTTACATTTTGATAAGTCGCACCCTTTTTTTCCTTGGTCGGAGCCTGTACTGTACCCTTTGTCGCTTTTTCTTTTTTAGCAACGGTCTCTTTCGGAGAAGTCGGCTTAGGTTCTCTGTACACGCTTGACTTTGTCTCACCGTTAGGACTTACCTTTGTTTCAGCCGCATGTGAAATACCGCTTATACCAAGGCACAATCCAAGAACGAGACAGTTTGCAATAACTGTTTTAATATGTCTTGACATTCTTCTTTTAAAAGAACTTCCGGCACCTGATCTGTTTTTAACTAATCCACATTTAATAACCCCTTTACTCAGCATACATTTTCCTCCCTTTATGAATGCTACAGGCTACATCCCTCCAAAAGCAGCATGCCTTTATAAACATGCAGATAAAATATAAACTAATTTTATAACAGCGTATTTTTAGGATATACCCTGCAAAATTATAGATTTTTATGAAGAGATTAATAAAACCTCAACAGGAAATTTATTAATCCACTCCTCCTACAATGAATTTGCTTTATACTCTTAGAATATGGCGAGCATGCCCTAACTTAAACAGTTAAACCTCACTTCCATACTTTGAGTGATTTCATTGTACCACATTTTTAAATTCTTCTCAAGTGATTTTATATTATTTTTTGAAAAATTATTAAAAAAATTGTCATATCTGGAAATAAAGATTATATATAAATTTAAATCTAAGGAAAATCCCCCCTGCTCTACATATGTAAAACTGCATTTTGTACAGCAATACTATGACGTAGGTTTCAAAAGTATTTGACACCTATTGATACAGGATTGCTACAGCTTCGCTTCTCGCAATCCCTACATACTATATTATAAATGACAATATCTCTATAATATATATTATAAAAAACCGACAGGTATATGCATTTTAAAATACATAGCTCTGTCGGTTTAAATATTTTTATTGATAATATGATTATATATATTATTTACTACATATAATTAAAAATTACAGTTTCAATATATCAGTTGATTACATCATTCCGCCCATACCGGCTCCCGGCGGCATAGCAGGTGCATCTTCCTTGATATTTGCAACAACCGACTCGGTTGTAAGAAGTGTACTTGCTACTGAAGTAGCGTTCTGGAGTGCTGAACGTGTAACCTTTGCCGGATCAAGTATTCCTGCCTTAATCATATCAACATATTCTTCTTTATAAGCATCAAATCCTACTCCTTTTTTGGACTCTTTAACCTTGCTTACAACTACACTGCCCTCAAGTCCGGCATTTTCAACTATGCGATAAAGCGGTGATTCAAGTGCTTTAAGCACAATCCTTGCACCGGTTTTCTCATCTCCTTCAAGAGTACCAATGAGTTTTTCAACTTCCTTGCTTGCATGTATATAAGCAGAGCCGCCTCCGGCTATTATACCTTCCTCAACTGCCGCTCTTGTAGCATTAAGAGCATCCTCCATACGAAGTTTTGCTTCTTTCATCTCAGTTTCTGTCGCAGCACCTACTCTTATAACTGCAACTCCGCCTGAAAGCTTTGCAAGTCTTTCCTGAAGCTTTTCCTTATCAAAATCAGAAGTAGTTTCTTCTATCTGTGCTTTAATCTGCGCAACTCTTGAATCAATATCGGCTTTCTTTCCTTCACCGTCTACAATTATAGTATTTTCCTTTGAAACCTTAACTGATTTTGCTCTTCCAAGCTTATCAATTGTAACTTCCTTAAGATCAAGACCAAGCTCTTCACTTATAACCTCTCCACCGGTTAATATAGCGATATCTTTAAGCATTTCTTTTCTTCTGTCGCCATAACCGGGTGCCTTTACTGCAACTACATTGAAGGTTCCTCTCAGCTTATTTACAATAAGTGTTGTAAGTGCTTCACCTTCTACATCTTCTGCAATTATAAGGAGCTTTGCACCTGTTTTTACAATTTCTTCAAGTATAGGCAGAATTTCCTGTATATTCGCAATCTTCTTATCTGTTATAAGCACATAGGGATTGTCAAGGACCGCTTCCATCTTTTCCATATCAGTACACATATATGCCGACACATATCCTCTGTCAAACTGCATACCTTCTACCAAATCGAGATCGGTTTTCATTGTTTTTGACTCTTCAATAGTGATTACACCATTGCTTGTAACCTTATCCATAGCATCGGCAACAAGCTGTCCAACCTCATCATCTCCAGCAGATATTGCCGCAACTCTTGCTATCTGTTCATTTCCCTTAATAGGCTCGCTCATAGCTGCAATTGCTTCAACAGCCTTGTTGCATGCCTTTTTCATTCCTTTTCTTATAATTATAGCATTTGCACCTGCTGCAATATTTTTCATTCCTTCATTTATCATTGACTGTGCAAGTACAGTAGCAGTAGTTGTACCGTCGCCTGCAACATCATTAGTTTTAGTAGCAACCTCTTTTACAAGCTGTGCACCCATATTTTCAAAAGCATCTTCAAGTTCGATCTCTTTTGCAATTGTAACACCGTCATTTGTAATAAGAGGTGCACCATAACTTTTATCCAGTACCACATTTCTTCCCTTTGGTCCAAGCGTAACTCTTACAGTATCGGCAAGCTGATTTACACCCGCTTCAAGGGCTTTTCTTGCCTCAACTCCATGTTTAATCTCTTTTGCCATTTATATTTTCCTCCATAACTATTGTCAGTATTTATATTATCTATATATCATATAATGCATCCATACCGCAGCGACTAAATATTAAAATACTATTTATAAAATAATATTTATGTATCATTTATAAAAATAAGAGCGATCCGGCAATCCGGACTGCATACGCCTGCCTGTAAAAAGCATTTATTACACAATTCATTTAAACATTTATAATAAATATACCCAAATTACTATTTAATAACTGCAAGTATGTCGTTTTGCTTTACAACTAAATAGGTCTCTCCGTCTATTTCTACCTCAGTTCCCGAATACTTTGAGTAAATAACTTTATCCTTCTCTTTTACCTGCATCTTAACTTCCTTGCCGTCGATTACTCCTCCTGGACCTACTGCAACCACTTCACCTTGTGAGGGCTTTTCCTTTGCCTGTCCCGGAAGGACAATTCCTGACTTTGTTGTTTCTTCAGCAAGAAGCTGTTTTAAAACCACCCTGTCAAATAATGGTACTAGTTTCATTATAAATAACCTCCTTAAATATGTTAAACGTTTTATTATCTAAAACTATTATCTAAAACCCGAGTATGTTATATCATTAATTGTTAGCACTGTCAAGCTTTGAGTGCTAATTATTTTGTGAATTCTTTGTGGACATATAAAACAGATACTGAATAATGATTTTTAATTATAAACTGCCTAAAGTATCCCTGTATTTATGTAACCCTGCTGAATTCTTCATACAGTGCATTATGAATTTCCAGTGCCCTTTCTTTATCAAGTTTTAATTTCTCTCTGTCGTAGGTTAAAATACCGTTTACTTCCTTTTGTATATCACTTAACTGAGTATATACCGCCGCACTTAAACCGTTCTTTATATTCGATATTATTTCCTCCTTAAATAACCTTATATAGTTATCTGTAAGTTCAGCACCTGACTCATAATACCGATATCCATATATTTCCTCATTAAATATATGGTCTTTGACCGGACAGGCATAGCCTCCACATTCGCTTAATACAGTTACACGGTCTTTCTGAGGCTTTTTTATTAACAGTTTCCTGAAATAATTATGTATGCTGTACATATCCCCTCCGCCCTGATCAAACCATCCGCAGGCTTCATTTATAAATCTCGTTTTATCAAGCTTTTTTATAAACTCGCAGGCTTTTCCTGCATCAAACTGCCCCCAGCCTTCATTAAACGGAACCCAAGCAGCTATACATGTAAAATTATAAAGGTGCCTGATCATTCCTCTCAGTTCCTTATAATATAATTTTCTGCCGGCACGGCTTCTTCTTTTAAACAATGTATAAAAGTTATCCTTTATATTTCTTACAAGATTCCCGAATATATTAGGCATATATGAAACAAAATACATATTGTAGTCTCCGCCTCCATTCGGCATATCCTGCCATACAATCATTCCAAGCCTGTCGCAGTGGTAATAAAATCTTTCAGACTCAATCTTAACATGTTTTCTTATAGTGTTATAGCCAAGTGATTTAATACTCTGTATATCACTTATAAAAGCATTATCCGAAGGCGGTGTCATAAGACTTTCAGGCCAATATCCCTGATCCAGCACGCCATTAAAGAAATAAGGTTTATTGTTAAGGAAAAAACGCAGTATGCCTTTACCGTCATTTTGTATATCAAATTTTCTCATACCGAAATACGATCTTACAATATCGTCTCCAAGCCTTACTGAAACATCATAAAGATATGGATTTTCAGGAGACCACGGTTTAAAATCTCCCAAATCAATTTCTATATCTTCACCGGGCTTTCCGCCTTTTGAGGCCTTTTTTATCCCCTTATCATAGATCTCAATCGACAGCTCATCTATAACTTCAGTATTGTATGTATCATCTTTTTTTGAATTTTTTCGAGGTTCATTTTTTGCCTGAATATTTCCGTATATATTAAAGCCGTTTTCAACATGAAATACCGCCTTTTTCCCGGCAAAGCCTCTTTCTACCCTAATTACAACCTTTTTATTATCGTAATCCGGTGTTATTTTGAGTTCCCTTACATAAACACTTTCTACACTTTCAAGCCACACACTTTGCCATATACCGCTTTGTGGTGTATAAAAAATAGAAGCAAGCCTGCCTGTTGTCTTAAGCCTTTGTTTTCCTCTGGCATACGGGAGTTTTTCAGTCCTGTCTGCAACTGTAAGAGTTATTATATTTTCACCGTCCTTAAGCTCATTTGTTATATCAAATGAAAATGGCAGATATCCTCCTTTATGCACCCCCTCATAGACTCCGTTTACATAAACTCTGCATTCCTGGTCCACCGCACCAAAATGAAGCAGTATACCTCTTTTTTTAAAACCCTCAGGTATAGTAAATACTTTCTTATAATGCAGGTATTCATAAGGCTGTAAAATCCTTTTTACACCTGAAAGATATGTTTCGGGAGAAAAAGGAACCAATATCTCACCATCGTATATATCCACTTTTTCTCTCCTGCTTATAGCATATTCCCACACACCGTTTAAGCTTATATATTCGCCTCTCACCATCGAAGGGCGTGGATATTCGCTTAAAACATTATTAATATCCGTTTCTTTTCCCCATTTGCTTATCAACTTTATCACTTCCTGGATTTAAAATTCATTTATATTAATACGGTCTTAAATTACAGCAAAAACGGCTCATAAAATTACGAGCCGCCTTAATTTACAATCTATTTTCTGATTTCAAGTTTTTCAATTAATGTACGATATCCTTCAATGTCTTTGTTCTTAAGATACTGGAGAAGTCCTCTTCTCTTACCTACCATTTTAAGAAGACCTCTCCTTGAGTGATGGTCCTTTTTATTTTCCTTAAGATGCTCGGTAAGTTCTTGAATCCTTGCAGTAAGTATTGCAATCTGAACCTCAGGAGAACCTGTATCTCCCTCTTTTCTCGCATACTTGCTTATAATTTCTGTTTTCTTTTCTTTTGTAATCATTTTTACTCCTTATTATTATATGATGTGGGTGTCAAAAGATAATAAATTCTTTTGCAAACAAGCTTGCATCGAATTTTTATACTTTTGACAAGTGTATCATTATATTAAATACTCACCATGAACAAAGTAACGGACGGAGAATCCTCATACTTAGCACAGGCGTCTATTACGCATAGAAATATAACATATAGACAATGCTATGTCAATATATATAAGTCTTACATATAGGATTATTACTCTTTTTCAAAATGCTGATAATCCTTAGGTTCATTAAAATCTCCTCCCCACTTGAAACCATACTTTGTAAATATCTGATATGCCTTATCATCATGGTTTATCATATGTGGCTGCCCTGAACTTCTTTCAACATAGGCATCTGCATTTGAATGAGACCATCTGGGACTTCCGCTTGAATATGAAACATAAGGATTTTGCTGCGGATTTAAGTCAATTGCACGTCCATATGCATGTAGTGAAAGATTTTTACTGCCAACTTTCCTACGGTAGCAGAAAGCCGAAGTATTATTTACATCAATTGACTGCCAGTCAGAAGACATAGGATTTCCTGTCCAGTAATCATCAACAAGGTGCATGGAATTTATCTGATATTTTGCATCAAAAAGTTCCTTAAAAATATTAAGCACATCTTCGACTATATCTTTATTTACAATCATTTCACCCACCTGAACTTTACCTTCAAAATTGTAATGTATTACCTTTATGTATTTAAGTGATGAAAGAGGTATCTCAGTATTTTCCTGAAAAGACTTGCCTGCAATTCTCTTATATACATATCCGCCATGTTCTATATCCATTGACATAAAATATTTTCCCGGATTGTTATAATCTACATTGGTATCTGTAAGAACTGTACCGGCAGCTATACTTGTAAGATTTTCAAGCTGTTTATTCGGATCCACATAAAACGGAGGGTCATAATCATCATTATTTTGCCCCGTATTTTGGGACGGAGCGGCTTCAGTTTTAACAGCTGCCTCTGATGTTTTATTAGATGTATCCGTTTTTTTTGTTTCTGTTTTTGCAGAAGACGTGCCGCTTTTTGATAAACCGCCTAAGGCTGTACCCGAAAGTCCGGCAGAATCCTGTTTTTGTCCTCCCTGTCTTATATCACCTGATTTACTCGCTATATTTGGAAGTTTGCCCAAGTCCTGACCGGCGGCGGACTTTGTGCTTCCATTTGTACTCTTTGAGATCCCGGCTCCTATGCCTGCCAGCCCTTTCAAGTCGGAACCCGAGCTTTTTTTTGAAGCTGCCTGTGATCCCGCTTCCGAAGGATTTAAAACCTGCCGGCTTTTTGTTGTCTGGTCTTCCGGCTTAGAGTCTTCTGTACTTTGTTCAGAATTATCGCTTTCATCCGACTGTTTTGTGCCTTCTTCAGCGTTTGAATTTTCCTCCCTCATTTTTTTTGCATCGCTCTTTGAAGCTACACTGTCGGTGGCTACATCGTCGGTGGCTACATCTGACAGCCTTTTCTTTAAATCACTATTTTCTCTCGAAAGACTCCCAACCCTTGCAAACAATACAAGACAAGTGATAAATAGTATGGCACATGCCACACTCAGTATAATTATTGTTCTTCTTTCATCTGCTTTGGCTCTGCTCCTTCCCGGAGTTTTGGAACCATTGTCAAAATAAACCTTCAATATAAACTACCTCGTTTTTTAATAATGACATCTGCTCTACAGCACATATTATATACCGATAAAACATTATTTACAAGAAAATTTACCATCTTAAATCAACAGACAATTGCCGGAATAAAAATAACAAGTAATAATCACCTAAATAAGCAATACATACAATGCAAAATTAAGCAACAAAATTATTATCTCTCCCACGCATAAAAGACTTTTGTATTTTGGAAAATATACCGGTCCCCTGCAGACTTTCTATTATTTCACGTTGAGGAAAATCAATTAAATTCGCACCGGTATTTTCATAGAGCATTATTTTTCCGTTATTTCCAAAAAAATCATGTCCCGGAATAATGCCATTTTTCATAAATGCTATCCAATCATTTTGCATGATTTCCATCTGCTGTAAATTTTCCGATGTAACTTTATAATCCATATCCTGAATAGTTCCAAAAATAAACGGAAGTTCAGCACAATGATATGAACCTCGCAATCCATTCCATGCATTCGGAATAAAATTCATACGATAACCGTAGCACGGAGCTTTTGCAGAGTACAGCTTTAATTCCCTCAGAGCCGTAACGTGAAAAGGAAGCTCCATCATTTTAAATTGAATTTCTGTCAGACTCTTATACTGTTTACGCAGCTCTTTTGCAAGACGTACTCCCTCAGATCCATACTCTCTTAAGCATTTTCCCTTGAAATTTTCTTCTTCAGTTATTATCCCCAATCCTTTATACCATGATTTATTGTCAATCATTTTAAGCTCATCTCCTGTAGTTCCAAGCATAACCGGTTTTGATGAAAATCCGCCTTTTTCCATTATATGTCTTGCATCATCTTTAATAAAAATTCCATCTATAACCGGAGTTGACAACAGCTCAAGAGGCATTTTTAAACGGATAAGTTTTTTCCATGAAAGCATAAGCAGTTCTTTCGGTTCTGACATGCGGTTTTGCTTTAAAAACGAATCTGCAATATTTTCTGCATATTCCAATGTCATACATTCATTCACTCCTGCAGAGCATACTATTAATTTATCAAAATACTTAGAACTTTCCTCACTCATCATATGCATAGAGGCAGAAAGCCCCCCGGCAGATTGTCCCATTAATGTAATATTTTCCGCATCACCTCCGAAAAAACCAATATTTTTACGTATCCATTTTAATGCACATTGCTGATCAAAAAAACCCCGGTTTACAGAAAGCTTTCCTCCAACCATAACCGGAATAAAACCTGGTTCACACAGCCTATAATTAATTGTTACTACAACCACGCCTTTTGCAGCAAGGTATTTTCCGTTGTAAAGCGGAGTTGTGCCTGAGCCATATGTAAACCCTCCTCCATGAATAAAAACTAAAACGGGCTTTTTATTTTCCGTTCCACTTGTCCAAACATTTAAAATAAAAGCATTTTCATCAGTTTTATCTTTATTTGTCAGAATTTCTTTACGCATCATGGGATTTTTAAGAAATAGATTTAAAATCGGAGGTACATCATTTTGAGGAAATCGCATACCTGTACCGAAATTAACAGGAATTCTCTGATAGATTTCAATCATTTCAGGCATCCCGAAACGCTCGGATTTACCATAAGGAATTCCAAGAAAACTTTGTATATCGACCCCGTTTATATTTTCACTTTTGCATATAAATTCTCCCAAAGCACAATACAAATCCAACAGCTTATAATTCACCTTCATTGCAGCTTTAAATTGACTTACTTTATCCTTTAACTCTGACAACAGATTTTTATACTCACTATCACTTGCAATCGACAGCTCTTTCTTATTCAAAGGTCATGCCTCCTTACTCATAATAATATTTATTATACCAAATTTATCAGTATTTTTCATCAGCCAGTCTTTATAAAATAGTTTTAAGACTGATTTTAGGCACAGGTATGCTTAGTTTAAGGCTCTAAAAACACCTTACCACTTATCTTTATAATAGCTATAAATATTTCTCTTTTTCATAATCTTCCAAAATTGCAATAAAATTAGAAAAGTATCTATATTTTTATAGATATACTTCTTTTAATACTGACGAAACTTCTTGACAGCAAAAGTAGTTTTTATTATACTAATCATACAAATCATACTTAAATCAGGAGGTAAAAAAATGAAACACCCAGAGGGAAAATACGCCTGGACTGTTAAGGTAGGAGAAAAGGGGCAGTTTGTTATACCTAAAGAAGCCCGTGATGTTTTCGGCATTAAACCCGGTGATACTTTAATAGTTCTTGCAGATATAAATAAAGGTATCGCCATTCCACCTAAAAATATGTTCGCACATTTGATGGATACTATTTTCAATCAAAATGCACCAAAGGGGGATAAAGAATGAATGCTGTCATCATTAAAGAGCTTACAAAAAAATACGGAAACATAGTTGCCGTAAATAATCTTAATTTGACAATTGAGCAAGGTGAGTTATTTGCCCTGCTTGGCGTAAATGGTGCGGGGAAAACGACAACGATTAAAATGTTATCATGCTTGATAAAACCCACAAGCGGTGATGCTTTTCTTCTCGGTGAGAGTATTATCTCAAATCCTCATTCAATAAATGAAAAAACCAATATTTCACCACAGGAAACGGCAGTGGCAGCAAATTTATCTGTTTTAGAAAATTTAGAACTTATTGCAGGAATATACGGACAAAATAGTAAAACGGCAAATAAAAACGCCCATGAAATAGCACAAAAATTCGGTTTAAAAAATGAACTGAATAAAAAAGCAAAAAATTTATCGGGTGGAATGCAGCGCCGTCTTTCTATCGCTATGGCTCTGATTTCAGAACCTCAAATTTTATTTTTAGACGAACCGACTCTAGGACTTGATGTTTTGGCTCGTCGTGAACTATGGGCTTCAATAAAATCATTAAAGGGAAAAGTTACGATAATTCTTACAACCCATTATATGGATGAGGTCGAAAATTTATCTGACCGTGTGGGAATAATGGCAAATGGGCAATTAACAACTGTGGGGACCGTAACAGAATTAACTATGCAAACTAATACTGCTAAATTGGAAGATGCCTTTATTGTGCTTTCAGGAGGTGTACTATGAGAATGTTTCTATTTGCAAAACGTAATATAAAAGAGATTTTGCGTGATCCTATAAATCTCTTTTTTAGTATCGGCTTTCCTCTTGTACTTTTAGTCTTGTTGTCTATTATAAATTCTTCTATTCCACCCGAAGCGAAAAACACTATGTTTCAAATAAAAAATCTCGCACCTGGTCTGGCAATGTTCGGTAGCGTATTTATGGCATTATTTGCAGGTATGTTGTTATCAAAAGACCGCACATCTTCTTTCTTAATGCGTTTGTTTACATCTCCTATGACTGCGGCGGATTTTATTTTAGGTTATACTTTACCTATGGTGGTTATGACAATCATACAGGCTGCAATAACCTTATTGGCAGGAGGAGCCTTTGGACTTGATATAAATATCAATATCATTTTTGCAATTATTATGACAGCATTAACTTCCCTGTTTTTTGTTGGTACCGGTTTGTTTTTTGGAAGCCTTTTGAATGATAAAGCGGTCGGCGGAGTTTGCGGGGCATTACTGACCAATATTGCAGGTTGGCTATCCGGAGTTTTTATTCCAATTGACTTGATAGGCGGTGCTTTCAAAGCAATAACACATATTTTACCGTTCTATAATAGTGCTGAAGCAATAAGGATAAGTTTAAGCGGTAATTTCAGTTATATTCTTCCTCATTTGATTGTCGTAACAGTATATACAATAGTTATTTTCACTCTCGCTATTATCGCTTTTAATCGTAAAATGAACGGCGAAAAAATATAAAATAACTATTAAATTCACAGACAGATTATCTCAAAATAGGAATCCTGTAATTAAAAGCTCAGACATCCGTTTTATAACAATAAAAAATCGTTTTTAACGGGTTCTATTTTTATACTTGCATTTTATTTTAGATTTTAATAATATAATAGCAGATAACAGAAACAGTCATAATTATTGAAAAATCATCTTATAACAGAGGAGCAAATATGGAAACCGTTAACCTGTATTCAAGACAACATGAAAATTCTTTACAGGAATTAAACTCTAAAAACCTTGTAACAAATAAAAAAATATATATACAACTGCATTTAGGTGATATTTCGGATTTTTTCCTGGAAAGATACGACTATTTTGTACAGATGGCAGAGAAAAGGGTTAATCGTCCCACAGGGATAGAATATCCTATCTGGTGCTCTATAAGCAAATACAACTGTCTTAAGGCTGTAGATAAATCTGTAGTATACTGTCTTAGTGTACCTAAAAATGAAGTTATCTTTTTTGACGGCGGAAAGTGGGATTACGTCCTTAATGATCTCTATATTCCGAAAGATGATAAAGACAGAGAAAATTATCTTGCTTATATTAAAAAATTAGGAGTCAAAGATGAATTTAATTTTATAAGCGGAAAATATAAAGGACTTTACCCTGAAATAGAGAGAAAAATAAAAAACAGCTGGGAAAGAATTTTTGATATTGATATTTGGAATAAGTTCAGCGTACAGGCAAATCTCTGGCAGATAAAAAAAGAATGGATAAAACACATTGTTTATCCGGGGGAGAATCTTTTTGATATTGCAGATGATATGGAGGAACAGTTTTAGAAAATTGTAGTTGAGTATTGTTTAAAAAAGGTAGAAGGAACTAATGCAACTTGTCAGGAATACGCAAGTAAGAAAACATATAAGAAAAGTCTTTCATACGCTTGAATGTTCTGATTAAGGCTCTGCTTTGTTTCACTGCAAGTTCTCCCCTTAATACAGTCATCAGCATATAAATAGCTTGTTCTGTAAAAGCGTATGGATTATACTTTATATTACTTCTTCTACCTGTTCCTTTATTCAAGGTGCCATTTTGGCACCTTGAAAGTTCATCTGAGCGAATATGCTCACCCTTGCCACTTCAGACTGTTCAACATCAATAGTATCGTACCTTAAATCATTTTTTTCACATCCTCTCACAGTTTTTATAACCTGCCAGACATTTTAATATTATTATAATCCGTTTTTTCAGCATATATACTCTATATTACACTTTTATTTATATAACTTATCTACTTCAGCTTCATATACAGACTCAGTATTACTATCAAATAATACCCACTTTACTAAATCGAACTTTTCAGCATTATCTTTCAAAAATCTATTAACCGTACGTACCGCAATCTTTGCTGCCAATTCTACCGGAAAACTATATACTCCTGTAGAAATAGACGGAAAGGCAACAGATCTGATTCCGTTATCCATTGCCAGTTTCATAGAATTAAAATAGCAGCCTGCAAGGAGCTCCTCTTCCCTGCTTCTTCCGCCGTTCCATATCGGTCCAACGGTATGAATCACATAATTGCATGGCAAGTTGTAAGCTTTCGTAATCTTAGCTTCTCCTGTTGCACATCCATTAAGTGTCCTGCATTCTGCCAGAAGCTCCGGTCCTGCCGCACGATGAATTGCTCCATCAACGCCACCTCCACCAAGAAGTGAATTATTTGCAGCATTTACTATCGCCTGTACATCTGTGATCTTTGTTATATCACCTTTTACTGTCTTAATTAAATACATCAGTTCCATCCTTTCCAAATATCCGGCTGATAACCGAGTGTAGACTGTTTTCCATTTCTTACTACCGGAGTTTTAATCACCTGCGGGTTTTCAAGAACTTTCTCAAGCTTATCTTCAGCCGCAATATACTTAATAATGGCAAGACAATCCCTATCTTTACCCTTCCAGTTAATCATATTCTCTAACCCGCCATTTGCATTGGCTACGGAATTAAATTCACCTTTGCTCATACCTTTTTCTTTCATATCAACAAACTGATACTTTATACCCCGTTCCTTAAAAAACCGCTCCGCTTTCCTGGTATCATTACATTTTTTCGTTCCAAATATCTGTATATTCATATCAGTATCCCTTTATTATTTCTTCATTTATTTTATAAATTTTCTTAAAAGTATAAAGCTCTGCCGGACTCTTTATCAGCATTACCGCTTTTTAAAAAAGTCTGTAAATCTCTATTTTATAATAATTACCGGAGCAGAATTTTTTACAGATATTTATAATCTCTCATAGGCAATTCTGGGAGTACCGTCATCTACATAAATTATACCGCACTTTTTGAATCCGTTTTTACATATAAGATGCTGCATTACCTGATTATCCTGATGCGTATCCACCCTTAAATGATTAATTTTTTGTTCGCAAAATTCCGTAACTATTGTAAAAATACCCTTGATTTTTCCATCTCCTGCAATCCTGTGTAGTGTCCCGTATGGTGTATCTGACAGCCATGTACCGTTCTCAATATAAGTATAAGTCGGGTCTTCTCCAATAATAAATGCAAAAACTGCATGTATCTTACTATCTGCTGTTATTACATATAGATTCCCTTTATTAATATCATCAAGAAGCAATCCTTTAGACGGAAAATTATTTTTCCATTGGTTCGGATTCCCGTTTTTTCTCATATAGCTTCTGGCAAGTTCATATATTTTCATAATTCTTGGCAAGTCTGTATTTACAGCCTTCCTAATTGATATTATGGCATCATATTTTGAGCTGCATACTTCCATATACTATCCTTTCAAACTCACAAGTTTTGCACTATATCCAAGACCGGGTATAATCTTCTTAAGTACATCTTCAGTCCTGATTTTAAGATGATATCTGTTATCACTTGGATTTACGCCAAAATATTCATCCTTAAGTATATCCTTGTCAATTACAAGTGCCACTTCATTATCTTTATCCATGGTAAGACAAAAAAGAGAAGCCGTACCTGGTTTTACACCTATTTTTTCTTCCATAAGTTAAGGAGACGCAAAGCTTGGTCTTGATATTCCCAGGGCATCTCTAAATTCCTTGGTATCAAAACGTTTATCCGCAGGCATTATTAATAAATAAAATATTTATTTGAGCTTAAACATTTATACCTGACTCCGTTAAAAGTGCAGTTATATCATTGCTATCGTTCCAATATAAAGATTATCCTTATCAACCAGCAACTGAAGCGGATTATTGCTCAGCCTACTTAATGTATCTATGTTTTGAATAAAAGGTCTGACAAAATTGCTCTTGTGCTCAATCAGCCGTTTCATTTGGTTACTGATTTTTTCCTCTGCCATAACACTGAGTTTATCCCCTGCGGCAGTAAGAGTTTCATCAGCCTTAGTATCTCCAACAACCGGTATCTTACCTACAATCTTGCCAACCGTTTTTGTTGTTTTTGACAATCCTTTCAGCAAAAAGGAATCTGTTGAAGTTAAATAATACCCGTATATCGCTTCATAGCACTTCGTATAAAGCTCTATATACTCCATTGAATAATCATTTAATTTTGCTGAAATACCAGACAAATATTCTTCATTATAATTTCCAATAAACATTACATCTAAGAATGTGGAAAATGCCAGCATATATAATGCAAGCTGATAATCTTTGAAACGGTCTTGAACCGTCTGCAACTTCTTATCTACAGTCTTGTTGATATGAATTTTGGTATTAATAAAGGATTTCTTATTAAGCTCGGCAATTATCCGTTCACGGTAAAAAACAATCTTTGCTTCCGATTCTTTTTTGATTGCAAGAACTATTGTGTGATTACTGTTATTATACATTTCATTATTCCAGTTGTACTTGTAGTTATTAAAGGCATCGTATAAGAATGTAAGATTTCCTTTTAACTCTGCTTTTTCCTTCTGCACAAGAAAATCCATCATTTCCTGTTGCATTTCTTTTATAGAGTCAAGTTTTTTGTCAATATTCGCAAGTGCAACCGCCATAAAAAGCATTGCAGGATCAAAGGCAAGTGGCATCATCTGAGCCTGCCCGCCACCTACTGAACCGGTTGATATTTTAAGAGAGCCAATAAAATTACCTGTTTCTTTCATCTGAAACATTGTTTTTCCGGCTGTATCAACATAGTACAACCCGCTTCCGCCTGCTCCGGACACTGCGGTTTGTACGGCAATAGTCAGTGGTTTAAATGACATCCCTATAGCTGCCAGTTTAGTCAACGGCAACTTTGTATAATCGGAAACCCCAACATTCGATTTTTCTAAGACAGGGCATAGCGATGCATCATTCATCATAGCCATTATACAGTTATCTTTTTCATTTTCCATTTTAATAATTTTGCCCATATTTATTCCTCTATATCTTAGACTCGTTTTTTCATAGGTCATTTGACACTATCTCATAAATGTGCGGATTTACTTGGCTAAATTGTATCACAGCTATAAACTTGAAAAAAGCTTCTTTTTCTTTAATTTTCTACACGAGTAATTGCCTGCTATACAAATTTTTACTTTTCTAACAAAACAGACCCTTTAATGCCGGGTACAGTTTTGCAAATCTTGCATATTTTTCATCATATCTTTTTGCAGCTTCCTGATTTACGCTTATATGCTCTTTTATCTTTATAAGAGCCTTGCAAGCCGACTCAACACTTTCAAACTCTCTGCATGCAACTCCTGCAAGTATGGCGGCTCCGTAAGCAGGTCCTTCTTCAGTCTCAACCAAATCAACCTCAAGTTTCATAATATCGGCACTCATTTGCCTCCACAGCTTACTTTTCGCACCGCCGCCGCAAAGTGTGGTCTTTTCAAAACCAATACCGAGTTTTTTAGCCACTTCCAATGAATCTCTAAGTCCAAAAAGAACTCCCTCCATGACCGCCTGTGTCATATCCTCTCTTTTTGTATTCATACTCATACCTATAAAAGCAGCCCTTGCCTTAGTATCATTATGCGGGGAACGCTCCCCCATAAGGTAGGGTAAAAAGAATACTTCATTAAATCCAAGCTTATCAAAATTTGGCTGTTCTTTAGTATAATCTTTAGTATTTAATATATCTTCCATCCACCACTTATTGCAGGAGGCGGCACTTAACATACAAGCCATAAGATGATAATAACCGTCTGCGTGTGCAAATGAGTGCAATGCATTGTTGGGATCTGCTTTAAATTCATAAGCAGGTATAAACATAGTGCCGCTGGTTCCCAAAGATATGTTACAACTTGCACCTGCTGTTATTCCTGTACCTATAGCCGCCGCTGCATTATCGGAAGCTCCTGCCGCAACCTCAACTTTTTGTTTTATGCCTAGCTCCAAGGCAACATCAGTGCTTAATACACCTACACTTTCATAACTTTCATAAAGCTTAGGCAGCATTTCCTCATTTATCTCACATATGGAAAGCATTTCTTTTGACCACTTTTTAGACTTCACATCAAGTAAAAGCATACCTGAAGCATCGGAATAATCCGTAGTAAAGTTTCCGCTAAGCTTATATACTATATAGTCTTTAGGAAGCATAATCTTATTTATTTTTTCAAAATTTTGCGGTTCATTTTCTTTAAGCCAAAGTATTTTAGGAGCTGTAAAACCGGCAAAGGCTATATTGGCAGTGTACTCCGATAACTTATCCTTACCTATTACATTGTTAAGATAGTCGGTCTGGACCTTGGAACGACCGTCATTCCACAGTATAGCAGGTCTTATCACCTTATCTTCCTTATCCAGCACCACAAGACCATGCATCTGCCCTGCGACAGCTACACCCTTAATTTTTGTTTCAAAACCCTGTATAAGTTCCTTGATTCCTGCCACTGTCCCGGCATACCAATCGTCAGGATTTTGTTCTGACCATTCAGGTTGTGGCAAATACAAAGGATACTCTTTTGATACAATTTTTTCTATTTTTCCATTTTCATTCATCAGCAAAAGCTTAACTGCCGAAGTTCCCAAATCTATACCTACAAACATACATACACCTCATATTTATTATTAACCGAATTTTATAAAAAATAAAAGCTGCCGCAAAAACAAACTACCTACTCCTTGCAACAGCTTTTATTACCTTATTTTAAACTATATAACAGTATTTTATTTTATCTTTAATGCTTCCCGGATATTATAACAAATACCCGGGCAGTCATCAATACCACAACAATACATTACTTTATCTTAATTACAGCCTTCACAAGGTTTTCTTTATTATTAACAGCTTCATTATACGCATTTTCGATATCATCAAGCGTAAATTCATGTGTAATAATAGAAGCAACATCTATAGCACCGTTTCCTACCGCTGCTATCGCCTTGGGAAAAATATTTTTATAACGGAATACCGACTTTATAGTAATCTCCTTATCCATAACCTGTGCAAAGTTATATGATATTTCTTCCTGTGCGGCTATACCGACTAAAACTACAGTCCCACCTCTTCTTGTAAGAAAAGGTGTCTGAGCTATGGTTACCGCAGAACCGGCAGTTTCAAATACTATATCTGCATTCCTTCCTCCTGTAATCTCCTTAACCTTTTTAAATATATCGGTTTCCTTTGAGTTGATTACATGTGTTGCACCAAGCTCCAAAGCCTTATTAAGTCTTGCATCAACAAGGTCGGCTACTATTATAGTACCTGCACCCCTTGCCTTGCTTGCAAGTAAGGTAACCAAACCTATACAGCCCGAACCGAGTATAACTACTGTATCACCGGTGTTCATTTCACTTTGCTCTACTGCATAAAATCCTACGGAAAGCGGCTCTATTAATGCTCCTGCCTTTGTAGATACATTTTCAGGAAGCTTAAAACACATATCAGCCGGAAATGCTATAAATTCCTCATTACAGCCGGGTACCGGAGGTGTAGCTAAAAATACTACATCAGGACAGAGATTGTAATGCCCTGACTTACAGGCCTCACACTTTCCACAGGTAATTCCCGGTTCAAGTGCCACTCTGTCTCCTACCTTCAAATCATTTACATCTTTACCTACAGCGGTTATAGTACCGGCACATTCATGCCCAAGCATATAATCCTGTGATAAATCAACCTTATACGCACCGCAATTTCCATGATGATAATAATGCACATCAGATCCGCATATACCTACATACTCCAATGAAACCAATACCTCATCATCTTTTATAGAAGGAACTTCAATCTCCTTAAGTATCATCTTGTCAGTTCCCCTCATAAAAGCAGCCTTTTGCATCTTCATAAGCCTCCTCCTTTTTTACTTTATATCAGACTCTGATATTTCTCCGTTTTCTACATATATCTTAAGATACTCATTAACATTTTCCGCATTAATCTGTGGCGCTTCTACATGATCATTTACTTCGGTTACCTTAAGCTCACCCTTTACAACTTTACTGGCATACTCCATATTTTTCTTTGCAAGATCTGCTGCCGACTGCAATGCTGTAGATGTAAGCAAGCCTTCTTTAATAAGCAGACAGCCTTGAGCTGTTCCGTCAACACCGTATGCCAGGAATTTAGCCTTGCCGTCATCACCTATATACTCTTTGTTATCCCTTATAGCCTCTATAGCACCTGCTGCCATATTGTCATTCATAGATATTATAGCATCTATATGTGTTCCTGCCTGTACCCAGGCTTCCATAAGTGTAAGTGCCTCATCACTGTTCCAGTTTGCATAATCTTCATATAAAACCTTTACATCCGGTCTTTTTGAAAGGAAATACTCTGTCCAGGCTTCTCTTCTCTTGTCTGCATGGAAGTTTCCTGAGGGCCCGTTAAGTATAACTACATTTGCATTTTGAGGTACTTCTTTTACCGCTCTTTGTGCACTTACCTTAGCCTGTTCTATAGGATCTGCGTCAACTGTACCCGTTCCTTCCATAACATCCTGATTGTCGCTTCCGTCCAGATCACTTTGATGTGTTGTAGGGTTGGTTGTAATTACAGGAATACCTGCATCTAAAAGCTTTTTGACATAAGGTGCCTGTGCAGCATTATTATTGGACTGAACTATTACCAAATCATATTCCTTGGTAATGCAGTCTTCCAGAAGACTGTTTTCCTTATTATCATCTCCCTCACCGCTCACACAGGTAAGAGTCAGCTCAGGGTAGTTTAGAGCCTCTTTCTTCATCTCCTCCGTAAGCCATGCTGCAAATGTATCGGCACTCGCTCTTGCAACAAAACATACTTTTTTACCGCCTTTACCGTCTCCGGCAGCACTTTTTGAGTTTGCAGAACTATCTCCTGCAGCCGATGAACCTGTGCCTCCTGAACTACACGCAACAAGTGATGCAGCCATAAAAGCTGCCAGAGCCATACTACCTAACTTTCTTAATTTCATATCTTTATTCCTCCTTTTATTAAAGCAGTGGTAAGTTTTCACTATCCACTAATTACTTTTTACTTTATTTTCTTTTACTATAATAACTCTACCTGATTTTCTAAGTTTAACCGTTATATCCACCGCTACCGCAAGTGCAATAATAAGGCCTTCTATAATCTGCTGTATATAGGCATTAACACCTATAAGGTTCATAACATTTTCAAGGAAACCTATAATAAATGCACCGGCAACAGTACCGCTGACACTTCCTATGCCTCCGGTAAATGAAGTACCTCCGACTATGGCAGCCGTAAGTCCTGTCATTTCATAGCCCACAGCTCCATTCGGCAGTCCGGCGTTATTTCTTGCCATAAATATAACTCCTGCAAGTCCTACCATAGCGCCGTTAATGATATATGACAAATATATACTTCTTTTTGAATCAATTCCGCTTGCCTCTGCTGCCGCTCTGTTGCCACCTATGGCATATAGGCTTCTTCCGTATCTTGTATGATTAAGCAGCCACCATACAAAGACTGTTACGAATACTACTATTATTACAGGTACCGGAACCGGTCCTAACATACCCTGACCCACTTTTACATAGTTGCCCAGCTGTAATATATTCTTTCCTCCGGTTATATACAGAGCTATACCCCTTGCAACCTGCATCATACCAAGTGTTGCTATAAATGCCGGTACTTTAAGCTGGGCTACAAAAAAGGCATTGACTATGTTACATATTATTCCTATCAAAAGTGCCGTAGTTAAAGCCGCAAATATGTTCCCGGTCGACTTAAATACCATAATGGATACTACACCCGAAAGTGCAAGCACAGATCCGACTGACAGATCTAAAAATCCGCTTATGATAAGCAGCATTTCTCCATATGCTATAAGTATGCCTACACAAAGCTGTCTGGTAACATTAATCAAATTGTTGTATTTTAAAAAGTCCTTACTGATAAAGCTACACACCAAAAAAATAAGCGCCAGCACTGCAAATATTCCTGTTTTTTGCAAAAAATGGGATACTCTATCTTTCATTTTCATCTTTCTCCGTATTTTGATTTTGATGTCCTGCTATATAAGCATTATAATCCGGTAGCATATCTCATGATGTCTTCCTGAGAAAACTCATCCCTTTTAAGCATACCGCTTATACGCCCCTTATTCATTACATAAATCCTATCGCACATACCTATAAGTTCCGGAAGTTCGGAAGATACCATAATTATAGCCTTTCCTTCCTTTACCATATCCGTCATAAGTTTGTATATTTCAAACTTTGCTCCTATATCTATACCTCTGGTAGGCTCATCAAGTATCAATATATCCGGTTCGCTAAGCATCCATCTGGATAAAAGAACTTTTTGCTGATTGCCTCCTGACAGACTTGATATAGGTGTATCCAGTGTAGGAGTTTTTACATTCATTTTCATAAAACTTTCGTATACGGCATTTCTCTCTTTCTTTCTATGAGCAAAACCCGAATATATGAACTTTTGTAAACTTGCCAAACTGGCATTCTCCATAACACTTCTTACAGGAACTATACCGTCATCTTTTCTGCTTTCTGACAGTAAAATCAAACCTTCTTTTATACTGTCCGCAGGATTTTTGATATTGACCTCTTTGGACTTTATCTTAACGCTGCCGCTGTCTTTATGGTCAAGTCCGTATATCGCTCTCATAACCTCGGTTCTGCCTGCCCCTACAAGACCTGCAAAACCTACTATTTCTCCCTTTTTGACATAAAAATCAATATCTTCGAACAGCTTATCCTTACTTAGCTTATCTATCTCCAAAACCTTATCGCCAAGCTCTGCATCTTCCTTAGGATAAGCATTTTCAATCTTTCTTCCCACCATTAAAGAAATAACACTTTCAAGGTCAAATTCGGAGGCTTTCTTTGATGCTACCACCTTACCGTCTCTTAATATACTTATATCATCAGCTATTCTAAATACCTCATCCATCTTGTGAGATATATAGATTATCGATACTCCTTTTTTCTTTAGTTCCTCTACCTTTTTAAACAGATTTTCAACCTCGGACTGGGTTATAGATGAGGTCGGTTCATCCATAATAATGATCTTGGCATTGTTGGTAACTGCCTTTATAATCTCAAGTATCTGTATATCCGAAACCGTTAGTGTCTTAAGTTTTTGCCATGGCTTATAGGATAAATTTTCCTCTTCCAGAAACTTTTTGCTTTCCTGCCTTACCTTCTTCCAGTCAATCATTCCCAAAGCTTTTAGAGGAAGTCTTCCTAAAAACAGATTCTCTTCCACCGAAAGCTCAGGTACATAACTAAGCTCCTGTGCTATCATAGATATACCTAAGTCTCTTGCCTGTATAGGATTCTTAATATCAACTTCTTTTTCATCCAGGAAGATGCTTCCCTTATCCGCCTTATATAATCCCATAATGATTTTCATGAGTGTTGACTTTCCTGCACCGTTCTCACCGCATAAAGCATGAACGGTACCTTCTCTTACAGAAAACTCTATACCGTCAAGTGCTTTTACCCCCGGAAAAGACTTTTCTATTTTACTAAGCCTCATTTTTATTTTATCCATAATACCTGTTTCCTTTGAAAGTTATTGAAGTGGATATAGTTTTATTTCTCATTAAAACAAGTATAAAACATTTTTTATCTTTTATCAATCTTTTTACAAAAGTTTGTGCTAAGTATACTATTACACACTATGATTTTTGTTAACTTTGTATATAATATAAGCTTAATTATTAACTAAACTAAGTTTTTAGGCTCTTACATTTGTAAAATATTTTATTTATGTTGTTAAAATATTGACTGCTTTTTGATAATGCGTTAGTATATCTTTAGAATTTCAGTAACATCTGATTAATTTATAATTTTATTATAGGAGAATAATTTTTGAAAAATAGTATAGATACTTTGAAAAGCATTTCAAAAAATATGGGTGATATATACAGATACATATATACAAATGGAGAATGTTCAAGACATGACATCGCTTTATCCCTTTCTATAAGTCTGCCTACACTTAATCAAAACCTGTCTAAACTTCTACACAAAGGCTATGTGTACGAAGCAGGAAATTTTAAGTCTACAGGCGGCAGAAAGGCGACAATATTCAGTTGTGTAGCGGATAAATTTCTCTCTGTAGGTATAGATATTACAAAAAATCATATTTCCATAGTGCTTATAGATTTGAATTTGAACATAATAGCTCACAGCAGGATACGAATAGCATACAAAGAGGACAGTACTTACTTTTCTACTTTACAAAATGAGCTTGAAAAGATACTAACAGCTTATGTTTCGGATACTTCAAAGATTTTGGGCATAGGCATATCGCTTCCCGTCATAATAAGCTCAGACCAAAAAAGCATATCCTATGCCGAGGTTATCAATGCTTCACCTGATATATACCATACTTTTTGCAGGTATTTTAACTTCCCCCTGCTTTTATTTAATGATGCCAATTCGGCAGGGCTTGCGGAAAGCTGGAGAAAAAACGGCAGTGAACCCATAGTATATCTGTCTCTTAGCAGCAGTGTAGGCGGAGCAAATATGAACGGACACAGCATATATACCGGAAAACATGGCAGAGGCTGTGAATTCGGTCATATGACTATAGTTCCAAAAGGACGCAAATGTTATTGTAACAGGATGGGCTGTCTTGATGCTTATTGTTGTGCCTCTATTTTGTCAGATTTTACCGACGGGAATCTTCACGCCTTTTTCGAAGAGGTGAAAACCGGAAAGAATAAAGGGCTTGTAAATGCTTTTAACGAGTATATGGACTACCTCGCAATAGCAGTTCATAATCTTAGAATGTGTTATGACTGTAATATAATACTTGGCGGCTATGTGGGAGCATATATGTCGGAGCATATAGAAACCTTCAGAAATAAAGCCGCTGAATTAAATCCCTTTGAAAAGGATGCCTCTTATATAAAGGTCTGTCATTATAAAACTGAGGCTTCCGCTGTGGGAGCGGCTGTTTATTATATAGATAAGTTTTTAAGGGGACTGGGGGAATAGGTCAATACAAAAACCCATAAGTTTTAGATAGTTAAACTTCCTCAAAATAGTGCTTTTTTTCATAGCTATATACTATATATGGCTTATATAAATAATAGCGGGATTATTCCCGCTATTATTTAATCCCTGTTATATTTAATTTAACTTAAATATATTCTCTTTTATTAATATAACTTTGCTCCAGCAGGAATACGGTTATCTAACATGATAAGATGAAGTTCTTCATCATCAGAATCCTTGAGTCTGTTTACCGCTGAAAGCAGCATACCGCATGACTCAATTCCCATCATTGCTCTGGGAGGAAGGTTTGTAATAGCGATAAGAGTTTTTCCAACAAGCTCTTCCGGCTCATAAAAGTTATGTATACCGGAAAGAATTGTTCTGTCAATACCTGTACCATCATCAAGAGTAAACTGTAAAAGCTTTTTGCTCTTAGGTACTGCTACACATTCCTTAACCTTAACCGCTCTAAAATCCGATTTTGAAAATGTCTCAAAATCAACCATCTCTTCAAATAAAGGCTCAATCTTTACATTTGAGAAATCAATTTTTTCCGGGGCGGTCGCAATTCGCTCGCTACTTTCTTTTGTATTGCTATTTGATACATTATTTTCCTCGCTTCCATCCTTAAGGGATTTCATAGTCGGGAAAAGCAATACATCTCGTATTGACTGCGAATTTGTCAGGAGCATCACAAGCCTGTCTATTCCATAACCTATACCTCCCGTAGGCGGCATACCGATCTCAAGTGCATTCAAAAAGTCCTCATCAGTATGATTTGCTTCTTCATCACCTGCTGCAAAAGCCTCTTCCTGAGCGGCAAAGCGCTCTCTCTGGTCTATAGGATCATTTAATTCAGAGTAAGCGTTTGCCATCTCTCTGCCGTATATAAACAGTTCAAATCTCTCAACCAGCCCGTTGCTTCCGCTTTTTTTCTTTGTAAGCGGTGATACCTCAATAGGATAATCCGTTACAAATGTGGGTTGTATAAGATTTTTTTCTACAAATTCTTCAAAAAATAAATTTAATATATCTCCCTTTGTATGTCTTTCTTCAAACTGTATATTATGTTTTTTTGCAAGCTCTCTGGCTGCCGTAATATCAGGTACCTCATCAAAATCAATCCCTGTATATTTTTTAACAGCTTCAGTTAAAGTAATTTTTTCAAAAGGACTGCCAAGATCTATCATTACATCGGCATAGGGAATTGTTGTGCTTTTACATACTTCAATTGCAAGATGTCTAAAAAGATTTTCAGTAAGTTCCATCATACCATAATAGTCGGTATAAGCCTGATAAAGTTCCATAAGAGTAAATTCGGGATTATGCCTTGTGTCAATCCCTTCATTTCTGAAAACCCTGCCTATCTCATAAACCTTTTCAAGTCCTCCCACTATAAGCCGCTTTAAATACAATTCAAGTGAAATTCTAAGCTTTACGTCCTCATTAAGTGCATTATAATGTGCTTCAAAAGGCCTTGCCGCCGCACCTCCAGCATTTGATACAAGTATAGGAGTTTCAACTTCTATAAAACCCTGTGTGTCAAGAAATTTTCTGATCTCAGTTATGATTTTTGAACGTTTTATAAAGGTTTCTCTAACATCAGTATTTACAATAAGATCAACATACCTCTGTCTGTACCTTGTATCAGTATCTGTAAGACCGTGGAATTTTTCAGGTAAAGGTCTTAAACTTTTTGATAAAAGTTCTGCCTTAGAAGCATGTATACTTATCTCACCTGTTTTTGTCTTGAATACAGTGCCTGTAATACCGACTATATCTCCTATATCAAATTTTTTAAATTCAGCATATGCTTCTTCGCCTATACTATCTCTTGCAACATAGCTTTGTATCCTGCCTGTAAGGTCAAGGATATTACAAAAACTTGCCTTGCCCATTATTCTTTTTGACATAAGTCTGCCTGCCACAGACACTTCCTTAGACTCATACTGTTCATATGAATCAACTATATCCGCTGTATGACAGGAATATGTATACTTTGTTATAAGATAGGGATCTTTTCCCTGTTCTTTAAGCTGTGATAGCTTATCATACCTTGCCTGAAGTATATGGTTAAGATCTTCTTTTATATTCTCTTTTGTACTTTCAACTTTGTCATCTTTGCTGTTGTTCATACCAAGCCTACCCTTATTCCCCCCTGTTTCCTCTGTGTATTGCCAAAACTTCATACTCCATCTCACCCATAGGAGTTTCAACCGTAACGATATCTCCTTCTCTCTTTCCTAAAAGAGCACTTCCCACAGGTGATTCATTACTTATCTTTCCCTCTCTTGAATCTGTTTCAGTTGCTCCAACTATCATAAAATCAACTTCCTCATTGTCAAGCTTGTCAAGTACTGTAACATTGCAGCCTACACTGATTATATCCAGATCAATCTCATCCTCATCTATTACTTCTACATTTTTTAACAGATTTTCAAGCTGCTCTATTCTTGCTTCATTCTGCCTTTGCTCATCCTTTGCCGCATCATATTCAGCATTTTCCGAAAGATCTCCCTGCTCCCTTGCTTCTTTGATTTTCTGGGCTATTTCCTTTCTTTTATTTACCTTTAAATCATGCAGTTCCTCCTCATAGCGTTTTAATCCTGCATATGTCAATATATTCTTGGTTTCTGACATTGTTTCCTCCACAGTAATTTATAATTTAATATTTTATATTCCTTTTATTTATATTTTATACAATATCCGGGCATTATAGCTTACACATAATTTTGTGTCAAGACGGTAATTGTATTAATGCCGTAAAAACATTACTTACATACTTATAGTTTACAGATAATACCTTATTAAAAGTTCTTTAAATTCATTATAAGTTTGAGCATGATTTATATCATCACGGAGCTTTGCCGAATTTTTAAATCCATGTGTATACCATGCCGCATGTTTTCTCATACTCCTTATTCCGGCATATTCTCCTTCCATTTCAATCTGCATTTTTGCATGTCTCAATAAGATTTTTATTATATCCTCAGTACTTGGAAAAAAAATATCCGTTTTTTCAAGACAGGCTAAAATCTGTCTAAAAATCCACGGGGTACCTCTTGCAGCTCTTGCAATCATTATTCCATCACATCCTGTTTCATTAAACATATCAATAGCTTCCTTGCCTGAAAATATATCTCCATTACCTATAACCGGTATATTTACAGCCTCCTTGACCTTTCTTATAACTGACCAGTCCGCCTTTCCGCTGTAAAACTGCTCCCTTGTCCTTGCATGTACGGCTATTGCCGAAACTCCGGCATATTCAGCTATCTTGGCAATTTCAACCGCATTGACATTATCTTCATTAAAACCTTTTCTTATCTTAACTGTAAGCGGTTTTTTAAGTCTTGAAGCCATACTTTTTAATATTTTTTCAGAAAGCTTAGGATTTTTCATAAGTGCCGAGCCTTCATTATTTTTAACCACCTTATTGACCGGACAACCCATATTAAAATCAATTATATCAAAGTCCATCTCCTCAAGCCTTAATGCCATCTCGGTCAATATATCGGGATCCGAACCGAAAAGCTGTACTGCCACAGGGTGCTCATCTTTTTCTATCTCAAGAAGTTTTTCAGTATTTTTATTATTATATAACAGCGCTTTTGCACTTACCATTTCAGTACATGTAAGTCCGCACCCTTCTTCACGGCATAATTTCCTAAAGGGCAGATCTCCGACACCTGCCATAGGCCCCAGACACAGTCCTCCTTTTATATGGACATTTCCTATATTAAAGCCCAGATTCATTATCCAGTTAAACCTCTTTTTAACATAATTTCAGCCTTTTTGCTGACAAAATTTAAAGCGGCTATAAAGATATTTTATATCATAACTCCATCTTTAAAATCACTGCCTTATAAAAAAGCTCTATTTCCTCAAGGAGTTCTCTTTTTTTACGCTGAAAGCTGCTTATAAGCATGCCGCTTTCTATCTCATCAAACAAATAATCTGCATCATCTGCTGCAACTTTAAATTTTAAATTTCCCAAATGGTCAAATTCAAGTGTGATCTGTCCGCCTGCCGATTCGGTAAATGTTACACACATTATTTGAAGTTCTTTTTTTACTGAATCAGGAAGCAGCTTAAATGCTGGATTAAAATAATACTTGCGTGTATATGAGTTTGCTCCGCATAAAACAGTTGTTTTTGTATCCATATTTTTACCTTACAAGCATCTTACTTATTCTGTACTGTTCTTCTGAAATATCCTTTTTCATAGCAAGAGCCTCTTTAATATCAAAATCACAAAACTGACCGTGCCTGTATGATACAAGCCTGTTTGATTTTCCTGCAGTTAAAAGTTCAACAGCCTTAGCCCCCATAATTGAAGCATAAACCCTGTCCTTACATGTAGGTGCACCGCCCCTTTGCATATATCCGAGTATGGTGGCACGGGTTTCAATACCGGTAGCAGCTTCTATACGCTTTGACATAGAGGAAGAATGCCCTATACCTTCAGCATTTATTATTATATGATGCTTTTTGCCACGCTTTCTGTTGTTAATAATCCTGTTTATAAGCTTCTGTTCATCTCCGTCATACCTTTCAGGAAGCAATATATCCTCCGCACCATTTGCAAATCCGCACCATAATGCTATATATCCGGCATTTCTTCCCATTACTTCAATTATACTGCAGCGTTCATGGGAAGTAGATGTGTCCCTCACCTTATCTATGGCTTCCATAGCAGTATTTACAGCGGTATCAAATCCTATTGTATAATCAGTGCAGGCTATATCAAGATCAATAGTTCCGGGAATACCTATAGTGTTTACACCAAACTCCGACAGTTTTTCGGCACCCTTAAATGAACCGTCTCCACCTATTACAACCATACCGTCTATACCATGTTCCTGACAGATTTTAGCACCAAGTTCCTGACCTTCCTTTGTAACAAATTCACTGCTCCTTGCAGTATACAATATTGTTCCCCCCCTGTGTATTATATCGGACACACTTGTGCTTTCCATATCTATTATCTCTTCTTGTAAAAGCCCGGCATATCCCCTCATTATCCCCTTAACTCTGAGATTTTTATGTATAGCAGTACGCACAACCGCACGTATGGCTGCATTCATACCCGGGGCATCACCGCCGCTTGTAAGTATTCCTATCGTTTTAACTTCCTTTATTTTTGACATAAATATCCTCCATTGTACCGGATGCTCTATATTATAATGTAAATATCATATCAAGCCTAAGCAAACCAGTTAACTATAACACATAAGGGATTAGAGTTTCAAGTGTTTTGGAACACACTTTACATTACCGTTCCCAATCCTTTTGGCAAGTATATTAAATACTATATCTGCATTTAAGTTTTTTTCATTTTCAAAAACTTTTTTTGCCTTTTCTTCTTTTAAATAAATTATAAGTTCATCCTTTCCGGGATGTTCCTTTATATCATTCATTAAAATATCAAGATCCGCCTTATATACAGCCAGATTTTCATATTGTACCCAAAGCTGCTTTTTAACCTCATCAAAGGATACAATTTTATTACATATAAGCTTCCCCTGTGCATCATCTGCAAGATTTATCCTTCCGCTTATAAATACCTTGTTATCTTCCTTTAAAATATATGCATATTCTTCATAAACCTTTGGAAATACTACAACCTCAACACTTCCAAACATATCTTCAAGTGTTACAAATGCCATAGTCTGCATATTTTTTATGTTTTTAATATTGACTGTACTTATAATTCCTCCTATCACCGCTCTTTGCCCGTCTACAAGTACAGATTTGGTATCATCTGAGCCATCTTCCGACTTTATAATATTAAAATCAACAGTTTTTGCATTTGTATTTTTATCTATTATATCCACATATTGATCAAGCGGATGTCCGCTTACATAAACGCCCAAGGTTTCTTTTTCAAAAGCAAGTATATCATTTAATGAAAACTCCTCAGCATCAGGCATATCAAAATGCAGTGCCGATTTATCCTTTAAATCTTTTTTCATCTCATCATTTGCTACATCAAAAAGACTTAACTGCCCCGTCATATTTTCTTTTTTGGATTTGCTTTTTTCATCAAGCAGCACAGCCGATATTTGAAGCTTCTGTTTCCTGTTTCCCGGCAGACTGTCAAGAGCACCTGATTTTATAAAATTTTCTATTGTACGTTTATTCACTTCTTTATTTGAAAGCCGGTTTATAAAATCCTCAAGTGAGTTGAATCTGCCTTGATTTTCACGATTTTTTACTATTTCATCCGAAACCGCTCTGCCGACACCTTTTATTGCTGAAAGCCCGAAACGTATACCGTTTCCTGAAACACTGAAATTTCCCTCACCCTCATTTACATCAGGAGGCAATATAGATATATTCATCCGGCGGCAGCTTATAATATATTCAGCCACTTTTGAGGTATTATCCATAACCGATGTCATAATGGCAGCCATAAATTCCTCAGGATAGTAATATTTCAGATATGCCGTTTGATAGGATACAAATGCATAGCAGGCTGCATGTGATTTATTAAATGCATAATTTGCAAAATCAGTCATTTCATCAAATATTTTATTGGCTTTTTCTTTTGAAATGCCGTTTTTAAGACAACCCGGAACTCCGGTTTCTTCATTACCGTATACAAAGTACTTTCTCTGGCGCTCCATCTCATCAGCTTTTTTCTTACTCATGGCACGCCTTATCATATCACTTTCACCCAGTGAAAAGCCTGCAAGCTCTCTAACCATCTGCATTACCTGCTCCTGGTAAACTATGCAGCCATAAGTTGGTGAAAGTATAGGCTCAAGCTCGGGTATATCATAAGTTACACTTGACCTTTCATGTTTTCCCTTTATATATTTAGGTATAAAATCCATAGGTCCCGGTCTGTAAAGTGATATACCGGCTATAATATCCTCCATACTCTCAGGTCTTAACTCTGTCATAAAACTTGACATGCCTGATGACTCAAGCTGAAATATACCCTCGGTCTTTCCTGCCGATATAAGCCCATATACCTTAGGGTCGTCATAATCTATCTCTAATATATTTATTTTCCTGCCGTATTTTTTCTCAACCTGTTCAATTGTATTTTGTATTACTGTCAGAGTCCTAAGACCTAAAAAATCCATTTTTAAAAGTCCCAGTTTTTCAAGTATCCCCATAGTAAACTGTGTGGTTATGGAACCGTCGGCTGCTTTTGCTATCGGAACATAATCATCTACGCTGCTTTTTGATATAACAACACCTGCTGCATGCATTGAACTGTGTCTGGGGAGCCCCTCAAGTCTTTTACTCATATTTACAAGCCTTTTTATATCAGGATCATTGTCATACAGGTTTTTAAGCTCTCTGCTCTGCTTAAGTGCCGTATCAAGTGTCATTTTAAGATCAAACGGTATCATCTTCGCAACAGCATCACATCTTGCATAGGGAAAATCAAGCACCCTTCCTACATCTCTTATAACTCCTCGAGCTGCCATAGTTCCGAATGTGATTATCTGGCATACTCTGTCTTTTCCATATTTCTCAACAACATAATCTATGACTTCCTGTCTTCTTTCATAGCAGAAGTCAACATCTATATCAGGCATGGTTACTCTTTCGGGATTTAAAAATCTTTCAAATATAAGATTATATTTTATAGGATCTATATCGGTAATTCCCATACAATATGATGCTATGCTCCCGGCAGCCGATCCTCTGCCCGGTCCTACAGCTATACCCTTTGATTTTGCGAAGCTTATATAATCCCACACTATAAGGAAATAATCGACATACCCCATCTTATCTATGACTTCAAGTTCAAAGTCAAGCTTTTCCTTAATTGCTTCTATATCTTTTTCTCCACCGTATCGTCCTGCAAGTCCTCTGTAACATATTTTTTTCATATATGAAAAAGCGGTATGTCCGTCAGGCACCTCATATTCAGGAAGTTTTGTAACTCCGAACTCCATCTCAACATTACATCTTTTTGCAATCTCATGTGTATTTTCAATTGCATCCGGAGCATACGGAAAAAGCTCCTTCATCTGTGTCTCAGATTTTAGGAAAAACTGTCCCCCTTCATACCTTAGCCTATCCTTATCGCTTACTTTTTTTGCAGTTTGTATGCACAAAAGTATATCATGTGCGGCAGCATCCTCTTCGAGAGTATAGTGTACATCATTTGTTGCAACAAGCTTAATTCCCGTCTCACGGCTCATTTTTAAAAGACTCTGATTTACAAGCTTCTGACTGGGATATCCGTGATCCTGAAGTTCAAGGAAAAAATTTTCAGCACCAAATATCTCCCTATATCTAAGTGCCGCCTCCTTTGCTTCATCATATTTGTTTCTTGTTATATTTCTTGCAACCTCTCCGGCAAGGCATGCTGAAAGTGCTATAATTCCTTCACTGTAACGCCTTAATATCTCATAATCAACCCTCGGTTTATAATAAAATCCGTCTGTAAAGCCTTTTGATACTATCTTCATAAGATTGGCATATCCGGTATTATTTTCCGCAAGAAGCACAAGATGGTAATATCTATCCTCCCCAGCCACCTTTTCCCTGTCAAAGCGTGAACCGGGGCTTACATAAACCTCTGAACCCAAAATAGGCTTAATGCCGGCATTTTTTGCCTCTATATAAAAATTTACAACCCCGTACATCACACCATGGTCGGTTATAGCAAGTGAATCCATTCCAAGTTCTTTTGCTCTGGCTATAATTTCTTCGATTTTACTTGAACCGTCAAGCAGTGAATACTCAGTATGTGTATGAAGATGTGTAAATGCCACTTTAAAACCTCCATTTATTTAAACTTGAAAATTTCAGATAACCATTATACCACAATAAAGAAATGGACGGTACGGCTTTTTAAAAGCCCTCCGCCCTTAAGTTTAATAATAGTAATATATACTCCGCTTAGCCCGCAGCCTCACATAAATAATCTTCAATACCCTGTAATGCAGTATGTTCATCATCACCTTCTGCAATCACTGTGATGGCATTGCCTGATTTTAATGCCAGTGTCATCATACCCATTATACTTTTTGCATTCACCTTGGCATCTTCGCTTTCAATATATATGCTGCTTTTAAAGCGGCTTGCCAGCTGTACAAGCATAGCAACCGGCTTTGCTTCTGAACCAAAATTATGTCCCGGTGTGATAGTTTTCTTAATCATCTTGTCTTCTCCTCAAATACCTTTACAACTGAATTTATAGCATAAAACCAATGTAATCACTCAAAAATACACTTTTCAGCGAAGCTGTTTACATTCCGTTTTTCTATCCTGTGCTGTCTGTTTCTATATCTTGTGCTATCTGCGACAGCTTTCTAAGCCTATGATTCATACCGCTTTTTCCCACAGCGGGAGTTAGATATTCTCCAAGCTCTTTAAGATTCGCTTCAGGATATTCAAGCCTTAAATGTGCCGTTTCCCTAAGCCCAGGCGGCAGTCCCTCAAGACCGATAGTATCTCTTATAAGTTCTATATCCTTTACCTGTCTCATAGAAGCGGATACTGTTTTATTAATATTAGCTGCTTCACAGTTTACCTTGCGATTAATTTCATTTCTCATACCTTTAAGTATTCTGGTATTTTCAAAATCCATAAGTGCATTGCCTGCCTCCATAAGACCAAGCATATTTGATATCTGCTCACTCTCTTTCAGATATACTACATATGAATTTTTTCTGCTGACAATCTTCGCATCGGTTCCAAGCGAAACCATTATATCCTTTATAAGAACAGCCCTGTTCATATCAGGTAAAACAATTTCAAAATGATATGCTTTTTCAGGGTCGGAAAGCGAACCTGATGAGAGAAATGCTCCACGTATAAAAGCACGCTTACAACATGAATTTTTGAGTAGCATATTATCTGTTATAAACAGATATTTTTGCTCAATAGCATCATTATATGTGAGTTTTACAGAATCTAATACCATACGGGCTATATTGTCATTTTTAATGATAATAGAATACATATGTTTTCTATTAGGATTTGTAGACTTATTTATAATGATGTCTACTATTATATTATATGTTTTTCTCAATAATGTAAAGCATTTTCTGATTAAAGTTGCATTATCGTATGATATTTTTAAGGCAATCCTGTCATCTTCCTCTTTTTTAACAGTCCCTAAAAGGCTTATTAAAGCGGAAAGTTCGGCAAGTCTGCAATGTCTGCCGGATGAAATAACTCTTGCAAGCTCATGTTTCACATCTGATGAATACGACATTTTTCAACTCAGCCTTGATATATTCCTATGTATGTCTCTGTGTTCAAGTTTTACGCCTAAATCTTTCATTGAAGATATATATTCTGACAGACTAGTAGCAATTGCTACCGATCTATGTTGACCACCTGTACATCCTATAGCTATTACAAGCTGACTTTTACCCTCCTTTATATATAATGGCAATAAAAAAGTTATTATATCATTTAATTTTGTCAGAAAAATATATGCAGAACCTTCCGAAAATACATACTTCTTCACTTCCTCATCTTCGCCGGTTTTAAGCCTTAAATCTTCCTCATAAAAAGGATTCGGCAGAAATCTTACATCAAAAACAAGATCTGCATCATCGGGTATCCCATACATAAAACCGAATGAAAGTATATTTACAAACAATTTAGTATATGACTTATTATCTATAAAAATCCGTATCAGCTCGGCTCTCAGATCTTTTGATAAAAACCTGCTTGTATCTATTACATAATCAGCTCTTTCTTTTAAAAACTTCAGCTCAATACGTTCTTTTTCAATACCTGTCTCAAGCCTGTCATTTCTTGCAAGAGGATGTGAACGTCTGGTTTCTTTATATCTTTTTATAAGTGCTTTTGTATCTGCATCAAGATATAACACCTTATAATCTATATGTTTTGCATCAAGTTCATTAAATACATTTTCTATACATAACAGATTTACACTGCTCCTTATATCTATGCCTATGGCTGCACCTCTACTTCCCGCCGGTCCCATATTCCCTATAAAAGAACTGTTAAGCAGTTCAACAAATTTTCCTATAAGCTCAACAGGAAGGTTATCTGCACAATAATAGCCATAATCTTCAAGCAGTTTTAAAGTTACGGTCTTTCCCGAACCGCTCATCCCGGTTACTATAATAAACTTCATTAAGCCTCCTTATAATCATATAAATACCGCTTTTATCACAAATTATAAATATTATTAAAATTTTCCAACAAGTCTTATCTCAGGAGTAAGCTCCACACCTGAATTTATAAGAACAGTTTTTTGTATATGTTTTATAAGATTGAATATATCACTGGAAGTGGCATTTCCTTTATTTATAACAAAACCGCAGTGTTTTTCAGAAACTTGTGCCCCGCCTATACTAAATCCTTTAAGCCCCGCCTTTTCTATAAGAGCTCCTGCAAAATATCCGTCAGGCCTTTTAAAAGTGGAACCGGCGCTTGGATAATCAAGAGGCTGTTTAGTCCTTCTTTTTAAATTTAATTCAGCCATCTTCTCGGATATTAGAGCTTTATCACCCTTTTTTAGTTTAAAATCCGCTCTAAGTATTACTCTTGATAAAGCTCCTATATTGCTGCTTCTGTAAGACAACTCAAGTTCACAGGCATCTGCCGTTCTTATAGTTCCATCTGCTTCCAGCAATCTTACACTCTGTAGTATATTTTCTATTTCACTTCCATAAGCACCTGCATTCATAAACACAGCACCCCCTACACTTCCGGGGATACCTGAAGCAAATTCCATGCCGCCCAGTCCATTCTCTGCCGCTTTATTTGCAGCAACGGCAAGCGTATATCCCGCACTGCATGTAAGATACTCTCCATTTACTTCAAGAGTATCTTTAAGTGCTGCCGTTGAAAGAATAAGCCCTCTGAAACCGTCATCACTTACAAGGAGATTGCTGCCGTTTCCGGTTATATAGTAATCAATATTGTTCAACCTGCAAAAATCAACTGTTTTTTTTACGGTTTCCTCATTTTCAGCCTCTATATATATATCAGCCGTGCCTCCTGCTTTGAATGTAGTATGTCTTGACATAGGTTCATCCTTAAGAAGTTTTGAGCTTCCTGCAATCTTTTTTATAGCATCTATATAAATTTTATTTTTATTTTCCATACAATCTTTTCTGTTTAAATCTCAAAACCATTTTTATATTATTTTAATCTGTCTATAGGATTTTCATTTTTATTAATATTTGCCTGAACTCTGTTATAAAGCTCCTGTGCAGCATTATATCCCATCTTTTTCTGTCTGTGGTTTACAGATGCCGCCTCACATATTACTGCAAGATTTCTTCCCGGCCTTATTGGAAGTGTATAACAGACTATTTTATTGCCTAAAAATTCAGTATAATTTTCTTCAAGTCCCAGTCTGTCATACATTCTTTCATTATCCCAATCTTCAAGCTTTATTACCATATCTATCTGCTGTGTATCTTTTACACTCTCAACCCCGAAAAGCGCCTTAACATCTATTATTCCTATCCCCCTGAGTTCTATAAAATGTCTTGTTATATCAGGTGCAGTACCTATAAGAGTGGCATCTGAAACTTTTCTTATCTCAACTACATCATCAGATACAAGCCTGTGCCCTCTCTTTATAAGCTCAAGTGCCGCTTCACTCTTTCCTATACCGCTTTCGCCCATTATAAGAACCCCTTCACCAAATACATCTACAAGTACCCCATGTATAGTGATTGCAGGAGCAAGCTTTACTTTAAGCCACCTTATAACCTCAGCCATAAAATCGGAAGTTGTCTGTTCGCTTACAAGACATGGAACCTCATAATAATTACATAACTCCAAAACATCCTCATCGGGCTTATGCCCACGTGCATATACTATACATGGAACTTTATATGAAAGCAGCTTATTAAATATATTTTTTCTTGAAAGTTCTTCCATCTGACCCAGATATTCATATTCCACATGCCCCAGTATCTGTATCCTCTCCGAGTCAAAATGTTCAAAAAATCCGGTAAGCTGCAGTGCAGGTCTGTTCACATCAGGATGTTTAACAAATATACCATCAGTATCTATCTCAGGTGTCATATTTATTAATTCTTTTTCCTGTATAAATTCAGTTATTGTAACTCCAAGCATAAATTACCTCCGTAATATATATAGCTTTATATTAAATATACTTATTTCCGTACTTTTTAGAATAACATAAAGAGAGAATTTCAGCAATATTTGAACACTTGAAAAATAAGACATATATATAATTTTTTAACTAAACTGTAAACAGGTGCCATATTTTATATGCCACCTGTTTACAGTTTGTCATAACTGACATGCCCGGTATAAACATCCTTTACTGTTCTTGAAAAATATACCGTTCTTGATAAAAAATCCACTAATCCTACAGCATGTTGTTTGGTATAAAAACTATTTAATACGACTACTTAAAAGCCTTTTCCGCATCTAAAGAACTTTTTTGGTTTTCTCTTTTCCTTTTGTTTATATAATAGGGAGTGTTGCCAAACAGCACTTCATCTGAATATCCCTTTTTCTTCCAACCTGCAAGTGAAGTATAATAGCATACTACGCCTAAAATTATCCAGCCC
The DNA here is from genome assembly GCF_000235445.1 of Johnsonella ignava ATCC 51276. Taxonomy (GTDB): domain Bacteria; phylum Bacillota; class Clostridia; order Lachnospirales; family Lachnospiraceae; genus Johnsonella; species Johnsonella ignava. The sequence goes on along the minus strand of NZ_JH378830.1, from coordinate 179,595 downwards.
CCGGCTATTATAAACTCCTCTTTTGTAAAACCTGAAGGAAGTCCAGGTATATATAGCGTAAGCATGCCGCCTGTAAGGATAACTGCCATAGTTCCTACAAGTTTCGGATATTTGACTTTATACGGTCTTTCAAGTTCAGGTTCATTTTTCCTGAGAAGTATAAACGATATTGCCACAAAAAGATATGCAAGCACTGCTCCGAAACTTCCGACATTTGTAAGCCATGTCAGCATCTCCTCTCCGAAAAACGGTGCAATAACAGAACATACCCCTACAAAAATTACTGATATATACGGAGTATTAAACTTGGGATGCAGTTTTGAAAACGACTCGGGTATAAGTCTTATTTCAGACAAAGCAAAAATCGCTCTGCTTCCACCAATAAAAAATGAATTCCAACTGCTAAGTATCCCCGCAGCTCCGCCTATTATTACAACATTGGCAGCAGCCTGTTTATTGTCAAGAAGTTTTTTCATGGCATCCGCAGTTACAAGTTCAGCCGACTTCATCTCTGAAGCATTCATTGCCATTGACACTGCAAAAATTATAGCTATATACCATATTGCTGCCATTATAATTGAAAAAATTATTACCCTGCCTATCCTGTTAAGCGGAACCTTTATCTCTTCTGCAGCCTGAGGAATTACATCAAAGCCTAAAAACATAAACGGTGTCATGACGGCTATTGACAATACTCCTTTATATCCGTCCTCAAAAAAAGGATGCATATTATGCGGATGACCTTTTACTGCCGAAAGTGCTATAAGAGCAACTCCTATAATGGCAATTATGTATGTAAGAGCATTTTGAAGAGCTGCTGCCGTTTTTACACCTCTTATATTTATAAATGTTAAAATCAGAGCTGAAATCGAACCCACCGCAACCCATGAAGCATAGACTTTAAATCCTGCTATTGTATACATATATCCTTTAAGAAATCCCGGAAATATATACTGAAGCACTGATGGTAAAGCACATGCTTCAAAAGCGGCTACACCTATATAACTTAATATAAGACCCCAAGTGCATATAAATGAGCCTGTTTTTCCCATGGCTCTCATACTGAATTGCTGTTCACCTCCTGTAAGAGGCATGGCACTTGTAAGCTCTGCATATATAAGTCCTTCAAAAATAATCATTACAGCTGCGATCACAAACGCTGCCATCGCTCCTAACGACCCCGCCTTATTAACCCATATTCCAACAAGCACTACCCATCCCCAGCCTATCATCGCTCCAAACGCTATTGCAAAAATATCTTTTTCCTTTAAAACCTTTTCAAATCGTTCTTCTTTTACATTAGCATGATGCCTTATATTTTCCATAATTATATCCTTTCGATGTTATATTATGTAGTTGTAGAACTTTTTTACGGATATTTGTGAATAGTTTAAATGCGTATGAATGGTTAGTGTTTTAACATGCTGATATTTGGTATTATAGCATATTTTTATAATTCTTGCAACTTTATACTTTTGTGCTTGCATAAAAAAATAAAACATTAGGTATTTATAACGCTTTGCAGACTTTTTTAAAAATACAAATTAACAACTTTTGTATTTTTATGCACTTTTATGTATTGTACATATTCCCCTGCCATAATAGTTTTTTTATTTTCCCGATATTATATATTAACATTTTAACTCTCTCCTAAATTTATTTTATCAGATCCTTTTATTTTAACTCTTTTATTTACGAAAAAAATCATATACAGACTGTGCCGATTTTGAATCCATGCCTGAAACTTCCTTCAGCTCTGACAAATCCGCATTTTTTATAGACTCTATATTCTTAAAATGTTTCATCAAAGCTTTGCGTCTTACCGCACCTATACCGTTTATATCATCAAGTATTGACTTTACCTGGGTTTTTGATCTTAGACTTCTGTGATATTCTATTGCAAACCTGTGTACTTCATCCTGTATTCTGGTTATAAGCTTAAAAGCCTCGGTTCTGGTCTTAAGTTCCAGTTCGCTGCCTTTAAAATAAAGCCTGTCAGTACGGTGTTTGTCATCTTTGACCATACCGCATACAGGCAATTCTATACCAAGATCCTCTAAAACCTCAAGTGCTGCACCTACCTGTCCTTTACCGCCGTCCATCATTATAAGATCAGGTAAAACTGCAAAACCCGAATCAGTTTTAGAATATCTGCTTTCATGTGTAAACCTCCTGTAAAGAACTTCACGCATTGAAGCATAATCGTCAGGACCTGAAACACTTTTAATTTTAAATTTTCTGTAATCATTTCTCTTCGGCTTTCCGTCTTCATACACAACCATTGAACCGACTGATTGTGCTCCGCTTATATTACTTATATCAAATGATTCAATTCTCTTTATATTTGAAATTCCAAGAAGCTTTTCAATCTCATTTAAAGCACCTGTAGTTTTAAGCTGCTCACGCCTCAATTTCTCTTTATCACGGCTTAAAATCAGTTCCGCATTTTTATATGCAAGTTCTATCATCTTTTCTTTATTACCTTTTTTAGGAACTAAAAGCCTGACCTTTGTCCTTCTTTTTTGTGAAAGCCAGTTTGATATAAGTTCCTCATCGGGAAGTGCATATTGGAGCCAGAGCTCTTTAGGCAAAAAGGGAGTTCCTGCATAAAATTGCTTTACAAAACTTTCAAGTATATATGGATTTTCATCATCTATACTTACCTGTACATAATGATGTTCCCTTCCAACCATTTTACCGTCTCTTATAAAAAAAATCTGTACAAGTACATCTTCTTCATCTTTTGCAAGAGCTATTATATCTCTATCCTCCATACTCTCGGAGCTTATTTTCTGCTTCTGTGTTACATGCAGCAGGCTGTTAAGCAAATCCCTAAGCTGTGCAGCCTCCTCATATTTAAACTGTTGTGAGGCTTCATTCATCTGCTTTTGTATTTCATCAGTCAATTTTTTATAATTACCGTTTAGAAATTCAAGTGCAAGAGATACCTGTTTATTATAGTCATCTTTTGAAACAAAACCCTGACATGGCGCATCACATTGATGTATATAATAATCAAGGCATGCCCGCTGCTTTCTTATATCTTTTGGCAGATTTCTGCTGCAATTTCTTATCCTGAATGTTTTTCTTAAAAAATCAAGTGTATTATTTACTGCCGTTGAACTTGTAAAGGGACCGAAATACTTTGCTTTATCCTTTTTCAGCTTTCTTGTAAGCATAATTCTCGGATAATCTTCACTAACAGTAAATTTTATATACGGATATGTTTTATCATCCTTAAGCATAGTATTATAACGAGGTCTATGTTCTTTTATAAGATTATTTTCAAGAACCAGTGCTTCAAGTTCCGAATCCGTAACTATATACTCAAATCTGTGTATCTTTGAAACCATCTGCATGATTTTAGTACTTTTGCCCCGACTTGACTGAAAATACTGTCTAACCCTATTTTTAAGTGATACGGCTTTTCCCACATAAAGTATATCATCTTTTTTGTCATGCATAATATAAACCCCCGGCGAAGCCGGGAGTTTCCTTAATTCATCTTCTATAATAAATGCCATATATTATTTTTCTCCAAACATATATGTATCGGCTTTTTATAAACTTAAATGCATATACTTCTGCATAAATCATGAACCTTCAAACTTCATCCTTGTATCAAGATATGATATAAGACATTCTATCTGAAATATTTTACCACCATCAAATGGAGGTATTTCAAAGGCTTCATATATCACATTAAGATCATTTTGAGTAATCTTAAGTTTATTATTTTGAAGCAGCTGCTTTCTTTCGATATCAGTCTTTGCATCAAAAAACTTTATCATAAGTTCCCTTGAATACTCTTCTTTATCATCTTTTTTGTCTACAGCTTTATCATCCTCAAGTTCATCAAATTCCTTAATTTTATAAAATGAATCCTCCGTCTTACTGCCCTGTACACCGCTCTTATCCTTATTATCATTAAAGGTATCTGAAGCATCCTTGTCCGATAAATCGTTATGATCCGTTCTTCCTAAAACAAGCTTTCTGCCGGTTTTATCTGAAAATTCATATTTGCCTGAATTATCAGGATTATCTTCATTGCTTCCTTCTTCACCTGACTCAGCCTTTTTGATGCTTACAGCTCCAAAAGTACTTTTGAAATAATCTTGAGACTTATCAGCCTGAGATATGTTAGAGTCTGCAGCAGCAGTTTTATCTGAATTGATACCGGTATAACTGTGTGAAAAACTTTCGCTTTTAACAGCATCTTCTTCGATATTTTCTTCAATGCTGCCGTCTTGATTTACAAATACCTTTTTAAACATAGGGGCTTTTACACCGTTTTTTTGTGTAGTTGAGGAATTAAACCTCTCATCTGCAAGGGCATATGTATTGAAGCCTCCCTGCAATTCCTGAAAAATGATAAGTTTCTGCATACTTGAAGCATCTATGGCAGTACAGACTATCTGATAAAGTCCCTTGTCAGACCCCATATATATCTCTCCTGAACGCGGTGTTTGAATTTCCTTCATAAAATCCCTCCTGATATCAAGTTATTGACGGTATTTATACCGCCCTGCAAATACGGCATACAGACTTGAAATTATGATCTGAATTCAAAATTATTAAAATGCTGATGCCTTTATACAGCGACAGTTCAGCAGGATTTTCTGCCGCCTTACCATGCATAGGTTTATTTCACCAAAAGCAATGTTTACATTATACCATAATAATGGTACAATCTAAACTTATTATTTAAAATTTATCTCTTTTATAAAATAATTTACCGCAGCTTAACTGTCTGCTATTTCAAAACAAATATGTATTCCGGTATAATTCGATATACTTAAGGTTTCATTTAAAATATACAACAAAGTAAGGAGATTAATATGTTACAGGGCTTTGACAATCAAAAATACTTAACTATGCAATCCGAACATATAAAAGAACGTATAAGTAAGTTCGATGACAAGCTTTATCTTGAATTTGGAGGAAAGCTGTTTGATGACTACCATGCTTCAAGAGTACTGCCCGGATTTGAACCTGATTCAAAACTTAAAATGCTTTTACAGCTTGCAGACCAGGCTGAGATAGTAATTACAATATCAGCTAAAGATATTGAAAAAAACAAAGTACGTTCCGATCTGGGCATAACTTATGATGCTGATGTATTAAGACTTATACAGTCTTTCAGAGGCAAGGGACTTTATGTAGGAAGTGTAGTAATAACTCATTATTCAGGGCAAAAAAGTGCGGATATGTTTAAATCAAAACTTGAAAGTCTTGGAATAAAAGTCTACAGGCATTATATGATAGAGGGATATCCCAGCAATGTTGACCTTATTGTAAGCGAGGACGGTTATGGTAAAAATGATTATATAGTTACTGAAAGACCGCTTGTAATAGTTACTGCACCCGGACCAGGCAGCGGCAAAATGGCAACCTGCCTTTCACAGCTTTACCATGAAAACAAAAAGGGAATAAAAGCGGGATATGCAAAATTTGAAACCTTTCCGGTATGGAATCTGCCTCTAAAACATCCCGTAAATCTGGCTTATGAGGCGGCAACAGCAGATTTAAATGATGTAAATATGATAGATCCGTTCCATCTTGAAGCATATGGTGAAACCACAGTAAATTATAACCGTGATGTTGAAATCTATCCTGTCCTTGCTGCTATATTTGAGGGTATATTTGGCAACTGCCCGTATAAATCTCCGACCGATATGGGAGTAAACATGGCAGGTAACTGTATATATGATGATGAAGTCTGCCGTGATGCAAGTAAACAGGAAATTATACGCAGATATTATGCATCATTGAACCATCTTGCAAAGGGCGAATGTAAAGCTGATGAAGTCTATAAAATAGAACTTTTAATGAAACAGGCAAAGATAAGTACGGAACTTAGAAAGGTTGTATCTGCAGCACTTTTAAGAGCTGAAACAACTTCAACCCCCGCTGCAGCTATCGAACTTGCAGATAACAGGATAGTTACCGCTAAAACTTCTGAGCTCCTTGGTGCTTCAGCCGCTCTTATTTTAAATGCTATAAAAGTTTTAGGAAATATAGACGACTCAATACACCTTATCTCACCTACTGTTATAGAGCCTGTGCAAAAGCTTAAAACACAATATCTTGGAAGTTCCAATCCCAGACTTCATACGGATGAAATACTTATAGCACTTTCAATGTGTGCAGCTACTGATAACAATGCACATCTTGCACTTGAGCAACTGCCTAAACTTAGGGGCTGTCAGGTGCACACCTCCGTTATGTTGTCAAATGTTGATATTAAGATTTTCCATAAACTTGGAATACAGCTTACCTCAGAGCCGAGATATGAACATAAAAAGATCTGATAAAATTTACATATTATTTCCAATGTATTTCTAAGCGTGTTTAATCATTTTTAATCAAAAAAACACACCGAAAATCCAAAAAATCTTCGGTGTGTTTTCCATGTAATACACTTTAAGTTTTTCATAAAACTGTTAGCTCAGTATATTTTTCGACTTTATACAAGTATAGCCTTAACCTCTTTTACAGGTTCAGGAATTCCTTTTTCTTTTCTAAATATCTTCATAAATTCCTGTCCGGTTATAGTTTCCTTCTCAATCAAAAAGGCTGCTATCTTATCCATTATCTCACGGTTTTCATACAACATTTCCTTGGCAGTCTTATAAGCACTCTTAAGCATATTCATAACTTCAGTGTCAACTTCGGTTGCAGTATCATCTCCGCATTCCATTACAGTTCTTCCGGTAAGATATTTATCTTCAACGGTAGCAAGTCCCATAAGCCCAAATTTATCACTCATACCGTACTGTGTAACCATAGCTCTTGCAATTGATGTCGCTTTTTCTATATCATTCGCAGCACCTGTTGTAACCGAACCGAACACTATCTCCTCAGCCGCACGTCCTCCGAAAAGTCCTACAAGCCTGTCCTCAAGCTCTTCCTTTGATTTCAGATAGGTTTCTTCTTCAGGTACATACATAACATAACCAAGTGCTCCCATAGTCCTTGGTACTATGGTTATTTTCTGTACAGGCTCCGAATTTTTCTGAAGTGCCGCAATAAGCGCATGTCCGACCTCATGATATGAAACTATACGCCTTTCCTTTTGATTAAGAACTCTGTCCTTTTTTTCCTTTCCTACAAGTACTACTTCAACCGCTTCAAACAGATCTTTTTGGCTTACCGCCTTTCTTCCATGTTTAACTGCAAGTATTGCAGCCTCATTTATCATATTTGCAAGGTCAGAGCCTACTGCACCACTGGTTGCAAGACCTATCGCATCAAGATCTACAGTCTCATCCATCCTTACATCCTTTGAATGTACTTTAAGTATTGATACTCTACCTTTTAAATCAGGTCTTTCAACTATCACCCGTCTGTCAAATCTTCCGGGTCTTAAAAGTGCCGGATCAAGAATCTCAGGTCTGTTTGTAGCACCAAGTACAAGAAGCCCTTTTGAAGAATCAAAGCCGTCCATCTCTGAAAGCAGCTGATTAAGTGTCTGCTCCCTCTCGTCATTGCCTCCGTATTTTGAATCCCTGCTCTTTCCTATAGCATCTATCTCATCTATAAATATGATACATGGTGCAGCCTCCTGTGCCTGCTTAAACAAATCCCTGACCCTTGAAGCACCGACACCTACAAACATTTCAACAAAATCGGAACCTGAAAGTGAGAAAAACGGAACCTTTGCTTCACCTGCAACCGCTTTTGCAAGCAAAGTCTTTCCTGTTCCAGGAGGTCCTACTAAAAGTGCACCTTTAGGCAGTTTAGCACCTATCTTTGTAAATTTTGCAGGATTATGCAGAAAATCAACTATCTCCGTAAGCGACTCCTTAGCTTCATCCTCACCTGCCACGTCCTTAAATGTAACTCCTGTCTTTTTTTGGAGGTACACCTTGGCATTACTTTTTCCAACTCCCATTATGCCTCCGCCGCCCATACGCCTCATCATAAAATTCATAAATAGAAGAACTGCAACAAACGGAAATACAAATGTTATAAGTGAAAGTATTATAGAAGTGCTGTCCTGCCTCTCTCTTTCAACCTTTACACCTGCATCATATAATCTGTTTATAAGATTTTCATCCTGGTCAACTCTTATCGTTTCATAATCCTTAGGTGAAAAAAAATCATTTTCTTTTCTGTTGTCATACTCACTTTTAAGCTTGATTTTTATATTGCTGTCCTTTATTACTACCGAGCTTACCTTTCCTTCATCAACCATTCTCATAAAATCGGTATAAGGTATAGTGGTAGTAGCACGCTGTGATATCTTTGACGGCAACACAGTAACCAAAAAAAAGGTAACAACTACTGCAACTAAAATAAAAACAACAGTCTGCAGAGTATTATTCTGACCAGGCTTTTTTCTATCATTATTGTCTTTATCATTCATTAAATGTTCCTTTAAATTATCCTTTCAATTTATTAATTTAATAATTTTGTAAACCTGTAATTTATAAAACAATTCGGAAAATTAAACGGCTTTTATATATACCGTACTTTACTCTTAATAGAATTATTTGATAAAATCCCATGAAATAACATATTAAACCCGAACTTATTACATTATAATAGTTTACAATCAATAAAGCAATAAATCATAAATGAAATTATTGTGAAAGCAGTAAACATCCGATTTTAAATATACTCAGAAGCCGGTGCGGCTACGATATTTAATTCCAACTTATTAAGACCTGTTAATCTATATTTCACCGCTTTTGACCCCATCACAAATAATGATAAAATTACCGTTCACACTAAACCTGTCTATTTATTTTTAGCTTTAATCCTGTTTTTATTGTAATTTATAAGACAACCGGCATTTATTATCTGCTTTTCTTCTTCAGTCATAGGTGCGATGCTTAAATTTATACTGTAAACATCCTTTTTTTCGCCTATAACATATGCCTTAATATTTGCCATATCCGTTTTTAGAATGTCCTTTATAAGACCTATATAAATATAATCACCTACTTCAAATTCAGGCGCTTCACTCATCAAAAAAGGCAGCATGCCCCAGTTTATAAGATTTGAGCGGTATCTTTTAGTTGCATATTCAGATGCTATATTGGCAAGTCCCCCTATAACTCTCTGACAGCTTGCCGCCTGCTCCCTTGCCGAACCGTCTCCGGGTTTTTTAGCATAAATTACACTGCCTATTTCAGTATTTTTAAAATCTGCATTAGGGTCAATCTTTTTAATCTCATTAAATACATGTTCAATTTCGACATCACATAAAGTACCGGCAACCCTTGCCTGTTCAAGCTCATAAACCTTACTGCTCCTGCCAACATACATAGGATCACGCCTTGAAAGCGTAAACTGTGCAAGTCCCAAAGGATTTGAGCGGTATGAGGAAGTTTCTCCTGACGGTATAAGCTCATCAGTTGTAGTAACTTCATCAAGTATTTTTGAGCATACCTTAAGCAGTATATTTTCATTAAGAGACTCCATAAGCGGCCAGTCTTTTATATTAGGACCGTAAACCAGCTTTTTTTCAGGATCCGCTTTTTTAAATCCCACGTAAATCCTATTTTTATAAGCTCTATCATCATAATTATACTCCGGCACTTTATAGTCAATATCTGTCGCAGGCGTGAGTATACCGCCTGCCGCTGCAGTTGCCGCCACTGATCTTGCATCCATCAGTGCCACTGCAGACATCTGCCCTGCTCCGGGTTTTGAACCCTCACGATTCGGGAAATTTCTCGTAGTATGCCTTATTGAAAGCCCCCTATGGGAAGGTGTATCTCCTGCACCGAAACATGGTCCGCAGAATGCGGTCTTTACTACGACACCGCTTTCCATTAAATCCGTTATTGCCCCTTTTTTATTTAAATCAAGATATACTGCCTGTGAAGAAGGATATACAGCCATATTAAATTCATCAAAACCGCAGCTTTTATCTTTCAGTATATATGCCGCCTCCATTATATTGGTATAACCGCCTCCGGCACAACCTGCTATAATTCCCTGCTGCACATGCAGCTTTCCGTCAATTATTCTGTCAGTAAGCTTTAACTCCTCTCCTGCACTGCCTCCTATCTTCTTTGCCTCAACCTCAACACTTCTTAGTATATCATCTAAATTTGAATTAAGTTCTTCAATACTATATACATTGCTTGGATGGAACGGCAAAGCTATCATAGGTTTTATCTTTGACATATCAACACGTACCATACCGTCATAATATGCGACTTTTTGAGGGCGAAGCCGTTTATACTCATCTTCCCTTTTATGAATTTCAAGAAATCTTTTTGTATCATCATCAGTTTCCCATATTGAGCTTAGACATGCCGTCTCAGTAGTCATTACATCTATTCCGTTTCTAAAATCAGTATCAATTGAGGCTATTCCGGGACCTATAAATTCCATAACCTTATTTTTTACATAACCGTTTTTAAATACCGCACCTATTATGGCAAGTGCCACATCCTGCGGTCCTACACCTGGCATGGGTTTTCCTTCGAGATAAACCGCTATAACCTCAGGATAATTTATATCATAGGTATCGCATAAAAGCTGTTTTACAAGCTCGCCACCTCCTTCGCCCATCGCCATGGTACCGAGTGCACCATAGCGTGTATGACTGTCTGAACCTAAAATCATCTTGGCACAGCCTGCAAACGCCTCTCTCATATACTGATGTATAACCGCTATATGTGCAGGTACATAAATACCTCCATATTTTTTTGCGGCAGAAAGTCCGAACATATGATCATCTTCATTTATAGTACCTCCTACAGCACACAGCGAATTATGACAGTTCGTAAGTACATAAGGCAGCGGAAAGCTTGTCATACCCGAAGCCTTTGCAGTCTGAATAATGCCTACAAATGTAATATCATGTGAAGCCATAGCATCAAATTTAAGCTTAAGTTTTTTCATATCTTTTGAGGTATTATGTGCCTTAAACAATGAATAAGCGATAGTTCCTTTTATTGCCTCATCTCTATCAAGCGGTACACCTTTATATTCAGGTGTTTTAATATCTTCTATAATTACCTCATTATCAATAAAATACACCGGACTGTTATACAGTTTAATCATAAAATTTCCTCCAAATCTATATTTTAACCATACTGGCTGTTGTAAAGCTGTGAATAAAAACCGTTCAGCTTAAGAAGTTCTTCATGTTTTCCTCTCTCAATTATATTGCCGTCTTTCATAACAAGTATTATATCCGCACTCGTTATTGTAGAGAGGCGATGTGCAACTACAAAACTTGTTCTTTGTTCCATCATCTTATCAAATGCCTTTTTTATCCTCATCTCAGTCATAGTATCAAGAGATGAGGTAGCCTCATCAAGTATAAGCATAGTCGGAAGGTTGAGCATTACCCTCGCTATACATAAAAGCTGTTTTTCTCCGGAAGACAGATTTCCTCCGTCATGACCTATTACTGTATCATAACCATTTGGAAGTCTTGATATAAAGCCGTCGGCATAGGCTTCCTTTGCAGCCCTTTTAATCTCATCAATCCCCGCACCGGGCTTCGACATGGCAATATTTTCTTTTATAGTGCCTGATTTTAGCCATGTATCCTGAAGTACCATTCCATATGAGCCTGCAAGAGAATTTCTTTTAATATTCATCGCATTAATTCCGTCTATAAACATCTCGCCCGAGTCCATCTCGTAAAATCTCATAAGCAGATTTATAATTGTAGTTTTCCCGCAACCCGTTGGACCTACTATCGCTATATGCTGGCCTTTCCCGGCTTCAATATTAAGATTTTTTATAAACTCTCTGCCTTTATTATATGAAAACTCCACATCCTTTAATATTACATTTCCTGAAACCTTCTTAAGCTCAACTGCAGATTCTCTGTCAGCAGGCACTTCGGTTTCATCTATAATAGAAAATACTCTTGAAGCACATACTACTGAATTTTGAAGTTCCGCAAATACTGCCGAAATCTCATTAAAAGGCTTTGAATACTGTACTGCATAACTCAACACCGCAGCAAGCTGACCTATACTCATACCGCCTTTTATAACCGACAATGCACCTACTATTCCGACAAGTGCATAAATCGAAGAATTTATAAATCTGGTAGCCGGGTTTGTAATTGACTGGAAGAATATAGCATTAAGTGCGGACTGTCTTAATTTTTCATCAGCACTTTCAAATACTCTACATATTTTAGATTCAGTACCGAATGCCTTTATACAGGATATTCCTTCAATCATCTCATTAACAACTCCTGCCATATCGGCTTGACATATCGACTGGTTTTTAAAATATGTATGTGTCTTTTTTGCTATAAAAAACGCCACAACCATTGAAAGCGGTGTAAGACCCACAACTGCCATGCCTATTCCGGCACTTACTCTAAATATTAATATAAGAGTAAGGACTATTGTAAGTATACCTGTAAAAAACTGTGTAAATCCAAGCAGAAGTCCTTCAGAGAGTTTATTTACATCATTTATAAGTCTGTTGATTATACTTCCATGGCTTGTTGAATCTATAAATCCCACCGGAAGTTTCTGGAGCTTTGAAAATGCCTTGATTCTTATATCTTTCAGCATATCATATGCTATAAGATTATTTATTACGTCCATTGCATATCTTGAAACTGCACATATAAACATAAGTATAATTATATATAAAATTATTTTTATCAATTTTTCAAAGTCAACATTTCCTTCTGAAATTATACTGTCAACCGCTTCTCCGGTAAGTACCGGCACAAGCAGTGTAGCTGCCACCACTGCAACTGCAAGACATATACTTGCGGCAAATCTCAGGCGGTGTTTTGCCATAAGCATAAATATACGCTTTATAGTGGCATTGTAAGCGCTGTTTTTTCTTTTTTTAAAATTATCGGTATTTACTTTATCCTTCATTAAATATTTTCCAAACTATTTTAAAATATGTTTTTTATATAATGCCGTATCTGTAATTACAATTAAAAACATCTCAGGCTTTAAAAATGTGTTTCTTACTTACTCACAGCCTTACACAGCATTTTCTTCAAAAAGCTGTGAACTGCATATCTCATGATACAACAGACAGGATTTAACAAGCTCTTCGTGAGTACCAATCCCTGCTATACGCCCTTCATCAAGTACAATTATCATATCCGCATTTTTTATACTTGAAACTCTCTGAGAGACTATTATAACAGTCATATTTTTATCAAGCCCGGATATAGCTTTCCTTAACTTAAAATCAGTAAGATAGTCAAGTGCTGAAGATGAATCGTCAAGTATAAGAATTTCAGGCATTCTTACAAGCGACCTGGCTATACTTATCCTCTGCTTTTGCCCGCCTGAAAGATTTCTTCCCAGCTGCTCAATCTCAGATTCAAGCCCGTCATGCTTTAAATCTATTATTTCCTTACCCTGTGCAATTTCTAATGCCTGTTCCAGCTGTGCATCATCAGCATCCGAATCCCCCCATTTTAAATTGGATTTTATAGTTCCGCTAAAAAGCAGGCTTTTTTGCCCAACAACAGATATATGTTTACGCAAAGATTCTATAGTATAATCCTTTATATTACTGCCTGCAATCTTTACACTTCCTGAAGTTGCATCATAAAATCTGGGTATAAGGTTTATCAGTGTAGTTTTCCCTGAACCTGTAGCTCCTATTATACCTATTGTCTGTCCTCTTTTTATGCTGAAATTTATACCCTCAACGGCATGCGCCCCAGATTCAGGATAGACAAAGCCTGTATTATCAAATTCAATCACAGGAGGAAATACCCCATTTTTATCATCTTTATCATGATATTTATAATCACTTCCATAAACTCGGTCAAATACATCGCCCAGATCAAGCTCTCCTCCGATAAGTGAATTTTTTATATCAAATACGCCCAGTACCCTTTTAGTACATGCATATGAGCGGGACATAAGTATAATAAGATTTGCAAGTTTTAAGAGTTCAACAAGTATCTGCCCCATATAATTAACTAAAGCAACAACTGCACCCTGTGTAAGTCTGCCTGTATAAACCCTCACCGCTCCTGTATATAAAATCGCTATAATCCCGAAATTTATAATCATATATGTTATAGGATTCATAAGTGCGGAAAGCTTCCCTGCAAATACCTGCTCTCTCATAAGCGAATTTGATATAGAATTAAATTCCTCCTTCTGTACTTCCTGCTGCGAAAAAGCCCTTATGACTCTTACACCTGCAAGATTTTCCGATATTTTCCCAAGTACGGCATCAAGCTTTTTTTGTACATTTTTATAATATATTACACTTTTTGACATTATAAGCACCACTGTTATACATAAAAGCAAAATAACGCCTGCAAATATAAGTGCTTCAAAACCGTCTATTGTAAATGCCATAAACAATGCACCGAACACTATAAGCGGCGAACGCAGCACAAGCCTGAATGTAAGATTCAGACCCATCTGTATCTGATCAGTATCATTTATTACCCTTGCAATAAGTGTATCCCTTCCCACACTATCAGCTTCATTCATGGAAAGACTCATTATATGCCTGAATAAATCATCCCTCAATCCCGTAGAAAAGCCTACTGCCGCCTTTGCCGCAAAATACTGTGCCAGGATGGCACAGACAAGACCTACAAAGCTGAAAACTATTATCAAAAGTCCCATCTTTATTATATAAGTTTTATCGGCATTTTTAATACCTATGTCTATCATTTTTGCTATTATAAGTGGTGCTAAAAGCTCAAGCCCCGCTTCAAAAAACTTAAAAAGCGGTGAAAGAACAGCTTCTTTTTTATAATTTTTTAGATATTTAATTAATTTTAACATATTGTAAATTCCTGCCGTATGTAGTTTTATAAATTTTATATATACGACTTTGCCGCTTTAGTATAGCATAGAAAAAAAATTTTTACCAATATTTTATACATGATTAAACTTACAACCATTCTTACTAAACATCGTTATTGACATGACTTGAGCATTTACATCTATCTCTTTATTTAGCTGTTATATTACTGTCCTCTTTATAATCGGCAAAATACCGTCATAAATTACAGCTTAAATAAAACAAATATTCTGTTTTATTTTAATAATTATATATAAAATCTTAATCTTATTTAATTGCTTATAAATATTGTAAATGCTATAATTAAATTAAATTATTATAATAATTTGCTTTAATTAACGTAGGTTGTTACAGTTTTAAAAAATACACCGGCACGGTTTTAACAATTCTAAAACTTTATCTTTTTGTTTCTTAAATTTTAGAATTGTTATAATTGCCGACACTTTTTTGACAGTTTCACTACAACCGGTAAAACTGCTACGGAGGGAATATTTATGAAAAAAAACAATTCTAAAACTGATTACATTAATCAGATTTCAAAAACAGCTTTTATTTTAATATCAATACTCACTGCATCCACCTTATTATGTGCATGTTCATCAAAACAGGCAGGTGCAAACAGTGCAGTGGCAGTTGAGGAAACTGCAGCAGTAGCTGAAGCGAAAAGCAACTACTATACAGGTTCCGCAGATGAGCTGCAAAAAAATTCATATGAAAATACAGATTCTGCCAAAGCAGATATGAACATATCTGTACCTGCATCAAAAAAACTTATAAAAAATGCATCCTTACGCCTTGAAACCCTGGATTTTGACAAAATACTTTCCGACATAAATTCAGAAATAGAAAATTACGGCGGTTATATAGAACGCTCCGAAACAAGCAACAGATCACTTTATACATCTTCATATACTGATGAAGGCTATACTTCATCTCCCAGAATTGCCGAAATCGTTGCAAGGGTCCCTGCCGATAAACTCGATGATTTTATATCATTTCTTGAAAAAAATACGAACGAAACCTATAAGTCGGTAGGTACAAATGATATAACTATGCAATATATGGATCTTGAAAGCAAAAAGAAATCACTTGAGCTTGAACAGTCAAGACTTTGGGAATTAATGGAAAAGGCTGAAAACGTAGACGCTGTAATAGCTATAGAAGCAAGACTGTCAGAAGTCAGATATGAGCTTGAAAGCATGAATTCACAGCTTAAATATTATGACAACCAGGTTGACTACTCCACAGTTGATATAAATCTCATTGAGGTTAAGGATTACCAGACAAAATCTGATGCCGGCATAGGTACAAGGATATCTTCAGGCTTTAAAAGAACCCTTAAAAATATAGGAAAGTTTTTTACTGAACTTTTTATAGGTATTATTGTTTCAAGCCCTGTAATAGTAATGCTTATACTGTTTTTTGCTATAATCATCTTTATACTGCTTCATTTCGGTAAAAAATTTAAAAACAGAAAAAAAAGTAAAGACACTCCTGATGAAAAAAGCAACTAATCTTTCAGTTTTTTAAGAAAAGAAAATCTTGTAATTAAAAAACAAATTATCAGGATATTACCCTATAAAATACAAATAAAGTCCCGGATTAGCTAAACTGCCGACCCGGGACTTTGTTTGCTTCTTCGGAAATAAATTATAATTACATCAGTGCTTTTATAAAATTAAAATAAGAAATTCAAATTAAAGCATATCCTATAAAAACAATATATTCTACTTACAATAATCAACCCGCCTAAGATCACTTATCATAAATTGACATTCCGGTGCAATCAATTCATCACCAATCTCAGAAACTTTATACCAGCAGCTGTTTGTCGAGGACGGGTTTTTAAGTATATGAAATTCTTGTGCCGGCATAAAGCCTTGTGCCAGAAGAAATGCTTTGTCCCCGTTCCGGTCTTTGCAAACATCAGCCACCATCACAACATGCCCCGGAGCCCCACCTTTTATAAATATGTCTCCGATCTGAATGTCAGTAATATCTATTTTCTTACTTTCTTCCACCATTGAAAGAGTTGAGGCATATTCAAAAACCATCTCTAAATAATTTTCAAAAGTCTCTTCATTGTCTAAAAATTCTCCACGTTTTTGCCAGGCTGTTCCTGAATCACTGAAAACAACCCGATAGCCTTCGCTCCAGTGTCTGTAATCACACAGAAATCCATTGACAAAATGAAAGGCGATCTTATCTTTTTGATCTGTTTTATAAAGATACTCCGCATAGATACGCATTATAGAATCTGCACATTGTTGCAGATCTTTTTCACCAAGCTTCATATCAAACACAGCTTCATGATTTGATTGATTTACTCTTTCTTTCCCATCAAACAAAAGGATCGGACTGCCGTATTTTTTTAGCGGATAATAACGAATAAAATCGGCGAAACTTCCTTTTTCAGCTTCAGCTCTTTCAAATCCTTCCGGAACATGGAATCTACTCTCTATTGTACCGCCTGCCGGATCAATAATCTGCTCAGTTTTATCAGCAGGCTCAGTATGCCCAGTCTTTGTAATTGTAATGTCATTATTCTTTATTGACTCTAAATCAGTACAGCTTATCAAAAGAACAGGTATGATAAAAAGAATTATCAATTTTCTCATCTATGCCTCCTTCCGCCTTGAAACCGGAACAGTAATTATATTTTTATTGTAGCATATCTATTATTCCAATTCCAATTTCAATTTTAAGTTCTTAAGCCTTTTAAAATAGGATTGGAGATATAGAATATATTCTTTTGCATAAGAAGTACACCAATGATTCGAGCCTTGTATTTCTTTATAATCCATTTGTAATATTTTTTTCCGTCGGATAATTAACATTTTTTGATTCTGTTTTTTCATCCCTATCATTTACCTTTATTTTTAATATCGGTTTATTAATATCAGAGTATAAAGTATCTTGATTACTTCTTGGAAATGTCTCATCAATTTTTACAATATTAAGAGTAGGAGCTCCGCCATTAGAGTCATCTTTTGTTTCAAATCTATATTTCCCTTCTTTTTGTCTAAGTTCATCAATTTCTTTCAGGAAATCTTCGCTAATGGTTGAACTCCATGTTAATTTTCCATCACTATCTTCAAATACATCAAGTACCTGTACGCATTTTCCATTAACATAAATCGGAAACTTAGTTGCCACCATTTTTTCTTTATCAGTACTATATACTCCATACGGCTCCCCAACTACAATATCAGAACCGGCGTACTCTTCTATCTCTTCATCCGCAAAAAAATTCATCCAGTTGTTTTGAATGTAGTCTAAAATATCATTTCTATATTCCCCACACTCAATTTGAAGATATTTTTCATTATTATTACCGGCAAATATTATTTGCCTGCTAAAAGTTAAAAAAAGTGCTATCAAAAGAAATGGTATATATATAAGTATTTTTCTCATAGTAATTTTCTCCTGTCTAAACTTATTACACTTTTCACTACATCTATTTACCAAAACTTCACCGCCCTTATCTATTTTAATCAAAAAAATAAATCGTTACATTCACTATATTTATAATAAAATTCAGGATATAAATATACCGGAAGTTTTCCGGTATAATATAAACAAGGGTTACGCTAAAACATAACACAGTTTATATTTTAAAGGAACTCTTCCGGTATTCTAACAGGCTCATCATAAGCATTTCATACTAAAAGCAGTATATCAGCTTATATTTAAAACCATTATATAATCAACTTCGCTGCCTTGTTTATGCACCACTTCATATACAGCCTCACAGTCCCTGTCCATAAGTTCTTCCATACAGTTATGTGATGTAAATCTTATACATGTACCGCATGAAGACGATAATTTTCTAGGTACCGGTTCAAGAAAAAATTCAATATTATTTTCCTTTAACTTTTTTCCTGTTATCATAGCTGATAAATGTGTATGAAAAGTAGCAATATACTCTTTCATTAAAACCTCCAAATAGCTTTTATATATAAAACACTCAATAATCCCGTAAGACCTGTATATAAAATGATTGTATATAATAAACAGTCATCATTTCTTAAGTTTAAGTTTAAAATCCTCTCCTTCCTTAACCACCTCCACACTGTATCCGATATTTTGTGCAAACCTTGTAATATTTTCAACGGATACTTTATTATCAACCATAACCTCAAGCTGTGCAGCCTTTGTCTTTTCAATCTCTTTTTTAGTCATTACTACAGGCATAGGACATGAAAATCCCCTCGCATCTACCATTTTCTTACCATCCTTTCATCTATACAAACTTATAACTTACCGGCTATTTAATCCTGTGCCTTAGGCAAGTTAATAAATGATATTATAAGAAGTACAACAAAGCATCCTATAACCGCAACCTTACCGGTATTTGAAATACCTCCTACCACAAGCTGTTTTGCCTCATTTAATGAATCCGGATTTCCGGCGAGCTTAAAATTATGTGCAAAAGCAGATCCTGCAACCATGCCTATCACAGTTATTACAGAATCTCCATTTCCTTCCGCCGCAAGTATAAGCTGCCTGAACGGACAGCCTCCAAGCATTACACTTCCCCAACCTGCTAAGACCATACCGAGGAAATTCCATATATGTGAGCTGTGGCTCACAGGCTGAAGCACAAAACCCGGCTTAAAGCTTCCAAGTACAAGATCACCTACAAAAACAGTAAGCAGTATAACAATAAAACCTGATAAAAGTCTTGTATCTTTAAATAATATAAAATCTCTTATACCACCTACTGTACACAGCCTTGACTTCTGTGCAAGTGCACCTACTACAATAGCAACCACAAAAGATATAAGTACAGGTGCATGTTTTGAACCTGGTCCTTCCTTACTAAGCAAAAATAGAGCCGGTACTGTTAAAAATAAAATCATTAAGAGTGTCATCATACCGGAAAGCACAAAACCCTCACTCGTACTTACATCATATGAACGTTTAAGAGAAAATCCTTTATTTATAAAAAAGATTCCTATAACTATGCCAACTATAAATCCTGCAAGTGCAGTTATTGCATTTAAATCTCCGCCTCCAAGACGTATTACCATCCTTAAAGGACAGCCTAAAAATACAAGTGCACCTATCACAACAACCATCCCTATTATAAATCTTGTAGCAGGTGAAGATCCTGCCTTTGCTCTAAATTCACCATTTGTTAAAGCCAGTGCAAAAGCCCCCAGAACAAGTCCAATTATCTCAGGTCTTATATACTGAACCTTATCGGCACGATGTAAACCTATCGCACCTGCTATATCCCTCAAAAAACATGCAATACAAAATCCCATATTTGCCGGATTTCCAAGCTTTGTAAGAACAAGTGCAGCAAGTCCTACACAAAAACCCGTTGCTATAATTACAGGATCAATTAATTTACTTTTCATCTCTCATATTTCTCCTTAAATTTTTACACAATTACACAGTTATAAGATCGCCTACTGCTTTTACGGCATAGTCTATCTCATCAGGCGTATTATAATATCCAAATGAAAACCTTATACTTCCCCTTAAACCACTGCCTAAAGTTTTATGTGCTCTAGGAGCACAATGAAGCCCACAGCGTGTAAATATCCTGTATCTGCAAGCCAGTTCTCTGCATATAAGTGCATTATCAAGTCCTGTAAAATCAAGGCTTATTACTCCGCTGTTATCTCTTTCCTCCTTTCCTAATATTTTTATACGGTCCTGTAATTTTAAATTATAAAGACCGGTTATAAATCTCTTATAAAGCATATCCGTATGCTTATAGAGTGTATTTACACCTGTATTTTCTATAAATTCAAGAGCTTTTTCAAGTCCATATATTCCCGGTATATTCGGAGTTCCCGCTTCAAACTTATCAGGCATAAACTCAGGCATAAACTCACTTTCAGAAGCACTGCCGGTACCGCCACATATAAATGGTGAAAGTCTTTTTGCAAAATCCTTTT
Organism: Johnsonella ignava ATCC 51276; assembly: GCF_000235445.1. Classification (GTDB taxonomy): domain Bacteria; phylum Bacillota; class Clostridia; order Lachnospirales; family Lachnospiraceae; genus Johnsonella; species Johnsonella ignava. Next base: position 158,941 of record NZ_JH378830.1, on the reverse strand, counting down.
CCATCATGATAAGACCTATTCCTTGAGGACCCATAAGCCCCTTATGCCCCGGCACTATAAGTGCACTAATCCCGGATTTAAAAAAATCTATAGGATAATGCCCGGCAGTCTGAGCTGCATCCAATATAAAATCAATTCCATTTTCTTTACATATACTTCCTATTTTATTTATATCAAATATTTCACCGCTCACATTTGAAGAATGAAGCATTATAACTGCTTTAGTATCAGCTCCTATAAGATCTGACAGACTATCATAGCTGCCGTCTATACCAAGTGTATACGGAAATTCATTAAAATATGTTTTAAATTCTGTATGATTACTATGTTGTTTTTCAAGCAAATTTAAAGGTCTCATTACCGCATTGTGCTCAAGAGGGCTTATAATCACATGACCGCCATCCTTCAAATAAGCATTTATCACCATATTTAGCCCGATTGTTGCACCTGAAGTTATAATAACATGTGTAGGATCATCAAAATTAAATATTCTGCAAGCCCTCTCCCTCAGTGATAATGCAGTCATGCCGGTTTCCGAAGCCGAGCTGTAAGTTGATCTGTTTATACTGGCACCTATTTCATCAATATAATACTTCATTGCAGAGCTTACACCGGAAGCCTTAGGATAAGATGTTGCCGCATTATCAAGATAAATACCGTCCATATTGTCTTAACCTCCTGACATATATTATTATTTCTATGTTTATATAAAATAATATATCATTATATTTATTTTAATAATATAATATAACAATAAAATACCGGTTATCAAATCGCTACAGCAGATTTATACCGCAACTATACTTAATGATATTATAGCAATAATTATAATATTTGTACAGTTTTTTTGTTATATTTTTATAAATCATGTAACCTCCATATTTTTTATAAATTACTATCTATAATCATATAAAAGTCGATATTCCCGCATTAACAAACTTATTAAAATATGTTAAAATAAATATGCAATATAAGAACTGATTATTAATACTTAATAATCCTATGCTTGTAAATAAATTTATACTTAAATTTTTCATGTATATATTATTTTGTAATTATGCAGTTCTTTAAAATAAGCATACTCATCTAAATAAGGAGGTAATCATGAAGATAGGCATCGGAAATGATACAGCAGGTACAAAATTAAAATATATAATACTTGAGCATTTAAAATCTAAAGGCTTTGAGGTTATCGACTTCGGAGCTGCAAACGGTGAGACAGTTGAATATCCTGCTGCCGCTAAAACTGTATCAGAAGCCGTTTTAAAAGGCGAGGTTGATAAAGGCATACTTTTATGTGCCACAGGAATAGGCATTTCAATGGCTGCAAATAAGATAAAGGGCATCAGAGCCGCATTATGTGCTGACAGTTATTCTGCCAAGATGGCTGCGGAACATACTGATGCACATGTAATAGCGATCGGAGCGAAAATTATAGGAGAAGAAGTTGCAGTAGATATAGTAGACTCATTTTTAAACTCCAGGTTTTCAGGAGGAGTTTTTAAAACAAGAATAGATTTAATGTCAGAGCTTGAAAAATAATCTCTTTAATGTATGAAACAATAATAATATATAGTAGTAATATATAACGGTGAATTGAAAATCTAACTTCCGTTTATAAAAGTAACTTCCAGTTGAACGAGAAACTTCCACTTTTGCAGGAAAGTAAAAATATTTTTGTTAAAAAAAATAGCGATTTTTATGTAAACTTTACTTACAGTTTCTTATTTTTGCGCATGCAAAACAGGACACTGGGATACATTTCTTTCATTTGTGAAAGACTAAGTTCCACTGCCCTAATGGGTTAAGGGGTAGCGTGTTCATAGGTATAGAGTTAATGGTTTAGGATAAGTCGGTCTTTGACGCCGGCTTATTCTATTTTGAGGAGAAATGGTTGCAGTGTTACTTCATCAGGATCTATCCGTCTGATTCCCATTTTGTGGATTATCTCTTCTCCGTAGAAAAAGGAAATACA
>NZ_JH378830.1:4110-156228 GCF_000235445.1 Johnsonella ignava ATCC 51276 | reverse complement strand
GAATCGGAAAGGTGAAACAGATAAGCTTCATGCGCAGTATTTGCGTTGTAGAAGTAATGGTCAAGCCTGCACCGGCTTATCTTTTCGCAATGATTACATGCGCCTGTGGAACGGTCACGCATAGTACAAGGCTGTTCTACATAATCAATGCAGCTTTCCGAGCAGAACTTACGTGGTTTTTTGCACTCTTTCAATTTAGCACACATGACAGGAGAGTTAAAACGGTTTCGCTGTTTAACTGTTCTGTGAAGTTTTATTTCTTTGGCAACAGTAGTAGGATCTTTGGAAATAGATTTAGCTATGGCAGTTTTTGAAAGACGTCTTTCTATGCCTTCCTGAATGGCTTTCCTGTCATCTAAAGTTAAATGTTTTGCTTTCATAATAGTCATCCTTTCTCCTATGAACATCACAGGTAATAGGATAGCCGGAAGTAAGTCTTTCATAAAGTACTTATTGAAAAACTAAAATCAGGATAAGGAAAGATAACTGGAAGTAACTTTTTCATTTTACCAGTAATATATAACATACAAATTTACAATAAAAGTCAATTAAAAAAAAGTTTAATATTTTTTTAATTGACTTTTTTTAACTATAATGGTAGCATTGCAGAGTAAATCGTCCTTATTGCAGATTTGGTAAATTACTCTTGTGGCAGATTAAAAAAATTGTCATTATTGCATACTGGGGAGGGTTGGGGCGATTAAAATATTTTATAAAGGAGTTTGTTTTTATGAAAAAATTTTTAACCGCAGCTACCGTATTTATGGCAGCATCTGTAATAGCAGGATGCTCCCAAGGCAGCAGTACTGCACAAAGTAGTTCTCCAAAGGAGAGCATGTCTGATGCCGGCAGCACAAATATGTCTGAAAATAAAAATTCAGATTCAAAAACACAAAATGACAAAACTGCTGAAAATAGTTCTGTAGCGGGCTCTGCTTCAAAAACTTATGTAAAGGCGGATATACCTGATGTTGAACTGACTATAACTTATAAAGATGATAAGGTACTGACTATATCAAACAGATATATCATGAAGGGATACGGCTCGCTCGGTGCTTCAAATAAAGAAGAAGCTCAGAAACAAGCCGATGAGATGAATGCCGCAGCTATGAAAGAAACAGCTGAAGGCATCACAATAAAAATGGAAGTAACCGATACCGGAGTTGTATCGGCAACTATATTTGATGTAGAAAAGATGTCTGCCGATCCTTCAGGTACACTCTCAGATATAGGTTTTGATCTTAACAACAACAGTTTTAAAAGCCTTGATGAAAGTCTTCTTTCAGCCGGCTACACTGTAAAATAATCTATTTCTATTTTATAAAAGGAGCCTGCCGCATAAAGTATACACGGCAGGCTCTTTCTTTATTTTTTATAAAATTGTAAAATATCATTATATACCTTTTTGTTGTCGGTTTCGTTTAAAACCTCATGCCTCATATTTTCATAAACTATATTTTTTACATTCCTGTAACCCATAGAGTGCAATGAATTTGTAGTATATAATAACCCTTTTTCTCCTCCTGTTATCGCTCCATCCTGATCACCGCTTATACATAGTATTTTTAATGCTGTATTTATCGCTCTATAATTTTTTACTTTAGCTAATCGCATATTTGCTTCAAATACAACCTTGTCTGCCATATTCCTAAAAACCTTAAGTACAAGCGGATCATTCTCTATATTTTCAAGATTTTTCTTATTTATGCTTATCCACGATCTATCCTCGCCTTCCATCCCGTTTAATGCACCAAGTGTAAGACTGTGGCTGTATTTTCCACGATAAAATGTTATAAATTCAGATATCCATACTCCAATAGGAGAGGCAGCCTTATAACCCACAACCCCACTTAATACCAGTTTTTTTATTTCAATATCATGCCCGGCAAGATAATGTCTTGCAAACATACTTCCCATTGAATGTGCAAACATATATATATCAAGGCTCGGATATGAACTTTTTATGTATTCCGTTACGGCATACATATCCTCTATCATCTCATTAAGGCTTCTCATATATCCGGCAGGATAGTTACTGTCTATGCTCTTACCATGCCCTCTGCAATCAGCACTTACTGCTGCAAATCCCTCTTGATTCAAAAATTTTATAAAATCTCTGTAACGGCCTCTATGTTCAAGTGCACCATGTACTACATAAACTACCGCCCTGGGTTCTTTTACATCAAATCTTGAAGCGGAAATATTAAACCCTGCTTCTGTACTGCCGGGGACATTTATAATTACATCATATTCATTTTCAGAAATCTTTGATTCGGTTATTTTATTATAAACTTTAGATACATTCTGTTTCACTCTCCTGTTTTCTTCCATAATAAAATAAATTTTCGGAATTATAACTGCTGCAAACAATAACAAAAAAAGTACAAATAACATCTTATACCCCCAATATATGAATTTATACTTAAAAATTAATAAACAAAAAGCTGCAGCATATACATATGCCACAGCCCTTACAGTTATAAAGGTATATAAAAAACCTTTGAATTTAATTAAATTCCAATCTAAACAATACAGGTTTGTAAATCTACAATAAAAAACACAAACCGTAACTGCTGTCATGTACTTATTTTTCTATAATTTATTATACCTGTGATTTTGCTGCATTGCTCCGGTATTAACTTAAACAGCTGAACCGGCTTTTTTCGCAGTTTCGACAAGTTCTCTAAAACCGTCAGCATCGTTTACAGCCAGATCTGCAAGTATTTTTCTGTTAAGTTCAATCCCTGAAATCCTAAGACCGTTCATAAACCTTGAATATGACAGACCGTTTATCCTTGCGGCTGCATTAATACGTGCAATCCAAAGCTGCCTAAACTGCCTCTTTCTCTCTTTTCTTCCTGAGTATGCACTGGTAAGCGCTCTCATAACGGACTGTTTTGCAATCCTGTACTGTTTTGAACGTGCCCCTCTATAACCTTTTGCAAGCTTCAGCACTCTTTTATGTCTTTTTTTTGCGTTTAATCCGCCTTTAACTCTTGCCATTTTGCTTATTCCTCCTTAACTTTCCACTTAGAGATAGGGTAAAATCTTCTTCATAACCTTTGCATTTGAAGCATCGGTAACTATGTCTTTTCTAAGATTTCTCTTCCTCTTTGTTGTCTTTTTAGTTAAGATATGTGATTTATTAGCTTTATTCCTGACAAGTTTACCGGTACCTGTAACTTTAAAACGCTTCGCTGCCGCTTTCTTAGTTTTAATCTTTGGCATGACGTTCCTCCTTTTAAATAATCAATAATTAGCTGTTTTAGTCCTGTACTAAGACTTTTTAGCCGATAAAAACATAATAAGACTCCTGCCCTCAGCTTTTGAAGGTTTTTCGATAGAAGAAATATCTGAAAGAGAGGCGGCAAAATCATCAAGTATATATTTTGATTTATACATGCGGGTCATCTCCCTGCCTCTGAATCTCAATGTGATTTTTACTTTATTTCCTTTTTCCAAAAACTTTCTTGCTGCACTTATCTTGGTGTTCAGGTCATTAGTATCAATATTTGGTGATAAACGAACTTCCTTAACCTCAATAACCTTCTGCTTCTTTTTAGATTCCTTATCTTTTCTTGCAAGTTCATAACGGTACTTGCCGTAATCTATAATCTTACATACGGGCGGCTTTGCCGTAGGTGCTATAAGCACTAAATCCTTATCGGCAGCTTCCGCCTTTTCTAAAGCCGTATTTATAGACACAATACCAAGCTGTTCGCCATCTTCCCCTACAAGACGCACTTCTCTTGCCCTAATCTGTTCGTTAATCAATAATTCGCTAATTGCCGTACACCTCCATCTATGTTTTTATTTATGCCGTTCATGTATAAAATCAAATATAAAATCCGTTTTATATTATTCTCCCAATTAAACATCTTATTTGCCTTATATTAATTGTATGGCGGTATCGGGATTACAGCAGAATTTTATATTTTACACATAAAAAACAGCCGATAGAAAAACTATCCGCCTTTAAATACTGACCACTAAATAAAATACTTAAAGATAAATCTCTAAATGCCGCTATATTTTATAATAATGATGCTATTATCTACCCGGGTCATCAAAATGCCGAGGTGAGGGCGAACCTGCTTTTCTTTTGCAACTGCTTTATAGTATCAAATTAAATGTCCCGTGTCAAGATGTTTAAAAAAATATATATTAAAAAAATATATATTAGCGAAGGTTTACAATAGAAGGACTTAAGCCGATCCTGTCTGCTAATCCGAACATCCGCTTTTATGAAGCTGCTTAATCGCACCTGATCTCATGCGTAATAATGCTCCGCTAATCTACTGAAATAGCGGAGCATTATATATTGCCATAGTTTAATCATATGTTTTTTGTATCAAATATAAAAGCTTTTGGTATCCTTAATGCGACAAGAGCACATTATTACTTACACTACCCTATTTTGGCACTTCTACTAATCATCTTCCTCTGAGCTAAATGAGACTATCGCTCCGGTTGATGCATTTATGTCGTAGTCATATTCAATATTTCCACTTTTAAAATCTACTTCATAAACCAAAATTCCATTTTCATGGTCAAGCTCCACCTTTTCAAAATGTACATTTGATGCCGAAACGCCTGCATGTGAAAGTGCTATCTGCTTTGCCTGCTCCTTAGATATATTTCCTGACTTTGCAGCAGTTGTAGGAGCCGGTGATGACTTTACAGCCGGCTGAGTCTGTGCAGCTTCGGTTTCAGAAACCGGTACATTATTATCATTAGAGGCTTTACTTGGTATATTATAATCATCTATGTCATGATCAAATGACATAATTTCACCGGTTACTGCATTTATATCATAATCATATTCTATATTTTTACTGTAAAATTCAATATCATAAACCTGTACTCCATCATCGTTTTCAAGTTCAGCTTTTACATAGTTTACATCAGCCTCTGAAAGTCCGGCATGTGCAAGTGCTATCTGTTTTGCTTTTTGTGTAGTTATAACCGCATTTTTGGGACTTTCTGTTTCAGACGAAATATTTACATCTGTTGCATCTTTATTTGAAACCGTAGTGCTATCAGCAGCTTTACCTATATTTTCATTCGCATCCTCATTTATGTCTTCTATAGTATCCGCTATATTTTCCCATATACTGTCATCAGAATCATAGTCAACTATATCTCTTATATTTATACCTTTTTGTGAAACAAGAGATGCTATCTCACTAAGCTTCATTGATGCAAGCTGCTTTGGATCGAGTGAAGGATCCTTTGCCGCAAGGTTAAGTACAAACACCGCCTTTCCAATTGATATATTATTATCCCGTGCAAACTTTTGTGCATCAACATCATTTGTAATCATCTGATTTATTACTGAAGCATTCACTTCATTTGTATCAAGTGCGGCATTAATATCGGTTATTATCTCATCTCTTACCTTTTGTGCTTTCTTTTCATCAGTATTTCTTACTGTTACTAAAATGCCTGTATTATCGCTGTTCATATATCCTTTTTGCACCATCGAACCTATAATCGCATTTACTGCCACCTTGAGTTCGGTATTTTTAAGCTTCATACCGTCAATCACCTTATCACCATCGGCATTTGTAGAAATCACATCAAGAACTTTATCTTTTTTATTTGTAATAATCTCAACTCCCGGATTTACATCTATATCTACATGGGAATCAGGTACAAAATTATTACCGTAATACGGAACTCCTATTATACCTGCTATAAACAATATGCAGGCAGCTGCTGCCACACCTGTAAATCTTCTTATAAAACTTTTGTTTTTTATAACATTGTCTTTATTAGCCATCTCTGTTGTCGTCCTTTCCTGCGTTGCAGGAACGATTTGCTTGGAAATTCTTTCAAACATATCTTCAGGTATCATATCCGATACAGCAGCATCAAGCTTTTTTTCTATCTCATCCCTATTTAAACGGTTTATCATCAAAAGCCCTCCTTTTCCAGATACTTCTGCATCTTTTTAATTGTCCTATTGTATTTTGAAAGCACTGTATTAACAGGAACTTCAAGCAACTGTGCTATTTCCCTGTTTTTAAGCCCTCCCACGGCATGCAGCATAAGTATTATCCGCTCGTCTTCTTCAAGCTTATTTATTGATGTCTCTACAATCAGACGCTGTTCAACATCTTCAATAAATGAAAATGATATTTCAGCCTCATTATGTGTATCAATATCATCTGTAATATCCGCTTTAGCACTATATCTCAATTTCATAAGAGCAAGATTTTTTGCTATTGTAAATATCCATGCCATAGGTTTTTTTTAGGTTTATAATTTACAGCCTTATTATAAATTGTTAAAAAGGTTTCCTGCAAAACATCCTCTGCATCATGAGTATTTTTAGTTATTGAAAGGGCAAATGCATAAATGGTTTTATGCACTGTTTCATACAGTTTGCGCAGTGCATCCATGTTTCCCTCTGCGATATCTTCTATAAGTTTGTCATCCACCGTCGACTGAGCTTTTGACCCCTCTTCCAAGGCAATCACAAAATTAAGCATTTTAATCATCCTTTCACTATAATAATGCGTGAACATTCCATTTTATTGCATTAAAAATTAAAAAAAATATTATTTCGCAGAAATTAAAAAAACTGTTTCCAACAAGAATTTTTAAACCCTCAAAATTTTAAGACAATGCAAACAAATTAATCTCTTCCGAACTCACTTAATCTGAGCTTAGGATTTCTTTCTTCAACCATGCGAATACTCCATGGATTTATAAATATAAGAAGCGGTCTGTCTTTCAGATCCTTTATTTTTTTCATATCACTGGTTCCCTGGATCTTATCAATGTCTACCTCAAGCGGATTTTCAATCCATCTTATATGCTCATAAGGCAGTCTGTCGAGCTTTACTTCCACATTGTATTCACTTTTAAGTCTGTATGTAAGAACCTCAAACTGAAGCTCGCCTACTACACCGACTATAATTTCCTCCATACCGGTATTAAATTCCTGAAATATCTGTATGGCTCCTTCCTGTGCAATCTGATAAACACCCTTTGTAAACTGTTTTCGTTTCATAGTATCTATCTGCCTTACTCTCGCAAAATATCCCGGTGCAAATGTGGGTATACCTTCAAATTGTATTTTTTCACCGTCAGCACAGAGAGTATCACCTATTGAAAATATACCCGAATCAAAAACTCCTATTATATCTCCGGCATAAGCTTCTTCAACAATCTTTCTCTCATCAGCCATCATCTGTGTTGACTGGTTAATCCTTATCTTTTTATTTCCTTGAAAATGGTATACCTCCATACCCGGTATATATTTTCCGGAACATATCCTTATAAAAGCAATTCTATCTCTATGTGCTTTATTCATATTGGCTTGTATTTTAAACACAAAGGCTGAAAAAAAAGAATCTTTCATAGGATCTATAATCCTGCCGTTAGCATTTCTTCCAATCGGTGATGTAGTCATATTCAGAAAGTATTTTAAAAATGTTTCTACACCGAAATTTGTAAGTGCCGAACCGAAAAATACAGGTGAAAGCTCTCCTGCTGAAACTTTATCCATATCAAGCTCATCACTCGCACCGTCAAGAAGCTCCATATCTTCAATTAATTTATCATAAAAATCTTTTTCTATGACTGTCTGTATAGCATCAAGTGAAAGTTCATTTGTTTCAACCTCTTTCATACCTGCCTGTGCCGCCTTAAATAAAAGCATATGTTTTTTTCTTCTGTCATATACTCCTTTAAATCGCTTTCCACAACCTACCGGCCAGTTTATAGGGCAGGTTCTTATACCAAGCACGCTTTCTATATCATCAAGCAGTTCAAAAGGATCCTTTGCCTCTCTATCAAACTTGTTTATAAACGTGAATATAGGTATTTTTCTCATCACACAGACTTTAAAAAGCTTTATTGTCTGTGCTTCAACACCCTTTCCGCCATCTATAACCATAACTGCGGAATCAGCCGCCATAAGTGTCCTGTAAGTATCCTCCGAAAAGTCCTGATGCCCGGGCGTATCCAGTATGTTTATACAGTAGCCGTCAAAATTAAACTGCATTACTGACGAAGATACCGAAATACCCCTTTCCTTTTCTATTTCCATCCAGTCGCTTACCGCATATTTAGCAGTTTTTCTTCCCTTTACACTGCCTGCAAGCTTTATAGCACCGCCATAAAGCAAAAACTTTTCTGTAAGTGTGGTCTTTCCGGCATCAGGATGGCTAATTATAGCAAATGTCCGCCTTTTTTTAATTTCATCAAAATTTAAATTCTTATCCAATTTATATTATCCCTCAAATTTTAAATAATTTTCATACACAATTATATATCAGGCACGCTTTGTACATTCTATAATTTCATCAAGTATACTATGTGCGGTCTCCTGTTTCGTCATAAACCCAAGCTGTTTATCATATGAAGGGGTTATGAGTGTTATTATATTTGTATCAACTCCAAAACCGGCTCCTTTTTCTTTTATACTGTTTGCCGCTATCATATCAAGATTTTTTTTGTAAAGTTTTTTTCTTGAATTTTCAACAACATCCTGAGTTTCCATAGAAAAACCGCACAGAAACTGATTTTTAGTCTTATTATTTCCTAAAAACTCAAGTATATCATCAGTTTTTTCAAGCTCAAGATTCAGATTGTTATGTACAGTACCGTCGGTATCCGTCTTTTTTATCTTTTCAGAGGCAGGGTACTTAGGACGATAGTCTGCAACTGCCGCAGCCTTTATTATAATATCATAATTTTTGTATTCGGTTTTAACCGCATTAAACATCTCAAGAGCTGAAACTACCTTTATACAGTTTACATGCAAAGGTGCTTTAAGTTTTGTATCTCCTAAAATAAGCGTAACCGATGCCCCTCTTTGTGAAGCTGCCCTTGCCAGTTCCATTCCCATCTTTCCGGTTGAGTGGTTGCTTATAAACCTTACAGGATCTATATCTTCACGTGTTGGACCTGCAGTTACAAGCACACTTTTCCCTAGAAGGTCCTTTTTATAGCCTGCCTCATACAGCATATTTTCCAGAATTTCCTCAGGATCAGGAAGTTTACCTACACCTATATCACCACATGCAAGTCTTCCTCCTGCCGGATTTATAATTATAAATCCGTGGGATTTAAGTTTTTCAATATTTGCATTTACTATGCGATTTTCATACATACTGGTGTTCATGGCAGGTGCCACAATTACAGGACATTTACATGCAAGTACAGTTGTAGTGAGCATATCATCAGCCATTCCGTTTGCCAGTTTACCTATAGTATTTGCAGTGGCAGGTGCTATTACACATATATCGGCTTTTTTTGCAAGACTTACATGTTCAATCTTAAAATCATGATTCCTGTCAAATGTATCTGTAATGCATTTATTTGAAGTCAGTGCTTCAAATGTAATAGGATTTATAAAATTACAGGCATTTTTAGTCATTATAACATGTACTTGGGCTCCAAGCTTCACAAGCATGCTTGCAAGATATGCCGACTTATATGCGGCAATTCCTCCGCTTACTCCTAAAATTACATTTTTAAACATCAATTATTCTCTCTTTATTTAAATTTATATTTTAAAATCTATGACTGCATAGTATTTTCTCTATATAATACTAAAAGTCCTTTTAACAAAAGGTTATCATCTATTGTAATATCATGTCTGCATATAGGTATTACAAAACGTGCCAGCCCTCCGGTAGCAACAACTGTAAGCTTTTCTCCCAGTTCAGCCTCCATATGGTCTATACATCCGTCAATCATGCCCGCATGACCGTAAAGTATACCGCTTCTCATGCTGTCAACGGTATTTGATGCTATTATCTTTCCGGGATGTTCAAGCTCTATAAATGGCAACTGAGCAGTTTTTGAACTTAAAGTATCAAGTGAAATTCTAAGCCCCGGATGTATAACTCCGCCAAGATAATTTTTATGGGAATCAATCACACATATAGTAGTGGCAGTCCCCAAATCAATGACTGCAAGCGGGAGCCGATAACAGCTTAATGCGGCTACTGAAGCTACTATAAGATCATTTCCTACCATATCGGGATTATCTGTTTTTATGCTAAGTCCTGCAAGCTTCATCATATGGCTTACCATAATGCAGTCAATGCCTGCAATCTTTTTTACCGCAGAAGCTAAAACCGTATTTAGAGGTGGAACTACACTTGATACTATAACCCCCTCTATATCTTTTGAAGTCAGCTTATGTATCTCAAGTATGCTTTTTATACTTACTGCATACTCAAGATCGGTTTTAGCCCTATCTGTGGTTATTCTTTCAAGAAAATATATATTTTTTTCATCAATTCCTCCTACAACTATATTGGTATTTCCCATGTCAACGGCTAATATCATCATTATCCTCTTTCAGGCAAATATGCCATAGAATACAATATACCATTATGTATATTTTGTTACAATTATTTTACTGTATCAGTCGCCTGATGTCGTATTGACATACAGATACTGCGGACTTGATTTTAACATATATTACTTAAAGCCTCAAGCACAATGATCGAGTTTGATTTTAAAAATAAAAAATCGGCAGGGATATTTTACAATAATATACTGATTATTATCCCTGCCTTTATAAGCTATTATATATAAGTGAAATGCTTATTAAGTGCTTCACTTATTTTTTTTCATCTATTTTAGCCTGAATTGCATTTATCAGGTCTTCAACCTTCATATCTCCCCTATCAGCCATCATTTCAATAGTTGCTTTAGGAATCATCACTCTTGCAAGTGGTGAATTTAAAAGTTCAAATTTGGAATTAATTTTTGGAAGCTCATCTTTTAACCATGGATATGCCAAAAGCAAATCAGACAGCTTTGTACCAAGCTCCAACTTAATATCCTTACCATTTCCGCTCATATTTTCTTCTCCTTTTTCTTTATTATTTTCTTCTTTATTTTTACCTGAATTACCGTCTGCTCCATAATCAGCATCCGCATTTGCCGCCTCCCATGTAAGCAGTGTACGGGAATCTGTAAGACTTCTTATATGTGTGCAGTCCTGCATCATTTCAAGTACTCCCTTAAATTTGCCGTTTTCATCTCTTACAGCAACATAACATATATAAATAAAGAGATCCGGTTTATTTATCCAAAATTCTGTAAAGCTTTCTTTTCCGCTCCTGAATTTTTCAATAATCTCTTCAACTATATGTACACTGGTCTTTGGATGGCAATTTTTTACATCTCTTCCAATGACATTTTTACTTCTTGGAAAAACCCTATGGTTTGTATCGGTATAAAATTTAACCAGTTCATTTTCATCAACATAGGCAAGATCAACCGGCATATGCTTATATATAAGGTTAATCTGTTCAAGAGTAAGCTTTCCGGTAGCCACATCAAGGATTTTATTATCATCCGACTGATAACCGTGCCTGCTTAAAAGCTTTGCAAGATCCTGGGCAAATGATAAACTGTCTCCACCTGAAGCGGCATCAGATGCCTGCTGTACAGGCTTTGAACTCTTGTTTTCACTGTTTTGAACATCTATAAGTGCAAACCCTATCTCTCTATCGCCGGACTTCATTTCTTCAAATTCTTCAGGACTTATCATAGCCAGTGAGGTGGGATAAAGTATACTTTCTTCCTTTGACATTAAATCAAGTATATCATCTATTATCATCTGCTGTTTGCTTATAAATTCTTCATCTTTATCCTCATCAAGCAGCCTGCGTACATCACTTATCTCATCTCTTATAAAATCATCAAGCAGCCACATAGTTGTAGTAGGTCTGTCAAAACCTTTTTTTTCAAGCATAGAATACAGCTGCATCTGTTTTCTTTGGAGATGTGTTCTGTAACATGCAAGTTTGTCATATATTTCATACCATTGATTTTTAATCACAGGATACTGTACAAGATCTTCAATCTCCTTAAGAACTTTTCTGAAAGCATTATTCTCACGATAATAGCACATTATAGGATGATCAACGGGAAGATCCGGCTGTGAATCATCCATTATATCCTCAAAAAGCTCCATCATCTGCTGTATATCCTCTTTACGGCAGATCTCATCTTCAAATTCCCTATGATCCTGTTCCGCTATTGCTATTTCATACGGTCTTAATGTTTTTACTTTTTCCTTAAGCTCTTTTTTTGCATCTTCAAGACTCATCCTGCCTTCGCTATAGGCATTCTTAACTCTCATGACTACTTTTAATTTATCTTCATCAATATCGGATAAATATTTTCTCATATTCTCCATACGGAAACCTCCTCATACCTTTATTTATTTTACTGCTTGTGCATATGCCATATACTTTTAGGCATATTATCTGCCAATGTAAAGCTTATAAGTCAGGTAATAAAACAAACTGATAAGAATCAAAGCTCTTTTTAAAAATAATGCATTAAATCTTATGTCTACTTAAGTAACCCTCTGTTTTAATACATACTCATTATATCAGATTGATTACAACAAGTATATTGTAATTACAACATTTTTATCAAAAAAATATCTTCTATGAGTTTGTATAAAAATTATATCTGTGCCACACATGACAGGCAGTCTCCTGAAGCCACTTCAATAGATAAATCATCCGCATATATGCCGCCTTTTAAAAGTTCTATCTCACATTTTACCGCTTCATAGGCAAGCTGCGGATAATTATTATGTTTGCTTAAATGCCCTAAAAACACCTTTTTAAGTCTGTTATGAACTATACTGCATAAAAGTCTACCGGCATTTTCATTTGAAAGATGTCCTTTATCGCTTAATATACGCCTTTTAAGTTTGTACGGATACGGACCTGTTTCAAGCATCCTTACATCATGATTCGCCTCTATTAAAACCGCATCAAGGTACTTTAAGTTTTCAACTATATTTTCATCAAAATGACCCATATCGGTTGCAACTGCAACTTTTTTATCTTTTGAACTTATCCTGTATGCAAGCGGTTCATTCGCATCATGATCTATTGCAAAAGCACTTACAGTCATATCTTTAATTTTTATTTCATTACCTGCCTTTAAAGGTAAAAGCAGATTTTCCATACCTTTCATTATATCCGTTTCAAGCAATGCTTTTATAGTTCCGTTTGAGGCATAAACAGGTATACCGTATTTTTTTGAAAATATTTTAAGCCCCTGTATATGATCACTGTGTTCATGTGTTATAAAAACCGCATCAAGCCTTTGCGCCTCACTTCCAAGCTCTTTAATTGACTTCTCAAGCCTACGGCTGCTTACTCCGGCATCTATCAATACGGAAGTGTTTTCAGCCTCTATAAATGTTGCATTTCCGCTACTTCCGCTCGCTATACTCGCCATTCTCATAATAAAATAAATACCTTCCAAAATACTGATTTACAGCACGATTATACGCTCTCAAGCAGCTTTTTTCAAGACTTAAACTTACTAAGTATAATTTTAACCGGCAAAACAAAACACATACAAGAAACTCTTAAAAGTTAGAACTTTAAAATTTTATAAAGACATACATCCTTAAATACTGTATAATAGTATATATTCAAATTTATAAAATCATGGAGGTAAAGATGTTTAAATTTAAAAAAAGACGTGATTATGCCTGTAATAATGGATTTTTCACTAATATTAGCATA
The DNA here is from genome assembly GCF_000235445.1 of Johnsonella ignava ATCC 51276. Lineage (GTDB taxonomy): Bacteria > Bacillota > Clostridia > Lachnospirales > Lachnospiraceae > Johnsonella > Johnsonella ignava. Next base: position 142,693 of record NZ_JH378830.1, on the reverse strand, counting down.
TATATGAAATCAATAAATCCGAAACTTATTAAAAGCTCTCTTATGATTATATTTTTAGGATTATCAGGCATTTCACTTGGTGCATGTAAACAGCATGAAGCAGCAGATACTAAAGCAACTGATACTTCAGTATCTGTACAGCAAAGTTCAGCTTCCACATCAAAAGAAACAATGGCACAAACAAAATCATCTGACAGTTCCGATATAAAAAAATCGGAGAGTAAATCTTCAGATACAAAAAACAGCTCTAAAACCACCTCAAAAGAATCATCAGTCTCTGTAAAATCCACGCTGAAAAACTTCACTGAGGGAAAAACCTCAATACAATATCCTGTTTTAAGCGGAATTGATGATGCTTCAAAGCTTGCAAAAATCAATGGGCTTATTGAAGACAATGCAAGATCCATTATAAATGCCATGGGAATAGACAGTACTGAAGATACTCTTGATATAAAAGCAAATATTATAAACTCAGACAGGAAACGTATAAGCATAAGCTATACAGGAACTCTGAAAAAGGCAAGTGATACTGATAAGACAAATATATTCTATTCCAATACCATAGACCTTGATAATGCTGCAAATCTCTCACTTAAAGACTTTGCAGATCCGTATACTATAGCAGGCTATGTGCTTTCAGATGATGTAGAGATTGTAAGCTCATATAAATCCGCATCAGATTATTTTATGCAGCACCGTGCTGATACCGGTATTGATTACTATACAAAACTTTTTTCAGAAGCTGATTTTCCGCTTAAAACTGAAAACGGCAAAAAAATATTCCCAAAAAGTTTCAGTTATATAAAGAATGGAGACGTATATGTAAGTATACCTACTGATCATACATCAGAAGATTATATACTGGTTAAATTTTCCCCCAGTTCAAAATAAAATTCAGCTATATACTTTAAAATTTTTAGTTACAAGGAGTAAACTATATCATGTATGAAAGTAATGAAGTCTTTATCAATGATCATCCGTTAATAAAGCACAAGATCACAAGGCTCAGAGACCAGTCAACAGGAACCAGTGAATTTCGTTCACTTGTAGGTGAAATTTCAATGCTTATGGGGTATGAGGCATTAAGAGATCTTCCTGTTGAGGATATTGAAGTCCAAACACCTATTGAGACCTGCAAATCTCCTATTATATCGGGCAGAAAACTTGCGATAGTGCCTATACTGCGTGCAGGGCTGGGTATGGTTGACGGCATACTTGCACTTGTTCCAAATGCTAAAGTAGGTCATATAGGGATTTATCGTGATGAAATCACACACCTTCCACATGAATATTACTGTAAACTCCCAAGTCCGATAGAGGAAAGAGTTATAGTGGTAACCGATCCTATGCTTGCTACAGGAGGTTCGGCAGTTGATGCTATAAGTCAGATTAAATCACATGGCGGTATGAAGATTAAATTTATGTGTATAATAGCTGCACCTGAAGGGCTTAAAAAGCTGCAGAAGTCCCATCCCGATATCCAGATATATATAGGATGTCTTGACAGGGTACTGAATAAAGATGCTTATATATGCCCTGGACTCGGTGATGCCGGAGACAGAATTTTCGGCACAAAGTAATCTCAGATAGTGTATTCGATATTTTTAATAGAGCTGCTGTAAAATAGATGAGAAATCTATGGATCAGCAGCTCATTTTTTGTAAAAATAAAAAATCGAAAGAAAACCGATAAATGTAGATTTTCTTCCAATTTTACCTAAAGGAGGGAGGTGGCACCCTTTTTCGGTGATTTTGCAACACCTCCATATTTATCTTTATGTTCTTTATGCAGCCGAATCTCTTGATGCATCATGTAAGTCAAGGAATGTCTCAAAATCACTATTGTCTCCAAAATATCTGATAGTAAGAACATTCTTTAGATCAAGGCTGAGCACGCCTAATATAGACTTTCCGTCAATAATAAAACTACTGTTAAAGTGAACATCAATGTCAAAGTCGCATTTAACCGCTTTTGCAACAAAGTCTTTCGCATCCTGAACAGTTTTAAGTCTGATTTTTCTTTCTTTCATTAAAATATAACCTCTCTTACTTTAAAAAACAATTCATTATCTCCCAGTCATAATAATGAAAATTACAGGTAACAATTATTTTATAACACTGAATTGAATGCAAGTCAATGTTTTATATTAAAAACATTGACTTGCAACAAAATACTACATTCATACATTTATAATCCGTCGATATGCATAAAGATATTTAATACCGGACTAAACTATATATATCTAAATATAAGTATTTTCATGAAATCATAGTGCTATAAAAACATATCATCCATTAACGGTATTTAAATAACCTGCTATAAGCTCAAGTCCACTATTTGAATATTCATAAAAGCTTTCCCTGATAAGACTATGATCTGTTTTTTCAAAGCTCAACGGCTCATCCCATATACAGAGTTTCAGCCTTTCTTCACCTCTTTTATCCTGTGGTGTATGTGAGACATCTTCAAGCGGTTCTCTGGAAATCCTGTACCTTATACCTTTATAACTGCCTGAAAAAGGCTGCCCATAATCATAATACCTTATATTAAGCAGGTCTGAAGCCTTAACCATACATTTATCTCCTAATTCTAAATAATGTTAAGCTTATACATCTGATATATTTTTCAGCAAAAATTCTGAAAGCGAGTCTATATCATTACAGATACGGTCTGCACCGGCAGCCTTAAGCTCTTCAAGACTGCCATAACCATAAAGCACTCCTACACTGAAAAGTCCGTTACTTTCAGCTCCCTCTATATCATGCATTCTGTCCCCTACCATTACAGTTTTTTCTTTAATAGTATCCTCCGGAAAATTTCCTTTTATATAGTCAAGCACATAACTTATAACAGCAGCTTTTGTAGAACGGCTTGTATTGTAATCTCCGTCAGAGCCGCCTACAAAATCAAAATACTTATATAGATTAAAATGCTTAAGTACTCTTACCGCCTCATCTTCAGGTTTTGAAGTTGCAATATAAAGACGGCTGCCTTTTAAGGAAAGCTTTGAAAGCATATGTTCTATACCGTCATAGAGTTCGCTTTCAAAAATACCCTTGACTGAATAATATTCTTTAAAAATCTTTAATGCCTTAACATACATATCATCATTAAAGTTATAGTATTTAATAAAGCTCTCACGCAGAGGAGGACCTACAAATTTAATCAGCTTTGAATTATCTTCCTCAACTATACCGAAATACTCAAGAGCTTTCTGCACTGAACGTGTTATACCAAAATAAGACTTTGTGATGGTTCCGTCAAGGTCAAATAATATATGCTCAGTTTTTATCATCTACATTCATTAAAAACTTTTTCAATTGCTTCAAGCGCCTCTTTCGGAAGTTTATCATAACCTCCCTTTACAGTTTCAAGTTTTTTTATAAACTCAACCCTGTCCTTCATACGTGCTCTAAGCTGTTTAAGATATGTTTCATCTTTCATATCGGGAACAAAACCCTCCCAATCCAGTATATCTATATCTGAAAATGAAGCCCACGGTTTAAATTCGGCACTGCCCTCTATTATCTGTTCAATAATACCGAGAGTATCAGACGGTTTTACCTTTTTATCCATGAAATCACCGGTATTTATTATAAAGCAATCCACATGTTTAACCTCAACAAGCTTTTTAAATTTTTCATAATCATTTGCAAGAGGATAGGTTCTGAAAGGATTGGCATAAGGAACTACCACAAGGGCATCAGGATCCGCTCCCGGAGCCAGTCGCTCCGCAGTGCTTCTCTTTGTAGCAAGCGTAGCACCCATCACTGAAGCAAGTGCACTGCCTTTAAGCTTTACTACAGGCGGTATAGTAGGATCCTTCATAATCCAGAAAATTGCATTTACAGGTTCTTCAAGCCTGTCAACCCTGTTAGGACTCCAAAGCTTGGATTTTATAGCACGCCCGTTTCCATTTCTTATATCCTCTGTAACTATCTGTACTTTACCGTCTTCATCCATAGTCGCAGCAACATTCTGCACAGTTAAAAGATAGGTATTGTCAGGACAGCCGGTCGGATAGTCATTGGTTTTGTCAAAATAGGACGGTTCCATAGCTATCGAAGCACATGTATCTGTATTTATTATAAAAGCATCGTCATGAAGCACGGTTATATCATATTTACCGCCATGCTTTGCATGTGTGATTGTTGATTTGCCTGAACCTGAAAGTCCGAATGCCGAAGCTACATAGGTTTTTCCTCCTTTAAGGTTATATCGTTTTTGACCTCCATGACATGATGCATAGCCATTTCTGTCAGCGATAGCCCATGCCATAGTAAGAGTACCCTTTTTATGCTCTCCGAAATACTTCATTCCAAGTATACAGGCACAATTTTCATCAGTATTAAAATAGCATAATGTCTTTTTCTCAGGATCGCTTAGGCAGTCCATGCTTACTGTGGGACTATCCGAACCGCACCACTGAGGATCGGAAAAAATATATATATCAGGCTCTTTTCCATCGCCTACCGGTTTTGAATTATTATACATCTTTACATAAAAATCTGACATATACTGGAAATTAAGCATCCAGTTATACAGTATATTCTCCTCTCCTTCAGGTATAAGAAGATGAGCTTTTACCATAAATTCAGGATCGAGTCCTACATACACCTGTGCATGATAAAGAGTTTTCCATCTTGAACGATATATTGCATCCATAGCCACCTTATCAAGTTCAGCACAGTCAACTCCCGGTTCACCTGCAATTCTCCTGGCAGTTGCATATCGACCTGTGATAGCACCATCATTAAATAATAAAACCTTTGCATCACGGTCAAGTCCAAATTCTTCACCCCGATAAACAGGCATGTCTGTAATTACAGTTCCCGGTGAGTCCTTTGCCAGTTCATATGCCTCTTTCAGAGTATTTATTTTAATAACATTATTACCGTAAAATGCAGTTTCAATAATACTTCTTGTCTTTGAAAAACCTACTTTGCCGGCACCTATTTCACTTATAGGATAATAAGCCTTTGTTGCCATTTGAATTTCCTCCTGAATTTTGTAAAAATTTAATTTTAAAACAAATATTTCAGCAGATAAATTTAACTGCCAAAATCACGCATTATTATGACATTTTTCACTTATACCGTCAATCTGATTTTTGTTATTTATAAAAATCATGCCCTTCATACGAAAAAAGATATTTAAAATTATTCCGTATCCATATCTTACCATATGTATTCTTTCCACTGTGGCTTATAAAGTATAAGGCTCCTTTTGAATAATCCTCACCATTTAAGGCTCTGTCAACAGCCTTTTTTGTAGAAGTACTTATAGGAAGTGTATAAAAAGTACCTTCAGATACTGTGGTAAACTGTCCGCTGCTTAATATCACACTGCTTACCGTATCGGGAAAAGCTTTGCTTTTAACACGGTTTATAATTACATCTGCAACCAATATACGACCTTTTATATTACATATATTTGCCTCACTTTCAACTATACGGCACAAATTATCATAATCCGTCTGACTAAATGAAGGAATTCCCAGATTTTTCCTAAGCCCCTCATAGTACCTGACCTTCTCCTCATCCCATGCTTTTTCTAAAAAGATATTTTCGGAATTCTCATTATCTTTATTTTTATATATTTCATTTATATACTCTTTCTGCATGGCGAGTATATCATAGTTAATCCTGTCTTTAATTACGCCGTCGGACTCCCCCGGTATTTCCCGGGTGTGCGAATTTTCCGCAAATTCTTTATCTGCCTGAGCTATTGTATCAAGAAGCGTTTCTTCATCATCGCTATCCTGTCCGTCTAAAGCATCACCCGAATCCTTCGCCCTCGTTATATGTGCCGTTGCCGCATTTTTCCCTGAGCCTGCAAAACCTTTACATGCAAAGCTTATAGCTGCCACAACCACTGCACCACATATTATCACTGCAAAATTACGATACATTTCTTTTGTAATCTTTACAGGAATAAAGCTAAATGATCTTAGTTTATTGCATACTTTCTTTATGATTCCGGTAAATTTAGGCATAATAAAAAACTCCTTAAATGCTTTCCTTTTTATATTTACCGTATTATAAAGTTGAATTCCTAAAAAAGTCAATACTTTTTAGTTTTTTCGTAATATAAATGTAATATTCGATACCAAAAATAATGATACACAGACTTTAAACCAGCTTCATGATTTCGACAGGATTTTCTATGATTTTATAAGGCTTATATGCCTCAAGCTCTTTCCTGTCCCTAAATCCCCAAAGTACACCTACCGCTTTTACACCTGAATTTGATGCGGTCAGCATATCCGTTGATGTATCTCCGAAATACAATATGTCATCTTTTTTAATACCAAGCTCTATAATTAAATCATCAAGCATTTTAGGATCCGGCTTTCTGGGAACCCCTTCCTTTTGACCGTAAACCTTCTCAAACAATGATTCTCCAAAAAATTTATTTATATTTAACCTTGCGATTTCCTCCGGCTTATTTGACAAAACAGCAGTTTTTATACTTTTTTTATTTAAAAATTTTATTGCATCTATTATACCGTCATAAGGCTGTACATTATACAGACTGTTTTTATTAAAAATATCAAGATAACGCATACATGCAGCTTCCATATGTACAAGCCTTGTATCTCCTGAATATATTAAAGCTCTTTTTACAAGCTCTTTATAACCGTCCCCTACAAAAAGCTTTGTATGCGCCTCATCTATATCCTTTCCTCCAAATTCCCTCATAGTAAGACTTATGCAGTATGAAAGTGCATAAATTGTATTTAAAAGGGTTCCGTCAAGATCAAATATACACGCCTTTACCAACTGTCAACCTCCGTAAGTACATCTTTTATTTTTTCATCCTCAGCCACAATAAGCAGATGCTCATTGGAATTTATAACATATTCCGCATTTGGTGTAAGCTTTGTCATTTCACCTGATTTATAGCCTATTATATGTATATTGTGATTATTTCTAAGATCAAGCTGCCTGAGGCTTTTACCGATCCATTTTGCAGGCGGCGATATTTCATAAATTGAATAATCACTTGTAAGCTCTATATAGTCAAAAATATGTTTTGAACTGTGTCTTACCGCAGTTTTTACAGCTATATCACGATCAGGATATATAACTTCGTCAGCACCGTTTTTAAGCAGAAATTTAGCATGTATATCTCTGTCAGCCTTGCTTACCACATATTTTGCTCCAAGCTCCTTTACAAGTGATGTAGCCTCAAGTGAGCCTTGAAAATTATTTCCTATACATACAAACACTATATCAAAATTTGATACTCCAAGGGTTTTTAATATGCTTTCTTTAGTACAGTCCCCAATTTTGGCACTTACCACATAGGGAAGCATATCATCAAGAGCATTTTCATCTTCATCTACAATCATTATCTGATTTCCAAGTTCTGCAAGATTGCGGCACAGATGCTGTCCGAATCTCCCCATTCCTATAATAAGTATTGATTTCATAATTTTTTATCTGTTTTAATAAACTTAAATATTGTTGTAATGTTTAATATATTTATAAATTTCAGTATATAATATCACTACTAAATCAGCCTATATTAATATCCTCTTTAGGCTGCATTATATTAGGCATTTTCTCATTTCGTGTAAATGCAAGAGCGAATGATAAACTGCCTACTCTTCCCAAATACATAAGTACAATAAGCACTATCTTTGAAACAGAACCTATCTGTCTTGTAATCCCTGTACTCATGCCTGAAGTTCCCATGGCGGAACATATTTCAAACATAATATCTGTAATATCAAGTTTTTCAATTGTACTTATAACAACTGCCGCCGTAAGCACTAAAAATAAATTAATGCTTAAAATAGTTGCGGCTTTTTTTATACTATCCTCAGCAAGTCTTCTTTTAAATACATCTACACCATGAGTCTGTCTTATATATGCACAAACATATGCTCCAAGCACAAACAAGGTTGTTGTCTTTATACCTCCAGCAGTTGAACCGGGACTTCCCCCAATAAACATAAGCACCATAGTTATAAGCTTTCCCGAGTTGCTTAATGATGCCGTATCAACTGAATTAAAACCTGCCGTTCTTGGAGTAACCGATGAAAAGGTCGCTGCAAGCAGCCTTGTTTTTATATCCATACCTGCAAACACCGTATACTTTTCGGTAATTAAAAACAAAATGCCTGCACCTATTATCAATATAATGGTCATAACTATGGATATCTTGCTGTGCAGTCTATATTTTGAAAACCTAAATCTATGCTTCAATACATCATCCCATACAACAAAACCTATTCCTCCTATAATTATTAAAAACATAATTACAAGATTCACAAGTATATCTGAACAGTAGGGCGTAAGTGAACAGTACTCTCCGTATTTATCTCCCATCAGGTCAAACCCTGCATTGCAAAAAGCGGATATTGAATGAAACAGTGAATACCATATACCATTTATCAGTCCAAATTCAGGTATAAATCTAAATGACAGAAAAACTGCTCCTATAAGTTCAATTAATGCGGTCCCGTAGAGTATTCTTTTTGTAAGCTTCACTACTCCGCCTATCTCAAGTGAATTAATACTTTCCTTTAAAAGTCCTCTTGCCCTTAGTCCTATTTTTTGCCTTAAAACTACTGCAAAAAAAACTCCTATTGAGATAAACCCCAATCCTCCTATTTGTATAAGCGTTATAATTACAAGATGACCGAAAAATGTCCAGTGGCTTGCTGTATCAGCCGGCACAAGCCCTGTAACACAACTGGCACTTGTAGATGTAAAAAGCGCATCTATAAAACCTATACTGTTTGAATCCTTTGAAGCATAGGGCAGATTTAAAAGGATAGCACCTGTAAAAATCATTATAATAAAACCAAGTGCTATAAATTGGAGCTGAGAAAAATGCCTGGGCTTAAACTCTATTTTTTTTATTGATTTTTTCATAAATTTATTTAAGGTTATTTATAATATTAATATTTAAATTTTAAATAAGGTTTTAAACAGTCCTCTTGCAAATGAAGCTCCTACATTACCCCCAAGCCTTTTCCCGAATTTTCCTCCTACTGAACTGCCCAGATCTTTTCCTATCTCTCTGCCTATAGTTCCAAGTGCCGAAGTACCTACTCCGGCGATATTTCTCTTCAATTTCTTTTCTTCCTGTTCTTTTCTCTTTTTTTCAGCAGCCTCTTCTTTTTCATTTAATTTATCCGCTTCTTTTTTTGCAGCGTATAATAGCTGTTCCTGCTGCTCATCAGCATTTAATCTGCATAAAAACTCATATGCGGAATCCCTGTCAAATGTTTGAAAATATTTTTTATTTAAAATATCGGAATCTATAATTGATTTTCTTAATTGTGAATCAACTGTTCCGATTTTTGACTGAGGAGGCAGTATATAAGCCCTTGAGACTACAGAAGGAGAACCGTCAGCTTCTATAAATGAAACAAGTGCCTCACCTACTGCAAGCTCCGATATGGATTTAAACGTATCAAAACCGGGATTTGCACGATATGATGCGGCTGCAGCCTTTAATACCTTTTGTTCAGCCGGAGTATATGCTCTTAGCGAGTGCTGTATCTTATTCCCAAGCTGTGCAAGTATCTCATCAGGTATATCCTTAGGGCTTTGGCTTATAAAATAAACTCCTATTCCCTTTGAACGTATAAGCTTCATTACCTGTTCTATTTTCTGCATAAGTGCTTTAGGAATATCTTTAAAAAGCAGGTGTGCCTCATCAAAGAAAAGTACCATCTTAGGCTTTTTGAGATCACCTGCCTCAGGCAGCTTTTCAAAAAATTCAGAAAGAAGCCAGAGCATAAAGGTTGAGTATGTAAGTGAATCATTTATAAGACTTGAAGAATCAAGTATATTTATAAACCCTCTTGAATTTTCATCAGTTTTAAACCAATCTTCTATATCAAGTGCAGGCTCTGCAAAAAACATATCACCTCCACGTTGTTCAAGCACCGCAAGCGAACGTATTATTGCATTTATACTCTGTGAGGATATATTTCCATAATCCTGCACATATCTCTTTGAATTTTGTGAAACATAATTAAGCATTGCCTTTAAGTCTTTTATATCAATCAATAAAAGACCTTCATCATCAGCGATTTGAAAAACAATATTTAAGATATCGCTCTGTATTTGATTAAGCTCAAGAAGGCGTGAAAGAAGCAGCGGTCCAAACTCAGTTACAGTTGTTCTAAGTGCAAGCCCCGACTGTGCATAAACATCCCAAAACCTTACAGGAAAAGCTTTATAAGAAAATCCCGCCTCATCAAGTTTAAGTTTATGCACTCTTGCATTTATATCAGAAGAATCTTCACCCTTTTCACACATTCCTGCAAGATCTCCTTTTACATCAGCAAGCATCACACTTACTCCTGCATCCGAAAAAGATTCGGCAAGAACCTTAAGACTTATCGTTTTTCCACTTCCGGTAGAACCTGCTATCAGTCCGTGCCTGTTTGCCATAGCAGGAAGTATGCATAATTTCTCCCCGACATTTCCTGTATTATTTTCATTTTCTTTATACGGCACAGCGGCTGCCCATATTTTATTTTCAAAAAACATCTGCTAAAAACCTCCTTTAAATATATTTGTATAATGAATTTTATTTTGTACACTTATTAAAGCGATTTGATTTAAGGCTTTAATTCATATAAATATATTCTTGTTTTTAAAAAATATAGGATATTTAAAATATTAATAAAACTGATATTTTAAATATCTTATATAATTATTATCGTTATATATCTTTATATAATCTCACAAAAAATAAGTGCTGCAAAACCAGTCTTTTACAGATACGGCACAGTGCAGCCGGCTCTGACAGTTTTACAGCACCGATATAATTAAAGTTCAACCTTATATGAAGGAGACATATCCCCGTTAATTACATAATATGCAGCATTTTCCTCAGGTTTTATATATAATTCGACCCTTTTAATTTCAACCCCTCTGTGAAATTTTTTATATGCCTTAATTGATCTTGCAAGTACATCTTTTGCCAGAATTGATCTGCCTTCATACTCAATAAATATATTTTTCTTAGGCTCTTTATTTGTAGTTTTTTTCTCAGCAGTCTTTGATGTCGGTCTTCCCGGTCTTTTTTTAGGTTCGGCAGATGTGGTCTGTGCAGCTTCAGACTTGGGCTTTCTCCCTCTTTTTGCCTTCGGTTTTTCAGCTGTTTGGGTTTCTGATATATTTTTAGGTTTTCTTCCTCTTTTGGATTTTTCAGCAACAGAATTTGCTTTAGCTTCTTTTTCAGCTTTCGGTTTATTTTTACTTCCCGGTTTTCTTCCTCTTTTTTTAGGAGCAGGAGCTTCGTATTCTCCTGTATTTAACTGAGTATCTAATAAAGATTTTTCATCTGCCATTTTAATCACCTCATTTTTTATTTTAATAATAATCAAATATAAATTTAGTACTTGTTGTTGAATTATAAAGCTAATAAATATTTTTGTCAATAAAATATTGTTTTTTGTTTTATTTTCTTTTTATAAACGATACTAATAATATATAAATAAACATCAGATTTATATATATTTATAATAAAGTTATTTTTCTTTTATTATACCAAGATGTTTATAAGCATTATCCGTTGCAATCCTTCCTCTTGGAGTACGATTTATAAGTCCCTGCATCATAAGATACGGTTCATATACTTCCTCAAGTGTTCCGGCATCTTCATTTAATGAGGCAGCTATAGTATCAATTCCCACCGGACCTCCTGCAAATTTTTCTATAATTACGGATAAAATTTCTCTATCATTTTGATCAAGACCTAATTTATCGACATCAAGTATATCAAGTGCATAATCAGCAGCTTCCTTTGTAACCGTACCGTCATATTTTACCTGTGCAAAATCTCTTACTCTTTTTAAAAGTCTGTTTGCCAGTCTTGGTGTGCCACGGCTTCTTTTTGCAATTTCACATGCACCTTTTTCATCTATTTCAATTCCGAGCACCATAGCAGATCTTGTAATTATATTTTTTAATTCACCCTCATTATAGAATTCAAGCTTATGCACTATTCCGAACCTATCCCTTAAAGGTGCACTTAAAAGACCTGCTCTTGTAGTGGCACCTATTAATGTAAATTTAGGTAAATCAAGCCTTATACTCCTCGCAGCCGACTCTTTACCAAGTATTATATCAATTGCAAAATCCTCCATAGCAGGATATAATATCTCCTCAACCTGTCGATTCAGTCTGTGTATTTCATCAATAAATAATACATCATTTTCAGATAAATTATTTAATATGGCTGCTATCTCGCCGGGCTTTTCAATTGCAGGTCCTGAAGTAATTTTTAAATTAACCCCCATCTCAGCTGCAATTATTGAGCTTAAGGTTGTTTTCCCAAGTCCGGGAGGTCCGTAAAACAGAATATGATCAAGACTTTCTTTTCTTAATCTTGCAGCATCAATATATATTTTAAGATTTGATTTAATCTTTTCCTGCCCTATATATTCATTTAAATATTTAGGTCTGAGATTTTTTTCAAGCTGTTTTTCTTCAGTTATTATATCGGTATTTATAATATTTCTTTCCATATATTTACTTCTTTCTTTTTTATATGGCTATATATTTATTTTAATTTTTATACAATTAAATATCTAAAATACAGCAAGCTTTTTAAGTGCAAGTTTTAAAATATCCTCAACTTTCATATCTTTAGAAATATCTATTTCCCTTACTGCTCTGGCTGCATCAGAAGTGCTGTATCCAAGACTGTATAAAGCCTCTATAACTTCAAACTCTTTACTGCCGTCCTCAGACTTTGAAGGTTCGGACACATTATTTTCTTTTAAAAGCTTATGCATATCTATCTTATCTTTTAAATCAAGTATAAGCCGTTTTGCAGTCTTTGCCCCTATGCCCTGAGCCTTCGACACCGTTTTTACATCTTCAGTCAATATAGCAGTTCTCAGCTCATCAGGTGAAAGGGTTGAAAGTATTGCAAGCCCTCCTTTAGGACCTATACCGCTTACTGAAATCACCTGTTTAAACATATCAAGATCCTGTCTGCTTAAAAATCCATAAAGACTCATAGCATCCTCTGAAACTTTAAAATATGTATATATAATAATTTCATCACCTGTATCAGGAAGACTAAGTGCCGCAGGAACATAAATTTCAATACCTATGCCACCTGTTTCAACTACAATACTTTCACTATGTATTTCAATAAGCTTACCTTTTATATATGAAATCATCTTTCAAAAGTTGTCCTTTCCATTCTTGAAATAAACTTAAATTATTTGTATAATAATAGTAAGGGTAGCACCATCATTTTATTATACGGCATAATAAAAACAGATATATTTTAGCATACAAATAAATAAAATAAAATATATTAAAAATATTAATGGGGATAAATTATGAAAACTATTACCAAAGATATTAGATTAAAAGTTGATTATGATTTAAAAAATATCGGAGCACCTGAAAAAACAATATTTTTTGATATTGAAACTACCGGACTTTCCCCTGAAAATTCCGAACTTTATATTATAGGTGTACTTGTGCCTCAAATAAACGCTAAAAGTAATACTCTTCCTGATACTGTATACTTTAAACTTACACAATTTTTTTCGGAAAGTATATCTGACGAGCTTGATTTAGTAAATTCCTTTTTTGCCATGCTTGATGAATGTGAAGTTCTGGTAAACTTTAACGGAGACAGTTTTGATATACCCTATATTAAAAAGGTATGCAGGCATTATAATATAAAACATCCTTTTGAAAAGATAAAATCAGTTGATATATATAAAACCGCAAGACGCAAGCGTGCCGTTATAAATTCATTCAGATTTAATCAAAAATCACTTGAACAATTCTTAGGAGTAGAACGCAGAGATGATTTTAACGGAAAAGAACTTATAGATATTTATAATCTCTATCTTAAAAATTATGAATATAACTTTTTTGAACCGCTTGTACTTCATAATGAAGAAGATATAACCGGACTCGTACAGCTGCTTCCTATATTAAGCTACAGTGATTTTACTGAGGGAGATTTTAAATTCTCTTCAAAAATTATAAATAAAGATTGCTTCGAAGTGGCATTTAAATCAGAATATCGTATCCCGAAGCCTTTCAGCCTTAAAAATGATTTATATTCAGTAAACGGAAAGGATAATATTATTATAATAAGATGCTGTCCATACCATGGTGAAGCAAAATTCTTTTTTGAAAATTATAAAGACTATTATTTTCTTCCGCTTGAAGATATGGCAGTACATAAAAGTATAGGCCGCTTTGTAGATAAATCAGCAAGAGAAAATGCATCAAAATCCACAGCCTATACAAAAAAAAATTCCACCTTTATACCGGCATGTATGGGCTGCGGTCTTAAAACATTTTATAAAAAATATAATGACTCTGTAGGTTATTTTGAACTTCATGATTTTGATTTTAATAACAACAGCCTTGTAAAGTCATTTATAAAAGGTATACTTTCAATGTTCGGTCTTGTGTACTGAACAGAAAAAATTGAGGTGGTTCTCTGCATTCTATATCAGCCTTTATAGACCCTGTCGTCATATAAATAAGGATGCTTGTAGAGCCACCTCATATATGCAAGAGTCTTTTTAAGACCTTTATCTCTATTTATTATAAGGAGTTTCTCAAGTAAAAGTTTTGTTTCCGGATGCAAATGTATTACCTGCCCTTCCCTTTTACTGTAATATTCCCAAGGTATGGCACTATTATAGTCTTTGCCGCTGTAAACCATTGAAGCTGCAATTCTGTCGCAAACCATCTCAAGTACATATTTAAGAGGCATTTTCATGCCGATAAGCCCTTCATCATAATTAATAGAATAATCAATCCAATATTCAAAATGGTGTTTATTGCGTCCTTTATGGTGAAGCCACGCCTTTGAAAAACCATTTTCAAGCTTTTCAGCGGCATTTGGACTTTTATTTCCCTGATAATACTTTACCCCAGGAATAAATTCCTCAGGTGAATACTTACTTAAATCATGCAGAAATGCCTGCTCTACCATGCCTACCTTAAAGCATAAATCCATAACGGTAAGCTTATGTTTAGTTATTGTAACAAAGTGTTTTATTACCTGTTCTAACTTCATAGTTATATACCTCCGCTTAGAATTTCTTTAAGCTCACTGCTTTTAAAGACATATTTCTTATTACAGAAATGGCATGAAAGTTCAGTATCACCTTCTTGTGCAAGGTCCTGAAGATCTTTTCTGCCTATGCTTATAAGTGCCTTTTTAGTTCTCTGCCTGCTGCAGTTACAGCTAAAGCCTGCATCAATTTTTTCATTTATTTCAAGCTCCATATCATATAAAAGCATTTCCAATATATCCTCAGGCGTTTTTTCACTGCTCAAAAGCGTAGTTACAGGTTCAAGCCGTGCAATCCTTTTTTCAAGTATATATATAATATCCGAGGCTTCATCCTCTTTTTCAATAGGCATAAGCTGTATTATAAACCCTCCTGCAGCTTTTACCGTATTATCCCTGTCCATTAAAACCCCAAGTGCAACCGATGACGGAATTTGTTCGCTTGCTGCATAATAATAAGCAAGATCCTCCGCTATCTCTCCTGATACAAGCTGAGTCTGACCTACATAAGGTTCTTTCATACCAATATCCGATATTACACTTAATATCCCATTGCCTACCGCCTTTGCGACATCAAGTTTTCCCTTACTGTTTGCAGGAATTATAACTACCGGATTAAATAGATAGCCTTTCACATGGCCCAGAGAATCCGCACTTACAAGTATGCCGCCTAACGGGCCGTCTCCGTTTATCCTTAATGTAAGCAAATCCCTGCCTGATTTCATCATGCTTCCCATCATAAGTCCTGCACTTAAAAGACGACCAAAGGCTGCAGTTGCAACAGGACTGGTATTATGTATGCTCCTTGCTTTTTCACATGTGTTTTTTGATGTACATGCGAATGCTCTTATTTTACCGCCTGCGGCGGTGGCTTTAATTATATAATCATTTATATTGTCATTATTAATCATATTATCATTAACCATGTCGTCATGACTTTTTTCCATTTTCATAAAGACATATAAGATACCTTTGTGTATCCTCTTTTATAGTTCCAAAATCATCGGCATCATAGGCATCTCTCCATAAAAGACCAGCTTCATTTGCCGCATTCTTTAATTCATCAAGCGAATATGCCCTTTGTATATGCACTTCTTCAGATTTTGTATATAATATTTTAGAATTTATATCTTCTTTTATAAAAAACGTCAGAGAGGAATTATTTATATGCCTTTTTTTATCATAATAATTTTCCCATATAAAGCTCCCCTCATCACGGCTTTGAGCAAAAGTATTATCTGAAAGTATATGCTCATATTTATATATGGAATTACAATCAAATATAAACGGAGCATTCGGATCCAGATAATTATTTACAAGTTTAAATACCTTAACAAGATCATCAAAATCAATTATATAATTTAAGGTATCACACCTGCTTACTATGGCGGCACAAGTTCCGTAAAGTTCAAATTCTCTTATATCCTGGCAAAGGTAAAGTATATCTTTGCCAGGATCTTTATTTAAAGCTACATCAAGCATTTCATACGAACTGTCAATTCCTATCATATCATAGCCTGAGCTTGAAAGCCTCCTTGTAAGTTCTCCTGTACCGCACCCCAGGTCTGCCACTATACCTGAATTGATTTTATCTGCCTTAAGTATATCTGTAATCTGTCTGCACCACATACTATACGGCACATCTTCCATAAATATATCATAAACCCTTGCAAAATCCCTGTATATATCCATTATTTGCCGCAGCAATATTTATATTTTTTGCCGCTTCCGCAAGGGCATAAATCATTTCTGCCCACTTTTTTTTCTTTTACCACAGTACCGCTTTTTTTCTGTTCCCTATAAAGCTCTTTGCGCTTTTCCTCAGTAAGTATTTTATCCCACTGAGGCAGATTATAAAGCCATTCAGCCTTGGCTTCAACCATATTGTAGTAAAGCTTTTCCGGTATTATCTCTATTTTTACAAGAGTATCTTCATCCATAGTTTCAGTAGGATTCGGTTCTGAAATTGACTCATTGATCCCGTCAAGAAATCCGGTAATTGTTTCTATATCAGTATCAAATTTTTTAGCCAGTTCAGCTACGCTGCAGTTTATAACAGTCTTATAATCTGCAAGTATCTTTTCATAAATACCCTTTTCTATTAAAAAATATTTTTCCCACAGTTCTTCTTTTTGTTTATTGTCTGTTCCGTCTCCGTAAGCTTTTTTTCTCCATGTTTCAAGTAATGTCATATCAAAAACCACCTTTCAGCAATAGTACCTTATAATTAAATATATTTATATTTAATTATGTACTTTAAAATTAAATTTCAGTATTAATAAATTCTATTATCATATTAAAATATATTCACATAAATAACAGACGATATATACCGTCTGTTATTTGTTCCGCTATTTTACAAATTCTTTATGTATCTGCAATACGGACTTACTGCCCGAACCGCAGTGGTATTATACTATATATTTTAAACCAATGCAATATTACAGAGCAGGCAAAGCTTACCTAACCTCAACTCCCTTAAAAAAGAAATCAATTATCTGTCTGTAATCCATGCCCGACTGTGCCATCTCACCTGCCGCATTCTGGCTCATACCGACGCCATGACCGTTTCCTCCGCCATAAATATTAAATTTTATTACATTTTCACTGTCCGGTGCAAGAGGCTCAATATATATAAATGAACTTGGAAGTGATGATAAACCGCTTATAGTTGTTTTATCATTTTTATCTATTATAAGACTTTCATCTCCCAGAGCTGCTCTTATTGAGTTCTGTCCTGTGATTATACGGCTGCCGGATGAACCGTCAACCCTCATTTTCTTTGCAATTCCTCCCGGGCTTCTTTGTACTATACTTATATTTAATATATCGCCCACATCATTTATCTTATTTTTTAGTATTTTATTTGTAGTCTGAGTATTCCACCTGTAATAAGGATAATCTTTCTCATATGCCGGAAATTCTTTATTATTTAAAAACGCTTTAAATTCCTCATTTGTAGTGAGATTAAGTACAGGTCTTGCAGGACTTATGCCATGTGATGTAAGGTAAGGATATTTTGCCGGATCATCTCCCCATATACCTGCATCGGTACTTACTCCGGCAGATGTGGCATAGAAAAATGTTTCAGCATATTTACCGTTGTATAATGCACATTCTCCTTTGGTTTCATCTACTGCATTATCGGTATCCTCTGTACCTTCGACATTATTATAAACCTGATAATTTATGCTGTCATCTGCATGTGCACCATAAACTCTCAGCTCACCTGCAAGATCAATCTGCTTACAGGCATAGGTTCTCGCACATACAGCCTGAGTCTTAAGTGCCTCTATATGAAATTTAGAGGGCATCTCACTGGGTACTACTTTTTTTAGATAGCTTTCCATGTCAATTTCGTTAATTAAAAACAAAACCCCGTCATGTTTTACAATTTCAAAACTTCCTCCATATGAAGGATTTCCGAGACTTCTCTTAAGACTTGTAATCTTTGTTGATGCCTCCTGTAGTACCGGAGTTACAAACATCCTTTGCTTATTGTCAAATTCCTGATCGGTATTATTTACCGAAAACTCCTCACCTGCTTTTACATTTTTTACTATGCTGCCAACCCTAATCTCAAGATCGCTGTCGCTTATCATTTTAATATTATAATGATGCTTAAATTTATAATTGTCATTCATTATAAGAACTCTTATTTTATCATGTGTATACTCACCTGTTTTTAATGCAGCCTGAAGCTTTCCGTCCAATATGAAAAAATCATGTACATCAGAACCTACATGTATACTTTTTACCGCCTCTCTTGAAGGATTTTCTCCGGGTATATAGGATGAAAAATCCGATGCCTTAGGAAGAATACCGTAATTTTCTATCTCAATATTTTCATTGTCTATTGAAATAACTTTTCCTGATATCTTATTTTCAAGTTTTTTTGCTGATACAATCTCTCCATTTTCAATTACAAGATTGACCACATTTCCTGCAAGTATACTTTCTATACCTTTATCTTCACTGAAAGGAATCGTACGCCTGACTGAGCGTATCATAACTTCAAGACTTTTCCCAATGTCTGCTTTGTTTTTATTGCCGGAGCTCGTATTATCGCCTGCAGTTCTGTTGTTTTTAACCAGGTAAACTCCGGAATATACCGCCTCTTCACTCGTTATTTTTCTTATATATAAAATTTCACCTGAAGCGGTGATCATGTCAATTTTTTTATCAAGATATTGCTGCGGATCTTTATCCGAATCGTAATTAAATGCATTATTATTATAAGTATATAGTACATGTATATCATTTGAACTGTCTTTGGAAGTACCTGAGGTATTATTCTCCTGCGGCTGACTTTCAGTACCTTTTTTATCCTCTATACCGTATATAGTATCCTCTATTTCCTGCACAAATCCAAATTTATCCATATTTTTGCACCAGTATATATAGAACTCATAAAACACTTCTTCATTTACACGCTTTTTATCATTTTTATTTTTAAACAGCTTGTCAATGTTTTCGTCAGCCGGAAGCTTTTTATATAACTCCCTCATCTCGCCATAAGTATATGCCTTATCAAGCTTTAACGCATTTGAGCCACTAGCCCTTTGTCTGTCAATCATATCAGTTTCTATCAGAAAATCCCGGCACTGAGCATATGTAAGCTCATCACCGATTTTTGAACGTTCTGAGTATGAAAGGGCGAGCGCCCTGTATGCTCTGCCCCTCAACATAGTATTTTCCGTGTCTGAACAGGCAGTTAAGCCTGCAAACACGACTGTAATTATACTCAGACATAAAATAAGCTTTATAAATTTATTTGTCAGAATTAATAAATTCCTTATTCTTTTCATTAATATACTCCAGGTTCCAATATTCCATAGTGTCTTGCGGAAGTTCTTTTTTTATAAGAGCCTCATTTGTCTTACCGCTTAAAAATCTGTAGACAACCGCAAGAGTAGGTACACCTATAATCATTCCAAGCACACCGAACAGCCCTCCAAAAAGTATTATTGAAAATAATATCCAGAAACTGGAAAGCCCCGTAGTCTGCCCCAGTATTTTAGGACCTATAATATTGCCGTCAACTTGCTGCAATATAAGTATCCATACTGAAAATTGAAGGCTTTGTATAGGAGATATAAGTAATATTATAAATGCACTCGGTATCGCACCTATAAACGGTCCGAAAAACGGAATAACATTTGTAACTCCTACTATAGCACTTATAAGCAAAGCATACGGCATTTTAAATATACTCATTGCAATATAATTTATAATCCCTATTATAACGGAATCTATTATCTTCCCTACTATAAACTGGGAAAATACCGCCTTTATATATCTTACTTCACTTATAAGCCTGTTTGCCGCATTAAGAGATAAAAATGCGTATGCCATCTTTTTGCCCTGTGCTGCAAGTGAAGATTTTATATTAAGCAGGTATATCATCACCATAATCCCTATTATAAATGAAAATATTATCTTTACTACACTTATTATACCTGATGAAAAATTCCATATATATTTATTTATATTAGGCAGAACTGAACTTGCAATAAATGAATTAAATCTCTCTATCATAGCATAATAATTATCAAGTATAAAACTCTCAAGATCCGGATTGTCCTTTGCCGCCTTCTCAATCGCCGCATAAAGATTTTCCAGATTTTTAGGCATGCTTGCAGCCATTTCCTTCACACTTATTATAAGCTGAGGTATAAGCATCATTATAAGTGAAAATACTATTAAAATCACAAGAAATACACATACAACAGTTGAAATCGTTTTAGATACTGTAAATACCATTTTTTGTTTTTTAAAAATTTTTTTAAAAAACACGGACATTTTTTCATTCAGCTTATTATAAACCGGAGACATTAAAAATGCCATAACCGCACCGTACAGTATAGGGCTGAGTATTGAAAATATTTTTGCCACCATCGACTGTACTACCGAAAATTCTCTGAATATAAAATATATTATTATCGAAACTCCGATAACACATCCTGCCGTTATACCTGTATAAATATAGTGGGCATATTTGTCATCCTTCATCCACATTTCCTCCTGAAGATCTTATGCTGAAAATTAATTCAAATATGTATAATTTAAACTTTAATACAAATTATATCAAGTATCTTTTTTCTTAAAAATTTAAAAATATCGGCAAGAGTTTTAGTATAGCATATGTACTCTGCAAAATTTTCCTTTTCTATTATTTTAAAAAATCGTCAGAATTATTTATTAAATTATACTCCGTACTTATTTATTTTTTATATCAGCACCCCTTTTTATCAATACTGCATGATTTAGCATCCTGCTGAGGTCTTGAATTTAAACCGACATCTTCCGGCTTAAGTGTTACACTGCCGTCTTCAAGCACAAAACATGGCAGTCCTGCATATCCGTTTAATTTTGCATCATCAAAAACAGAGCTTTTATCACGAATTCTTAAAAACTCCTTTAAATTTTTTACATGTTCTCCTATATCGATTACTTTAAATTTATCATTATCTTTTATCTGATCATACAGGTAAATACAATCAGGGCATGTTTTCATACTGTAAATTGTTATCATATTTTTCTCCTTATATAATATATTATTGTTATAATAATTTTTTATACCTTTTCAAGCTAACTTTATAAGTAATCCCCTATATATGCAGTATCTCTACAGCAAGTCCGAAAAAAATCATAAGACTCATTGCATCTACAAGGGTGCTTATAAGAGGTGATGCCATTATGGTAGGGTCAATATTAAGTTTCTTTGCAAGCATAGGGAGTAGACCCCCTACTATATTTGCCATCATAACCGTACAAAACATACTTAAGCCCACAGTTATACCTACATTATATTTGCCGGGATACTGCATCAATACTTTTATAAAATTAACTACTGCAAGTATGCTGCCAACTACAATAGAGACCCTAAATTCTTTCCATATGATTTTCAGAGCATCGCCCAAATCTATCTCCCCTATAGCCATACCTCGTATAATCATGGTAGATGACTGGGAGCCCGCATTGCCGCCTGTATCGGTAAGCATAGGTATAAATGTTACAAGCAGCGGCAAAACTGCAATCTGCGCTTCGTATCTTGAAAGTATACCTCCTGTAATCATAGAACTGAACATAAGTACCAGAAGCCATGTAATACGGTTTTTAGCAAGTACAAATACATTTGTTTTTAAATACGGCTTTTCTGAAGGAGTCATCGCTGCCATTTTTTCAAAATCTTCTGTAACTTCTTCCTCCATTATGCTTACAGCATCATCGACAGTAACTATTCCCACAAGTCTGTTTTCAAGATCTACAACCGGAAGCGAAAGCAAATCATATTTATTGAACAGTTCAACTATTGTCTCCCTGTTATCGGTAGTTACAGCTTTTATTATATTTGTACTCATTATATCGTCAAGCATCGCATCAGTAGGATTCATAAGAAGTTCCTTTACTGTAACTACACCTTCAAGTATGCGTTTTTCATCCATTACATAGCCTGTATAAACATTTTCCTTATCAAATGAATTTTTTCTTACATAGTCAAATGCCTCTCCCACTGTCATTGATTTTTTAAGCCCTATATATTCCACTGTCATTATACTTCCGGCAGAATTATCAGGATACTTAAGCATCTCATTTATAAGCTTCCTTGTATTAGGAGTTGCATTTGCAAGCACTTTATTGACAAGATCCGATGGCAGCTCCTCAAGCATATCAACGGCATCATCAACATACAGATCCTCTATTATAAAGCTCAGTTCACTGTCGGTCATGCTTTTTACAATATGCTCCTGCTTATCGTTATCAAGGCATGCAAAAACATCCGTAGCAAGCCCTTTAGGTAAAAGTCTAAAGGCAATAAGAGATTTTTCAGAATCAAGTGTATCTATAAATTCCGCAATATCAGCTTCATTAAGCTCAATAAGCTTTTCCCTGAGTTTTCTTAAATTCTTATTTTCAAGCAGTTCTAAAAAACCACTTTCAAGCACATCCTTATTATTTTCCAAATACATTCCCTCCTTCAGGCTTTATTTTAAAGAAACTGTAATTCATATAACCGGCTGCTGTTTATTTTATTTCATTAGGCAGGTCCATGTTCGATCACTGCATTACAAAAAACAATGCTCCGATTGTTTTTCACTCATGCCGGTTTTATTCCGTCAAGCAGCCTTATAGCTATCTGGAAGTATATGATAAGACTGAAAGCATCAACTATTGTAGTTATAAGCGGAGCTGCCATTATAGCAGGGTCAAAATTAAGCTTTTTCGCAATAAGCGGAAGTATACCGCCTATGATTTTTGCCATTATAATAGTTGCAAAAAGGCTCAAAACTACAGTAAGGCTTATCATATATTCTCCCGGATACATAATTATAAGTCTTATAAAATTGGCAGCTCCAAGTACTATACCTACAAGAATCGAAACCATACCTTCTTTCCAGAATACTCTTAATGCATCTGAAGGTTCAATTTCTCCGATAACCATACCCCTTATAATCATAGTTGATGATTGTGAACCGGCATTTCCGCCGGTACCCGTAAGCATAGGTACAAATGTTACAAGAAGCGGCAGTGCCGCAAATGCCCTCTCGTATTTTGCAAGTACATTACCTGTTATCATACCGCTTATCATAAGAACTAAAAGCCAGACAATCCGGTTTTTTGCAAGTTCAAATACACCTGTTTTTAAATAAGGCTTTTCAGAAGGCAGCATAGCAGCCATCTTTTCAAAGTCCTCAGTAGCCTCTTCTTCCATAACATCAACCACATCATCTACCGTAACAATCCCTACAAGGCGGTTTTCATGATCCACTATGGGGAGTGCTATAAGTGAATATTTATTAAAAATATCTACAAGCTCCTCCCTGTCAGTGGTTGTAAACGCTTTTACAACTCTTGTATCCATAATATCAACAAGCAGCGTAGTATCCGGATTTATAAGCATTTCTTTTATAGTAAGCACACCCTCAAGCACTCTCTTCGCATCCATAACATAACATGTATATATAGTTTCTTTATCTATACCGTGTTTTCTTATATAGTCAAATGCCTCTGCAACAGTCATTGTCTTTCTAAGCCCTATATATTCAGCGGTCATGACGGTTCCTGCCGAATTTGCAGGATACTTGAGAAATTGATTTATAAGTGTCCTTGTACTTGGATTTGCATTGTTTATAACTTTTTTAACTACATTTGCAGGCAATTCCTCAAGCATGTCAACCATATCGTCAACATAGAGATCCTCTATTATATAGCTAAGTTCTTTATCAGTAATACTTTTTATTATATGTTCCTGATTCTGCGGCTCAAGAAATGCAAAAACACTTGATGCCGCTTCTTTCGGAAGCATCCTGAACACTATCAGAGAACCCTGTGCATCAAGTTCTCCCATAAATTCAGCTACATCAAACTCATTCATATCACCAAGTTCATCTCTCAAAAGCCTAAACTTTTTTTCTTCCACAAGGCTGTGCAGCTCTTTATTTTTTATTTCATCATACATTATAGTACCTGCCTGTAGATTTTATGTAAAAAAGCATTACAGAAGCAAAAACCGGCAGTATCATAAAGAACCCCGGCTTTTTAACAGCTGTTTTGCAATTACAATTTTATTGTCTTTTTTTATTATGACCGCCTTTACGCCTGTTATGCGGCAAATCACGGTTTATACCTTCATCTCTGCCTTCAACAGCATGCCCTTTATGTCTGTGCCCGCCTGTTTCAGGTGTATCCCCGAAATCAGAAGGTCTCATGCTTAGGCTTATCCTGCCTCTTACATTATCAACCTCCATCACCTTAACTGTAACCTCATCACCTATGTCAAGCACATCTTCAACACGGTCTATTCTCTTTTCTGAAATTTTTGAAATATGCAGCATGCCGTCTTTGTTCGGAGCAAGCTCAATAAAGGCTCCAAATTCAGCTATCCTTACTACTTTGCCTTTAAAGATCATGCCCTCCTCTATATCAGTTACTATACTTTTTATAATCTCAATTGCTTTAAATATCATCTGTCTGTCAGGACCAAAGACACTTACCTTACCGTCGTCATCAATATCTATCTTTACTCCGGTTTCTTCAATTATTTTATTTATAACCTTGCCCTGTTTTCCTACAACATCACCTATCTTTGCAGGATCTATACTTATCATCTCAATTTTTGGTGCAAATTCACCTATCTCAGATCTTGGCTTATCTATACAAGGCTCCATACAGGTATCCATTATAAAAATTCTCGCCTGTCTGCAGGTTTCGATCGCACCTTCTACAATTTCCCTTGTAAGCCCGTGAATTTTAATATCCATCTGTATGGCTGTAATTCCATCTCTTGTTCCGGTTACTTTAAAATCCATATCTCCAAAAAAATCTTCAAGTCCCTGTATGTCCGTTAAAAGAACATATTCATCGTCATTTTCTCCGGTTACAAGCCCGCATGATATACCTGCAACCATTTTCTTTATGGGAACTCCGGCTGCCATAAGGGACATACATGAAGCACATGTTGAAGCCATAGATGTTGAACCGTTTGATTCAAATGTCTCGGATACGGTTCTTATTGCATATGGAAATTCCGTTTCATCCGGCAATACAGGTATAAGCGCCCTCTCGGCAAGTGCACCATGTCCTATCTCTCTTCTTCCGGGTCCTCTTGAAACTTTTGTTTCACCTACCGAATATGACGGAAAATTATAATGGTGCATATATCTTTTTGCAGTTTCCTCCGCATTTAAGCCGTCAAGCCTTTGTGAATCTGAAAGCGGTGCAAGAGTTGCTATATTACAGATCTGTGTCTGTCCTCTTGTAAACATGGCAGAACCGTGAACCCTTGGAATTATATCGACTTCAGCTGAAAGTTTCCTTATCTGATTCATCTGTCTGCCGTCAGGTCTTTTTTTATCCTTAAGTATCATCTTCCTTACGGTCTTTTTTTGATACTGGTAAATCGCCTCATCAAGAAGTGCAAGCCATTCTTCATTATCAGCAAAGCTCTCCTCAAGTTTTGCCTTAAGACTCTTTATATTAGCTTCTCTTATCTGCTTTTCATCGGTAAATACCGCTTCTTCCATATCTTGCGGACTTACTATATTTTTAATCGCTTCAAAAAATTCTTCAGGAATAGAACATGATGTATACTCATGTTTTTGTTTTCCACATTCCTTTACTATCATATCTATAAAATCTATAAGTTTTTTATTTATACTGTCTGCAAGATAGATTGCCTCTATCATAACCGCCTCAGGCACTTCATTTGCACCGGCTTCAATCATAATAACTTTTTCTCTTGTTGAAGCAACTGTGAGCTTAAGATCTGAAGATGCCGCCTGCGTATCGCTTGGATTTACTATAAAAGTACCGTCTAAAAGACCTATCTGGGTAGTTGCACACGGACCGTTAAATGGAATATCCGATATTGCAGCCGCTATAGCGGAACCTATCATTGCGGTAAGCTCGGGTGAACACTCAGGGTCAACTGAAAGTACCAGATTACTTATAGTTACATCATTTCTATAATCCTTTGGAAAAAGAGGACGCATAGGTCTGTCTATTACCCTTGATGTAAGCACTGCATTTTCACTTGGTTTTCCCTCTCTTTTATTAAAACCTCCCGGCATTTTTCCGGCAGCATACATCTTTTCCTCATATTCTACTGAAAGCGGAAAAAAATCTATGCCGTCTCTAGGCTTTTCAGAAGCTGTTATAGTTGAAAGCACTGTTGTATCACCGTAATGCATAAAGGCGGCAGCATTTGCCTGTGCCGCAACCCTGCCTATGTCTGCTGTAAGTGTCCTTCCTGCCAGTTCAATACTGAAACTCTTATAATCTTTACTCATTAATCGTACAATCTCCTTAAAATTTATATTGCCGGCATTTACAATACTGTATATATAAAGATTTCCCGAAACAACTGATAAACTGTTAAATAAAAATATAAGCCATAATTACAACACGCTCCTATATATAACGTTACTATGCTTAAAATTAACAGCTTATCAGCGGTCTCGGACTGTATTCTCCATAATATAGCCGTATTCATGCCGCTCTTTCCACTGTCATATAATAATACAAATATACCTTTTAGGCAAGCACAATAACCATGTGCAATAAATCCATGCACAATAAATTGAACATATACTGTTTAACGCTAAAGAAGTCCTTCAATTTTTTCTTCAAGTTCACTGTATGCCGAATTGTTTTCAATAAGTACATCACATAATCTTATATAATCTTTTGTTTCGGGCTGTTTGCTTATAATATTGTCAATCATATCATCAGTATATCCTCTGCTTTCCTTAAGCCTTTTTCTTCTTACTTTTTCATCTGCATATAAAAACCAGTATTCATCAAACATACCCTCAAGTTCTTTTCTGTCTTTAGGAATTAAAGCCGCCTCAACAACTATAAGCTGCTGCGTATTTTGAGTATTCATATTTTTAATATTGTCAATTTTATTATTTATACTTTTCCACACCATAGGATGTATAACTGAATTGATTTTTTTAATTAATACAGCATCTTTATACAGAATTTCAGCCATTTTTTTTCTGTCAAGCGTTTTATCTTCATTTAAAATTTGGCTGCCAAGCAGATTACGGACTGCCGTGTAGCCTGTATTTCCCGGTTCATAAAGCTCATGTGCCGTTTTATCCGCCTCTATTATACATGCATTGTATCTTTTTTTTAGAAAGTCAAGAAGCAGGCTCTTTCCTGAGCCTGCACCTCCAAAAATAAATATAACCATTTTTCTCCTTTGTATATATACCGTATACACTAAATCAGTGTTTTTCTACAAAAAATAAAAATATATTAAATATATAGAACTATTTAGCCTCAAGCCATGTATTTCCAATCTTTGCCTCAACCTCAAGAGCCACTTTAAGCTGTGCTGCCGACTTCATAGTTTCCTCAACCATACGTCTTACAGCCTCTGCATTTTCTTTATTTACCTCAAGCAGGAGTTCATCATGTACCTGAAGCACTATACGGGCATCATAACCTGATTTTTTAATCATTCTGTCAACATCTATCATCGCCTTTTTCATAATGTCTGCAGCAGTCCCTTGTATAGGGGAGTTCATTGCGACTCTGTCCCCAAAAGCTCTCTGCATAAAATTTGAACTTTTAATCTCGGGTATCGGTCTTATCCTGCCGTATAATGTAGTTACAAACCCGTCTTCCTTAGCTTTTTTAACCTGTAAATCAAGAAATTTCTTTACTTCGGGGTAAGTTTTAAAATAATTATTGATATATTCAAGTGCTTCTCTGCGGCTTATACTTAGATCTTCCGACAATCCAAAAGCGGATATTCCGTATATTACACCGAAGTTTACAGCTTTTGCATTCCTTCTCTGCTCTTTTGTTACTTCTTTTGCAGGGGTTCCAAATACTTTTGAAGCCGTAGCGGTATGTATATCAACTTCATTCTTATAGCTTTCAATAAGGCTTTTGTCATCTGCCATAGAAGCAAGAACTCTCAGTTCAATCTGTGAATAATCAGCATCTACAAATACATAGCCTTCTCCCGGTACAAATATATCCCTTATCCGGCTTCCCATATCCGTTCTTACAGGTATATTTTGTAAATTGGGTTCCGTTGAGGATATACGTCCTGTAGCCGTTATAGTCTGGTTAAAATTACCATGAATCCTGCCATCACTGCCTATATATGCTGCAAGTCCCAGTGCATAAGTTGAATAAAGTTTTGCAAGCTGTCTATAATAAAGTATCTTTTTTACAAGGGGATAATCAGGTGCAAGCTTTTCAAGCACATCGGCTGCCGTTGAATATCCGGTTTTTGTCTTTTTTCCACCGGGCATATTAAGTTTATAAAAAAGCACTTCTCCCAGCTGTTTAGGAGAATTTATATTAAAATCACTTCCGCTTTCATCATGTATTTCTTTTTCAATATCATCAATAAGACCTTTAAGTTTAACCCCATATTCATCAAGCCTTTTTCTGTCAACTCCTATACCTGCAATCTCCATCCTGGCAAGGGAATAAATAAGAGGAAGTTCTATATTAAAATATAATGCCTCCATACCAAGCTCTTTAACCCTTTTTAATATAACATCACCGGCAAGACATATTATATGTGAAACAGAGGCAAAATAATTTAAAACTGTCTGATTATCTTTTTTAATCTCATCACAAAAAGAAAGTTTTTTAATTCCTTTTTTTGACGATTTTTCATGCTTTGTATTCTTTACGTCTAATAAATCCTCTTTAGATATAAAACCCATATTAAGATAATCTCCTGCCAGATCTTCAGGCTTATAGCTGTCCTTAATAGGATTGTTAAGATATGCGGCAACAGCTACATCAATAATATTATCTTTCTCTTTTATATATTCGGATTTTGATTTATTTATTTTTTTTATTATATTCTTTAAGTCAATTAAATAAACTAATTTTATTTCATTAAAACATTTTTTTATTAATTCTATTAAATCATTTTCCGTTATCTTTTCATCATTTTCCACTGAAAGATTATCATCCTTTAATTCATCAACAGCCCTTTTAACAGTATCCCCTGCTATAAATATACTGCATTTTCCATCATTTCCTGATAAGCAAAAAGCTGTTATACTGTTATTATCACAAGCAAATTCCATTCCGTACGGTTTTGACTTGTCAATTAAATCAACTAATTCAAATGCTTCTTTTGTATTTAAAATTACATTGTAATCCGTTTTAAAATCTCTGCCGGCTTCTTCTATGATTTCAGATGAAAAACGTTTTATAAGTGATTTAAATTCAAGACTCTGCATGATTTTAAGACTGTTTTCATTATACATACCACATATTCCCATATCTTTAAGAGAACTTTCCACTGGAACGTCAAGCTTTATAGTTACAAGCTTTTTAGAAAAAACTGCTGTCTCATAATTTTGTGCGAGTGCCTTTGAAGCTCTTGGAGGCTTTATTTCATCAACATGCTTATAAGCATTTTCAATGCTTTTAAAAATTTCTATAATTGAAGTTGCCGTCTTTTCACCTATTGATTTTACTCCCGGAATATTATCCGAGGCATCTCCCATAAGTGCCTTTACATCTATATATTCAAGCGGGCTCACTTTATATTCATTTAAAACATCTTCCGGAAAATAATCCCTGGTTTCAGTCTTTCCTTTAAGTGTCTTGGGTATCTTTATTTTAATATTCTTATCAGATATCTGCAAAAGATCACGGTCTCCTGAAAGCACTACAACCTGTGTATCCTTAGAAGCATATTTTTTGGCAAGACTTCCTATTATATCATCCGCTTCAAAACCTTCCATAGAATAAACTGCTATATTCATAGAATTTAAGACATCTTTTATAAGCGGTACCTGCTGTTTAAGTTCATCAGGCATTGCCTTCCTTGTGCTCTTATATTCCTTATATACTTTATGCCTGAATGTAGGAGCAGGCAGATCAAAAGCAACTGCCAGATAATCCGCCTTTTCCTCGTCAATTACTTTAAACATTATATTTAAAAACCCGTACACTGCATTGGTATGTCTTCTTTCAGAATCTGTAAGAACAGGTATCGCATAAAATGCCCTGTTTAATATGCTGTGTCCGTCTATAAGTATAAGTTTTTCCATAAGTACCCCATATTTAAAATATTCTTAATAAAACCATATTCGAAATTGCAAAAAAAGCATTATAATTAAACTTGTTACAACAAGAGTATTTAATGAATAATATAATATCTTTACAAGCTTAATCATCCTAAGTTTATAATAAGATCTGTTTATATATTCATGAAGAGAACCCGCTATATTAAAATCACCTTTTTTTTCATCAAGCTGTTTTATACCTGCTTCAACCGTATAGTAAATATCAAGTTCTTCCCTGCATGAAGTGCAATTTTTTATATGTTCCAGAAATACCTCTGTTTGATCATTGTCAAGTTCTCCCCTTATATAGGGGAGAACCATTTTAATACATTTATTACAATCTTCTTCTTTTTTATGTGTTTCTTTGTCTTTTTTATATATATAACTGCAAAATTCCATAAATAATTTTTTTACCCTCCCATCTTCAGCCTTAAAAACACATATCTGAATATAGGAAATTGTATTTTACCTTAAGAGCCGTAAATGATTTTTGGCTGAAATTTTACAGCCGATATAAAAGATTGATACTTTAATACTTTACCATAACAGCCTTAATTGCCTTTTTCCTTTATAAGTCCTTTTTGAAAGGCAGTCCTAAGCTCCTTAAGGTCATTTATTTTTTTCTCAAGTTCCTTACCTCTGTCAGTATCACCAACGAGTATTCTTTTTCTCATTCTCTCAGTTACGAATACTTTAGGAGTGCTGTCCTCTTCCGGATGGAAAGGCATATGCTCTGCAAGTGAAAGATTGTTTGAGTTAAATATCAGCGTATATCCGCCTATTCCGGTTTTTTTCTGATATGCTTTTGAAAGCCCTCCATCTATAACATACAGTTTTCCATTTGCCTTTATAGGAGATTGTCCTTCCTTTATTTTAACCGGTATATGTCCGTTAATTATATGGCAGCCCTCAGTCGGAAGCCCGAATTCTTCAAATATCTTATTGCAGCATTCTTCCGTTTCGCTGAGTTTATAATAAGGATTCATATGTTCCTTTCTTGCCTCGGCATCTTCTATAAAGTAATTTTCAAAGGTACGCATTGCATCCTTGCCGAAAAGCGGTGATTTTGCACCGCACCATAGGTAGTACATAAGATCTGTAGCAGATTCTTTTCTCGGGTCATCATCAGGAAGAAAATATGCCTGAATTATTCTTTTTTCAAGATAATCCATAAATTCTTTACCTTTATAATATTTGCCCTTTATCTCAAAGCCTTCAAATTCACCGTCAGCATTCATAGGTATACAGCCATGGAAAAGGAGGTTGTTATTGTACTTAAGATACATACTGCCACGTGCATACATAAATTGTATATGTTTATTTAAAAGCAGGCTATGCTTAAAACTCAACGCAAGTGATTCTACAAGTTCCTCCTCTTCAGCAGTAAGTTTATAAGGATCTTTAGGATCAACTGTCGGGAAATTGGTATCAAGCATTGGATATTCTTTACCGTTTATATGAAGCATGCCGGTGCTAAAATCTATCTTGTCAAGCAAAAGCCTTCCTTCCATCTCATATTCAGGATGCCTTTTAACAAGTGCCCCCTCTACTTTAAATAAAATTATAGCTATTGCTTTATGCATTTTTGCCGCAAGTGTAGGTTCTACTGCATCATATATATTTTTATCAAGAAGATGCGGCTTAAAGCGTGTACATGGATCATCCTTATAAACTTCCGCTGCAAACATTGAAAGTTTACGGAGGTTTATACCATAAGCATCTTCAAGTATATCAAAATTATTATAGCTTATTCCCGCTCTCAATACACTGCATACGCAGGCATAATTACCGGCAGCGGCACCCATCCACTCGGCATCATGATTTCCCCACTGTATATCAAGCTCATCAAATTTTATAAGCTCTTCCATTATTACATCACCATGAGGTCCTCTGTCATATATATCACCTATTATATGGAGGTGGTCTATTGTAAGTCTCTGTATTACTCCACAAATTGCTATTATAAACTTATCTCCTACACCTATATCAAGTATTGAGTTGAGAATTTCGCTATAATAAAGTTTTTTATTATCATCAAGCTGGTTTACATGTAAAAGCTCATCTATAATATAGGCAAATTCAGCCGGCATCTTTTTACGCACTTTTGAACGTGTATATTTTGTAGATACAAGCTTAAGTACCTGTATAAGCCTATAAATCGTAAGGCTTATCCATTCGTCAGTCAGACTGTCCTCCTCAGCTTTTTTTTCAATACTTTTTTCCGGGTAATATATTATATTTGCAAGCTCAAGTTCCTCCTTTGCTGTAAGCATATGACCAAAGGTATCCCTGACTTTCACCTTTATAACACCTGAACAGCTTTTCAAAAGATGCAGGAATGCTCCATGTTCACCGTGAAGATCCGAAAAAAAGTACTCCGTTCCTTTCGGAAGTGCCTGTATGGCACGCAGGTTTATAATCTCACTTACTGCCGCCTTTTCATTCGGGTACTCTCCTGCCATCAACTTAAGGTAATCTAAATCCCTCATATAAACTCCTCCTGAAAAATGAAAATTTATTATTTTATTCCTCAAACCTTCACAGATAATCCATATTTTTTATCAGTATTATCTGATTTTTACTTTGTTTATGAATTTCTGAAAATCCGAGGTATATTTTAAAGTTTTATATACAGCGCATAATATATCTGGCAACACTGTATAAAAAAGGAAAGTGATACTCAAATCTGGTAAAAAATCTTGTTCTTAAATCAAGCTCCTTATAAAACCTTCTGTATTTGCTGCTGAATATCCTACTATAGTTTTTAGTATTTACATAGGTTAAAAACCTTATACGCCTTATTGCATTTTTTATATAATTTGTATATCTTCGATTTGAAGCTCTGTCAAATTCTATATACATGATTTTCATCTGTTTATAATATATTTCCTGCTTTTTTTTATAATCGCCCTTTTTCATAAGTACGCTCCATGAGGCTTTTCCACCTATCCGGTAAACACTCATTACCTCATCCATATAATAAACCCTTCCCATTGAAGCAAGGTGAAGCTGAAGCGGTATATCTCCTACAGGACAGTTTGTATAATAATCAGGCATATGTCTTGCAAAACAGCTTCTAAACATAAGTGAAGCTGTAGGATAAGCGGAACTTTTATCAATAACCTCTCCGGTGCTTATAAATCTGCTTTTATTATACGGTCTTATAATTGAACCGGTAAATGAGCCGTCAACTACCAGAGTCTTTGCAGCATGTAAGCACAAACTGCAATTTTTATGGTTTTCAAGAAAATCCACCTGTTTTTTAAGTTTATATATGTCAGTCCAATAATCATCACCTTCACACATAGCTATATATTTTCCGGATGCCCTTGGATAGTTAAAGGCACCGCTTGGGTTTGTAATTCCTCTTGAATACTGGTTTATACTCTGATAAATCGGTTTTATTATATCAGGATACTTTTTTTCATATTCTCTTATAATATCTGCAGTTCTATCGGTAGAAGCATCATCATTTATAAGAATCTCATATTTAAAGTCCACTTTCTGCATCAGAAAACTTTCAATAGTCTGTGCTATATATTGTTCCTGATTATAGGTTATACAGCATATACTGACCATGATTTTTTTATCTTCAGTATATGAAACAGTTAGAGTGGTATTTTTTTTATTCATTATAATCCTGCCAAATATTATTAATGCCTTTTTATTTATTATTTAAATTTAGAGAAATACTGATTAGGTGTTTCCCGTGCGAAAATCGCATAAGCTCCCTTTTTTATAAAGATACATTGTAAAAAAATTACCAAAGAAATGAAAGCTCCTTATACTTATTTTAAACATTATTTTACTAAAAAGCAATAAGCAAATATAAACAGCCCTAAAAAATTAATAAAAACTTTTTCCGGTTCACTTTGCAGCATTTCTATGCTATACTGTAACATGTTTATAAGTATTGAGCAGTGTTATATATAATTGCTCTTAAGGTAGTTGAAATATTTATTTCTCTTCAGGTATATGTCGCATGTATTCGCCCAAAATCGCATAATACCGGCGCAAAGCGTCTGCGATTTTTGCACAGGTAATACTTAATCGGTATTTCCCTACATATACAGAACATGCATTCCCCCCTCTTCCTGTTGTTGAAGTATTATCTTGTTTCAGTATATATCAACTTTAATGTGGATATATAAAATATTACCTTATATTGTCTTATACTTTAAAACATATTCTATAAAATATTTATTAATTTTAGGAGGGAATTATTATGCATACACATAAAAAGATTGTGTTTGCCGCACTTTCAGCAACATTTTTAGCCTCCTCAATTCCTGTATACAGTTATGCAGGTGTAGTTGAGGGTGCTAAGGCGGTAAATCCTGACAGATATACACAGGAATCCGACAACTCATCGCAAAGTACCGATACTTCTGCGGTAAGTGGTGAGACCACCGAACAAACGTCAAATTCATCAGATAATAAACAAAAATCCTCCGACGATCCAACAAAATCTTCGGATTCTTCTTCAGAAACATCAAATCCTCCGAATACTGCAGCTACAGGTGTAAATCCTGATGGAAGCAGTCAAGGCGGCAGTAATTCAGAAAATCAGGGTTCAAGCAATTCATCAAATACATCAGGTATGCCAAAA
This sequence comes from Johnsonella ignava ATCC 51276, assembly GCF_000235445.1. Classification (GTDB taxonomy): domain Bacteria; phylum Bacillota; class Clostridia; order Lachnospirales; family Lachnospiraceae; genus Johnsonella; species Johnsonella ignava. The sequence goes on along the minus strand of NZ_JH378830.1, from coordinate 107,485 downwards.
ACTATAACCGAGTCAAATGCACCTGAAGGTAAAACTCTTGATGAGATAGTTGCATCCGCAGGTCTTGATGCTTTGGGTGAGGGAAATACACCGCCTGATTCAATACTTGGCGAAACTCCGATGTTTCACTATACTTTGAGAAATGCTGCCAATGCGGATATAGCACATACTGCATCCGCTTTTAATAATTATCTTTACAGCCCTGACGGCTTTGAGAGAATGTTTATAGATCATGGAGGAGTAGGCAGATACTATCTCAGAGTGTATACTGCGGGACATGGTTGGTTCCCATGGCAAAATTCAAAGGAATCGACTCCAAACCCGAATGCCGGCGACAAAATTCAGGCTATACAGCTTAGAGTTAAGGGATATACAGGAATTCGTGATGATATATATTATAAAGTTGTTTTAAATGACGGAACTGTTCTTGACTGGGCAAAAAACGGTCAGACTACGGGTACCATAGGAACTGATAAATATATAGTTGCAATAAAAGTGGCACTCTGGTATAAAGAGAATACTTTCCCTGAAAAAACCGATACACTTATGCTTGCAGGTCAATATGAAGGACCATACAATGATGAAAACGGTACTGTACACTATACAAGGGTTGACGGCAATCCTTATACAGGTTGGGCTTATTATAACGGCAAACAGTATTATTTCCATGAAGGCAATGTAGTTCAAGGCTGGCAATATATAAGCGGTTATAAATATTACTTTAATGATGACGGAAGCGTTGTAAAGGATCTTGAACCTGTTATGGGGCTTACAGGAGATTATCAGATTAAATTTAATAAAGCTACAAAGACTTTTTATGTTATGGCAAAAGACGGTGCAAACGGATATATAATACCGTATAAGACCTATATGGCTACATGCGGTCCGGCTACTCCGATTGGCACCTACAGAGTTTATGCAAAATATAGATGGAAGCTCATGCATGATACCATCTACTGTCAGTTCCTTAACAGGTTCTATCAGGGCTTTATAATCCATTCACTTATTTACTATGATGCACCCAATTCATATCACTTTCATGCACCTACATATAATTATATGGATGATGCGGTTTCAGATGGCTGCATACGCCTAAAAGCAGGTGAAGCTGCATGGATATACTACAATACTCCCGGCGGAATACCTGTAATTATATATTCCGATCAATGGGATAAAGGTCCTGTAGAAAAGGACTCAATAGATAATCCTATTCCAAATTCACAGAATTTTGATCCTACTGATCCGGGAGTTCCTAAACAGTAAACAGTAATTTGATAACTGATAATGCATATAAAAACAACTTGCCTATCCCGGCATCTTATGCTAAAATAGGCTGGTTGTTTTACGCCGGTGTGGCGAAATTGGCAGACGCACATGACTCAAAATCATGCGGAGCGATCCGTGCCGGTTCGAGTCCGGCCACCGGCATTAAAAATTCTTCTTAAATTCTATATACCATTTATACAAGATTTTTAAATACAGCATTAAAACTATCTTTCTTAACCGCATATAAGATTTTCAAGTACATCATTTGGCGGAACAATCGGGAATACATCATAATCCTTATTTATATCACATTGTATAAACATAGGCTTTGTATTATTATATGATTTAAGCAGTTGCTCCAGTCCCTCCAGACTGTCGGCTGCAGCAGCCGGGATCCCACAGGCATTTGCAAGTTTTATATAATCTATGTTATATTCTATATCAGTTTCTGAATATCTTTTATTTGAAAACATTTTCTGCCACTGCCTTACCATGCCAAGAGTATGATTATTAAAAAGAAGTATAAGTACCGGAATATTATATTGGCTCAAGGTAGGCAGTTCATTCATATTCATCTTAAAACTTCCATCACCTGTAATAAGTACCGTCTGTTTTTGCGGACTTCCTACAGCGGCACCTATTGCAGCTCCCATTCCGAAGCCCATAGTTCCAAGCCCTCCTGAGGTTAAGAAGTTTCGACCTTCATCAAATTTCCAATGCTGTGCAGTCCACATCTGATGTTGACCTACATCGGTAACAATTATTGTTTTTTTATTTTTTTCAAGGATCTTATTTGCCAGATTAAGTATATTCTTAGGATGAAATTCATCTTCAGCTACAGAATCAGCCTGTTTATAACTATGTATTTCATCAATCCAGCTTTTATGACTGTAACTGCTGTCAGCATCAGCCATTTTATTTAAAAGTCCTAATATTTCCTTGCTGCTTCCGATAAGTGCCTTATCAATATTAATATTTTTTGAAATTTCACTTCTGTCTACTTCAATATGTATTATTTTTGCACTTGCTGCAAAAGCACTGCATCTGCCTGTTCCTCTATCACTAAATCTGGTTCCAACTGCAATTATAAGATCTGCTCTTGAAATTGCAAAATTTGCTTCTTTAAAACCGTGCATTCCCATAAGCCCAAGTGAAAGAGGATGTTTTCTATCAATATTTCCAAGACCCATAAGTGTATTTACCACAGGTATATCAAATTTTTCTGCAAACTCAGTTAATTCTTTTTCACCGTTACATGCCTTTATTCCTCCTCCTGCATAGATCACAGGACGTTTTGACAATTTTATCAAATCAAGTGATTCAGCCAGTGTTTTATTAAACTGTGTCTCATCTTCCTTTTCAAATTCAAAACTTTTTTTATCAATGTCAAAAAGTGCCGTATCTTCAAAAGGATCAAAATCAATATCTGAAGTAAAAAGATTCTTAGGAATATCTATAAGCACAGGACCTTTCCTTCCACTCTGTGCTATCTTAAAAGCCTCTTTTATGGTCGGAGCTATCTCTCTGGTACTTCTTAAAAGATAATTATGTTTTGTAACTGAAAGAGCTATACCTGTAATATCAATTTCCTGAAATGAATCTTTGCCAAGCATAGATGTCATAACCTGCCCGCATATTATAACCATAGGTGTTGAATCCATATATGCGGTAGCAATTCCGGTAATCGCATTAGTAGCACCCGGACCTGAAGTAGTTATACATACTCCGGTTTTTCCAGTACTTCTTGCATATCCGTCAGCTGCATGCACAAGTCCCTGCTCATGTGATGTTCTTATATGGAAAAATTCATCTCTATAATCATATAAGGCATCATATAAAGGAATTACCGCCCCTCCGGGATAACCAAAAAGCGTATCGACCCCTTCTCTTTTTAAACATTTTAATACTAATTCAGCTCCATTCATATATTAACCTAACTGCAAACTGCACCCCCGGCAGCAGATGATACAAGTTTAATATATTTTGACAAATACCCTGCTACCGGTTTTTTAATCGGCACAAAACTATCCTTTCTTTTTTGATATTCATTATTATTTATATCAACTTCAATAGTTGAATTTAAAAGATCAACCTTTATCCTGTCTCCGTTTCTGACAAGACCTATCATACCTCCTTCATAAGCCTCCGGTGATATATGCCCTATACAAAATCCTCGTGTCCCGCCTGAAAATCTTCCGTCAGTAAGCAGACATACATCCTTATCAAGTCCCATACCTGAAAGTGCGGATGTCGGAGTAAGCATTTCCCTCATACCGGGACCTCCCTTTGGGCCTTCATATCTTATTATCACCACATCTCCCGCTTTAACGCAGCCTGATAAAATAGCTTCTACCGCTTCATCCTCTCCGTCATAAACCTTTGCCTGACCGTCAAACCCTGTTATACTGTTATCAAGTGCAGACTTTTTAATAACCGCTCCTAACGGTGCCATATTTCCTTTTAAAACCTTAATTCCGCCATCTTTTGAATATGGCTTGTCAAAATCTCTTATAACCTTCTCATCAGTTTTTTCAACCAATGTATTACCTATCTCCGAGCCGTATATACACATTGCAGTTTTGTCTATCAGTCCCAATTTATCAAGTTCATTCATTACCGCTTTCACACCGCCGGCATTGTTTAAATCTTCCATATAATAATTACCGGCAGGGCTTAATTTACAAAGATTCGGTGTTTTTGAACTTATTTCATTTATCATGTCAAGATTTATATCTATTCCTGCTTCATGAGCTATGGCAGTAAGATGTAAAACGGTATTTGTTGAGCATCCTAATGCCATATCTACTGCAAGTGCATTATTAAATGCCTTTTTATTCATTATGTCCCTAGGTTTTATACCTTTTTCTAAAAGCCTCATCACCGTCATGCCTGCGTGTTTTGCCAACCTTTTTCTGTCAGCATATACTGCAGGTATTGAAGCATTACCATTAAGTGCCATTCCAAGTGCTTCAGTCATACAATTCATAGAATTTGCAGTAAACATACCTGAACATGAACCACATGTAGGGCATGCGGACTCCTCAAGACAATGAAGCTGCTTATAGTCCATTGTTTTATTTGCAACCCTGCCTACCGCCTCAAATACAGTAGTAATATCAGCATTTTTATTGTCAAATTTTCCTGCGAGCATAGGACCGCCGCTTATGACTACTGTAGGTATATTAATCCTTGCGGCAGCCATAAGCATACCCGGAACTGCCTTATCACAGCTTGGTATAAGTACAAGTGCATCAAGCGAATGTGCTTTTGTCATTATTTCAATGCTATCGCATATAACTTCCCGACTTACAAGCGAATATTTCATACCCTCATGATTCATTGATATTCCATCACATACCGCTATTGCCGGAAATTCAAGCGGAGTTCCTCCCTCTGCAAGTATTCCCTTTTTTACCGCATCCGATATTTCTCTAAGACCTATATGCCCCGGCACTATTTCATTAAATGAATTTACTACACCTATAAAAGGTTTTGCTATCTCTTCATCAGTAAGTCCGGTAGCTTTAAGCAGTGCCCTGTGCGGTGCTTTTGTAAGACCTGTTTTTACAAGTTCACTTTTCATAATGTTTCCTCTTATTAATTAATTTTAAATCCGCCGTATCTTCTCAAGCTGTTCTGTCCAAATTCTATTAATTTACACTTACTGCAAACTTTGGTTATGTTATTTTTTATTTAAAAAACTCATCATACTTCTCAGTTCTTTTCCAACCTTTGTAATTTCATTATTTTTAGCTTCTTCACGGTATCTATTAAAATTAAGTCTGCCATTTTTATTTTCTGCAATCCATTCCTTCGCAAACTTTCCGCTCTGTATATCCGCAAGTACATCTCTCATCGACTGCTTTACATGCTCGTCTATTATTCTGCCTCCTGATACATAATCACCATATTCAGCAGTATCGCTTATGCTGTATCTCATACCTTCAAAGCCTCCAGAATAAAGCAGATCAACTACAAGTTTCATCTCATGAAGACACTCAAAATAAGCAACCTCCTTTTGATAGCCTGCTGCTACAAGAGTTTCAAAACCGGCTTTCATAAGTGCATTTACTCCACCGCACAAAACTGCCTGTTCACCGAATAAATCGGTTTCAGTCTCTTCTTTAAATGTGGTTTCAAGAATTCCCGCCCTTGTAGCACCTATTCCTTTTGCATATTCAAGCACAACCTTGTCTGCAGATTTTGTATAATTATTGTATACCGCAAATACTGCAGGCACGCCGCTTCCCTCCTTAAATACATCTCTTACAAGATGACCGGGACCTTTTGGTGCTACCATAATTACATCAATATATTCAGGTGGGGTTATCTGTCCGAAATGTATATTAAAACCATGTGCAAATACAAGTGTCTGACCTTTTTTAAGATTTTTTTCAATTTCACTGTCGTATACCGCTTTTTGTTTTTCATCAGGAAGCAACATCACAAGCATATCACAATCTCTGACTGCCTGTGCTACGCCTTTAACTTCAAAACCGTCATTTTTTGCCCTCTCTGCAGACCTGCTACCCTCATAAAGAGCTATACATACATTGCAACCGCTGTCTCTGAGGTTTTGTGCATGTGCATGTCCTTGACTTCCGTAGCCTGCCACCGCAATTTTCATATTTTTTAAATTATTTAAATCAACATCCTTATCATAATACATTTTAGCCATTTTATTTATCCGCCTTCTTTTGTTTTAAATTTACTGTTTATGCAGTTTCTACTCTTACATTACTTACATCACATAATTTTGCTATATGGTTAAGCACTGTTTTTGACGAAGTTTCATTTTCCATAACTACAAGTACCATCTCATTGCAGTCAGTTGACATACTGAGCGATTTTAATTTGAGTTCCCGTCTCCTTAAAGTCATAGCTATCCTTAAAAAAGAATCCATTCCCTGTGCTAAACTTGCGTAAAGTGTTGTTTTCATAGTTTTATCCTCCATTTTTAATAATATAAATTAACAAGAGATTTATAGATTTACAATCCAGATATGAAAGCAAACGACACTGAATGCATGCCATTAATCATATTTTTATAACAAAAAAAGCTTTCATCCCTATACGCCCACTTTACGCAGGCATATAAGGACGAAAGCTTCACAGCATCCGCGGTACCACCTTATTTGCGAATATAAATATCCGCCTCTTAATCGGATCGGATAGATTTTACTATCTTAATCTTACCCTTGTAACGTAGGGATACGACCTATACCTAAATCTTTTAAATATCAATCTCGGTATGGCAGCTTAGGAGTGATCATTTCCTACTTACATCTATACTTGCTCTCATCGTCCAAGTTTGCTGTAATAGACTTATTAAGCAGCTTTGTCTCCGTCATTGCTTTTAAATCTCTCTTTTTTATGTGAGGTATTATAAGCACATAAAATATACTTGTCAAGTATTTTTTTATTTTTTAACTTATATTTTTTAATATTTTTTAATATACTTTTATTTTATATGCGTTTGCTTTTAAAAATACTATTCATTTCTAAGTGCTGAAAGAGGGCTTAATTTCATGGCTCTTAATGATGGCAAAAGTCCTGCTACCATACCTACCATAATTGCAAAAACTACTGCCACCAACCCCATCCAGTTAGGGATTATAGAAATATTTCCATTTTGATGGGTAAGCGTATAGCCCACATTCGTGCTATTGAGTATAAATGCCACAAAATAACTCAGCCCTACACCAACAACACCGCCTATAAATCCTATAAGCGCCGATTCAATTAAAAACATATCTCTTATCTTTGCCATATCACAGCCAAGCACCTTCATAATACCTATCTCCTTTGTTCTTTCGTATATTGACATCATCATTGTATTTGCTATACCTATTGCAGCGACAAAAAGTGATACCCCTCCTATCATACCAAGTGCAGTCTGTATAAGATTTGACTGCTTCTGCTGCTGTTTTATTATCTCAAGTATGGAATCGGTCTGAAACCCCATCTTTTTTATAGTATTCTGTATTTCCTCGACATGCGACTGATCATCAGCCATTACCAGAGCTCTTGAATATACAAAAGTCTTATAAGGTTTCCCGTTTTTTGTTTCAGGCTGTCCCGGAACCACTTTATTTTTCATATATTTTCTAAGTTGTGCCTTAAGTATATCTATATCAGCATATGCCCCATAACTTGAAAACGGACTGTAACCGCTTTCATCAGCTTCTATAATACCCGAAGTTTTTACAATATATTTTTTAGGCGGAAGAACTACCTTAGACTCAAGGGGATCACCGCTGCCTTGTGAGGGTAAAGCCGCATCTGAAGGCTGCTGAGATGAATAATAAGCTCCTGTATCATATATTACAAACATGGTTTTATTCATAAAATCTATATCCGGAGCATTGCCGTAAGTAGCATATTGGCTTACTTTAGGATTATAAAAATTAAGATTAAGTTCTCCTCCTGCAAGAAGCTCAAGTTCTGAAGAACCCTTTTGCGGGATTGTCCCCTGGCTAAGAGGCATTTTTTCGAGAAATGCCCGGGTTACGCCTATGATTTGGGCATCCGACACATATACACCCTGCTTTAATATAACTGACACTTCAAAATACGGAGTAGCCACATCAACATTTTTTATTGCTGCCATCTTCGCAATATCTTTATCATTTATAAATTTTTCAAGTGAAGAACTGTCGCTGGCTCCATAATCAGCCTGAGAATGTACTTCTATCATCTTTGTAATAACTGAACTTTTTTGAAGATCCAAGTTAAGGTTTTTCATACCAATACCGATAGATACCATAGTAACAACTGAAGCAGTACCTATAAGCACACCGAATATAGTAAGCAGTGTCCTTACTTTACGCCTAAAAAGATTTCCAATACTCATACCGAGTAAATCAGAAAATTTCATAAATTTAAAACCTAATTAAACCTTTCGCTGAATCAAGTACAGAATTTAAATCTGCCCCTGTAAATTAAATCTCAATATCGTCATCCGCCTTATCTTCAGCAGCTTCCTTTTTCTTTTTTATAATCTTAACTGCAATTGCAGCTGCTGCCGATATAACAGCTATTACAATCACTCCCATTATAAATCTCTTATCTTTGTACCATGGAGTTTTTACCTCCATATCTTTATCAAAATCCATATCCATATCATTGGCAAATGAATTAGGATCCTCTTCAAGCACCGTAAGGTCAACCTCTCTGTTTACCGAGCTTGTAACACCATTTTCATCTTCATAAGTAATTGTAATATTTATATTGCTGTTTTCATCATTAGTAACCGCTTGTGCTGAAAGCATAAGATCCACATTTCCGCTCTCTCCGGGTTTTATATTACCAACATACTGATCAACCGCTTTAATTGAGTCAGCTTCACATTTTACAAATACATTATAAAGCGGCACTTTACCTGTATTGCTTATCTGAAAAGACAGATTGCTTTCACCATCAACTCCTATGGACGAGGGATTTACCGTTATAGTACCCGTGGTAAGCTTTGCCATCTGTTTTACAGCAACATCTAATGCTACACTTTCCTCGGCATTTTTAAATTCAGGTGAATCAAACTTTTCTTTTATAGTTACACCGTAAGACCTTTGGTCGATTGTAGGCTTTGATTTAAGTTTTACACTTATCTCTGCAGTTGCATTTGGTGCAAGTGAATTTACAACTACTGAATTTGAACCCTCAGCGGTTGTAAATACTGTGCTTTCAGAAACTTTCTCAGATTCAAATGAAAAAAGTATATTACTTGCCGCTACTGTCTGAGATGCATTTTTCATAACCACTATAAGCTCAAACTCTTCCCCTGCAAATATTTCTTCAGGCACAGTGCGGTAGCTGTCAACAACAATCCTTGCTTTTACTCTGTCATTTGCATTAAAATCCTTTTCGGGCTTTCCGGTTGTTTCCGAAGTTTCAGCAGCCTTGCTTACAACATGCACATAAAATTGTGTTTCAGCCTTTTTAAGTTCACCCTCAGAGCTTTCCCTATAGGTGATCTGCATTTTAATAGGATAATATCCCGTATATGAATCTTTTCTTATCTTGAAGCTGTAATCCAAACTTACAGCTTCATCCTTTGCAATCTTTGCGAAGCTTTTATCATAATTGGCTTCATCTATCTCAAACGGAAATACTTTGTCATCCCTGTCAACTATAAGACTTGCAGTTACATCCTGTGCAGTTACTTTACCCTTGTTTTTTAAATTGAGACTAAAATTCATAGTTTCAGGATAGGCCCCTCTAGGTGAAGCCTGATCTTCTCCTATTGAAAAAACTACGTCCTTTACTTCATCTGTTTCAGTTTCCTTATCCGTTGATTTTTTTACCCAGACATTTACATATTCCTGAGGACCATGCGAACCTCCTTCTTTTGAATCAGCCACATACACCTGTACACCATAATACCCCTCCGGAATATCCCGCCTTACTCTTGCTGAAATACTGACTGTTTTTGACTGCCCCTTTTTCATCCTTCCGATACTTTTCCTTACATTGGTTTCAGAGCTTACCTCAAAAGGATATGCATATTTGACCGGTTCAGAACCGCTTTCATCTGTATTGTTTATCTGATCATCATAGGCTATGCCCACCCAGGCATTTGTATAATCCTGATCAGCAGTAAATTTAAATGTTACATTCATTATCTGCCCCGTTTTTCCTGTCGGTATCTTCGACTGGGTAAAGTAAGCATTTCCCTCAGTATTAACAAGCTCTGCATGTACATTTGACAAAATTCCAATTACAAAAAGGAACACTATCATAAATGTACTTAAGGCTCTTCTAAGAGTCTTCATATCAATTCCGTATGATATATCGCATATATCATACTCTCCTTCCTTTGTATTTATGAATTATAATATATCATAATTATCTCAAAACCCAATTAAAACTTAATCACTGATTTTTCCGTCAACTATCCTTATCCTTCGGTCTGCAAAATCAGCTATATGATTATCATGTGTTACCATAATAAGTGTTTTTCCTGCCTTGCTTACTACATCTTTCATGAGCTCAAGCACTTCCCCGGTAGTTTTTGTATCAAGGTTTCCGGTAGGTTCATCAGCAAATATTATTTTAGGATTCATAGCAAGTGCTCTTGCTATACCTACCCTCTGCTGCTGGCCTCCACTCATTGCATTGCCTTTTTGATTAGCCTGTTTTTTTAATCCTACAAGCTCAAGATATTTATTTGCGACAGCCAGTCTTTTTTTAACCGGTACTCCTCTGAACATAAGCGGCATAGCCACATTTTCAACCGCACTCATGGTCTGTAGCAGGTTGTATGACTGAAATATAAATCCCACATTTTCACGCCTAAATGCTACAAGCTGGTTCTCATTAAGCTTTTCTATATGTTTGCCTGCTATTACTATCTCACCCTTTGAGGGCTTTTCAAGACCTGCAAGCATATTTAAAAGTGTTGATTTACCTGAACCTGACGGACCTACTATAGCACAGAATTCTCCTTTTTTTATATCAAAATCAAGTCCGTCAAGTGCATGAACGTACTGTGTACCGACCTTATAGTATTTATAAAGACCGCTGACTTTTATAACTATATTTTTTTTATAAACTGTATCTTCAGCATTATCCTGTTTTCCCATCAGCCTTCCTTTAGTTATACATTATTTAAATATATGAGCTGTAAATACTATATCTTAAAAATATTAAATACAGCTGATATGAGAGCTATTATAGCATATAGAAAGCTATGAATACCATTAATATATTATTTCTTTTTTATTAACGCAAATGTTTATTAATGCACATATTAACATGTATACATTTAAAAATAGTGCTATCACCTTGATAAAAGAGTTATACTTTGCTTTAAAGTAATTAAACACTGATTGACTCAGTGTTTAATTTAAGTAGCTTGCATATATAATAAAATCACATAGGCAGCAAAATATATGTAATTTTCACATAGGAAATGTTTAATCATTTTTTCCTAAATATTCTTTAAAAGCACCCTTTTATCACCATTAAGTTTTGTAATTCTTTTCTTATCAGTATACTCAAGAAATTGAAGTGCAAATTTTCTTGAAGTAGAAAAAAGATCCCTAAATTCCGCAAGTGTAAATTCCTTTCTGTCTTTCATAAAATCTACCAGGGTATTTAATGCATCATTATATGCCTGTGCATTTATATAAACTGCCGGATTTAATTTAATAAGTTCATTATTTTTAAGCAGATCCGCAATTACTTCTTTTGCCGCATTTTTATCTTTAAACTCATCAATTACACTTACAGTTAACGGAGCTTCAATCCCTGCCTTTATATATATGTCCTTTATTTCACCAAGCATTACATTCATCTCAGCAGAATATTCTGCAAGAAAATCCCTGTCGGCGACAAATGAAGCATTTATTTTTACAACCATACGCTTTACAAGTTCTTCAAGCAGCACTAAAGATTTTCTGCTGTCTTTAAGTCTAAACTGTTCGCTGAGTTTTGATTTAAACTCTTCCTTTCCCATACCCTCTTTTATAGGATTTTCTTTATGGAAATTTTTAAGAAGTTCCTGCGAAAAATCCGTGATTGTTTTCCAATAAGCAAGATGTATAAATGTATCATCTGAAAGAACTATAATTTTCTTTTTAGTTTTAAGAGTGTCAATTATATTTAAAATTTCAGCTGATGTCATTCCCATCAGTCCTGCCAATCTATGTCTGTCAGGAAATCTATGACTTTCTTCAGCTATCTTAAGTTCACATGTATCAAAATCACTTCCTAGCTCTTTTATCTTCATATTTTCAAGGACCGCTTCATCCTTTTTTTTATGCTTTAAAGGTGCTATGTCAAGTACAACTCCACCTCCAAAGGTCTCTACAGGTGAAAGGAATCTTATTATAAAGCGATCATTTCTCTTAAGCACTACATCATCATCAAACCTAAGCTGAGCATAATCGCCTTCTCCGGGTCTTAAAAAATCTTTTGACAAAAGAATCACTTTTGCCATAACTTGTGCCGAGCCATAATTTAAATGTATTCTGTCTCCGCTCCTAAGTTCTCTTGTACTTGTTTTAAATGTATTAACCTTTACATCAATTAATTTTGTTTTAATTATTGAACCTGGATAAGCAAGTATATCTCCCCTGCTTAATTCCTCTTTTTTAACATTTAATAAATTAAGTGCTGTACGCTGTCCTGCAAATGCCTGTTCTTCCTTTTGTCCATGAGACTGTATACCTCTTATCTTAATCTCCCTGCCGGCAGGATACAAAACTACATCATCACCTGTTTTAACACTTCCTTCCTGAAGTGTTCCTGTAACCACAGTCCCGAAGCCTTCCATAGTAAATACTCTGTCAACATATAATCTGAAAAGTTCCGCTTCTTCTCTACGCCCTGCCAAATCCGCAACCATGCTTATAATCATATCCTTTAATTTTGATATGTTTTTGCCTGTATATGATGATACTCTTATCATAGGTGCATTTTCTAAAAAACTGTCCTTTACAAGTCCGATTACATCTTCTTCTACTGCATCAGCCCAATCAGTATCTACCGCATCTTCCTTTGTAAGTACGACTATTCCCTGTTTTATATGAAGCATTTTAAGTATCTCGAAATGTTCCACAGTCTGAGGCATAACACCTTCCTCAAGTGAAATTACAAGCAGTACTAAATCTATACCGCCTATACCTGCCAACATATTTTTAACAAATTTTTCATGCCCCGGAACATCAATTATCCCTATATGAAGCCCTGCATCATTTGGAAGGTTTGCAAAACCGAGATCAATTGTGATTCCTCTCTTTTTTTCTTCCTTAAGTCTATCGGTATCAAAGCCTGACAATGCTTTTATAAGGCAGGTTTTGCCATGATCGACATGCCCGGCGGTTCCTATTATAATATTATGCATTTTCTTCTCCTTCTTGGGCAGATTTAACTGCCTGTGCCGCAAGCAGGAATTCATCATCACTTAATGTTCTTACATTAACAAGCACCCTGTCATGATTGATTCTGACTATAAGTGGTGTTTCCGCCTTTCTAAGCCTTCTTTCAAGCTTTTGGGCAGACAATCCTCCTCCTGTTATGCTGACACCATAACCCTTAAGGTCATCTGTAGGAGCACTTCCGCCCCCGACCTGATCTATACATTCCTCTATCTCATAATTAAAACCGGGGCAATACTCTTCAAATATTTCTTTAAGCTTCCCGGCTCTTAATTTAAGACTCTGTACGCTTTCACATATCATTCTAAGTGTAGGTATATCTTTTATAGCATTATTGCCGTCAATATATGAGCCAAATGTAGCTTCAAGTGCTGCAAGTGTTAATTTATCAACTCTAAACGCCCTTGCAAGAGGATGTTTTTTAATTATGTCAATATATTTCTTCTTACCTATTATAACTCCTGCCTGAGGACCTCCAAGCAGTTTATCTCCTGAAAATAAAACTATATCAGCCCCCGCCTTCAATGCTTCCGATACCGTAGGTTCATGAAGCCCATATCGGCTTAAATCACTTATAAGCCCATTACCCATATCGTATACCACAGGTACTGAATATTTTTTACCAAGCTCTACCATCTCATTAAGGCTTACATCTTCAGTAAAACCTACTATTCTATAATTTGATGTATGAACTTTTAAAAATATAGCCGTTTTTTCAGGATCATAAGCGGCTATATAATCGCTTGTCCTCGTCTTGTTTGTAGCACCAACCTCTTTTAATATCGCACCTGACTCACTCATGACGTCAGGGATTCTAAAAGCTCCTCCTACTTCTACAAGTTCTCCTCTTGATATAACAACTTCTTTTCCCCTTGCAAGTGCCGCAAGAACTATCATGGTCGCTGCTGCATTATTATTTACGGCAATAGCCGCCTGTGCACCTGTAACTTTCTTTATAATACCTGAAATTATATCATGCCTGCTGCCTCTTTCTCCAAGTTTTAAATCATACTCAAGCGTGCTATATGAATCGGCTATCTCACATATAGCATTATATGCCTGTCTGCTGAGCCTTGATCTTCCAAGATTCGTATGAAGTACTACTCCCGTAGCATTAAGTACACGCCTTAAATTCATCCTCGCTCTTTCTTTAAGAATTTTTGACAGCTTATCAAAAACCTCCTCATTATTCACCTGACAGGTTCTTTCACCCGAAAGTATTTCCTGCCTGAAGGTATCTATAACTTCTCTTACACTTTCTACAATAATATCCCTTGGTGTAGATGCAAATAAAAAAAGGCGCTCATCAAGCAGCACCTCATCTACTTTGGGAAGTCCACGCAATAACTCATGTCTTTCTTCCATATTTTCTCCTTTAGCTGCTGAATTTTGTTAAACGGAGGTGGTAGGAATCGAACCCACCCGTGAGGCTCCTAACCCCACACAACAGTTTTGAAGACTGCGGGGCACACCAGCACCCATCACCCTCCATATCATAGGCTATTTGTGTATAAGCGGCATCCTATAAGTAAAGATAAAATTCTTAAAGCTAAGCCGCCTGCTTACACTGTCATTATTTTATTTTTAAACGATGGTGGTGGGAATCGAACCCACCCGTGAGGCTCCTAACCCCACACAACAGTTTTGAAGACTGCGGGGCGCACCAGCTACCCAACTCCCACCAAAACTTTATGCCCTGTTAAAGGACATTAAAAAAGTCCGACATGTATACATGTTCAAACCGCTACTATATATTAATATTAAATGGTGTTTTTTTCAAGTATTATTTATATTTTATTAAGCTAAGAAATATGTTTTACTTGTTATTTATTTTTGTTTAAAGTAAATATACACTACAAAAAGCTAAGGTAAATATTTAAAATATATAACATATAAAACTTGTATATATTTTAATTATTCACTTTATAAAATATAACAGGACGAAGCTAAGTCGCAAAACTTGCTTAATATTCTTTCCAAACTTAACTCCGCCCTGATTACATACCTATTATTTTATACTTAATATTTTTTAATCAAATCCTATTCTACTCAATATATCCGGCTTTTCTGAGTATATCCATAGACTGTTCAAGTCTTGCCGGTGCAATCTGAATGATAGGACCTGTACATCCCATACCGCTTTCAGCATACACACCTGCTTTCCAAAGTGTCTTTACAGCATCTTCAAGATCCATAACTTCAATGCCTGCTATAGCTTCAGTACATACCTCTTTTGGTGGTGCTACAACCTCAGCTTCTTCCTCGACATCAGCCTTTTTAGCCGAAGAAATCTCAGAAAGAAGTGCATCAAGCCCTGCCTTATGTGCTGCAGCATATTCTGCCTTTGCAATCGCTTTCCAGTCATTTGCAATAAGATTTGCCGCATATTCAACCGCACCTGCTACAACGGGTGCACCTGAAGCCCTTGAAACTATCATTATAAGCTTATCATACCCTTCACCTATACCGGGACCATAGCCATATCCAACTGACTCATACTGTCCGCCTGTTGTGTAGGATGAGAAAAGTTTCATCATAAGATTTCCGGTAAGAGCATCCATAACCATTACATCACAGCTACCCATAAGAAGATCGTTTCCTCTCATCTCAACACCGCCGTCAGCTCTTGCAGAATCAGCAAATTCTATATCATAACCGTTGTCCTTAAGTGTCCTTAGAATCTTAGCACATGCCCTTGCTCCGTCAATATTTGCAATGCCTACAGTGGGTCTTTCAACACCATCAGCTTTTGCAGCTATAATTCCTGCAATAGCATTTTTTACAAGTGCGGCTACCCTATCAGTATCTGATGTTCCGGTAGTGTTTGCTATATACATAGGTTTTCCCTTTGCCGGAGTTATAACCTTTCCAACTGTAGAAACACCTATCGGGAAAGGATAATGCATAGTAACTGCCGCCTGTGCTTCTCCGCTTCCAAGGAGTTTTTCCATCTGTGAATGCGCATCTGCACCATCACAAAGAACAGTATCTATACCCTTTGAAGCTGCAATCTTAAGCGCAAGCCTTGCCTCTTGACTTCCATGCTCACTTCCCTCAAGTGCATAAGCTACATTTATGCCTTTAGTTGAAGTACCTTTTGCTTTAAATACAGTTTCATTACTTGATTCAATATCATGCTCAACACTGCCTGAACCTTCATTTGCCTCAACTATAAATGAAACTCCGTCAAAGAGGTTAGTAAGTCTCCCAAGAAAGAGTGAACCTTTTCCTACAATCATTGCCCTCTTTGTCTTTTTATCAAGACATTCTTTAATGAGATGTCCAAGATACGGCACTCCGGAAGGTATATGCCCCTGTGTAGGCGCCCAGCCTGTCATACCATGTTTTTTTACAAAATCGGCAATCTGGCTGCGCTCAATTTCCTTTTTCATAACTGCAAGTGCGGCAATCATCTTATAGTTTGCCTCAGGAACATCTCCGGCACCTGCCGGCTTTGTAATATCCGGATTCTGAAGCTCAGGTGCATATTTATCAATATCAGTAAATTTAAGCCCAGCTCTTGTAAGGGGTTCACCTACAAGTGCAGTAATAACCATCTGAGGTGCAGAACCTGTTCCTATCTTATGTGAACCAACTATGTCAGTACGTATAACCGGATGTATGCCGTCATTTTCAGATACAAGTATCGCAAATGAAGCAACACAATCCTCAAGTACAGGCAGACCTTTTTTAACATGATCTTTTCCGTTCATTCCAAGCTTTGCAGTACATCCTCCGCCTGAAACAACAACATTTTTAAATGTGCCTGAATGTACAAGCGAAGCGGCATGTATCATGGCATGTGCCGGACCTGCACAAAATCCCCTTATATCAGAACCGGTTGCATTTGTATATCCTGCGGTTTCTGCAGATGCCTTTGCAAAATTGCCGCCTCCTCTCTGGTTCATATCACCGCATGCTTCCTCACAGCAGTCAATAACATAATCTATGTCCTCAGGCTTTATATTATTCTTTTTTACCAATTCAATAAGTGCTATAACATTTGAAGCTTTAGCAACCAGGTTTTCAAGCATAACATGTGCAGAAAGGTTTACATCAACATCATGTGCTCTTTTTATAACACCCACAAGTTCTGTAAGATTAATATACAGTCCTTCCGCATGCTCTTCATTTACAAGCCTTTCAAGTTCTTCTCTGGATGCCGTACTTTTATCCGCTATAAGTTTTTCAAGCTGTGCTTCTGTAAAAAACTTACGTTTTTCAAGCTTTTCCTTCACTCTTTTTGCAAATTCAGGTTCAAAAAGTACAAGTTCAAATACATCACTTATATGCATTGTACCGTAAAATTCTTCTTCATCTACTATACTTCCAAATGCGCCATCAGATTTAGCATTTTCCCATTTCTTATCATAAAATGGAAAAGGCGTATTCCCAAGGTCATCATATGTAGCATTACCTATATAGACCTGATTAGGTATATATGAAACCACCTCTTCATATGTTCTGTAATGTTTAGGCAGTTCACGCAAATATTCCGAATCCGGATTTACAACCTTTTCAGTTGTCTGTGTAGTTCCGCTGTGCATTATCATATCGGGAGTAAAAGCAAGTACATAGCTGCTTCCCTTTATAACAGGAAAGTTGTTCATAAATAATTACCTCCAGTAATTTATATATTTAATAAAGCCATAATTAAAACATTTAAAAATACGGCATTTTATAAAAGGCTGACGACAATACAATCGTCCGCTGTTTTTATACAGAAGTGATTTTAAAACAAAAAGGCTGCCACGACAGAAAACTATCGAAACAGCCTTTTTGAATATTTTCGAGGGAAAGGCTTATCCGAGATATTTACAATACTCTTTGCGGATATTTTCCATCTCTTCATGGATAGAATCAACATCCATAACCATCTCCATCATACCAACCTGTTCCTCATAAACAGATGGGTCTACCTCAGATTTTACTTCGTCCTCACAAATATGATAAACCGTCAGTCCCAACTGGACTCCTGTTAACGGACCTGCAAAAGTGGGATCACCTGCGGTAACTGTTTCTGCCGCAAGACCTGAAGCCTCTGCTTCAGCAGCACCGAGAAGTATCACTACATTCTCAGCACCATGTTCCTCACTAATATTCAAAACTCTCTTTTGATTTTCCAGATCCATAGCACCAGCGGACGTTCAGACAAAGCACTCTGTTGAGGAGTAAGCTATATTAGCCCCGGCTGTCTTGGCACACTCTTCTATGGCTGGACCAGGTACGCCGTCTCTGTCTCCTATAACAACGACATACTTATCTTTTAAAATAGCCATTGAGATTTCCTCCTGTAAAAAATTATTATTTATACTCAAACTGCTTATGCAGTATGGTAACAAAGTTAATTACCGGTATTACCGGTTTAAGCATATATATTATTAAATCCTGTGCAAATAAAACACCTGTATACTCTTCAAATTTAAAACCAAAGCCCACCAAAATCTAGGCGTACTTCTTAATCATTTCTTCACATGCCTCAGGAGTCGCATCATCCTTAACCTTTGAATCAACCATTACACCATCTTTATAGATTGCTATCACAGGAAGTCCAAGCACTTTCTGTGCAATTGCAAGCCTCCTTGCCTTTGTTGTATTAAGTGATGTGAATTTGATGTTCTTTCCATATTTATCTTCAAAACCATGTATATGCGGCATAAGTGCCTGACAAGGAACACAACCGTCTCCAAAAAAATCTACCAGAACATATCCTTCCGCTTTAAGTACTTCTGCTTCAAAGTTTTCTTTTGTTACTTCTAACACTTTTAATTCCTCCTTTTAAAATTGAATATACAAAATTGACTGTTTACTATCGAATATTTTTATAATGTAATTGTTCGTTAATTTTGTAACTAGGCATGGGCGTGCATAAACTTCCGCTTATACCCCAAGTATATTATATAACGTAATTAAAATTAAATCAACAGTATTTAGAATTATATTATCTTATATATTTAAATTTCTTGCCTCTTATGTTTGTTTTTAAAAATAAATATTATATATTTATGAATTATTCGCTATGAAATGTTCTACCTGTGAAGCAGCTATAGCACCGTCTGCCGCCGCAGTTACAACCTGTCGCAGTGATTTAACTCTCACATCACCAGCTGCAAACACTCCCTTAAACTTTGTCTTCATATCAGGGTCGGTTACAAGATAGCCTCCCTCCATCTCAAGCCCCGACTCGGCAAATAGTTCGGTATTCGGAAGAAGCCCTATAAATCCGAAAAGTCCAAACATGCCGTCATCAGGATCGGCTTTTACTTCAGTAAGCTCACCTGTTTTTACATTTTTAACTATCATACTTTCAAGTATATCATCACCCTTAACTTCTTCAACTACAGAATCCCACATAAAAGCAATTTTATCATTTTTAAATGCCTTTTCCTGAATTGACTTTGCAGCCCTAAGTTCATTTCTTCTATGTATGATAGTAACCTTTCTGGCAAATTTTGTAAGGTAAATCGCTTCTTCAACAGCGGAATCACCGCCTCCTACCACATATACCTCAAATCCTTCGTAAAAATTTGCATCGCAGGTGGCACAGAATGAAATCCCCTTTCCTACAAATTCTTTTTCATTTTTACAGCCTATAGGTCTTGGATGTGCACCGGTAGCTATAATAGCCGCCCTTGATTCATATACATTGCCTTTTGTATCTGTAAATCTTTTTATATCACCTTCAAGCTCCGCTTTTTCAATGTTTGCAGATACTCTCTCACATCCGAATCTTTTTGCCTGTTCAGTCATCCTTGCTATAAGGCTAGGACCTGATTCTTCTTCACCTACTATCTGTCCGGGATAATTTTCAATTTCATCGGTTATAGCTATCTGTCCTCCGTCAATACCTTTTTCTATTATAAGAGTATCAAGCTTATACCTGCCTCCATACAGTCCTGCCGCAAGTCCGGCGGGTCCTGCACCAAGTATAATTAAATCGTAAACCTTGCTCATTAAAACAACTTCCTCCTTGCTGACCCCGTAATTTCTACGGTTTTATTATATTTAGCCGATTAACTCATGACTAAAGGCATAAGCTTTTTTCGACTATATGTCAATATTATTATAACACTTACCGACTGTATCATCAACAGTACTAAAGAAAATAAACACTAAGGTTTATATTCTAAAAGATGGCATTATATGTTTTCTATAATCCTCCTTTAATCGGATCGTAATTATCACTATCAGCATTCTGCTGCAGCATTAATTTTTCCTGCAAAATATCATTTGCCTTTATATTATTGCCTTTAACGGTTATATTTACCCTATAAAACTTCCCGTCATTGGTTTTTATATCACAGTAACTTTCCAAATCGGTCTTTACACATGAAAAGACCGTTCCCTTCTCAAGCATAACTTCTAAACCGACAGTATCATCAAGTTCATTAAGCTCAAAAGCCTTCATAGAAGATCTGAGCATCATATTGTCAAGTCCCTCATAATAAGCATAGGTATAAGCTTTATCCTCAGTCTCAGGCAAACCTTTATCATTAATAAAATAGTGTCTATATACAATATGATTACCAAAAATATTCTCAGTATTATATATTATAAAATTATCCGGGGATGACAGATAATCCCAAATTGCACCATCATATGAACCTACAAATTCAGAGTCCTTGGGTGTAAGTTTAAAAATATCCACCTTAAGCTTTGAACCCTCTGCTTCAGAATTTACATAAAGCCATGAGCCCCCTTCTTCAGTATGAAGAACTGCTGATGAATCTTTTTCAAAATTATAAAACCCGCTCAAATCATAGGTTTTTGGCTCTAAATCCCCATCGCCTATATCTATAGTTATCTTATCATAATTTTTATTGCTGCCATCAGTGTTTTCATTTGTTTCTATATCATAGCCCACTGAAACAGCCTCATTTTCTGATGAAAGTCTTAATGTTTCTTTATATCCGGGTTTTAGGTATTTTGTATATGATTTTTTATCTGTAAAAAACCCTTTTTTAAAAAGCTCCGGATTTTCATTGGCATCTATATCAATATCAATCTGTCCTACTGCATAAGAGGCAACTTCATAAGGGTCAAGTATTACCTGTATCCCTCTGTCAAGAAGTACCCATGTAAGACTGTCTTTTTCAATTTCATCTTTTATAATTTTTTTATAGTCATCAAAAAAATCAGCAGACCTTTCATCATCTTCAATCAGCCTTATTAATGTCTCATAAAATTTTGTTCTGTCTGTTATTACATCGTCCGTTTTTATCTCATCACCTGTTTTTGAATTGAAATTGCGGCTTTTATTTGCGTTTAACGGGTGTGCGCCTCCAAAATCCTCATAGGTTTCTTCAAGAAAACTTACAGCGATATCATCAGCACGTTTTATTTTAATACTTAAATTAATTTCACCTTCATAATCAAATAATTCAGCACCTTGCTCATTGTCTTTATCAACTGCATACTTATCCCTGTTATGTTCAATATACTTATAAAGCTCATTTTTATTTTCCGCTTCAAGTTTGGCAAATATTTTATTCAGCTCATCATAACCTTTATCTTCTACTTTCAGACCGCAATAATACGAAAGTCTTAATGATTTCGACTCGGGGCTTTGCTCAGTTTTTTTACTATGTATTACAGTAATAGGCGTAAGTTTTTGCACATATATATCCGCTTTATCATTTTCAGTTCCCGAAAGTTTTTTACCGTCAGTAGCATCACTTTTAGTTTGAACGCTTTCAGAACGCAGATCCTGCTTTTCAACACTTTCCTGTGAACTTAAATTATCTGCAGCACCGTTTTTAGAGCATGCGGCAACCGCAAGTGAAATTGCAAAAATTCCTGATATCTGCAAAATCTTTTTAAATTTAATCATAAAAACCTCCTGTTAAAAACCGGTATTTCAATTTTAAGAAGCTGTATATATTTATAGAAACGCTGATTAAATGTTTCCGGTACAAAAACCTCAGACAATTTATTTCATTCCTATTCAATTTTTATGCGATTTTTGGCATATTCATACACAGCTGTCTTAAAACGCCAGTTCATTATTTCTTAAAATTATATACACAAAAAAACGCTGCCGGATCTCGGAATAAATCAAAATATATTCCCCGTACAACGTCTTTCGCTGTATACATAATACAGTATATCATTTTATTCTTTTGTCTGCAAGTCATCAAGCACTGAAACAAACCTTACAGGAGTACGTCCATTTTCCATGTCCGAAAGTATTATACCTGTTGTAGATGAAGATGCATGTACAATCTTATCATGCCCTGCATATATTGCAACATGGTTTATACCATTTTCTCCGCTGTAAAACACCAGATCACCGGGCTGAAGCTCATCTCTCCCTATTACTTTGCCTTCAGATGCCTGTGCTCCTGAGTAATGTGTAAGGTTTACGCCTGCTGTATCCTCCATAATATAAGCGGTAAATCCTGAGCAGTCAACTCCTGAAAAAGGATCCTCACCACCCCATACATAATCTCCGCCTACAAATGAAAGAGCATTTTCAACCACATTTTTTCTAAGTTCAGACTCTTCATCTGTATCTCTTTGAATGTTCTCGTAAACTACCGCATCTTCCTCGATATTGACATAACCTTCCTGCCCGTCAACCACAATCTTTGCCCATGTATCATCAATATTTTCCAGTAATTCATAAACGGAATCCTTTTGAATCTTAGCAATCTCCGAAGAAAAACTGTCCGGTTCCTGTCTTACTGCCGTGTCATCATTTAATGTTTTTACCATATAACTGGTCCTTGTAACCATATTTACAGGCTCAAGCTCAAATGTATTTATATCGGTTTTATCATTATCCGCATTAACCCGTACTGATGTAACGGCTGCCATAAAACATAAAGTTGACGTAAGTAAAAGAAATCTTTTAAACATAAAACTCCTAAACCTTAATTATAATTTATTATGTTTTTTTACATCTGAAATATAATAATATAATCTGCCGCACTGCAAACATATACTTCAGTATTATATTAAAATTATTGCTTAAATATTAAGCAAGTATTACAAGTCGGAGTATAAATGTTTTTAACACATATGTCAAGCATAATATTGTGAATAATTCTTAAAATTCTATAAAAATTTATTTATCAAAACAATATGCCCACAAAACATTATTTTATTACTTTGATAAATGCTTAATTGCATTATATACAGTAAATATAATAAGCAGCGGCAGCCATATAGGCAAAAGGAGTATAACCAGCTTGGTAAAAAGTACTATAACCGCTATAACTATTGCCAGTACTACAAATGCAATTACTCCAAGTATAATATAGGTTTTTTCAACCATGGCTTCAGCCTCCAGTTTAATATCATTATTTTGGTACCTTGTATGATTAATGTCAGGCTCCGGCTCTGAAAAAAAAGT
Source organism: Johnsonella ignava ATCC 51276 (assembly GCF_000235445.1). Taxonomy (GTDB): domain Bacteria; phylum Bacillota; class Clostridia; order Lachnospirales; family Lachnospiraceae; genus Johnsonella; species Johnsonella ignava. The sequence goes on along the minus strand of NZ_JH378830.1, from coordinate 83,986 downwards.
TTCTTCATAAACCTCCTGAGCATCTGTACCAGTCCTATCTATATGAAAATCAGTCCACCCGCCTCTTGGTTTTTCTTTTTCCTTACTATACCAAGTCTTCTTTTGTTTTTCACCATCTTCGCCTGCATATTCATATTCATAATTTTCACCTGTATAAAATGTACTTGCTTCATAGGCAAAATCTTCATCAAGCCCCTGTGCTTCCTTGATGGAATTTGCTATCAGCCTCGGATCCCCAAGTTCTTCAAGTACCTCATCTTCACTCCTTCCTTTTGCAGTCTCACCATCAATATATGAACGATAAAAATCCATATTTTTTACAACTAAATTCTGGTCTCCGGCAGTTGAAAGCGCTCTTGACAGACTGCTTAAAAATTCATCCTTAGTCATATACTATCTCCTGGTCAATATAAAATAAATCAGCTAAAGCACACTATATATATTTTTTCAGCTCATTTCGCCTTTGCTTATAATCCGGAATATATGTACTTACCATATCCCAGAATTTCTGCGAGTGATTTAAATACCTAAGATGAGCAAGCTCATGTACCATTATATAATCAGCAAGGCTTTCAGGCAACAAAAATATTTTACAGCAAAAATTCAGGTTTTTATTTGAAGAACAGCTTCCCCACCTGCTGCTTAAATCCTTTACACATGCCCTGTTAAAATGCACTCCCATTATATTAGCCCATCTGCTTAGTTTCTGCCTGAAAAGTACTCCGCCTGTACCATGTATCCAGCCATATATAATATCTTTGGTGTAAAAACTGTCAAGCTTTATAAACTCTGTTTCATTGTATTTTGACATATAATTTAAACCCTCTTTTTTTTACTGCAGTCCGATAATATCATAGATCGCTATTTACTCCGTATTGATATGTCTGAAATTTTATAGAGCAGGGAACAAATAATTAGATTATTTGTTCCCTGCTCTCTTGTTTCTTTACAAAACCTGGTATTAAATGTATAAATTTAAAACATATTAACCAGAATTAACTCCTGAATTTATACCGGCATTATATTTTATGGAATCCATTCACCTGTAAGCCCTACAAAATATCCGTCAGGAGTTGTTGAATTTGCAAGCATCGCTCCGGTTGCCGGATCAAGGTAATACCAATTATTATTTATATGTTGCCATCCTGCTGCCATATATGTATCCGGAAGGAAGTAATACCATTTTTTATTTATTCTTCTCCATTCGTTGTTAGCATAAACTCCGTCAGCTGTCTTAAATTTCCATTTACCTCCGTCAAGCTGTTCCCAATTTCCTGCACTGTCTCTGGCAACATTTTCCGCATCAATTGCCTCAGCTTCACTCCTTGAGATATAAACCCTGTTTGAGTCTACCCATTCTCCTGCAAAATCCGGATTTACTTTACTTATAGGACGTACCTTAAACCAATATGAGCCTTCTTTTGTCATAAGCTTTCTATAGTTTATAGTATTTAAAACGGTATTTTGAAGTCCTCCTACGGCAGTTTCATTTCTCATAAACTTAACTTCATAGTTTCCGGCACCTTCCACGGAATTCCATACAGCATTTCCATCTTCACTGAAAGTTGCCTTTTGAATAACATCCATCTGAGTTGCGGGTGTTGGAAGAAGTACAGTAACATACAACGAAGTCGCACCATCCTGCCTGTCAGCTTTTTTAAATGTCCCTCCATTAATTTTTATCTGGCTGCCCTGATAAACCTCAAAGTAGTGATCTTCATCAGATACAAGATGAATTTTAAGCTCAGGTACATCATCTGCAGACCATGCAAATGTAGTATTTTCAAATGAAAAATCTTCAACTGAATAAGTCTCTCCGGTAGTAGTAACTTCAATATTTTCATTTCCGGGTTTTGTGTCAGCTTCAACTTTACCTGAAATTTTAATATTTACAGACTTTATCTTTTTCTTTTTTGCCGCCCATACATTTGTACTTAAAAGTGTAACTGAAGCACATAACGCAATTAAGCCGAGTATAATTTTATATCCCTTTCTCATTTTATAAACACCTCTCTATTTTATATATATTATTATTTATACCTACACAGTATACTTTAGCTTAATAATTATATTAAGTCAAGGTTATAAAAAATGCCAAAATTATTTCAATACCGCTAAAAATCCCTGAAACAAAGGCTTTGCAAGCTTTTGTTGTAATATATACTTAAGTAATGTTATAAAATCTTAAATATTTAAAGTTATATTATTATTTTACACTCAAAAAAGCTTTGCAATTTCTGCAAAGCTTTTTTACTGTGCTTTCCTTACTGTTTAAAACAACAGAAAAACATCATCTTTTTTCAATTTTAATTTTCAAATTTATTTTAATAAATACCCAAAATCTTATATTACCTAGCTAAATCTGAAACTCGTGATTCCCTTATTACATTAACCTTAATCTGTCCGGGGTACTGCATCTCTTCTTCAATGCGTTTGGCAATCTCATGTGCCAGTATCACCATATCATCATCATTTATTCTTTCAGGTACAACCATTATTCTTACTTCCCTGCCTGCCTGTATGGCAAATGACTTTTCAACACCTTCAAACGATGTAGTTATATCTTCAAGCTGTTTCAATCTGTTTACATAAGTCTCAAGAGTCTCCCTCCTTGCACCGGGTCTTGCCGCAGATATAGTGTCTGCCGCCTGGACAAGACAGGATATTGCATTATCAGCCTCAACATCACCATGATGTGATTCAACAGCATTTATAACTATGGCTGATTCTTTATATTTCCTACATAACTCTGCTCCAATCTGCACATGTGAACCTTCAACTTCATGATCAATAGCCTTTCCTATGTCATGTAAAAGTCCTGCTCTTTTTGCCATGCGTATATCAACACCGACCTCAGAAGCTAAAATCCCACATATAGCAGAAACCTCTATAGAATGTCTTAAGGCGTTCTGACCGTAACTTGTCCTATATTTCATCCTTCCAAGCATCTTGACAAGCTCAGGATGCAGTCCATGTACGCCTGATTCAAGCACAGCAGCCTCACCTGCTTCCCTCATAATCAAATCAACTTCTCTCTGGGCTTTTTCAACCATCTCTTCAATCCTTGCAGGATGAATACGCCCGTCAATTATAAGTTTCTCAAGTGCAATTCTTGCAACCTCCCGCCTTACCGGATCAAAGCTTGAAAGAACAACAGCTTCAGGAGTATCATCAATAATAAGTTCAACACCGGTCATTTGCTCAAGGGTTCTTATATTCCTTCCTTCACGCCCGATTATACGTCCTTTCATCTCATCATTCGGAAGCTGTACCACGGAAACGGTAGCTTCTGCCACCTGATCTGCCGCACACCTTTGAATAGCCGTGATGATATAATCTCTTGCTTTTTTTTCTGAATCTTCCTTTATAAGCTTATCATATTCCTTAATAAGTCTGGCAGTATCATGTTTTATATCATCTTCAACAGATTCAAGCAAAAGCTGCCTTGCCTGATCGCTTGTAAGCCCGGATATATTCTCAAGCTCGCTCATACCCTGCTCATAAAGCGATTCAACCTCCTTTGCCCTTTCAGAAAGCTTTTCTTCCTTAGTTAAAAGGGAAATTTCTTTTTTTTCTAATGTTTCCTGTTTTTTGTCAATGTTTTCTTCTTTAACTAATACGCGTTTTTCATAGCGCTGTAACTCAGCTCTTCTTTCTTTAACTTCTTTGTCAAGCTCATTTTTAGTCTTTAACGACTCCTCTTTTGCTTCAAGGAGAGCTTCGCGCTTCTTTGTCTCTGCGGTTTTTAAGGCTTCTTCAATGATTTCTCTTGATTTAACTTCAGCCGAACCAATCTTATCTTCATATGTTTTTTTTCTATAAGCAGTAGCCGATATCCAAGAAAGAAACCCTGCGACCACCGCAGTAATTAACACTGCAATTATTATATGTGACACAGGAGCACCTCCTTATTTAATTTTCATTGTACAACACAACAGGGCAATTTTAACAGAAAAGTAAGGAAATTGCAAGTAATATAAAAAATCATAATTATATAAAAAATAAAAAATAAAGGCTGTAAAACTTTTTACAAGTAATACAACCTTTATAAAGATAAATTAAATACTAAAAGAAATTTATAAGTGAATTTACTTTTTTTACATAATCAAAATATGTATCAAATGATATTCTCATAACAAGACTAAATATAATAATAAACGCTAAAGTTCCGATAAGCACTGCCACAAATCTTTTATTTTCTTCAACAGTATATTCATAAATGGCATATCCTCCAAGAATTGTAACTGAAGCAAATATGCTGCATACTATAAGAAATACTGCCAGATAAATATTAAGCAGTGAAACAATAAGTGAAATAAGAAGCAGCGGTATTATATATATTGACCTTACAACCGCCATAGCAACTGCCTCTGCTAAATTGATTTTTTTATTTATGTATATTTGTATAGCTTCAACAGATATTATATATCCTCCGCTTAATATAAGTGATATAAAAAATGTAAGCAAAAAGGCAATAGGCGGTTTTGCAAAAAATCCATCTAATTTTGCTGAAAAAACCAATGCTACAAGTGATGATATAAATGCCTGTACGCAAAATATCACGGCAATAAATATATAATCTATACTTTTTGCAAACTTTTTTCCTTCAGTTACAGGCTTTTTAAAAATATCAAAAGCCTTTTTTATATAATTTGCACTGCTCTGTTTAAACTGTTCAAACTGATCGGAGTTTGAATTCATACCGCTTTGTGGCGGTATATTATTAAACTGTGTCTGATAGCCTGTATTATTTTGCTGCTGAGTTCCTCCCTGAGTATAACTTGTCGGTACTACCTGCCCCGACATAGATTGACCGCCTTGCAGCGGTGCTGTCTGTCCCGGTATATTTTGTGCATTTTGCTCAGGTGCCGCCTGCCCCGGCACATACTGACCGCCTTGCAGCGGCACTGTCTGTCCGGGTATGTTTTGTGCACTTTGCTCAGGTGCCGCCTGCACCGACGCATACTGACCGCCTTGCAGCGGCACTGTCTGTCCGGGTATGTTTTGTACGTTTTGTTCAGATGCCGCCTGTCCGGGTATACTCTGTTTTCCAGCCTCTTCCTGTACATTTTCTTTTTGAAGCGACACAGATTGATTTAAAGTATTACTCTGTGAAACAGCACTATCTGTTTTATCCGCCTCCACCAAGCCGGGTGAGAGAGCAGGATTTATAACAGTATCCGTAGCACCTGACGACACTGTCTGAGCTGCACCCTGTACTTCATTTGTATTTGTATCTCCCTTCATCTGTGCAACTGAATCAGCACAACCGCACAATTCACCATCTTCTAATTTTTTTCCACAAAATCTGCAAAAAGCCATTTTTTTTCCTCCTTTATATTCTTAATTTAAATATTACTTTTTCTATATCACATAAATATCTTTTACAGGAATTATAATTCCTAGTTTATTTTATTTCCACATTTTTCACAAAATCTTGAATCTTTAGGTATACGGTTTGCACATTTGCTGCATATAATATAATCCGCTTTTGTGTCATCATCAATTTCGGCACTGTCAGGTGTTATTACCTTTCCGGTCTTATCTTCAAGCACTTCTATTTTATTTATATTTACAGCCTCTAACTCCTTTCCGGCACCTGTATTACAAGCTAGTTTATCGTAAGAAGTTATATCATCCATAACATCGTTTTTTATAACCTCAATTTTAGGAGTTCTCCTAAAAACAGCCCCAAATATAAGGACTATAAACGATATTAAAAATACTGTCGTAAAAAAATAAAATAATAATGACATGAAATCAATATACGTCCCAACATAAGTAAAATTAAACTCAGGTGCATGGTATACCGTTTCAATTTTATTAAATGTATTTTTAAAATTATTATCCGGCTCGCTGCAATATCTTATTTTTGAAAAAATACCTTTGCCAAAAGAATAATTTATTTTAAAATCATCAGATATCTTTTCATCTCCAAGCATTTGTCTAAAACTAAGGCTGTCAACTACAGCAGTATATTTTCTGACTTTAAAAAATCCTCTGCTGTTTACATAAGAAAACTTCCCGGAATCTCCAAATACTTTATAAGCTATCTCGCCAATCTCATCTAAAGTTCCTTCAACATGTACATTTAAAGCTGTTTTTTTATCCTTCATTTTATGAGTGCTTACATTAAAAATAGCCCCGGTATTTTTATTTTCTTTATTATCATCAGTTTCCGCAGTTTTGTTTTTAGATTCAAACGCAGCTATCAAAGCTTTGATTGTTTCATCGTCTATATCTTCCTTCTCAAGTATAAATTCAACATCTCTGATATAAGTATCTTTAAATATTTTTTTAGTTGTATTTATATTTATATATGAAACCGTATAATACTTTGATATATCTGCCCCAAGCCTTACAGGCGACGAACCGGAGACGGTTTGTGAGGTTATCTTTACATATCCCTCATACTTTTTATCCTTACCATCTTCATTCATGTCTTCAAAATTGTAATATATCATACTATCCGGTGTCTTATACCTGTAATCCATATCTGCCATAACATAATAATCTACATTTGTAGTTCTTAAACCCGGCAGATATGAAGAGAAGTTTATATTTTCCATAAGCTCACTTGTGGATATAAATGGAGATATATACTTTTCATTTCTTTCTTTTTGAAGTTCAGAATCCGCATCAACATTATCAAGTTCCGGGAAATAATATGATGATAATGACGGATCATTTGATGAAGATTCAGAACTATAAAAGCCTACATTATCACTGCCAAATACCGCCTTGTCAAATTTTAAAAGTTCATCCTTATCTACATTACTTACACTTATTTTATAGCTTATATAATTATCATTTTCTTTTACTTCAAGACCGGCATTCTCAGTTTTATGTTCTTCAAAGTATTCCTTTATCTCGGATTTTTTCCTGGCAGCAGCTTCAACAGGCAGTGTAAATACAATATCTCTATCATAATTATTTAATGCATTTACCTTTAAAAGCATGTCAATATTTGAAATTTCAAGAGTTTCAGATTTATCTACATAAATATTGGCATTGGTTGTATATTTTTCGCCTCCATATTCCACATAAGTATCACCGGCTGTGGTTATGTACTGCTCATACTCACTTTGTACAGCACCTTTGCTTACCATGGCACTGCTAAACCATTTCAAAAGATCCGAAGATGAAAAATTTTCACTTATATAAATACCGTTTGACCATACACTTTCCGGTAAAGTTATTTTAATCTCTTTTTCTTCACCGGTTATTTTTTTTATCTTTTCTTTATAATCTTCAAGTGAAGTAAATTCAATCTTAAGATGAAATCCTGCATCATCATATGTATAACTTAAATCTTCAGGAATATTTTCATCAACTATCTTTTTTATATCATCAATTGTTCCTGTATAATTATTTGCAACAACTTCATTATTTATACTTATATCCATGATCCTTTCCCCTGAAAGATCATTATTTATCTTTAACAGCGTATTTACTTTTGAGGCGGAATCGCATCCGCCTAAAAGTATCATCATTGCCATACAAAGAAATATAAGTATTTTCGGCAGCATAATATCTTTAATTTTGATTTTAAATTTCATATTTATCATATCCTAAAATTTTGAAATATATTTTTTTTTGCCATCTTTTTTGACTGATATCTGCTGTTCATAGACCCTTTCTACTTTGTTGTCAAGTGTTATAAGACATATACAGTCATAATTCTCATCATCTGACAAACTCTGTGATTCTTTGTAAAGTATACTGATTTTATGTTTTTTTGTAGCTAAGGAAAAAATATCTTCTATATGTTTTACTTCAAATTCTTTTTTAAGCTCCTTTCTTATATCAGGTTCAAATGTCGAAAGGATCTTTTTTTCATTTCTTGTATTAACAGCATCCTCAAACCTGCTTATAACACCTACTGAAGTATCAGATTTTATACCATATACAGCTGAGGCTATAGCACCTGCCAGTGATAATAATGCAATATAGAATGTTTTTTTCTTAAGCAATACAGGAATTTTCATATATGTCCACCTATTATATTTAAAATTTCAAAGTTTGCAAATAAAAGTCTATAATTATTTAACACATATCCTTATGAAATTCTTCTTACCCCTTTTAAAAATCTTCCCGTCAGGCTTAAAATCATCCTTTGAATATGTAACTTTTATATCATCTATATTTTTAGAGTCGGTGCTTACTCCGCCCTGTTCAACATTGCGCCTTGCATCTGAACGGCTTGATGAAAGACCTGATTTTACAAGTATACTCAATATGTCAATTTTGCCATCTTCAAAATCTTCATCCTTTAATTCAAATGTAGGAACATTTTCCATTGAACCTCCACCTGAAAAAAGTGCATGCCCTGCATCCATAGCTTTTTGTGCTTCTTTTTCACCATGCACCAACTTTGTAAGCTCAAATGCAAGTATCTGCTTTGCATCATTTAATTTTGAGCCTTCCCAGCTATCCATCTCATCTATCTGCTCAATAGGAAGGAATGTAAGCATACGTATACATTTTAATACATCCGCATCAGCCACATTTCTCCAATATTGATAAAAATCATATGGTGAAGTCTTTTCAGGATCAAGCCATACAGCTCCTCCTACAGTTTTTCCCATTTTCTTTCCTTCGGAGTTAAGAAGAAGTGTTATAGTCATAACATGTGCATCTTTTCCGAGCTTACGTCTTATAAGCTCAGTACCTCCAAGCATATTTGACCACTGGTCATCTCCTCCAAACTGCATATTGCAGCCATAATTCTGGTAAAGCATATAAAAATCATAGCTCTGAAGTATCATATAATTAAATTCAAGAAACGAAAGCCCCTTTTCAAGACGCTGTTTATAACACTCGGCACGCAGCATATTATTTACTGAAAAGTGAGGACCGACTTCCCTTATAAATTCCATGTAATTAAGGTCTCTGAGCCAATCAGCATTATTAACCATAATTGCCTTGCCCTCACTAAAATCTATAAAACGACTCATCTGCTTTTTAAAACATTCACAGTTGTAATCTATAGTTTCCACAGTCATAACCTGTCTAAGATCGGAACGTCCTGAGGGATCTCCAACCATACCGGTTCCGCCGCCTACAAGTGCTATCGGTTTATTTCCTGCCATTTGGAGTCTTTTCATAAGACATAATGCCATAAAATGACCCACGTGAAGACTATCTGCCGTAGGATCAAAGCCTATATAAAATGTCGCCTTCCCTTCATTTACCATATTTCTGATTTCTTCTTCATTTGAAGTTTGTGCTACAAGTCCTCTTGCCTTTAATTCATCATAACATTTCATACTTCTTACCGGGACCCCCGGACCTCCTCTTTTTTTTATCTAGCTTGTAAAAGTATATCAAATTGTTTTTTTTACGTCAAGACAGGTCATTATTAGTATTAAAAGGATATCGTTCCGGTTAAAATTACATGCCGTCTTTATCTGAAACACAAAAAATATATAAATTTGATTTAATACTTTATATATAAATCCATGCTTTTATATTATATGCATAGATTTACTACCTGTTTATAGTTTTTGAAATAATCCTTTCATATATCCTTGCATCAATCCATGCCTTTATATGTATACCGTCTTTTAGAAATTCCTCAAAAACCATCTCACCTTTACTATGTATTTCATTTATAATACCTGCATCCTTATATGCAAAAACTCTGTCTATATAGACCCTTCTTCCACGTACTATTTTTTCAATAAGATCCTTAAGTTCATCTATGCCGTAGCCGGTCTTTGCCGATATCTTTATACTGTAATCAGAGTGAAAATCACGTGGAAGAGTAAATTCCGTGCCGGCGATATCAATCTTATTATATACGGTAATTATATCCTTGTCTGATATATCAAATGATTTAAGTGCCTCATATACAACAAGCATATGTTCATCTGCCGCCGGATTTGAGGCATCTACAAGATGTATTATAATATCTGCATAAGCAGCCTCTTCAAAAGTTGATCTAAAAGCTTCTATAAGATTATGCGGAAGTTTTCTTATAAAACCTACAGTGTCTGTAACAAGGATCTCCTGCCCTGATTTTAATTTCACTCTTCTTGTTGAAGGATCGAGTGTGGCAAACAGCTTATTTTCAACAAATACATCAGAATCGGCAAGTGCATTTAAAAGTGTCGATTTTCCTGCATTTGTATATCCCCATATCGCCGCTGTAACTATATTTTTCCTTGTTTTTCTTGTAATCTCACGATGTTTTTTTATTTCCTGAAGCTGTGCTTTAAGAATTCCTATACGATTATGTATAATTCTTTTGTCAATGTCTATCTTTTTTTCTCCGGGACCTCTTGTCCCTATGCCGCCCCCAAGTCTTGAAAGCGATGCACGCATTCCTGCAAGCCTCGCAGAAAGATATTTAAGCTGCGCAAGCTCAACTTGAATCTTACCTTCTGAGGTTGATGCTCTTTGAGCAAATATATCAAGTATAAGCAAGGTTCTGTCCATTACCTTTATTTCAAGCTCATTTTCAAGATTTTTAAGCTGTGCGGGAGAAAGTTCATCATCACATATAACCCCCGTGGCATCAAGTTCAAATATAGCCAGTTTCAGCTCATCAAGTTTGCCTTTACCTATATAGGTTGCAGGATTTATCCTGTCCAGATTTTGCACTAATTTGCCGACAGTTACGGCACCTGCAGTGTCTGCAAGCTGTTCAAGCTCATCAAGGCTATCCTCAGTACTTGCCAAATCTCCTAAAGATACTCCTACAAGTATAACCCTTTCCTGAATATCCGAAGTTTCAATTAATTTATTCTCTTTTAATTTATTATATCTGTTTTCCATATATTTTATAATATTATCCTGCTGAACATGCCCTTATACTCTACAAAACCTGTCTGATTTCACTTTATTCCTTATAAAAACTCTTGTATAACATATAATAGTCTCTTAGAATCTTATAAAAGCTAATTTTCTTTTTTCCCTTTAATCCTGGATTTTATAAAACTTATTTCATGAAGTGCTATCTCTTCTCCTCCATATGTTTTAACATAATCCTCGAACAACTCAAGAGCTTTTTCAAAATGCATACCTGCTTCATATGCAACTGCAAGATTAAATTTTAACGCCTTAATTGTTTTATCATCACCACCTATACTCAATCCTTTTTCATAAAAATTAACAGCATTTGCATAATCATTTTTCATATAGTAAAGTCTTCCTATCTGATTACAGAATTTTGCATTAAGTCTTGCATCATCTAATGCCATTGTGCTGTAATATGCAAGTGCCTGGGTTGCCCCCTCATCTGTTCTGGAAAGTGATGTTGTAAGCTCACATAAAGCCTCAACATGTATGTTATATACACCTGATGAAGTACCAAATGTTGCAGTTACCACAGTATTTGATGAGGTTAAATCTCCTTTGCCGGCATTTTTTTGACCGGCAGCATTTAGTTTGGCTTCAGAAGCATCATATATGTTCTTTGCAAGTACAATATCCTCATCAGCTCTGCATATACATATAACTCTCATATCCATATAATCTGTATTATTTGGATATGCTTCGCTAAGCAGAGCATAAACCCCGCCCGATGCCGAATAATTTCCTGAAAGATATAGTGCTTCCGCCTTATATTCAAGTATATCTGCCCTTGAGGCATCAATTTTACTTCCCTTTCTTATATTAAATGCTTCGTCAAATTTAACTGCCGCATTTGCATAATCCTTAGCATTAAACATAGCCATCGCTTCCCGCTTTGCATTTTTTTCAGCCTTTAGTTCTGAAAAACATCCACTAAGCATAGATGATGAAATTATAATTAACGATACCACAATTAAATTTATTTTATTTATCCTAAACATTTCAGACCATACCTCCACATATAAATCAAGCTTTACCGGTACTGCCAAAACCGCCCCTGTCGCTGTCTTCAAGTTTTGATACCTCATCAAACACAACGGTCGGCTGATGTTCCATAATCCTGAATTGGCAGATTCTGTCATTTATCCTTATATTTGTATCCCTTATTGCATATACAGGCATATACCACTGGTCATTGTTTCCGCAATAGCTTTCATCAATTACTCCCATTGAATTTGTCTGTATGATACCGAAATTCTTAAATGTAGAGCTTCTTGGAACCACATGTGCTTCATATCCATGAGGCAGCTTAATTGCAACTCCCAGCGGTATAAGGGCATAATCGCCGGCTTTAAGCTCTATGTCCTTCGCAGCACGCAAATCTATCCAATCACTCTTTTTCTCTATATATCTAAGCTTTTCAATTTTATCACTGAAATACTTGATTTTTATTTTTAATTCCATTGTAAATATCCACAAAACCTTTCATCACATATTAATCCTATACTTATCACTGTCGGCATCAGGAGATATCATTTCCATCAGACTCATTAAAAATACCATTTTCACCGGTTATATTATCTTCAGTATCTTCAAGATTTTCAAAACCGAATTTGAAACCTACCTCTTCCTCAACCTCATGTAATATCTGTGCCTCTCTGTCAGTATCAAGCTGTGGAAGATTTTTTGCCGAATCAACTGCAAATCGTCTTAGAAATTCTTCAGTTGTTGCAAAAAGGATTGGTTTTCCCGGCAGATCAAGCCTTCCGGCTTCATTGACAAGACCATATTCTATAAGCTTGTTTACGGCATAGTCTGAAGCCACTCCCCTTATATTTTCTATTTCCGCCTTTGTAACAGGCTGTTTATAGGCTATTATAGATAATGTTTCAAGTATTGAGTCAGTAAGCACCTGTCGCTTAGGCACCTTTGCAACTCTTATAAGCTCATTATAATATTCAGGTTTAGTACACATCTGATAAGAACCGTCAAGCTCTATTATCTGCATCGCACTTGCGTCTGTAGCATATCTTTCCATAAGACTTTTTACAGCGGCAAGAGCTTCCTCCTTTGTACTTTCAAGAGCTGCGGCAAGCTGCTTTAAGTCAACAGACCTGCCCATAGTAAACAGCACCGCCTCAACCACCCTTTCATCACGTATTTTATCACGTATATTTTCTTTTAGATCTCCTTGCCCGGCAAAAAACCTGCTATCTGAATTTTCATCAGGCATATTCACTGCATCAGAAGTATTTACAGTCATATAAAGCTCCATTTCAAAACTATTTTGTAAGTTGCCCATCTGCTAAAACCGATGGACTTCCTGTTTTAAAGATCTATTAATCTGCTATCTACACAGGCATTAATCCTGACAGCACCCGCTATATTTCTTTGCTGTTTTAAATTTTCGATTAATTATCCTTATCTTCAATAAATTCTATCTCCATATCATCAAATAGAGCATTTTGACTAAGCCTTATCTTGCCTATTTTCATAAGTTCAAGCAAAGCTAAAAAAGTAACTACAATATCAAGTTTTCCGGCCTTTTTTTCAAAAATCCCTCTAAATGAAAATTTCCTTTTTGCACTTGCATACTGCATAAGCGAATTTATACGTTCTTCAAGACTTATAGACTCCTTTTTTATCGTCCCAAAGCTGCTCCTGCGCCTATCCAGCCTGTACTCACTTCTTTTTATTATCTCCTCAAATATACTCTTAAGCCTATGAAGCTCTACCCCTTCAAGCAGTTCATCTAAAACTACAGGTTTTTCATAACCTGCAACTTCCTCCGGCAACAGACATTCTTTAAACAAAATATGATTTGTTTCAAACTCCATACCTGCAAGCTCCTGTGCCATAAGCTTAAATCTTTTATACTCAAGAAGTTTTTCAACTAGCTCCTTTCTGGGGTCCTCCTCTATACCGTTTTCATCATCTTTCTGTACAGGCAAAAGCATCCTTGATTTTATATCAAGAAGCGTGGCAGCCATCACCAGAAAGTCTGACATTATATCAAGATCCTTTTCCTGCATAGCTGATACATACTCCATATACTGCTCTGCTATCTGTGCAACCGGTATATCATAAATATTAATCTTATCTTTTTCTATAAGATGGAGGAGCAGATCAAGCGGCCCCTCAAATTTTTCAAGCTTATATGAAAATCCCTTAGGCATCTGGTCTCCAATATATAATCCTATTTTATAAAATATATACAGTAATTTTTATAATCCCATATATTTTACATCTGTACAATATCAATTACAACTATTTCAGGCTTATTATTTAATCTTATTTTTATGCTGTGTGTTCCAAGTCCGGCAGATATTATCATTTTTTTCCCCTTTATATCCTTCATGCCTGCCACATTTCTGCTGAAAAAATGATATTGCGGTGTCATAAGTCCTATATTCTTAAAAAGCTTTATTGTACCGCCGTGGAAATGTCCTGAAAGTGCGAGGTCAGCTCCCCAGTCAGCGTATGCAGCATGATACATCGGTGAATGTGCAAGCAGTATGTTAAATTTTAATTTGCTGCATTTTCCAATCTTTTTTTCTATATAAATATCGTTCATACTGTATTTATTGGTATAGTACTTCATATCAATATCAAGCCCCGCAATACTAAAACATCCGCAATCTTCCTGCTTGTCTTCAAGATAGTGCACACCTGCCCTTTTAAGAGCATTTTTTAAAAAAAGATATTTGTTGCCATATATTTTTTTATCTTTAAGTCGCAGTTCATGATTCCCGTTAGAGTAAAATACAGGATATTTTTCCGATAAAGAAAGGCAAAGTTTTAATGTTGTGTCTATATCGGGTCCCTTAAAGCTCCCTGTATACCTGATTTTTTTTCCTTTTTTTACAACAGGCATATCACCGCCTATCAACAATATATCAGGCGAAAGAGAATCAATCGCAGTTATAAGTCTTTCATTATCTATGCCGAATTTCTTATTATGAAGATCACTTAAAAATATAAGACGTTTTTTTGAGTTTATTTTTTCCCCAATCTTTTTTTTTGTTCTTATTTTATAAAAACTGACTTTAAGGCATGATTTTTCATACTCGGACCTTAATAATAAGGCAGAGACTAAAAAAATCCCTGCCAAGATAATTTTCTTTAAATATAAAATCAATGTTTTACCCATACTCCGCTGCTGTCTACATAGTAACCGTCAGGAGTTTTAGTATCCTTAAGCATCTTTCCGTCAGAACCAAGATAGTACCATGCTCCTTTATATTCAAGCCATGAAGAATACTTTACAGCCCCGGAGTCCATCATATAATACCAGTCCCCCGGTGCATACTGCTGCCAGCCTGTAAGCATATATCCGCCTGCGTCAAAATAATATTTTTCTCCATTAATAGTGTATATACCCGAAGCATACCAGCTTTTTTCACCGGTCATATAATACCATCCTCTATCATCCCTTTGCCAGCCTGTTTTATAAGGCATATTTTCATAAACACTTTCTTTCGAAGCATTTCCTGAATCAGGGGGATCAACAGGTGTACGGCTCTGAACTGCATTTGAAAGTTCAGGTGGTTGATTTGTATTTTCAATAGGATTTTTTACTGATTTTGAAGATGTTTTTTTTGAAAAACCGTAATCAAGCAGTTTTTTCGTATCTTCATAATGTGTTGACGAACTTTTTAATATAACCACTATAAGCCTTTTTCCGTCTCTTTGTGCACCCGTTACAAGTGTATGTCCGGCTTTTTTGGTATAGCCGGTCTTTCCGCCTATAATACCTTCATAGTACCTGGAATCGGATTTACGCATCATTTTATGACCTACTGTAATTACTTTGCTGCCGCAATTTTTAACTGCCGGAAAAGTATAGGATTCAGTCTGATTTATTTTTCTAAAGGAGGCATTATTAAAGCACGCCTGTGCAATAATTGCCATATCCCTGGCAGTTGTATAATGTGAATTGTTATTTAAACCGCTTGGATTTACAAAGTTTGTATTTGTACAGCCAAGCTCCTTCGCTTTTGAATTCATCATTGAAGCAAATCCGCCGGTTGAACCTCCTGTATGCTCTGCAAGACCATTTGCAACCTCATTTGCCGATTTTAAAAGCAATCCGTAAAGACAGTCTCTTACGCTTATCTTATCACCTGCACTAACCTTTAAATTTACCGCTCCGCTTTCAAGATTTGTTGTTGCCGATTTTGAAAATACCACAGTATCATCAAGCCCTGAATTTTCAATTACGACAAGAGCAGTCATCATCTTTGTTATAGATGCGGGATAATATCTTTTTGAAGCATTTTTTTCATATAAAATCTCACCGCTGTCAGCATCCATAAGCACTGCTCCTTCAGAGGCTATATCAGGAACTTCACCTTGTGCATATACAAAACCGTCTCCCATCCACATACATGTATTTAAAATAAGTAAAAGTACTAAAAAAAATATCGTTAATTTATCTGATTTTATTCTCATAAATACAATCGGTATGCTAAAATCTCCGCTCTTAAAATAAATGCGGTGTGAAACACACCATCTCCTAATTTTGATTTTTATTTAGCAGTTAAGCCTTATAAACATGCAAAAAAGATATACAGCAGTAATTATACATCATGTATATCTTTTTATGCATTTATGATTTTATTTCTTTATGGTGCGTTTTCAACGGGAGTAGCCTCGGCATCAAGTGAAAATACACCTGCAGGCGAATTTGCATCTATTGTACCGTCATCATTTAATGCTATAATAAATGAATATCCTTCACTTGCAAATTCAATAGTCTTTTGTCCTTTTTTACCTACACTGACTTCGCTGTCATCAAGATTTTCACCATCAATAACTTCCTGATTTTCACCACTTACAGCTTCCTTCAGGAAATCTTCCTTTTTCATTTTTTCCTTGACACCCCACATATCTCCAGCCGTTGCAAAAGCTGCCCAACAGGTATTTGCAGCCTTCATATCTGTTTCAGGAAAAAGATGTAACTTTCTGTCAGGATTTTTATATTCAAGTATAATTGAAATATCCGTCTTGCTTTCATTTGCCGGATTTCCAAGTGCATTTATAATAGCTTCCTTATCATCACCTATATTATTTATTATGTCATAATTAAGATCAACCTTTTTATCAGCCTTTTTTGCAGCTGATGAAGCTGCACCGGCTGAGGTTTGCCCTGATGGTGCGGATTCTGCACCTGAGCCGCTCTGACTCTGGTTCTGACCGGACTCCTCATTTTTTTTACTTGAACAGGCTGTTGCTAAAGCTACTCCAATCACAAATACAGAAACATATAGTGCTATTTTCTTATTAAGCTTCATAATTATCCTCCTTGATTTTAATTTATTGCGGCATATAATTTTATATAAATTTTATAAAATGCTACAATAAATATCTTGCTTAGATGAAACAATAATTAAATCATTATTTCCTTAGATACTTTAGCATATTTTCAAAATAAAAACTATAAATAATACCTTATTTTTTAATTAAAATAATTAAATAAGCCCCAATTTTACACATGCATTATATACTCCGTCCTTGCCTACATCATCAGTTACAAAATCAGCTGCATTTTTAAGCTCCTCTATAGCATTGCCCATAGCAACTCCAGTACCCGCTTCACTTACTATCTCAAGATCATTATATGAATCACCGAAAGCCACTGTATCGGCTATATCTATCCCGTAGTAGCTGCACAGTCTTTTAAGTCCCTCTGCCTTACTGTTTCCCTTTTCTATTATATCGGCACCATGTACAGCGGCAAAAGCCGGGCATCTTAATTCATTAAAATTTTTTTCAATATCATAAGCCCCTGATATCTCGCCTACATAAGCCAAGGTGCCTATATCCATATCAAAAAGCTTTTCAGGATTTTTAAAATTTCTAAATGAAGCCCCCCAATATTTTCTATCATATTCATCAATTATATTTTGATTAAAATAATAATCATCATCACCTATTGTAACACCTATCGCATAGCCTTTTTTAAGGCAGAACTGTGCAAGTCTCCTTAAAAGAGATTTATCAAAATAATGCCTGTATATTATCTTCTCTCCCACAGTAATCTTAGTACCGTTAAGTTCTATCATAGCATCAGGATCTATAATATCTGCAAGAGGCTTCCCATGGTGATTCGCCATATCTCTTCCCGTAGCTATTGCAACTATATTGCCCGCCTTTTTTAAAAGCTCTACTGCTTTGAGTGCGGACTTAGGTATATTATAATCCGCATGATCAAGCAAAGTCATGTCAACATCAAAACTTATTAATTTTTTCATATATTTACATTTCTTTATAGATTATATTTATATATTATTTATACTATTTGCTGTTTTTTGGCATTTTCACTTCCACTTTCTTAAGATGCCATATATCTCTAACATATTCTTCAATAGTCCTGTCTGAAGAAAACTTACCGCATGAAGCAGTCTGTAAAAGTGCCATTCTAGCCCATGCCTTTTTATTTTGGTAAGCTTTATCTATCCTCTCATGTGCCTGTGCATATGAATTAAAATCCTTAAGTATAAAGTATATATCAGCTCTTCCACCTTCATCAGGGTAAAGAAGTGAATCATATATCTCCTTAAACATACCCGGATTTTCAGCTGAAAAATACCCGTTTGTAAGCTGCATAAGCACCTTTCTTATCTCAGAATCTTTATTAAATATCTCAAGCGGATCATAGCCTCCATCTTTTTCATACTTAATCACTTCATCAGACGAAAGACCAAATATAAACGCATTATCTTTTCCCACTTCCTCAACTATCTCAACATTGGCACCGTCCATAGTACCTAAGGTAATTGCTCCATTGAGCATAAATTTCATATTTCCTGTGCCTGAAGCCTCCTTGCTGGCGGTAGATATCTGTTCGCTTACATCTGCAGCTGCAAATATAATCTCAGCGTTTGAAACCTTATAATCTTCTATAAACACAACTTTTATCTTCCCGTTTATACTGCTGTCATTATTTATAACATCTGCCACTGAATTTATAAGTTTAATTGTAAGTTTCGCTCTTCTGTAACCCGCTGCCGCCTTTGCCCCGAATATAAACGTTCTCGGATACATATCAAATCCGTCATCATCTTTAAGTTTATTATAAAGATACATAACATGCAGTATATTAAGAAGCTGTCTTTTATATTCATGAAGTCTCTTAACCTGTATATCAAATATTGAATCAGGATCAACTTCTATGTTGTTATGTTCTTTTATATAGGCGGCAAGTCTCACTTTATTGCGGTGTTTGATGTCCATAAATTCCATTGCAGCTTTTTCATCATCAAGATAATCCTTAAGCTTTGATATGGCAGAAAGATTGCATATCCAGTCGCTGCCTATCTTTTTGCTGACCCAGTCGGCAAGCAGCTCATTTGCATGAAGCAGAAAACGTCTTTGCGTTATACCATTTGTTTTATTATTAAATTTTTCAGGCATCATAAGGTAAAAATCTTTTAATTCCTGTTTTTTCAGTATCTCGGTATGCAGCCTCGCAACTCCGTTTACTGAAAAGCTTCCTACTATCGCCATATAAGCCATTCTAACCTGGTTGTTGTAAAGAATTGCCATATCGGCAACCTTTTCTTCATTACCCGGATAAGCTTTTTTTATACTTTCAACAAATCTTCGATTAATTTCTTCAACTATTTGATAAATCCTGGGCAAAAGTCTTGAAAATAAATCAATAGGCCATTTTTCAAGTGCTTCTGACATTATAGTATGATTTGTATAGGCACAGGTTTTTGTTGTAACTGCCCATGCATCATCCCAATTAAGCCCTTCTTCATCAAGAAGTATGCGCATAAGCTCAGGCACTGCAACTGTAGGATGTGTATCATTCATCTGGAATACAACTTTCTCATGCAGCTTTTTTATATCATTATGTTTTTCCTTATATCTGGCTATAGCTCTCTGTATGCTCGCAGATATAAAGAAATACTGCTGTTTAAGTCTTAATTCCTTGCCTGCATAATGATTATCATTTGGATAAAGAACCTCAACTATAGTTCTTGCAAGGTTTTCCTGCTCAACTGCCATCTGATACTCACCCCTGTCGAAATGCTCAAGACTGAAATTTGTTATAGCTTCGGCATCCCATATTCTTAATGAATTTACCACATTATTTTTATATCCCAGTATAGGAAGGTCATAAGGCACCGCCCTGACTGAATTATAGTTTTCATGAATAAATACATCCTTACCGTCTTTCTTTTCAACCCTTACATTGCCGCCAAATTTCACTTCATAAGCATACTCCGGTCTTTTCATCTCAAACGGATATGGATTTTTAAGCCATTCATCAGGTACTTCAACCTGATAGCCCTTTTCTATCTTCTGTTTGAACATACCATAACGATACCTTATACCGCAGCCATATGCCGGATACCCCAGTGTTGCAAGTGAATCAAGAAAGCAGGCTGCAAGCCTTCCAAGTCCTCCGTTTCCAAGTGCCGGATCGGGTTCCTTATCCTCCACTGCATTTAAATCAAAGCCCAGTTCTGAAAGTGCTTCCCTTACTTCCTTAATCGCACCTATATTAATTATATTATTACCGAGGGTTCTTCCTATAAGAAATTCCATCGACATATAATAAAGTACCTTTACATCCTGCTTTTCATATTCATCATGTGTAGCTATCCACTCATCTATGATTATATCCTTCACTGCATATGACACTGCCTGAAACACCTGGTCAACAGTTGCTTCATCTATAGTTTTTCTGTAAAGGGTTTTTATGTTGCTTTCTATCGCAGCCTTAAACTCACTCTTGCTTAAGCGTTTATTCATTATTAAATCTTCCTCCTGATTAAATATTCCTCCAAAAAAATTATCCCGCATAGCACAAAGGTTTCACGGAACTTATTACAAAACTCACCATATGATTTTAACATAATAATTCCGTCCACATACCTGTACCAGGCGGGATTTAAAATTTCAGTTTATAACTGCCGATTTAATTAACCTTTGAAACACTAAGTATAACATGTTCTGTATTTAAATTCCACTCTTTTGTGAAACCCTCTGTTTTTCCGGTATTTATCTCATCGGCAAGCACCTCAGATTTTATTGTCTCAATATTATTATTTATAATTTCAGCAATCCTGTCATTTCCCGATTGCCCGAGAACTATGTGATCGGTAACTTCAAATCCAGCCTCTTTTCTCATGGTCTGAACCTTACTTATAAGTTCTCTTATAAAGCCCTCATTTATAAGCTCAGGCGTAAGCTTTACATCAATCACTACACTTACCCTGGGATTGCTTTCAACCACAAACTCAGAATCCTTTAAAACTTCAATTAAAAGATCCTCTTTTGAAAGTTCAACCTCGTTTCCATCCACTTCAAATCTAAGCGAACCTTCTTTTTCAAGCTCTTTAAGAGCAGTACGGCTGTCAAGCTCTGAAAGTACCTGTTTTATACCTCCAAGTAATTTGCCATATTTAGGTCCCACAGTCTTTAACTGCGGCTTAAACTCATATGAAACGAATTCCTCAACATCATCCCTAAATTCCACTGATTTAACATTCAGCTCTTCTTCAACTATCTGCACATAAAAACTGCTTAATGTATTTTCCGCTTTTACATACATTTTAGCGATCGGCTGGCGATTTTTTATATTAGCTGCATTTCTTGCCGCACGACCTGCTGCAACTATATCCAGAACCTCATCCATACATGCCTCAAGCTCCTTATCTATATAGGACTCGTCAGCCTTAGGATAATCACATAAATGTATGCTCTCAGGTGCCGCCTTATTAACACTTCTTACCATATTTTGATATATAGACTCAGTGATAAACGGTATCATAGGTGCAGAAAGCCTGCATACTTCCTCAAGTGCGGTATAAAGTGTCATATAGGCACTTATCTTATCCTGCTCCATACCCTTTGCCCAGAATCTTTCACGGCAGCGGCGCACATACCAGTTGCTTAAATTCTCAACAAACTCCTGCAAAGCTCTTGCCGATTCGGTTATTTTGTAATTTTCCAGAGCCGAGTCAACTTCAAGCACAAGAGAATTGAGTTTTGAAAGCAGCCATTTGTCCATAACACTTAATTTATCTTGTTCAAGCTTGTATTTTGTAGGATCAAATTTATCTATATCAGCGTAAAGTATGTAAAAAGCATATGTATTCCAGAGGGTTCCCATAAATTTTCTTTGACCCTCGGTAACCGCCTTACCATGGAATCTATTTGGAAGCCAGGGCGCCGAATTTACATAGAAATACCACCTTATCGCATCTGCACCGTATTCTCTAAGCGCCTCCATAGGATCAACAACATTGCCCTTGGATTTACTCATCTTCTGTCCGTTCTCATCCTGTACATGGCCAAGCACTATAACATTCTTATATGAAGATTTATTAAATAAAAGTGTTGACACCGCAAGAAGTGAATAAAACCAGCCTCTCGTTTGGTCAACGGCTTCCGATATGAAATCTGCCGGGAACTGATCCTCAAATAACTCCTTGTTTTCAAACGGATAATGGTGCTGAGCAAAAGGCATAGCTCCTGAATCAAACCAACAGTCTATAACCTCGGGTGTCCTTACCATCTGTTTTGAACATTTGGGACATTTTATAGTTACTTTGTCTATAAAAGGTCTGTGAAGCTCTATATTGTCAGGGCAGTTATCTGACATGGATTTAAGCTCATCAATGCTTCCTATACTATGCATATGACCACATTCACATACCCATATATTAAGTGGTGTACCCCAGTAGCGGTTCCTTGATATAGCCCAGTCCTGTATATTTTCAAGCCAGTCGCCAAAACGCCCTTTTCCTATGCTTTCAGGTATCCAATTTATAGTCTTGTTATTTCTTATAAGATCATCTTTTACAGCAGTCATTTTTATGTACCATGATTCTCTCGCATAATACAAAAGCGGAGTATTACATCTCCAGCAGTGTGGATAACTGTGTGTAAATTCAGGTGCTGAAAAAAGTTTTCCACTCTTATCAAGATCATCAAGTATAAGAGGATCCGCATCTTTTACAAATACGCCTGCCCATTTCGTATTTTCAGTCATCTCTCCCTTTGAATCTACAAGCTGTACAAAAGGCAGATTGTATTTAAGTCCTACCCTTGAGTCATCCTCACCGAATGATGGTGCAGTATGTACAATTCCGGTACCATCCGTTAGTGTTACATAAGTATCACAAACTATGTAATATGCCTTTTTATCTGGCTCAACAAAATCAAAAAGCGGTTCGTATTCACGATATTCAAGATCTTTTCCAGTATATGTTTCAATTATCTCATAATCACCTTCAAACATCTGGCTGCATAAAGCTTCTGCCATTATATAGGTATAGCCTGCATACTTAACCTTTACATACTTTTCATTCGGGTTTACACAAAGTGCAACATTGCTTGGAAGAGTCCATGGAGTTGTTGTCCATGCAAGATAATATGCTTCATCGTCTTTTGCTTTAAATCTTACAACTGCAGAACGTTCTTTCAGTTCTTTATATCCGAGTGCAACCTCATGACTTGAAAGGGGAGTACCGCATCTTGGGCAATAAGGAACTATTTTAAAACCTTTATACAGCAGCCCCTTTTCCCAGATCTGCTTTAATGCCCAAAATTCAGATTCTATATAATCATTGTGATAGGTTACATAAGGATCTTCCATATCAGCCCAAAAGCCTACTGTATCTGAGAATTCTTCCCACATCCCCTTATACTCCCATACACTTTCCTTACATTTTGCTATAAACGGTTCAAGACCATAAGCTTCTATCTGATCTTTTCCATCTATATTAAGTGCCTTTTCAACCTCAAGTTCAACCGGAAGCCCATGTGTGTCCCAGCCTGCCTTTCTAGGCACATTGTTTCCTTTCATAGTTCTATATCTCGGGATCATGTCCTTTATAACCCTTGTAAGAACATGTCCTATATGCGGCTTTCCGTTAGCAGTAGGCGGTCCGTCATAAAACATATATGTAGGTGAATCTTTTCTAAGTTCAAGGCTCTTTTTAAAATAATCTCCTTCTTTCCAAAACTTCTCAATCTCTTTTTCTCTATCGACAAAAATCAGATCGGTTGAAACTTTTTTGTACATAATACCTTTTATTCCTTTCTTTTCTCTTTTATTACTTTACCGGTCCTGTTTAGTATAAAATCGGCTGTCGATATTTTTATAAATAAAAAAATCCCACCCTGCGAACAGGATGAGAATCTCATTTTTAACCACCTTTCACAGCATACCGGCATATGCCCTCCCTGTAACGTGGGAAAACGTCCTTACTTACTTGCTTAAATACATGGGCTGCACACCTACACATAGGCGGCAACCTGGCGGACACAGCATCTACCATATATAAGCAGGATACTGCGCAGACTTTAAATATTTTACTTCTTAAAAATGTAAATTAAGAATATTAATATAATTAAGCATATTCAGCAGGAAACTCAGGAGTGATCTTCATATATACCATCCACACCGGGCTTACACCATCCCCGACTCGCTAAGGCTTCCTAGTATAACTACTCTCTCCGTCAAAGTCTTTTTCAGATGGCATTATATACAATCAAAAAAAATCTGTCAAGTAGGCACTTGATGGCTACTACTGCACTATTTAAAACTTTCTATAAGTACAGTTTA
This sequence comes from Johnsonella ignava ATCC 51276, assembly GCF_000235445.1. Classification (GTDB taxonomy): domain Bacteria; phylum Bacillota; class Clostridia; order Lachnospirales; family Lachnospiraceae; genus Johnsonella; species Johnsonella ignava. The sequence continues at coordinate 59,601 of NZ_JH378830.1, read as the reverse complement.
TAAAACATACAAAATCTCATTAGAGTTTTGTAAATATATATATATTTATATCTATTTACGACTTATTAGATTTATTTCTTAATATTAATTTATTTATTAATTTATTTATTAATTTGTTCATTTCTTACATTTGTTTTTTAGCCTTTATCTCAAAAAGGGGAGTTGAAGCAAAATTAATTTTTTTATCCTCGCTCCATAGTTTTTTCCATATATCCGTATCTGCATAACAGTCTATAAAGCCGATTTTTTTTAGAATTTTTAAATCCCATTCAGGACGATGAATACGGCTTAATACAATATTCCTTGCTATATCTTCACATTCATCAAAATTATCGCCTATCCACTTATCTTTAAGGCTATGTTGCCTGACATTTTTTCTGTCAATTTCATAGGCAAGTCTCTGATTTTTATCATACAAATAAGAGTACCAGTTTGCATCATAGTTAAGAAGAATACCGCCTTTTTTAAGAATACGGTACCACTCCTTATAAGCTTTAACAGGATCTTGTAAATTCCATGTCAGATTCCTTGTGAAAATTACATCAAAACTTTCTAAAGAAAAGCCTGTATCATGAGCATCGGCTTTAAACAACTTTACAGCATTGTCTGGAAGACCTTCATTCTTTATGTTTAAACTAGCCTCGGCAAGCATACTTTCGCTAAAGTCCACGGCACTTACATTAAAGCCTTCCAGTGCAGCTATAATTGCCATAAAACCGGGTCCTGTACCTATATCAAGCACCTTTATATCCTTTGGTGCTATATCTTTAAAGTTATTTATGACATGTCTTTTTAAAGTATTTAACCATGCAGCTCTGGTACTGCCTACAAGTTCCTCTTTATTTATATCCGTATAGGTCTTAGCACGTTTTTCCCAATAATTACGGCTTCTTTGTGTAATTGATATATCTGTTTTGTTAATTTCCTTTGTGTTGTTTAAAAATTCCATTTATTTAGCCTTAATATTTTTATTGTGATAAGTCTGTCATATTATTAAAAAACTCTCTTTATTATCATACAATAGTTCTAAGTCCTTTTATAAATGATATTCTATCCCATGCCGTCATAACCGCTTCTCCTACTGTTACAGCGGCAGCACCTGCTACCCGGGCTGTTTTTATATCCATCACATTGGAAAATCCCGATTCAGCTATAAATACACAGCTCTTTGGCATTAAAGCACCTAAAACACCGGTTTTTTCCATATCAAGACTGAAATCATTTAAATTCCTGTTATTTACTGCGATTATATCCGCACCTGAAAGTACAGCTTTTTTAAGTTCAGACTCATCATGTACCTCAACAACTGCAGAAATACCAAGTTTTCTGCATATATTAAGATACCTTTCTATCTCTTTTTGAGCTGTAATCGCAACAATTATCAATACAGCATCCGCACCTATAACCTTTGATTCATATATCTGAAATTCATCAACAATAAAATCCTTTCGCAGCATAGGCAGATTGATTATCTTTCTTATCTGCCTGAATGCCTCAATACTCCCCAGATAATATCCCGGTTCTGTAATGACGGAAACCGCATCTGCTCCTGCTGTTTCATACTCTTTTGCTATATTTATATAATCAAATACAGGATCTATAATCCCCTTTAACGGTGAAGCTTTCTTCAGCTCACATATCAATTTTATCTGTGCAGTATTATTTCTCTCAGTTAATAACTTCTTAAATTCGTATTGTCCTGTCGGAAGGCTTAAAGCATGATTTTTCATCATTTCCGGTGAAAAAGCCTTTTTAGCCTCATACATCCTTTTTAGTGCAAGCTTTGTAATTGTATCAAGAATATTTGAATTCATTATTGTGCAGCTCCTTTTGTTTTCATAATCACCTTAATCAACTGATTACGGTCAAGTATTTAACAGCCTTGCAGGCTCCTCAAATACTTCATTCTCTATATTGAGAATGTGTTTTTTAATGTTTGATGTTTCGGAGTTTTTATACCTGACTGCCGCTTTTCATCTCATCAGACTTTATAATTTTATCTTAAAATACTCCAGTTGTACAGTAGGATTCTTTTGCTACATTCCAATGTTTTTTTTATATTTTTTAAACGTCCGGAAAATATCTGTTTACTATTTCCTTGAGCAGTTCAGGAGTTATAGACTGACTGCCATCACTCCATGCACAATCAGGATTTATATGGGTTTCTATCATTATTCCGTCCGCACCTGCCGCTACTGCCGCTATTGAAACAGGTTTTATAAGGCTCCTTTTCCCACTTGCATGACTTGGATCTGCTAAAACAGGAAGATGTGTAAGCTGCTTTAAAAGCGGTATTGCTGAAATATCCATGCTGTTTCTTGTAAAATCCTCATAAGTCCTTATACCTCGCTCACATAAAATCACATTTTCATTGCCTTCAAGCATTATATACTCCGCACTTAATAAAAACTCATTTATAGTTGCACAAAAACCTCTTTTAAGAAGTACAGGCTTTTTAATTTTTCCAAGTTCTTTAAGCAGCGGATAATTATACATATTTCTTGTACCCACCTGAAATATATCGACCTTATCAAACATATACTCAAGCTCTCTTATATCCATAATTTCAGTTGCAACAGGCATATCAAGTGATTTTCCGACATTATATAACATATCAATGCCTTTTCTTCCAAAACCCTGAAAATCGTAGGGAGAAGTGCGGGGCTTGTATGCACCTGCTCTTAGTATATGCACTCCATACCGTTTTATCTTTGAAGCGGTAGCCATAAGTATCTCCTCTGATTCCACAGAACATGGTCCTGAAATAAACACAGGCTTATGCATACCTATCTTTATACTTCCTACTTCAATTACCGTCTTATCCTTATATCTTTTGGATACAAGGTAGCCATTTTCAAGCGGCATATCGTCAGATTTTAAAAATGCCGGTTCCTCTACTTCAATCTTTGATGCTGCAAAGGCATCAAAGATACTGATTATATGATTGTTACCGACTTTATATGACATATGCCCGATTGTATTTTTTTTAAGATAAAGCATACACTTGTTATAATCATTAGTGCTGCTGAAAAAATAAAGCATACTTTTCCTCCTCTGATATGCTGATACCATAAGCCTGAATTTAAATGCAACTGTTTTATTTATTAAAGCCCTGATATACCTTAGCGGTATAACGGCAGTAAATTTAAACTTTACCGCCAGGTGCCTGCGACACTATCCTTTTACCGGTATGCCGTTTACTTCAATGCAGTCATCCACCTCAATTACAAGACATTTCTTGCCGTTTATATCCATTGTTTTAAGCCTGTACATATCAGAATTTTCAACCTTTATACTTATACCTGAGGTTTTTACATCAAGCCTTCCACTGTCAATTATATTTTCCGCAGGCACACTTATATCGGTATTTTCAGAATCTCTGTACATTGATATAGCCTCATCAGCCGCACCGCTTTTTGACATTACATTCAACATATCATTCTTTTCAAGTATAAGAGGATTCGGATCTGCGGCATTTGCCTCTATAAGCTCGCCTATCTCCTCATGTATGCGACTTATTATTTCATAATTACAGTCATTACCTATTGCTTTTACAAGTTCCTGCTGTATTATTTCTTTTTGTTCTTTTGCATTAAACGGAGCCTCAACACCAAGTATATTCTCAAGAAATTTTTTATTTATCTCTGCAGGATTTTTTGAAAAATAGAGTGCCTCATGTATATCAGTCGTTCTGTCATTAAATACCGGAAACAAAAAACCGTTTACAGGGGCCTCTATTTTCCAGTCTCCTGCACGATTTTCAATATGTTGCCTGATTGAATTATATACCAGTGCGGATTTTGAAAGCCTTACAGGACATATCGAACATAACAGGGCATGATAGATCTCATCGGAAGCATCATCAAGCAGCATCTTATCCTTTGTTTTTACAGGTATATCATACATTATATTTATTAAAATAATATAATAATTCTCATCACAGACAAAATTTTCTATGACTTGATTATAAAAACTTTTAAGAAGTTCTTCATCCTCAAGAGCACTGTCTCTTAATTTCATAAGAAAATCATGTGCCCCGCCCTGTGCTTGTGCCGAAATAGGAAAACCTATATTTAAAAGCCCTTTACCTACCGTTCCGCTTAATGTCTTTTTAAATATCTCCTCATACTTAAAGGCATCATCTTCGGTAAGTATATAAAATGATTCATTTGATGTCATTTTTATATTTTTTTCAGCATCAACATAACATGAAGCTATCCTTGTTATAACATTTGTATCTTTATTAAATAATTTTTTAATCTCTGAAATTTCAGTCTTAATCATAATTAAATTTTTACCCTTATCTTTTTTCTCTTTATATATTTTCCTCTTTTAGCTGGTACATAATTGAATTAACTATACATGCGGCTATATTGCTGCCGCCTTTTCTTCCGGCAGATACTATACACTTACAGTTGTCTGAAAGTATAAGCTCTTTCGACTCAACTACATTTACAAAACCTACAGGTACTCCTATTATTAAATCAGGTATAAAACTGCCGTCTTTTATCATCTCATGAAGTTTTATAAGTGCGGTAGGTGCATTACCGACAGCTATAATTACAGGTTTTTTACTTTTTTCATAAAGTGAGGCGGCTCTCTCAATACATATTGCAGAACGTGTTATTCCTCTTTCTGCCGCCTCTTTTGCCACATCCTCATCAGCAATAAAACTTCTCACCTCGGAATTAAGCTCGCCAAGAACTCTTTTATTTATACCGGCAGCCGCCATAGCGGTATCACATACTACAACAGCACCTCTTTTAAATATTTCAAATGCATTACCCACAACATCTTTTGAAAATATCATATTATACTGGTAATCAAAATCAGCAGAGGTATGTATACATCTTTTTACAATTTTTAATTCCCGTTTTGAATAAAAAGCAATTCTTTTTTTATCCATACCCTCTTCAATAAGTCTCATACTTTCCTTTTCTATCATTTCAGGTTTTACAAACATAATTCCCCCAAAACAGTATGTTCTAAACTGTTCTTATCCATCTTGTATACCTCCTGTGATTTTATTTTCGTTTAGCTGACAAAACTGCAATTATTATACAACAGCAGGTTTTTATTTATTTTTAATAAACTGCTGTGCTCCGGTTTTATGTACTAATCTAACGGCTTTTACACAGCTACATGCTTTTTTTTAATATCTTATACACCATATTCATATCAACATTTGACCTTATAAGCTCTGCAAGTTTATCAATTTGATTATCTCTGTATACCGACGTATCTTTTATCTTCCCTGCAAAATCAATTTTATTTTTTGATGCCATATTTAAAACCTTTTGAGTAAATACTTCATTTTCAAAAAGACCGTGTATATAACTTCCCCATATACTGCCATCCTCATTTGACAAAGAAACAAGTCTGCATGAATTTTTATCCTCTTTTATAAATTCAATTCCGAAGCCTTTTTTTATACTTGTACCCATATGTATCTCATACCCTTTTATTGAAGGATCTTCATTTGACTTATATTTAAAAACATTTCTATCTGTATATGATTTTTCGACATCAACTTTATATGCAGGATTTTTACAACCTGTATCCACAAAACCGTTAAAATCAACCCTTGTTTTTATTGTTTCAAATATTGTATCTAAATCAAGCATTCCTAATCCATGCATCAGTCCTCCATGTTCTGTAAAATTACTGTCATCAATCAGATCGCCAAGCATCTGAAAGCCTCCGCATATACCTATTATCATAGTTCCTGAGTCTGCTGCAGATTTTATTTTATTCTCAAAATTATTAGCTTTAAGCCATGCAAGGTCATACATTGTATTTTTAGTTCCGGGAAGTATTATTATATCCGGCATTTTAGTATTTTCAAATATTTCTACATTTTCTATATATCTTACATTTACATTTTCTATCCTCTCAAATACATTAAAATCATTAAAGTTTGATATATGTGGAAACTTTATTATATAAATTTCAACACAGGCTTCTGTCTGTTTATTAAATCCACTTTTATGTACAGTTTTTAAATCATGTAAATATTCATAACTATATAAATTTTTATGGACTCCTACCGCCTTTTTATATTCAAGCCTTTCAGACAGACTGTCCTCATCTTCAATATCTATGCTTTTGTAAGGAATAATACCTATAACTTTTTTTCCGATTTTATCCTCTATCATTTTGATGCCGGGCATAAGTATATCAGGATCTCCTCTGAATTTATTAATTACAATCCCCTTTATCCTTTCTCTTGCTTCCTTATCAAGAAGCATTACAGTACCGTAAATCGAGGCAAATACACCACCCCTGTCTATATCGGCAACAAGTATCACTGGTGCATCCACAAGACCGGCAAGCCCCATATTAACTATATCATCTTCCTGCAGGTTTATCTCCGCAGGAGAACCTGCTCCTTCAATTACAACCGCATCATAATTATCATAAAGTTTTTTATAAGCACTTAGTACATCCGGTATAAATTTCTTTTTATTCCTATAATATTCTGCAGCATTCATATTGCCATATACAATCCCATTCACTATCACCTGACTTCCTACATCCGAGTTCGGTTTTAAAAGTATCGGATTCATACATGAAAGAGGCGGGATTTTACAGGCTATTGCCTGTAATGTCTGTGCTGTTCCTATCTCAAGCCCCTCATTTGTTATAAATGAGTTATTTGACATATTCTGTGATTTAAATGGTGCAGTCCTTATGCCGTCCTGTGTAAATATACGACACAATCCGGCAGCAACAAAGCTTTTACCTGAATTTGACATAGTACCCTGTATCATTATACAGTCTGCCATAATATTATATTTTTACTCCTTTATATTTTAAAATAGTTAATATTAAAATATTTTAATAAGTCTTTAAAGTAGGCTGCAAGTTCTTAAAAACTATTTTTTAGAGCTTATAATTTAGTTCAAATCAAATTATATATTTCGTAACAATTATCAAAATTAAGCTAATTATATGAGTCCATTATTTTTTTAAGTGCAGCTATCAGATTTTTATTATCCTCATGCAATCTGACTGCAGTCCTGTAATAGCTGTCATCAAGTCCTTCAAAATCATTGCATTTCCTTATAATTATATTATATTTTAAAAGCTCTTTATATAAATCAATTTGTTTTGATATTTTAAATAAAATATAATTTGCACTTCCATCATATACTTTAAAATCAAATTTTCTAAGTTCTTTTGCAAGGTAATGTCTTTCAGCTTCTATATATTCAGCCACTCTATATTCATAACTGTTATCACCCTTTTGCAATATATCCGCTTTCAGTTTCTTTTCGCCTGCATCAGGCTTAGGTATATTTAGAGTTTCAATATTTTTCTTAAATGCGTAATTTTTTATTTTTTCTTCACTGCCGTCAACCTCAAGTGCCGCTTCACCCGCTGACATTGCAAGTGTATTTACCTGCCAGTAAGGCGCATCTTTAAGCATCGCACCTATTATATCCTTACTGCCGCAAAGTGCATATCCAAGCCTTACTCCCGGTATTGCATACATTTTTGTAAATGACCTTAATACAATAAGTTTATCATATTCTTTAATCCTTCCTGCAAATGAATATCCGTCTTTCTTTATGACAAAATCAAGAAAAGACTCATCAACTACAAGAAGAATATTTTTCTTTATAGATTTATTAAATATCTCCTCTAACAGCGATTTATCAGGAAGCAATCCGGTAGGATTGTTTGGAACTGTTATAAATGCCATATCTATATTATAATCAAGATATTCTATATAATCACTTTTTAAATTCATATCATTATCTAAATAATAATATATAATCTGATTTTTATTGTAGGCTGAAGCTGCAGCTTTATATCCTGAAAAGCATGGTGCGGTAAGGAGTATCCTTATATCTCTTTTAAATAAATTTATTATTCTGAATATAAGATCTTCAGCACCGTTTCCTATAATTATATTTTCTTTCAATACGCCATACCTTAAAGCTATTTTTTCAGCAAGTCTTTTATTTATATGTACGGGGTAATATTCTATAAGGTCAATATTTCTAATTATATTTTCTTTGATTTTTTTATTAATACCGAAGGGATTTATATTGGCAGAAAAATCAATAAAATCAGAGATTTTATCCCGTGATATTTCAATTATATTCCCCCCGTGAATATGCTGTTTTTTCTCATCTGTATCAGATTTTAAATCCATATTGTCTGCATTGTTTATATTAAATTTATTATCAGTACTGTCCGCAAAGCCCACCTCAGATTTTTTCACTTCATTTACATACGACGTTTTTCTGAACTCATGCTCAAAATTTTTATCATATAATTTTGAGTATCCAAATTTATCATTTAAAATCTCACCGACTATAATAAGTGCAGTTTTTTTAATGCCTGCTTCATTTGCCTTTTTAACTATATCCGCCAGGCTTCCTTTTAATATCTTTTCATCATCCCAGCTCGCCTTATATACCACTGCCGCCGGGGTTGTTACAGGATAATGCACACATAAGCGCTTTACAAGCTCTTTAATCATTCCGGCACTTAAAAAAATTACCATAGAGGCATTGTGTATTGAAAGCGATTCTATACTTTCCTTTTCCGGTACCGGAGTTTTTCCCTCCATCCTTGTAATTATAATTGTCTGACTTACGTCAGGAAGCGTATATTCTATATTCAGTGAAGCAGCGGCAGCGTTAAAAGAGCTTACTCCGGGTATTACCTTATAGCTGATCCCCAGTTTTTCAAGTTCTCTCATCTGTTCTCTATGTGCACCGTATATAGACGGATCGCCTGTATGAACCCTCGCAACCATTTTTCCCATACTGTCGGCATCACTTATCAAATCAATAATCTCGTTAAGATTGAGCAGCGCACTGTTATAAATTTTCGCATTTTTTTTTGCATCTTTTAATATTTCATGATTTACAAGCGAACCTGTATATATTATAAGGTCTGCACTGTCTATTATTCTTTTTCCTTTAATTGTCAAAAGCTCGGGATCACCCGGACCTGCACCTATAAAATATACCAAAATATACCTCCTGTAATAAATATTAAAATTCCGCTTAAAAATACAAGTCTGTTTATTCTCTTTATATCATCTTTATCTACATCTCTAAGTGCAGTACCTATTTTAGGTTTTTTATACAATTTACCGAAATAATAAGCATCGCCTGCAAGTTCTATGCCTAAAAGCCCCGCTGCCATAGATTCGGTCTGTGCCGAATTAGGGCTTGCGTGCTTATACCTGTACTTTAAAAATACTTTTACTGCATTTTTTATATTAAACCTTAAAATTATGCCTGATATAAGCATAAGCAGTGCTGAAATTCTTGCAGGTATAAAATTTACAACATCGTCAAGCCTTGCAGCGCACATACCTATTTCCTTATATTTTTCGTCCTTATAACCTATCATTGAATCCATAGTATTAATCATTTTATACAAATAAATCCCTGAAAGTCCACATAAAAATGAAAACAGTACAGGTGCAGTTACTCCATCCGAAAAATTTTCAGCCACCGTTTCAACGGCAGCTTTTATAACTCCTTCAGATGAGAGATTTTCAGTATCTCTGCCGACTATCCTTGATACAGCCCCTCTGGCTTCTTTAATAGAGTTTTCCGAAATGGAATTTTCAGAGATGGAACTTTCTGAAATAGAGTTTTCCGAAAATTCGGCACAGCCCGAGCCTTTCAGTGCATTATATACCTTCATACTTTCTTTTCTTAGTCCGTTTGCAGCTATCATCTGTGATACCAGAATACTTTCAAGCACAAAGCCTACATTTTTCCCGGGTAAATAAATAATTTTTTTTATTAAAAAAGCCGTCAATAATGCAGCTGCCAGATTTACTCCTGTTATTATAAAGCCGTTTATTTTAATCAATGTACGGTTTTTACCCGCAAGCCTTCTTGCAGCATCTTCAGTAATTGAAATCAGTCTGCCCATAATTGCTACCGGATGCATTATAAAGCCCGGATCGCCTATAATTAAATCTATTATATATGCTGTTAATGTAATTAAAAAATTATCCAAGCTGAAAACTGCCTTTAAAAGCATTTATATCCCTCTATCCCTATACCTTTAAAATCCGGCAGCCTGTTATAAACTTTAAGTGCGGCATCAAGCAGCATAAAGTGCATACCTGCCCCGGTCCCTTCTCCAATCCCCATGCCGGCATCTATTATGCCCCGCTTTCCTATTTTTTCAAGTATATACACTGCAGCCGGCTCTTTGCTTATATGTGAAGCTATAATATAATCTGCAATTACAGGATTCATCATACAGGCTGCATATGCGGCGGTAAGTGTTACTATACCGTCAAGCACTGCCGGAACTGAATAAAGTGCAGCACCTATAAATATACCGCACAATCCTGCAATATCAAAACCTCCCAGTTTTTTTACGACATCAAGCGGATCTGTTTTATCGGGTTTTCTAAGTTCTATTCCTTTGTTTATTATATTTATTTTATGCTGCACTCCTTCTTTTGAAAGCCCTGCCCCGGCTCCGGTAGTGTCTTTTGGAGAGAGCCCGAGAAGTACTGAACATACAGCCGAACTTGTAGTTGTATTACCTATGCCCATCTCACCTGTGCCGATTATATCATAGCCCATATCACAGCACATTCTGACCATATCAATACCTGTATAAACGGCGTTAATAAGTTCTTCCTCAGACATGGCATCCTCTTTTATAAAGTTTCGGGTTCCAAATGCGGTCTTTCTGTTTATTAAGCCATCGTTATTAATATCAGCGGCTATACCTATATCAACAGGGATAACATCGGCACCGGCTTGCCCTGCTATTATATTTATACTTGCCGCATCATTTTTTGTGAAATTACCGCTAACTATCGCAGTAACTTCACTGCCGGTCTGTGATATACCTTCCTCAACTACCCCGTTGTCTGCACACATTATAAGTACAGCTTTTTTATCAAGCTTTATTCTTGTATTTTTTTTAATAGCTGCTATATCACAAATCTGTTTTTCAAAACTTCCCAATCCGTTTAAAGGTTTTGCAAGACAGTCCCATCTTTTTTTTACAAGATTATAAATTTCCTTATCACTTTCATTAAGTGAATTTATAAGTTTAAATAATACTTCTCTATTCATAGTTTTCATGCTATTTATATATTTAAAAAAATTAAATCCGTTAAATTATTATTTAAAATTTACTGTATTATACAGATTTTTTGCCATATTAACATTACTGCCTAAATATATATGTGGAAAGCCTGCAAATATATTTTTTGAAGAATATATACATCTCCATGATTTTGAGCCGTTTGCCTTAACTGCACTGCATGAATACTCAGTATTATCACTGTCCCAGTAATGAAACTCATGTGATCTGCATTTTTCCGTCTTTTTTAAAAGCAATGTATCTTTATCTGCACATACTTCTATATATCCGAATCTTACAAGCTTTCTTTTATTTACGGCATTTCCTTTTATAATCCCTATACAGGGATAAAAGCTCCCGTTTTCATCCTCAAGTTTTTCATGAAGATACATAAAACCGCCACATTCAGCTACTATATTTATGCCGTCGGCATAAGCTTTCTTTATTGAATTAATCATTTTTTTATTCTCAGACAATTCTTTGGCATATCTTTCAGGATAGCCTCCCGGAATCCATATACAGTCAATATTTTCCGGCAGTCCGTCATCACTTAAAGGACTGAAATAAACTATATCAAAACCGTTTTCCTCAAGTATCCTTATATTTTCTTTATAAATAAATAAAAAAGCCTTATCATAGGCAAATGCAAGCCTAACCTTCAGATCCTCACGTTTTAATAAGTTTATATTTTTTGATGATTCAGCAGTCTCAGGCTCTTTTATATGATTTAAAACGGCGGTACTTAAAGGTTTTATATTGTCTAAAGCGACATTGTTTAATGATTCTATATTATTTAAATTAACATTATTTAAGGATTTATTTAAAATAGCAGCCTTTATAATATACTCCAGATTAATACTTTTTTCCATAATATCCGCAAGCCTGCATACTATTTTATATATACTTTCACTAACTTCGGTATCATCAGGCATATAAAGTCCCAGATGCCGGCTTGGAATCTCAAAATCGCTGATATAGGGGATATACCCGAGCGGCTTCAAGCCGGAAGCTTTTTTAATTTTATATTTAAATTTATTGTATTCATCATGCTGTATTTTATTTAAAATAAACCCTTTTATATATGAGCTTTCACCTCTTTTAATATATTTTTCTATGTATTCATTAATTATACCTGCACCCTTTTCATACAGTTCATTTTTATCAATTACAATTATAACATAAGGTTTTATAATACATGCCACACTATATGCACTTGCTCTTGGTTCCTGAAGATATATGCCTGAAAAATATCCCATAGCACCTTCAGTAACTGCACAGTCGAAATTTTGCGTATATCTTTTAAATATTTCTTTTATTGTGCATGAATTCTCATCTATATATTCGCCAACAAAAAAAGGATCAAGATTTATACATTCTACTTTGCTTATTTTCTCATGATAAAGAGGATCTATATAGTCAGGTCCCGTCTTAAAGCTTCTTATCTTAAATCCCTTTCTTTTCATCGCCGCTATAAGTCCAAAAGTTATAATAGTCTTGCCATGATTTGAACCTGTTGCGGTAATCATAACACCTCCCGACATACATTCTCCTCAATTTAAAAATTTAATTATGCAGTAGTCCAATAAACACAGGATTAAGAGCCGATGCCATAGTATATCCTGCCACCTTTTTTGTTTTTGTTACAGCTACCTGAACTATTTGTGTACTATAACCCGCCTTTTCATATTTTTTAAAAATAGTTATTATTTCAGAAGCAGTTTCCAGAGATATTGCATTTATAACTATTCTCATATTTTTATTTATCTCAAGCAGTTTATCAACTATTAAACTCAATTTCCCTGAAGAACCGCCTATAAAAGCATGTGTTAAAGTGCTAAATCTTTCTTTAAAGTTTTTAAGCATAAAATATCCTTCTGAGTTTATAATTTCAATAGCCGGATTATTACAGGAATTACTATATTCATCACCTGTACTGTCCTCAAGATCAAATTTTTTTATATTTTCTTTTATAAGTCTGCATGCTTCTTTATTTTTCTCTATGGCATATACTTTTCCTTTATATGCGGCAAGTGCCATCTCTATACTTACAGAGCCTGTTCCTGCACCTATATCTATACATATTGAATCAGGTTTTATACAAAGCTTTGAAAGTGATACAGCTCTGATCTCCGCCTTTGTCATAGGAACCTTATCTCTGATAAATCTATCATCATCTATACCGAAAAGCGATATTACACTTTTAGATTCAATATTTTCATTTTCCCTGTTATTAAATCCCTGATTTAATATAATAAGGCTTGTAAGCTTTGCAAAATTATACTCTGTAAGCTCACAGGCATATTTACAGGTTATTTTTTCATCATCATATGAAAGTCTTTCACCTACATATACAAGAACTTTGCCAAGCCCGTGGTCGGTCAATGTTCTCATAAGCCGGGAAACTGTTTTATCTCCTGATGTCAGTGCAAAAATCTTATAATTATTTTTTACCTCATATACTATATCTTCATCTTTTCCGTGGAAGCTTATAATTTTCATATCATGCCATGAAAGCATACATTTTGCAGACATATATGATATGCTTGATATACCCGGCAGTATATTAAATTCTGTTTTTAAATCAATCTCTCCGGCTTTATATTCAAATACCATCTCATCAAACATACGGTACACATATTCTGATAAATTCTGTGCAAGACTGTAAAAACCGCTGTCTCCGCTTACTAAAATAACTATATTATATCTATGTATATTTATATCGTTATATGATACATCCTTTTCTATATTATAATTTTGTATGTTCTGTGTTCTTTCTTCTGCCGATTTACATTCTTTATTTTTTATTTTTTCTTTTATTTTATATTTTATCTTTTCTTTTATAAATGTTACTATCTCATCTGTTTTATAAGAAACAAATTTATCAAAATCCCTGCCTGTATTATATTTCCCCCTGATTTTACAGGCATTATCGACCATTCGCACTGCACCGCATATAACATCAGCCTCAAGTATACACCTTATAGTTTCAATGCTCATATTTTCATAAGCACCCATGCCCATACCTGCCGCTTTAACTGATATATATATACTATCCGTTAAATCTCTTTTATTATCGGAATTTTTTTCTTTTTTACAAATATTTTTTTTATAGGCTTTATTCATCATTTCTATATCTTTCAAAGCCTCTTCTATACTTACACCCCCTTTTTCAGAAGGAGCTTTTATTATTATAAGCTTTGTACCTGTGCTTTTACAGGCATAGACCTTATCTTTAAATCCCCCTCTATTTCCTGACTGTTTGCTGACCATATAACTGCATTTATAAAAATTAAGCATAGCTATATTAAGTTCAGTATTAAAAGGTCCCTGCATTGCAATTATATGTGAATTTTCAATACCTGCCTTAGTACACGCTTCTATACTTTCATAACTTGGAAGCACACGGGGATAGAGACGCTTAGGATCAAGCAACGTATATTTTGATATTTCCTTACTGCCGGTTGAAATGAGTATGCTGCCCTGTGTATCCTTTAAATATTCAACGGCACTTTCAATATCAGGCACTTCTATAACATCAGCAAAATCAAATATATTATTATATATTTTTTTAGATTTTCTATTTAAATATATGCTGCTAAAATCACTGACAGATACACTGCCTGAAATATCGTCTGATGTGTTATTTATAGAATTACCATCTATACAGTCATTAAAGTCATCAGTTTTTCTTCTGACTCTTAAATATTTAATTTTTGACTTTTTACAAGCGGATTTTATATTTTTTGATACTACCGCTGCATATGGATGAGTCGCATCATAAACAACGGATATGCCAAGTTCCTTAATAAGACTTAACATATCGGCACTGTCTTTTTTTCCCTCTATTATTTTTACATGTTTTAAATTACCTAAAACACCGCTTCCATAATTTCCTGCAACACAGATATAAGCAGGTAGTTCACTGTTTTCACACATCAGAGCAAGCTCTCTGCCTTCTGATGTGCCTCCAAATATAAGTATTTTCTCCATAATTGTACCCGCAAAACCGTCCCGCAATTTTTAGAATATACCGAAAGTTTATATAATATATATTTCCGGTATTTAATCAAAACTTTTCAATATTATAACCACGTGGCGTTACAAGCCTTTCTCCAATCCTTTTTGTCATTGAACTGCCTATAAATACAGTGCAGAACATATCCGCCCTATATTCTCTTAAGCACTTTAATGTCATACATACACTTTCTTCACCCTGCCTTCCTATGTTTCTTACCACTGCACATTCAGTAGTTTCAGATCTTTTATTTAAAATAATATCACATGCTTTTTGCAGATAATCAGCTCTTTTTTTACTTGAAGGATTATATATACATATTACAAAATCCGCCTCTGCAGCATATAATAATCTCTTTTCTATTTTTTCCCAAGGTGTAAGCAAATCGCTTAAACTTATAACTGCAAAATCATGTATAAGCGGTGCACCCAGCACGGCAGCACCTGAAAGCATTGAACTTACACCTGCCACCACTTCCGTGCGACATCCCGGATATTCTTTTTCAAGCAAAATCATAAGTCCTGCAAGACCGTATACACCTGCATCTCCTGAACAAACAAGTGCCACATCATGTCCTTTTTGTGCAGTTTGAAATGCCAGTCTGCATCTTTCTTCCTCTTTTTTCATAGGTGTATCAATATATGTCTTTTGTGGAAAATAGGGCATAAGCAACTGTATATATACAGTATATCCTACTATAATATCACATTTTTTTAATATATCAACCGCTTCAATTGTCATCTTTTTATATTCTCCGGGACCTATCCCGACAATATAAACCGTATTCATAATATAAATTTTCCTTAAAATAAGATTTTTAAAATCAATTTAATACAGAACGGTTACAGGTTTTAATCTTTCTCATCCTTTACTATGACCAGACTGAAATATCCTATATCTCCATCCGTCTTTATTATATCTGCAATATCTGTATACAACCTTTCATTATCCATAGTGCAGTTTACTGCCACATATGCTTTGGACTTAGCTTTAAGTATTCTGTCATTTATATTTTTAAGCGATTTTCCTGCCTTCATAAATATACGACAGCCATTATAATTTAATACTTCGTCTATATCATCATCTCCTGCCGATATATGAATCTGTTTTTTTCCATCAGCAAGTGATATTTTAAAAGCTGCAGAAGCAGCACAAAAAGACGGTACCCCTGATATTATCCGTGTCTCATATCCATGCATGGATACTATCCTTTCAATATACATAAATGTTGAATATATACATGGATCGCCCAATGTTAAAAAAGCCGTATCTTCATTGTTTTTAATATATTCTTCTAAAATAAAAGCCGCCTTTTTATGTGCCGCATATATTTCCTCTTTACTTTTTGTCATAGGCAGTTCAAGGCTTACAAGCTTTTTATGTTTTATCTCAGGGCAGGCTGCAAGTGCTATCTCATATGCGGTTTTCCTATGTGGAAAAGCTATTACACTGCATTTTTTTATTGTATTTACAGCCTTAAGTGTCATAAGTTCAGGGTCTCCGGGACCTACACCGACACCATATAATTTTGCCATACTTATCTCCAAATTTGATATTTTATACTATTTTGCATATATTTATTAAATAGGCTCTTATTTCATTTCTTCACTTTTATATGCATTCTTTATCTGTTTCAGTAATTCCGAAGCTTTTCCTGCTCTTGCAAGCTCTCCGTCCTCATTTGTAAATGTAATTATACCTATACTCATTTTCATATCAGACTGTGTATTTATTGTATTTACGGCACCTTCTTCTTTATATGTATATTGTATTTTTTTATTTTTCCTAAGCATATAAAACGCCTTTTGTGCTCTTGACATAATTGAACTGTACATTGAATCTGCAAGTGAATTCATCACAGACTCCAGCATATTCTCATCCTTTAATAGGCGTACCGCTTCAACGGTAGTATTTGAATTAAGAATCTTAAGTGCAAGTAAATACCTTTTTTTTATAAATGCATCATCAAATATATATTCAGAAAATTGTTTTTCAGAAATACCTGCTTTTAATACATGTGCCGCAATCACTTCAGCCCTCGCATCGGCTTCATTTGAATGTGTATTCATAATACCTGCCGCAGCTTTTACAAATTTTCCTATATGACCTATCAAAAGAAGCCCTGAAGCATCAAGTGCAACGGCACAGTCAATCGCCTCACCTATATAATTGCTGAATTCAACAGTCATATCATCGGATATGCCATAATTTTTTTTGTAAATTCAAGCCCGTAATTTCCCGGAACTCCTATTACAATATTTGAATTCAGCAGTCTCATCTTCATTTCAACTTTAATAGTATCTATAAGTGCCGCTTTGCTCATTGGAGTTACCATACCGGTAGTTCCAAGTATTGATATCCCTCCTTCGATTCCAAGCTTCGGATTAAAAGTTTTTTTTGCAATCTGCTTACCACATGGTGCATATATAAGAACCTCTATATCTGCAAAAACTTTCATATTTTCGGCACATTCAGTTATATGCCTTTTAATCATCTCTCTCGGAATCGAATTTATAGCAGCCTCGCCTACTTTCTGCTCAAGCCCCGGTCTTGTAATTCTTCCTATTCCCCGACCACCCTCTATAAATACTCTTACAGTTTTATCCCTATTTATATTCTTAATACTTACATGTGCATATATAAGCATACCGTCAGTTATATCGGGATCATCACCTGAATACTTCCGAATCGCACATGAAGCACTTTTTTCATACACTTTAATATCAAGCACCGGTATATTAAGATCTATTCCTGCCGGAGTTGATACTCTAACTTCTAAAACATCCTTTCCTTCCAGTATCATAAACGCCGCCTTTGCTGCGGCTGCTGCACAGGTTCCGGTTGTATATCCGGCTTTTAAGGAGTTCTTAGAGTATTTTTCATTATATTCATCTATATTCATTTATCTTGATTTATATCATTTTATAATATTTTATAAGCATAATAGATTATTATTTATTTTATTATACAGTTGCTTTATATTACATATTTCAAAAATACATGTCTAATCAAAAGCTTACAGCATTCAATATTCTATTCCTTTTCTGGCATATACCCCTATATCAAACGGATGCTTTATCTTCTTTATTTCACTTATATAGTCAGCAATATTACATATCTTTGCCGGAGCATTTCTTCCTGTAAGAACGACTTCAAGCCATGAAGGTTTTGTTTCCAAAAACTCCATGGCTTTTGCCTTGTCAATCAGTCCGAAATTATAAGCCTCTATAAATTCATCCATTATAAACAGAGAGTAATTATTCTTTACAGCCTCTTCTCTAATCTTATCAAAATAACAGGCATTGTGCTTTAATGCAGAATCGAACTCTTCACTGCTCATATCTTTTATGAATTTAATTTTATGCTTATACGATATACAATTTATGTTATCTATTTTATTTAAAAGCTTTATCTCACTTGAAGAACCATCTTTTAAAAACTGTGAAAATAAGACCTTCCCTCCCGAACCTGCTGTCCTTACAGCAAGTCCGATTGCTGCCGTTGTCTTTCCTTTACCGTCTCCCGTATATATATGAATAAGTCCCGGCATGGATTATCTCCTTAAAATATTTAATTTAAAATTAAATCTAATTGCAAATTCTGCCGGCACGGGCAGACTGCGAAAACATCATTATATAATAGCTTATGTAATGTAAATATATTAAAAATATACAGTATTAAATATTTTTATATTCCAGTCTGTAATTTTGATTTTTAAGCACATTAAACTTAATATCCGTATCCTCAAAAATCCCACCTATAACAGCCTGCCTTATACGGTAATAATTATCTACATCTACAGAAAGCATCTCCCAATATGGTCTGTGTATATCCTCATATTGTTCCCAGCTAATACTTGTATCATCTTGTGAAGTAATTATATTTACTCTATCACACGGCATTCCATTTAAAAGTACATTGTCAAGGTACTCATAGCCTCCAGCCGGAGTGATGTTTTTATCAGCCGCAGACTTCCTGCCGTATTCAAAAGCGGTCTTACATAACTCTTCAATCCTGCTGGCACCTCCCTTTAATATCTCACCAACCGTATAAGCGAGTCTTGTCTCAACAAGCGAAAGCCTTTCCTGAAGCCAACCATGTATGTTGGTGCCATCTATAAGATCTACAAGCTCTCCTTCCTGTAAGCTTCCGCATAATTTATCTATCTCCTTTAATGATTCCACACTATAACTTTTTTCATCAGCAAGTGATATAAAAAGTTTTGTAAGACCATCCTGAAATTTTATCTTATTATACAACCAGATATGTATTGGTCCTAAAAAACCGCTCATAAAAATCTCCTCTTAAAATAAATAATTTATAAAATCAACAGGTCAGTAAATTCTGAATTTATCTTTGAAATAAAAATACCACCTTATTTACAGACCTATGTTAAAAAATTACAGTAAGTATAAATTTAAAATTCTCCTCACCATATACTGCATGTGGCTTTCTGGCAGGCATAACTATACTTTCTCCGGCATTAAGTATATACTCCTTGCCGTCAATGGTAAATTTGCCCCTGCCCTCAATCACATTTACAAGTGCATCTCCGTCAGACTCATGAGTGCTTATCTCCTCTCCCTTTGAAAAAGCAAATACAGTAACACTTACAGCCTTATTCTGTGCAAGGGTTTTACTTACTATCTGACCATCCTTTTGCTCAACCAAATCTACAAATTTAAATATTTCTTCATGTTCTACATTTTTTAGTTTATTGTTCATAACTGACTCCTTTCAGCGGATTTATTTACTTTTTGTTGTTATTATTGTTATTGTGCTTGTTTTTACGGGTTTATTATACTATAATACAGTAATAAAGTCTGTTGTTATTACAACACATGTATAATATTTAATTTTAAATAAGGAGCATTTTATGGAAGAAAGCACCATTTTGGAACAATACTCTGACAGGATCCTCTCATCAGTACTTTTTTCAGGCATACATAAAGATGAGCTTGAAGTCCTGATACACTGCCTTGCCCCTAGGGTTGCAAACTATAAAAAGCATGAATATATACTCAGAAACGGCGAATCTATATCTTCAATAGGGCTTTTGATGTCAGGCATGATAATGGTAGAGCGTGATGATATATGGGGAAATCTGAGTATAATATCAGAGATAACACCTTCAATGAGTTTCGCTGAAAGTTATGCATGTTTTTCGCACAGACCGGTTGATATAAATATAATAGCAAAAGAACAGTCTACTGTTATGTTTTTTAATATAGAAAGATTTATACATATATGTTCAGTGGCATGTGATTTTCACAACAGGATAGTACAGAATCTTCTAACCGTTGTCGCAGAAAAAAACCTTATTTTAAACCAGAAAATTAATTATATATCAAAGAAAAAGATAAGGGACAGGCTGCTTGCCTATCTTAGTGCAGAATCCATAAAAAACAAAGCTGACAGCTTTGAAATACCCTTCAACCGACAGGAGCTTGCCGACTTTCTGTTTGTTGACCGCAGTGCACTTTCAAATGAGATCAGCAAACTTCAGCATGAAGGCATCATAAGCTGCCGTAAAAATAAATTTAAAATAATAAAACCAATCAATACATAAATATATAATAAACCCTACACAATGCTATTCAGGTACAACTCCCTCAAGCACCTTTGCAAGTAGCCTGCATAGAACCTCTTTTTCTTCATTATCTATCCTTAAACATTCTCTCATCTTAGGCGGTATATTTGCCGCCTCTTCTTTAAGCCGCTCACCTTCAGCAGTAAGTGTAACACATAAATTTCTCTCATCCGACTTACACCTGTCCCTCTTTACAAGACCTTTATGTTCAAGTTTCTTTAATACCGGTGTAAGCGTACCTGAATCAAGGTACAATTTTTTTCCGAGATCCTTTACATATACCTGCTTTTCTTCCCATAAAACAAGCATAGTAATATACTGGGTATATGTGATATCAAGCTTTTTTAAAAACGGGGTGTATGCTCTCACTATCTCCTTTGAGCAGGCATAAAGAGGAAAACATACCTGATTATCGAGCTTCAGCGCCTCATATTTGTCAATCATCTTAATCTCTTTATCTCCAAACCTTATTATTTAACCAAATCATAAATTTCTTCTTTTGATATAAAACCTACAGATGTTTTTACAAGCATTCCAAGTTTAAAAACAAGAATACTTGGAACAGTCCTTACCTTATATCTCTTTGCAAGTTCTTTTTCCACATCTACATTGACCTTTCCTACTATGAATTCGTCGGTTTCTCTTGCAACTTCATCAAGTATAGGTAAAAGTGCCCTGCATGGATTGCACCACGGAGCCCAGAAGTCAATAATTACAGTTTTATTTGATTTTAAGGCTATTTCATCAAAATTATCTTCTGTAATACACAGAGCTGCCATATTAATTCCTCCAAAAATAATTGTTTTTTATAGCTCTAATAATATTAAAATTATATAAACCATAATTTTATTTTATACAATTAAATTGAAAATGTCAAGTATTTGTTTTATCACCGTAATACTAATATTATATTACTTTCAGTTATAAAACATAATATACTATTTTTATAATATTTATAGCCTAAAATGTTTCTTGTTTTTAAAAACATTTATACAATTGTAAAATTCTTCTTGACTTTAAAACTTCAAAGTGGTATCATAACGCAATATATCTACTTGCTTTAATCTTCTGTTTTTTGTATAAAGCAAAAATCAGTTTATAAAAAGCATATAATCATAAAGAGGTTAAGCTATGTTAAATACTATATTTACAGATACACAAACCACAATTAACTATTATTACTATTACACAGTATGCCATGTCTCATAAAAGCTTCAGGCTCTATGGGCGGGCATTATTCGGCGTCCGCCCGTAAGTGTAGTAGTTTATACAAACCACTGTCGGGTTTTCGGCAGTGGTTTTTTTTATTGTTTTAAGTATTTATAATTTATATTTTTTAATTTCAGCAATTTTTATAAATGCTTAAATCTCTATATTGACATAGTTATATATAAATCAAATAAAAATTATACGCTTATACAGCGTAAATAATATAAAAAGGAGGGTACATGAACATACATGTACATATAAAAAATGAAAGAAATCAGATGGATGTCAGATGAAAAATTCCCACTTGAAATGCACAAGGCAAGAGTTGTGCAAAAACTAAATCTTCTTGAACCTGAAAAAAGGCTTGAAGCAATCGAAGAAGCCGGATTTAATACATTTTTACTGAAAAACAGAGATGTATTTTTAGATATGCTTACAGACAGCGGGGTAAATGCCATGTCTGATAAACAGCAGGCAGCCATGCTTCAGGCAGATGACAGCTATGCCGGATCTGAAACTTTTTTCCGGCTTGAAGCAGCTGTCAGAATGATGTTCGGAACAAAATTTTTCCTTCCAGCACACCAGGGGCGTGCCTGTGAGCATATCATTTCAAAAAGCCTTGTAAACTCCGGTCAAAGTGTACTTATGAATTACCATTTCACAACATCAAAAGCACATGTTATACTAAATGGCGGAAAAGTTGAAGAGCTTATATCAGACAGGGGTAAAGAGCTTAATTCAACTGAGAAATTTAAAGGAAATATAGATATATCAATATTAAAGAAAAGAATTAAAGAGCTCGGTAGTGAAAATATAGCCTTCGTAAGGATGGAGGCAGGTACAAATCTTATAGGAGGACAGCCTTTCTCATTAAAAAATCTTGAGGAAGTAAGTGAAATATGCCGCAGCAGCAATGTTACACTTGTAACTGATGCAAGCCTGCTGGCAGACAATCTCCATTTTATAAAAACAAGAGAAGAAGAGTTCATGCATATGTCAATAAACGAAATATCTTTAAAAATAGGCAGCCTTTCAGACATAATTTACTTTTCAGCAAGAAAATTAGGCTGTGCAAGAGGTGGCGGCATATGTACAAGCAATGAAAATTTATTTAAAAAAATGCAGGCATTAATCCCTCTGTACGAAGGTTTTTTAACTTATGGAGGTATCTCGGTGCGTGAGATGGAGGCAATAGCGGTCGGACTTGAAGAAACTATGGATGAAGACATGATATCACAGGGACCTATATTTATAGAATTTATGGTAAATGAGCTTGTTAAAAGAGGAATTCCTGCAGTAACCCCGGCAGGCGGTCTTGGCTGTCATGTAAATGCTATGAGCTTTCTTGAACATATCCCGCAAAATGAATATCCTGCAGGAGCATTGGCAGCTGCCCTGTTTATAGTCAGCGGAGCACGTGGTATGGAAAGAGGTACTCTTTCAGAGCAAAGAGATGAAAACGGTAAAGAACCTCTTGCAGATATGGAGCTTTTAAGACTTGCCATGCCAAGAAGAGTTTTCAGTGTTTCACACGCTATGTTTGTAGTTGACCGCCTCCACTGGCTATACAAAAACAGGCATCTGGTAGGAGGACTTGAATGGGTGGAAGAACCCGATATACTCAGATTTTTCTTTGGGAAACTTAAAGCAAAGGGAAATTGGCCTCAAGAACTGCTTAATAAATTTAAGCAGGATTTTAAAAACAGCCTGTAAAATCTTAAATTTCATTAAATACCTTATACAGTATTCAATCCATAATTCACTGATTAATATACTTTATGTAAAAACATCTTAAGTGTAAACATAATAAAAGTGTAAACATAGTAAAAAAAATATATGCAGCTGCTTTCAATGTTTTGAATCAGCTGCATATATAATTACATTATCTTTAAGCGTTCAAGCATTGCAACAAGCCTTCCTCCTCCGGGCATATGTACAATATCATCCGCCTTTAAGGTTTTTGAAAATATAAGTGCAGGAAAATATGTTAAAAATGCGATCGGTATACATACGACACATATAACTATAAGCCTCTGTGTAAACCTCATTAAAAGCATATAAACCAAAAAAGTAACAATGCCCATAAAAAGTGCGGAAAATGCCGGTTTTATAAAAGTCTGTTCTATTTCCTGCACATATTCTAAAAGACTTTTGATTGATAGTGCATTAAATATACACATTGATAATGCAAATATCATATTTGCATACACAAGCCCGTAAATCCCCATTTTAAATACAAGAAGCATTATAATAAGTGCTATTATATGTATAATTAAAGATTTCACCGCATTTTTCACCGGTATTCCCATATAACTGCTTCCCTGAAGTATGGCATTACTTAAAGTAGAAAGTGAATACAGAACTACTGCCGAAGCACCCACCTGCATAAGTTCTACGCTTACATCAGCACCTTTAAATAAAATTCCCAAAACAGGTTTCGCAAGAACTGTCAATCCTACTGCACAAGGCATAGCTACAATCATTGAAAATCTTATAGCACTCCCTATTGTATTTTGTACTCCATTTTTGTCATTTTCTGAATTAAATTTTGAAAGTACCGGTATTATAGAAGATGAAAGTGCATTTGATATGGCGACAGGCACATTTATAAGTATCATATATTCACTTGTATAAACACCGTAATTTTCTGCAGTTTCAGATCCTTTTCCCAGAAAATGCATAGCATTTCCGAAAATAGCACCATCTATTATACCGTTTATATTATAAATGGCAGTAGAAGCAATTACAGGAATTACAGTCATTATCAAAATCTTTGTAATTTCTTTATAAGTTTCAAATTTAGAATCTAAAGAAGGCTTATACTTATAAACCATGTTATAAAGTATATATAAAAGCACTAAAAACAAAAGAGCCGATAAAGCACCTGTACCTGTACCTATAGTTCCTCCTGCCGCACCATATGAAGATACTTCAGAAGCTTCTTTTTGGTGTTCAAGTGCATATTGGGAAAGCCTGTGTGCTGCCACTATACTTACAACTGCATTTATCACCTGCTCTATAATCTGTGATACCGCAGTCGGAATCATAGTAGCATGTCCTTGATAATACCCACGGAACACTCCTAAATATGCCATAATCCATATAGTAGGAGCCAGCGTTTTAAGAGCAAACTCCGTATATGGTGTTTTAAAAAAAAGATTTGCAAATAAGCCTGCTGAAAAATATGTTATAAAGCAGCCTGCAAAACCTACAACCGTAGCATATATCATCGCAGCCTTAAATATTCTGCTGACATTTACATATGACTGTCTTGACATCCTTGCCGAAATCATCTTGCTTACCGCAAGCGGAAGGCTGTATGATGAAAGAAGCAGCATTATAGCATATACACTATAAGCAAATGAATAATACCCCATTCCTTCCTTGCCTATGGTATTTACAAGCGGTATTCTGTATGCAAGCCCTATTATCCTGACTATAATGCCTGCCGCTGCAAGTACTGAGCCCTGCATTAAAAAATTATTTTTTTTTGCAGTTTTTTTCATCTTATATATCCCTCCCCGTTTAGTATAGACCTTTGCTTTTCTTCCATAATCAGCCTTTCATTATCATTTTCATGATCATATCCCAAAAGATGCAGCATACTGTGTGCTACTAAAAAAGCAAGTTCTCTTTTTTTTGAATGTCCATATTCACATGCCTGAGATTCTATATGCTCTGCCGATATTATTATATCCCCAAGCATAAGTGCGTTATTTTCAGGATTAAACATAAGAGGATTTTTATCAAAGTCTTTAAAATCCGCAGGAATTTTATACTCTATAAACGGAAACGACAGTACATCTGTAGACTTATCTATACCTCGATATCTGTTATTATAATCTCTTATGCCCTCATCATCAGTTATAATAACTGAAACCTCACATTCAAAGGGGCAGTTTTCATACTTAAGCACTGCATTTACAACATCCTTTATTATCTTTTTGTAATGTATGGCAAGCACAATTTTTTTTTCTTTTTCTATATAAACATACATATATTTAATAAAATTAACGCCTTTTTTTTCTGTTCTTCTTCACTTTTAAATTCCGGTCATGACCTTCTTTTAATGAATTTTCTCTTTTTATCCGCTTATTCTCATATTCTTCATAAGCGGATACTATCTTTTGCACAAGAGGATGTCTTACAACATCAGTACTATTAAGTATACATACACCTATCTCATCAACCTTTGAAAGTATTTTAAGTGAAGTATCAAGTCCTGAGGGCATATCTCCCGGCAGGTCTTTTTGAGTTCTGTCGCCGGTTATTATAACTTTTGAACCGAAACCTATCCTTGTGAGAAACATCTTCATCTGAGCCGGTGTTGTATTTTGTGCCTCATCAAGTATTATAAAGGCATTGTCAAGAGTCCTTCCCCTCATATATGCCAGAGGCGCAACCTCTATAAGTCCCTTTTCAGCATTATGCATAAAGCTGTCTGCACCCATAATCTGGTGAAGGGCATCATATAGAGGTCTTAAATACGGATCTATCTTGCTTTGCAAATCTCCCGGCAAAAATCCAAGTTTTTCGCCTGCCTCTATTGCAGGTCTTGTAAGTATTATACGATTTACAGTTCCCTCTTTAAAAGCCTGTATAGCCATAGCCATGGCGAGGTAGGTTTTTCCGGTTCCGGCAGGTCCCACACCGAATACTATCATTTTTTGCCTTATAAGGTCTACATATTGCTTCTGTCCTATAGTTTTAGGTTTTATAGGTCTGCCGTTTATAGTGCGTGCTATAATATCCTTATCTATCTCAACTATCTTATCCTGTGCCTCTGAAAATGAAAGGGATATTGCATAATCAACATTTTGTTCACTGATCTGTGTTCCCCTTTTTGAAAGCTCAAGAAGTGCACCGAAAACAGCCTTTGCTTTTGCCGCCTGTGCCTGTGCACCTATTATTTTTATTGAACCGTCTCTTGCTATCATTGTTACATTGAGGGTTCTTTCTATTTTTTTAAAAATTTATCAAATTCCCCACAAACATTCTTTTCATGTTCTATAGGGATATCAATTATATTTTCAACAATACTCAAGCTAAATCTCCCTGATATATGTAAATTATTTTTTTTCAAACTCTTCATAGTTTGAATTTATATAAATCGCCTTTGTCTTTGAATAAGGAAAACGCTGTGCGCTGTAAAGACCGTAATACCCTGATAAAGTAAAACATACCGCTATGGCAACGGCATAATACGCAAGCCCCTCAGTACCAAAAAGTTCTATCGACATAAATATAGATGAGATAGGGCAATTTGTAACACCTGCAAAGCATGCCGCCATGCCGCATGCAGTACCCAGATTCGGTGAAATCCCCAAAAACATGCTGCATATGCATCCAAATGCAGCACCGACAGTAAATGTAGGCACAATCTCTCCACCTTTAAACCCGCCGCCTAAAAGCAGTGCGGTAAATATCATCTTAAACAAAAACGCTTCAACTCCTACACCGCCCTCCATACATTTTTCAACAAGCAAAAAGCCTCCGCCTCGATAGTCATCCGTTTTTACAATAAGAGTCAATATTATAAAAATGAATGCAGCTACAAGAACCCGTACATAGGCGTTTTTAAAATATTTTTTATACATTTCCTCGCTTTTATGAAGCATAGTACAAAAAACTACCGATACAACTGCACACAGCATACCCATAACCACTGCTGTAAAAGCATTTCTTATATCAAACGGTGCAACAGTATTTACAGGAAACACCTCATGTATCACACCTGCATGATGTGATATCGCCGCAGCTGTATATGCAGCAAATATACATGGAATAAGAGCCGCATGATACATAATCCCTATACTTATAAATTCCATACAAAATATGGCTGCGGTAAGCGGTGTCCCGAATACTGCTGCAAAGCACGCACTCATACCGCACATCACTGCAACATTTCTGTCTTTAGAATCAAGTTTTACAAGTTTTGAGATAAAATTCCCCAGACTTCCTCCAAGCTGCAGGGCAGCACCCTCACGACCGGCAGATCCGCCTCCTATATGTGTAAGCACTGTTGATATAAATATAAGAGGCGCCATCTTAATATCAATCTCTTCACCCGAAGAAATAGATGAAATAACAAGATTTGTACCTCTAGGATTGTATGCACCTGCAAGCCTATAAATTAAAACTATAATAAGCCCTGTTACAGGAAGTAAAAAAAGTGCCCATTTACAAGTATGCCAGAAAACTCCGGCAGCACTTACAGATAGTGCAAATGCACTGCCCACAGCTCCGACGCCTATACCTGTAAATAATGCAATTAAAGTCCATTTAATAAAATATTTTATATTTGATATATATGATTTAGCAAATGATGATGCAAAAGACTCTCTGTCATTTGCCGAAACTTCCGGTAAAGTTTTCATAAAATCCCTGCAAAATCCTCTCTGTATATTTTTAAATATTTCAACTTAAAAGATAAGGCTGCCGCACGGCTAAAACACCTTACTGAAAGTGTTTAGCTGAAAACATTTGAATTTAATCCGGATATTAAAGTCCGAAAAGGGCGTTTACGAACTCGTCGGAATCAAATCTGTTCAGGTCGTCAAGCTTCTCTCCTACTCCTATGTATTTTACCGGAATACCCAGTTCCGACTGCACGGCAATCACTATACCTCCTCTTGCAGTACCATCAAGCTTGGTAAGTACAATACCGCTTATATCCGCAACCTCTTTAAACTGTCGTGCCTGTTCAAGAGCATTCTGTCCTGTAGTACCATCAAGCACAAGAAGAGTTTCCCTTATAACCCCGGGATACTCCTTATCAATTATACGGTT
Organism: Johnsonella ignava ATCC 51276; assembly: GCF_000235445.1. Lineage (GTDB taxonomy): Bacteria > Bacillota > Clostridia > Lachnospirales > Lachnospiraceae > Johnsonella > Johnsonella ignava. Next base: position 30,910 of record NZ_JH378830.1, on the reverse strand, counting down.
AATCTTTTTAAGCTCCTCCATAAGGTTTTTCTTATTATGAAGTCTGCCTGCCGTATCACATATAAGGGCATCAACATTTCTAGCCTGTGCAGCCTTACATGCATCATATACTACGGCAGCAGGATCGGAGCCTTCATGCTGCGAGATAAGATCAACACCTGCCCTGTCGGTCCATTCCTTAAGCTGTTCTATGGCACCTGCCCTAAATGTATCGGCGGCGGCAACTAATACCTTCATCTTATTTTCCTTAAAGCGTGAGGCAAGCTTTGCAACAGTAGTAGTTTTACCTACACCGTTTACACCTATCACAAGCACCACTGATTTTTTATCCTCAAAGTCATAGTCATTATCTGCCGTTTTCATACGCTCCTTAATGCCGTCAATAAGAAGTGTTCTGCATTCTGCCGGAGTTTTTATATGTTCTTTTTTAATCTTTTCTTTTAATTCTTCAATTATATCGGTTGATGCATGTATACCGACATCAAGCATTATAAGAGTTTCTTCAAGCTCCTCATAAAAATCATCATCTATTGCATCATAACCCGAAAAAACATTTTCAATCCCTTTTACAAGTGCATCTCTTGTCTTTGAAAGCCCATCAACGAGTTTTGCAAAAAAACCCTTTTTTTTCCCCTCAATACTCACTTACATAACCTCCTATAAGTATATAACTGTATATTTCATAATAATACTGATTAAGCGTTGCCTGTACTAAAATCGCAGATGCTTTGTTCTGTTCTTATGCGATTTCAGCACATCCATACACCACCCTCCGACTTTGATAAATTATCATTTATTTAGAGAGTGATACAATAATATAATAAAAATTCAACTAATTCAAATCATTTTCTACAAGATTTACTGAAACAAGAGTCGAAACACCCTTTTCCTGCATTGTAATACCGTAAAGCCTGTCGGAACCCACCATAGTACCCCTTCTGTGTGTTATAACTATAAACTGTGTCCTTGGACTTAATTTATGCAGATACTTTGCAAATCTGTCAACATTGGAATCGTCAAGTGCCGCCTCTATCTCATCAAGCAGTGCAAAAGGAGAAGGTTTTAGATTCTGTATTGCAAAAAGCAGTGATATAGCAGTCAGTGCCTTTTCACCGCCTGAAAGCTGCAGCATATTTTGAAGCTTTTTACCCGGCGGCTGTGCAATTATGCTTATATCCGCCTCAAGCAAATCAGTACCTTCCTCAAGTTCAAGTCTTCCGCTTCCTCCGCCAAAAAGCTCTTTAAAAACTTTATTAAATTGTGAATCAATCTCTTTGAATTTTTCCATAAATCTTTTTCTCATACCTGAGTCAAGTTCATCTATTATTTTAACAAGACTTTTTTCACTTTCAACTATATCATCATGCTGGGTTTTCATAAGCTCATATCTTTCACTCAGTTCACGGTAGTCCTCTATGGCATTGACATTTACACTTCCAAGTGCCCTTATATCCGACTTAAGCTTCTCAACATGTTTTTTAAGAGTATTTTTATCACTTTCTAAAAGACTTTTACCGTCAGTAAAACTCAAATCGGAATTATCTTCGTAATCAAGATTGCACGCTGTCTGGTAAGTAATTTCATATTCATTCCACATATATGATGACAGCTCCGATATCTTCTCCTGAGTTCGCTCCCTTCCTGTGGCAAGCCTTAAAAGCTCCTTGTCAATCTCGGCAATACGCTTTGAGGCGGCATCATTTTCACCAAACAGACCTTTAAGCTCATCGGATTTTTTGTTTTTTTCTTTAAAAACACTCTCCATCATACATGCAGTTTTATCAGCTTCTTTTCTTATTTCTGAAATTTTAACATTGATAACATCTATCAGCCTCTTTTTATCCTCAATATTCTTAAAACTGCACCTTATTCTTTCATCAAGCCCTTCTTTTTCAGATTCAAGCAAAGAAATTTCATTTTTAACCCTGCTTAAACTCTCCTTAGTATACTCAATATTTTGTTTTATATTTGAAATATTTAATACAAACTCATTTACCTTAAGTACAAGCTCATCACGCAGCTTTTTTCTGTGTTCAAATTCCTCATTATTTCTGGCATCTGTATTTTCGGTATCACGATTTTTTTCATCCCATGCCTTTAATGTTTCATTTAGTTCATGTTCAAGCTGTTTCGCATGGTTTATCTCTTCATCAAATCTAAGATTTTCCTCAAGTATGCCTTCTGAATTTTTTCTGATTTCTTCAACCTTTTTGTAAAGTGAATTCAACAAAACTTCAGTCTTTGATTTATTAATCAGCTGCTCCTGCCTTTTTTCATTTAAAGCTCTTAAATTCTGTTTACATCCTGCAAGTTTCTGCCTTGCAGCTTCAAATTCCTCATTAAACCGTTCATATTGTTTTAAACTATCAGCGGTCTTTTTTTCAAGCTCCTCTATCTCCCTCTTTCTTCCAAGAAGATTATTTTCATTTTTAAAAGCACCTCCGCTTATAGCACCGCCGGGGTTTATAACTTCACCTTCAAGAGTTACAAGCCTGTATTCATAGTTGTATTTTTTAGCAAAATTTACAGCATTTTCAATATTATCAATCACTAAAACTCTGCCAAGCAGATAGTTTATAACATTCTTAAACGACTCCTTTGTAGTTACAAGTGATGAAGCAATACCTATAACTCCTTTTTCTGTAAGCAGATTTTCGGCGTTCCATACCTTTTTCCCCTGCATAGCACTTAAAGGAAGAAATGTGGCTCTGCCATACTTATGTTTTTTAAGATATTCAACTAAAGCTTTCGCAGTCTCCTCGGAATCTGTAACTACATTCTGTATCCTGCTTCCAAGAGCTGTTTCAACTGCAGTTTCATACTTCCTTTCAAGTTCTATTATATCCGCTACAACCCCATATATACCGCCTATACGGTCTCTGGTATCCATGACATGCCTGATTGAATTGCCATAGCCTTCATACCTTTCAGCCAGATTTTTCATCGACTCAAGTCTTGCAGTATCCGTCTGGAACTGTTTCTGCATATCGGCAAGAGAAGTTGAAATTATTCCTGCTCTTTTTTCGCAATCTTTTTTTTCTTCTTCAAAACCGTGTATACTTGAAAGAGTTTCATCCATTTCAAGTATAAGTTTGTCAAGACTTCTCTTTTCATCCTCATACCTTTTAACAACGGCTGACTCTTCCGATTTTATTAAAAGAATCTTGTTTGCAGCCTCACTTTTTTTAAGTCGTCCTTGTTCAAGTATAAGCTCATATTTTTGTTTTTGTGCATAAAGATCCGCTCTTTGACGTATTGCCGCAATCATCTTATCTTTTGCAGCTTCAATCAGCTTTGAAAGATCTTTAAGCTCAGTATCCGCATACTCCAGCTCCTTACACGAAACCTTATACATGCCGTCCGCCTCTTCATGCGTCTTAAGAAGCCGGTTAAGTTTTTCATCATATTGTTTAATTAAAGCTTTTTTATCACTTATATCATTCTCTATATTAATAATTCTTGAATTAATATGTTCCGAATTAGCCTTTTCAGATTTTATCTGTTCTTTAAACAGTTCAATTTTACTCTCATTATCATGCAGTGTCATATTTTCCTGAGCCTGCTTTTTCCTGTATTCTTCAATACACGCTTCAAGCTGTACAACTTTTTCTTCAAGTTCGGAATATCTTGTTTTCAGTTCATCATGTACTTCTAACGCCTGCTTCATATCTTCCTTGGCTATGATTTCGTATTTGTCTACTTTGGAAAGCTTTAAATTCAAATCATCATATTCATTTACAAAAACTGCCGACTCAGCCTTTTTAAGAACATCTCTAATCTTCAGATACCGTTTTGCAGTATCTGACTGCTTTTTTAAAGGAATTGTCTGTTTTTCAAGCTCATCAATTATATCTCCTATTCTTAAAAGATTTGCCCTTTCATTTTCAAGCTTTTTCTGTGCAAGTTCTTTTCTCCTTTTATATTTTGTGATTCCGACAGCTTCATCAAAAAGTTCCCTTCTGTCCTCACTTTTTTTACTAAGGATTTTATCAACCTGCCCCTGGCCTATAATTGAATAGCCTTCTCTGCCTATGCCTGTATCATATAAAAGTTCACTTATATCCTTAAGTCTGCATGTAGAATTATTAATCATGTATTCGCTCTCACCTGAACGATATATACGCCTTGAGATTGTAACTTCATCAAAATCAATTGTCAAAGTACGATCCGAATTGTCCATAGTAATTGCTACAAAGGCATAACCTTGAGGTTTTCTCAGCTCAGTTCCTGAAAATATAACATCCTGCATATTCTGCCCCCTGAGCTGTTTTGCACTCTGCTCACCAAGCACCCACCTTACGGCATCAGATACATTGCTTTTGCCTGAACCGTTCGGACCTACAATTCCCGTAATACCTCGATGGAAATCAAATACTATTTTATTTGCAAATGATTTAAAACCCTGAACCTCAATTTTTTTTAAATACATATTATTTAATAACTCCAAGTTTTTTTAACGCTTCATGAGCAGCAAGCTGTTCAGCGCTTTTCTTACTTCCGCCCTCAGCTCTTGCAATTTCTTTTCCTGAAACATTTACAGATACGGTAAATGTCTTCATATGATCAGGTCCGTCTTCTGAGATAAGCTTATATTCAAGATCCATGCCCGAATCCTTTTGTATATTTTCCTGTAAGATAGTCTTGCTATCAAAAAAGAATCTCTTACTTTCAATATCATTTAATACGATCCTAAGTACAAATTCTTTTGCACTAGCAAAACCACCGTCAAGATATACAGCACCTATCAGTGCTTCAAGAGCATCAGATAAAACACTTGAACGCAGCCTACCGCCCGTAGATGCCTCGCCCTTCCCAAGCCTTAAAAAGGAACCGAGATTTATCGTTTCCGCACAATAGGCAAGTGCAGGCTCACATACAAAAGCAGCTCTTGTCTTTGTTAGATACCCTTCTGTTTCATGCTCGTATTTATTAAAGAAAAATTCACTGCTTATAAGCTCAAGGGCGGCATCTCCCAGAAATTCAAGCCTTTCATTGGAACCTGTCTTTCCAAGCCTTAGTTCATTTGCATACGAACTGTGAGTAAGTGCAAGTGTAAGCAGCTTTTTATCATTAAAATTATATCCTATAATACTTTCAAGTTTTTTAATATAATTCAATATTTTTTCTCCGTGATATATTTTATAGTTATATACAGGCTGAGAGTCTGCGATATAGCGGACTCCCAGCCTCATAAGATTTTTAAAACCTAGCCAACACTTTCTTTTATCTTGTCCACCGCATCTTTAACAGTAGAGATTTTTTCAGCTTCATCCTGAGGTATTTCAATGTCAAATTCTTCTTCTATACCCATAATTATCTGAAATATATCAAGTGAATCTGCACCGAGATCATCTATAAATGTTGATTCAGGTGTTATATCATCTTCGTCTATATTTAAAACTTCTGCAATGTATTTTTTTTATTTTTTCAAATTCCATTAAAATCTCCTGAAAAATATATAATTTAAAATATCCGTATATATTTTATCTCTGCTTAACCCCTTATATATAATAAATGTATTCTTCATGTGTGGATATATTTATTTTTATATTGCCGGACTGCTTTTACAGACGGTTTTATTGTGCTTAAAGAACATCTTTATATCTACCGGCTCCAGTTATTTTCCATGCTTTCTTTTATAAGCTCATTTAAGCCGCTTTTTTTAAAATCTATACACTGTGCTATAGCATTACTGACTTCGTTTGCCTTTGAATTGCCGTGCACTTTAACTACAAGCCCTTTAAGCCCTAAAAGCGGTGCCCCTCCGTAGTTTGAAGCATCAAAATCCTTTAAGGCTTTCTTAAGTGAATTTTTTACAAGCAGTGCACCTATCTTTGTTAAAAATCCTTCATTAAACGCACCTTTAATTTTTTCAAGCAAAGTCGCACCTACACCTTCATAAAGCTTAAGTATTACATTGCCTGTAAATGCCTCACATACTATAACATCGGCACCTCCCCGGGGAATCTCTCTAGCCTCAATGCTGCCGATAAAATTTATATCACTGCATGATTTAAGCAGAGGAAAGGTTTCTTTAACAAGTGCATTTCCTTTTTCTTCTTCAGCACCTATATTTACTATTGCAACTTTAGGACTGTTTACTCCCAGCATTTTTTCCATATAAATTGATCCTATACGGGCAAACTGTATAAGATGTTCAGGTCTTGCATCAACATTTGCACCGCAATCTATAAGCAGCGACACTCCGCAGGCGGTTGGTAAAAGCGGTGCAAGCGGAGCCCTATGTACACCTTTTATCCTGCCTGCTATAAGCTGTCCTCCTACAAGAAGTGCTCCGGTACTTCCTGCAGATATTACGGCATCGGCTTCATTATTTTTTAAAAGGTTCATAGCTAAAACTATTGAAGAGTCTTTCTTTGAACGCACCGCTGCCACCGGCGGCTCCTCATTTGTGATTATCTCGGAAGCATCTACTATACTAAGCCTGTTTTTATCATAATCATCTTTTCCCGGAGCTCTTTCTCCAAGCACCTTATTTATTATATCCTGTTTCCCTACAAGTTTAACTGAAACCTCATTATTTTTCTTTAGTGCATCAAGGCAGCCTTGTATTATTTCATCAGGTGCATAATCTCCGCCCATAGCATCAACCGCTACTGTAACCATCGCAAAAACCTCCATATCGTTACTATAATTATACTGACATAGATTTCCCTCTGCACCGTATTCCTAAGCACAATTTCACCGGGAAATTAAAGCATTATAGTATACCGACATGAGACATGATATACTATATCAGATAAAATATCAACCGTTTATAAGCCTTTTTGTATCTCTTGCTATAGCAAGCTCCTCATTAGTAGGTATAAGCATTACCTTAACCTTTGATGACGGTTTTGATATAAGTGTAAGCTTTCCTCTCACATCATTGGCTTTCTCATCTATCTCGACTCCGAGATAGCCCAGATAACTGCATATATCCCTGCGACCTTCTATATCATTTTCACCTATACCGGCAGTAAATGCTATGGCATCAACTCCGTTCATAGCAGCGGCATAAGCACCTATATATTTTGCAACTCTGTATTTAAATGCCTCAAGTGCCGTTTTTGCAAGCTCATTGCCTTTTTGAGCTTCTTTTTCAATATCTCTGAAATCAGAGGAAATTCCTCCGCTCATACCGAGTACACCTGACTTCTTATTTAAAATATCAAGCAGCTCATTAATAGTTTTGTTTTCTTTATTTGCTATAAACTGTATTATAGCCGGATCAAGATCTCCTGATCTTGTGCCCATTATAAGACCTTCAAGAGGAGTAAGCCCCATAGAAGTATCAACACATTTTCCGCCTATTGAAGCAGACACTGATGCACCATTTCCAAGATGGCATACTATCACTTTTGCATTTTCAGGATTCAGGTTTGCAAATTTTATAGCCTCACCTGATACAAACATATGGCTTGTACCATGAAATCCATATCTTCTTATTGAATATTTTTCATAATATTCATTTGGAATTGCATATCTGCATGCCTTTTGAGGCATTGCCATACCAAAAGCGGTATCAAATACCACTACATTTTTTACTCCGGGTATCGCTTTTTCAACTGCTTCAATACCCATAAGATTTGCAGGATTATGTAGCGGTCCAAGATCAAAACATTCTCTTATTCCCTCCTTAACCGCCTTGTCAACAACTGTTGATTCACTATATTTCATACCTCCATGTACAACTCTATGTCCCACAGCAGAGATTTCCGAAATATCCCGTATAACACCATGTTCTTTGTCAGTAAGCGCTTCCATCACAAGACTTATTGCTATATTGTGATCAGGCATATCTTTTTCTACTATAAATTTTTCGCCGCCCACAGGCTCATGGGTCAGTTTTGAACCTGATATCCCTATCCTTTCACAAAGTCCCTTAGCAAGCACTTTTTCATTATCCATATCTATAAACTGGTACTTAAGTGATGAACTTCCGCAATTAATTACAAGTATTTTCATTTTTCAACATTTCTCCTTAAATTCAAATTTTTCTTTTTTATAAATCATATAATCTTATTGTATAACAATCCTTTATTCCGCCATTGCCTGAACTGCCGTTATCGCTACAACTCCAACTATATCCTGCCATGAACAGCCTCTTGAAAGGTCGTTTACAGGCTTTGCAATGCCCTGGCACATAGGACCGTAGGCTTCAGCCTTTGCAAGCCGCTGCACTAATTTATAGCCTATATTTCCCGCATCAAGATCCGGGAATACAAGTACATTGGCACTGCCTGCCACATTTGAACCCTTAGCCTTGCTGCTCGCTATCTCAGGAACTATGGCGGCATCAAGCTGAAGTTCGCCATCTATCTGAAATTGCGGTGCAATTTCCTTTGCCAGCCTTGTGGCCTCAACAACCTTATCAACATCAGAATGCTTTGCACTTCCCTTTGATGAATGGCTTAACATGGCAACCTTAGGTTCGGCTCCTACAAGGAATTTGAAACTTTCCGCCGAAGACAATGCTATATTTGCAAGTTCCTCAGAGTCAGGATTTTGCACAAGTGCCGAATCCGCAAATACAAACACGCCTCCATCTCCATATTTACAGTCAGGTACTTCCATTAAAAAAAATGCCGACACAAGCTTAGTACCGGGCTTTGTCTTTATAATCTGCAGACTCGGTCTTAAAGTATCGGCTGTTGAATGACATGCACCGCTCACCATACCGTCCGCATCACCTGCCTTAATCATAAGACAGCCATAATAGGCGTAATCGCTTAATATTATTTTTCTTGCTTCTTCATGAGTAAGACCCTTCGATTTTCTAATCTCAACAAATAGGTCCTCATATTCCTTTGTTTTCTCATAAGTATTCGGGTCTATAAGCATTGCACCGCTTATATCACATCCTTCAGAATTTTTCCGGATTTCATCAGGAGTGCCTATTATAATAAGTTTTGCTATGCCTTCCTTTAAAATCGTTTCAGCTGCCTTAAAGGTCCTGATATCCATCGATTCCGGCAATACAATTGTCTTTTTACCTTTTTTTGCCCTATCTTTAATTTTGTCAATAATTCCCATTTTGACATCTTCCCCTTTCAAATTCATTTATAGTACTTTTACACAATTAAAAAATAGTGTATAATCCTATGTTCTTTGTTATAATTATAGTATATCCTTACAGATAAATACAAGCCTAAAGTTTATTTATACTTTACGGTGTTTAAAAAAATACAATAAAAAATTATGAATACTTATACAAATAAAAAAATACTTGGAATTATAGCTGAATACAACCCCTTTCACAACGGACATGAATACCAGATAAAGAAAGCCTTACAGCTCTGCGGTGCAGATTATGTAGTCGCAGTTATAAGCGGGCATTTTGTACAAAGAGGGGAACCTGCGATATTTGATACCTCTACGAGAGCTGAAATGGCTCTAAATTGCGGAGTTGATGCAGTTTTTGATATACCTGCTCCCTTTTCAACTTCATCCGCTGAAGATTTTGCAATGTATGGAGTTGCTCTGCTTGAAGCTTTAGGAGCTGATTTCATATCCTTTGGATGTGAAGATGCCGGTGAAAATATTTTAAACGACTTACACCTTATATCCTATATACTTCTTGGCAAAAATAAGTGCAGACAGATGTTTTCTGCAGCATTAAAAGCTGAACTTGCCTCAGGTAAAAGCTACCCTGCATCAAGAAATACCGCCGTTTTAAAGAGCCTGACAGATTCAGGCTATGACGTGGATACAATAAAAAGAATTTCAGATATACTGAACAAACCCAATAACATACTTGCTCTTGAGTATATAAAGTCAATAATCAGGCTTAAAGCAGGCTTAAAGCCTGTAATAATAAAACGCTGCGGTATGGGATATAAAAGCACTGAACTTATACCGGGACATTTCGCATCCGCCTCGTCCATAAGAAAACAGCTTTTTGAGGATTCTTATCATTCAGGCTGCACAAACATATATGAATATGTTCCAGAAACTGTATATAAAATACTTAAAAAACATAATCCGCTTAATCCCGATATAATTACAGGCTACACTTACAAGAAAATCCTTGAACTAAAATATAGCCATTATATTTATCAACAAACAAAAACTCCTAAGGAGAGCTTTTCACTTTCGCAATTTACGGATATTTCACCTGAACTTGAAAAAAGAATATACAGTAATATAGGTTTTAATACATCATATGAAAAAATGATATCCGAAATAAAATCAAAACAATATACTCATTCCAGAATATCAAGAGCAATTATACATATTATTCTAGATATAACAAAAAGCGATATGGCACTTTTTAAAAACAGCGGATATATCAATTATGCCAGACTTATAGGATTTAAAAAATCAAAATCGGATATACTGGGAATAATTAAAAATAAATCACAAGTTCCGGTTATAAGCAAGGCAGCCGATTTTGATAAAGTACTTTTTAATAATTTTAATAAATCCATGCCTTTAAGATATGAGGCAGGACGAAGACTTTTTCTAAAAGAAGCCTATGCCTCACAACTATATAATTCATTCTGTTATGAACTGCATAAAAATATACTCCCGAATATCTTTGAAAGAAATTTTCTTAAGGTATAAAAGGCTTAAGATATAAGCACTTAACTTAAGTCAATTTATTTTTGTAGCATTTTTAACGGTATTTTCTTTAAATTATTTGCCTTTTACCCAAACATATGTTACTATTAAATATCTAAAATACTATATAAACACTTTTACAGGATATCACATACCGGATTAATCATATATAAATTCATGTATAATTAGTCTATACCTGTACAACCGGTATGATGGTAATTTGGTAACATTACATATTTAAAGGAGGATTTTAAAGCCTGCTATGTCAGAATATAAATTAACAAAAAAACAGGATGAAATACTTCAATGTATAAAAAACTGTATTCTTAAAAAAGGATATCCGCCGTCTGTAAGAGAAATAGGGGCGGCAGTGGGACTGAGCTCAACATCATCAGTACACTCACATCTTGAAAATCTTGAAAAAAAGGGGTATATAAGAAAAGATCCCAGTAAACCAAGAACAATAGAAATAGTTGATGACACTTTTAATCTTACAAGGAGGGAGATGGTTAATGTCCCCGTAGTAGGAGAAGTAGCTGCCGGACAGCCTATATTTGCCCAGGAAAATATAAGCGATTATTTCCCTATCCCCTCTCAGATGCTTCCAAATGCTGATACTTTCATGCTCACAGTCCGTGGGGATTCAATGATAAATGTAGGAATATATGACGGTGATCTTATAATAATTGCAAAACAGTCATATGCACAAAATGGCGATATAGTTGTCGCACTGCTTGATGAAAGTGCTACTGTTAAAACTTTCTATAAAGAAGAAAATCATATAAGACTCCAACCCGAGAATGATTCAATGGAACCGATAATTGTTAAAGAGGTTCTTATACTCGGAAAAGTTGTAGGACTGTTCAGAAAAATGTGATGTGAGCTCTATAAAATATAAAGCAGTATTCAGTCCGATTAAATACTTGATGTGTTTCTATAGCTTTACTACATGTATATTTAATTTCATAATAAAGGCATAAAAAATCCCGGCGTTAAGCCGGGATTTAGCATTACTTAAAACATCTGCCGCACCCTGTAGATATATACAGCTGTAACGGCTACTGATAAAAGTATTAGTTGAATTTTCTTTTTCTCGCAGCTTCAGACTTTTTCTTGCGTCTAACGCTTGGCTTTTCGTAATGTTCTCTTTTACGGATCTCCTGCTGGATGCCAGCTTTAGCACAATTTCTCTTAAATCTTCTGAGTGCGCTGTCGAGACTCTCGTTCTCTTTCACAATCACGTTTGACATCTAAAAATACTAACCTCCCTCCGGTTGTGAAATTTAAAAATTCCTCTTTATCATATCATAATAATAAAAATAGTCAACTGATTTTTTAATACAGAATATAAAAAAATATAAAAAATATGACGATTAAATATGATAATATATCTCATTATTGTTGGTAATAGGTTAGACTACCTAACTATATTCGAGATTGAATCGTCGTTTTGTATGAAATATCTTTTCTTCTTCGTTTTATATTCATGCATTAATACTGTGAGTTTGTTTTGTCTAATCAAAATTCATTGGTATATAAGCAGTATAAATACATAAAAAATAAATTTGTTTTATATTTTTAAGTTTTGAGAGGCAAAACAGCTATAATATGCTTAAAAAATACATTATATACAGCACAGTAAGTTTATGTTATTATGATAGCACACAATAAATATTTTTTGTATATATTTATTGTACTTTTCAATGTCTTTAGACATTGAAATATTGTAAAAACTACAACCGGCAGCTTTTACAAAACAGTAATGCATTACATATAAATATATTATACTATAAATAAAACGGAGGATTATAATATGATTGGATTTAAAAAATTAGCTTTTTTTGTGGGTGGAGCGATATTCGGCTCGGCAGGAATTAAACTTCTAAGCAGCAGGGATGCAAAAAAAGTATATGCACACACTACAGCAGCAGCACTTAGGGTTAAAGAGAGTGTAATGGAAACTGTTTCAAATATACAGGTTAATGCCGGAGATATACTGGCAGAAGCAAAGGATATAAACGCAGAGCGTGCACAAAAACAAGAGCAGTCAGTAGTCGGCGACAGTACAGAGGCTTAATCAGGGTGAAATGCAGAATAATACATGAATCTTCCTTAAGGATAAGATTTAAAATAGAAAAACCTCTTATAACGATACAGCAGGCCGACATACTTTTATACTATCTTGAAGAAAAGTCTTATGTAAAACAGGCTGTAGTTTATGAAAGAACAAATGATGTGGTAGTCTTTTTTAAAAACGGGCAAAAAGATGCCGTAATTTCTGCCATATCAAAATTTGATCTTAATTCCGACTCACTTACAGATAATGCTTCACAAAATTCAGGCAGGCTTATAACCAGACAATTTCAAGAAAAATTTGTAGGAAATATAACCTTAGCCGTGGCAAGACAGCTTTTTCTTCCATTACCTTTAAGAATTTTATATACTGTCTTAAAATCGACCGGATATATAATTAAAGGAATTAAATCGCTTATTAACGGAAAGCTTGAAGTTGAAGTACTTGATGCAATCTCAATAGGAGTTTCAGTCATACGACGGGATTTTTCTACTGCCGGCTCAATTATGTTTCTTTTGGGGTTAGGGAGTCTGCTTGAAGAATGGACACATAAAAAATCAATAAATGATCTTGCAAGAACCATGTCGCTTAATATAGACAAAGTTTGGCTAAAGACAGATGGTGCTGATGTGCTTGTGCCTGTATCAAGTATAAAAAGCAAGGATCTTATAGTTGTAAATATGGGTAACGTAATACCGTTTGACGGAATTGTGTATTCAGGTGAAGCGATGGTAAATCAAGCCTCACTTACCGGAGAATCAGTACCTGTAGCAAAAAGAGAGGGAGCTTATATATATGCAGGCACTGTCATAGAAGAGGGCGAACTTATAATATCTGTAGATGCCGAAGCAGGCAGCGGAAGATATGACAGGATAGTAAAAATGATTGAAGAATCGGAAAAACTTAAATCTGACACTGAAGATCGAGCTTCAAACCTTGCAGATAAACTGGTTCCATACTCGCTTTTAGGAACGGCATTTACTTACCTTCTTACAAGGAATATACAAAAAACACTTTCTGTACTCATGGTTGACTTTTCATGTGCACTTAAATTTTCAATACCTCTTGCCGTACTTTCAGCTATGAAAGAAGCAGGCAGATATAAGGCTACAGTAAAGGGCGGCAAATATCTTGAGGCAATTGCATATGCAGATACCATAGTATTTGATAAAACCGGAACATTGACACATGCATGTCCTACTGTTGAGAAAGTTATAGCCTGTGCAGGTCAAAATGAAAGACAAATGATTAAAATTGCAGCCTGTCTTGAGGAACATTTTCCTCATTCAGTTGCAAATGCGGTAGTTGCCTATGCAAAAAAACTTAACATATCACATCGTGAAATGCATTCACATGTTGAATATGTCGTAGCACACGGCATAGCAAGCACTATAAAAGAAGAAAAGGTTATAATAGGCAGTTATCACTTTGTATTTGAAGATGAACATACCGAAATCGCACCTGAGGATAGTGAAATAATTGAAAATCTGAACCCACAGTATTCTCATCTGTTTCTTGCAATAGCCGGTAAACTGGTTGCAGTAATATATATTTCAGATCCGCTTAGAGATGAAGCTGCCGAAGTTATTGCAGAACTTAAACGACTCGGCATTAAAAAAACCGTGATGATAACCGGTGATAATATAAAAACAGCTGAAGCTGCCGCTAAAAAAGCCGGTGTTGATGAGTTTTATGCAGGTGTACTTCCTGAAGACAAGGCAGCTTTTATTGAAAAAGAAAGAAATTCCGGAAAAACGGTTATAATGGTGGGAGACGGTATAAATGATTCTCCGGCACTTTCCGCAGCCAGCTGCGGTATAGCCATAGGAAATGGTGCCGCTATAGCAAAAGAAATCTCGGATATTACAATAACCGCCGAAAGTTTAAATGAGCTTATAACTCTTAAAAAAATAGCAAACAGGCTTATAGATAGAATAAACAGCAATTATAGATTTATAATGAGTTTTAATACAGCCCTTATACTATTTGGAACTTCCGGGATACTTTCTCCAACTTCTTCAGCCCTTTTACATAATATATCAACTTTAGGAATTTCCGTAAAGAGCATGACAGACTTGATTTAGTATATTATACTATTGCTGTTTTCTATGCAATGACTAAAAAAAGGTGCTTACAAATGGTAATAAAATCATTTGTAAGCACCTTTTTTTGCAGAGATAAATATACTTTATATAGATAAAAATATATAACATACATTTTTATAAAAAAACAGAGATAAATTCCTTTTCTATATATTTATCACTTTAAGTATTAGTATTTATTTTATGCTGTACCCGGCTTATATCGCTCGGAACTATAACTATCTTGCTTCCTTTACTTTAGCAGCCTTGCCTATGCGTCCACGGAGATAGAAAAGCTTAGCTCTTCTGACTCTTCCTTTTCTTACCACCTCAATTCTATCAATAAAGGGTGAATGAATAGGCCATGTCTTTTCAACACCTGTACCGTTTGAAAGCTTTCTTACAGTAAAAGTCTCTCTTATACCGCCATTTTGTCTTTTAAGCACAACTCCTTCAAATACCTGAATTCTTTCTCTGTTGCCCTCTTTAATCTTGTTATAAACCTTTACCGTTTCACCTACATTAAACTCAGGCACCTTTTCTTTAAGCTGTGCATTTTCAATCTTTCTAATTAATTCGTCCATAGTATATAAATCCTCCTGTTTTAATTTGATGTTCATGCCATTAACTCAATATATAATATAAATTATAAAAAATACTATTTATGACAGAGGAGCACCTCGTTTTAACAACCTATGGATTCTACCATAATTTTTTATAAAAATCAAGGATTTTTTGAGTATGTTATAACAATAGTACTTCATAATACTTTATCCTGGAGGCTATTATGGCTTATTTTTTGAGAAAAGAAGAAAAAAGGAACTTAGCTTCAAATATATGAATCATTTTGTTATAAGAATAAAAAATAACCGGGAACAAAAAATATAAAATCTTTTGGTTATATTAAAGATTTCTCTCCATTTTCTAAATCAAAGACTGCCTCTCAGATATTTCCACATCTTTATGGTAGTGCAAGTACCTCTTAGGAACAAGTTTATGACGGATGTTCTTTTATAGGAGAGTCCTATAAAAAATACATAGATCTATTTAACTACTCTTACGAAAAGCATTACAAAAGAAATCCAAGTAATATTCATTTCAGGGCAAAAATCTTTTATCATTAAATTTTTCTGATAGGTGTAATGTAATTTCAGTATAAAACCGTCAACCATAGTTAAATTACCGACAGAGTCATGTCTATATGCTTTTAAAATTATTTAATTTTTGTCCTTACATCACGAATAATCTTTCCGTCTTTTTCATATACTATTCTCCACAACATACTGCCTTGTTCTAAATCAGAACCATACAAAAAAATAAGTTCTACTTCTAAACCATTATATAAAACATACACTGGATAGGGATTTCCGCAACCCTCCCATTTATCCGGTTCTCCTAGTATTGATAATATCTCCCAACTCGGCTTTCTTATTAATGATTCAAATTTATATCTTGTTTCAGAATCAACTTCACACATATCATACCTTTTATATAAAAATATTAACATAAACAATAATAAGAGAAATAAACCTAATAATAATATTTTTATACTCTTTCTTTTCAGATATTTATTTTTTGCTGATATAATAAAATCCCAAGTCATATTTATACCCTCTTTTCTTTGCATCTTTTTTAGGATTTTTACCCCTGTAATAACCTTTGTTAACCCCTGTTTATGAAACTTTCCATCAATATCCTGCCGATACCAATAATACTCATCATCAGGATTAACTACAATTAAAACCGTATATTTACCCGATAAGTTGTATGATACTTTTCAGATTTAGTGATTATTAAAGTGATGACCTGCTATTTTATTCATTTACATCCCGGCACACTAAGTCTTAATCATAAAATATATTCAATGAATGGTTTATAATTTGAGGTGCATATTGTATACGACATTTGAACTTCCCATCCTCTGAATATAAATCTATATAATTCAGCTTACTTTCTTGATTAGAAGAGAAATCAGCCGGGAAAAATACATAGTATGAATTGATATGATAGTATATTCTGTTATTATCAGTTATACCATGAGTTTTCCCATATAAATTCACTATATCTTCATATGTATATTCATCATTTAAATCAAAAAATTGTCTTGGCTTTATTTCTATTTTATGCACATCTGAAATGATTTTTCCCTCAGCAAAAAGTTTCTTTATATATTCAGTGCTTTTAAAATTTTTTTCAACGTACATAACTAAGCCTTTATAATTTTCAGACATATCTTCTACCATAAGCTCAATAACTGTACCTTTTTCTGATAGTGCATGCATCCAATAATCTAAAAAAACTAGATCTTCCACCTCATAATAGTCTCTGACAAATCCACACCCTGTAGTACCGGTAACTGGACCTATTTCCCGTTCCAAATCTTTATATGTTGTATCGGAATCAATTCCACTGATAAAATATTCCACATTCAGATTTTTCTTAGAATTCAGTGCCGATGTTTCACTCAGATTTTGTTCTGAGTTCAGCTCCGATGCTTCATCCGGATTTTGTTCGGGATTCAATGCCCATGTTCTATTTATCTTCATTAATACAATTACTCCCATTATTATTAATAAAAGAGCAAATGCAGGTTTTACAATCTTTTTCATTTAAATACCTCTTCTATATAACATGACATGTGTTTTCCCGGCTGTTTTTAATGCCGGTTCAGGGCTACGCTTAGATACATTGTTTTTAATTTGATCGCTGTAAAACTACGCAAATCATAAAAATATATCAGAACCTATCAGCTACATATATAGACTTATGGGCTTAACTAAATATTCATCAATTTATACAGACTTATATCAATATATCTAATTATTTAAACGTACATAAATATATAAATATCCGACTGTTTTGATGATTTATAAATCTATAAATTTTAGCTGATATTCTTAATATTTTTTTAAGAGTATCATAAAATTTTAATGCTGTCAATGATATTTTCCTTGAGTGTACGTATTTCACTCCCATATATGTTTAATGTTGACAAAACTCTATATTATATAACATAATATAGCTGCCTGATGTACGCAAAAACCGCATTGCATCAAAGCAAACAGTCCTCTACACAATGACATACAGTTAAATTTGTATTATAAAAGGAGAATAGGATTTTGATTTTAAATGTCTCAAACTTATGTAAATCATTTGGAGATGAAGAAATTATAAATAATGCTTCATTTATAATAAACGAAAATGAAAAAATAGCAATTATAGGACCTAACGGTGCCGGTAAAACGACTCTCCTGCGTATGCTTGCCGGAGAGCTTACACCTGATTCCGGTACTGTAAATATATCTAAAAATGCGAGTATAGGCTTTCTTCACCAGATCAACAACCCTGATTCAAAACTAAGCATTAAAGAAGAACTTCTGACAGTGATAAAGCCGATTATCGATATGGAAAAAAATATTAAAAAAATGCATGATGATATGGACAAACTTACAGGTACTGAGCTTAAAACTCTTTATAATTCATATAACAGACTTATACATGAATATGAGCTTGCAGACGGCTACTCGGCACAGAGCAGGGTAACCGGCATACTAAAAGGTCTCGGTTTTTCTGAAGATGACTTTTCAAAAGAGATAAATACTCTTTCCGGAGGACAGAAAACCAGAGTTTTTTTAGGGAAACTGTTATTGTCAAAGCCTGATATCATAATACTTGACGAGCCTACAAACCATCTCGATCTTTCAAATATAGAATGGCTTGAAAATTATTTACTTAATTATAAAGGTACCGTTATTATAGTTTCACATGACAGATATTTTTTAAATAAAATAGTTAATAAAGTTATAGATATAGATAATACCGAAGCTTTTGTATACTCAGGAAATTACACTGATTTTACTCAAAAAAAAGCAATGCTTAAAGAATCTGAGCTTAAGGCATACTTAAATCAGCAAAATGAGATAAAAAGGCAGGAAGCCGTTATTGATAAGCTCAAATCATTTAACCGTGAAAAATCAATAAAACGTGCGGAAAGCCGTAAAAAGATGCTTGATAAAATAGAAAGACTTGATAAGCCTTTGCAGGAAAATACTAATATGAAACTTTCTCTTTTGTTTAGGCACGAGAGCGGAAATGATGTACTGAAAGCCATGCATCTTAAAAAGGTCTTTGATAAAAAAGAGCTTTTTTCAGATATAAATTTTGAAATAAAACGAGGTGAGCATGTTGCAATAATAGGAGATAATGGAAGCGGCAAAACGACTATATTAAAAATTATAAATAACCTTATCTCTCCTGATAACGGTTTTATAGAACTTGGAGCAGGAGTTGAAACCGCCTATTATGATCAGGAACATCAGATACTGAATAAGGAAAAAACTTTATTTGATGAGCTTCAGGATACTTATCCAGATCTTGATAATACCTATATCAGAAATGTACTTGCAGCATTTATGTTTACAGGTGATGAAGTCTTTAAAAAAATATCAGATTTAAGTGGAGGGGAAAGAGGGAGAGTTGCACTTGCAAAACTTATGCTTGGAAAAGCTAATTTTATACTGCTTGATGAGCCTACAAACCATCTCGACAGTTCAAGTAAGGAAATTCTTGAAGAGGCAATAAGAGAGTTTAAAGGTACCGTTTTATATGTATCGCATGACCGTTACTTTATAAACAGAACTGCCGATAGGATCCTTGAACTTAAAGATGGCAGGATTTATAATTATATAGGAAATTATGATTATTATATTGAGAAACGTGATGATGTAAGAAATGCGGCGTTTGCATATCCATCAGCTCAGACCCCTTTATCAGCATCACTTAACCCGGAGGAAAAAAGCTCAAAACAGGACTGGCTTAACTCAAAAGAAGAAGCTGCAAAAGCAAAAAAACAAAAGGCTGCTCTTAAAAAATGTGAAAATGATATAGAAAAGTATGAAAATGAAATTAAACAGATAGAGCTCAATTTTTCAATGCCCCATATTCAAAGCGATGTCGGGAAACTTATGGAACTTCAAACTCAAAAAGAAAAGGCTGAGGAAGAACTTGAGAAACTTTATGAAGAATGGGAAAATCTTGCACAACAGATAACATGATATAAAGATGCTTTAAAACTGTCAAAAGTCGCAATATGTGCAGGCAAGCCTGGCGTATTTGTCCGTTGCCCTCAAGAATAAATTTAAAATATCAATATATGAAAGGTTTCAATGTATGAAAAGAATATTGGCAGCAGCTGCAATCATTGTATTTTTTATATTAACAATTGCAACAGTAGCTGCAGGAATTGCAGGAGCCTCATCAAATACATTATTTGCATTACTTTTTTGTAGTATAGCAATACCGGGTTCGGCATATGCATTTATTATAATAACAAGGCAGATAAAAAATTTAAATAATACAGCTTCTTTTCATGATATACCGGATAATATATCCGGTGATATATCTGATGATACACCTGATGATATATCTAATGATATACCCGATAACATACCTAATGATATACCTGATAACATGCCTTAAACAGATACTTCCGATAAAAAACACAAAACTATATAGCAGACAAATATAAATAAACTAAATAGCTATATTAAAAATATCGGAATGTTGTTACCCAAAACCTAAATATTACTTTAAAAAAATTACAATTTTCAAGAAGTGCTTAAAGCCTTGCTTTTAGCTATATTTTATGTTACAATTCTTTCCTCAGATATGAGGATAAATATTACAGCGTTTATCATTTATATAAACAAAATTATATAAGACTGATATCAGGGGATGTACCGGTTTCGACAGGGAACATGCAGTCGGTGAAGCTGTCCGTATGCGATGCGTTAAATGGCAAATTTAAATTAAACGCTGACGAAGAATTAGCACTCGCTGCCTAAGGGCAGCCACAGCCCCCTTGGCACCTATACCTCGGGATATGCTGTGTCGAATATGTAGGAAACTGTATATGCAAAGCTTTGAGCATATATAAGTATTATGAAGCTACTAAAACTGCAGGTGTGTAAATTCCCCTGCGGCAGCAGGAATATTTAAATAATTTACTATGACAGTAGAAGAACGAGGAATTGTTTTTTGGACACGGGTTCAACTCCCGTCATCTCCACTACCTATACAAATCCGAAATACTACATTTAAATTATTTCGGATTTGTATTTAAATATACTCTATTCTTTTCTTAAACCATGTTTTAAAGCCCTGTCAACTTCTCTTTTATGATCCTTCTTAGCAAGACTTTCCCTCTTATCGTAATTTTTCTTACCTTTTGCAAGACCTATTTCAACCTTTACAAGGCTTCCTTTAAGATATACTTTAAGTGGCACGAGAGTAAGCCCTTTTTCCTGGACCTTTGAACCGATTTTAATTATTTCGTTCTTATGCATAAGAAGTTTCTTTACACGCAATGGATCTTTATTGAATATATTGCCCTTTTCATAAGGATTTACATGCATCCCCATAATATAAATTTCATTTTTTTCAATACGTATCCATGATTCCTTTATTGAGCAATGTCCTATGCGGATTGACTTAACTTCTGTGCCGAAAAGCTCTATACCGGCTTCATAATTTTCAAGGATAAAATAATCAAAATATGCCTTTTTATTATTGGCAATAAGTTTTATGCCTTCCATTTGCTGACCTCAATTTATTTTCTTCTTTTTTTCTTTTTTCCATAAGGTATAAAATCAATTACACGTGTCATTTTATCCGCACCTGCCACTACTATTTTTATACTATCACCCAGTCTAAATATTTTATTGCTCCTTTGACCTACTGTTTCATAATTTATACTGTCAAAAAAATAATAATCATCACCAATATCAGCCATGCTTATAAAACCTTCAATAGTATTTTCAAGTGCAACATACATGCCGTGCTTTGTCATACCGCTTATTATACCGTCAAATACACATCCTATCCTAGTCTGCATATATTCACACATTTTATATTTTACGGCATCTCTTTCCGCATCATTGGCACGGCGTTCCATAGCTGAAGAATGTGAAGCCACATAATCAAGTATATTCATATAATGAGTACGTCTTTTATCACTTATGCCCTTTTTTATATTTTCCTTTATAATGCGATGTATCTGCAAATCAGGATACCTTCTTATGGGTGAAGTAAAGTGGGTATAATATTGTGCCGCAAGTCCGAAATGTTTACCCGGAAGAACCTGGTACCTTGCCTGTTTCATACTACTAAGCACCATCCTGCTTATAACCGCCTCAGCCTCTGTACCGTAAATCTTGTTCAAAAGTTTTTGTATCTCCTTAGGATGCATTTCATTTTTTGAAGTAATCACTGAAAATCCGAAATTATTTATAAATGCCGATAATTCCCGCATTTTTTCCATATCGGGAGTATCATGTACTCTGTATATAAAAGGCAGCTCCAGCCAGAAATATTCCTGTGCAACCGTCTCATTGGCTGCCAGCATAAATTCCTCTATAATTATATTGGCAACAGTTCTGTTATAAGCCTGTATCTTTTTTACACTCCCGTCAGTATTTAATATAATACTGCTTTCAGGCAGATCAAAATCAATTGAACCTCTTTCAAACCTCTTCTTTCTAAGAAGCAGTGCAAGGTCATGCATATTATAAATCAGCTTTCTAAATTCCGTATCTTCTATAATTTCTGTACACACATCCAAATCCTGTGTATTTGAATTAATCATATCCTTATCCTGATTTTCAAGCAGCTCAAACACATAGTTATAGCTCAATCTTTTTTTAACTCTTATAACAGTTTCGCATATCTTGTGAGATATAACCTTTCCACTGCTGTCTATATCCATAATGCATGAAAGTGTCAGTTTATCCTCATTCGCATTTAATGAACAGCACCCATTTGAAAGCTGTGCAGGAAACATAGGAATAACACGGTCCGGAAAGTATACGCTTGTGCCTCTCTCACATGCTTCCTTATCAAGCAGTCCCCCTTCTTTTACATAATGGGATACATCGGCTATATGTACACCGAGTTTCCATATACCGTCATCAAACTCCAAACTGACAGCATCATCAAGATCTTTTGCATCTTCTTTATCTATTGTAACTGTATAGACATCTCTTAAATCGATCCTTTTATCAATTTCTTTGCTTATATCCCTTAGAGCTACTCTATTTGCGGCAGCTTTTACCCTTTTTTCAAAGTCCTCAGGAAAACCGAAAACTTTGATTATTGAAAGTATATCAACACCCGGTTCTTTTAAATCTCCCAGTATTTCTTCGACAGTCCCCTCAGGATTCTGCCTTAAACCACTTCCATAATCATCTATCCTGACCAGAACTTTTGTATTATCCAAGGCATCCTTTGACTTTTCAGCGGGTACATATATATCTTTTAATATACGCTTATCATCAGGTACTACAAACCCAAATTTTTTATTTTTTTTATATAGCCCCAGAATATGCTTATTAACATGTTCCGTTACCTTTATTACACTGCCTTCAGCTTTTTGTTCCGAACCTTTTTTTCTGCCTGAATCTATAATTCTAACAATTACTTTATCTCCATTTAAAGCAGTATTCTGATTCTTGCCTGATATAAATACATCCTGTTTTTGATCAACTGAAACGAAAGCAAATCCATTCCGGCTTACTGTATATATACCGCTGTATTCTTCACCCGCTTTATAATTTGCTGAATTATATACTTTTTCTTTTTCATTTACACATGTGTCCGTCTTTCCTGCAAGCTTATATCTTCCATTCGGCATAAGCTTAATCTTTTTTAAAGCTACAAGTTCATCAAGCACTTCAAAAAGCTGTGCCTTTTTAGGCTTTTCAATGTTTAAACATGCGGCAATTTCCTTTAACTTCATAGGACGGTATACCGGATCATTCATAAAATCAAGTATTACTTTTTTTCTTCTGTCTAATTCGTAAATATCCATCTCAATTTATATTTGATTTAAGTCTTTTTATATTTTCCTTAACAATTTATTTTTTTATATGTTTTTATATTTATTTGCTTTTTAACTAAAAATATAATTACTTCCCAAATCATCTTTTTATAAGTTCTTATATTTTGTAAATTTCATTAAGTATCATTCACTGAAATATTTTTCCATTAAGTTAATCCATTCTTCTGTTCCGGGGCTATAACAAACAGAGTTCCCCAAAATAAATCCTTCTCCAGTCATTGTTCCAAAATAATACGGTGAAATCTGTAATTCTATTTCACTTCCATCTTCCTTTATAAGAATTAATAAATCTTCATAAGATGTTCCGCCCATATAAGATACATCAGAACTTTTTAAAATCTTTATTATTTTATCAACAGTATCTAAATCCTTTATATTTATAATTTTACTTTGTTGTCCTTGCGGATTTTTTCTAATATATTTTATGAAACAAATATCTGCAATTTCATCTAAAGAACGAACCTCATAAAAATCTTCAATTTTTTCATAAAGAGATTGATTAATAGAGTCCATAAAAGGCATAGGTTCACCATCATAATCATATAAGCCTACACATTCACTATTTATTTTTGACGGTTCAACTTTGCTCTTGTCATCTGTAATTTTAGTCAGTTCATCATATGAGATTGGTTTGTATGCATAAAAATCTTCTCCGTGTTCCCACTTATACATCGATATATATGGCGTCTTAAACGGCTTAAGAGCTCTTAATTGTTTTTCGTGTAATTGACTAATATATTCCAACCTGTTGTCATTTACTATTTCATTAAATACCTTACCTATATTCATACCTGAATATTTTATATCATCTAAATCTGAATATTGTCTAATACCCAAGTATAAAAACTTCCCGTCTTTACTTTGATAAAAAGACAGAATCCCAGGAAAATCATATATTTTATCAAAATTCTCCTCATTATCCATCCGACTATCAATCCATTTTCCTAACTGAACATATCCAATTTCCTCAACCCTGCAATCTAAATCTCTCAAAACAGCACTTTCAGTTTTAGATATCCCGAGAATGTAGGCATATCCGTTATTAGCGAAACGTCCTAAAAACTTATAGTCATTTTTTATAGGCCTTGTATAAAACTCTAAAAGAGATTGATCCATATCAGTATATTTGATTTCAGGAGTTTCCGCCTCCATCGAATTTATTAAATCCCTTATTTCATCCATTTCTATATCAATAAACTGATTTTCTGTAATACTGTCATAAACAACATTTGTCTGTTTATCGGTATCTGTATTTTTAAAAGTTTCCACAGAGTTTAATACCTGTTGCCCGGTGCAGGCAACCAATAAAGCTATTGGTATAAAAATATAAAGCCAAAGTTTTTTCATAAGCTTCCCTGCCTTCCATATATTGTACTAAAGCAAAATAGTATTTACTTGCTTTCAATTTTTTATAACCATGTCAATAATAAATGCAACTATCAAATTCATCAATTAACATGTTCTTCTTTTATGATTATAGTATAGCCAAACATCATAAGTTTATCAAATACTTGTCTGTAATTTTATTATATTTTCATTAAATATTTTGCTTGCTATCCCTAGTTTTACAACTGCTTGTTCTAAAATAAAGTTTAAGTATTCTTTGCCGGAAGCCATTTTTTATATCTACCTTAATTATTAAAATTTTAATAGTCCATTTTCGTCAAACTTAAAATTTGAACCCCAGGCAACTTCCCAGTAATATCCATCTAAGTCCGAAAAATATGCATGATATCCACCCCAAAAGGTATCTTGTGGTTCTTTTACGATTCTTCCACCAACATTTCGTACTAATTCAATTACACTATCAACATCTTCTTTATGTTCAACATTGTATGCTAATGTAATTCCAGAAAACCCATTTCCCTTTGGTGGGTTATTTTCATCAATATCTTTTGCTAATTGTTCTAAAGGAAATAGTTCAAACTTTGTTCCTAAAGTATCGAAAAAACATACTGGCGGATTATTTTCTTTGCAATCAGTCTTATATCCTAAACCATCTCTGTAAAACTTTATTGACCTTTCCATATCGCTAACACCTAAACAGATACAGGTAATCTTATTCATTGCCACCTCCTCAAATTCCAATTATATATTCCTATAATTTAGCTGATTTTGCTGCAATATATGTTTTAATATCATGTGAAGTTGCTTTCCTCCATTCCCAGCCTTCCTCAACCCATCCGTAAATATTTTTTTTATATCCTGATATGTTTTCATTATTTCGTTTATCTCCTTAACAACTTTGAAGTTTGCCTCTATAAGTATTTGCCAATATTATACTATTTTTAAGACATTCTTTCTACCGTCAGATTTCCTACTTACTTTCAAGTTTTTCATAGAATTAGATAGGAAAAGAACGTAAATTACGAATACAAAATATTCTATTATTCTTTCCGTTCCGATTGTACTGCCTTTAACAGCTTATCTTGAAATGTATCCTTACTGTTTGGGTCAAAATATATCTCTGTTACAAAGGTTTTTCCATTCATTTTTTTATTAGAATGCCGCAGGTTCGGGGTGTGGCTCGGCTGATGATTGGCTCATGCACATTTTCTATTATTTGACATTTATCTTTATCTACATAATAGTTTCTCTTATCTTTATAATGCTTTTCGGTCTTGAAATCCAGCATTTTTCTTATTGTAATCAGAAAGCATTTTGTAGTTCTTATGTTTTGTAATATCAAATTTATCAGAATAAAAAGGTCTTGCTTCTCTTATTTCCAAGATGCACTTTCCTCCATCCATTACTTTAAGTTCATCTCTATGTTGTGATTGTAGTGGTCAAGCATTTTTGTAACACTTGCGACTGATTTTTATACAGCATACCGTGCCTCAAAGGGAGTGCGATATCCGTTATAGGCATGGGGACGTACATGGTTATACTTTATGTATGCAAAATCCTCAACAGCATCATATAACTCCTGTTCCTCATGGTAATGGTGAAGATATATCTCTTCATTTTTCAGAGTATTAAAATACCTTTCCATTGGTGCATTGTCATATGGATAGCCTGCCTTGCTCATGCTCTGTGTGATGCTGTTTTTCTCACAGAATTCAGTAAAAGCCTTCGATGTATATTGACTTCCCTGATCACTATGCAGGATAATATCTGTGCTGACAAATCTCTGACTGTCCAGAGCTTTTTGCAGGGTTCGGATGGCAAGAACAATGGTTATATGACGAT
>NZ_JH378830.1:0-3633 GCF_000235445.1 Johnsonella ignava ATCC 51276 | reverse complement strand
GGATATATATCAAGGCGTCTGAGAAGCCAGCGGACTCCCAGTTCGTCCTTGTTTTCATCAATGAATCGATAAGCCTCTAATCGATTTCTTTTGCAAAGAATGCCGCTGCTTTTTTTAGGAATAGATTTTCCTTTCGTGCCTCTTCAAGCTCTGCTCGAAGTCGGCGATTTTCTTTCATAAGCTCCAATTCATTTTGGGCAGTTGGATTAGTTAAGGCTTGTTCCCGGCATTCTTTGCTAAATTTTCTACACCATATGGTAATGCTTGATTTGGCAACGCCATATTCAGCAGAAAGGCTTTGTAGTGTACGTCCTTCTTCCAAATGAAGGCGTACAAGTTTTTTCTTAAACTCCGGTTCGTAATGTTGTTGTGACATAATAATTTCTCCTATTTTATAATTATATTTATTAGTCACTCCTGTTACAACTATAGTTTACCACAACAACTACAACATCATTATCTAATTCTTGGTAATGATGTTCTAAATAATATGCAGCTGCTCGTTTTTTCGTATCCTCTTTTAATATAAATTCTAGCCCAACTATGTTCTCAATCAGAGATCGTAGTATAATCTGTGCTGGTTCAAATAGACTTACAGAATATAAAACATTGATTGAATCCAGTTGTTCCATAATTTTTCTTATAAATAAAATAATAATAGTATCAACAAAATCATCTATTCTTGAAGTTCCTATTGTCATTTCATTTTCTACTTCTCCAAATCTAGTAATAACTAAATCCAATACATAGCTTGCCTGTTCAATAATTTTTTTAACCTCATCATGCTTTTCTACATTAAAGAATATATTATCAAACACTTTTAGATATGAATTTTGCATAATACCTCCTATCTACCAATTTTTTAACTATATCTAAGTTCCCGGTTCCTTGTTCTTTTGGCAAGAAACATCCCTCTCTTTCAGTTCGGTCAATTCAAATTTGGTTAATATCTTTTCCCATATAAACTTTTTGCTAAATTTGTATATTTTCTTATAAAATCTGTTTTTGCCTCAGTATATCCATCTCTATCATATTCAAATTTTTTCCAAAGCGATAGTTTTAAGATTTCATATTCTTTGCCTATTTCCTTATGCTCATTCAAATAATCTCTAAAATACAGTTCATCATTATCTCCGACAATTCTAATATGAAGATGGAATACTTTTTCTGCAAATCCTTGTTCTGTGTAGCCTTTGTTTAATGTAATGCGGGCTTCAGTCATATTCATACATAGCCAACCCTTGTTTATTAGAATATTTTTAACAATATCTAAATCCGCCTTGTCGTTTACTTCAACTAATACATCCACAATATTTTTCGCCGATATTCCTGATATAGCCGTGCTTCCGATATGAGATATTCTTTTTATGCTTTTACTCGGCACTGCTGATAATATTGATTTTCTTTCTTCTTCATACCATTTTATCCACTCTTTATTATGTTTAACTAAAAATATCGGAAACAGTTGCCAAAGCTCTTTTAAACTCATTTTCTCCAATTTTTTATTCATATCTAACCTCTACAATTCTAATCTATCTTTCTAAATATTTAGTAATATTATGCCATTTTCAAGACTATTTTTCTACTGTCAGATTCTCTACTTACTTTCAAGGCTTTCATTGTAACAAATAGAAAAAGAGCTGAAAGGGTTTATACAAAGTGTTCCATTTTTCTTTATGCTTTCTTTTCAGTTTGTACTACCTTGAACAGCTTATCTTGAAAGGTATCCTTGCTCTCTTTATCAAAATATATCTCGCTTACAAAGGTCTTTCCTCTAATCTTTTTTATTAAAATGCCATCAGGTTTTCGGGACATGGCTCGTTCATCTTTAGTCTGTGCTTCTTGTTTTTCTGTAATTCAATTCCTCCTTTTTACTTGCACAAAAAAAGATTTCCTGTAATTAGGAAACCTCTTTTCATTTTGATTGATATTTAATTTTAGGTTACCGCTTGTAGCTTCTTTCTTGCTCTATATTCTCGTGCTTTTATCCGTTCATACTCTCTGAATTTGTCAATATTTTTAGATCGGTATTCTTTGGAATATGCCCTGTGATATGCTCTTGTTTTTTCTTTCTTGGCTTCTTCGATTTCTTCCCTCATCTGTATCATTTCTTGTTCTGTCGGCTCTATCTCTTTTGTAAGTTCATTTTCAAATTTTCCGATATAATTGAAATAGACTTCAATACGCTGAACAGCATATTTTGCTCTTTTGACATCTCTTTCATGCACTACAATTTTACTGATAAATTCATTGATGGCGGTGGGGGTAAGTTCTTCAAAATCTGAGTAGCTTTCTGCCAGTTTGATAAAGTTCTTTGCTTTTTGGTTTGCATTTTCAAATTCGTATAAGCGTTCCTCTATTTGCTCTTGTTCTGCTTTCAAAGTGTAATATTCTTCCGCATATTTCCCCGATAATTGCTCATAACGCTTCGGCTCAATATTTCCCAGTGCGTTATCTTCATAGAGCTTGTTCATTACTGTTTCTATCCGTACTAGTCTGTCTGTGATTTGTGGGATACGCTTTTTCTGTTTTTTGATTTCTTCTGTCTGTTCTTTGGCAAGACTGCTTTTTACCAGTGCTTCAAATTCTTCTTTATTTGCCAATGAATACTGTGCTATCTTTCGCAAAACCTCTGTAATGGTTTCCATCACATCATCGACATCAATGCGGTGGGGAGAATGGCATTTCGGGTGTTTGGATTTTCCTTTGGCATATTCGCTGCAATAGGTTACATGCTGTACCTTGTTGTTCTTGTGTATGGTGCGGATGTGCATTTTTGTACCACAATCTTTACAGTACATCAGTCCAGATAAAGCGTGGATTTCTCCATCTCTGTTTGGTCTTTTTACAGGTGCGTTTTTTAATATCCGTTGTACATTTTCATAAGTAGTTCGATCTATGATTGGCTCATGCACATTTTTGATTACCTGCCACTTATCTTTATCTACATAGTGGTTTCGTTTGTCTTTATAATGCTTTTCGGTCTTGAAGTTGACTACATCGCCACAATACTCCTGCCTTTTCAGTATGTGTGTTAGGGTTGCTTTGTTCCAGTTATAGCGGTTTTCTTCATTCAGCTTTCTGTTTTTCGCCGTTCCTCTGTCTTGCTGTTTCATATAAAAGGTTGGGGTGTACTGGTCAAGCTTTTTTGTAACACTTTGTTCGATAAATATCTATCTGTAGCGAGCCTCCATTGGTGTTAAATCTGTTGTGGTAAACTATAGTTGTAACAGGAGTGACTAATAAATATAATTATAAAATAGGAGAAATTATTATGTCACAACAACATTACGAACCGGAGTTTAAGAAAAAACTTGTACGCCTTCATTTGGAAGAAGGACGTACACTACAAAGCCTTTCTGCTGAATATGGCGTTGCCAAATCAAGCATTACCATATGGTGTAGAAAATTTAGCAAAGAATGCCGGGAACAAGCCTTAACTAATCCAACTGCCCAAAATGAATTGGAGCTTATGAAAGAAAATCGCCGACTTCGAGCAGAGCTTGAAGAGGCACGAAAGGAAAATCTATTCCTAAAAAAAGCAGCGGCATTCTTTGCAAAAGAAATCGATTAGAGGCTTATCGATTCATTGATGAAAACAAGGACGAACTGGGAGTCCGCTGGCTTCTCAGA
>NZ_JH378829.1:466805-560346 GCF_000235445.1 Johnsonella ignava ATCC 51276 | reverse complement strand
TAATGCAATAAGCTATATTGACCGTGAAGGAAGAATGAATACATGCAGTTATGATCCGGCAGGCAGACTTATTTCAAAGAGTATTGACGGATGTACACAGACATATACATATACTGCGGCAGGAAAACTTGATAGCGTAACCGACCCGACAGGGGCAAAGATACTTTATGAATATAACGGAAACGGTAAACTTACAGGTATAACGGATGCAAACGGTCATAAAAGCAGCTTTGAATACGGTATACTTGGAAATCCGCTTCATATGTCGGAGGGCTCAGGTGCAGGAGTTTCATACAGCTATAATGAAGCCGGACAGCTTACAGGCATAATAAATGACGGAGCACAAAAGGGAATATTATATGAGTATGACAGTCTTGGAAGGCGTATAAAAGAAACCGATGCAAGAGGATATTCGACATCATATGAGTACGATCCTGCAGGCAATCTGATAAAAACAACCGATGCTTTCGGAAGAGCTGAAATAATAAAAAGAGATCCTATGGGAAGGATACTTTCAGAGACGGATGCAGCCGGAAATACAACTTCTTACGGTTATGACAGTTCAGGAAGATTGATTTTTAAAATTGATGCTTCAGGTGCAAAAACCTCCATGTCATATGACCTTGCAGGAAGACTGACTTCAACGACCGATCCGAAGGGCGGTGTAACCTCATATAGCTATGACGGACTTGGCAGACTGACAAGTCAGACAGATGCTGCAGGAAACACAACAAAATTCAACTATAGCGGTGTTAATTTAACAGAGATATATGATGCCGCCGGAAACCTTACAAGATACGGATATGACCGCAGAAACCTTATTATGTATGAGGTTGATGCAAGAGACAATCCTGCAAAACGTGAATATGACAGGGCGGGAAGGATTGTATCAAAAGCCAACCGTACTATGGGATATGACAGATATGCCTATGACCCGGCAGGAAATCTTACTGAAGAGACAAATGCCGCAGGAGGTATAGTTAAATACGTCTATGACGGGGCGGACAGGCTTTCTGCCCGGACCGACGAAGCAGGAAATACCACAAAGTATTCATATACAACGGGAGGAGTTATTGATAAGATAACCTATCCCGATGAAAGCACCAAAAGCTTTGAGTATGACGAAAACCTTAACCTTATAAAGGTTATCGACGGTATGGGAAATGCAACCTCATATACATATGATGCTCTAAACCGTATAAGTGCCTGTATAAATTCTGACGGTACAAGCAGGATATATTCATATGACAGAGCGGGAAATCTTGAGGCACTGACAGATGAAGCGGGAAACAGATGGGAATACGGATATGATGCTTTAGGAAATAAGACTTTTGAAAAGGATCCCCTTGGAAACACGGCATTCTATGAATATGATAAAAATTCAAATCTTACAAAGATAATACTTAAGGGAAACAGTGAAAGTACCACCTTTGCAGGTATACCGGGTATGTCAGGCATGAAAGGTGCAGCGGAAGCGGCGGATATGAATAGCATAGCAGGTACGGCAGGCTTTGCCGAGAGTTTTAAAAATATACAAAACTCAAAAGCTCAGGCTCAAAAAACTCAGATAACATCATATGAGTATGATGTACTTAACCGTCCTGTAAAAAGAACGGATGCTATGGGAAATACGGTATCCTATGAGTATGACTCTGTCGGCAATCTAATCAAAAAGACCGATGAAGAGGGCGGTATCACATCATATGAGTATGATCCGAATGCGAATCTTACAAAGACGGTTTATCCGGACGGCAGTATAAATACATTTACCTATGACGGAGACAACAGGCTTATAGGATATACGGATCCGACCGGAAATACAAACTTTACACGTGATGCACTTGGGAGGATGACACAGGCGGGCTCATATGCAGGAGGCGTACGCTATGAATATGACCCTGTCGGTAATGTAACCATGGTTGACGGTTTTATGCTGAAAACACACTATACCTATGACAGTATGGGAAGGATGACAGGCATAGAAAATAAAGGCATGCAAAACGATACTTTTAAATTTTCCTATGAGTATAATGCAGCCGGAGAAATAACAAGGATTACAAAGCCAGATAAAAGTGTTGAGCAAAGAAGCTATGATTCTATGGGAAGGCTTGTAAAAGTTGATATAGACGGCATACAGTCGGGTATATATCAGTATGACAGCACAGGCAATCTTAAAAATAAGACTGAGAATTTAAGCGGTGTAAAAATTGAGTCCGAATATAAGTATGATAAAAACAACAGGCTTATAGAGGAATATATACTTGGAGCCGCTCCCAAAAGAAGCAGATATTCCTATGACGGATTCGGAAATATAGTAAATGAATATGAGGAGGGTTCAGGAAAAAGTGCACCTGTAAATACACGCTACGAATATAACAGCTTAAATCAGCTGACTAAAAAGGTGCAAAGTACTTCAAAAGAAAATAAGCAAAGTGCAGGTTCAACTGCCGGTATAAACCCGGATTCAGCTATAGACTTGGGCATAGGCTCTGCTGTTGGTACACTTTCAGGCAGACAGACATCAGATTCAGTATTTAATTATGAATATGACAAAAAAGGAAACCTTATAAGCTTGAAAGAAGGCGGCGAAACGGTCGCATCCTATAAATACGGTGCAGCCGGACGGATGATAAAGGCGTCTGCAAAAGCCGGAGATATTGATTACAGATATGATGCTCTTGGACATCTGGTAAGATCCGGATATTCGGATTTTACTCCAAACTATATATCCGATATAGACATGCCTTTCATTGAACACATATTTGGAGGCGGCTTCGGTGAAAAGATCACTCATGTATACGGTCCGGAGGGAGAAGCAGGAACATATGCAGACTATCGTCTGTACTGTCTTACCAAGGACAGACTCGGCAGTACAGTTATGGCAAAGGATACTGAAGGTGAGGTTGTATCCGGAACATACTATAATGCATGGGGAGAAGCTGTAAATACATATACAAAAGCCGGATTTGAAAAAAGTATACTGGCAGTGCCAAGTTATACGGGACACAGATATGACAATATATCGGGACTGTACTATGCAAAGGCAAGGATGTACTCAGCTGACGATAAAAGGTTTACATCAATAGATCCTATCAAAGACGGGCTTAACTGGTATGAGTATTGTATGGGGGATCCGCAGAAATATACCGATCCGAGCGGGTATGCAAGAGGATATGGACCTTTTGAAGCATATTCAAATCATTTAGTTCATATTGTACCTGAAATAACGAATCATTCGCTTAATAATGAAGAGAAAAAACTTGTAAATAAATCTTCTGATTTGGGATGGGAATATATGAAGGCGGCAGACACATCAATAGAATACACTGATAAGATATTTGGTGAAAAACTTAAGAAAATATTAGATAATGATGATAATAATAAGGATCTATATTTACCATTTACCAGTAAAAATTATAGAGCCAATTTGGATGATAATACTATAGCTAATGCCTATCATCATATATACTGGAATGCTGTACTTAAGAATTATTATGCAAGACAATTTTATGCTAATAGCTATCATGAAGAATATACATGTAGAAGTGGAAAAGTGTATACTTTATTTGATAAAACAAATGATGAAAAAAGAATGATATATTTAAGTATTACTCCGGCAGAAGCATCCAAAGCGCCTTTGATTTATGGAACGAAATATGACTACAGCGGGAAAACATATGATGAATTTGTTGATGAAATAGTCAATAATGAAGTTAAAAAGTGGACTGATGCCCATGAAAACGGGAATAATGATTCAGCAGCAAAAATGGACTATAAAAATAATGCTATAGGATACAATTTGATTTCAGCTGCAGCCACAAAAAAATTATCTGATAAAGATATAAGTATGAGGGTTTTAAAGCATATGTCTAAGGGGAAGGGCATTGGATATGAGTTATTTGAGGACATAAATGATCGTGATTACTATTCAAGGAGCAAACGTAATGATATATATAATTCTATTCTCACTGAACAATCAAATAGAATAAAGTAAGGTAAAAATAACATGAAATATTTAAAAAAAATTTTTAACAAGGTTTTAAAAAGGATATCTTCAGGGACAAAACTTGAGAAATTTATATTAATAATGGCTTCTATTGCATTTTTATTTCATTTTATTAATTTAATACTTTACAGCAATGCTCACAGCATGGAAGTTAAGCATTTTCTGCAGACAAATTTCAAAATATCATTTTCAGAAAACAAGTCGGCAGTTCCCTTTTTACAGGGGAACTGCTACGAGCTTACTCCGGGATGGAACTGTGAAGTATATGCAATGAATTGTGAAAAAGTTCTGTACCATAATAACGCTTTATGTATTCCGTTTTCTAAGGATACCTATGATATACCCGGAATGAAATACGGATATTTTGAATATAATGGTACTGATGAAGATGTAAAAGAAATGCTGCAGATTACATGTAACTGGTTTGAAGAAATGCAAAAATTTGAGGGGATTGATTACTGGATAATGACGGATTCTGGTTATGGTACTGAGGATGCAGCCCTTTTAAATGATCCGGCTATGAACTTAATTATGGGATATAGAGGGAATATAAAGACCGATATTGATTTATATACAGAAACTTATACAGACTCATCCATGACAAGGCATCCGATTTGTGATGCCGTAGTAACAGAAAAAGAAGGAGAAAAACAGGATATAATACTGGTTGGGTATGATCTCAAAGTTCCGAAATATTGGTATGATATAAGCAATATCGGTTCCGGGATATGGTATCGATATTTTGTGGAAAAAGCTGAACGTGTGCTTAGCTCGTATGAAAATCGGGAAGATGAATTTATAAAATATATAAAGGATAAAATAAAGGCAGGCGGCGGAAAGAGCGGCTTTTATTGCGGAATAACAGATAAGGATCTGGTTTTTAGCCTTAAAATAGATGGAAAATCTCCTGACAGTATAGAAAATGTAATATATAATGGAGAAAATTTATATTTCTGGTACTATAACAATATTTTGCTTGATAGAGGTGTTGATTCACTTGATATAAGCATAGCGGAGGTAAAAAATGAATAGTACAAAAAATGAAAACTCGATAAATAAGAAAGATAAAACAACTCCATTTATATTAAGATTATTATATAAATGTCTCTTTATATTTGTATTAATTACATCTGTTTTTTTCGCTATACATAATATAAGAGAAACCATACTGTATATAATGGAAGATCAAAAAGCGGTTATAGAAATGGATAAGGTCAATGACTTTATGCTGAGTAAATATAATTTTAGATTAAAGGAGATAAGAAAATATAAATATTTTATTATTCCTATACCAATTGATTATAATGATAGCACTATAGGTGGCCCTGCCGTGGAATTGGAAAATGGAAGAAAAATTAATCCTAAATATGTTTTAGAAGAAGATGATTTTCCGGATAAATTTAAACATACTAGTACTTATTACTTGGGTTCATATTATTATTTGCCATTTAGAGATAGAAGAAAGGCTGAAAAAAAATACGATTCTTTATTAAAAGAAGACGGTATGGGATATAATATAGTAAATTCAGGTATTTTTTATTATAGGTTATCAGATTCAGATTTTCCCCCAAAGAAACATTTAATGGTGCTTGATGCCCACAAATATTTTTCAAATGAACATAGAAAAGATGAGTATTTCGACAGTATAGAAGAGGCTTTAGAAAACAGTGATGATTTCAAATATGCACCTGATAAATTAAAGCATATAAATATAATACTGAAAAAAGATGAGTATGAAGGTGGCTGCAGAATATGCTATATGTCTGAACCAAAGGGCATAGAAGGATATCTTGTAGAGGCAGATATTAAAGTTAATGATGACGGTATGTTTTGTGTTAAATCGGCAAAGGTATTCAAATATGAGAAAGACTGGGTAAACAATGCGAGGTATTCATTTGACAAATCAAAGGCGGAAAATAAATCTGACGGTTTTACAGGAGATGACAGGCTTAAGGAAGTTCTGAAAGAATATGATCCGGAGGCAGCGCTGAGGATAACGGAAATACCTATGGATGACAGAATTATATATTTTTGGCAAATGTATTATCCGAATAGGAGATATGGTATCTGATTTGCCTGTATTTTAGTTATTTCCAAATTTTGGAGATATTCCTGAAGATATAGAAGCTATAAAAGCAGGAAGAGATTTCTATAATAGAGAAATATTTAAAACCTGACAGTGAAGCACATTTAAAAAATAGAAGTTTACTAAATAAGGTTTTATATGAACAGCAACATGAATTTCAAATAAAGACTGTTTAAAAGTTGTCGGAAAACCAGACAAGTGTTTTAAAGCTGGGAAATATATAACATGTTTAGAAAAAAATATAAAAAATATTAGGAATTTCATTTGGGCAATCACAGAAACTTTATACAATTCCTATGTATTTCAATTCATATATATCTATACAGCTATCTAAAAGAATACCGATTTAATCGATATCTCCTTAGATAGCTGCAAGATATAAATTTTATGGAAAGGCTTATAGTATAAAATAAATGTATGAAAGAAAAAGCACTTTAAATGCAGGTCATGTAGTATTGTTATTTTTTATGCTTTGTATAATTATACAGGTAATTAGATATAGCATATACGAAAACGGAAGATACCATATAAACTCTAAAGAAAAACTTATTCAGTATGTTATAAAAGACGAAGCAAAATTAGATAAACTTGTAAATAGCCTTGTAAACAGCAAAGAATTTTTTGACAAAAAACGTATTAGTATTGACTATTATACTGAAACAAGTAAGTATTATACAAATTATAACAATGAATTATTGAATGAAATATTTTACAATTATAAAGTAAGTAACTTGTATGCAAACAACGAGAAAAGAATATATGTTGAGTTTTCATTGATGAAGCGAAGTAATATTGCTTACGGGTATGGATTTTATTATACTGAGGATGACAAGCCCAGAGCATGGCAAAGTGATGATGAAGATCGGCTTATAGTTAATGGAAACGGCTATATTGACGAAAAGGAAAAAGAATATTATACAGAAAAAATAATAAATCATTGGTATTATTATCAAATAAACAACTGGGGGTTTTAATTCTTTAATGTTAGAAGAGCAGAAAAACAAATATTATAATAGAGATTATTCCCAAAATATTAATAACCATAAAATATCAGATATAAAATTGACCTGGATATTTATACTATATAACATATTGACAATTGCATTTGTTTCCATAGTGTTTTTTTGGTTCTACTTTAGGTTTTTTTACTTTGCAGATATGATAATAAGCGATATCGTAATACTGGTGTTTGCATTATTCTTTGGGGGACCTTTGGTCATATATGGGATTATGGAGGCTTATTTTTCAAGCAATACAGTTTGGGGATTGATTTCAAGAAAAAGTGATTTTTTCAGATATTTTGAAAAAAAGATTATATTTACAAATATTCCTCGAATTTTAATTATTTGGTTTTCTCATGGGAATTCAAAAACTTCTTTATTATTCATAGGATTACCGATTGCATGGGATATTATGTGGATTTTGTACTTTATTAATTCAAGAAAAATAAAAGACTATTTTGATGGAAACAATTATTTGAGAGGAAGCATATATTCCGGAATTGTTGGGATAGTTAAAATTTATTTAGAAGAATGAAGACTTTTTGCAGGTTGATTTTTAACCTGTTCAGGCAGTATTTATAAAATGCTTGCATTGCAGCTGATAATTTGGTAAAATAACCGTCTGTGGCACATAACCTTGCTTCTACAAAAAGTAGAGGCCTAAATTTAGCAGCCGGTTTGTTTATCCGCAGTAATTACGGATGATAAGGCTGTAACTAAAAAGACCATAAGGAGGTAAGTATGACAGTAAAATATGAGCTGGCACTTGTACTTAATGCCAGACTTGAAGAAGAGGCTAAAAATGCAGCTCTTGAAAAGGTAAAGGGATATATCGCTGATTTTGGCGGGAAGATTGCCAATATTGATGATTGGGGAAAAAAGAGATTTGCCTATGAAATCAATAAAATGAAAGAAGGGTTTTATTACTTTATACAGTTTGAGTCTGAAGATAAAAAATGTCCGAATGAGCTTGAGGCACATTTGCGTATAATGGAACCTGTTGTGAGATATTTAATTGTAAAGTGCGAAGAAAAAGCTAAAGCTAAAAAGAAAAAAGCAAGAGTTAATACAGAACAGGAAACTGAGACTCAAGTCTAGGTCAGGTGTTGGTTGTTAAGCAGGAGCCGGATTTAATTTAAGAGAGGTAGAATTTTATGAATAAAGTTATATTGATGGGTAGGCTTACTAGAGATCCTGAAGTAAGATATTCAACCGGAGAACGTTCTATGGCGGTTGCAAGGTATACACTTGCGGTTGACAGGAGGAGACGTGTTTCAAATGACGGTGAACAGACTGCCGATTTTATACCATGTGTCGCATTTGATAAATCAGGTGAGTTTGCAGAAAAGTATTTTCGTCAGGGAATGAGGGTACTTATATCAGGACGTATACAGACCGGAAGTTATACCAATAAAGAAGGCGTGAAGGTTTATACAACTGAAGTTATAATTGAAGAACAGGAATTTGCCGACAGCAAGGCAGGTACGGCGCCGGGCAATACTTATGCGGAGCATGCAAAGCCGGTGCAGGTAAATAATGACGGATTTATGAATATTCCGGACGGAGTCGAGGACGAGGGACTTCCGTTTAATTAGTTAAGTAATAAGTAAAATGAAAGGGGAACATTTAGATGGCATTTAACAAGTCTGATAAGTCCGAGGGTTTAAGAAGCAGAAGACCCGGAGGCGGGATGCGCAGGAGAAAAAAGCTTTGCACTTATTGCAGTGAAGATGATAAGGTTATTGATTATAAGGATACGGCATATCTCAAAAAGTTTATATCCGAGAGAGGAAAGATACTTCCTCGCCGTATTACCGGAAGTTGTGCGAAGCATCAAAGAGAGCTTACTACTGCAATTAAGAGAGCAAGACATATAGCACTTTTGCCATATGTATGTGAATAATTGAATAAATCTGGATGTAATTAATTTGCCCGGGATATCGTTTTGGAAAGTTTACGGTATCCCGGCATTTTTATGTTAAAAACTAACAAAATAGCGTTTTTTATTTGAATTTATTCTACATATGTTATATGCATATTTTCGCAGACATTTTAACAAAAAAAATGTATAATCAGTAAAAGTAAGAAAAATCAGTATAATAAAGGAGGATAGTCATGGATTACAGGCAGGCGGCAAAAGGCGTTCTTGAAGGCATAGGGGGCAAAGACAATATAGTATCGGCGGCACATTGTGCGACAAGGCTTAGACTGGTAATTGCCGACAATACAAAAAGCAATAAGGAAGCTTTAGAAGAAGTTGAAGGTGTAAAAGGAGTTTTTGAGGCTTCCGGGCAGCTTCAGATAATATTTGGAACAGGCATAGTAAATAAAGTTTATGAGGAATTTGCCTCACTTACAGGTATCTCGGCAGCTACAAAAGAGGATGTAAAGCAGGCTGCTGCAGCAAAGACAAATATGTTTCAACAAACTATAAAAACACTTGGAGACATATTTGTACCTATAATTCCGGCTATAGTTGCAAGCGGATTGCTTATGGGTATTATGAATACGCTTGACTACCTTATAAAAACTTATGGCTGGAATATAGATACCTCCTCATCACTGTATGTATATGCAAATATGTTTTCAAATACTGCATATACATTTCTGCCTATACTTATAGGTTTTTCAGCCGCAAAGGTTTTTGGCGGCAATCCGTTTTTAGGTGCGGTGATGGGCATGATTATGATACATCCCAGTCTTACCAATGCATGGGATGTTGCAAGTATAATCGATAAAGGGGGAATTATACCTAAGCAGTCGGTATTTTTCGGTTTATGGCAGGTTGAAAGCGTGGGTTATCAGGGACATGTAATCCCTATTATGATATCGGTATGGGTTATGTCGGAGATTGAAAAGAGACTGCATAAGGTAGTACCGGCTGCAATAGATCTTTTTGTAACTCCTCTCGTTTCAATATTTGCGGCAGGCTATCTTGCCCTTGCCGCCATAGGTCCTGTATTTGTATTTGTAGAAAACGGTATACTTGAAAAGGTTCAGCAGCTTATAACCATTCCGTTCGGCATAGGTTCATTTATAATGGGTATATTCTACGCACCTACGGTAGTTATGGGTATACATCATATGTATACAATAATAGATCTCGGACAGATTGATAAGTTTGGATTTACCTATTGGCTGCCGCTGGCTTCAGCATGTAATATAGCACAGGGTGCGGCATGTCTTGCGGTAGGTGTGAAAACTTCGGACAAAAAACTTAAGGGATTAAGTTTTCCGTCCTCGCTTTCCGCATTTTTAGGAATAACCGAACCTGCCATATTTGGTGTAAATTTAAGATATTTCAGACCTTTTATAGCAGGATGTATAGGCGGAGCATGCGGTGCGATGTACGCTTCCATCGTGGGGCTTGGTGCCACTGCAACAGGAGTTACAGGTATATTTGGCATACTTTTATGTCTGCATGCACCATTATCCTATATAATTATGTTTGCAATTTCAATGGGTGTGGCATTTGCCGTATCATGGATGATTACACCGGCTTCATTGATTGATAAAAATAAAAAAGAGGCATCTGATACAAATAATACATATGCTGCACATACTGCTGTAAAAAATGTACAAAGTACTGAAGGCACCGATATACCGGAAAAGTCTGATGTGCAAAAAATTGAAAATGAAGATAATAATACAAAAGATGAAAATACCGCTGATTCAGTTTCAGAGATCGGCTCTCCGTTGAAGGGAAAAATCGTTTCTATGGAAGAAACAAATGATCAGACATTTATAGCAGGGATTTTAGGAAAAGGAATTGCTATAATACCTGAAGAGGGTATTGTAACGGCACCTGATGACGGAACTGTGGTTGCACTTATGGGACATGCGGTAGGGTTTAAACTTAAAAACGGTGTAGAGCTTATAGTGCATGTAGGTATTAATACAGTAAATTTAAACGGAAAACATTATGAAGCAAAGGTTTCAATGGGCGATACCTTTAAAAAGGGTGATGAACTTTTAAAATTTGATATTGAAGCTATAAAAAAAGAGGGGTATCCTATAATAACTCCTGTTATAATCACAAACAGTTTTGAATATGCAGATATTAAAACGGCTCCTCAGGGGCAAATAGAATTTGGAGATAATATATTTGAGCTTATAAAGCAGGCTTAAATAAGCGGCATTTATGATAAGCGGTATTTATCTACATGACAGTATGTATGTTCAGTGTATAAGTTAAAATATAGAATAAAGTAAAGGGAAATTTGCATGAAAAATTCTGTTTCAAAATGTGATTTATGGAAGCCGGGGTATCATATTATACCTCCGTCAGGCTGGCTTAATGATCCGAACGGATTATGTTTTTTTAACGGTTACTATCATGTGTTTTATCAGTATGTACCGGATAGTCCTGAGGGCGGTCTTAAGTGTTGGGGGCATTATAGAAGTAGAGATCTTCTTAACTGGGAAGAATGTCCTGTAATGATGAAACCTGATCAGCCTTATGACAGAAACGGTGTATATTCAGGTTCAGCCCTTATAGAAAATGATAAAATGTATCTTTTTTATACAGGCAATGTAAAACATAAAGGGGACTATGACTATATAAATTCAGGCAGAGAGCATAATACCGTTATGGCAGTGAGCACTGACGGCATGAAAATTGATAAAAAGCTCCCTCTCTTATATAATAGAGATTATCCTGAGGGGCTGACATGCCATGTAAGGGATCCTAAAGTATTTAAATATGACGGTAAATACTATATGGTTATAGGTGCAAGGACAAAACAAAACAGAGGACAGGTTCTTGTGTATGAAAGTGAGGATTTAAGTAGCTGGAAATTTATAAATACTCTAAGTACCAAGGAGCAGTTCGGATATATGTGGGAGTGTCCGGATCTATTTGAACTTGGCGGCAGTTTTATACTTGCCGTATCTCCTCAGGGGCTTAAAAGTGAGAGGCACAGATATCAGAATGTGTACTCAAGCGGATATTTTATAATAAACGGTGATTTCAGAGGCAGATGTACACTTGGAAACTATACAGAGTTTGATTCAGGCTTTGACTTTTATGCACCGCAGACTTTTGAGCATGATGGCAGAAGACTTATGCTTGCATGGATGGGTATGCCGGATGCACAATATACAAATCCTACGGTCAAGTACGGCTGGCAGCACTGTATGAGTATGTTCAGAGAGCTTAATTTAAAACACGGTAGGATAGTGCAGGTGCCGGCACGTGAGTATAAAAAACTGAGAAAAGGGCATAAAGTGTTAAGATCTGAGGGTATGCTGAGTTTTGAAACTGAAAACCCGTGCCTTGAAATAAATATATCAGATATAGATATAGGCAATAACGCAGGCTTCGGTATAAGTATATTTGATACTCTTGAACTTATTTATGATGTACCGTCAGGTGAATTTGTGCTTATACATACAGATAAAAATAAAAGTGCTTACGGCAGAACAAAAAGGGTGCTGCCTCTACAAAAAAATGAACTTAAAAAAATTGATATATTTCTTGATGCTTCATGTGCCGAAATATTTGTAAATGATACAAGCGGTGTGCTCAGTACAAGATATTATCCTGAAAACTATAAAGAGATAAACTGTAAAGGAAGTTTCAATATAGAAATATATGAGATTAGTGGCTGAAAGCTGTTTATTTAAAGAGGAAGCAAGCTTTTTTTTAAGAAAACTTATTGATAAAAATGTTTAAAAACTATATAATTAGAAATTGACTGCACAGATATAAGCTGCCGCTATAAAGATATTTATATAAAATAACTGTGGTATTACAGCCAGACTTAAAACCACGGAAAGAAAAATATATAAGTATTTTGCTGCGGCAGCCGTATTTAAGATAATAAAAATAATGAAACTGCAGTACCGCATAGTTGCGGAAGAAGGGAGATTT
The DNA here is from genome assembly GCF_000235445.1 of Johnsonella ignava ATCC 51276. Lineage (GTDB taxonomy): Bacteria > Bacillota > Clostridia > Lachnospirales > Lachnospiraceae > Johnsonella > Johnsonella ignava. The sequence continues at coordinate 547,381 of NZ_JH378829.1, read as the reverse complement.
GGTTGAAAATTATAGCAGGTTTAGGAAATCCAGGAAGAGGATATGAAAACACCAGACATAATGCGGGTTTTGATGCTATAGACAGGCTGGCATTCAAATATGAAATCCCGTTAAATGAAGTTAAACATAAGTCGATCTGTGGAAGCGGATTTATGGGCAATGAGAGAGTGCTGCTTATGAAACCTCAGACTTATATGAACAGGAGCGGTGAGGCGATAGCAAAGGCACTTCATTACTATAAGCTTAAGCCGAGTGATTTGATTGTAGTATTTGATGATGTAAACCTTATGCCGGGGCAGATAAGGGTAAGGCTTAGAGGAAGCTCAGGCGGACATAATGGCATGAGATCAATCATATACTGTATAAGCGGTAATGTTTTTGCAAGGGTGAAGATAGGTATAGGAAAGGAAGATGGAAAGACTCTTTCAGGCTATGTGTTGGGAAAGTTTACCAGGGCGGAAAGTGTACTTTTAGATGAAGCATACAGCAATGCAGTTTCAGCTATTGAGCTTCTTATATCAGGTGAGGCTGACAGAGCTATGAATGTATTTAATAAAAAAGTAAAAGCCGGGGAAAAAGAGGATTTGTAAAAAGCGATGAGTTTATTTAAAAATCCTCTTTTGCAGCTTGCGGATTATGAACTTATAAAAAAGCATATTAAAGAAAGCTGTGGTTCGCTTCAGATATGTGGTCTGGCGGATACGGCAAAATCGTATTTCATATCGGAAATTTTAAAGGATGAAAGACCGTGGAGGCTGGTAGTTAGCTATGATGAAAACAGGGCAGAGAGGATATATGAAGATATATCCTCTTTTAATCAGTGCACATTTCTATATCCTGCAAAAGACATGCTTTTTTTTGATGCGGATATAAGAAATCACCTTATAACAAAGGGGAGGATAGATGTCTGGAAACATATGGTGCTTGATGAGGAAGGCATAGTTGTAACTACCGTAGATGCCCTTATGGATAAACTTATCGGTTATGAATATTTTAAAGACGAAGTAATAAAACTAAAGGATGCTGATATTGTAGATCTTGACAGTCTTTGTAAAAAACTTGCAGTATTTGGTTATGAGAGAAATTCTGAAATTGAAGGCACCGGTCAGTTTGCAGTAAGGGGAGGGATTATAGATATATTTCCGCTTACTGAGGATATGCCGGTTAGACTTGAGCTGTGGGGTGATGAGATAGATTCAATCAGGAGTTTTGATATAGAAACCCAGCGTTCAATTGAAAATATATCCGAAGTTGACATTTACCCTGCAAAAGAACTGCATACTGACGGGAAAATGTCTTTTTTAGAGTATTGGAATCTCGAAAAAAGCCTGATATTTATAGATGAACCGCATAGGGTAATTGAAAAAGCGGAGTTTATCGAAAATGAATTTAAAGAAGGTATGGCAGGACGTATAGAAGCTGGGCAGATAGAGGCGAATCGTGTACCTGAGATTTTCTCATCGGCCGCTGTTATGAATTTATTAAAATCCGCTTCTCCTGTATGCCTTACTATACTGGACAACAGACTTTCCTTTATGAATATAAAGGCTGTTTATTCAATAGAAAGCAGGCAGATACCGGCATACCATAATTCATTTGAGCTGCTTATAGAGGATTTAAAAAAGTTTAAATATGAAAAGTACAGGGTGGTGCTTATGACGGCATCAAGGACAAGGGCGGCAAGACTTGCACAGAGCCTTACCGAGTACGGGCTGTCGGCTTTTTATATGGAAAACGCTATGGAGACGGATATACAGCCGGGACATATAATGGTGGTATACGGCAATATACACAGCGGTTTTGAATATCCGAATATTAAATTTATAGTTATTTCCGAAAGCGATATATTCGGGAAAAAAGCAAGAAAAAACCGGATTAAGAAAAGTAAAAAATCAAAAACTGCACTTTCATCATTAAATGAATTAAATCCGGGTGATTATGTAGTACATGAAGACTATGGTATAGGTATTTACCACGGGATTGAAAAAGTTGAGCTTGACGGTGCCATAAAGGACTATATAAAGATAGAGTATGCAGGTGATGCAAATGTGATGATACCTGTTTCAAGACTTGATATCATACAAAAATACGCTGATGCTCAGGCTAAACATCCGAGGATAAATAAGATAGGCGGCAGAGAATGGGTTAAAACCAAGGGAAAAGTAAAAACCGCTGTTGAAGCTATGGCAAAGGATCTGGTAGAGCTTTATGCCGCAAGACTTAAGGGAAAAGGCTTCACCTATTCGCCTGATACGGTGTGGCAGAGAGAATTTGAAGAGATGTTTCCCTTTGAGGAAACCGAGGATCAGATAAAGGCGATAGAAGATGCCAAGCATGATATGGAAAGCGGCAGGATCATGGACAGGCTTGTATGCGGAGATGTCGGCTACGGAAAGACCGAGGTGGCTTTAAGAGTTGCTTTTAAAGCTGTACAGGAAAGCAGACAGGTTATATATCTTGTGCCTACTACTATACTTGCAAAGCAGCATTATAATACCTTTAAAGAAAGAATGAAGGACTTTCCTGTAAGGATAGATCTTATGTGCAGATTTATAAGTGCATCTCAGAAAAAAAAGACAATTAATGAATTTAATAAAGGGCTTGTAGACATAGTTATAGGAACACATAGTGTACTTTCAAAAAGTTTGCAGCCCAAAGCACTGGGTGTGGTTGTGATAGATGAGGAGCAGAGATTTGGAGTAAGGCATAAGGAAAAACTGAAAAAACTTAGAGAAAATGTTGATGTTCTTACTCTTACCGCAACACCGATACCCAGAACGCTGCATATGAGTCTTGCAGGTATAAGAGATCTTAATATGCTTTCAGAACCTCCGCTTGACAGAAAGCCTATACAGACATATGTTATGGAATACCATGATGAGATAGTAAAGGAAGCCGTAAAGCGTGAGATTATGAGAGGCGGTCAGGTATATTTTGTTTATAATCGAATAGACGGTATACAGGAAGTGGCAGATAGGATTAAACAGCTTCTTCCCGATATAAATACAGCTTATGCACATGGCAGGATGGAAGAGAGGCAGCTTGAGAATATAATGCTTGATTTTATTTCAGGCGATATAGATGTACTTGTATCAACTACAATTATAGAAACGGGTATAGATATACCGAATGTAAATACAATCATAATATATGATGCAGATAAGATGGGACTTTCACAGCTTTACCAGTTAAGAGGCAGGGTAGGAAGAAGCAGCCGTACAGCATATGCATTTATGATGTACAGGCGTGATAAACTGCTTACACAGGAGGCGGAAAAAAGGCTTAAGGCTATAAAGGAATTTACAGAGCTTGGAAGCGGTATAAAGATTGCTATGCGGGATCTTGAGATAAGGGGTGCAGGTAATGTACTGGGCAAGGATCAGCACGGGCATATGGAAGCCGTGGGCTATGAACTTTACTGCAAACTTTTAAATACTGCGGTAAATGTACTTAAAGGAGATACATATACACGGAATGTGCCTAAGACCGTTGTGGAGCTTGAAGCCGATGCATATATACCCTATGAATATATTAAAGATGAAGAACAAAAGCTTGATATATATAAAAGGATTTCTCTGATTGAAACTGAAGAAGATCTGTTTGACATGCAGGATGAACTTATAGACAGGTTTGGTGAAATACCGCATTCGGTTTTGAACCTGCTTAAAAGTGCAGTTATAAAGTCTGAAGCCTCAAAGCTTTATATAGGTGAGGTCGATATAAAAAGGGATTTTATACAACTTACCATGCATACGGATGAAGCCTGTGATGATATAGATACCGGCTGTATACAGTCAATAGTTGATAAATATAAAGGGCGGCTGCGTATAAACATAGGAGAAAAAACTATATGGAAGCTTTATCCTGTACACAAAAACAGTCTTGCAGAGGCGGACATTGACGGCTGTATGGAGCTGCTTAAAGGCATGCAGATTCTGAAAAAAGCATGAATTTTATTGAATTAATATTAATTTTCTAATTAATATACTTAAACAGCTTGACAAATGTCTTTAAAAAGGATATAAAGTAATAGCTATAAACTATTAATTAATTAGGTATTAATTTAGGAGGAATTAGTTCATGAACAAATCAGAATTGATTACAGCAATTGCTGAGAAGGCGGAACTTAGTAAAAAGGACTCTGAAGCTGCGCTTAAGGCATTTACGGAGGTGGTAACAAAGGAACTCTCAAAAGGTGAGAAAATCCAGCTTGTAGGTTTTGGAACTTTTGAAGTTTCAAAAAGACCGGCGAGGTCAGGTATAAATCCACAGACAAAAAAAGCGATTAAGATCCCGGCTTGCACAGTTCCGAAATTTAAAGCAGGAAAGGCACTTAAGGATTCGGTTAATAAGTAATTAATGAGAGCGGATAAATTTCTTAAAGTTTCTAGGCTTATAAAAAGGCGTACTGTTGCCAATGAAGCCTGTGATGCCGGCAGAGTTTTAATAAATGAGAAAACTGCCAAAGCCTCACAGGAGGTTAAGGTCGGAGATGTAATTGAGATCAGATTCGGTGCCAAAACTACAAAAGTCAGGGTAGTTAGCTTGAATGCCGCAGTGAAAAAAGATGATGCAAAGGAACTTTTTGAATATCTTTAAATTACTGGCTAGAGACCACAGTTTAGATTTTTAACATATATTATGTAAGCAGCAGTTTTATTAATATATGTTATAAGTCTGTACTGTGGTTTTTTATATATTTTTTGATAATACTTTATAGCGTTTATACGATAGAGGTTTTACAGCTTTTATAAATTGAAAACGGTGTCGGGGGAGGACGGAAAAAACTTAAATTATAATACGGGGTAAATAATAAAAGATGGAAGATATGATTTCATATCACGAGCTTGATATGACAAAATTTTCGGCAGGTTATAAAATAATGAGAATTATAATACCTCTTGCGGTATATACAGTGATTGCCGTATTGACAAAGCTGCCTGTAATTTCGGGTAATATATCAGGAACATTCATGAAAATCTTCGGTGAGAACATGACGGTTATGGCAAGCCTTATGCTTAATCTCACACGGTTTATATGTCTTGCACTTGCAGTATATGGAGGCGTTCTTTTTATGATAAAGCCGAAGTTTGAGGCATTGGCTTTGTATCGCTTGGGTGTGGGCTTTATTAATGGAGAGTATGAGCATTTTGTGCCGCATGAAAATGTGCTTTTTAAGATAAACAATAGTGAGAAAAATATAAGCATATCATGCGGAGTACTTAAAATATTCGCATATGGATATAAACTCAAATACTTTAAAAAATATCATCTGCTGAAACATGTTGTAAAAAAATACTGTAATACTGATAGAAGGTATTATATTAAAAGGTAGTGTTTACCTGAATAGACTTATATAAAAAATCCACTTAAAAATCGTTTTTTACTTCATGGCTTGAATTATAAATGCCAACGCTTACTTAACAGTAAAACCTAATAGTAATTTATAGAAATAATGGAAAAATTTTGGTATAATATGAACATCACATTAGCATGTTTTTTCCCTGTAGGAAAGGGTAATGAAGATGGGCAAGGGCTCTGTAAAAAGAAAAGCTAAAAAGTGCTACTGTCAGTTTTATTATTGAAGATAAAAGTAAAAACCGTACTCAAGAGGAATTTCCAGGTACGAAAAGTAATATATATAGAAATAAGGTAAATTTATGAATAAAAGAACACTTGAAATTTTGGGAACTATAGCAACATGTACCGCTATGTTTATGTATATATCTTATTTTCCTCAAATAATTAATAATTTTCATGGAAAAAAAAGCGGTTTTTTACAGCCTATGGTTGCAGCAATAAACTGTACCTTATGGGTCTGCTATGGCTTTTTTCAGGAGAAAAAAGAATGGCCTATCATAATAGCAAATTTACCGGGTGTAGTATTCGGTGCTGTAGCTGCAATCAGTGCTTTGTAGAAAGTGGGAAATTTTTAGAAGTATAATTCACAGTTTGGAATATGAAATATTATCTATTATTATACGATCAAATCATATAGAAATGGCATCAGTGTTATCTTGTTTTTTATATAACTGTAAATGACTGAAATTGCAGAGCAGATATTGATTTGATTGTTGAAATTGTGATTTATGTTTTGAAATAACTATAAATATAATTAAATATCAAGAGGAACTTATGAACGGATTTGTTTTGGTGTCAATAAAATTATTAATTGGTTTTTTAGCTTTGATAATGATAATAAACATATCGGGAAAAGGAAATTTAGCTCCATCATCTGCCAGTGATCAAGTACAAAATTATGTGCTTGGAGGTATTATTGGAGGAGTGATTTACAATAATAATATTAAAATAATGGATTATGTTGGTATTCTGTGTATATGGTGTGTTCTTGTACTGAGTTTAAAATGGATAAAAAAGCATAATGTAAAAATAAAACAGTTAGTAGATGGAAAAGCGTTAATAATTATTGACAATGGTAAAATTAATATTGAAAATTGCAAAAAAGTTGGTTTATCTGCTCATGATGTATCTTTTAAACTTCGAACAAACAATGTTTACTCAGTAAGAGATGTAAAAAGAGCTGTTGTAGAGCAAAATGGTCAACTTATTATTATTCATCCGGGTGAAAAAAATCCGAAGTTTCCATTGATAACAGACGGGCATTTACAAACTGATATTTTAGAATTATTAGGTAAGGATGAAAAGTGGCTAATTGAAGAAATTAAAAAACAAGGCTTAAATAAATACAGTGATATATTTTTAGGAGAATATGTAGATAGCAAGTTAATTCTGGAACCTTATCATTCCTTTGATTAAGAGGTGTTTTTGCTTAAATGATTTATATAAAAGTTCGGCTTTAAAAAATCGTTTTTTACTTCATGGCTTGAATATATATGAAGTATATATTATAATAATATCATTAAATTTCAGTCGGGGTGCAGTATGGCAAGAAATATTAAAAGAAAAACATCACAGAGAAATGAAAACAGGTGGGCTGTAATCACTGTGGTTTTAGTCGCTTTAAGTATGGCTTTTGTACTCAGGAATCAGGTCAATGCACTTAAAGAAAAGCAGGCGGCTTATCAGGAAAGGATAGAGACTCTAACAAGTCAGGTTGAGGCGGAAAGCAGGCGTTCAGAGCAGCTTGAACAATATCGTATTTATGTACAGACAAAGCAGTATATAGAAAAGGTTGCAAAAGAAAAACTGGGTCTTGTAAAGCCTGATGAGATACTTCTTAAGCCCGAACAGTGAATGTTCATATTTATATTTGTATGCTTATATATAAAGCCTATAAAAGTTTTACCTCCGAATCAGTTTAAGATTCGGAGGTTTTTAACTGCTATATGTTTGTTAAAAATATATAAAACATATAGAGTAACTTTTTAAAAAGGAAGTTAAAGCTTCCTGAAATAAGATTTCGATATAGGCATACAATCAGGGAAGGAGATTATATTGCAGGAAGATGTACTAAAATATATAAAAAAACACAATCTCCTTACAGAAGGAGATGTATGTATACTTGCATTAAGCGGAGGTGCGGATTCAACCGCCCTCGCATATATAATGCACAGTATAGCCGATGTATATTCATTAAAGCTTAAAGCGATTCATATAAATCACGGTATAAGAGGTGATGAGGCTGACAGGGATGCCGATTTTACAGCAAAGCTTTGTGAAAGGCTTAATATTAAATATGATATTATATATGTTGATGTGCCATCGTATGCTTCATTAAATAAGCTTTCAGTTGAAGAAGCTGCCAGAATTCTGAGATATAAGTCGCTCTATGAAGCTGCTTTAAAATTTTATTTTAAGGATGATACTGAAAAGATAAAGAAGTTTTCGGATATTAGCGATTTATATAAAACCGATGTTTTTAATAACAGGGTAAAAATAGCGGTTGCACACAATAAAGACGACAATGCTGAAACCGTGATTATGCAGCTTATAAGAGGAACCGGACTCAAGGGACTTTCAGGCATGAAGGCGGCAGCAGGTATGATTATAAGACCTTTGCTCTGTGCAGAAAGGGTACAGATTGAAAAATATCTTAAACAGGAGGGGAGAGGTTTTGTAACTGATTCAACCAATTTAAGTACTGATTATACAAGAAATCGTATAAGGCATAATATAATACCGGAACTGAAAGAAATTAATCAATCAGCCATAGACAATATTAACAAAGCGGCAGAGATTATTTCAGATACATTTGACTATTTAGACAGAAAAGTATACAATATAATAGACAGGCATATGTTGGAGGAAGAAGAAAGGATCAGTATACCAATAGAGGTGCTTAAAAAGCAGCCGCATATTATAACAGCCCATATAATAAGGCTTATGATTGCCAGGGCATGCCACAGTCTTAAGGATATCGCTTCAGTGCATATTGACGGTATAGAGGCACTTATGGATATGCAGGTTGGTAAAAGTATTGACCTCCCCTATAATTTAAGGGCGGAAAGGACCTATGAAAGTCTCTGTATATACCGGAAAGATAAGCATTGTAATAATAAAAATATTTTTATAAAAATGTCTGACGGCAGTATACGGGAGCTTTCAGGCGGCAAAATGTTTGAGATTACCGTGTTTGATTACATATACGGTATGGAAATACCTCATTCCGATGTATTAAAATGGTTTGATGCCGATATTATAGGCAGCGACTATGAGGTAAGGTACAGAAAGACTGGAGATTTTATAAGACTTGAAAAGGTGGGCAGGAAAACTGTTAAGTCATATATGGCTGATGAAAAGATTCCTGCACGGGACAGAGGAGATATACCGCTTCTTGTAAAAGGCAGTGAAGTAGTATGGATAGTTGGAAAGCGTATTAATGAACGTTTTAAAATACACGAAAACACAAAAAAGATTTTACAGATAAGATATATAAAATAATGAGGTAAGGCATATGTCAGAAAAGATCAGGGTATTGCTGAGTGAGGAGCAGGTAAACAAGAGGATTCGGGAGGTTGCACAACAGATAAATAAAGATTATGCCCAAAAGCAGATACATCTTATATGTGTGCTTAAGGGAGGGGCAATGTTTATGTGTGAACTTGCAAGACGTATAAGTATACCTGTATCATTTGATTTCATGAGCGTATCAAGCTACGGTTCGGAAACAACTTCAAGCGGAGTTGTAAGGATACTCAAAGATCTTGATGAGGACCTTAAAGATAAAGACGTGCTTATAGTGGAAGATATAATAGACTCAGGAAGAACACTGTCATATCTTTTGGAGCTTTTGCAAAGCAGAGGACCTAGAAGTATTAAACTGTGTACACTCCTTGATAAGCCTTCAAGGCGTGTTATAAAGGATGTAAAGGTTGATTATGTATGCTTTTCAATACCTGATGAATTTGTAGTAGGCTATGGACTTGATTATAACCAGAAATATAGAAATCTGCCATTTATAGGAGTGGTGGAATTTGACGAAAAGGAGTAAAGCTTTGAAAAATTCAAATCAACAGCAATTTAGGTTTATAGTTATCTTATTGATGGCATTTGCAGTTGGTGGCATGATTTTCAGTGTAATAGAAAAAAGAAATGCCGCCGGCGGTATGAGCAGAAGCAGATTTATACAGCTTTTGTCGGATACAAATGTTGAAGAGGTGATAATAAGTCAGAACAGCCAGACACCGACAGGCTCTGTAAGAATACAGTTTAAAGATCACAGTTTAAGCCAGGATTATTATGTATCTGATGTAAATTCCGTAATACACTACCTTGAAGATAAAAATATAGATTATGTGATAAAGGATATTGAAAAGGGAAATACAATCGCTGATATACTGGTACCGCTTATTCTTACCGTTGCGGCAGCATTTTTTGTACTTATGCTTTTTCAAAGCCGTTCATCCGGTGCAAGCGGTTCAAAGATGATGAATTTCGGTAAAAGCCGTGCCAGGCTAAGCAACACAAATAAATTTAATTTTAAAATGGTAGCAGGACTCAATGAAGAAAAGGAAGAACTTGAGGAAGTTGTCGATTTCCTTAAAAATCCTGCAAAATATACTGCACTTGGAGCAAGAATTCCAAAAGGAATTTTACTTGTAGGACCTCCGGGGACAGGAAAAACCCTGCTTGCAAAGGCGGTTGCAGGTGAGGCTAAGGTGCCGTTTTTTTCAATATCCGGCTCAGACTTTGTCGAAATGTTTGTAGGTGTAGGTGCTTCAAGGGTAAGAGATTTATTTGAAGACGCAAAAAGACATGCGCCATGTATTATATTTATAGATGAGATAGATGCGGTTGCAAGGCATAGAGGCTCAGGGCTTGGCGGAAGTCATGATGAGCGTGAACAGACCTTAAATCAGCTTTTAGTTGAGATGGACGGTTTCGGCGTAAATGAAGGCATCATAATCATGGCTGCAACAAACCGCCCGGATATACTTGATAATGCGATACTGCGTCCCGGAAGATTTGACAGAAAGATAACTGTATCACGTCCTGATATAGGCGGCAGGGAGGAAATCCTTAAGATACATTCAAAAGATAAACCGCTTGGTTCCGATATAGATATTCATGAGGTGGCAAAAGGCACTTCAGGTTTTACAGGAGCCGATCTTGAGAATTTATTAAATGAGGCTGCTATACTTACTGCAAAATCAGGCAGACAGTTTATATCAAAGAACGATATAGATGAGAGCTACATCAAGGTGGGAATAGGCAGGGAGAAAAAAAGCCGTATAATAAGTGAAAAGGAAAGGAAAATAACCGCCTATCATGAAGCAGGTCATGCCATACTTTTCAGGCAGCTGCCTGATGTAGGTCCTGTACATACTATATCAATAATACCCACGGGTATGGGTGCGGCAGGTTATACCATGCCTAAGCCGGGTGAAGACGAGATGTTTAACAGTAAAAACAGGCTTCTTGATAATATAGTTGTGGCACTTGGAGGAAGGATAGCTGAAGAGATCAAGTTTAATGACATCACAACCGGCGCAAGTTCCGATATAAAGCAGGCAACCATGACTGCCAGAGCTATGGTTATGCGTTACGGTATGAGTGAAAAACTTGGATTTATAAACTATGAAGGTGAGGAAGAAATCCTTGTAAGCAGGGATTTTGGACATGAAAAGATTTATTCTGAAAAAACTTCAGCCATGATAGATGAGGAAGTAAGAAATATAATGGAAACCTGTTATAAAAAGGCAAAAGATATAATTACAAGACATATTGACGTTCTTGAAAAATGTGCAGATCTTCTTCTTGAAAAAGAAAAGATAGGCTATGAGGAGTTTGAGGCATTATTTGATGATTAGAGAGGCTATATTCAGTGATGAGACTGATTCTTATGCATTTCCTTCAGAGCCCTGTGAGGGAGAGGATATAAGAATCCGTATAAGAACTGCGTTAAATGATGTTCAGAAAGTATTTTTTATAAACCGTAGTAAAAATCGGAATATTGAAACCCTGATGGAAAAGGTCAGCTGCGACAGATACTTTGACTATTATGAGTTATCTGCCAATATAGGCAGTGAGGAGCTTTTATATGCTTTCATGCTTGAAAGCGGCACTGAAACGCTTTACTATGATAAGCTGGGGATATCAGGTGAGCTTAGAGATATATTTTTTTTCAGAATAATTCCCGGATTTAAGACACCTGAGTGGGCAAAAGGTGCACTTATGTACCAGATATTTGTTGACAGGTTCCGACGGGGAGATGAAAAAAATGATGTGCTTGATGATGAATACATATATATAGGGCTGCCGTCAAGACATATATCAGACTGGAATGAATATCCTTCCGCATTTGACGTAGGATATTTTTACGGAGGGGATCTTCAGGGAGTATTAAATAAACTTGATTATCTTGAAGATCTCGGAGTTGAGGTTATTTATTTCAATCCTCTTTTTGTATCACCGTCAAATCATAAATATGATGCACAGGATTATGAACATATAGATCCTCATTACGGCAAGATAGTAAAGGATGGAGGCAGTGTACTTTCTGAAAATGATACTGATAATAAAAAGGCGGATAAATACCGCATAAGGACAACCGATGAGGCTAATTTAAAGGCAAGTGATGATTTTTTTGCTTTTTTTATAAGGGAAGCACATAAAAAGGGTATAAAAGTCATAATGGACGGGGTGTTTAACCATTGCGGTTCATTTCATAAATGGATGGATCGTGAAGAAATTTACAAAATGACAGGTAAATACCCGCCGGGGGCATATGAGAGTGAGAAAAGCCCTTACAGAGGGTATTTTAGGTTTTACGGAGACTATAACTCAAAAAGCTATGACGGGTGGTGGGGCCATGATACGCTTCCTAAATTATTTTATGAAAACAGCCAAAAACTATTTGATGAAATAATGATGATAGCCAGAAAGTGGATCAGTCCTCCTTACTGTGCTGACGGATGGAGGCTTGATGTGGCTGCCGATCTGGGTCATTCAACTGAATATAATCATTTTTTTTGGAGCAGGTTCAGGCAGAATGTCAAAGAGGCAAATCCTCAGGCGATTATTATAGCTGAGCATTACGGAGATCCGTCATCATGGCTCAACGGCAGGCAGTGGGACAGCGTGATGAATTATGATGCTTTTATGGAGCCTGTAAGTTGGTTTTTGACAGGTATGGAAAAGCATTCCGATTGGAGAGATGATTCAAAACGTGGCGATGCCGATTTATTTTTTGACATGCTTTTAAGAAATAAGGCAAGGATGCCGATGCCGTCATATATGATGGCGATGAATGAGCTTTCAAACCATGACCATTCAAGATTTTTAACAAGAACAAACCGGACGGTAGGCAGACTCCAGACTATGGGAAGCCGTGCCGCAGGTGAGGGTGTAAAACTTTCGGTATTCAGACAGGCAATATTGATGCAAATGACTATGCAGGGGGCACCTACTATATACTATGGAGATGAAGTCGGATTATGTGGGTGGACTGATCCTGATAATCGCAGAACATATCCGTGGGGTAATGAAAATCTTGAGCTGCTTGAGTATCATAAGTATATGAATGATATACATAAAGAATATAAAGCGCTTAGGTTAGGCAGCTTTATACCTGTATATGCTCAGAGGGATCTGGTGGTTTATGCAAGGACATATTATGACGAATCAGTGCTTGTAGTTGTTTTTACAGGTGATTATGATACTGAAATCCATATACCTGCATGGCTGGGAGGATTTACTCCCGATAAAAAAATCAGGAGAGTTATGTATACATATGATGACGGTTATAATGTTGGTAGTATGGCATATACTATGGAAGATAAATATTTACATATGAAAATAATTAAAAATTCAGGGATTATATTTGTTTCCAACTAAAAATTTGCTATAATACCAACAAAGAATAGCTGAAATTTACTGTTCTTTGTACAGATAATACAGAGTTTACAATATTAAGTTATAGGAGAGGAGAAGGTGATGAAATCTTATGACAGGATAATACTCGGAGCCGGTATGTACGGGCTGTATGCTGCCGGGAAATTACTAAGATCAGGTTATAAAACCCTTGTAATCGATATGGACGAAGAACCCTTTGCAAGGGGTTCTTATATAAACCAGGCAAGACTGCATAATGGATATCATTATCCGAGATCGTATTCTACTGCTTCAAAATCGGCGCATTATTTTCAAAGATTTTATAATGATTTTAAAAACTGCATAAATGATGAATTCGAACAGATATATGCGGTTGCAACTGATTACAGCTGGACAAATGGTGAACAGTTCCAGAGATTTTCAGATAATCTTGGTGTGGTATGTGATGAGATCAAAAAAGACAAATATTTTAATCCGCATACTATAGATAAGGCGTTTCACACACTTGAATATTCATTTGATGCTATACTTTTAAAGAAAAAGCTCTATAATGAAGCAATTGAAGCAGGGGGTGAATTTCTCTTTGGGAAAAATATAACATCCATACAAAAAAGTGATGAAAACGGAGTTTTTATAATCACTGTCGGAAATACAGGTTATGAGTCGCCATATGTACTTAATGCAACTTATGCCGGTACAAACCAGATACATCACATACTTGGATATGAACAGCTTAATATAAAATATGAGCTTTGTGAGGTTATACTTTGTAATGTTTCGGAAAACATAAATGGTGTAGGTCTTACGGTGATGGACGGACCTTTCTTTTCAGTCATGCCTTTTGGACGGACCGGATACCACTCTATAACAACAGTTTCAAGGACACCGCATGAAACATCATATGAGAAACTGCCGATATTTAAATGTCAACAGTTCAGAGATGACTGCACTCCTGAATCGACCTGCAACTGCAACAGTTGTGATTATAGCCCTAAAACGGCGTTTGTTGATATGGTTCAGATAGCTAAAAAGTATCTTTCACCTGATATAAAGATAGAGTATGTAAAGTCATTATATACTTTAAAACCTATTATAAAGGCTTCTGAGATAGATGATTCAAGACCTACTATTATAAGGAGTTTTTCAAGTAAACCTGATTTTTATACGGTATTTTCAGGGAAAATAAATACAATGTATGATTTGGATTCAATACTATAATTTAGGGGGATATAAAATTGAAATATCTTGAAGATAATTATATTTCTATTGTGGCAGTAGTACACAATAATGAAAATATTATAGAGAAAAAAATAAATGAACTTTTAAACATACTTAAAGAAAATTTTAAACATTATGAGCTGATACTGGTTGATAACAAGTCTGCTGATAAAAGCCTTGAAATCATAAAAAAAATGCCTGCAAACTTTACCTATATTGAACTTCCGGTAAATCATGATACTCAGTCGGCATTGGCAGCGGGTGTAAATATTGCCATAGGAGATTATCTTGTAGAGATAGAGGATATATCCATAGATATGGACTACAATCTGATTATGGATATGTATAGAAAGTGTCAGGAGGGGAATGATTTTGTTTTTCTGACACCGCAAAACACAAGCTTTTTATCAAAGCTTTTTTATAAAGTTCTTAATTCAAGCCTAACCAATTTTTTTAAGGCGGATATAGGTTCATCGCTTATGACACTTTCTTCGAGACGGGGACAGAATAAGACTGCGGATATAGGCAGAAAGCTTGTAAACCGCAATGTTTCCTATGTGCTTTCAGGTCTTAAATATGCATATATATCATGCGATATAAATTACAGAAATACAAGGAGCTTTGGACAGAATTTTCAGCTGATGATGCAGACACTTCTGTATTATACAGATATTGCGACAAGAGCTTGTCAGAATATATCTCTGTTTTTTCTTGCAGTTTCAGTATTTTTTATATTTTACAGTATATATGCCCGTTTTGTGGGACATCCTGTAGAAGGTTGGGCATCTACGGTAATTATAATAAGTATAGGTTTTGCGGGAGTATTTCTTATAATGGGTATGATTATAAGATACCTTGATAACATACTTAAAAATACATCCGACAGCAAACCTTATATATACAGGAATATTGAGAAAAAGCAGTTTTAAGGAGAGACAGAGTTTTTATGCCAGAAGATAAAAACAAAAATATAAAAAAACCTCTGCTTTCAGTGATTGCTCCTATGTACAATGAGGAAGGGCTTGTAGAGGTTTATTGCAATACGCTTATAGCTGAACTGGAACCCGTGATGGGAAATTATTCTCTTGAAGTATTGCTTGTAGATGACGGTTCAAAGGATTCTACATGGGAAAAGATGCTTGAGATGAAGAAAGTATATCCTCACAATATAACACTTATAAAGCTATCAAGAAATTTCGGGCTTGAAGGAGCTGTAAATGCCGGTTTAAAAAAGGCGGCAGGAGATGTGATAGTTGCAATGGATGCGGATCTTCAGGATCCGCCTTCCGTTATAATAAAGCTTCTTAAAAAATATGAGGAGGGCTTTGATGTAGTTGTCGCAAAACGGGCAAAGCGTGAGAATGATAATGCATTTAAAAGATACTCGGCGAAGCTGTATTATTACATACTTGATAAACTTTCAGGAAAACTTACACTTGAAAACGATGCGGCAAACTTCAGACTTTTATCAAGAAAAGCACTTGATATATTAAATTCTCTGCCTGAGGTTAATCCGGTATTCAGAGTTACGGTTCCGTTTATAGGTACAAAAACCGGAGTTGTTGAGTATGAAAGAGATAAAAGATATGCCGGAAAGACCAAGTATAAACTGGCATCAATGGTAAGATATGCTTTAAACAGCCTTACAGGTATCTCGGTTGAGCCTTTAAGGAAGATTTTTTACTTGATGCTTATAGAATTTGCGGCATCATTTGTTTTATTGCTTTTATGGCTGTTTGGAGAGAAATTTTATAAGGATGTATATATTATTCTTTTTGCAATAACAGTTTCATCGGCTCTAATACTGCTTGCAATCTCAATAATAGCGGAATACATTGCTCAGCTTTTTTTAGAAACCAAAAAAAGACCTATATCTATAATATATGACTATATACCTTTTGAAAAGGATAATGAAGAATAAGCATGTGAGTATATAAAAACCTGCAATTATTTACGTCTGCAATGTGATTTTAAGTACAACAAAGAAGGGATAAACGGATATGGAATATGTAAGAATAGGAAACTCAGGACTTAAATTAACACAAATTACATTTGGAAGTGCGCTTACTATAGGCACTGAAAATCTGGCTCAGTCTTTTTCAGATGAACTTATATCAAAAGCATGGGAACTTGGCATACGTTCATTTGACACTTCAAACAATTACGGTTTTGGAGAAGCTGAAAGACTTGTTGCAAAGTCCCTTAAGCACTATCCTCGTGATGAATATGTTATATCTACAAAAGGTTCATGGCAGATAGGTGAAAGCCCGTATCATAAAGGGCTTTCAAGAAAGCATATATTCTGGGCGGCAGAAGAGTCCCTTAAAAGAATGGAACTTGACTATGTTGATTTGTATTATGCACACAGGTATTATGATGATGTGTCTATGGAGGAGATAGTCAGAACCTTTAATTACCTTATAAATAAAGGGCTTATAAGATACTGGGCAACGTCTGAATGGCCTGTACATGCACTTGAAAAATGTCATGAGGTCTGCGACAGGCTTGGACTTGAAAAACCTGTACTTGAGCAGAGCTTTTATTCGTATGCAGTACAAAAAGTCTCAACTAACGGTGTAAAGGATTTCTGTATGAAACATGGAGTAGGGATGCTTGGTTTCGGTGTGCTTGCACAGGGGCTTCTTACAGGTAAGTATAAAGACGGTATACCGGAGGATTCGAGAATTGCAAAAAGTGAAAAGATAAATTACTCAAAAACTGCCGACATATACAATCAGAACAGGGAAACGATTACGTTATTTCTTAAAATCTGCGAAAAGTACGGGGTCAAACCTGTGGCTGCAGCTCTTGGCTGGAGTATAAGGAATAGGATTTACCCGGTCCTTGGTGCGAGCAGACCTAAGCAGCTTGAAGAAAGCATACTTGCACTTGAGTCTGATATACCTGAGGGTTTTTGGAAAGAGCTTGGTGAGACTTCTCATATTTAGATTAAATTTATAAAGGAAATTAAATTGATTATGAATCTTGCAATTTCAAATATAGCATGGGAAAGGGCTGATGATGATTTTGTCTATAATAAAATGGCTGAATTGGGGTTTAAATATATAGAGATAGCTCCAACGGCACTTGTCCCCCAAAATCCATATTCCTCCGATGGTATTAAAAAAATTTACAATATACTTGACAGCCTGTATAAGCTTTATGGAATTAAAGTATGCTCTATGCAGTCAATTCTTTATGGTGTATCTTCACGTCTTTTTGGAACCGAGGAAGAAAGACAGGATTTATTTAAAAATATTTTAATGGCAGTTGACTGTGCGTATGAACTGTCATGCAGAAATCTTGTATTCGGTTGCCCTAAAAACCGTGTTATTGAAAATGAAGCCTTACAATATAATATAGGAGTTGATTTTTTTAAACGTATTGCCGATTATTGTGAAAAAAAGAATGTATATTTTTCATTTGAGGCAAACCCGGTAATTTACAACACAAATTATATAAATACAACACAGGAGGCGTTAAAGCTTGTAAAGCTTGTTGACTGCAGTCATTTCGGTATAAATTATGACCTCGGCTGCGTATTATATAATAATGAGGATATAGACTGCCTTGATGATTTGCTTAAATATGTAAATCATATACATATTTCCGAACCCTATCTTGCTCCTGTGGATTTTGCACATAAGACAACCCACATAAGGCTTCGTGATATATTGAAAAAACAAGGATATGGTGTGGGAGAAGGTTTTAGGGATAACCTTAAATATATTCAGGGAAGTAAAATCGAGGTAGAGGAAAAAACTCTGCCGGAAAATAAATCAAAGAAGATGCAAGGCTGTGCATCAGGCTGTATATCTATTGAGATGAAAAAAACTGATAATTTAAATATACTGACAGATATTATGAGATATATAGCTGATATATTTGCAGTATAGAAAAAAGCCCTTTTATTTATTTTACATAACTTGCAGTGAAATTTAGAATAGTTAGTGTTCATAAAATAAAAAAGAGCGGATATGTAATAAAAAATTAAGATGACTGACAATTATGAAGCACCTAATCGGTGTTGACCTGAAAACTGCTACTATATATAATGATACAAGGATTGCGAGAAGCGAAGCCGTAGCAATCCTGTATAAGCAGGTGTCAAATACTTTTGACACCACATCATATAATAAATATGAAAGAATATATAAGGAAAGGAATAAGGGTGCAATTTGTTCACCCGCAGCTATACATATATTTTGCGGCAGGCTTTTTTACAGGTCGGGGTGCATATACATAGTATAGCGGACGGTAAAGATATGGCGGAAAAGATAATACTTACAGGAGACAGACCCACAGGCAGACTTCATGTCGGACATTATGTAGGTTCTTTAAAAAGCAGAGTTGAACTCCAAAATTCAGGAGAATATAAAAGGACTATGATTATGATAGCCGATGCGCAGGCTCTTACCGACAATATGGAAAATCCGGAAAAAGTAAGGCAAAATATAATAGAAGTTGCACTTGATTATCTAAGTGTAGGTTTGGATCCTCAGAAGACAATTATATTTGTGCAGTCGCAGATTGAACAGCTGTGTGAATTGAGCTTTTATTATATGAATCTTGTAACGGTTGCAAGGCTGCAAAGAAATCCTACTGTAAAAGCTGAAATACAGATGAGGAATTTTGAATCAAGCATACCTGTCGGATTTTTTACATATCCTATAAGTCAGGCTGCCGATATTACCGCATTTAAGGCTACTACAGTCCCTGTTGGAGAGGATCAGCTGCCTATGATAGAGCAGACAAGGGAGATTGTAAGGAAGTTTAATTCTGTTTACAAGGAAGTGCTTGTTGAGCCGGAGGCGCTTATACCTGAAAATGAGGCATGTTTAAGGCTTCCCGGAACCGACGGTAAAGCGAAGATGAGCAAGTCGCTTGGAAACTGTATCTACCTTTCAGATACTGCGGATGAGGTTAGAAGAAAGGTTATGGATATGTATACCGATCCCCTCCATCTTAAAGTAAGTGATCCCGGGCATCTTGAAGGTAATACTGTATTTACATATCTTGATGCTTTTAGCTGCAAGGAACATTTTGAACGTTATCTGCCTGAATATAATAACCTTGATGAACTTAAGGCACATTATCAAAAAGGCGGACTTGGAGATATGAAGGTAAAACGCTTCCTTGAAGCCATTATACAGGAAGAACTTGAACCTGTAAGAAAAAGGCGTGCCGAATATGAAAAGGATATATATGCGGTTTATGATATACTTAAAAAGGGCAGTGAGAAAGCAAGAAATATTGCAGCACAGACATTGAGTGAAGTTAAGTCGGCTATGAAAATAAATTATTTTGATGATGAGGCGCTGATTGCTTCACAGGCTGAAAAATATAAAAGAGAGGATTAGAGTATGAAACCCATAGCGAGTTTTACGGTTGAC
Source organism: Johnsonella ignava ATCC 51276 (assembly GCF_000235445.1). Taxonomy (GTDB): domain Bacteria; phylum Bacillota; class Clostridia; order Lachnospirales; family Lachnospiraceae; genus Johnsonella; species Johnsonella ignava. Next base: position 527,516 of record NZ_JH378829.1, on the reverse strand, counting down.
CATCTTAAGCTTTTACCCGGAGTTTATGTATCAAGAAAAGATAAGGTGGGAGAAAATATAATTACAACCTTTGACTTGAGGATGACAAGACCTAATTATGAACCTGTAATGGATACTGCACCTATACATACTATCGAACATATAGGAGCTGTTTTTTTAAGGAATCATGATAAATATAAGGATGATATAGTATACTTCGGTCCAATGGGGTGTCGCACGGGATTTTATCTTATAATGTCAGGAGATTTAAACTCACCTGATATAGTAGATCTTATAATGGAGATGTTCGAGTATATAAGGGACTTTGACGGTGATATACCCGGAGCTTCTCCTGAATGCTGCGGTAATTTCAGTGATATGGATCTGCCTGCGGCAAAACGCATTGCAGACAGGTATATCAAAGAGGTTCTTGAAGATATAGGAGATGACAGGATGTATTATGATAAATAGATTAAAATATAAAAAGTTTTTTGTTTTATGTTTTGCGGTATCTATTATATATATTTTTTTTGCATGCATTAAGTCAGGATACTTTATAGATGAGATATATTCATACGGCTTGGCAAATTCGTATTATAAGACAGATATATCTGAATATGATATATATGATCGGATTATAGGCGGTGAAGTATTTTACGATTATCTTACTGTTAATAATGGAGAGAAATTTAATTACTCCTCGGTATATTCAAATCAGATTAGAGATGTACATCCGCCTCTTTATTATATGCTTCTCCATACGGTATGTTCATTTACTCCCGGCAGGCTGCTTAAATCAAATGGCATATTACTAAATTTTATATTTATGTATATATGCCTGTTTTTTTTATATAAATTATGCCTTAAAATCTTTAAAAAAGAGGAATATTGTGAATACCTTTCATTGGCGGCGGCAGCTGTATATGCATTTTCATGTTTTGCAGTCAGTACGGTGATATATATAAGAATGTATATGATGCTTACAATGTTGACTGTGATTTATGCATACTGTCATGTTCTGCTTGTAGATGAAAAAAAATATATAAGGCTTTTTCTGTTTTCAGGTTTTATATTGATGCTTGGTTTCCTGACACAATATTACTTTATAATACCTGCATTTTTTATATCATTATCTTATTTTATATATATTTTAGCAAAAAAGAAGTTTAAAATTGCAGCCGTATATACTGTTATAATGCTTGTAGCTCTTATGTTGTCCTATGCCGTATTTCCTTATTTTGTAAGTCAGCTTAGAGGTGATAACAATACTTACATGCAGAATTTGTCATCTGATTTAAGCAGGGGAATTTTGCACAGGCTGCTTTATAATTTTATATCATTTATCTCAAATATAAATTACGGTATGTTTGGAAATATGAAATCTGCAGCTCTTGTGGCATATATAGTTATATCATGTTTTGCATTTTTTGAAGCTAAAATATATGGCAGCAGGGGAAAAACAGACAAAGTCAAGTTAAAAACCTCGGATCTGTTTATAAGCATAGCCATGGCTGTAACGGGGCTTACATGCATAATACTGTTTGCAGTAATATGGGTGCCGGCATCAAGGTACTATTATAATATAGTTCCTTTTATAAGCGTAATCTTTACATATGCTTTTTACAAATATTTTACTTTTATATCAGGTATTGGAAAAAAGAAATATTTTATATGCAGTTTAGTACTATATCTGTTTTTTTCATGTGCAGGATATTTTATTTCAATATACGGTTCTTTTTCTACGGCATCCGGTTTTAATACTGATTTAAAGACTGTATATCCTGTGGAATATATTTATTTACAGCACAGATATGTTGATAAATTTTTTGATGATAGTCCTGACACGGACTGTATTTTTATAACGGATTATAAAAATGCCGCAGTAACGCAGGATATCTATGAACTTATGCAATGCAGCAGGGTATATATATGCTCTGAAGAAAGGATTGAGGAAGCTGTAAAAATGCTTTCAGCTGAAAAAGACAGTATAATAATCATTGATGTGGGGAGCGGGCTCTGGGGAAGCCGGTATAATGACTCTGAAATTTTGGGCAGATTAAAAGATTACGGTTTTAAAAGCAGGGCTTTGTTATATGAGAAGGAGCTTACAAAGGCATATATAGTAACCGGAAGTAAATAAATTAAAAATCCGGATAAAAATACTAAAACCGGATTAAAAATATATACTATAATTGCAAGTGGTAATAATGCACAAAAATAATGCCTTAAAATTTAACAATATTACCAAAAAAATATTTTAATAATAAAATTACTTGAAAATAATGGTATTAAAGTTTAAAATTATTAAAAATTGGAAACGTTTCCAATTCAAAATTTTAAGCTTGAAAAAACGGTTTACAATATAGATTTCAGGGTTTTGGCTCAGTTTTTTAAAAAACTTTGTAAAACATTTATATCTGGATAGAATATTGAAACGGATTTTTCTCAAGTAAAGGAGGTATTTTATGAAAAAATGTTTTTTAATGTGTACAGCTGCATTTCTTGCAGCAACAACACTGCTTGCAGGCTGCACGGGAGGTTCAGGGTCAGGCGGCTCAGGCGGATCAAGTCAGGCAGGCGGCAGTGAAACGGGTAATAAAGCTGCTGCAGGCGGTGGTTCTGTTTATTACCTGAATTTTAAGCCGGAAGCCGATGAGCAGTGGCAGGAACTCGCTGCTCTTTATACTAAGGAAACCGGCGTTCCGGTTAAGGTAATTACTGCAGCTTCAGGTCAGTATGAGCCTACACTTAAGTCTGAAATTGCAAAGACCGATGCTCCTACACTCTTTCAGGTAAACGGTCCTGTAAGACTTGCGGTATGGAAAGATTACTGTTATGACCTTGCAGGAAGCGACATACTTAAAGAGCTTACAAATGAGGACTTTTTGCTTAAAGACGGTGAGAAAGTTATGGCAGTGCCCTATGTTGTTGAAACCTACGGTATTATCTATAATAAAGAGCTGCTTAAAAAAGCGGGATATTCTCAGGAAGATATAAAAGGATTTAATGATTTTAAAAAGGTTGTAGAAGATATAACAAAGAGAAAAAATGAGCTTAAATTCAGTGCATTTACTTCTGCAGGTATGGATAAATCTTCAGATTGGAGATTTAAAACACATCTTGCAAATCTTCCTATATACTATGAGTATAAAAAAGATAATATAGACAATACAAAGGCTATAAAGGGAACATATCTTGATAATTACAGACAGATCTGGGATCTTTATATAAATAATTCGACTGTTTCACCCGCAGTTATATCTACAAAGACTGCAGATGACGCAACGGCTGAATTTGTAACCGGACAGGCGGTATTTTACCAGAACGGAACATGGGCATATAATGATATAACTGATATCGGTGATGATAATCTGGGTATGCTTCCTATCTACATAGGTGTTGACGGTGAGGACAAGCAGGGACTTTGTACAGGTACTGAGAACTATTGGTGTGTAAATAAGAATTCAAAACCTGAAGATATTCAGGCTACGCTTGATTTTATGAACTGGTGTGTAACTTCAGAAACCGGTGTTAAGGCACTGTGCGGAGCTGAAAATTCACTTCCGTCAGGTGCAAGCGGCATGGGCTTTGTAATACCGTTCAAAAAGAATCTTGAGTCTTCAAATCCGCTTGTAAATATAGCTAATGAGTATGTTGAAAAAGGATATGTACCTGTTTCATGGACATTCTCAACCATGCCTTCAGAAAACTGGAAAAATGGTGTGGGTTCAGCACTTACCGCTTATGCGGCAGACCAGAGTGATTCAAAATGGGAAGATGTTGTAAAGGCATTTGTTGAAGGCTGGAAAACAGAGGCTGAAGCATCTAAGACTGAATAAAACAGGTTCGGGTTCGGTTTTATATACCAACCGTTCGGGCTTAAACAGTTTTTATAAATAACGATACGAAAGGCACATAAAGTAGATTACAATATTATAAATCTCTATTTAATGTGCCTTTTATATACTTTAAAATAACCCGATTGAAAGGAGGGGTATAAGTGGAAAAAGCCATAAAACGTTATTTTCCGATATTTGTAATACCTACATTTGCAGCTTTTATAATAGGATTTGTAGCGCCTTTTATAATGGGGCTGTGGCTTTCATTTTGTGAATTTACAACTGTAACTGATGCCAAATTTGTAGGGATTTCAAATTATATAAAAGCATTTGCAGATGCTATGTTCAGGCATGCTTTTGTATATACATCACTTTTTACCATAGTATCGCTTGTAATTGTCAATGTAATAGCTTTTGCCATAGCACTTGCACTTACACAAAAGCTTAAAGGAACAAATATATTCAGGACGGTCTTTTTTATGCCTAATCTTATAGGCGGGATAGTTTTAGGATATATATGGCAGCTTATATTCAGTGCAATACTTTCAAAATACAATATGGCACTTGCTCTTAATGAATGGCTCGGATTTGCAGGTCTTGTAATACTTGTGGCATGGCAGCAGATAGGCTATATGATGATAATTTATATAGCAGGTCTACAGGCGATACCCATGGATGTAATAGAGGCTGCACAGATAGACGGTGCAAATGCATGGCAGAGATTGTTTTCTGTTACAATTCCAATGATGATGCCGTCAATTACTATATGTACATTTTTATCTCTTACAGGTAATTTTAAACTGTTTGACCAGAACCTTGCACTTACTAAAGGAGAGCCTTCTCACCTTTCAGAGATGCTTGCACTTAATATTTATGATACATTTTATGGACGTACGGGCTGGGAAGGTGTAGGTCAGGCAAAAGCGGTAGTATTTTTTGCAATAGTGGTGGCAATAGGATTGCTGCAACTTAGGATCACACGCTCGAGGGAGGTACAGCAATAATGGATAATGTAAAAAAGATAAATACGGATTCAAATAATAGGGCTGTAAAAACATCAGGAAATACGAAAAAGAAAGTTTTAGGTATAATCGGAACCGTATTTTTCACTATAGTAAGTTTATTTTATATAGCTCCTATAGTAGTTGTTTTTGTAAATTCATTTAAAAAGAAAGCCTTTATAAATCTTGATATATTCAGCTTCCCTGACAGCAAATCATTTGCCGGTAATGCAAACTATATTGAGGCTGTAAATAAATATGGATTTTTAAAATCAGTCGGATGGACAGTATTTATAACTGTATGTTCAGTATTTGTCATACTTTTATGTACATCAATGTGTGCATGGTTTTTAATGAGAGTAAAAAATAAAGTTACAAAAACAATTTACTTTTTATGTATATTTTCAATGGTAGTTCCATTTCAGATGGTTATGTTTACACTTGCACTTATAGCGGACCGTATGAAGCTGAACACCCCGTGGGGGCTTATAATAGTTTACCTCGGTTTTGGTGCAGGACTTGCAGTATTTATGTTCTGCGGTTTTGTAAAATCAATACCTGTTGAGATAGAGGAAGCCGCCATGATAGACGGCTGCACTCCGCTTCAGACTTTTTTTCTCGTGGTACTGCCTATTATGAAGCCTACTTATATATCGGTAGGTATACTTGAAACTATGTGGATCTGGAATGACTTTCTGCTGCCTTATCTTGTTCTTGATATAAATAAATACAGAACAGTTTCAATAGTTGTACAGTACATGAAGGGAAGCTACGGAAAAGTTGATATGGGGGCTATAATGTCGGCACTTACTATGGCGGTTATACCTGTAATAATTTTATACCTTGCATGTCAGAAGCATATTATAAAGGGTGTTGCTTCAGGAGCTGTCAAAGGCTAATAAACAGGAGTTTTAGATATGAATATAAAAGATATTGCAGCCGAAGCAGGCTATTCGGTCGGAACAGTTTCCAGGGTACTTAACAACCACCCCGGAGTGTCTCAGAGGGCAAAAAGGAGAGTGCTTGAAACAGCTGAAAAATACCGTTTTTATATAAACAGCAATGCAAAGCATCTTAAACAGGCGGATTACATGGCAGTTGCAATTATAGTTAAAGGGACTGACAATATGCTGTTCGCTTCTATAGTTGAAAAGCTTCAGGAGTTCATATATAAAGAGAAATATGATTGTCTTATACATTATATAAATGAAGAAGATAATGAGGTTGAGTTTGCCATAAAGCTTATACAGGAGAGGCAGCCTAAAGGAATTTTGTTTTTAGGCAGCAATGAACAGTATTTTAAAGAAAGTTTCGCTTATATAAAGGTTCCGTGTGTGATGGTTGCAAATTCTGCAAAGCAGCTGGGATTTTCACATCTTTCAGGAGTGTGTGTAAATGACAGAGAGGCTGCAAAGCAGGCAATTGTACATCTTATAAAATTGGGGCACAGAAATATAGCTGTTATAGGAGGCAGTACAGACTCAAGCAGTCCTTCACAGGAGCGTTATCTGGGAGTTATAGAAGCATTTAAAGAAAGCGGTATAGATTTTAATCCTAAGCTTCAGTATGAAAGCACATGTTTTTCAATGGAAGGCGGATATTGTTCAATGAAAAAATTACTTGAAAGATATTCTGAGCTTAGTGCTGTATTTGCGATGTCGGATGTGATGGCTATAGGTGCTATGAGAGCGGTAAGAGAGGCAGGGCTTAACGTTCCTGAAGATGTTTCGGTAGTCGGGTTTGACGGTGTTGAGATAGGAAAATATCTGTATCCTATGCTTACGACCGTAAAGCAGCCTATGTACGATATAGCAAAATACAGTTTTGACACACTTATGAAGTGTATAGATGGAGATGATGCCGTTCACACGCTTCTTCCTTTTAGTTTTCAAAAAAGGGGCAGCAGTGCACATATAGATGGCAGGCGGATATTAAATTAGCCTACAGCTGCTGAGGCGAATATTAAATTGAAAAGTAAATTTAACAATAACGGATTTAAAAGTCAAGGTACGGATATGGAAACAAATTTTGAATATAAAAGAAGTTGCGGAGTATTGATGCATATCTCATCGCTTCCATCGCCTTACGGCATAGGTACTATGGGAAAAGAAGCCTATAAATTTGTAGATTTTTTACATGATTCAGGTATGTCGTATTGGCAGCTTCTTCCTATATGCCCTACAAGCTATGGAGATTCTCCTTATCAAAGCTATTGTATATATGCAGGCAACCCTTATTTTATAGATCTTGACCTGCTTTACGGCATGGGGCTTATCTGTAAAAAAGATTTTGAACAGGCAGGTATTAATACAGATGATATAAATGCAGACTGTGGTAATGTCAGCATTGCCGAACCATCATATAGCTATGTGGATTACGGAGATTTATATAAAAAAAGGTATGCTGTATTAAAGAAAGCTGCCGATACTTTTTTTGAAAAATTTATAGAAAATCATTCTGAATTTATAGAGAATCGTTCTGAGCGGAAAGAGGGGTATTTAAGCAGTGAGAAATCAGGTGTAAATACAGCCGGTTCATCAGGTCCGCAAGGAACGATTTTAAGGTTCAGACATACGGATATAACACAGGATTATAAGAGATTTTGTGCTGAAAATGCTATATGGCTTGATTCATATTCACTTTTTATGGCACTTAAGGAATATAACGGGGGTGAAAGCTGGTACAGCTGGAAAGACGGATGCAGTCGCTATGAATCTCCGAGGGTAAGTGCTTTTGAGATGTCAAATGTAAAAAATATAGAGTTTTGGAAAATAACACAGTACTTGTTTTTTTTCCAGTGGTTCGCACTTAAAGAATATGCTGAAAGCAGGAATATAGGCATAATAGGAGATCTCCCTATATATGTATCAATTGACAGTGTTGATGTATGGAAAAATCCCGAGCTTTTTCAGCTTGATGAAAACAGGATGCCCAAGGAAGTTTCAGGCTGTCCTCCGGACAATTTTTCAAAGGAAGGACAGCTCTGGGGCAATCCGCTTTATGATTGGGAACGCATGGAAAGGGACGACTTTAAATGGTGGATAAGACGCATAGAGTATATGTGCAAAATATATGATGTTTTAAGGATAGACCATTTCAGGGGATTTGAGTCTTATTATGCAATTCCTTATAAAACAGGAGATGCTCTAAAAGGCAGGTGGAAACAGGGACCGGGCATGAAAATTTTTAATGCTTTATTTAAACATTCGGGAAGAAAAAGAATTATTGCTGAAGACCTCGGATTTTTAACAGAGGGTGTAAAAAACCTTTTAAAAAACAGCGGATTTCCGGGCATGAAAGTAATTGAGATTGCATTTGACAGCCGTGATCCTGCGGCGAAAGACTATCTGCCTCATAATTTTATAAGAAACTGTGTTGCATATACAGGAACACATGACAATGATACTTTGCTTGGATGGTTATCATCAGCCTCAGAAGCCGATGTAAACTTTGCAAAGGCTTATCTGAGAATAAAGGACGACTCTGCATTTAACTGGGATGTTATAGCGGCACTACTTGCAACTGTGGCATCAACATGTATAATACAGGCACAGGATCTTTTAGATCTTGGAAGTGAAGCAAGGATGAACACACCGTCAACTGTCGGTAAAAACTGGAAGTGGAGAGCTAATAAAGGCGATTTTAATAGCCGTCTTGCAAAAAAAGTTAAGGAAATGCTTACATTATATAATAGAATTTAGAAAATATTTAATGTATAAAAATATAAAATCGTATAATACTAGGAAGGCTGCCTGATATGGCTGTTAATGATATTATAAATGATACAGGTTTTATAGATATACATGCACATATCCTGCCGGGTGTCGATGACGGTGCAGAAAATATGCAGGAAGCACTGTATATGGCATATATGGCTTACAATAACGGAATAAGGCATATAATTGCTACACCTCACAGTAAAATAAAGTATACAGTGCATGAACTTGAAAACAAACTTGCAATTTTACAGAATATGATTTATAATCGTTCTCTGAAATTAAAATTATATTTAGGTCAGGAGATATTTTACAATATCGGTTCTGTCGGGCTTTTAAAGGAAGGAAAGCTCGCAACTATGGCAAAAAGCCGATATGTGCTTGTTGAGTTTGATATAAATATAGCATATGCAGCTATATATGCAGCAGTCAGAGAGTTTATAAACAGCAGGTATATACCTATAATTGCACATGCGGAAAGGTATGCCTGTTTGTATAAAAGGGGGAGAATTGAGGAGCTTAAGATGGCGGGCTGCAAGGTTCAGGTTAATTACGAAAGTGTATGCTCGGGTTTATTAAATGCACGTTCTGCATGGTGCAGAGCACAGCTTTTGGCAGAGAATATTGATTATCTGGGAACTGATATGCATGGAGTAAAATTCAGGACTCCTGATATAACGAAATCATGCAGATGGATTGACAGACATTTAAAAAAGGAATATATAAGAAAGATTGTACACGATAATGCCGAAGAATTTATCAAACAGGCTGAGGATTAAAACACCTTATATATTTATAATTACAATAAAGTAATGAATATAGGTGAATTTTAGGAAAGGAGAAACTGCTGTATCTACCGGCAGCAGTTTTTATATACCGCTTGAAATGGTTAACAATATAAATGAGGAAGAGATACAGCTTGATATTTTTGAAGTATTATATGCTTTAAAAAAGAGGTTTTTTTTATTACTCTTTTCAACCATATTAGGTTTTGGCATTTTCGGAGCATACAGTTATTTTATACTGTCGCCACAGTATACATCAACTGCTATGCTCTATGTATTTTCAAAAGAAACCACGCTTACATCTCTTGCAGATCTGCAGATAGGAAGTCAGCTTACAAAGGATTATAAAATAATAATATCAAGTCGTCCGGTACTTCAAAAGGTTATAAATACGCTTGATTTAAAAATAGATTATAAAGAACTTAAGAAGAAACTTACAGTTGATAATCCTAACGATACAAGGATATTGTCCCTGTCTATAGTTGATGAAGATCCTGCGATGGCAAAGAAGATAGTTGATGAGGTGGCAAATACCGCCTCGGATTACATAGGAGATTTGATGGAGATGGTGCCTCCAAAACTTATAGAAGATGGTGAGGTACCTATACATAAGACGAGTCCGCATACTGTTTTAAATGCGGTTATAGGTGCCGTTCTGGCAGTTGTGATTGTTGTAGGGGTTACAGTGCTCCAGGTTATATTTGATGAATCTATAAAAACGGAAGATGATATTGCGAGGTATCTTGATATTACAGTGCTTGCTGTTCTTCCTGATACAGATGAGGATGAAAAATTAAACAGGAGAAAAACATAGTGGATATAAGGGGACAAAACGGAACTGTAAAACTAAGACCGCCAAATAAAGAAGATTATTTTTATAATGAGGCTATAAAAGCTTTAAGGACAAATATACAGTTCTGTGGAAATAATATACATGTCATTATGATAACAAGTTCAATTCCCGGAGAAGGAAAGACTATGACAAGTTTTGCACTTGCAAGATCTTTTTCGCAGATAGGAAGAAAAACACTGTTTATAGATGCTGATATAAGGAAATCGGTTATGCTTACAAGATACCAGGTTGACATAGATGTATACGGACTTAGTCAATATCTTAGCGGACAGATAAAGCTTGAGGAAGTAATATATTCAACCAATATAGAAGATATGGATATAATTTTTTCAGGACGATTTGCCCCCAATCCGGCGGAGCTTCTTGAGGAAGAACTTTTCATACAGCTTATAGACAGGGCTTCAAAAGAATATGACTATATAATTATAGATACTCCGCCTATGGCAAATGTCATAGACAGTGCGGTGATTGCAAAGTCATGTGATGGTGCGGTTATAGTTATTGAAAGCGGTAAAATAAGTTACAAGACGGCACAGAAGGTTAAGCTTCAGCTTGAAAAGAGCGGCTGTCGTATACTTGGAGCCGTACTGAATAAGACTGCTGTCCAGGAGAGGGGATATTATGCGAAATACTATGGCGGCAGAAATAAGTATAAGTATTCAAAAGATACAGAACAAGCAGGCAGGTCCAAATGGATACAGAGAGACAAGGCGGAAAGGTAATTGCAGTACTGATTGCGGTTATAATGGTTATAGTAATTGCAGTCAGCCTAATAAGAATATTAATTTCTTCAAACAATAATGAAATAGGAGAAAATGAAATATCTAAAGACACTCCTGAAAGTACTTTACCGGATGCTGAAGATACCGTACAGGGAGATGACGGAAAGATATATAAAAGGGAGAAATATATAAAAGCTGTAATGTGTCTTGGAGTTGACACCGACAGGAGCATGTATGAAAAGCGTCAGGCAGGTTCAGGCGGGCATGCGGACTCCATAGCACTTATTGCTTGGGATACCGCCAGAAATGAAGTGAAGATACTTATGATTCCACGTGATACTATGACGGATATCATGCTTACAGACATAAATGGCAATGAACTGGGAAAATCAAAACAGCATATAACTATGGCATATGCTTACGGCGACGGCAAACAGTTAAGCTGTGAGTATACAAGGAGTGCACTTAGCGAGCTTTTATCAGGGCTTGATATAGACTTTTATGTAGCCTTAAATGTAAATGCCATTTCCATATTAAATGATGATGTAGGCGGCGTTAGTGTAACTATAAATGATGACAGCATGGAGGAAGTCTATCCGGAGCTTAAAAAAGGTTCCTTTGTAAAGCTTGACGGAGAGCAGGCTGAATTTTTTGTAAGATATAGAGATATTAATGAAGATTTTACCGCAATAAAGCGTATGGATAACCAGAAGGAATATATAAAGGGCTTTCACAATGCATTAAAGAAGCAAGGGTCAAAAAAAGACAGCCTTATTGAAAAGCTTATTGATGATATAAATCCATATATGGTTACCGATATGGAGAAGGCTGAGCTTTTAAAGCTCGGGGCGGATGGAGCACAAAGCAGCGATTTAACAGAAGAGGATATACTTGTTATACCCGGAAAATCTGTTACGACAGAGCTTTATGATGAGTACTATCCCGATAAGAACGGTGTTAAAAAGATGGTGCTTGATTTATTTTATAGAGAAGTACAATAAGCCTTATGATTATGGATTGGACTTTACTTAAACCATAATTTTCTTAGCTTATATATGACAAGCTTATTTTAAAGGAGGAGAAGAACATGTATAGGAAAACAGCGGGAATTTTAATGACGGCAGCACTGGCTTTGGCATTGTCTGTAAATGTTATGGCAGCAAGAAGCATAGGCGGAGGAGCCGGCGGAAGAGGTATAAGGCAGAGAGAGGCATCGGCAAGAGGAGCAAACAGCAGAAAAAACAGCACATCAGGTGCAGTATCTCCAAGCAGTGCTATTACTATAATTTATACAGGTGATAGAAAACAGGTCAGCTTTATAACGGGAGATGCCGCTACGGCAGGGCTTCCGGCAGAAGTAACTGCTGTAATAAAAAAACTGAATGATGGAATTACACTTAAGGATGCGGTGGGTATTGCCGGTCTTGAGGGCTTTAATGCACTTACAAAGACGGATGCCATAGCAGTTAGAGATACGAAAGGCAACATCTCGGATACAGATACAAGGCTGAGACTTAATATTCCGAATCTTGCAGGAAATCTTGGCAGTATAAAGATACTTTATTATGCAAATGCAACCGGACGTTGGGCAATACTTGATACAAGTTCAGTTGATGTGGAAAATAAAAATCTTTCATTTACAGCACCAGGATCGGGAACATTTACAGTTATATATAAAAAATAAAATACATATTGCACCGCCTGCCGGGTATTACAGAGTTTTGTGCGTATCCGAAAATAAAATGGGGGAATTATGTAATTATGTATAGAAGGCAAAGATATGGACTATATAAGCATTGGGATATAATATTAATTGATATAATACTCTTTCAGATATCTTTTATAATGGCATACATGATAAGGCACGGTTTGCGCCTTCCGTATAAAAACAGCGATTATAATACAATTGCGGTTATGCTTGTACTTACGGATTTATGCCTTGCAATAATTGGAAAAGGATACAGCAAGATACTTAAAAGAGGATATTATAAAGAATTAAGGGCATGTATAAAGCGTACAAGCATAATCATTGCAATTATAGTGCTGTATATGTTCATTGTAAAAAGGAGTTATATATATTCAAGAGAAGTCATACTTACCATGTGGTACCTTGATATATGTCTCGGATTTCTTGCAAGGATAGTTTGGAAGCTTTGTCTAAGGTACAGGAGAAGGAAGGCAAAGCTGCGTGCTGCAAGATCCGTCCTTCTTATGACATCAAAAGCGGCTGCCGAGAATATAATTGAAAATTTTAATAAACGGCAGTACAGGGATTTTTACATTTCAGGTATAGTTACTTCAGACAGCAATGATATAGGTGAATATATAAGGGGAGTACCCATAGTTTCAGATTTTTGCGGTATGTATGAATATGTAAAAACAAATGTCATAGATGAAATATTTATAAGTTTTGATAATAAAGGAATGCCTGCAGAATGGGTGGTTGAAAAATTTTTGGAAGCAGGGATAACCGTACATACCAATATAAGCGGTTTTCAAATCCCTGCATGCCAAAATATTGTGGAAACATTCAGCGGATACACGGTTATTACAAGCAGTATAAATATGGCAACTATGAAGGATATGATTATAAAAAGGATTTTTGATCTTGCAGTATCCATTGTAGGTATAGCAGTTATGATTGCAGCAACCGTTATAGTGGCACCTGTTATATTTATACAAAGTCCCGGGGCTATATTTTTTTCACAAATAAGAGTGGGCAGAAACGGCAGGAAATTTAAGATATATAAGTTCAGAACCATGTATCTTGATGCAGAGGAAAGAAAACGGGAACTTACAGATCAAAACCGAATAAAGGACGGTATGATGTTTAAGGTTGAAAATGACCCCAGAATATTTCCGTTCGGTCATATAATGAGAAAATTTTCAATAGATGAGATACCACAGTTTATAAATGTATTAAAGGGCGATATGAGCCTGGTAGGCACACGTCCGCCTACTGTGGATGAATATGAAAAATATGATTTGGTACATAAGAGCAGGCTTGCCATAAAACCGGGAATTACAGGTATGTGGCAGGTAAAAGGAAGAAGCAGTATACTTGATTTTGAGGATGTTGTAAAGCTTGATAATGAATATATAAGAAATTGGAGCATAGGGCTTGACTTACATATAATATTTGAAACCTTCAAGGTTGTAATATTCGGAAAGGGGGCTATGTAAATATATGTTTCAGTATAAAGGTTTAAATAATAATGCTACATCTTTTGAGTTCGAAAATAAAAAAGTCCTTATAACAGGTGCGGCAGGCTTTATAGGTGCCGCACTTGCAGAGGCATTTTTAAACGGCTTCGTAAAGAGTACGATCATAGGAATTGACAATATGAATGATTACTATGAAGTTGCTCTTAAAAAATACAGGCTTTCCCGCATAAAAGAGAGGGAAAATTTTAATTTCATAAAAGGAGATATCGCCGACAAGGAATTTATAGACGGAGTATTTGAAAAATACAGACCTGAAATTGTAATAAATCTTGCCGCTCAGGCAGGAGTGCGGTATTCAATTATAAACCCGGATGCATATATACAATCCAATATAACCGGGTTTTTTAATATTTTAGAGGCTTGTCGCAGATATATGCCCAAGCATCTTGTATATGCTTCAAGTTCTTCGGTGTACGGCAACAATAAAAAAGTTCCTTACGATACGCAGGATAAGGTGGACAATCCGGTCAGCCTTTATGCTGCCACAAAAAAAAGCAATGAACTTATGGCACATGCATACAGCAAACTGTATGATATACCGTCGACCGGGTTGAGATTTTTTACAGTATACGGTCCTGCCGGCAGACCTGATATGGCATATTTCGGTTTTACCGACAAGCTCTTAAGAGGAGAGAAGATACAGATATTTAATTACGGCAAATGCAGCCGGGATTTTACCTATATTGATGATATAGTTGAAGGGATTATACATGTAGCAGGAAAAGCACCTTTAAAAAGGTATACAGATGACGGGCTTTCAATAGCTCCGTATGCTTTATACAACATAGGCAACAGCCACCCTGAAAACCTTCTTGATTTTGTAGATATACTTACGGATGAGCTTATAAGAGCCGGGCTTCTGAAAGAGGACTATAATATTGAGGCACATAAGGAGCTTGTTCCAATGCAGCCCGGAGATGTTGAAACAACTTATGCGGATATAAGTCCGCTTGAAAGAGATTTCGGATACAGACCTAAAACAGATCTTAGGGAAGGTCTTAAAAGATTTGTAAATTGGTATGCAGAGTATAAAGGCAGGATTTAAGCGGCATGACAAATAATAAATTTAGAGCTAAAATTGCAGTTGCAGGTATGGGATATGTGGGGCTTTCAATGGCGGTACTGCTTGCACAGTATAATGAAGTAACGGCATTTGACATAGTTTCCGAAAAGGTTGATTGTATCAATAATAAAAAATCACCTTTAAAGGATGATTATATAGAAAAATATTTATCGGAAAAAAAGTTAAATTTAAGTGCTACCATGGATAAGGAAAAAGCACTTAAAGATGCGGATTTTATAATTGTTGCAGCACCTACTGATTATGATCCTGCAAAAAATTTCTTTGATACGGCAGCTGTTGAGAAAGTTATAAAGGATGCTGTTAAAATCAATAAAAATGCATTTATAGTAATAAAATCAACAGTTCCTGTAGGTTTTACACTATATATAAGAAAAAAAGTAAAAAGTGACAGAATTCTTTTCAGCCCTGAATTTCTGCGTGAGAGTAAAGCTCTTTATGACAATCTTTATCCTTCCCGTATAATTATAGGGACTGATTTTAATGACAATGAGCTGGTAAAAGCCGCCTCAGCCTTTGCAAATCTGCTTAAGGCAGGTGCGAAGAAGGAAGATATAGATACTTTAATTATGGGGTTTAGCGAAGCCGAGGCGGTAAAGCTTTTTGCAAATACATACCTGGCACTGCGTATAGCCTATTTTAACGAGCTTGATACCTATGCCGAGACAAAAGGCTTAAATACAAGGCATATAATAGAGGGTGTATGTAAGGATCCACGTATAGGCGATTATTATAATAATCCTTCTTTCGGTTACGGAGGTTACTGCCTGCCTAAGGATACGAAGCAGCTGCTTGCAAATTATTCTGAGGTTCCTGAAAATCTTATAGGTGCAATAGTGGAAAGCAACAGAACCAGAAAGGATTTTATAGCCGAACGTGTGCTTGAACTTGCAGGAGCCTACGGTGCAAACAGCGAATGGAGTGAAGATAAGGAAAAAGAGGTTATAATAGGCATATACCGGCTTACTATGAAGTCAAACAGTGATAATTTCAGACACAGTTCAATACAGGGAATAATGAAAAGGATAAAGGCAAAAGGAGCCTTAGTTGTAGTATATGAGCCTGCATTAAAAGACGGCACAACATTTTTTGGAAGCAGGGTGGTTAATGACCTTGAAAAATTTAAAAAGCAGTGCAGAGCTATTATTGCAAACAGATATGACAGCCGACTTGAAGATATAAAAGAAAAGGTATATACAAGGGATATATTTAACAGGGATTAGGAAAATATATTTTGGAGAATCAGGTTTTATTTATATGAAGATAGCTATTATAGGGCATAAGCGTATACCCTCAAATGAGGGAGGTATTGAAAAATGTGTGGAGCAGCATGCGGTAAGGATGGCTGCACTTGGGCATAAGGTTTATGTGTATAACAGAGGCGGAGATAATGTTTTCGGGAAAAAATATAATAAAAAAAGGCTTAAAAGCTACAAGGGTGTCAGGATAATTACTGTTCCGGCAGGAAACAAAAAAGCAGGTGTGATTATATACTCATTTTTGGCAACAATACATGCCGCATTTATGAGATATGATGTAGTAAGCTACTGTGCATCAGGTCCATGTGCCGCAATCCGGCTTGCAAAAATTTTTAAAATCAGGTGTATAGCTTCACTTCACGGTATTGACAGCAAAAGAGACAAGTGGGGCGGCTTTGCAAAAAAATATCTTGAATTCGGTGAAAAAACCGCAGCAAAAAAAGCTGATGTATGTATGGTTTTATCACAAAATATGAAGGACTATATAGATAAAAGATATAATGCCGATTCATTACTTTTTGCAAACGGAATAGATAAGCCTAAAAAACGCAAAGCCCGTATTATAAAGAATAAATATGGCATAGATAAGGACAGTTATATACTTTCTCTCGGGAGGATAGTTCCTGAAAAAGGTATTCATTATCTTATAAATGCTTTTAAAAAATGCGATACGGATAAAAAACTTATAATAGCCGGAGGCGCAGAGGCTGACAGGGAATATTACAACAGCTTAAAAAGAGCCGGGGCAGATGACATGCGAATTAAATTTATAGGTTATATAACAGGAGATGAAATAGGAGAGCTTTACAGTAATGCGTATATATTTACACTGCCAAGTAATCTTGAGGGTATGGCAAATACGCTTCTTGAATCCATGTCATATGGCTGCTGCTGTCTTGTAAGTGATATTCCTGAAAATACGGAGGTTGTAAAAGATAAGGCTGCCTGCTTTAAAAAATCGGATGAGGAAGATTTATATAAAAAGCTGCAGCATCTTCTGGATAATCCGGATATAGTTGAAGATTATAAAAGCACTGCTGCGGATTATGTACTTAAAAGATACAATTGGGATATTGCAGTGGATCAGCTTTTAAGAGTGTTTAAGGGGGAAAGGGTTACATATATGGAGGTACTTAAGGAATATGAAGATAGACTTTTACATAAGTAGCCTTTCAAGCGGCGGAGCTGAGCATGTAATGGCAAATCTGGCAAGATATTTTGCTGCCGGAGATAATGAGGTAAATCTGATCTCGTATGAAAAAAGACCTCAATTTTATAATATTGATAAAAATGTAAATGTTATAAAATATAATAATAAGGCTAAAAACAGATTTTTCTTATCATTATTTGTTGAAGTTTTTCGTGATATCAGAGATACTGTAAGACGGCTTAAAAAGGGAAAGCCTCAGGTAGCCGTATCATTTTTAAGCCGCTGCAATATAATGCTTATAATTGCAGGAATATTTTCAAAAAGCAGGATAGTGGTATGCGACAGAAATTACCTGCTTAAGGAATATCCCGGATATATATTTACAATAAGCTGTTTTTTTTACAGATTTGCAGATGCTGTTATAGTACAGACGCATGAAGTAAAAAAAACTTATCCTAAATATCTTCAGAATAAAATATTTGTTCTTGAAAATCCTCTTGATTTTAAAGAGCTGGAATTACAGTGTATAAAAGAAGATACGAAAAATTCTGATGAAAACGATATAAAAAGAGAAAACACCGTTCTTTCAGTAGGCAGACTTGAAAAACAAAAGGATTTTAAGACACTTATAAATGCCTTTAAAAAGACTGCGGCAAAATTCCCTGACTGGAAACTTAAAATATTCGGTCAGGGCTGTATGAAGAAAGAGCTTGAAGCTTATATAAAGAATATAGGTATGTGCGACAGAATTAAACTTTGCGGTGTTACACATACACCGTTTTTCGAGATGAAAAAGGCGGGAATTTTTGTATTGTCTTCATTTTATGAAGGCTTTCCAAATGTATTATGTGAAGCTATGTATGCGAAAACGCCGTGTGTATCGACAAGATGCAAATGCGGTCCGTCAGATATAATAAAGGATGCAGTAAACGGCTATCTTGTAGACATAGGCGATGAGGTTAAAATGGCAGAGAAGATGGAGTTTCTTATGGGAAACGGTGAAGAAAGAAAAACAATGGGAGAAAGGGCTTTTGAAAGTGTAAAATACCTTGATATAAACAGGGTGTTTTTAAGGTGGGATAAAGTCCTGCATAAAATTGTGGATTTATAGAATAATATACTGTAATTATTTATTACCGGGAAATTTAAAATCCACAATTATACTATACTATAATATGATGTAGGTGTAAAAAGATAATAAATTCCCTTGCAGGCAAGCTTGCATCGAATTTTTATACTTTTGGTAATTGTATAATAATATATTATATTTGAGGAAAATAAATGAAAGATAAATTCAAAAAAGTTATCAGTGTATTAACAGATAAATATAAAAGAACTATCTTTATGTCAAAGCTTGGTTTTTATAATCATATATCTGATGAGAAATTTGTAAAAATGCAATTTAAAAATGTATTCGGGTATGAGCCGGATTTGGAAAACCCGGTTACATATGATGAAAAACTTCAGTGGTTAAAGCTTTACAATCACAGAGCAGAATATATAAATATGGTAGATAAGTACGAAGTAAAACATTATGTAGCTTCAATTATAGGAGAAGAACATATAATACCTACGCTTGGGGTGTGGGACAGCTTTGATGAAATAGACTTTAATATTCTTCCTGATAAATTTGTATTAAAATGTACACATGATTCAGGAGGAGTTGTAATATGTAAAGATAAATCACAGTTTAATATATCTGCTGCAAGAAAAAAAATAAGTGCAAGCCTGGCAAAAAACTACTATATACAAAATAGAGAGTGGCCTTATAAGCATGTAAAAAGACGTGTGATTGCGGAAAAATATATGGTTGATGAATCAGGATATGAATTAAAGGATTATAAATTTTTCTGTTTTAATGGTGAAGTAAAGGCACTTTTTACCGCAAGCGGCAGAGAAAATCAGGAAACAGGTGTAAAGTATGACTTTTATGACAGTGATTTTAAGCACCTTCCTATAAATACAGATGAAAACTCATATAAACCTTTAAAATGCCCGGATTCATTTGAACAAATGAAGTATTATGCCGGCTTGTTGTCAAGAAATATACCGCATGTAAGGGTTGATTTTTACGATATAAACGGAAAGCTTTATTTTGGTGAGCTTACATTTTTCCATTTAAGCGGATTTGAAAGGTTTGATCCTCCGTACTGGAATAAAGTGTTCGGAGATTGGATAGAGCTTCCTGAGGTCATATAGTATAGGCTCTGTATCAATATTATAATATCCGATTTAGGGATCTGTTGAAGGGAATGATGTTATAACAGGAGAAAGTTATACGGGAGGGAGTCATTATGAAAAAGAAAATTTTATTTATTATGAGCAGTTTAAGAAGCGGAGGAGCTGAAAGAAGTCTTGTTAATCTTCTTTGTCTTTTTGATTTTAAAAAATATGATGTAGATCTTTTATTATTCCAGCAGGAGGGTTTTTTTTTAACACAGCTTCCGGATGAGGTAAAGCTTATTTCAGACTGTGAAGATCTTCATGTACTTTATGAAAACTCATTAAATAAAATTTTTTCGTTTAAGCATCCTATACTAAGTATTATGCATGTAATATGCACAATTATATCAAAAGCGGCTGCGGGCGGAGGTTCTAAGAGCCGCCAGTACAGGTGGAAAAAATTTTATAAAAATAAAATAAAAGAAATAAAAATGCATTATGATATAGGTATTGCATATATGCATTGTGAACCTGTATATTTTTTGGCAGATAAAGTTAATGCCGATATAAAGATAGGCTGGATACATAATGATTATTCACAGATAGCACATGATAAAAACATGGATCTTGAATACTTTAAAAAAATAGATAAGATAATAAGTATTTCCGATATCTGTGTTGAAGTATTAAAAAAGACATTTCCTTCGCAGGCAGACAAGATATATATGCTGCCAAATCTGACCTCATCACAGGCAGTACATAAACTGGCTGATGAATTTATGCCTGAAGTATTTAATACTAAAAAAATAAAACTTTTATCGGTGGGCAGACTTGAAGAGCAAAAGGGTTTTGATATTGCAGTTAAAGCAGCTGCAATATTAAAAAAAAGAGGTATGGATTTTATATGGATTGTGCTTGGAAGCGGCAGATTAAAAAAAGAGCTTGAAAATCAGATTAAACAGTCGGCTCTTGAGAATCATTTTTTTCTTGCAGGAACCAAAAAAAATCCTTATCCTTTTATGAAAAACGCAGATATAATAGTACAGACTTCCAGGTTTGAGGGCAAATCGGTTGTAATTGACGAAGCAAAGATATTGGTAAAGCCTATAGTTGTAACACGCTATCCTACAGTATATGATCAGATAGATGAAAACGAGGGTATTATAACGGAATTAAATGCACAGTCCGTTGCGGACGGGATAGAGTCTATGCTTATAAATAAACAAAAATATATTGATTGGATTTCAAAACGTAATTACGGCAATCAGGATGAGATAAATAAATATTATGAAATATTTAAAGGGAGTAATATATGAAATATATGTTTATTTCAAAGGAACTGAACCTTACTTCAGGCGCAGGCGTGGGTGCAAGGATGCATAGAGACACACTTATAAATCTTGTCGGAGCGGATAATGTTTTTATAGTGGATGTTTCAGTTCAGGCGGCACCTTTAAAAAAAGAAAACTATATTGCGTACGGAAAATATAAAAATCCATTTGAGCGTATAATAAGGCATATACAGGGGAATGTATACTTATTTTCAGATAATATTATAGAAGATATATGCAGTATAATAGAAAGCCAAAATATAAATTTTGTATTTGTTGATGACTCTTTTTTCGGGAGACTTGTAAAAAAAATAAAAACAAAATTTCCCCGTTTGCCTGTAGTCTCTTTTTTTCATGATGTAAAGGCTGAGCTTTTTGCTATATGGATTAAAAGGAGCCGTTTTATAGATAAGATAGATTTTATGATAGGAATTAAAAATGAGGCTATTAATGTTAAATATACTGATAAAAATATAGTTTTGAATAAAAGAGAGGATGAGCTGCTTTTTAAACATTATAATATACACTCCGATTTTTATCTTCCGGTATGTGTGGACAGGAATGATTGTTATATTGAAAAAAAGCCTGAAGATCCGTATAAGGAAACGGGCAAAAAACATATCCTTTTTGTGGGTACATCATATTATCCGAATATAGAAGGTATAAAGTGGTTTTATATAAATGTATTTAAATATGTACGGCAATATTATGATTTATATATAGTTGGAAAGGGACTTGAATGTCTTAAAGATTATTTTGATGATGATGATGTTTATGTCATAGGCTTTTGTGAGGATTTAAGCAGTTTTTACATATATTCAGATATTGTAATTGCACCGCTTACTGACGGCGGAGGCATGAAGATTAAGACGGCGGAGGCATTTTCATACGGCAAAGTTTTTTTAGGCAGCACTGAAAGTCTTCAGGGATACTATGAGAAGCTTGATTTATATAAAGAAAATACAATAAAGGAAAAACTTATATTTTTATGTGATACTGCAAAAAGATATAAGGAGGTACTTGAAATGCTTAAGGATACTGATGTAAAAAAAGAAAATCCGGAAATTATAGATATATTTGAAGAATATTTTTCGCCACGGGCTGCTAAGGTATATATGAAAAATATAATAGATTCCGCAATTAATGATATGCAGACCCCGAATAAATAATTATACTTATTATTTTTAATTGAACGACTGCATTTGTTGATTTTAATTATATTGGCGAGGAAAATATATAGATGACAAATATAAATAACAGGGGAATTATAAAATTAAATAAAACGGATTTGATATTTTTTTTCAGTCTGGCAGTTATGCTTATGCCGGCATATTTTGCGAATAATGCGGTTATAAAGCTGCTTGGAAATATATGTGTGCTTTTTATATTCTATTTGCTGTTTGTACGTTTATATAAGCCCTCAGGATTTATTTATTTATTTACACTTTATTATATCTATATTGTAGCAAATACATTTATAAATAAAAACGGAGACATACATAGTATAATATCATCTGCAAAGATTGTGCTTATGGCATCATTTATAGACTATATGTTAAGGAAACATACTTACAGAGCAGTGAATATATTATACTATATTATATTCGTCTATGTTTTAATAGATTTTGTGTCAGTGGTTTTATTTCCGTCAGGTTTATATAAAACTACAATAGAGTGGAATCAGTGGTCAAGCAGTGAATTTTCACAATGGGTGTTCGGCAATAAGAATAATCATATATTCTGGTTTCTTGCATTGCTTATACTGGCATATATACGGTATTTTTTATTAAAAACAAAAAAAGAAAAAATATGCTTATTTTTATCACTTTTATAAGTATAATTACACCTTTAATACTGCGCTCAAGCACTTCACTTATAGTTTCGCTTATTGCCGCCTCAGGTATATATTTGTCTGATTTTAAAATGAGGATAAAAGTAAGGATAGAGCCATATATAGTTTTACTGGTATATGCCGCAGCTGCAATTTTAATTATTTTTGGAAGCGTTTCATTTCTTGCACCTATTATAAAAGGGCTTTTTGGCAAGGATCTGACATTTTCAAACAGGACGGCGGCATGGGCGATGGTTTTATTGCTGATATCAAAAAGACCTGTATTCGGATGGGGCGATATGTCAAATGCGGATGCGGCTTCAATGCTTGGAAGCAAGGCTTTTGTAAATTCACATAACCAATGGCTTGAAACCCTCTGGCAGGGAGGAATTGTATTTTTTATTATAACGCTGTTTTTAATATTAGCTGCCGTTTCAAATTTAAGGAAATGCATAAAAATAGATTTTGCAAATACACTTATATTTATAATGGCGGCATATTTTATTGAAATGATTTTTGAAGTCGGCTTGGGAAATATAGTTGCATGGTGCCCTCTTTTATTATGTTATCATGCATGCAATATAGAAAAATCAAATGAAAATATTTAGCATTATACAGGCATAAAGGACGATTGTGTAAAGAATATATATCATTTAAATAGCATTTACCTAAAGAGAATATATAAAATTTAAAACGCATTTATAAAAAATGCAGGTATTTTAAAGGAGATAAATGTCAAGGGATAATTTTAAACTTGCAAAGACTATACTTATAACGGGATTTGGAGTTTTTATAAGCTATGCTATAAACTTTTTATTGACACCGTATATTACCGATAATGTGGGTATTGAAGCCTACGGTTTTGTATCAATAGCTAAAACCGCAGTTTCGTATGCGGAAATAATTACAGTAGCACTTACAACCTTTGTAGTAAGATATATTTCAATATCCTACCATAAGGGAAATATGCAGGAGGCAGGTGAATACTACTCATCCTCGGTGCTTGGCTGTATATTGCTTCCGGGAGTTGTTTTTGCAGGTGCACTGCCTCTAATACTGAATATGGAACATCTTTTAAAAATACCGGTGAATTTAGTATTCTCAGTCAAGATTTTATTTATACTGGTTTTTTTAAATTTTGTTTTTACTACCATTATTACTCCGTTAAGTGTGGGGAGTTATATAAAAAACAGACTTGATCTTTTAGGCACGGTAAATATTTTATCATATTTATGTGATGCCGCTATACTTATTATATTATTTTTTAATTTTGAACCTGTTATATGGTTTTTGGGTATAGGCTCACTAAGTGCTTCAATTGTAAAACTGGCAGGCAATTTAGTGTTAAAAAACAAACTTACTCCAAATCTTCATTTTAAAAAGTCTTTTGCCTCATTTAAAAAGGTTTGGCAGATGATGTCAAACGGGATCTGGCAGTCTGTAAACAGTGTAGGTAATGTATTAAACAGCGGTCTGGATCTTATAGTTTCAAACCTTATGCTTTCAGGTGTTGAAACCGGCGAGATATCGGTTACAAAAACCATAGTAATTATGTTTTCAATGCTTTATCAGGTAGTATTTCAGCCTTTTCAGCCGCATATGTTAAAAAGCTATTCAACGGGTGATATGGATTTATTTATAAAGGATACGTCAAAGGCGATGAAAATATGCGGATATTTTTCAAATGCCGCCTTTGCCGGATTTGTGGCACTCGGACCGCTTTATTACAGGCTTTGGCTGCCTTCACAGAATACCGGACTTTTATACATGCTTACGATGGTGAATATATCCATATCAATAACTGAGGGAATATCACATCCTATGTATTATATAAGCACACTCGCTTTAAAAAAGAGGATGCCCTGTATAATTACAGTTTTAGGCGGAGCTGCAAATACTCTGGGGATGTACTTTTTATTAAAATATACCAATCTGGGACCGTATGCGATAGTGCTTACCACTGCAGTGATAATGACATTAATAAATCTTATATTTACTCCTATATATGCGGCATACTGCATACATGTAAAGGTCTTGAAATTTTATAAGGTTATTATACCGCATATAATATCATCTGCTTTGATGACGGCGGTATTTAAGGCGGCTGTCGGTATTATAAAACCCCACAGCTGGCTTACACTGATATTTTGTGCATTTATAATGGCAGGAGCAGGTGCGGTAATTCATGCCGTTATAATGGATTTTAAAGGTGTTGCAGGATATATAAGACGGACGTTTTTTTGACACCTGCCATATAATATGTTAAAATTAGCTGCTGAATTAAAATTTAAACAGGAGATAAAATGGGAAAGATTGTTGTAAGCGGATGTGATATAGAAGGACTGTATATTATAGAGCCCAAGGTATTTTATGATAGCAGGGGATATTTTATGGAAAGCTATAACAAGAATGATTTTTATGCAGAAGGGCTTAAGATGGATTTTGTTCAGGATAACCAAAGCATGTCCTCAAAAGGGGTACTTAGGGGACTGCATTTTCAGAAGGAGCATCCGCAAGGCAAGCTTGTAAGAGTGCTCAGGGGAGAAGTCTTTGATGTGGCAGTTGATATAAGAAAAGGCTCCAAAACCTTTGGAAAATGGTATGGAGTCATATTGAGCGCTGAAAATAAAAAGCAGTTTTATATATCTGAAGGTTTTGCACATGGATTTCTGGTGCTTTCAGATGAGGTAGAGTTTGCATATAAATGTACCGATTTTTACAGACCTGATGACGAGGGCGGTATTATATGGAATGACAGTGATATAGGTATAGACTGGCCTATAAATAAGGATATTGAACTTATAATATCCGATAAGGACAAAAAGTGGAAGGGACTTAACCAAACCTGCGGGTTATAGGGGATGGGTATTATGAAAGATCTTACAGCTGTTGTTGCAGAAGCCATTAAAAAAAGAAATCTTATATGGGATCTGGCAAAGGCAGATTTTAAAAAACGCTTTGTCGGATCCTATTTTGGTGTAGCATGGATGTTTGTGCAGCCGATAGTAACCGTGTTAATTTATTTTTTTATATTTCAGATGGGATTTAAAAGTGTTCCCCCGATAGAAGATACACCTTATGTACTCTGGCTTGTGCCGGGTATTGTGCCGTGGTTCTATTTTAATGAAGCGCTTAATCTGGGAACAAACTGTCTTCAGGAGTATGACTATCTTGTAAAAAAGGTTGTATTTAATGTTGCCATACTGCCTGTTATAAAGCTTATATCATGTCTTATGGTGCATATGGTGTTTATATTTATAATGACGGGGCTGTTTTTTGCATATGCAAAGCTGCCTATGCTGAGCTGGTTCCAGATCGCATATTACAGCTTTTCACTTTCAGTGCTTATATTGGCAGTTACATACATAACATCAAGTATAACTGTATTTTTTAAAGACATGGCACAGATAGTAAACATAATGCTCCAGTTCGGCATGTGGCTTACCCCTATAATGTGGTTTCCGACTATGTTTAAGGAGAGACCGTTATGGATAGATGAAATACTTAAGATAAATCCAGTTTATTATATAGTTACAGGTTACAGGGACAGTATGCTTACAGGAGACTGGTTTTTTGAAAGACCGCTTTTAAGCATATATTATTGGATATTTACTATTGTCCTGCTTTTAGTAGGAGTAAGACTCTTTACAAGGCTGAAGCCGCATTTTTCCGATGTGCTTTAAAGGTCTGCAAAATAAAGGAGAAATATCATGGATAAGGCTTATGCCATAGAACTGAAAGATGTAAAAAAGATATATAAATTATACGATAAACCCATAGACCGACTGAAGGAAGTTATAAATCCCGCACATAAGGTATACCATAAAAAGTTCTTTGCCTTAAACGGAGTAAGCTTTAATGTGGAAAAGGGCACTACCGTAGGGATAATAGGTACAAACGGTTCAGGAAAGTCAACCATACTTAAGATAATATGCGGTGTCTTAAATCCGAGCACGGGAGATATAAAGGTAAAGGGAAATATATCCGCTCTTCTTGAGCTGGGTGCCGGGTTCAATATGGACTATACAGGTATTGAAAATATATATATGAACGGTACCATGATGGGCTTTTCAAAAGAGGAGATGGATTTAAAACTTCCTGAAATACTTGAATTTGCCGATATAGGTGATTTTGTACATCAGCCTGTAAAAACCTATTCTTCTGGTATGTTTGTAAGACTTGCCTTTGCACTTGCTATAAATGTTGATCCTGAGATACTTATAGTTGATGAGGCACTTAGTGTGGGTGATGTATTTTTTCAGGCAAAATGCTATAAACGTATGGATGAGATAAGACGAAACGGAACTACTATACTTATGGTTACTCATGATATGGGAAGTATAATAAAATACTGCGATAAGGTGGTATTATTAAATAAAGGATCATTTGTAGCAGAGGGAAGTCCGGGTAAGATGGTCGATCTTTATAAAAAGATTCTTGCAAATAGACTTGATGATCTGGGTATGGATCTTGATGATGATTATGAGGCGGAATTTAAAAATAAAATTATTAAAAACAAGTCAGACAATATCTGTGATACAGCTGATCGGACGGTTGATTCGTCCGATGAAGGCGAAAAAAGAGCAGGGGCAGCCGATACTGAGGAAAAACATAAAGATGTACTTATGAAGGATAAGCTTGCTTTAAATCCGCACCTTACCGAATATGGAGACGGCAGGGCGAAAATATATGATCTTGGCATACTTGATGAAAAAGGTGAAGTGTCAAATCTTATATTAAAGGGTGAGGAATTTACTATAAAAGAACGAATAAGGTTTTTTGACGATATACAGATGCCTATATTTACATATACTATTAAGGATAAAAAAGGCACTGAACTTACAGGAACAAATACCATGTTTGAAGGCTGTGATATAAAGCCTGTAAAAGCAGGAGACAGCTATGAGGTTGAGTTTAAGCAGAGGATGACTCTTCAAGGCGGAGAATACCTGCTTTCAATGAGCTGCACGGGTTATGAAAACGGTAAACACACGGTATATCACAGACTTTATGATGTTACCGGCATAACAGTGGTTTCAAATAAAAATACGGTAGGAGTTTATGATATGGAGCCTGTTGTAAGCCTGAAGCTGAATAAAAATCGGGATATACTGTAATTATGGGGATTATTTTATAATAATTTTATATATACTGGAATAAGAAAAATGGAAAATATGAAAAATTCAGAAGAAAATGGCATTAATGAAGATTTAAAGGATAAGGGAAATGCTTTAAATTCGCAATATTATAAATATAGAGGACAGGCAAACCTTATAAAGGCTTATAATAATGATGAGACCGCTCTTTTAAGAGATAATCCTTCGCTTGAAGATTTATATATGTTTTCGGCACAGAGGGCAGGGCTTGCAGGCTGGCTTGATATAAAAATGAATTCAAATATTCTTCTTATAGGTCTGGAAAGTACTGCACTTGTTTCATATTTGCTTAAAAAGGCGAAAAAGCTTTATATATGGGATAAAGAAGGTTTTTTTGATATTCTGTTAAAGGCCGTATTTAATGATGAGAGCAGGCTTGTAAAGTTTGAATATCAAAACGGCTGTGAAAAAAAGGAAAAGATTAAATTTGATTACATAATAGCCTGTTTCAATAGTGAAATAAACCCGGAGCTTGATTTTAATACAGGCTTATCCTTTTTAAAAGAAATGCTTTATGATGACGGAAGGCTTATATTTGCAGTTGACAACAGATACGGTATAAAATATATGCTTGGTGCGGATTCTGATGATTATGTGCTTGGAAAAAAAGAGCTTGTACTGAAACTTAATCAGGCGGGATTTGATATGTACAGCCTTTATTATCCCGTGTCGGATTACAGACTGCCTTTAAGTATATATTCAGACGGATATCTGCCTAAAAAGGGCGATCTGTCAAGTGATTTGCCGGCTTATGATTATCCGGATGTTGCAGGGCTTTCTGTTGCACAAAAGCTTGATGAAATATGTGAGGGCGATGAATTTCCGTTTTTTGCAAATTCATTTATAGCAGTCAGCGGCAGCCGCCCCGAAACGGTATTTGTAAAATATAACCGCAACCGCAGGGATCAATATAAGATATGCACTTCAATAGAAGAAAAGGACGGAAAAAGAAACGTTAAAAAATCTGCACTTAGCAAAGAGGCTGCTGACCATATACTTTCATTTAAGGATAAATATGAACGCCTTGTAAAAGAGGGAAGCCGTGCGGTCTATCTTAAGGCTGATATTAAAAATGATCCTGAAAATGATATATATGAGGCGGTTTTTGATTTTATAGAGGGTGAAAATCTAAGTGAAAGTCTTGGGAATCTGGTAAAGGACGGGTATATACCGGTAGATGAAATCAATAGGGCGTTTGAGATAATAGATGGCGGCAGAGGGACTGCCAATATGGATGCAATCTTTGATAATTTTGTCTGCTGCGGGGATACACTTTACGGCATAGATTATGAGTGGGTTGAGGAGAATGCATTGCCGCTTTTATATACCAGATACAGGGCGTTGCATGAGTTTTTTGCAAAATTCGGAAGCGGCATGGGCATAACTGAAACGGAATTTCTTGCCTTGTTTGATATACCTGAGGAAAATATAAAACTCTACGAAGAAGCTGAAAAAGCTTTTCAAAACAGGGTTCATGGAGATATTCAAAAAATTTATCTTGATAATTACAGGGTTGAGGTAAAACCTGCCGGAGAGTTTATAAAGATGGAGAAAAATTACGGATATATCGCTGAAAGAAACAGGGTATTAAAGGAAGAACTTTATGAACAGTCCGATGCATTAAGGAAGCTGAGGGAGATTAAACAGCTTACAGACAATCATGTAAAAAATCTTGAAACTATAATAGGTGCATTAAGGCATGAAAATGGCGAACTGGCAAAGGCTTTAGCACATAGTAATGCACGTCTGGGTATACCGTACAGAATTAAGCGAAAGCTTTCTAAAGAGCTTAACCGTATGTTTCCAAAAGGAACTGAAGGAGGGCGCAGGCTTTCATATGCAAAGACGGCAGCCGAAAATCCCGCAGCCTATATAAAAATGCTTACCACCGCTGAAGGAAGAAATATACTTGAGGGTGAAAAGAAGATAGGTGAGGAATACAGACTGCATGGAAGGCTTGTATTTAAAAAAGAAGATAATCCAAAGGTAAGTATTATAATACCTGTATATAATCAGATAGATTACACCTATGCCTGCCTGGCATCAATACTTGAAAATACACATGATATAAGCTATGAGATTATAATAGCCGATGATGTATCAACCGATGCAACAAAGGAACTTTCAAAATTTGCGGAAAATATAATTATAAGCCGAAATGAGGTAAATCTGGGTTTTCTTAAAAACTGCAATAATGCCGCAAAGCTTGCAAAAGGTCAGTATATTATGTTTTTAAATAATGATACCAAAGTATGCAGGGACTGGCTTTATTGGCTTGTTGAGCTTATGGACAGGGATGTTCAGGCAGGTATGGCAGGCTCAAAGCTTTTATATCCTGACGGAAAGCTTCAGGAAGCCGGGGGCATAATATGGAGCGACGGTTCAGGCTGGAACTACGGCAGAAATGATGATCCGGACAAGTGTCAGTATAATTATGTAAGAGAAACCGACTATATATCAGGTGCGGCTATAATTATAAGGCATGAGCTTTGGAAAAAAATAGGCGGATTTGATGAAAGATTTGCTCCGGCATATTGTGAGGATTCAGATTTCGCTTTTGAAGTAAGAAAAGCCGGATATAAAGTTTTATATCAGCCCAAGTCCGAAGTAATTCATTTTGAAGGTGTTTCAAACGGTACTGATGTAAACGGTACAGGCTTAAAGAGATATCAGGTGGAAAACTCCGTCAAATTGAAAGAAAAGTGGAAAGACGAGTTTAAAAATCAGTTTGAAAATACCGGGGGCAGTAATATATTTAAAGCAAGGGAAAGAAGCCGGGACAGGAAAATAATCCTTTTTGTTGACCACTATGTTCCTACTTTTGACAAAGATGCAGGGTCAAGGACTACTTTCCAGTATATAAAGCTGCTTATTAAAAAAGGATTCGGAGTAAAATTTTTAGGTGATAATTTTATGCGTGAGGAACCGTATACTACGACACTTACACAACTTGGTGTAGAGGTACTGTACGGCAGTCAGATGCAGAATGATATAAAGGAATGGATAAGGGAAAATGCCGCTGATATACATCTGGTATATCTGAACCGTCCACATATAGCACTTAAATATATTGATTTTATAAAGAATCACACCGATCTTAAAGTGATATTTTATGGTCATGATCTGCATTTTTTGCGTGAATACAGAGAGTATGAGCTTACCGGCGATAAATCAAAAAAACAGGCAAGTTCTTACTGGAAAAATATAGAACTTGAGATACTTCATAAGGCGGATATGAGTTACTATCCTTCACAGACCGAGATACGGGCGATATGCAGTATAAATCGCTATCTTGCAGTCAAGGCGATAACCGCTTATGTATACGAAAGCTTTCCATATGAACATCAGGAAGATTTTGCAGATAGGGAAGGGATAGTATTTGTAGGGGGGTTTGCACATCCGCCAAACACTGATGCGGTTTTATATTTTGTAAATAAAGTATGGCGTTTTATAAGAGAAAAACTTAAAATTAATTTTTATATAGTAGGTTCAAAGGCGGGCAGCGAGATTACTTCTCTTAATAATCCGGATGAGGGAATTATAGTAAAGGGTTTCGTTTCGGATGAAGAACTTGAGAGATTGTATAAAAGCTGCAGACTTGCCGTTGTGCCTTTAAGGTACGGTGCAGGTGTAAAGGGAAAAGTGATAGAAGCTGTTTATCACGGTGTGCCGGTAGTAACCACTGAAGTGGGTGCGGAAGGAATACCGGAGGCGGATAAGGTTATGAGAATTACCGGAGGAAGCGATAAAAAAGATGCCTTAAGCAGAATTTTTGATGAAAATATGCGTATGAATGAAGATAAATATAACAGCCGTGAAGATAAAGCGGACTCAGATGTAATTAAGGACGGTACTATGGCGATAGATGGCAGTATAGCCGGTAGTGCCTTTTCGCAGGATGATTATGATGCCGTTCGATTTGCAGATACTGTAATTAAGCTTTATGAAGATGTAAATTCACTTAATGCCATGAGCAGGGCTTGCGGCGAATATATAAGGAAATATCACAGTATTGATGCGGTATGGGATATTATAAAGGATGATTTTGAGTAAAGCTCTTTGATATATCATTTTGAGGCGGATGTCGTAAAATGGCAGCCATATCTTTTTTATTATGACTCCGGCTTTTATATATTGTTAAGCAAAAAGCAGCCGATTATATACGGCTGCTTTTGCTAATTATGGATTTTAGTCTATTTAAACCATTTTAGTTTTTCTTTGATACGAAAAAATGTAATAAAGTAATTAGGCATAAGCCTGTTTTCACAGTATAATCAGCTGTATAAAGTATCCTTATATATTACAATATAAAATATTTCATTGCAAAAAAGATTGCCAACACTGCCATAAGCGGAGTTACTTTCTTTGCATTTTTAGTAAACAGATTCAGTATGACATATGAAAGGATTCCAATTGATATGCCTTCAGATATACTGTAAAAAAGCGGCATTGCAAGTATACACAGATAACACGGTATTGATTCACCAAGATCTGAAAGATCTATATTGGCTATATTTGTAAACATGTAAAATCCTACTACTACGAGTGCAGGAGCTGTGGCAAATGCCGGTATTGCAAGAAATATAGGTGAAAGAAGCAGTGAGACTGCAAAAAGCAGAGCGGTAATAACGGCAGTAAGTCCGGTACGTCCTCCCTCAAGCACTCCTGAGGCACTTTCCACAAATGTTGTTGCAGTTGATGTTCCGATGATTCCTCCTACCGTGGTTGCAACGGCATCCGCAAGCAGAGCACCTTTTATACGGGGCAGTTTACCTTCATCATCAAGCATGCCGGCTTTTGACGAAACACCTATAAGGGTGCCTATGGTATCAAACATATCAACAAATAGAAATGCGAATACTACGGGTATAAAATTAAAGGAGATTGCGGCTTTCAAATCAAATTTAAACAGAATAGGTGCTAATGAAGGTACTGAAAAGCCGTTTGAAAAATCCGGAAGGAGACTGTAAAAGCCGAGTTCCGGATTCGGTATATAAATACCGCAAAGCTGACATATAATTCCGATTCCCCATGTAATAAGTATGCCAAGCAGTATATTTCCCTTTATATTGTTTATTACAAGGATTGAAGTAATAAGTATGCCTGCAGATGCAAGAAGAACACCTACACCTACGTCGTTCATTGTAGCATTTACGGAATTTACCGCATTATATTTTTCAAGCGAAAAAAGTCTTACAAGTGTAGAACCTGCTATAATTATATTGGCATTTTGCAGACCTATAAATGCTATAAAAAGACCTATACCTACGCTGACCGCTTCTTTTAGGTTTTTGGGTATGGCATTGAATATAGCCTCCCTTATATTTGTTGCGGAGATAAGTATAAATATTATGCCTTCTACAAGCACGGCAGTAAGAGCAACTTGCCAGCTGTATCCCATTGATTTTACAACTGTATATGCAAAATATGCGTTAAGTCCCATGCCCGGTGCTATTGCAAATGGATAATTTGCGAAAAACGCCATAAAGAGTGTGCCTACACATGCGATAAGTGCGGTAGCGGTAAAAAGTGCTCCTGCATCCATACCCGTACTTGAAAGCACTGACGGATTGACCGCAAGTATATAAGCCATGGTCATAAATGTTGTTATACCTGCTATGATCTCGGTCTTTATGTCTGTTTTGTTTTCCTTGAGCTTAAAAATTTTCTCAAGAAAGTTTTGGATAGATTCCATTGTATTTTCCTCCCTTTTATGCTGTAAAAAAGGATACCATAAGAAAAGAGTATATGCAATCATTGTTACAACAGGTAAATAAATATTTGCTGCAATCGGATTAAGATGTTATACTTTAGCCTTAGGAAGAATGGCGGCATAATTGAAGAACTGCTTTAAATCATATATATATATTTGTTCCTTAAATTTGGGCAGTTACACTTTTGTTACACTTTTGTTGCTTTTTTGTGGGAGATTTTAATTAAAAGAACATATATAATACTTACATAAACCCGGGGATAAAAAATATAAAATGATAAGAACAAAGGAGAAACAATTAGTAATATGAGGTAAGTGTTATGTTTAAAAAAATGCGTTTAATTTATATTTAGTGATATGTTATTTGTTATTATCAATCAGCCCGACAATATCTTAATATAGATGATAATAGTATGGATACTTATGAAAATGACTAGAATAGCAGGCTTTTTATTAGTGGGATTGAGTTTGTTGGCTATATCTTTAACAAGCTCTATGGCATATGTAAGCATGCATTTGGATGAAGCTGTTGGAGTGGAGTTCACCTACAATATATTTGATTATGTAAACTTTGTAGAAATCGGATGCATAGTTATTACAATGGGTATAGGAATATACTTGATATTTCATAAATAATTGAAAAATATTATTTTTGGAGAGTTGTTAAAACATATTAATTATATATGTATAAATAATATCTTAAATAAGTGTGATTTTTAAAAATGTAAACAAAAGATATGAAAAAGGAGAAAAATTATGAGACTTAGATATATTATAACTTCAGCTATTGGGTTTATTGTGGCTGCCGCAATATTTATAATGCATATTCCTGCCGCAAAGGCTGCTGCCGGAAACAACTTTGAGAATAATCTTTATGAAACCGCTGTAAGTAATCTTAACAATAATCTTTATGAAACCGCCGGAAACGACATTGACACTGATTTCTATGATAAGGAGTATATTGATGAGATTTTACACGGGAATAATTCACTTAGTGAATCGGAACGTCGTACTTTGGCTGATGCATATAATAAAATTAATGACCTTCAGCGCCAGATGGACGGAATATATTCCAATATAGAAGAACTTGAAAACAGGTTGTCTAAAGATTTTGAAGCTCAGGATCAGGATGAAATTGAAAAAGAGATAAAAAACAGCACTAAAATAAGTGAAAATGAAAAGCAGGAGCTTATCGCAGGTTATAAAAAGGTAGATGAACTTATTGAACAGATAAATAAAGTGTATGATGTTAAGAGGGAACTTACATCTGAGGAAGAAAGTAAAGTAAAGGAACTTGAAAATAAGCTTGATGAAATTTACAAAAAAAATGCTGAAATTGAAAACAAGGTTTTTGAAGATAAGCGTATAACTCCGGTTCCGTACAATGCCGATTCCGATACTTCAAAATAGGCTTATATTAATAAAAAATTGAAGTATATATAAGTATAATTAGATATAAATCTTGGAGCAGCAATGGAAAAACTTATTTATGCAGCTGATGATGATGCAAATATATGTGAAATACTTAAGACCTTTCTGGAAGATGCCGGTTACAGGGTGAAGGTATTTAGTACGGGAGATGCGCTTTTTGAAGAATTTGTAAAAACGCCGTCCGATCTTGTGGTACTTGATATAATGATGCCGGGAAATGACGGCATCATTATATGTAAAAAATTAAGAGAAATATCACATATTCCGATCATACTTCTGACAGCTAAAGACAGCGATTTGGATTATATACTCGGTATAAACAGCGGCGGTGATGACTATCTTATAAAGCCTTTCCGTCCATCCATACTTATTACGAAGATTAAGTCTATTTTCAGGAGAATGGATATGGAGAGATCAAGGCATGGTGAGTATGAGGATAAAGCTGTCAGTTTTGCCGACCTGTATTATGAGCCTAAACATCACGGTATTTTTTGCAACAAAAAGGATCTCGGTCTTACCGTTACGGAGCTTTCACTTTTAAAGTATATGATTCAGTCGGCAGGCAGTGCTGTTTCAAGAGATGAGCTTTTAAATAAGATATGGGGTATAAATGCAGAAGTGGAAACAAGAGCGGCTGACGAAACCGTAAGCAGGATTCGCCAGAAAATGAGAAATGTAAAAAGCAAAGCTTTTATCTCTACAATATGGGGATTTGGCTATAAGCTGGAGTTAAAAGAGTGAAGCATATTAAGATACTTATAGCTTCTGCAGTTTTTGTTCTGACGTTTTTAGTTTGTACACTTCTGTTTTATGCCTCAAATATGGTAATGCATGGCTATATAAAAAATATGGCTGAAGATATCATTTTACATACTATAAAAAATGATATCTATTACAATTATACCGATGAATCATATGAAGAAGCCGGATATAGTTTATATCCCGAAATTTTTGCTGTTGATTCTGAGTACAATGCGATTTATGATGATGAAAATATAAACTATAATTTTTACAGGTATAATTATTACACCGAGACGGATAAAAAGATTGTAGACTGGTGCAGGCAAAATACTGAAAAAGATAAAATATTAAGGGTTTTGGCAGGCAGCAGCAACTATTATGTATATCAAAGTGTAGGAAAACTTGTTAAAAAAGAAGATTTTTATGATGCAGTTCCTCCTAACAGTTCTGAGGAAGGCATTTCTGTGATCTGGATTGTTTATGTTGATGTAACTTCACAGGAGCTTATTATAAATAAAGTCAATAGCGTGCTTATATTTGTAATGCTCTTTTGTACCTTAACTGCAGGTTTTTTAGGCACTATTATAGGCAGGGCGGTAGAATTCAACCAGAAAAGGCAGAAAGAATTTTTTGAGAATGCCTCGCATGAGCTTAAAACCCCTTTAATGTCGATACAGGGATATGCGGAGGGGATTGAAACCGGAGTGGTAAATGATGTTCCTAAAGCCGCAGCGGTAATTATAAATGAAAGCACGAAGATGGCAGCTCTGGTAGACGAGATACTCAGTCTTTCACGCCTTGAAAGCGGTGCACTGCATATAAAGATACAGGAACTTTCATTGCGTGAGGTAATCTATGACTGTTTGTATGCACTTGAGGCTGAGTTTGCTAAAAAAGGTATAGCACTTGAGGAAGATATAAAGGATGTGTTTATTAATGCAGATCTTAAACAGTTTGAAACTGTGGTGGTAAATATACTTTCAAACGCACTTCGTCATGCAGATAAATCAGTTAAAATAACTGCTGATGAAGAAAGACTTGTTATATATAATGATGGAGAATCAATATCAGATGAAGATATAAAACATGTGTTTGAACGCTTTTATACAGGTAAAAAAGGCAGTACGGGCATTGGAATGGCTCTTACTAAGGAAATAATTAAAAAGCATGGCTGGCATATTACTGTTAAGGGGATTGCGGACGGTACACAATTTATAATTTATTTTAATAAAAAATTACAAAAAGGGAGATAATACAATTATGAAAAAAAATATATTCGGTTTTATAGCGGCAGGTTCTATGTCAATGATACTGTTTGGTTGCAGTGCGACAGGGCAAAATGTACAAAGTACGGAAAAAAGTTCTATGGAAGCAATGTCGGAAACAAAAATGGATGGAGAAAAAATGGATAATGGTAAGGATATGGATTTAAGTTCCTCCAAAGCTGAAGATTCCGAAGATGATACGGATATATATGACAATATGGTGGGTTCAGAGTCCGGTGTAGTAAAAGAGATTAATCAAGAAAGCATCTTAATAGAGAAAACTTTGGAAAATGGAGGTCAAAAAGAGGATCTGATTTTAAATACGGGAGCTTCCGATTTTTATATAATTGATGCAAAAACCGGTGAGATAGACCATGGTCTTAAGGTAAAAGATGAGATTTTTGCATGGGTCGGCAGTGAATATTCACTGAGTCTTCCGCCGCAGGTAAATGCTCATGTGGTTTTAACAAATGTAGCTAATGCGGATATTCCGCAATATACAGACGGAATAGATAAAGTAAAAGATATGGGAGATCAGGTAATACTTAAGGATACCGAAAGAGGGCTTGAATGGTTATTTGATAATTCATCCAGCGTTACTGAGATCTCCACAGGAAATGAGATTGGTTTTGACAACATAAAAAAAGGCGATAAATGTCTTATATGGTCAGAGCCTGTAAAACTTTCAGAAAATAAAAATGACACTGTAAAAGTTACAAAGATGATTGTTCTTAAGTAATATAGAAATATGATATAACAAGTATATTAAAGCAAAGATAATATAGCAATTTCACAAAATCGTAAAATAAAAAATTACAATTTTAAAACCCGTTAAAAGGGCTAAAATCTTGAATTTATAAGGTTTTAGTCCTTTTAAATTTAAAATATGGTATTATAATAAAAAAATTATTTAAAGGAAATCGGATGAAAATACTACTTGTAGAAGATGAAAGAGATTTAAATAGAATAATTGTAAAACAGCTAACTTCACTAAGTTATAATGTGGATGCGTGTTTTGACGGCATGGAGGCTATGGATTTAGTTGAGGAAAATGACTATGATATTGCTATACTTGACATAATGCTTCCTAAGGCTGACGGCTATAAAATATTACAGCATATCAGAAAGGCGAATAAAGATATGCCTGTACTTTTTTTAACTGCGAAGGATGCTGTTGAGGACAGAGTAAAGGGGCTTGATATGGGAGCAAATGATTATCTTATAAAGCCTTTTGCATTTGATGAATTGGCGGCAAGAATCAGAGCACTTACAAGAACGTCTTTCCACAGTGATGCCAATGTATTAAAAGTCGGAGATTTAACCCTTGATTTATCCGCCAGACAGGTTCAAAGAGCTGAAAATGACATAAATCTTTCTGCAAAGGAGTTTGATTTATTGGAATATTTAATGAGAAATAGCGGTATAATATTAAGCCGAGAAAAAATTGAAAATTATATTTGGAGTTATGACTACGAGGGAGGAACCAATTTAATTGATGTGTATATAAGCTATTTAAGGAAAAAAATTGATGAAGGATATGAAGAAAAAATGATACAAACAGTTAGAGGTGTAGGTTATGTCCTAAGGGCAAAGGTATGAAAAGATTAGGTATAGTTTCAAAATTGACTCTTTGGTATGCACTATCCATGGTAATAATAGTAAGTTTAATGCTGATTTTTTTGATGTATATAGGGAAAAAAATTACAACTGACAGTATACAAAAAAGACTGATGGATACGGTACATACTGTTGCCAAAGAAATTGAATATGAGGATAAAATATCGGATGAGGATGATATCTATATAGTATACGGGAATGGATATATTGAAATAGATGAAGATTCCTTAAAGGGAAAAGACGGGATCTTCATAGCTTTATATGATAAGGAAAGGGGGATGCTCTATGGTGATTTACCTGCCGGATTGCAAAGCGATTTTTCAAAACAGCTTCAACAAATCAGATATAATGGAGTTGATTATTATATATATGATATGATGCTTAATGAGATAGGGCTTGAAAATATATGGATTAGAGGAATTTCAAGACCTATGGAAAGCTTTAGAGATATTTCAAAAATCTCGCTTATGGCTTTATATACCTTTCCGCTTCTTGTGCTTACATCAGTCCTGATGGGATATATTATGGCAAAGGGTGCTCTTCGTCCCATAGAGAATATAAGGGAGACTGCTTTAAATATCGGCAGTGATCTGGATTTAAAAAGGCATATTGATATAGGTGAGGGTGATGATGAATTACATAAGTTAGCCAGGGTATTTAATGATATGTTTGACAGATTACATGAATCGTTTGAAAAGGAGAAAAGATTTGCTTCAGATGCTTCTCATGAACTGAGAACACCAATGGCTGTAATTACCGCACAATGCGATTATTTAAACAGTGTTAAATTACAAAACAGCCCCGACATAGCAGAGTATGTGGAGGGTATTGAGGTTATTCACAGGCAGGCAGGTCGTATGAATAAAATAATAAAAAATCTTTTAGACTTTACCAGACTCGGAAACAATGCTTATAATAAGGAAATAGTTGATTTATCGGCATTGATTATCGGTATTTGTAAGGATCTGAAACTTTTAAACATTAATGATATAAATCTTAGCGAGGATGTGGAGGACAATGTATACATACATGGAAATAGGGACTTACTTTATCGCATGTTTATAAACATAATTAATAATGCCTATGTATATGGTAAAGAAAAGGGAAGCATTAGTGTAAGTCTGTTTACAGATGAAAAGAATATAAAGGTGATTATAAAGGATAACGGTATAGGTATATCAAAGGAGAAACTGGTGCATATTTTTGAGAGATTTTACCGTGCTGACAGTTCACATACCGGAAAAGGTACAGGGTTGGGACTTTCAATGGCTATGGAGATAGCAAAATGGCATGGAGGTAATATAATTGCAGAAAGTGAGGAAGATATAGGTTCAACTTTTGTTGTAATCCTCCCTAAAATAAAGGCTTAAATGTAAAGGATTTACTTTAAATGATAAAAAGAAATATTCATATTTGAAAAAAAGTTTTGTTTCTAATGTTATTTTAATGTTTGTAGATTATTATAATGGCAGGTGCACAGATAAGAGTATTTAAATCAGCTTATGCACCGGCAATAAAACAACTTGAGAAAGGAACTAATCATTTATGAAGAAAATAGTATTAAAAGCAGCGTTATTAGCAGCAACAATATCGTCAACAGGAGTATTTGCATTAACATCATTTGCAGCAAATCCGAAGATAACCCAGGCTCGTGCAAAGGAAATTGCAGTAGCTAAAGCGGGAGTTCAGGTAGGTAATGTAAATTTTAAAAAGGTAAAGCTGGAATATGAGCACGGCAGGTATGAGTACGATATTGAATTCCTGTATAATGGCTATGAGTATGATGTTGAACTTGATGCCAATACAGGTGCTATATTAGAGTATGATGTTGAATATGATGATTAATTAAAAGGGTTATTTAATATTTAGGAACACATAGCTAATATAATATGTCAATAATAATATCTATCGGGTAATATATCCGGATAGAAGTTATTGAAGCTATTGCGATTTTCGCAAAATATTTAGGAGATGTTGTAAGATCATCAAAACGGATGATTTTGCAGCCTCTCCTTTTTAAACTGAAAACAAAGGAAAAACCATGAGAAAAACCGTAGAGGTTATGTAATTACTGATTTTTTGTGCCTTAATAAAGTATTTGGTTTTTGCTATTATTATGCTGATTCTATTTTAAATAAAAAAGCACGAGACGGGACTCGAACCCGCGACCCCGACCTTGGCAAGGTCGTACTCCACCAACTGAGCCACTCGTGCGTAAATGTACGGATATGCAATGACTTAAAAATACCGGATTGAACTTTAAAATTAAGTATTATAAGAAACCATGGCTTAATCAGTGCTTCTCTAAACTCATAAAACCCATACAGCCGTATGGACACAGGTGATATCCGGCAGACATATCCTATATTTTATATTTTAATAAAAAGCAGGTGATGGGAATCGAACCCACGTATTCAGCTTGGAAGGCTGATGTTCTACCATTGAACTACACCTGCAGGCGACAACAGAGATTTTACACGAAAGTATGACTCATGTCAAGATTTTTTTAAAATATAAAAGCACCTTATAACAGGCACTTTTATATTTTAAAGGATTTTGATGATATTTTAATTGAGATCTGATAATTTCTATAAGTTATCTATGCAAAATAATCATGGCTTTTTGGATTGTTACTCAAACAAGGGTGTTGAATAGTATCTATCGCCGCTGTCAGGGAGTATTGCAACTATGGTTTTTCCTTTATTCTCAGGACGTTTTGCAATTTCAAGTGCTGCATATAAGGCTGCACCTGATGATATACCTACAAGCACCCCTTCTTTTTTGGCTATAAGCTTTGCGTATT
Source organism: Johnsonella ignava ATCC 51276 (assembly GCF_000235445.1). Lineage (GTDB taxonomy): Bacteria > Bacillota > Clostridia > Lachnospirales > Lachnospiraceae > Johnsonella > Johnsonella ignava. The sequence goes on along the minus strand of NZ_JH378829.1, from coordinate 485,855 downwards.
CAAATGCATTGTCATTACTTACTGTAAAAATCTCGTCATATATATCCGCATCAAGTGTATTTGGCTTAAACCCCGCACCTATTCCCTGAATTTTATGAGGTCCTGTTTTACCTTCGGATAAGAAAGGTGAATCAACAGGTTCTACAGCTATTGCTTTTAATTCAGGCTTCATTTTTTTAAGATATCTGCCGGTGCCTGTTATAGTGCCTCCTGTTCCTATACCTGATATTATAATATCCACTTTACCGTCAGTATCCTTCCATATCTCAGGTCCTGTTGTTTCTTCATGAACCTTGGGATTTGCAGGGTTGTCAAATTGAGCAGGGATAAAGCTTTCCGGGATTGTAGCTGCAATTTCTTCAGCTTTTGCAATAGCACCTTTCATTCCCTTTGAACCTTCGGTAAGAACTATCTCGGCACCGTAGGCTTTAAGTATATTTCTTCTTTCAATGCTCATAGTGTCAGGCATTGTGAGTATAACTCTATAACCCTTTGACGCACCTATTGCGGCTAACCCTATACCTGTATTTCCTGAAGTTGGCTCAATTATTACCGAACCGGACTTTAATCTGCCGTTTTTTTCAGCATCTTCAATCATAGCTTTTGCTATACGATCCTTAATACTTCCTGCCGGATTTAGATATTCAAGCTTTACAAGTATTTTTGCCTCAATGTGCTCTTCTTTTTCAATATTAACCACTTCGAGAAGCGGGGTATTTCCTATAATTTGTGAACTGTTTTTATATAACATAAACTTACCTCCTTAAAATATAAACCTGTAAACTACTAGGTTTTATAGGTTTATATTACTTTATTCACTATAATTTGTCAAGACATAAGTTGCCTATGTAAATAGTATCTGTATATACTGTTTGTAAAGCAAGATTATTCAGAGCTTAAGCTTCCTGTGCGGCTTCAGCCGGAGAAGGTAGAAAAAAGGGGCTGTCTATTTAATGACAGCCCCTTTAAAAAATATAGCATTTTAGGGTTATTTGTTGCTATGACTCTCCAATTATATTTGATGTCCTACCATCAATAGTAATAGCCTGGTGATTGTTAATAGGACATATCTTCAAATCCGGAAATTCTTTTAAAATAGTAGCGGTAATCTTTTTGAATGGTGCAGTAAGATAATGTGGCAAGACATAAAAATCAATTAAGTTAAGCCCATCATCATCGCTTTGTGAATATCCCTCCGGCTTTTCGTCCATTTTTTCAATATAAGAAATATCAGGTGCACATATAATTGCTCCGGCTGACTCACCAATCATAAGTTTTCCTTTTTCAAGTTCTTCCTTTAACAATTTATCAACGCCGGTTCTGCGCAATTGGTCAATTAAGAAAAATGAATTTCCACCAGTAAAATAAATAATATTTGTATCTTCAAAAGTTGATTTTATCGTTGAAAAATCTTCCTTTGAAATATCAATCTCTGTAACAATCGCTCCCATTTTTTTAAATAGTTTTCTTGCAGAGCCTACATATCCGGTATAACCTTCATTAATAGAAGCCGTTGGTATAAAAACTACTTTTTTCATTTTAATTTCTTCTTTGATTAAATTGCCAACGCTTGAAAAATGTGAACACAAAAATAACTTCATACAGATATACTCCTTAATTTCAAATTTTAATTATTACTTATATTTATTATCAAAAGATAATAATACATCATTAGGCGTACAGTCAAGTGCTTTCCCATGCCAGACATAAGTTATCTATGTGAATATAAATTTTTAGTTTAATAGATATATATGGTATTTAAAATATTCTGTATATTGCATAAGAGTCATGTAATTAAAAGATTAAAGCATAGTTCAAAATAAAAAGTCAAAAAATGCAAATTATTTACAAATTGACCTTTTTTTGCTATACTAAAGCACGCTTTATGAAAGCTTGCTTAAAACTATAATAAAACAGGAGGTCAACATGAGCTTTAAGCTTAGATTAAGGACTGCGGCAGTGATGGCAGTAATATCAGCTTTTATGTTCAGTATATTTCAAGGAAATATGAATGTAAATGCGGATACAGGGACAGTTACAGAGAATATGGGAAATAAAGGAGCAGATAATTTACAGGAGATGAAAAAAACATATACCGATGATTCTGATTATGTACTGAAAAAAGATATTATAATCTTATTTAAGAGATTATCAGGGCAGCTGGGCGGTGATATGTATGATATAGGAAATTATGCAGGTGCTGATGATAAGTTTATAAATGAGGCGGTTTTGGATCTTAAAAGGTCCGGAGTGATTGACAGTGTGCCGGATACACAGAAAAGTCTATCCTATACGGCTGATGAAACACAGAAAAATGCAGTCGATAAAAATTATGAGGTTTTATTTGAAGATTTAAATGAGCCCTTAAAAAAAGGCGAGTTTTATTATATATTTGCAAAATATATAGGGCTTGAACCTGTAAATCAGGCTACCGGATTTAATGATGATGTTTCAATTAATGGATATATAAAGCCTTATATAAAAGCTTTTGAAGCAGCAGGTATAATTGAATCAAAGGATAAAAATTTTAATAATGATGAAGTAATTAAAAAAGGTGAATTAAGGTCCGTACTAAGAGATGCGATTGCAGGCGTTATAAATGCCGATAGTTCTAAAAACACGGATAATGTAAAGGCAGACGGTTTATTAAAAGGATTTTTAATAATAAACTCAAAGGATATATCCGTAAAAAATCTGAGGAAAAATGTAAGAGTGCTTGTAAATAAAGATGCCGGAAACGGAAAGCTCACATTTATCGATTCGGAGATTTCGCAGCTTTATATTGCATCAGGAGTTGAAAATCTTGAAGTAAGACTATCAAATTCAAAGCTTGAATCTGCAAAAAGCATGGGCAAAAATATAAAATATTCTGATTTGGGTGCGGATGGGAGTTTAACACCGTTACCTGATCCGGGAGAATATAAACCCTCTGAAATTAAAGATAATACTACTAAAAATAAACCGTCAACAAAGTTTGTTACAAAAAATTCACAAAAACCGGCTTCAGGTTCAGGCTCAAATTCAAGTTCGGGATCGGGTTCAAACTCAAAACCCGGTTCAAACGGAAAAAATCCTGATACGCCGGAAAATGGTAATAATGGTAATAAGAATAACAAGGGCAATAATCAGGCGGGTCAGGGTGTACCGCAGCCGCATAATCCGGGTACGGATGGAAATATTACTCCACAGCCGCCTTTAAATCCTCAAGACCCCAAGAATCCTCATAATCCGAAAAATCCGCAAGAACCTAAAAAACCGGATACGGGAGCGGATAAGGGCAAGGATAATGATAAGGATAAAATTGATGAGGACTTAAAGGATGCTGTAAGAGATTTTGTAATAATGAACGATAAGCTTTATGCAGATACAGCTTTAAGGTATAAGCAGGGAGAATCGGTGCAGCTTCCCGGTACTGCCCTTATAGGTTTAAAAAACACAGGCGAAAATAACGGCAGCCTTTTTGAGATAAAGTGGCTTGGAAAAAGTCTTAATGATATTAACAATTCAAAAAAAGGCGAATATGAAGTGGCAGCCTGTACAGAGCAGGAACTTATTATAAATGATAAAAACTATGGCAAGGTAAAATTTATAGTGAAAGTAATTATAGAATAAAATAATCTATAGTGAAATGATTTATAGTGAAATGATTTATAAAACAAGATAATTATAAAATAAAATAATTATAAAACAAAACAAAGCGGATTATATTTTTAAAATGCGGGTGATATATAATGATATAAAATATAAAGCACTATATTAAAATATAAAGAGGTTTATTTAAATAATATGGATAATATATATAGCTCTTATATATGTGAGAAAAATAAAAAACATACGGAAAATAATGAAATAAATACTGAGGAAAATATTGTAAATCCCACAGCAAATCCAAATAAAAAAACAAGGCTTAATTATAATGTAGTATATAGAACATTTAAATTAGATAATAAAAAAATAGCGTATTTATTATCAGCTACATTGCTGTTTTCATCATTTACGGCACCAAAAATTTATGCACAGGAATTAAAAAATGAAATCGGACATACATCACAGGAAATAAAAAACGAAATCGGATATACATCACAGGGCATGAAAAATGTAATCGACCATACATCACATGGCATAGATGATGAAGCTGAATATAAGTATAATATAAAAAATGAAACTGAATCCGGGCAGAGTCAAGAAGCCGGAGGGTTATATTCACAGAATATAAAAGATAAAAGTGAATATACTGATGATGTAAAATCTGCAACAACACAGGAAAAAAATATCAGGCTTATAGTTGAACTTGAAAAGGATTCTATTATAGAGGAGGCAATAAACCGTGATATCGAATATTCACAGCTTGGAGAAGCGTTTATAGATGATAAAAAAGAAGAACTGAAAATAGATCAGGATCTTCTTTTATCCGAGATAAAAGATAGCGGGATAGAAGCGGATACCTCACAGAGCAGACATTATGATACCATATTTAACGGATTTACAATTGATATAAGCTCTGAAAAATCGGGTGAAATTCAAAAAATTGAAAATCTTCCCGGAGTTAAAAATGTTTATGTATCACAGGAATTTCAAAGACCGCATTTGAAATCTTCAAATAAAATAATAGGTTCATCCTATGCGTGGAATACACTGGGTTATAAAGGTGAGGGTACTGTAATTGCCGTTATAGATTCAGGCATAGACTATACACATAAGGCATTTAGGCTTGATGATCCGCAAAAAGCTGCATATTCAAAGGAGAGTATAGAGACGGCTATAAGGCAGAACAGGCTTAAGGGTTCGTATTATTCAGATAAAATACCTTATGGATATAATTATTATGATTATAATAAAAATCTTTTTGACAGCTACGGAATTATGCATGGAATGCATGTATCAGGTATAGCGGGGGCAAATGATAAAGAAGAAAATATATATGGTGTAGCACCTAATGCACAGATACTTGCCCTTAAGGTATTTTCAGATGACATTAAATACCCCTCCACGTTTACAGATATATGGCTTAAAGCACTTGATGATGCCATAGCTCTTAAGGCGGATGTGGTAAATTTAAGTCTTGGTTCTGCTGCAGGTTTTTCTATCGAAGGCAGGGATTATCCGGAGAGTGAGGTTATAAATAAGGCAAGAAAGGCAGGGATAGTGATTTCAATATCAGCCGGCAATGATGGAACAATCACTGCGGGAAATCCTTATAATATAAAACCGCTTAAACAAAATTATGATACGGCGGTAGTTGCAAGTCCTGCACTTGATGAGGCTTCAATAGCGGTTGCTTCAATGGAAAACAGCAAAAAGCAATTAAATATAATTAAGTTTAAAGATGAATATCAGGCACATTTAAGCGAGACGGTCGATTTGCACAAAGGAGAAAATGCACCTGAAATTATAAGTAAAAATATATATGATCTTAAAAATTTTACAGATGCACAGTTGGATCCGGATAAAACGGCTGATAATATAAAAGGTAAATTTGCTATGCTTGAACTTGATAGAAACCTTGACAGTTCATTTAGTGATAAATTAAAAAATATAGTAAAATATAATCCGGCAGGTATTATTTTATATAATAATAAAAATACGGGAGAACAGCTGACAGGCGTACCGTCTTTACCTGATGAAGCAAAAAAAATTACTGTTTTAAGGATAAAAAGAAGTACCTATGATAAAATAAAAAAGGCTTACGATAAAAATAACGACCTTAAAATAGATGTATATACAAAAACACAGTCCGTGGAAAATATAAATTCAGGAACTCTTTCAAGTTTTTCATCATGGGGACCGACACCCGATCTTCGTATTAAGCCTGAAATAACGGCTCCGGGAGGAAGTATCTATTCGACAACCGAAGATCAGAAATATAAAAATATGTCAGGTACTTCAATGGCATCACCACAGGTTGCCGGAGCTGCCGCCATAGTTAAGCAGTATATTAAGCAGAATAATATAGCGACAAATGATGAATACGGCAGCAGTGAATTTGTAAAGCTTCTCCTTATGAATACCGCCGTACCGTTAAAGGAGTATGATTTGGTAGATGATGTACCTTATTTTGTAAGGCAGCAGGGTAGCGGTGTATTAAATATTGAAAATGCTTTAAAGACAAAGGTTGTTGTGAGAGTAAGGGGGACAAATGATGATAATGCCGACGGAAAGCTTGAACTTAGGGAAATTCACAGCAAGCAGTTCAGTGCAAGACTTACACTTGAAAACTTTGGCGATGCAGCAAAAACCTATACTATATCTTCAGAAGCGTTGTATGAACCTGTAGAAGATGGATACAGGACACAAACTTCCGCCCTTATCAAGTCTAAACAATCACAGGTGCGCAAAAAAATTACGGTAGATGCACATTCAACACTTGATGAGGAATTTGTTATGGATTATTCGGATGCACAGGAGCTTGAAGAAAATAATTTTATAGAGGGTTTTATAACGCTTGAAGATAGTGACGGTATTTCAAACCTCAGTATTCCGTTTTTAGGATTTTACGGAGACTGGGCACAGCAGAAAGCAATAGATGCTTTTCAGCTTCCTGAAAAGGGTCAGGATAAAAGGCAGGTACAGTTTAATGTGGGTCAAAAAGCTGACACACCCTCATCCATGTTCGGGACTAAGATGATGCTTAAACTTCCGGTGTACAAGGGTATACTTTATTTTTCACCGGGCAGTGTATATTATCCTGAAGCCGGAGTAAGGATTGCACCTTTAAGAAATATGGAAGATATAGAATATTCAATCATTAACGAAGATACTAATGAAACATTAAGAGTGCTCGGAATGTCAAAGTCAGTCAGAAAATTGAACAGGCTGAATGTAAACAGCAGTTTTATAAAGATGCCTGATTCATACTGGGATGGGAAGATAAACGGAATGCCTGCATCAGATGATATAAACTATATATACCAGATAAAGGCAAAACTTAACAATAACGGAATAGGCGGCGACGGTGAGCAGATCTATCGTTATCCGATAAGGATAGATACCTCAAAACCCGTTGTGAACAATATAAATATAACCGGAACCCAAGGTAATACCGAGGGTATGAAAGATGTAAGTTTTAAAGTTTATGATAAAGGCATAGGAATTGAAAAGATATATCTTCAGTCGGTAAGATATTTAAAAGGTGATAACGGGCAGCTTATGCCAAGGTATGGCAGAGCATTTGCGATAATATTTACCGATGAGCCTGTAAAAGATAATAAACAGCTTATAAAGGTTGAGGATGGAAAACTTTTTATACCTGAAAGTCAGGTACCCGATTCTCCGGATAAAAGAGGTGAGATATATGTTTATTCAAATAACTTCAGAAACAGTGAGATAGAGATACATTGCCCGTATTTTGTAGACAGTGCAAAACTTTTAATTTCGGCACAGGATTATCTGTCAAATGAAAACGGCATTATAACGGATACAGGTGCCGTAAAGGAATATAATATACTTCGTTTTGTAAATTTCTTTGATTATATAGAAAATTACAAAGCAAATGTATATATAAACGGAAATCATCTTGTGGACAGAGATACCTATACTACTAATGAGGAAAAGGCGGTTATAAAAATTGTACTTCCGGATAATAAATCACATTTAAGCAGGCTTTCATTAAAGAGCAATAATGTAATGTATGATATTATAAAAGATGACAGGCCCGATATGAAAAATATAAAGAAATACAAGTTCAGATATAACAGTGATGATAATTCGGTAGAGTTTACAATTGAGCAGATGGATGCCGGCTATGATATAGCTACCGCTTTTAAAAGCGGCAGTATGCCTGATTTAAAGGAAACGGGAAATGAGGATGAATCGGGGAAAGATAATGGAGAAAATAAAAATAATAATCCTGAAAACAGGCAGGAAAATGGAGCTGAAAAACCTCCTGCGACCCCGTCAAATGCCGGAAATAAGAATCATTCGGGATATACTAAAGACGCAGGTGCAAAAAACAATAAAAACAGCTATGCCACACCAAGCGATGCCTCAAAGGATGAAAAAGAAGATTTATTAATAATAGAAGCCGATGAGTCAGATATAAAAAATGATATAAACAATACAAAAAAGGGATATCCGGCAGTATTTTTAAATACACCCGGGCTCTTAGATATATTAAACGCATCAGGTGTAAGAGAGGGAAAGCTTAAGGTTGCAGGTTTTATAGGTTATATAAATGAGGATGATGTAATTGAAGATGTAAATATAAAGCTTGTTGACAATGACGGAAATACTATAGGTGATATTATAAATATAAAAGGCTCTGATTTATACAGGAAAAAAATCAATTTGAGAAGTTCGGGGAAAACGCTGTATGACGGCTACGGCTATCCGTTTGAAACTGAAATTAATGTGGAGGATTTTAATGTAGATATAAGGGTTGAGGTGATTACGGCAGGCAAAAAGACGGCATCAATAGTAAGGCGACTTTTTTATGACAGATTAAATCCCCTTGTAGATTATCAGGTATATGACAGAGAACTGAGTTCTGAAAATGTCAGAATTAAGATAAGAGCAAGAGACAATTCGATTAAGCTGAGACTTTATAGAGGAGATTCACTTATAGGTATGGATGATAAAACCGGGCTTTCATACAGGAAAGCGGCTGACGGGGTTACAACCGAGATTATAAGAGATATAAAAGTGCCTTTAAATAAAGGGCAAAACAGTATAAGTATAAGTTCGGTTGATATTGCAGGTAATAAGACTCAAAAGACTATATATATTTACAGGTCAAATTAGACAAAATTTGTCTTTTTATGATATACTACTTAGTGGCAGCCAAGTCTAAAAAGCCAGATTTAAATTTAAAATTCGGAGGTCCTAATTATATGGAAGAAAAGGGTATAAAAAAAGACAGTCAGGTTGAGGAAAACTATATTAAAAAAGACAGCCGGATTGACGAAAATTCAGATGGAGGCACTACTAAAAAAGAGACAATATCTAAAAACTTTATAGAGCTTGAGATAGATAAGGATCTTAAGGAGGGCAGGTATACAAAAGTACAGACCAGATTTCCACCTGAGCCGAACGGATATCTGCATATAGGTCATGCCAAGGCTATTATACTGAGCTATATGATGGCACAGAAATATGGAGGGAAATTTAATCTCAGATTTGATGATACAAATCCTTCAAAAGAAAAAGAGGAATTTGTAGAGTCAATTAAGGAAGATGTAAAATGGCTTGGGGCGGACTATGAAGACAGGCTGTTTTTTGCCTCGGATTACTTTGATGAGATGATAGAAAAGGCACAGCTCCTTATAAAAAAAGGTAAAGCTTTTGTATGTGATCTAAGTGCGGAGCAGATAAAACAATACAGGGGGGATTTTACCACTCCCGGGAAAGAAAGCCCTTATAGGAACAGGAGTATTGAGGAGAATTTAAGACTGTTTAATGATATGAAAGAGGGCAGATGTGCAGAGGGAAGCAGGGTACTCAGGGCAAAAATTGATATGAAAAGCCCGAATATAAACATGAGAGATCCTGTGATTTACAGAGTCGCATATAAAAGCCATCATAATACCGGTGATAAATACTGTATTTATCCAATGTACGATTTTGCACATCCGCTTGAGGATGCAATAGAGGGTATAACCCACAGCCTCTGTACTCTTGAATTTGAGGATCACAGACCCCTTTATGACTGGTTTGTAAATGAATGTGAATATAAAAGTCCTCCACGTCAGATAGAATTTGCAAAGCTTTATCTGACTAATGTAATAACTGGAAAAAGATATATAAAAAAGCTGGTTGAGGACGGTGTGGTTGACGGCTGGGATGACCCCAGGCTTGTTTCTATTGCCGCACTCAGAAGACGAGGCTATACACCTGAGTCGATAAAAAGATTTATTGAGCTGTCAGGGGTTTCAAAGGCAAACTCATCGTCCGACTATGCTATGCTTGAATACTGCATAAGAGAGGATCTTAAACTGAAAAGACCACGTATGATGGCAGTGCTTGACCCTATAAAACTTATAATAGACAATTATCCTGAGGGAAAAAGTGAAATGCTTGAAATCCCGAATAATCTTGAGAACCCGGAGCTTGGAAGCAGACAGGTTGAATTTTCGGGGGAACTTTTGATTGAAAGAGATGATTTTATGGAAAATCCGCCTAAAAAGTATTTCAGACTGTTTTTAGGAAATGAGGTCAGGCTTATGGGAGCTTATTTTGTAAAATGTACAGGCTTTGAAAAAGATGATGACGGAAATGTAACTGTGGTTCATGCACAATACGATCCTGAAACAAAGAGCGGAAGCGGTTTTGAAGGAAGAAAAGTAAAAGGAACCATACACTGGGTAAATAAATCAACTGCTGTAAATGTAGAATGCAGACTTTATGAGAATATTATAAATGAAAACAGTGAGGATCAAAATTCACAGGAGGATGGAAGCCTTAATTTAAATCCTAACTCTCTTAAAACAATAAAGGGTGCATATGTTGAACCTTTGCTTAAGGAGGCCAGTCCGTATGAGAGTTTTCAGTTTGTAAGAAACGGATTTTTCTGTGTGGATTCAAAGGATTCACATGCACATAATCCTGTATTTAACAGGATAGTCGGTCTTAAAAGCTCATTTAAACTTGAGAATAAATAAAACAGGAACAAAATACAAAAATGCTTAAAGCTTATTTGAAAAATAAAAGATATATAAGAGCATTAATTATATATGGAACTTATAATACCACTTAAAAGCAGTAAAAAACCTATTTATGAGCAAATATATGAGTATATTAAAAATGAGATAAAGAGCGGAAATCTCCGCACTTGTGAAAAACTTCCGTCAACCAGAAAACTGTCGTCCGATCTTAAAATAAGCCGTTCTACAGTACAACTTGCCTATGCCCAGCTTGAAGCCGAAGGCTATGTGGAGGCCTGTGCTTCAAGGGGCTATTTTATATCAAAGATTGAGGAACTTTATAACCTTGAGCAGTCTGAGAGCTTAAAAGGAAATGAAAATTACGAAAAAGTTCATACAATTTTTAAAGAAAAGACTTTTTCTTATAATAATATTATAGGCGGCAAAGATAAAGAAAGCACTAAAAAAAATATAATTGATTTTTCACCAAGAGGTATTGATTTTTCCGCATTTCCATATACCGTATGGAGGAAGCTTTCAAGGGATACATTTGCAGACGACAATACAAGTATGTTTTCATCAGGGGACCATAAGGGCGAGTTGGCACTCAGAGAAGCGATAGCAAGCTATCTGCACCATGCAAGAGCTGTGGAAGCAAGTGCGGACAGGGTTATAATAGGTGCCGGAAATGAGTACCTTATGCTTGTACTTGGAATTATATTGGGTAAACGCCGTATAGCAATTGAAAATCCTACATATAAACAGGCATACCGTGTTCTTAAGAGTATGGGATGGGATATAAGTGCTATAAGTATGGATGAGTCGGGAGTAAAAACTTCGGACTTAAAAAAAAGCTGTGCGGATATAGTATATACCATGCCGTCTCACCAGTACCCTACCGGTATAGTAATGTCGGCTTCAAGGCGAAGTGAAATTATAAACTGGGCTGTTGAAGATAAAAAAAGATATATTATAGAAGATGATTATGACAGTGAATTCCGTTATAAGGGCAGACCCATACCTGCAATGCAGGGAATGGGAGGTGCAGATAATGTAATTTACATAGGAACATTTTCAAAAGCCATAGCACCGGCTATAAGAGTAAGTTTTATGCTTCTTCCTGAGAGGCTTATGGAAGCATATGAGAGGCAGGCTGGATTTTTGTCATGTACGGTTCCAAGACCTTTCCAGAATATACTGTATAATTTTATAGCCGATGGTCATTTTGAGAGGCATCTGAACCGGATGAGAAAGATTTATAAATCAAAGCATGATATATTTATAGATGAGTTAAAACCGTTTTTAGAAAAATTTGATATAATAGGTTCAAATGCAGGTCATCATCTTATACTAAAAAGCAAAACCGGAAAATCGGCACAATATCTGGCTGAGCTTGCCGCTCAAAAGGGAGTAAAGGTTTATCCGATAGATGATTTTTTTATAGATGATTTATATATGAATGATTTTAATTCGGGAGATTTTGATACAGATGATTTTATAAAAAAAAGAATAGATAAAACGGTTATACTCGGTTATGCACCTTTAAGTATAAAGGATATAAGGAAAGGATTGCTACTTCTTAAGGAAGTATGGCTTTAAGAGCAATATTATATAAATAAATACTCTGCCATACACTATACTCATAATTGCATAGGAGAATTTACATGGCAAGAAAAAGCAGGAGAAGCAGGAGAAAAAAGCAGAAGGCATATATTAGAAATAATAATATAAATATTGCCGCTAAACCCGGAAGAAAAAGGAGCAGAAAAAAGGGTGGCGGTGCGGGAAAAAGCAGAGCTTTAAATGCCCGTAAAAAAATAAATGCTCAAATATATGATATGCCCGGGTATAATGGTGATATATATAACGGTATGCCATATGACGGCAATGTATATGACGGGACAATATATGATACAAATCCGTATGATAATACCATATATGACGACATGGCATATAATGATGCACGAGGATATATAGGTGATGAATACGGTATAGATATATATGGCGGCGATGGACGAAAAAGCAAAAAAAGCTATAAAAAAGTCGATATTAAAACAGTTGTTAAAAATTCGGCAGCAGCAGTTTTAGATTTATTTTTTAATTTATTTTCAAATTTAAAGGAAAATCTTGAAGATATGGGAATAAATCCGCTGTATAGTGCAGTAGTACCTTTAGTTGTAATTTTACTTATAGTGTTTGCAAATATAAATAAAAATACAGCCCGTAAAGCTGCACTGAAAAGTACACAGACAGCTGACAATACCGCCGCATCAGATGATTCAAGTGTAGCTGAAACCTTTGCTTTTACAGGAAGTAAAGCCTCTGAAAGTGGAGATAATAAAGCAGACCTTAATTCTTCAAGTGCCGCTTATGAAAACGGTTTGGAATCTTCGGATCCGGTACAGGAAAGTACAAAGTTTCTTGAAGGGATAATCGCTCAGCCTTTAAATGAGGCTGAAGAAAACAAACAAAATACACAGAGTACACAAAGTCTTGAAGATACTATAAGCAGAGATGAATTATTGGCAGCTAAAAGGATTTACAGATTTTTTGAAGAAGGCGACAGAGACGGTGCGGCTTCATTTATAATTGAAAATACACAGACGATTGAGCATCTTTTAAATGATAAGCTTAATAAGGAGCTATATGTATTTGATGGTGATAAGTTTAAAAAGCTTGAAAATGAAAATGCAAGCGGACTGGTTTTAAAAAACAGCAACACTGCATTTTTCGGTGATTTTGAAAACGGTGTTCCAAATGGAAATGCAACCGCTATAAAGGCATATACTGCCGATTCATACAGATATGACTATGCTTTCGGAAATTGGAAGGACGGGCTGCTTGACGGTCAGGGTACTGCAGGTTTTGCCTACCCTAAGCATGATTCTGAAACTACTAATGTAATCAGAGAAGGGAATTTTGTATCAAACCTTATGGAAGGTGATGTAAAATACGTAAATGAACATGCCGATCAAAGCAGGGCTGAGTGGAGTCTGACTGTTGCACAGGGAAAGATAGTTCTTGACGGCAGATGGAAATATGATGAGAAAGACGGGGTGTATCGTCTTATTGCATCGGATAATGCAAATATTTATGAGCTTAAGCCGAGTGAAGTGGAAAATACCACATGGAAAAACAGCCTTAAGCTTAAATAATTTAGTATAGAGTGTGTTTACGAAAGTATTTACAAAACATAAAAATTGTGAGATAATCTAACTACAGTAGTAGATAAATTTTTATCTATAATAAGTTTTTGGTATTTTTCCATATATGAAAAAGCAATTTAAATAAATATAAAATTATGTTAAAACAACAATATTATAAGGAGGAACTGTAATGGCTTACATAATTTCAGAAGATGCAAAGGATTTGTTGGAGGATATTAAAAAATTTTGCGATAAAGAGGTAAGAGAACAGTCGAGGGAATTTGATAAAAGCGGTGAGTGGCCGGCGGAAATTTATAAAAAGGCGGCAGAGCTTGGGTACACTGCACTTGAGGTTCCTGAAAAATATGGCGGTTTAGGTCTTTCAAGGGTTGATATTGCTGCACTTATGGAAGAAATGGCAAAGGCAGATGCGGGATTTGCAGTAACTATCTCAGCAAGCGGACTTGGTATGAAGCCGGTTCTTATTGCAGGAAGTGAAAAGCAGAAAGAAAAGGTGTGCAATATAGTAATGGAAGGAGGCTTTTCAGCATTTGCACTTACAGAGCCGGGAGCGGGCTCTGATGCAGGTTCAGGCAGGACGGTTGCCGTGAAAGATAAAGACGGCTATGTTTTGAACGGCAGGAAATGTTTTATAACCAACGGCGGAGTTGCGGATGTGTACTGTATTACTGCAATGACCGATAAAGAAGCGGGCATAAAGGGCATATCAATGTTTCTTGTTGAAAAGGGAACCCCGGGATTAAGCATCGGCAAGGATGAGGACAAGATGGGAATAAGATGTTCAAACACATGTGATGTTGTACTTGAGGACTGCAGGATACCGGCTGAAAACCTTATAGGTGAGGAAGGAAAAGGATTTAAAATTGCAATGCAGACACTTGATCAGGCTAGAACGTGGATGGGATGTATTGCAACAGGAATTGCTCAGAGAGCTATGGAAGAAGCTATAAATTATGCAAATCAGAGAGTACAGTTTGGGAAACCTATAATCAAAAATCAGGCAATACAGTTTAAAATAGCCGATATGGAGATAAAGGTGGAAACTGCAAGACAGATGACGGTACATTCTCTTACAAAGATGGATATGGGGCTGCCGTTCAGTATGGAATCGGCAATTGCAAAATGCTACGCTTCCGATATAGCTATGGAAGTAGCAAGTGATGCTATACAGATATTTGGAGGTTATGGTTATTCAAGAGAATATCCGGTTGAGAAATTTTTAAGGGATGCTAAAATATTCCAGATATTCGAAGGTACTAATGAAATACAGAGGATAGTTGTAGCTTCAAATATGCTCAACAGCAGAAGATAGTTGCAGCCTTTAAGTAAAGTACAGTATTTTGAGCGTTAACTCATTTAGATATTTGCTATATAATTTGAAATCGGAAAAGTCGCATGAACCGGAAGGTTTGAGCGGCTTTTTTGATGCTTACATTTCTGGGCTGGATATATTTTAAGGTTTATAATTATAATGAAAATAAAGGTGAGTAGTAAATACTATTGAATGTACTTAAATGACAGCACTTCGACAAGATTTATATTGACATGATATAACAAAATATATTAACATATGTTTTATCATGATTTAATTTATAAAAGGAGGCTGCACTATGGCAGGTATTATAGACAAGGTTGGCATACTTACGCAGATGGCTGTGGATAAAGGTCGTGAAGTGGTTGATGTAAACAAGCTTAAGATGGAGATAAAATCTGAAGAAAGGACTATAAAGTCTTATCTTCTGATTATAGGACAATACGTTGCTTTACATGATGTTCTTCGTGATAATGATATAATTGTAGAACAGCTTCAAAAGATAAAGGAGTCGGATCAAAGGATTGACGAACTTAAAGCAAAGCTGGATATAATCCAGAGCCAGAGATAGTCGGAGAAAATTCATAATTCATTAAAGTGCAGATTTGTAATTTATATACTATAAAGCCTGACGGATGTTTTTCGTATATAAGTTCATATTATTTGCTTATAAAAGATTTATAAATGTATAAAAATATCAGGAGGAAATATGTCATATAAAACACTTTCAAAAGAGGAACTTATTAAGCTTGAAGAAAAGTTTGAAAAGCAGTATATAAGTTTTAAGGATAAGAATCTTAAGCTTGATATGAGCAGAGGAAAGCCGGGACCGGATCAGCTCGACCTGTGTATGGGGATGCTTGATGTCTTTAATTCAAAATCAATATTAAATAGTGAAGATGGCTTTGACTGCCGAAATTACGGTTGTTTAGAAGGAATCAGGGAAGCAAGGGAGCTTATGTCGGGCATACTTGATTCATCTCCGGATGAAGTAATAATTTATGGAAATTCAAGCCTTAATATAATGTACGATACCGTATCACGTTCATATACTCATGGCATCTTTGGTATGACACCTTGGAAAGATCTTAAAGAAGTTAAGTTTATATGTATTGTTCCCGGATATGACAGACATTTTTCCATACTCAGGCATTTCGGCATAGGGTATGTAAATGTTCCGATGCTTAAAGACGGTCCTGATATGGATATGATTGAAAAGCTTGTAGCTGAGGATGAAAGTATAAAAGGAATGTGGTGCGTACCCAAATATTCAAATCCTGACGGTACGATATATTCTGACAAAACTGTAAAAAGAATGGCTGCACTGAAGCCCAGGGCGAAAGATTTCAGGATATATTGGGATAACGCCTACGGTGTACATAATTTATACGATGATTATGAAGAACTTACCGATATCTTAAGAGAATGCAGTAAGGCGGGAAATCCGGACATGGTGTATAAATTCGCCTCAACATCAAAGATAAGTTTTACAGGAGGGGGATTAGCCGCAATGGCTGCCTCAAAGAAGAATATTGAGGAGATTAAAAAACAGTTATTTTTTCAAACCATAGGTCATGACAAGATGAATCAGCTTAGGCATACAAGATTTTTTAAGGATATAGAGGGTATCCGTGCCCATATGAAAAAACATGCTTTGATTTTAAGACCTAAATTTGAGATGGTTACCGCTACATTTGAAAAAGAGCTTTCAGGTACAGATACGGCAAGCTGGACAAAGCCTAGAGGCGGATATTTTATATCACTTAATACTATGGAGGGATGTGCAAAGGAAGTTGTCGCATACTGTAAAGATGCCGGAGTTGTATTGACACCTGCAGGAGCAACATTTCCTGACGGCATTGATCCTGAAGACTCAAATATAAGGATAGCTCCTTCATATCCGGGTATTGATGAACTTAAGGCTGCATCGGAGCTTTTATGTCTGTGTATAAAGCTTGTGAGTGTAAGGAAACTGATTAAAAACTGTAAATAAATACTGTAAATAAATACTGTAAATAAATACTGAATAGTATAAATACCGGGTGAATTTCATAATATATCAGGCTGTATTAAAGCTTTGTATAATATATTTTATGAGATTTTTCCGGTTTTATTTATAATAAATAATCCCCATATTCCCTCCAAACCCTTAATTAAAGGGCTTTGCCACAAGTTTTTACCCTGAAAATACTACTTTTTTACTACTTTAATCAGAGCCTTGATATACAGATATAAAAGCTTTTGTGGAAAACTAAAAAATTTAATAGGTATCAACCAAAAGAGATTTCAGCTAACAAACTGTCATCTCTTTTTTTATTACTACCATCATTATAAAGAAATTTAAGGAGATGTAAATATAGAAAATAAAACAATAACACTTGGAAGTCTTTTTGACGGAATAGGGATATTTCCTCTTGCCGCCTCACACTTCGGGATAGAGCCTGTATGTGCAAGTGAGATAGATAAAAATGCCATAGCCGTTACAAAAAGACACTTTCCAAAGATGAAGCATTTAGGGGATATAAAAAAGATAGATGTAAGAAAAACGGAGCCCGTGGATATTATAGCTTTCGGTTCCCCCTGTCAAAACCTCTCACTTATAGGCGACAGGATGATGAGGACACAAAGATGATACAGGTATTTCAGTATGAGCTGATGTTGGTTAAGGAGAATAACTGGGTGGTGGTTAAAAATTTATAGATAAAATCTAATATATTATTATTACTCATGGATTAGTCAGACTAACAAAGTTATATTAAATATAAAAATACTAATAGTTATAATCTTAATATTCTATATTTTTACAGCTTAACACAGATATATAACATATGGCAAACAATGCCGTGCGTCTTATAACAGTTTTTATATCATATTGTTTTTATTGACTTTTATAGCATTATAATATATAATGTGTTTGTACCAACAAAAATATTATCAAAAGCAAAAGGAGGGGCTTTTATGGGGAGCGGTTTCTTGGAATACTTAGGCGGAATGAAGAATTTAACGCCCAAAGAATATGATTTTATGAAGAAATTTATATGGACACATTCAGGCGAGATATCAAGCAGTGAGATTTATGAGGAAGCTAAAATGCCGAGAGGAAGCGTAAGCGGAATTTTATTCAGTGTTTCCGAAAAGGGATATTTGGGAAAAAAACAAGCAGGCTGGCATCATATATACACTGTTTTAATATCCGAACTTGAATACGAAAGGGCATTGTTAAGACAGCAGATAAAAAAGGCGACAGGCAAAGGCTCCTTTGAATATCTGATAGCCGCCTTTTACGGAAAAGATACATTGAGCGAGGAGCAGCTTGATAAAATCAACAATTTATTAAAGGACTTTGAAAATGCTTTGGACGACGACAAATGATGTGGGAATAGCAAGCGATTTTCTATTTATACTGTTTGTACCGATAATAGTTACAAACATAGTTATTGTTTTAATGGTGTTTATTAAAGACTATCTTGAAAAGATATTAAGTATGTGCCAACTTAACAAACTGCTTAAGGGTCTTATACTGTATATTTCATTTTCACTCTTGATAATTACAGGATATATTGTCGGCAGATTTTTAATTACTGAAAAACTGAGTATTATAAGCAATGATGTATCCGAATTGTCTTTTGTCAGAGATAAGACCATTGCCAATGCCACCTCTTTTGGTGGAAGTCTTATATTCTTAATTCTGCTTGCAGTCTGGTTTATAGGGATATTTGCTTTAGGAATAAACCAATTAATCAAGGAAAGGGCTTTTTTAAAGAAACTTGACAAATTAAGTGAACTCTTAACTGACGGCACAAGCATTGAAACAAAAAACAGGCTTATTGAAGAAATGGGCATAAAAAAGGATTTTAGAGTGTTTATGAACTCCGTGATACCTTCCCCGTTTATAATAGGGTTTGTTAAGCCGAGGATATTTTTATCAAAAAATAGTCTTTCGGATTTGGAAACGGAGCTTATACTTAAGCATGAGATGACGCACTTAAAAGACCAA
>NZ_JH378829.1:461112-466581 GCF_000235445.1 Johnsonella ignava ATCC 51276 | reverse complement strand
AAATGGGCATAAAAAGGATTTTACGAGTGTTTAATGAACTCCGTGATACCTCCCCGTTTATAATAGGGTTTGTTAAGCCGAGGATATTTTTATCAAAAAATAGTCTTTCGGATTTGGAAACGGAGCTTATACTTAAGCATGAGATGACGCACTTAAAAGCCAAGGACTATTTTTATCGCAGGCTTATGTTTATACTCTGTGTGATGTATTGGTTTAATCCTGCCGTACATATCTTTCTGGATAAATTCATTGAGATAAATGAAATGGCGTGTGATGAAGCCACATTAAAAAACTGTTCAGCCGGAGAAAGATTAACTTATGCGAAGCTTCTGCGTGATATGGCGTGTAGTAAGCCTGATATAGAAAATATTATATGTTTAACAGGAAAAACAGCGATAAATCTTCAAAGGAGGATAATTAACATTATGAATGGTAAAAAAATGATGAAAAAGATACCATATATTGCTTTATCAACACTGATACTTGGAATATGCCCTGTAATATCTTATGCGGCAACTAACGGCTCTATAGGTATGCAGACTTATGTAATTGACAAGCTGGACAAAGATATTGAAGAAACTCCTGATACTGAGCTTATAGAGCAGCAGGAAATGGATAATGCGGATATTACAGCAGTTATGTTAGATGAAGCAGTACCTATAAGTGGAAGCGTTGACATAGACATAAATGTGGACGGTAAAATCAGGGTTATTACAAATACGGTAGATATGAGAAAAGGCTCAAAGGTAACTTTTACATTATATGCAGATAATGGCAGTGATAGATTTAGAGTTGGATTATTGAACAGTAAAAACAAAAAAGTCTTTGTAAATTCAAGAAGTGGAGAGGTGGGACATACATTTACAGTCAATAGTTCCGGAGAATATAGACTTTTTATAGAGGGACTTGAGAATAAAAATATTCATATAACAGGAAGCTTATATATAAAAAATTAAAATCACTGAATTTGCCATAGCAGATTTAATCTTGTAACATTAGGTAATTGCAAAAACTGGCTAAATCAATTTATTTATAGATATAGAATTGTTATGTAGCATAAGCAAAAGAATATTGATTTGATTTTAGCATTTTGCAACTACCTGTAAAAACAAAAAATCTAAAGAAAGGAAAGGAGTACAATTTTATGAAGAAAATAAGTCCTATGAGGTATAAGAACGGAGATAGGTATTATTTAAATAGTTATAATTGCGATATGGGATATATTAATGCATACAAATCATAAAAAATAAAGGAGAAATTAACAATGAAAAAAAGATTAATTATGTTTTTAAGTCTTTTTGCTTTATTAGCCTTTTGCTCAATGAATACATTTGCAGCAGAAATCGACGAAGAAACTTGGCAAGGTGTTTCGGGATATGTAAATGAAGTATATCCAAATTTATCTGAAGAAGATAAGCAGCAATTAATTAAAGAACTTTATGAAGAGAGAATGAATTCTGCTAATCAAATTACTGCAATCCCTCAAGATGAGGAACAACTAGATAGAGTTGATGAATCCTATGATGATATGATGAAAGAGGAAAATTATATTGTTAATTTAATCAATAATCAGGGAGAAAATACTTCTTTAGATAATTGGGAGTTTAATCTTCATTATCTTAAGGAACATCATGATGAATTATCAAATAAAAGTAATATAAATATGGAATATGTAGATTCATATATTCAGGCATACAATATTGTGCAAGAATGTGAAAAACTACCCAAAAGTAAAGTTAATACAACAACTGTTTTAACTAATTCATATAATCATGAACAAGCCGTAAACTATGCAAACAAATGGTGGAACGGGCATAATCCAAATTATTCTAATTGGGACGGGCATGGTGGTGATTGTGCAAATTTTGTTTCACAGTGTTTGCATGCTGGTGGAAAACCTATGAATGGAACTGATAGAAACAGTGCATCTTCTTGGTTTTCAAGAACTAATAAAAGAGATACGTCAAAACTATCTGATACTTGGATTGACGCAGGAATGTTTAGGTGGTATTGGCAAGACCATGCTTCCAGTTATAAGGATTTTTCTCGTGGCGGTGAAGAAACTTATAATTACACTTGGCCAGGAGATGCTATTTCATTTGTAAATAATAATGGGAGAGCTTACCATACTTTAATATGTAATGGTTATGACAAAAATAGCAAGAAAACCTATATGGCTTCTCATTCTTATGCATCAAATAACCGTGTATTAAACGATAGAGATAGTAGGGTTATTGTATATAATATGCGTTAATTGCTGAAAAAACACAGGTTATTTACTTTATGTATCTTATTGTGTTATTGATATGCAATATCAGTATTATTTCTATTAGCACTTTATTGATAGTAATATTAAGTTAGTTTCAGTGAAATAAAAACAATATTTCTAAAATAATGTACTACTTGAAAGGTTGGATTTTTGATTAACATTCAAACTTCAACCTTTTTAAATAATATATTTGGAGATGATTGTAATTTGATAACTCTGATATATTGGGAAAATAGTACTGAATTTACATATTTTGGTTTCTGCTTGAGGCATAGTAAACTTATATAATACCAATGCCTTTCCCCAAAGTTCTACTATGCAAAATGTAGAACTTTTTTTATTTCTCAAATTTCTATAAAAAACTTTGGCATTTTTGAAATTTCGTTGTTGTAGGTAGTGAAAGGGGAAACAGAAATATTCATAGTAAGAAATGAGATAATGCTATGGATAGACAGGAACGCAACGAATTTGAGATACGCTGTGCCTTTAACGGATACTGTAAGCAGGTCATTAGAAATGAAGCTGCTAATGCACATAAGGAGTTAAACAGGCTTAGTCAGAAAGAAGTCTTATTTTCCGATATGTCAAATGCTGATGAAAAAAGTCTATTTACTTTAGATGAATACTTTAAGGACTTGGACAATGAAATCAGCATAGGAAAAGTAAGCATAAGTGAAAAACTATTATCCGAAGCACTTCTCAGTCTTTCAGAAGATAAGAGAGAAATCATATTTATGTATTATTTCTCCGAGCTAAAGGATATAGATATAGCAGGTCTGCTTAATCTTTCAAGAAGTGCGATACAGTATAAAAAGAACTAAGGGCTTACAGTTGCTGAAAAAATACATTGAAAAGAGATTAAACGGCTATGGAGAATAGAGAAAAAGGACTGCTTCCTTATCCTATTATCCTATCGGCAACTAAGGGAGAACCCGAAGCGATGAAGA
This sequence comes from Johnsonella ignava ATCC 51276, assembly GCF_000235445.1. Classification (GTDB taxonomy): domain Bacteria; phylum Bacillota; class Clostridia; order Lachnospirales; family Lachnospiraceae; genus Johnsonella; species Johnsonella ignava. Next base: position 463,365 of record NZ_JH378829.1, on the reverse strand, counting down.
TAGTTATATGCCATTATGACAGTCAGATAAGCTATTTATCCCTTAGAAAGGCTTATGATAAAACAGGAAACACTTATTATGGAGTAAATACCGATATAAGAGACCGCCTGCGTTCAAAGCTCATGCAGGCAGTACTGGTATTTGAAATCTAAATATTCAGATTATAAATCCCCTTTCATAATCTGAATAATCCTTTTAGGATACTGAACCTTGACAAAGAAAGCACGCAAGATAACGGCGTTGCAGTATAAAAAGTAAAGCAGATACCTTATATCTGTAAAAAGCCAAGCTAAAGGTACGCCATAACCCTTTATAAAGTTTATATGTAAACTACATTATAATCATCATATGATTATAAAATGATATATAAGTTTATAAAGGCGAGCGATAAATACTATTTTAGAAAATACAGGATTAGCACCCTGTAAGGCGACGACTTGCAGATACTATAATGATACTCCCATATAGCCATAGTCAGGGCTTAACGGCTCGCAAAGGCAATGGGTAGGGCTGGACTGTAAGTGCAGGGGTGGAATTCCCGTGAGGTCTTGCTAAGACCGTCAGCTTTACTTAGAAAAAAATATATCTGATGAAAGGAAACTTGATGTATGGGTAAAGAAGATATACCTATATGGGAAAAGTATACGCTTACCGTTGAAGAAGCTTCTTTATATTTTAGGGTAGGCGAAAATAAACTGAGAAAACTCGCAGAGGAAAATCCTGATGCCAACTGGCTTATTATGAACGGCAACCGCATACAGATTAAACGTAAGCAGTTTGAGAAAGTTATTGATACAATAAATGCCATATAAAAACAGGCTGAAACTTATTATCTTCCGTGTTATAATAACCTTAAGTATATCAAGGCTCTTTCCGAAAAGAAAGGAGCAAAAAGATGTCTGAAAAAAGAAGAGACAATAGAAATCGCATTTTACGCACGGGAGAGAGCCAAAGAAAAGACGGAAGATATGCTTATAAATACACTAACAACTTAGGGAAAATACAGTTTGTTTACGCTTGGAAGCTTGTGCCGACAGACAGGACGCCTAACGGTAAAAAAGATGATATATCACTTAGGGGAAAAATTACACAAATAGAAAAAGATCTAAAAGATAATATCAATCCCATAGGCGGGCAAATGACCGTAAAGGAGCTTTATGAAAAGAATATAAAATACAAGTCAAACGTGCGTTTAAGCACTAATACAGGTCGACAACATCTTGTAAAAATACTGGAGCAGGATAAGCTTGGCGGATTAAGCATTGATAAAGTTAAAGTATCAGATGCTAAGGACTGGGTGCTTCGTATGAAAGAAAAGGGTTATGCTTACGGCACAATAAAAAATTACAAACGCTCTTTACTTGCCTGCTTCTACACCGCTGTCAGGGAAGATTATGTAAGAAAGAACCCTTTCAGCTTTGATTTTGGCACGGTTATAGAAGATACCACTATTAAAAAACAGGCACTAACAAAAGAACAGGAAGAAAGTCTGCTTTCATTTATCAGAGAGGATACTGTATATAAAAAATACTATGATGATATTGTGGTACTTCTCGGTACGGGGCTTAGAATATCCGAACTGTGCGGATTAACCTTAAATGATGTTGATTTTGAAAACAGGCTTATAAACGTAGACAATCAGTTATTATCTTGTGGTAAAAAATATATCGCTCCGCCAAAGACAAAAAGCGGTATCAGGCAGATACCCATGAGTGTGGAAGTGTATAAAGCTATGCTTAGGGTAAAAAGCTTTAGGAAATGTAGCAGTGAAGTTGTCATCGACGGATATACAGACTTTATGTTTGCCTCAAGAACAGGGCATCCACGAACTCAACAAGAGTATTGTTCTATGTTTTCAAGGCTTATTGGAAGATATAATATGACTAATATTATTCCCTTACCTAAGATAATGACACTTCATACCTTAAGGCACACATTCTGCACTAAGTTAGCGGGTGCCGGGCTTAATCCCAAATCTTTACAGTATCTTATGGGACACGCAAGTATAGCAATGACACTTGATTACTATACCCACGCCAACATACAGACTGTAAAAGAGGAATTTAATAAGCTGGCTATGTGATATAAGTATTAGGATTACTACTATTTTACTACTTTTGAATAGCAAAATAAGTGAAGTTTTTAAGAATTTATATCATATCTTCCATAAAAGAAAATACCGATAAAGCACGTAAATACGGGATTTATCGGTATATAAGAACTTATAAAAAGATGAATGGGAAAGTGGATATT
>NZ_JH378829.1:303570-461000 GCF_000235445.1 Johnsonella ignava ATCC 51276 | reverse complement strand
CACATTCTGCACTAAGTTAGCGGGTGCCGGGCTTAATCCCAAATCTTTACAGTATCTTATGGGACACGCAAGTATAGCAATGACACTTGATTACTATACCCACGCCAACATACAGACTGTAAAAGAGGAATTTAATAAGCTGGCTATGTGATATAAGTATTAGGATTACTACTATTTTACTACTTTTGAATAGCAAAATAAGTGAAGTTTTAAGAATTTATATCATATCTTCCATAAAAGAAAATACCGATAAAGCACGTAAATACGGGATTTATCGGTATATAAGAACTTATAAAAAGATGAATGGGAAAGTGGATATTATTTGGATAAAATTATAATATTCGGCTTGTATTTGCATATATATTTGGTAAAATATATATGTGCAGACTTATACGGTATCCTTTAAAGTTTAAAAATCCCGTTTAACTGTTTATGTATTATGCATTAAGCAGCATTAGATTTCATTAAGATGATTTCTATATATGGGATATGGATTTTGAAAGGAATATCATGGAAAAAAATAAAAAATATAAATACAAATTTAAATTAAGTAATAAGGATTTGGTTTTTATTATATTTTGTGTTTTATGTACTTTTATATGCTATGGCTGCAAAAAAACTGACAGCATTGATATAAAAAAGTATGATAATGATGATTTTATAAAAATGGACGGTGCAGTTTCAAGTACAAATTCAGCGGATACTGCCGATATATCCGATTTTACAGTTTCAGAAGGTTTTAATAAATCTTCCGGTACTGCTGTAAGTCAAATTCAGGCTTATTCAGATAAAGAAGATACAGATGATGCCGACATGTCTGAAAATAAAAAGATATTTGTACATATATGCGGAAGTGTAAACAATCCTGATGTATATGAGCTTGAAAGCGGTTCAAGGGTAATTGATGCGGTTAGGGCGGCAGGGGGGTTTAGGCAGGAAGCTGCAAAGGACTGTATAAACCTTGCAGGTATACTTTCAGACGGGGAGAGAGTTTATATACCTGATAATTCCGAGGCATCAAGTATGTCAGCAGCAGGTGAGCTTTATAAAAACGGAAATTTTTCAGAAAACTTTGCGAACGGTCTTTCGGAGAACTCTAAAGCTGCGGATTTATCAGAGGGTAATAAAATCGGAAATGATTTGCACACAGGAAGAGCAGCCGGAAAAATAAATATTAATACTGCCGGTGAAGAGGAACTTATGAGGCTTAAAGGTATAGGGAAAACCAGAGCAGGGGATATTATTTTATACAGAAATACACATGGAAGTTTTAATGACATTTCGGATATAATGCAGGTACCCGGTATAAAACAGGCTGCATTTGACAAAATAAAAGATGATATATGTGTAAAATGAACTTTTAAAACTTAAAAGAATTGAGGGTATTATGAGCAGAGCACTTATAGTTGATGATGAAAAAGGTATAGTTAAGGGTATTAAATTCAGTCTCGAACAGGAAGGCATGGAGGTTGATGCTGCATTTGACGGTGAGGAAGGATTAAAGCTTGCAAGGGAAAATGAATATGATATAGTGCTGCTTGATGTTATGCTGCCCAAAATTGAAGGCTTTGAAGTATGTAAGGCGATAAGAGAGTTTTCTCAGATGCCTATAATTATGCTTACGGCAAAAGGTACCGATATGGATAAGATACTTGGACTTGAATACGGTGCCGATGACTATATGACAAAACCCTTTAATATACTTGAGCTTAAGGCTCGTATAAAGGCTATTATGAGAAGAAATCAAAAAAGCCAGCATGCCGCCTATGAAGAAAGCAGTATAATCAGAGAGGGTGATATGCAGATAGATATTGACAGTCGCAGGGTTATGATAGGTGATAAAGAGATAAACCTTACTGCAAAGGAGTTTGACATACTAGAACTTCTTGCAGGCAATGCAAATAAGGTATATAGCAGAGAACAGCTTTTAAGTCTGGTATGGGGCGGAAAGTCAGGCGAAACCGGCGATGTCAGAACCGTAGATGTACATGTAAGAAGGCTTAGGGAAAAGATAGAACCTTCCCCCAGTGAACCCAGGTATGTACATACAAAATGGGGAATAGGCTATTATTTTAGAGCAAGATAATATATGGTCAATATATGCTTTTTAGTAGTCGGGAGTATTAAAGAAAGCTTTTATCGTGAGGCATTTGCCGAATATAAAAAGAGACTTTCAAGATATGCCGATATCGAAGTATTTGAAGTAAAAGATGAAAAAACCTCAGAAAAGGCATCTGAGGCTCTTAACAATAAAATATTATCAGCTGAGGGCTTAAGGCTGCTTGAAAAGATAAGGGACAATGATTTTGTAGTTGCACTTGTTATAGACGGAAATAAAACCTGTTCATACGGATTTGCGGAAAATATTTCAAAATGGCTATGCAGCCTCAGGGGCAGGCTTTGCTTTGTTATAGGGGGTTCAATAGGACTTTCAAAAGATGTAATTAAAAGGGCTGATTACAGGTTAAGCTTTTCAGATATGACCTTTCCGCATCAGCTTATGAGGGTAATACTTGCCGAACAGATATACCGTGCATTCAGGATAATAAATAATGAACCCTATCATAAATAATGAGCCTTATTAATTAAGCAGTTATAGGGATTATAAAAGATGTAAGTTTAATTATATTTGCCTTGGGGGAAATAATTAATAACGGTTATCGCCTGATATAATGTAAAAAAGTCATCTATGCAAAATAAAGATATTTTGTTATAATACGGTGTGATTCAGTTTTGAATCTGAATATAATAATACTTTTATTTTAAAGGAAATATTTATCAAATACGGTAGGGCATAAGCCTTTTGACCGCAAGCAGGGCTTTTTCACTGCTTTTAATTCTGCTGCAGCCGGCAATGCCGAAGCTGTATATATTTAAATTCCAGGAGGTGCTATATGGCAGAAATTGATGATGTAAAAGTCGGTTTATCATGTGATAATAAGGCATTGGGTGAGGTTAAAATAGCTGATGAGGTAGTCGCTGTAATAGCAGGGCTTGCGGCAACTGAAGTTGACGGTGTAAACTCTATGGCAGGCAATATAACCAATGAATTGATAGCCAAGCTGGGTATGAGGAACCTTTCAAGAGGAGTAAAGGTTGAAGTTGCAAATAAGCATGTGTCGGTTGATCTTGCACTAAATATAAATTACAATGCCGATATACCGGAAGTGAGTGAAAAAGTTCAGGAGAGAGTAAAGAATGCAATAGAGAATATGACAGGGCTTTCAGTTGTGGAAGTCAATGTGAAAATAGCCGGTGTTAATACAAAACAATCATAAAAACCGGCAAATTATAATATCATATATGTTTTATGAGTTGTTTAAGGAAAGTTTGTTAAAAATGGCTACATGCGATATAAGAGATAATAATACCGGGATATATTGATGGTATAATGGAGGAGGGAAAACATAGCTTTATTTTATATAAAATAAAGCTGCTGTTTTCCTTTGCCTTTTATGCGTAATTCTATACAATATGGAGGTGTTTTGAAAAAGGAATTTGAGCCGAAGGATATAGCATTATATGGTATGCTTATAGCACTTGCCATGGTTCTTAGTTTTATTGAAACTATGATACCGATACCTATGGGTATACCCGGGATAAAGCTTGGGCTTGCCAATCTTGTAGTAATAGTATGTCTGTATACTCTTGGTGAAAGGGCGGCATTTACGGTTTCACTTATAAGAATACTGCTTATAGGATTTACCTTTGCAAATCTTTCAACTATGATGTATTCAGTAGCAGGAGGTATGGTAAGTTTTGTGATCATGGCTGCGGCAAAGAGATTTTCAAGTCTGAGTATGCCTGCTGTAAGCGTGGCAGGTGCTATAAGTCATAATCTGGCACAGCTTGTATTTGCAGCCGTGATAGTTGGGACGGCAGGAGTGTTTTCTCTGCTTCCGTATCTTATAACGGCGGCGGTATTAAGCGGCTTTGTAATAGGTATAATTGCCATATTGGTAATAAAAAGGATTGTAAAAGTATTTGGATATAAACTTGAAGAATAGATGTAATTTGAGGAAGGAATATAGCTATGGGAAGAACTAAGGTTGATATAATTTCAGGATTTTTAGGTGCCGGAAAGACTACATTTATAAAAAGGCTGCTTGAAGGAAGACCTGATAATGAAAAGACCGTACTTATTGAAAATGAATTCGGTGAGGTAGGTATAGACGGAGGATTTTTAAAGGATTCAGGTATTGACATAAGGGAGATGAATTCAGGATGTATATGCTGCTCACTGGTAGGAGATTTTTCTAAAAATCTGAAGGAGATTCTTGATAAATACCGCCCTGACAGAGTTATTATTGAACCTAGCGGGGTAGGAAAACTCTCTGACGTATTAAAGGCGGTAGCCGATGCGGCAGAAGAATCCGGACTTGAGAACAACTCTGCGGTTACAATAGTGGATGCTAAGAAGGTAAGGCTTTATGCTAAGAATTTCGGTGAGTTTTTTAATAACCAGATAGAAAATGCCAAGGTTGTAGTACTCAGCAGAACCGATATTATGGATAGAGAAAAGATTGATGAGTCGGTAAAAGAAGTAAGAAAAATCAACCCTGATGTAAAGATTATAGATACTCCGGTAAATGAACTGTCAAGTAAAAAGCTGTTTGAGATACTTGAGACTGACGGGAATTTTGAAAAGGAGCTTTTGCGAGAGGTTCAGCTTAAAAGTTCTCATAGTCATGAGGAACATGAGCATCACAGTCATGAACATGAACATCATAGCCACGGAGAGCATGAACACCACAGTCATGAACATGAACATCATGGCCATGGAGAGCATGAGCACCACAGTCATGAACATGAACATCATGGCCATGGAGAGCATGAGCACCACAGTCATGAACATGAACATCATAGCCATGAGGAGCATGAGCACTCTGAAAGCTGTACTTGCGGCTGTCATGACCATCATCATCACCATCACCATGCAGATGAGGTGTTCGACAGTTGGGGAAGTGAGCAGATGCCGCCGGTGGAAGAGGGAAAACTTAGAGAAATCCTTGAAGAGCTTGCGGAGGGCAGCGATTACGGTATAGTTTTAAGAGCAAAAGGTATGTTAAGGGATAAAAACTCCGATAAATGGATTTATTTTGATCTTGTTCCCGGAGAAGTTGTTATACGAAACGGGGAGCCTGACTATACCGGAAAGGTTTGTGTGATAGGAACCAAACTTAATACTGAAAAACTTGAAAAAGCATTTAAATCTTAAACTTAAAGATACGTTTAAAGCGACTTTAAGAAGTATTTAAAAGTTGATTTGATGATTATTAACCGGCCGGCTGGATTGTAACTGTAAGAATATTGCAGCAATTTTCAGCCGGTAAAGTACATATAAATATAATTGCAGCAAGAGGGATATTTAAAGATGAATAATAAAGAACAGAGGATTCCCGTATTTTTAATAAACGGCTTTTTAGAAGCGGGAAAAACAAAGTTTATTAATTTCACATTGGAGCAGGATTACTTTAAAACGGACGGAACAACCCTGCTTATAGTTTGTGAGGAAGGTGAGGAAGACTACCATACTGATGTATTGGGAAAATTTAATACAGATATAGTTTATATAGAGGATAAAGAAAATATAAGTATACCGAAGCTTCTTGAACTTGAAAAAAAATATTCTCCTGAGAGGATACTTATAGAATGGAACGGGATGTGGATGCAGGATGAGCTTAAGATACCGCCTTTATGGTTTATAAATCAGACTATAAGTATATTTGATACATCAACTATGGATTTATATCTAAAAAATATGAAACCGTTTATGGGACCTATGCTTAAAAATTCCGAGCTTGTTATATGCAACAGAGCAGATAATATATCGGAGGAAAAGCTTGGAGAATACTATCTGGCACTTAAAGCCATGGCTTCCGAGGCTGAGATAGTATTTGAAGGTGAGGAGGGAGAGATAAGAGGCGATTTTTGTATACAAACTCCTTATGATATAGACAGCGATAAAATCACTGTAAAACCTGAACACTTCGGAATATTTTTTGTTGATACTATGGACAGATCTGAAAGATATGACGGTAAAGATGTTGAGTTTAGTGCACAGGTTTTAAGGGTACCGGGTTTTCCGAAGAACTGTCTTGTGGCAGGAAGAAAGTGCATGACATGCTGTGAGGCGGATATGCAGTTTTTAGGGTTTATATGCTTCTATGACGGTGCGGATGCATTTAAAAACCGTGATTGGATTAAGGTAAGGGCGAAACTTAAAAGTGAATATAATAAACAGTACGGCAGAGTAGGTCCGGTACTTTATGCATTTGATATAGTGCGTACAGGTCCTTTAGATGAAGTGGTGGCATTTTAAATTAAGCAGCTTAAAAAATGGTCTTAATCTGAATGTTTGCTGTTTTTGTTTATTTACAGCCGGAAAAAATTTTTTTAAAGAAGTATGTGTAATCTGAAAAGGCAATGAACCGTATTTGTATTTTATTAAATATGTTTGGAGAAAAAAGTAATGTCTGATAATATAATAAAGAAAAAAGAATATAAATATGATGCATTTATAAGTTACAGGCATCTTGATCCTGATGTTGATATAGCACAAAAATTGCACAAGCTCCTTGAAACATTTAAAATGCCTAAGGAACTCTCAAAAAGAATAGACTGGAAAAGCAGGTCATTTATAGACAGAGAGGAGCTTACTACAGGAGATCTTTCAAGTGCTATAATAGAGGGGCTGAATAATTCAAGACACCTTATAGTGATATGCTCAAAGAGAACAAAGTTTTCACCATGGTGTATAAAAGAAATAGAAACTTTCAGAAAAATACATGGCGATGATAAAGTCCTTGCACTTCTTGTTGAGGGTGAACCGGACGAAGCTTTTCCGGATCCTGTAAAGCAGCTTAAGAGCAGACAAAAAAATGAAGTAATAGATGCGGAATATCTGAATGATACAGACGACGAACCTTTAAGTGATAATAATGCCGGTGAAATACTTGCAGCAGATGTAAGACCGTCTAAAGTTAAATCTCCGGATTTTAAAGGATATGAATATTTAAACAGGGAAGAAATTAAAGAATTAAAGAAAGAATCTCTGCAAATACTTAAGCAGAAGGAAATTTACAGAATAGTGGCAGGAATGGCAGGTATAACTTATGGCGACCTGAAGCAGAGAGGGCGTGAAAGAAGACTTAAGATCATACTTGCAATAGGTACGGCTGCTATGACGGCACTGTCGATATTTACCACCTTTATGATCATGATGTATATGCGTGCATTAAAGTCTGAGAGGACGGCAAAGCAGCAGACGGCACTTATGATACAAAACTATGCGGATAAATCGATAGAAAACGGTGATAAAATCTCTGCCCTTTTAATTGCTAAAAAAGCTATGGAATATGCTTCAAATAAAATGGATTCAATAGACTATATAAATGCCGAAAATTATTCCATACTTACAAGAGCTGTTGTAAATGAACCATATTCAGCGTTTGCAGAAATTGACATAGGCAGAGAAAGTCCGCAGTTTGCCATAGTTGACAGCGGCAAAAAATTGGCAGTTATAGGAGAGGAGGGAGATATTGAGGTTTGGAATATAGAAAACGGAATGTTTGATAAAAAACTGGAATCGGATAAATTCTTTGTTTCAGTTACGGGTGAAGAAAATTCAGATAATGTTATAGGAATTACGATCGACAGAAAGATAATAAAATATAATATTTCAAATTCCTCACAGGAGGAGATAGGCAGCTCCTCAAATTCAAGGTATTCGGAAACCGTATTGACAAAAAACAGTACATGCATGATTGGATTCAGCACTTATACGGATAAGAGCTTTTTAGATATATGGGATATTGAGAAGAAAGAAATTGTATATAACAAAAAATTTGATTCAAACAATAAATTTGTACGTGCGGCACATTCAAATGCAGGTGCTCATATAACCTATCTTTTAGATGACGGTTCGCTTACAGGTATAGATCTTAATACAATGGAGGAAAAACAGATTGCACCGCCTGTAAGTGCTGAAACAAGCCGTTTCAAAAATATGGTTTATAATGAAAAAGGAGATAAACTTTATTATACTTTAGAAACAAAATTATATGCGGTGGACCTTGCGGACCCTTCAAATAATAAGGAGTATGATCTCGGTTTTTATGCAGGAAGTATTAGATGTAGTGATGGGCTGTTATATATAGAAAACAGAGCAGGTTCAAAAATAAATATAACGGTATTAAATGCCGATTCGGGCGAGACAGAGGCAATACTTAAAGGAAAATATGGAACTTTAAATAATTTCAGTATAAATCCGGCACAAAAAGAGGTTGTAGGTTCATGGTCTGACGGCAGCATAAGCGTATGGAGAGATATAACCTTTAATACAACGGCTGATAATGAAATATATAAGTATATAAAAGGTATTGACAGTTCGGTTTCTGCAAGGCTGAAATTCAGTGAGGACGGGAAATATCTGATAAATTCAAATATTGACGGCACTATCTCAGTTGTAAGCACGCTTGGGAATACGGAGTATGAAGAGTTTAGCGGAGAGCTTATGGCTCAAAGCAGAAATTACAGATATGCTCTTATTAAAAACGGGCTTAAACTTTCAATATATGATACTTTGGAAAAAACTGAAACTGCCGAGCTTACAATGCCTGAAGACTTTGATATATTTTATACTATTTATGCGGTTTCAGATGATGCCGGAACAATTGCGGTAAGTAATTTTAAAGATCTGGGAGTATTATTTGTAGATACTCAAACCAAACAGGTGATTTCGGAAAGCAAGGCGGTAGACTTTATCATTGATGATTTTACTATGATTAATGATATAAAGTTTGCACAGGATAATAAATCTGCATATATAACCTATTCAAACGGTGAATTTGCTAAGGTTGATATATCGGACGGCAAAAAGATACAGGACTACGAGGGAGCCGACTCAAGCATTGACTCGATTATACTGAGTGATGATGATAAGTGGCTGGCTATAAATACATCCGACAGGAATACATTTATTATAAATGCAGAGTCCGGAGAAACAGTGCATAAGCTTAACGGTGAAGCCTATGCATTAGATGAAAGCTCAGGAAGGCTGGAGGTTATAGGAACCCTGAATGACGATATATTTACATGGACAAAGGAGGATGGCGAAAAAATCACCTCAACCAATAATTTAAGACAGGGATTGCTGAATCGTGCTTTAAATTATAACTCAATATCTCCTGATAAAAAATATATGCTTACCAGTATTTCAAATGGAGATACGGTACTTACAGATGTAACAACCGGAGTATTTATAAAAAGTTTTTCAGGAGAAAAAAAATCATTCGGAAGGGCATTTTTTGCAGGGGATTCATCAAGTGTAATTTATACCTCTGCAAAAGGAGTTTCAAGACTTGAAAAGCTTTATAATATGGAAGAACTTGAAAAGAAAGCTGAAAATATATTGAGAGGGCGTGAACTTTCTGATGAAGAACTTGAAAAAATAGGAAAATCAAAATAATTATAATAATTTATTTAAAAACGAATGGATAAAATATTTATGAAAAAAAGAATATTAGATTTTTTTATAAGATTCAAGAATGAGATAATGACTATATGTATATTTATGGGCGGAATATGCGGTGCCATAGGTTCATATATGTATTATAAACCGGTTCTTTCAGGTTACAGGCTGGTATTTGCGGTTCTTTACAGTACAATTAAACTTTTTATATTTACTCCTGTAATACCGATTGATGCGGATTATTCGGTTTTATTTGAAATAGGAAAATGGCTTGCTCCGCTGGCTACATTAATAGGGCTGTTTTCAATATTCGGAAATGTATTTTATAAAATTAAGCAGATGATTATGTCATATGGAACATATAACTATATAGTATTCGGCAACAGTGAGGATGCAAGGAAGCTGCTTGGTAATATAATAAAAGAGGATAACCGGGCGATAGGCTATCTTATAGTTGATTCTTCTGAATTTTTAAATAATGAGGAAGAACTTATAAAAATCGGAATAAAAACTGAATATTTAAATTTTGAAGCTGAAAATTATATAGTAAAAAACGGTTTTAAAAATTCCGCTCTGTATGAAAAAATAAAATCGCTCAAATTAAAAAAAGCAAAGCATATTATTTTTTTTGATTCGGAGATGGAAAATTACGGAAGACTTAAATCTCTGATAAAATATCTGCCTGAAAGAAAAAATAAATATAAAATTCTTATGAGATATGAAACTGATGAGATTAAGGAGATTATTGAATCCGATATTGATGAAGCGGATAACCTGAATGTTGACTTTTTTAATTTTGAAGAAAGGATAGCGCAGGAGCTGCTTCAAAAAAGCTGCCGTCCTTATAGAAGACTGAATGCAGAGTCATCTGACGATAGTCAGACTTTAAAAATAAATTCTGAATTCAGTATTGAAAAAGAAATTTTAAATTCACAGGCTCCGCTTAAGGCGATAAGTTCATATCTGGGTCAAATGCATATACTTATAATAGGATTTGGAAAGCTTGGCAGAGCGGTGCTTATTCAAAGTCTTAATATAATGGTGGTAAATCCTGATAAAAAGCTAAGAATAACCATAGCGGATAAAAATATAAATGAGAAGTTTTCCGATTTTATTGCCGATTACAGACAGATTTCAGAGATGGCAGAGATAGAACTTATAAATGAAAATGTGCTTCACAGGGATTTTTATAAGGAAATTATTAATATTGATTCAAAAAATAAAATTAATAATATTATTTTTACGCTTGATAATTATAAAAATGTTATTATTGTCTTAAACAGGCTTAAGGGAATACTTCCGGATACTGATATAGCTGTAAGAACCAGAAAGCTGAAAAATGCCGAGATATTTGCCGAAAGATTAAATGAATATTACAGCAATATAACTCTTTTCGGGGAAGAAAGTCAGGTGCTTGGAAAGGGTTTTGTTCTTGAAAATGAGATCAAGGAAAAAGCTATAGAATTTAATTACAGATACAATATAAATGCTGCAAGGATAATGGGGTATGATGAACCGAAAGATTCTGCTTTAAGTATGTGGGAAGGGCTTAATACGGTAAAAAAGGAATCTTCTTTTAATCAGATATTTCACAATTCCACCAAGCATAAGCTTATACAATTTTTTATCGAGTCCGGGATTTTGCCTGCCGATCTTACTGTGGATAAAGTGCTTGAAAGTTGGGAGGAAGTAATTAAAAACAAGGATATAGATGAGCAGATTAATATCATAGAAAAAGATCCTTTGATGAATTATTTTGCGGCTCTTGAGCATAGGAGATGGTGTAACTTTTATTTTCTTAGAAATTTCTCATATAGTGAAAAAAAAGATGAGAAGGCTTTAAAGCATGACTGCCTTATTACAGATTGGGATAAGTTTTTAAAATCATCAAAGCGCAATACTGTAATATATGATTTTATTGCCGTGCTTAATAAATAATATGATTGTATAATTTTAAAGATATATATGGTTTTTTACAGGATACAAATAGCTTTTTTACAGCTTTATCCCCAAAATATAAGTTTAATTATTAAAAAGCTTTAAAAGACTTTTTATAAGAATCGCAGGAATAATTTGACTTTATCGCTTAAAGGGGTTAGAATAGTAGAAATTTCATATAAAAAAGCTGTGAAGGTGCATAGTAGTATTGCAGACAGGCACAGAGAGGGGGAGATATGCTGGAAATCCCCTGCCCCGGTCTGTATATACGAAATTCACACCGAAGCTCCGAAGCTGAACCGTTGTAGCAGTAGGCTCCGGCGTATTATACACGTTAAGTATTTAAGTGTCGTTTTATGTAGGCTGATATACCGTTTATAAACTGTATATATAAAAATATATAAGTTTGCGGAAGCTGTCGGCAGGTAATACGGAAGCCGGGTGGTACCGCGGGTTAATTCTCGTCCCAGTTTATACTGGACGGGAATTTTTTTGTTTAACGGGAAATTTTCCTGTTTACATTAAAATACTTTTTATATGAATATTTATAAAACAAATGAAAGGAATGCTAAAAACTATGAAGGAAAAACTTGAGAAACTTAAAAAAGAAGCATTTGAAAAAATCAACAGTGTTGATGCACTTGATGTTTTAAATGATATGAGAGTGGCTTATCTCGGTAAAAAAGGAGAAATCACAACCTTACTGAAAACCCTTAAGGATGCAAGCGATGAAGAAAGACCGAAGCTGGGTCAGTATATAAATGATACAAGGGTTGAAATAGAAAAATATATAAGCGATATGAAAGATAAGCTTACGAAGCGTATGCGTAAGGAGCAGATGGCATTTGAAGAGATAGATGTTACGCTTCCGGCAAGAGCTCCCGATATAGGACACAGGCATCCAAATTCAATAGCATATGAGCAGATAGAGAGAATATTTGTAGGTATGGGATATGAGGTTGTTGACGGACCTGAGATAGAATATGATGAATACAATTTCGGAAAATTAAATATACCGGAGAACCACCCTGCAAAGGATGAACAAGATACATTTTATATAAATAAGGATATAGTTTTAAGGACACAGACTTCGCCGGTACAGGCAAGGGTTATGGAGAAAGGGGAATTTCCTATAAGGATGATATCACCGGGAAGAGTTTTCAGGTCGGATGCCGTAGATGCGACACATTCACCGTGCTTTCATCAGGTTGAGGGACTTGTGGTTGACAGAGGAATAACCTTTGCGGATCTTAAGGGCACACTTAAAAAATTTGCCACGGAACTTTTCGGAAAAGATATAAAAGTTAAGTTCAGACCGCATCATTTCCCGTTTACAGAACCTAGTGCCGAGATGGATGTAAGCTGTTTTAAATGTATGGGAAAGGGATGCAGGTTCTGTAAAAAAAGCGGATGGATAGAGATACTTGGCTGCGGTATGGTGCATCCGAATGTGTTTGACAAATGTAATGTTGACAAGAGCAGGTATCAAGGCTTTGCTTTCGGTATGGGACTTGAAAGGATTGCACTTTTAAAATATGAAATAGATGACATGAGACTGCTGTATGAAAATGATATAAGGTTCCTTGAGCAGTTTAATTAAATATACCTGAATTTATCAAAGACATTAGATTAAAAGTAATATGGCTGATTCTTTACCGGTGGTATAGATATCGACCATAAAAATATATTGTAGGAGAAAGGAGAGTATGTTTATATCTTGTATAAAAGCTATACAGCATACGAAAAATATATATGAAGACAGCGTTATCGTGGATAAAGGAATATGTACCCGGGCTTGAAGTAGATGATGAAAAATACAGTGAAACCATGACAATTACAGGAACAAAGGTTGAAGGATATGAAAGACTTGATAAAAATCTTGACAAAATAGTGGCAGCCAGAGTGGTGTCTATGGAAAAGCATCCTAATGCCGATAAGCTCATGGTTTGTATGTGTGATGTAGGAGGGGATAAAAATCTTCAGATAGTTACAGGTGCGAAAAATGTGGCTGAAGGTGATATGGTTCCTGTAGTACTTAGCGGCGGCAGGGTGGCTTCAGTTCACGGCAAGGATGAGATTCCTGAAGACGGTGTAAAGATAAGCAAGGGAAAATTACGAGGCATTGAGTCGGATGGTATGATGTGCTCTATTGAGGAATTCGGACTTGACAGAAATTATTATCCTGAAGCCCCTGAGGACGGCATTTATATACTTGATAAAGATGTAAAGCCCGGTACTGATGTAGTGGAGCTTCTAGGGCTTCATGATACGGTATTTGAATATGAGATTACCTCAAACAGGGTGGACTGTTATGGTGTAAGCGGTATAGCAAGAGAGGCTGCCGCCGCATTTGACAAGGATTTTAAAGAACCTGAGATTATAAAGACCGGAAATTCCGAGGATATAAATGATTATTTAAGTGTAAAAATTCTTGATGATAAGCTTTGCAGGAGATATATTGCAAGAATGGTCAAAAATATAAAGATAGCACCGTCGCCCGCATGGCTGCGGCACAGGCTTGCTGCAAGCGGTATAAGACCTATAAACAATATAGTTGATATAACCAACTACGTTATGGAGGAATATGGTCAGCCTATGCATGCCTTTGATTATGATACCATAGAGGGGCATGAGATTATAGTTAAAAGAGCAAATGACGGGGAAGAATTTACAACACTTGACGGACAGCAAAGAAAGCTTGATCATGATATACTTATGATCAATGATGCAAAGAGGGCTATAGGTATAGCAGGGATTATGGGAGGTGAAAACTCCAAGATAAGAGATGATGTTACTACTATGGTATTTGAAGCGGCTACATTTGACGGAACCAATATAAGGCTTTCTTCAAAAAGGCTCGGATTAAGGACTGATGCTTCATCAAAATTTGAAAAGGGTCTATGTGCACAAAGTGCATATAAAGCTATAGAGAGGGCATGCACTTTAATTGAACAGCTTGGTGCGGGAGAAGTAGTAGGCGGCATAATAGATGAATACCCCAATAAGGATGCTCAGGTAGAGATAGATTTTAAGCCTGATGAGATAAATGCACTATTAGGCACTGAATATATAACGAAATATGAAATGATTTTTTATCTTAAAAGACTCGGAATAAAATATGATGAACAGACAGGTAAGGTAATATGCCCTGATTTTAGAAATGATCTTGAATCAAATGCGGATCTTGCCGAAGAGGTCGCAAGAATTTACGGTTATGAAATGATAGACACTACTCTGCCAAGAGGAGAGACTACACTTGGAGGTTGTTCGTTTGAAAAAAGGGTTGAAGATGCGGCAACTCTTGCGGCACGTTTCTTAGGTTTTTCTGAAACTATGAGCTATTCATTTGAAAGCCCTAAGGTATTTGACAAGCTCAATATATCAGAGAATGACAAGATGCGTGAGGCTGTTAAGATAATGAATCCGTTAGGTGAAGATTTTTCAATTATGAGAACCTGCCCTGTAAACGGTATATTAAATTCTCTTGCACTTAATTACAACAGGAGAAATAAGTCGGTAAAGCTTTATGAATCGGCACGCATTTACATGCCTAAAAGTCTTCCGCTTACCGAGCTGCCTGATGAAAGAAAGCAGCTTGTCCTCGGCTTCTATGACTGCGGTGATTTCTTTGATATGAAGGGTGCCGTACAGACAATATTTAAGTTTACCGGAGTTAACGGCAAAAAAACCTACAGCCCGGACTGCGATAAAGCCTTTTTACATCCTGGACAGAGGGCTGATATCCTCTATGAGGGTGAAAAGCTCGGTTATCTCGGAAGGCTCCACCCTGAAGTTGCCGATAATTACGGGATTTCACAAAAAACTTTCATCGCCGTTATTGACATTGAAAATGTAATTAAATATTCAAACTTTGATACCAAATTTAATGAAATTGCCAAATTCCCGGCTATGAGCCGTGATATAAGCCTTGTAGTGCCTAAAGCGGTTACTGCCGGTACAATTGAGGAGATTATTGAAGAAAAATCAGGCTCAATACTTGAATCTTATAAATTATTTGATGTTTATGAGGGCGGGCAGATTGCCGACGGATTTAAATCCATGGCATATAATATTATATTCAGACACAGGGAAAGGACACTTGAAGAAAAGGAAGTATCACAGATTATAAGTGATATTTTAAAAGAACTTGAAAAATTAGATATAAAGCTGCGCAATTAGTGTAAGGATAAGAAATGAAATTTATAATAGGTGCTTCAGGCAGCGGAAAAACAACATATGCCTATAAAAAAATAATAGAGCGGTCTTTAAAAGAAAAAAATACTGAATATATAATACTTGTGCCTGAACAGTATACTATGCAGGCACAAAAGGATATAGCCGGACTTCATCCGTACCATGCAAGCTTAAATATAGATGCTACAAGTTTTAACCGTCTTGCATACAGGATATTTAAAGAACTCGGCATAAAATGCCCCGATCTGCTTGATGATACGGCAAAAGCCGTAATAATAAGAAAGCTTTCTCTTGAATACAAATCAAGGCTTGGAATATGGAAAAACCAGTTTTCCAAGCCGGGATTTATAGAAGAAATGAAATCAATGATTTCGGAGCTGTATCAGTATGGTATAAGTGCAGATGATATAATAAATATAAAAAATAATTCATATAAAAATCAGACTGCCGGTGTACAGACATTTTTAAAATCAGGCAGGATACTTAAACAAAAGCTTGATGACCTTGAGGTAATATATAATGCATTTTGTGAATTTACAAAAAGAAAATATATGACTGCCGAAGAAATACCTGCGATATTATATGAGAATATACATAAAAGCGATATAATAAAAAATTCATATATACTGCTTGACGGATTTACGGGGTTTACACCTGTACAGTATAAAATAATAGACAGACTTTTGGACTGTTCAAAGGGGCTTGAATGTACGGTATCCATAGGTTCGGGAGATGAAAAATATTATGAATTTTCCGAAACCGAGCTTTTTGCCATGGGAAAAACAATGATAAATAAAATAAATGAAAGTGCAAAAAGCAAAAATATAAAAACGGAAATTTATGATTTAAATAAAAATTATAAAAACACACAATTAAGACCCAGATTTAAGGAAGCACCTGAGATAGATTTTCTTGAAAGACATTTCCTAAGATATGACCATGTAAAAAGCGTATATTCCGGGAAAAATATAAGGCTTATAAGAGCGGCAAATACTCAGGAGGAAGTGAATGCAGTATGCTGCACTATAATGCGGCTTATAAAAAATGAGAATATGAGATACCGGGATATAGCTGTAATTACCGCAGATGTTACGCTATATTCCGGGAAGTTTAAAAAATATTTTGAGCTTAATTCTATACCTTATTTTATAGACGGAAATATAGGCATAGAAGATAATAATCTTGTTGAATTTATAAGGGCGGCTTTTTTGCTTATGTCATCAAATTATTCATATGATGCGGTCATGCGATATATAAAAAGCGGTTTTGTATGCAGCAGCACAAGGCTTGAAAGCCTTATGGACAACTATATGACGGCATGCGGCATAAGGGGATATAAAAGAATTAAAAAACAGTGGGATTATGTGCCTTACTCGCTTGAGGGCATGGATATGGATGAGCTTAATGAATTTAAAGACGGGATATTTAATAAGCTTGAAGGCTTTCACAAGGCATGGCATAAAAAAAAGACGGATGCAGCTCTAATTCTTGACAGTTTTATTTTGCTTATGGAAGAACTTGATATAAGAGCAAAAATAATAGCTTTAAGCAATTTTTTTGAAGCGGAAAACCTTCCGGAAAAGGCAAGGGAATATGCAGAGGTTTATGATGCCACAGAGGAGTTTTTTGACAAAATAAAAAGGCTGCTTAAAGATGAAGAAATTAAGAAAAATGAACTGCTTGAGATAATTAATGCCGGTCTTGGCGAGATAAAAGTAGGGATAATACCTGCAAAAGTGGACAGGATAACCGTAGGTGATATAAAAAGGAGCAGACTTAAAGATATAAAGGCACTTTTCATAGTGGGTGCCGATGATAATATGATGCCCGGTATAAAAAAAACTCAGAGTATATTTAATGACCGTGAAAAGGGAAATCTTAAAAAGCTCGGTATAGAACTTTCATCAACTGCAAAGGAGGATTTATTTGTACAGAGATTTTATATGTACATGAATATAACAAAACCTTCAAAATATTTGTATATAAGTTATTCGGCTATGGATGCCGACTCAAGACCTGTAAGGGAATCATCATTTTCAGCTGCGGTAAAAAATATGTATAGAGGTCTACAAACCGAAGAAGCCTCAAAATTTACAGGGGTTTATTCAATATATACTGCAAAGCAGAGATTTATAGTCTTAATTGACATGCTTAAAAGACATCAGTTCAGTATAGGTGATAATTCTGAATGTGATATTGAATTTAAAAAACTTTCAGAGCTTTTTAACTGGTCAAAACTAAAAGAGGCATCATTATATACTTATGATGATACAGCCGCAGAAAACAGACTTAATACTTCTGCGGCAATTAATATTTATTCCCGGATTATAAATACGGATTATGTAATTAAAAACAATGACTTTGAAAGCGGTAATATTTCTAAAAATAATGCAGCTGAAAGTAACGAAGCAAATAAGAATATAATATCTTCAATTACACGCCTTGAAAAATATATAAGCTGTCCTTATGCATTTTTTATGAGATACGGACTGGGTATTGCAAAAAGACAGATATATTCATTGGAGGCGGTTGATATAGGGACTTTAGTGCATAAGACCATAGAGCTTGTATTCTTAAGCTGTAAAAGAAATTCACAGGATATAGCCTTGATAAGTGAGAATGAAAGAAACAGGCTTGTTGAGATATGTGCAAAACAGGCACTGGGTGAGAATCTAAGCGGCATATATAATGAAAGTGCCAGAAATGAATATCTTGTACAGAGGCTTATACGCATGGCAAAACAAAGTGTAGGGGTACTTTCATATCAGCTTAATCAGGGGGATTTTATACCCTGTGAATTTGAAAAAAAATTTGGCAGATATGATAAAATAAAGGCACTTGAGTTAAACCTTAACTGTAAGGCGACAGGTGCAGGCAGTGCCTGTAAAGATTCGGAAAATGTAAATATGTTTCTTGAGGGAAAAATTGACAGAGTGGATATATGTGATGAGGGAGACAGGATTTTTGCAAAAATTATAGACTATAAAACCGGCTCAATGTCCTGGGAACCCGATCTTGTATATTACGGAAGTCAGATGCAGCTTGTGATATATCTTGAGGCGTTAAAAGAGATGCTTATGAAGAAATTTCCGCATAAAGAGGTACTGCCGGCTGCAATGCTTTATTTTCATATAGACGATCCGTTGATTGAAGCAGTACCTTATGCGGATGATGACGAGGTAAAAAATGCTCTTATAAGAGAATTAAGACCCAGCGGTCTTGTAAATTCAGATATTGATATAATAAAACGCCTTGATAAAAATATAGAGGGGAGCAGTCTTGTAATACCCGCCTCAATCAAAGACAATACAGTGCAGGTTTATCGCTCAAGTACGGCTTCTACTGAAAGGTTTTCAAAACTGGGAGAATATGTCAAAAATAAATGCACTGATATAGGAAATGATATGTTAAGCGGCAGGATAAGCGTAAATCCGTCATTAAGGGGAAATATAAGTGCCTGCGATTACTGTGAATATAGGGCTGTGTGCGGTTTTGACAAAAAAACACCCGGATATAATTATAGGGTATTTAAAAAACTTGGACCTGATGAGGTATGGCATAATATAGAAAAGGATAAATATAATGGCGGCAAATTGGACTGATGAGCAAAGAGCGGCTATAAGCGTAAGAGATAAAAAGGTACTTGTGGCAGCGGGGGCGGGAAGCGGAAAAACCGCAGTACTGACAGAACGTGTTATAAGCCGTATAACTGATGAGAAAGCCCCTGTTGATATAGATGAGCTTCTTATAATGACATTTACAAGAGCGGCTGCTTCGGAGATGAGAGACAGAATATTTAAAAGAATAGAGGAGACCATATCGGATTATCCTTACGGTTCAAAGATGTATGAAAGGCTTAGAAGGCAGGCTGTGCTTGTAGAATATGCAAAAATAACTACCATAGACAGCTTCTGTCTTTCAGTTATAAGGGAGCATATAGATATGACACCGCTTGATCCTTCTTTCAGGATAGCTGATCAGGGTGAGATAAATATTATAAAAGATGAAGTGCTTTCAGAGCTTATGGAAGAAAAATATGATTCGGCTGATGAGGGCTATATCAGGCTTGTTGATTCATTTGCAGGTGCAAAAAGTGATGTCAGGATAAAAGAATATATTGAAAATCTTTATAGTTTTGCTTCGGCAAAACCATGGCCCCAAAAATGGCTTAAGGAACTGCTTAATTCTTATAAAGACGGTCATGACAGGAAAATGTGGCAGGATTATATAATTGAGAGAATAAAATATATTGCCTCAGATATAGAAAAAAAGATAGTTGTTGCCATAGATTTATGTGATAAATCTGAAGGACTTGCAGGATATAAAAAGACCTTTGAGTATGAGAGTGGTCTTATAAAAAGGCTTGCAAGTGTCGGTGATTATGAAGAACTACAAAGTGCACTTAAAGATTTTGATTTTCCTATGATAGGCAGAGCGGGCAAAGATGCCGATCCGGATTTAAAAAATATGGCAAAAAGTATACGTGATGATTATAAAAAAATTATAAAAGATAATTTTATAAAAAATTTTCTTGCAGATATCGAAAGGCTGGAGCTTGAAGAAAAATCACAGTATGCAGCCGCAGATGTGCTTATAAATCTATGTATTGAATATATGGATCGGCTTATTGAATCTAAAGTTGAAAAAAATGTTGCAGACTTTAATGATCTTGAACATTTTGCACTTGACATACTTTATAAGGATGGTAAAAAAAGTACGGCTGCACTTGAATATGCCTTGCAGTTTAAAGAAATATATATTGATGAATATCAGGATTCAAATTATGTGCAGGAAGAGCTTGTAAATGCCATAGAAAATGGCAATGTATTTATGGTAGGCGATGTAAAACAGAGCATATACGCTTTCAGACAGGCAAAGCCCGAACTTTTTAATCATAAATATAATACCTATAAAAGGTATGTGAGCCGCCGTGATGATTTGAATACAGAAAATTATATAAACGGTAAGTCATGTAATCTCAGGTCCGTTCAGCAATCTTCCGATTTGAATACAACAAGTTGTATAGGCAGCCGGGAGACTCCTTGCACTAAAGAGTGTGCAGGGAAAGATATACTTATAAATCTGAAAAAAAATTTCAGAAGCAGAGGCAGTGTAATTGACGGGATAAATGCACTGTTTTATAAAATTATGTCTTCAGGTCTTGGCGGTATCGATTATGACAGTGAGTCGGCACTTTACAAAGGGGCAAAATACGAGGATATAGATGATGAGAGGGGAAAAACCTCAATTATCCCTCAGCTTATACTGTATGAGGAGCCGAGTGATATAGCGGGCGGGGAAGATTTTAATGATGATTTTAATGATGAAGGCGAAAAAAATCAGGATGTATACGAGGATTACGGGCATACAAATGATATATTAAGAGGTATCGAGCTTGAAGCCGTTATGATATCAAAAAAGATAAAATCAATGATTTCAGGTGAAGGTGAGAAGCCTTTTTTGGTAAGGGATTCTGAAAGCGGTGATTACAGGAGACTTAAATATTCGGATATAGCAATACTTTTCAGAGCGGTATCGGGAAGGGCGGAAATTTTTGTTGATGCTCTTATATCAGAGGGGATACCGGCATATGCACAAACATCGGCAGGATATTTTGATACACTTGAGGTCAGGGTAGTACTTGCAATGCTTCAGGCTATTGACAATCCTTACAGCGAAGTTGAACTGGCAGCCTTTTTACATTCACCTGTAGTAGGGCTCTGTGATAATGAGCTTGCAGAAATAATATATAGATATAAAAGCCGTATGTATGAAAAAAAACATATAATCATGCTTTATGATGCCTGTATATATGCACTTAATATTGAACCTGAGAGTTTTAATAAAGATACTGTGCATAAAATTAAAAAGGCACTTGATATGCTTTCAGGATATAAGGAAATGTCAAGATATACCAAATTGTCCGAACTGTTAGTACATATCTATGAAGAAACGGGCTATCTTGATTATGTATCCGTACTTGAGGCAGGAGACATAAGAAGGGCAAATCTTATAATGCTTGTTGAAAAGGCTGCCGCCTACGAGGAAACCGGACTTAGAGGATTGTTTAATTTTATAAGGTATATTGATAATCTTAAGCAATACAATACTGATTACGGCGAAGCTTCTCTTTTGGGAGAGTTTGATAATACAGTCCGTATTATGAGTATACATAAATCAAAAGGTCTTGAGTTTCCTGTATGTTTTATAGCCAATATGGGAAAACAGTTTAATTTTCAGGAGACAAAATCACCTATAGTAATTGATTCGGAGCTTGGCATTGCCTGTGATTATATAGATCCGCAAAGGAGGGTAAAGTGGAGCAGCATAAAGAAAAATGTTTTAAAATACAGGATGAAACAGCAGGCTCTGGGTGAGGAGATAAGGATATTATATGTTGCAATGAGCAGGGCAAAAGAGGCTCTTATAATGACAGCCTGTGTAAAGGATTATGAAAAGGTTATTGAAAAGTATACACATCTTATAAATACGGATGGGCATTTAAGCACGGCAGACACCGGTGCAGCCTCCTCTTTTCTGGACTGGCTTCTTATGGCACAGCCATATATAAAAGAAAATATTGAAATAAAATGTGAAAGATATAAACAGGGCAAAGCGTGTGAAAATAATTATATAAAAGCTGAGAATATAACTGAAAGGCTGCACAGGCTTAAAGAGGAATTTAATAAAGCTTTAATTAATAAAAATACTGAAAAATCAGAGTATGAATATAATGATATAAAAAATCTTATAGAAAAACCCTATAAGTTTAATGCCGATATAGAGCTTTGTACTAAGATGAATATAATGCAGATTCATGAATTAAATAAAAATACATTAAGTAAAAAATATGAGAAAACCGATTATAAAATACAGTCTTTTAACGGACCTCATTTTAATAAAACGGCCGCTAAATTATCAGATGTGTCGGATTCAAAGGCTGACGAAGACTATACACTTTTTTTAGATGATGATTCTGATGAAAATAACTCCGGTTTTATTAATAAAAATAATAAGGCATTTGACAGGGGCAGCGCATTTCATCGTATTATGGAGATTATGGATTATAATTATGTGAGTGATATAAAAAGTCTGAATAAATTTATAGAAAAAATGCTTAAAGAAGGATTTATATCATTTTATGAAAAGGATAATATAAATATCACTGATGTAATGAATTTTATTAGTTCCGATCTCGGAAAATTATTTAAAGAGGCTTTAAATAATAAAACACTTAAAAGAGAAAAAGCCTTTACCATGACCGTTCCGGCAAATCAATTAGGTGTATCCTCAAGTGATGAGCCTGTTCTTATACAGGGGATTATAGATGCATATATAGAACAAAGTGATTCTGTAATTCTTGTAGATTATAAAACGGACAAGGCTGATTTACAAGAAGAACTTATAGAAAGATATTCATTTCAGCTTGAATATTATCAAAAAGCACTTGAGGCGGCATTACAGAAAAAAGTTGAGAAAAAATATATATGGTCATGTAGGCTGAATAAAAAAATAGAGCTTTGATATATTAAGATGATATTTTATTTTTCATTTTATGCCTGAATTTATTTTAATATTATTAAAATAAATTCAGTGCAGTTTTTTTAGAAAGGTTTAAAGGACTTGACATAAATAGAAGTATAAGTGTATAGTCTAGCTTTAAAGATCTAATTTAAGGATAAGGTAAGTTATGAGCAGAAGAAAGCTTAGGGAAAATTATTTTAAAATATTATTTTGTTCGTATTTTCATAGTGATAATGAGCTTCATGAACAAATTAAGCTTTTTATGGAAAATGAAGAAAACAGATACTCACAAAAAAAGGAAACTGAAAAAGAATATTCAGAAAAAGAATGTTCAGAAAAAAAGCATTCGGAAAAAAAAGAAGAAGTGCGGCATACCCGGGCTGAAGATGACGGCGGGTTTAATGAGTTCTGTTTAAGGCTAAAGGATATAAAAGAAAGATGTAATGATATAGACAGGGCGATCAGCTCGGTATCAAAGGGCTGGAAGCTTGACAGAATGGGGAAGGTTGAACTGACAATACTGAGGCTTGCAGTATATGAGATGGAATATGATGACAGTATACCAAAAAAAGTTGCAGTAAATGAAGCGGTTGAGCTTGCAAAGAGGTTTGGAGGGGACGATTCTCCGGCGTTTGTAAACGGTATACTTGCTAAGCTTATATAGAATTTTTATTATATAAAGCATAAATTAATGATTACTCAGCTATTTTGCAGTGCCATATATAAAAATCATATTTATTTCAGGGAGAGATGATGTCATCTGTATATTCGGTAACTCAAGTAAATACATATATAAAAAATATGTTTAGTCAGGACTTTTTATTAACAAAGATTAAAATAAAGGGTGAGATTTCAAATTGTAAATATCATAACAGCGGACATATATATTTTACCATGAAGGATTCAGGGGGAGTAATACAGGCGGTTATGTTCGCTTCAAACAGGGCCAATCTGAACTTTGAGCTGACTGACGGTATGCAGGTCATTGCAGGCGGCAGGATAGGTGTATATGAAAAGAGCGGGGTTTACCAGCTTTATGCCGACAGCATAGAAGAAGCGGGTACAGGAGATCTTTACCGGAAATTTATAATATTAAAAGAGAAACTTGAAAAAACCGGGATATTTGATCCTGTGAATAAAAAAAGACTGCCTTTTTACTGTTCAAGGCTTGGTATAGCTACGGCAAAAGAAGGCGCCGCCTTAAGGGATATAGTTAATATTTCACTGAGAAGAAATCCATATATAGAAATTGTAATATGCCCGTGTATAGTACAGGGAGCCGCTGCAAAAGAAAGTATAATAAACGCCTTAAAAACCCTTGATATATATGGAGTGGATGTAATTATAGCCGGCAGGGGAGGAGGCTCCATAGAAGACCTTTGGGCATTTAACGAAGAGGAGGTGGCAAAGGCACTGTATAACTGTAAAACTCCTGTAATAAGTGCAGTAGGTCATGAAACCGACTATACAATTGCCGACTTTGCAGCTGATTTAAGAGCATCTACGCCAAGTGCCGCAGCGGAGCTTGCAGTTATTGATATAAATTCATTTATAGACAGACTTGAAGTAAAAAAAGACCTTATGAAGGCTGCTTTGCTGAAAAGGCTTGAAAACATAAGGTACGAGCTTGCACATTTTAAAACGGAGCTTGAGCATCTTTCCCCTGGAGCTAAACTGGCTTTACAAAAAAGGATATGTATAAGCATTGAAACAAGGCTGAGAGAGGCTGCCGGGCATGTTTTTGAAAGCAGGCGGCATGAGGCGCAGCTTATGAATGAGAGACTTAAGGCTCTTTCGCCTCTTGATAAACTTGAACTTGGATATGCATTTGTAACCGATAAAAAATTTAAAAGGATAAACAGCGTTAAAAAACTTAAAAAAGATGATATAATTACATTGAGGTTCAGAGACGGAAGTGCAGATGCAAAAATCATATCCGGAGATGATATAAGCAGTTTATGATATGATGATAAGAAGAAGTGTAAAGAAACTTTAATTATAACCGTTTAGAATAATTGCTTATGATAAATAATAAAATTTAAGGAACTGTAAATATGGCAGATAAAAAGAGCATGGATGCCGCAAAAGAAGAGGCTCATACTTCAAAAAAAACTGTTACAAAAAAGGTACGGCAGGAAAAAGGTATAAAGAATAAAAAAGATAATAAAACGGGTGAGAGTCAGGTATGTATACATGATGACAGACCGGTTGAAGAGATACTTGCAGATATTGAAGATGTGATAAAAAAACTCTCGGATGACGAGATCTCACTTGAGGACAGTATAAAGACCTATGAAAACGGCATGATGCTGATGGCAGGTGTAAAAAGCAGGCTTGATAAAGCACAGAGGCAGATTATAATCCTTGAAAATAAATATACTAAAAAATCTGATAAAAAAGATAAAACTGTAGATGACGATTTTGCGGACAGCTTCAAAAATGACATTTCGGATAAAGAAACGGAGGTTGATTAGACATGGCTTCTGATTTTGATATATCTGAGATTGAAGAAAATATAATTAAATTTCTGCCTGAGGTCAAAGGACTTCAAAAAACGGTTCTTGATGCAATGTACAGTGCTGTAACCGGCGGAGGCAAGAGGATAAGACCCCTTATAATGCTTGAAACCTACAGGTTTTTTGCCGGTAAAAGTGCCGATATAAAAGCCGTAGCGCCTTTTATGTCTGCAATTGAGATGATACATGCATCATCTCTTATACATGATGATCTTCCATGTATGGACAATGATACGCTGCGGCGTGGGAAGCCTACTACATGGGTAAGTTACGGTGAAGATATGGCAGTGCTTGCAGGAGATGCGCTTATAGTTGAAGCGTTTTCAGTAATGTCTGAAGCCGTATTAAACTCGGATTTTCCAAAGAGGGCGGCACATGCCTTAAATATTATAGCACAAAAAACCGGTATAAAGGGTATGATAGGCGGACAGACTGTTGATGTTGAAAACACCGGAAAGCCTCTTGATAAACACAGGCTTGATTTCATATATAATTTAAAAACCTCGGCACTCTTAGAGGCATGTATGATGACGGGGGCAGTCATAGGAGGAGTTTATGAAAGAGATGCAAAGCTGATTGATGACATTGGAGAGTGTGCCTTATGTATAGGGCTTGCATTTCAGATACAGGATGATATACTTGATGAAACCTCAAGCGAGGCTGTACTGGGAAAACCTATACATTCCGATGAAAAAAATAAAAAGACTACATATGTAAGTCTTTATGGACTTGAATATGCACAAAATGAAGTAAAGAGACTTTCACAAAAGGCAAAAGATATTTTAAAAAATATTTCAAAAGCCGACATTAAAGATAATATGCGTTCAGGTGTTGATAAAGAATGTATGGATTATAAAGTCCTTGAAAAAATAATAGATAAACTGACATACAGAAAGAATTAGAGTAATGCTGCTTGATAATATTAATAAAGCCTCTGATGTAAAAAAAATCAAGGCTTCTGATTTAAACAAACTTGCAAAAGAGATAAGACGTTTTCTTATACGTAAGCTTAGCGTAACCGGAGGACATCTTGCCAGCAATCTTGGGGTGGTTGAGCTGACTATAGCTTTATACCGCTCTTTTAACATACCTGAAGATAAAATTATATGGGATGTGGGACATCAGTCCTATACACATAAGATTTTAAGCGGACGAAAAGATGCTTTTGATGACTTAAGGAGATTTGGAGGTATATCGGGCTTTCCTAAAACCAAGGAAAGTCCCTGTGATGCTTTTAATACCGGACATTCATCAACAAGCATTTCGGCAGGTCTCGGTATAGCCCAGGCACGGGATCTGATGGGAAAAGATTATAAGGTGGTATCAATTATAGGTGATGGAGCTCTTACAGGGGGCATGGCTTATGAGGCACTTAATAATGCTGCAAGAATGAAGAAGAATTTTATTATAGTATTAAATGACAACAGTATGTCAATTTCAAGAAATGTAGGCGGCATGTCAAATTACTTAAACGGTATAAGGACTGCAAACTTCTATAATAATTTAAAAAAGAATGTTCAGTCAACACTTGAAAAGTTACCTCTTCTTGGTAAACCCGTGATTGACAGTATAAAATATACAAAGAACGGAATTAAGCAGTTTCTTATACCCGGTATGCTTTTTGAAAATATGGGAATAATATATCTGGGTCCGGTTGACGGGCATAATACCATGCAGCTTTGTAAGGTACTTAATGAGGCAAAAAAACTTGACCTTTCAGTTCTTGTACATGTAATTACGAGAAAGGGAAAGGGATACAGACCTGCCGAAGAAAATCCTGAAAAATTTCACGGTGTTGGAGCATTTAATATAGCTACGGGAAAACCTTTAAAAGAAAAGACAAAGCCTGATTATACCGATGTATTTGCAGATAAACTGTGCGAACTTGCAAAAAAAGATAAAAGGATAACCGCAATAACAGCTGCCATGCCTGACGGCACAGGACTTGCAAAATTCGGAAAACTTTATCCTAAGCGTTTTTTTGATGTCGGTATAGCGGAACAGCATGCCGTTACACTTGCTGCAGGTATGGCTTCGGCAGGTCTTAAGCCGGTAGCCGCCATTTATTCATCATTTTTACAAAGGGGTTTTGATCAGGTGCTTCATGATGTATGTATACAGAATCTTAACGTGGTATTTGCTATTGACCGGGCAGGTCTTGTAGGTGCAGACGGTGAAACGCATCAGGGAATATTTGATCTTTCATATCTTAGCTGTATACCGAATATGAGTATAATGGTGCCTAAGAACGCCGTAGAGCTTGAGGCTCAGCTTGAATTTGCACTTTCATATAACGGTCCTATTGCTGTAAGATATCCGAGAGGACAGGCGTATACGGGTCTTGAGGAGTTTAATGCTCCAATTGAGTATGCAAAGGGCGAGATGATTTATGAGGAAGAAGAAATTGCACTTCTTGCTGCAGGAAGTATGGTAAGCTGTGCAAATAATCTGAGAAACAGGCTTAAAGCCACAGCACATAAATGCAGTCTTGCAAATGTCAGATTTATAAAGCCTTTTGATAAAGAACTTATTGACAGACTATGTAAAAAGCATAAGCTCATAGTAACTCTTGAAGAAAATGTTTTAAGCGGAGGTTTCGGGATTATGGCAGGCAGGTATATAAGTCAGAATTATCCTGATGTAAAGGTTTATAATGTAACTTTGCCCGATGCTTATGTTGAACATGGAGATGTATCGCTTTTAAGGCAGAGTCTTGGTATTGATTCGGAATCTATTTTTAAAAGACTTAAAGAAAGATACGGGCTGTAATATTTAATTATGCTTACTCTAAAAATAATAAAGACTATAAAGTGATGAATAATAAAAAAATATCAGACAAAATAAGACTTGATACACTGCTTGTAGATAGAGGGCTCGCTTCAAGCCGTCAGAGGGCAAGGGCTGTTATAATGTCAGGTGTTGTCTTTGTGGACGGAGAGAGAAATGACAAGCCGGGTACTGTATTTTGTAAAGATGCCGATATAATTATAAAGGGAAATCCGTTAAAGTATGTAAGCCGTGGAGGACTTAAGCTTGAAAAGGCGATCGAGAGCTTTTTTATAGAGCTTGAAGGCAGAGTGTGCATGGATATAGGGGCTTCAACAGGGGGGTTTACCGACTGTATGCTTCAAAATAATGCTGCAAAGGTCTATGCCGTTGATGTCGGATATGGGCAGCTTGACTGGAAACTTAGAACCGATCCCCGTGTTGTATGTATGGAGAGGACAAATATAAGATATATAGAAAAAAAGCTTATACAGGAACCGGTAAATTTTGCTTCAGTTGATGTATCATTTATATCGCTGTCAAAAGTGTTTCCGGCTGTTGTACCGCTTTTATCCAAAGATGCAAAAATGGCTGTTCTTATAAAACCGCAATTTGAGGCAGGGCGTGAGAAGGTAGGTAAAAAAGGGGTTGTAAGGGATAAGGCAACTCATATTGAAGTGATTGAAAATGTCATAGGCTACGCATATGAAAACGGACTTGGATTTGATTTAGATTTTAAAAAGTCTGAGCCACAAAATAATAATTTCATTACATATTCCCCTGTAAAAGGACCTCAGGGGAATATAGAGTATCTGCTTTATTTAAAAAAAATCACTGATGTTGATACATGTGATGCTGAAATAGATGATGTCGGTACAGATAAAGAAGAATTAAGCAGTGAAAAGCTGAAGGCGTATAGTTCGATACTATGCGTGGACGGCAGTTATAAAAAAGAAAAGAATATAGAGGAAATCATTAAAAATATAGTAGATGAGGCACATCTTAACCTCATGAGCTGAGGAGGGTTATATGAGGAATTTTTATGTTGTAGGAAATAGCGAAAAAACTGAAGCAGGCTATGTTGCAGAGATTATACAGGAGATAGTTAAAAAAAATAATGGCATATGCCATATCGGTTCAGGTTATGTCAATAGGCACAGTATACCTGAAAATATCGAATGTATAATAACACTGGGAGGAGACGGCACACTTTTAAAAGCTGCAGGAGAAACGGCAAGTCTCGGTATACCTCTTATAGGTGTAAATCTTGGGCATCTCGGTTTTTTGACAAGTGTAAGCTATGATAATGATATAAATGATATAAAGGATATGCTTAAAAAGCTTTTTGAATGCAACTTTACAATAGAAGACAGGATGATGCTTGAGGGCATCAAATCTGAAAAATATACGTCTGAAGTTGGCGCTTCAAAAAAATTTACTGCACTTAATGAGGTGGTTATAAAAAAAACGGAGACTGTAAAATTTACAAGATGCAAGGTATATGTTGACGGCGAATTCTTGAACGAATATTCTGCAGATGGTATAATAATAGCGACACCCACAGGTTCTACTGCATATAATCTCAGTGCAGGCGGTCCTATAGCAGGGACTGCCGGACGGATGATAATTATAACTCCGATATGCCCACATGCTTTAAGCCGCAGAAGTATAGTCTTATCACCTGAAAGCATAGTGGAGGTGGAAATGATAGACAGGGAAGATGTTGTAAAAGCGGCACTGTTTGACGGGGAGGTAAAATTAAGTCTTAATTATGCTGAAAGGATTTATATAAGAGAAAGCAGTGTTAAAACCAGGCTTGTTAAGCTTAAAGGGGCTTCATTTTTAGATAACTTAAGGCGTAAAATGAATAACAGTATATAAAACCGGAGGTGCTATGAAGAATCTCAGACATTCCAAAATTATAAATCTTATAAAAAAATATGATATTGAAACACAGGAGGAGCTTCTGGATAAGCTCAAAAAAGAGGGACTGAATGTAACTCAGGCTACAATATCAAGGGATATAAGGGATTTGAAGCTTACTAAAGCGGCTTCATCAAAGGGAGGGCACAGATATATTTTTAAACAGTCAAGTGAAAGCTTTTATGAAAAATATATCAGGATTTTAAAGGAAGGACTTTTAAGTGTAGAGCAGGCTCAGAATATGGTGGTAATTAAGACGGTTGCAGGTATGGCTATGGCTGTGGCTGCTGCGGTTGATGCACTGGAACTGGGGGAAGTTATAGGCTGTATAGCCGGTGATGATACTATAATGTGTGCTACAAAAGGGAATGAAGAAGCGG
Organism: Johnsonella ignava ATCC 51276; assembly: GCF_000235445.1. Taxonomy (GTDB): domain Bacteria; phylum Bacillota; class Clostridia; order Lachnospirales; family Lachnospiraceae; genus Johnsonella; species Johnsonella ignava. Next base: position 430,287 of record NZ_JH378829.1, on the reverse strand, counting down.
TTATTCTTATTGATAAAATCAAGAAAATTATGTGATAATATTAAGGCAGGTGATTAAATGCTTATAGAACTGCATATAAGAAATCTTGCACTTATAAGCAGGGCTGATCTGGAATTTTATACGGGACTTACGGTGCTTAGCGGTGAAACCGGGGCAGGCAAATCAATATTGATTGATTCGATAAATCTTGCTTTAGGTGCAAAGGCAGGGAAGGACGTTATAAGAAACGGCTCGGAATATGCATATATAGAACTTTTATTTTCAATAGACGATGAAGAAAAGATTAAAAAGATAAGGGCTCTTGATATAGAGATAGGTGATGAGGGGCTTCTTATCATAACAAGGAAAATAAGTTTTCAAAGATCGGTCATGAGGGTAAATGACGAAGCTGTGTCTGTAAATAAACTTAAAAGACTTACGGGCATACTTATTGATATGCATAGCCAGGATGAACATAGGAGCCTTATGGATCCGGTTCATCAGCTTGAACTTATAGATTTATATGCAGAAGATGAAACCGCTCCGCTTAAAGCACGGATTAGGGATTTACTTAAGGAATATGATGAAGTAAACTTGATGCTTTCCGATATACCAAGTGCACAGTTAAGACTTAGAGAGATTGAAATTTTAAAATATGAGATTGATGAGATAGAAGATGCACAGCTTAAAGCTGATGAGGAAGCCGAACTTGTCAGTCAGGTAAAAAAACTTAAAAATGCCTCAAGAATTATAGAAATGCTTAACAGAGCGGCTTTTATACTTGAGGAAAATGAATTTTCAGAGGCGGCGGCAAAAGTCAGAGAAGCTGCGGCATATGACAAGTCGCTTTCAGAGATAGCTTCACAGCTTGATGAGTCTGAGATTATAATGTCTGAGGCTTTGCACTCACTTAATGCATATATATCTGATTTTGAATATGACGGCAATGAGTTTGAGAGGCTTGAAAAAAGGCTTGATCTTGTAAGGAGACTTCAGGATAAATATTCGGATGACATAGATGAAATATTTAATATGCTTGAAGAAAAAAAAGAGAGACTTGAATTTCTGGAAAATTTTGATGTAAAACGTAATGATCTTATACAGAAAAAAAACTCATTAAGACAAACGCTGGATCAGGTATGTATGCAGCTTGGTAAAAAGAGGAGAGAAGCTGCTGGTATGCTGTCGGAAAATATAATAAAAGAGCTTAAAGACCTTAATTTTATGGGAGTTGATTTTAAAATTGATTTCGGCAATCTTAAGGAATATACAAAAACAGGAAATGATAGCGTTGAATTTATGATAAGCACCAATCCGGGTCAGCCTAGGAAGCCTTTAAGGCATATTGCAAGCGGAGGTGAGCTTTCCCGTGTGATGCTTGCCGTAAAAACCGTATTTGCAGGAAATGATGAGGCGGATACGCTTATATTTGATGAAGTTGATGCCGGCATAAGCGGAAGGACCGCACAGAGGGTTTCTGAAAAGCTGTGTATTATAGGCAGAAAACATCAGGTTATATGTATAACCCATCTTCCGCAGACAGCAGCTATGGCAGACCATCATTACCTTATAGCGAAACATACCGACGGTGTCGATACCGAAACCGATATTGAGTATATAAAAGATGAGCGCATAGTAAACGAACTTGCAAGGCTGCTTGGAGGAAGCAGAATAACCGAGGCTGTATATGGTACTGCAAGGGAGATGAAAACGCTTGCGGATAAATTTAAGGCAGAACTTGATTTGAAAGGATAAATAAAAATTAAAAACAATGAAAAATATACTATTTGTAGCATCTGAATCAGTTCCGTTTATTAAAACGGGAGGGCTTGCGGATGTTGTAGGTTCGCTGCCGAAATGTTTTGATAAAAAATATTTTGACTGTCGTGTAATAATCCCGAAATATATGTGTATACCGCAGGAAATGAGGGACAGGCTTGAATATGTAAGCCATTTTTATATGGACTATCTGGGACAGGGAAGATATGTAGGGATACTCAAAACAGTTGTTGAAGGTATTACATTTTATTTTATAGACAATGAATCATATTTTTCAGGTATGAGACCTTATGGAGACTGGCTTTATGACCTTGAAAAATTTTCGTTTTTTTCCCAGGCGGCACTTTCGGCACTGCCTATAATAGGTTTTAAACCCGATATAGTACATTGCCATGACTGGCAGACCGGGCTTATACCTGTATATCTGAAGGATAGATTCAGAGGCGGAGACTTTTTTAATAATATAAAATCAGTGCTTACAATACATAATCTGAAATTTCAGGGAGTATGGGATGTAAAAACTATACAGAGGTTTTCGGAGCTTCCGGACTATTATTTCAGCCCTGACAAGCTTGAAGCTTACAAAGACGGAAATCTCCTGAAAGGAGGTATAGTATATGCGGATGCTATAACTACCGTGAGCAGAACCTATGCTCAGGAGATACAGATGCCGTTTTACGGAGAGGGTCTTGACGGGCTTATGCGTGCAAGAAGCCAGAGTCTAAGGGGTATAGTCAATGGCATAGACTATAATGAGTATAATCCTGAAACTGATTCTTATATTGATACAAATTATACTAAAAAAAGTTTCAGGATTGAAAAATATAGAAATAAAGTACAGCTCCAAAAGGAACTGGGGCTTGAGGTGAATAAAGACAGATTTATGCTTGGTATAGTATCAAGGCTTACGGCACAAAAAGGGCTTGATCTTGTAAATTGTGTTCTTGATGAGATATGTGCATGGGATACACAGCTTGTAGTGCTTGGAACCGGCGATGAAATATATGAAAATACTTTTAGGCATTATGACTGGAAATACTCTGACAGAGTGTCTGCACAGATTTACTATTCTGAGGCTATGTCCCATAAGATTTATGCAGCCTGTGATGCTTTTTTGATGCCCTCTCTTTTTGAACCCTGCGGGCTGAGCCAGCTTATATCCCTTAGATACGGTACAGTACCTGTTGTGAGGGAAACAGGAGGTCTTAAGGATACGGTTGAACCCTATAATGAATTTGAAAATAAAGGAACCGGCTTTACGTTTGCAAATTATAATGCACATGAGATGCTTGCGAAGATAAATCATGCAAAAAGCGTATATTATAATAAAAAAAGGGAGTGGAACAAAATCATAGACAGAGGAATGTTAAAAGATTTTTCATGGAACAGCTCGGCACTTGAGTATCAGGAGCTTTATGACTGGCTTATAGGCTATTAATATAAAGTACAACTAAAAAGTGTAAATGCTTAAAAAGAACGAAAGATTGGGATTTATGAAAAAAATAACTAAAGAAGTTAAAAATGATGTATTGTATATAGAAGCGGTGTCGGATATAATAAGCTCAGTGCATTTTAAAAAAATGGATAAATTTATAATGCATGGTACTACAACCTGCCTTGAACACTGCATTGATGTGTCATATATGACCTATAAGATATGCAGGAGGTATGGACTTGATTATAAAAGTGCTGCAAGGGCGGCACTTCTTCATGATTTTTTCCTCTATGACTGGCACAGGCATTTTGAGGAAACAGGCGACAGATTTCATGGTTTCACTCATCCGAGGAAAGCCATGGAGAATGCCGTAAAATATTTTAAAATAAGTAAAAAAGAACAGAATATGATATTGAGGCATATGTGGCCTCTCACCATAATTCCTCCAAGAACTATTGAAGGTATGGTGCTTTTATATGCTGACAAGGTATGTACGGTCAAGGAAGCTTCAGCAGGTATAAGAAACAGATTAAGCGATAAGTTTAATAAACTGTGCAGGGTATTATATGTTACCGAAAATTAGACCTGTAAGGAGAGATATCCGATGACTATACTTAGCCAGCTTATTTCAAATCCTATGTTTATGAGTTCGGCAGCCGGCTGGCTTGCCGCACAAATTTTAAAAACTGTTATTGACTTCCGCTGTAATAAAAGTTTTAAAGCAGAAAGACTTTGGGGAAGCGGAGGGATGCCAAGCTCACACAGTGCGGCTGTGTGTGCACTTGCAACCACCTGTGCATATAGATTTGGACTGTCATCATTTGAATTTGCTGTAAGTGCTATACTTGCAGCCATTGTCATGCACGATGCCGCAGGTGTCAGGCGTGAGACCGGCAAGCAGGCAAAGGTGCTTAACCTTATAAAAGAAAGCATGGTGGTAAAAGAGGACGGAGAGACTTTTGATTTTGATGAAAAACTTAAAGAATTTGTAGGGCATACTCCGCTCCAGGTAATAATGGGAGCGATTCTAGGCATATTTATTGCAGTGCTTATGAAATAGATTCCTATATACCGGTATATAGAATTTGATTTTGCCGGTATATAGGCATTCAGAGTACTTTTGGCAGTAAAAGTGAGCTGTTTTTACTTTTTAACTGCCGTATTTTTTGTTATTTGACTGAATTTGTTTAGCCGCAGAAGCGGGTATGACCTATGTTTTAGAAGGTTGGATATAAAAAATGATCAGGCTTATTGCCACTGACATAGATGGAACTTTAGTAGAAGACGGAACTGCATCAATAAATCCGGAGATTTATGACATAATTCTTAAATTAAGAGAGAAAGGCATACAGTTTGCTGCCGCAAGCGGCAGGCACTGGTACAGTATAGAAAATCTCTTTAAACCTGTGTGTGAAAAAATTTTTTATATATCAAATAATGGTGCATATATAGGTATGAAGGGTAGAAATCTTTTTTTATATACATTTGAAAAGAAATTAAGCGATGAACTTATATCTGTAATAAAGGAAAATCCCAGACTTATAATTATGGCATCTGGAAAGGATACTTATTATACGGATACAAATGACGAGGATTTTCTTACATGGTTAAGGCAAGGCTACAGACCTCTTATAAAGATAGTCGATGACCTTACACAGGTTAAAGAGGATTTTATTAAAATATCCGCTTACAGCGCTTATCCGATAACCGATGAGGCATCATATATTGTTGACAGGTTTTCAAACAGGCTTGAGGCAAGGTATTCAGGAAAGATGTGGCTTGACTGTGTACCTTTGGGTGTTGATAAGGGAAAGGGAATAAAAATTATACAGCAGGCTCTGGGTATAAGTGATAAAGAGACCATGGTATTTGGCGATCAGGATAATGATGTAGAGATGCTTAAGTCTTCATACTATTCTTATGCTGTTTTAAACGCTGTTGACAGTGCTAAAAAAGCTGCAAGGTTTACAGCGGATAAAAATACTTCCGATGGCGTGCTGAAGATACTTAAACTATTGACAATATAAATATTTTGCACCTTTTAGGCTAAGTTTTTTACTTGGTCTTTTTAGAGTAGTCAGTTCAAGGTAACAACCTGGATTTAAAACCGATCATATTATTATAGCATTACAGACGGCAGGAAAGAACTGCCGGGTTTTATCATCAAAATTGTTCAGAGTACAAATATTAAAATCAGGATACAAATATTAAAAAGGGAAGTACGGATATATGAGATCTGTAAGCAGAATTGGTAGATGCGGTTATTTGGTTTATATTATTACGATGTTTGTATGTATGACCTGTATGGTATCATGCGGTAAAAAGGGAGTGTCAGGTCAGGAGACGGTTGCAAAAACCGAAATTATGGTTCCATATACTGAAAAACAGATGCTTATGATAAGCACCTCTCAGAGAAATGCTGAAAATAAGGCATATACTGATGAGATCTGGGGAGCAAAGATGGACAAACAGGGACATACTTATGATGAGGTATTTGATGTACGCATGAAGGAGTTCTTTCTAAGGCTCTATGTCATGAGTATGACAGCCAAATCGAGGGGAATAACTCTTACAGATAAAGAAAATGAGACTGTTTCAAAGCTTTCACAAGAGTATATAGATGCAGCTTTAAAGTCCGGTACAAAGCTGAATGAGCTTACATCTGATGAAGTAAATATGATGTTTAGAGATTATGCACTTGCAATGAAACTGAGTAAGTCGGTTACAGGGACAAAAGAGCTTGAAGTAAGTGAAAATGAAGCGAGAATTATGGATCTTGAATGTATAGTACTTGATAATAAAGAACAGGCTGAGAGGGCTCTTTTTGAAGTTAATGCAGAGGGGGCCGACTTTAGCGAAATTGCAAGAAAAAAATCCATAGAAAAAGAAATAAAGGTAAAAGCCGGTCATGCCGATCTTCCAAAAGAGGTTGATGAAAAGGTATCACTTCTTTCAGATTCTGAAATAAGTGATATTATAGAAATTGGCGGAAAATACTATATATACAAATGTATTAAAGGTTATGATGAAGATGCAACTGCAGATCGGAAAGAGCTTATGGAAAAAAGCCGTAGAGATGAAGAACTGAACAAAATTTATGATGAATATTTGAAATATAATAATGTAAATCTTAATATGGACGAATGGAATAAATTTGTTAATAGTAAAAAGACCGTTTTTAAAGAGGCTGATTTTTTTTCGTTATACAAAAAGGGTTTTAATAATTCAAAATAATTTAAAAGAAATCAGCAAAATAAAAAAGGTAAAAATCAGTATAAAAAATGAGGTAAAAAATAATTCGAAAAATATAAAGCATAAAATATAAAAATATATTTTTAGGATAAAATTAATTTATGAAAGTATATAATATATTAGACATAAAGGGATTTACAGGTGCATTATTTAACGGGGTATTATTTGATGATTTTTTTACTGTACAGGCTGAAATTACAACCTACAACAGTTTTTTAATAGACGGCAGAATAAAAAAAGAATATTATGATACTGATGAAATTAAAGATACTGATATAGACGTATATTCAAGATGGAGGAAATTAAAACCGATATGTTTTAATTTAATTAAAGGTAAAAAACTGCCTGTATCCTTTGCACTTGTTTTTAAATTTCCTCAAAAGGATTTTATCATTCGGCAGTATGATAAAATGCCGCAACTGGAACAAAAAGCCGATTATTATATTAATATTAAATATAATAATAAAATACTTTCATGCACCAGTGTATGTTCTATAAACACATTTACTGCAGAATTTCTTAATAAAGGGAATTTATTGCAGGAGGCGTGGGATGATTTTATAAAGTTTTTTTTAAAAGATAATAATATTGCGGTTGAAAGTGAATTGTAATAATAATAAAATTATATTAAATCAATAGATTTAAATATGAATAATATATTATACTCTTTTATATAAAAAATAAAACCATATATAATGTATAACAAATAAATTATTTCAAACAATAGGATTTACATAATAAAATTTATAAAAAATATATTATTAAATTTCCTCCGGTTATTTGTATTTTAAAATAACAGGAGGAAATTATATTTGGGTTTATTATTTTAATTTTTCTTTATTATAAAAAGATAAAATTTATTTTTACTAACCGACAGGACATTATTTTTTATTTATTATTAGGAATCGGATTTATAATATTTTTTATTTGTAATATTTATTTTTATAAAAAACTGTTATAAAAAGCTGTTTTTTATTATTGATATATTTAAATAAATGATGATGTGAATAGGATATAAAATACAGCATAAAAAATTTTAATATAAAACACTCTAACGTAAAATGTTTAAATAAATATCCGGATAAATATTCAAGCAAATAAAAATATTCGTAATCCGCCCATTTTTGCAAAAAATGACTACTTACTCATATTTTTTGCCAAAAGATAATAAATTCTCCTGCAAGCAATCTTACATCGAATTTTTATACCTTTGACATTTATATCATATATATTATTGATTAATGAATACTATGCAAATTGAGAATTTTAGTTTATACTGTATCGCAGAATTTCACGTCTTTAAGGCGGCAAATCATAAAATTCACAATAGCAAAGATATGTAATTTAAGGAGAAATTTATGAAAAGAGTTTATGTTGAAAAAAAACCGGAATATGCACTGAAAGCAAAGCATCTTAAGGAAGAACTTAAAAGGCATCTGGGTATAGAAGGGATTGAGAATGTAAGGATACTTTCAAGATATGATATAGAAAACATATCGGAGAAGACTTATAAAGAGTCGTTGAATACTGTATTTTGTGAACCTCCGCTTGATGAATGTTATGAGATGGAATTTCCTTATAATGATAATGAAATTTATTTTTCGTCTGAATATCTTGCAGGGCAGTTTGATCAGAGAGCCGATTCTGCTATTCAGTGTCTTAAACTTATAAATGAAAATGAGGATCCTGATGTAAGGACTGCATTTACATATGTTATATCAGGCAGTATAAGCGAGGATGAAGTAAAAAAAATAAAGAGTTATATAATAAATCCGGTAGATTCTCATGAAACGGATGAAAAGTCTCCTAAAACACTTAAACAGAGCCTTGAATCTCCTGATGATGTAGAAACGGTTTATATGACATCTGCAGGTGATTTAAAAAAAATCTATGATTCTTTATCTCCCGCTATGACATTTGAGGATTTTAAATGTATACGTGATTATTTTAAATCTGAGAAAAGAGAACCTACAATCACTGAACTGAAGGTACTTGATACATATTGGTCAGATCATTGCAGGCATACTACGTTTTTAACAAATCTTGATAATATATCTATAGATGAAGGGTATTATAATAAGGTATTTTGTGATAGCTATACCAAATATCTTGAGGGAAGAAAAATTCTTAAAAGAGAGAACGGAGTATGTCTGATGGATCTTGCACTTGCAGCCATGAGGCAGCTAAAGCTTGACGGCAAATTAAATGACCTTGAAGAAAGTGATGAGATTAATGCCTGTTCAATAACTGTAAATGTAAAAATTGACGGAAAAGATGAAGAATGGCTTATTAACTTTAAAAATGAAACTCATAATCACCCTACAGAGATAGAGCCTTTTGGAGGTGCTGCTACATGTCTGGGCGGTGCTATAAGAGATCCGCTTGCAGGAAGAACGTATGTATATCAGGCTATGAGAGTGAGCGGTGTCTCGGACCCTGAGACACCTTTAGAAGATACTATACCGGGCAGGCTGCCTCAAAGAAAGATAGCGGTTGAGGCGGCACACGGATATTCATCATATGGAAATCAGATAGGACTTGCTACGGGTTATGTCAAGGAGATATATCATGAAGGCTATGCGGCAAAGCATATGGAGGTAGGTGCGGTGCTTGGAGCGGCAAGGCGAGCTGATGTTGTCAGGAAAAAACCCGTACCCGGGGATGTGGTTGTACTTCTGGGAGGCAAAACAGGCAGAGACGGAATAGGTGGTGCTGCCGGCTCCTCAAAGGCACATAAAAAAGATTCTATGGAAACCTGCGGTGCACAGGTACAAAAGGGTAATCCTCCTGAAGAAAGGAAAATACAAAGACTTTTTAGAAAAAGTGATGTAAGCAGGCTTATAAAAAAGTGTAATGATTTTGGTGCAGGAGGTGTATGTGTTGCGATAGGAGAATTGGCGCCGGGTCTTATGATAGATCTTGACAAAGTACCTAAAAAATATGCAGGTCTTGACGGTACCGAGCTTGCGATATCAGAATCGCAGGAAAGAATGGCGGTGGTTTTGGATAAAGCGGATCTTGATACATTTATCGCATTTGCAAAAGCTGAGAACCTTGAATGTGTAAAAGTTGCAGAGGTAAGTGCCGAACCGAGACTTGTGATGCTGTGGAGAGGGAAAAGGATTGTAGACATAAGCAGAGCATTTCTTGATACAAACGGAGCGGTGCAGAGTGCTTCTGCAAGGCTTGCCATGCCTGATACAGAAGAAAATCCTTTTAAAAAGAATGTTTATTTCAGCAGCCTAAATCCCGGCATGTATATAAAAAAGCTTAAAAACTGTGATGATACCTGTAAGACCTTTGAGAGTATAATACTGAATAATAATGAAGATGATTCTAAAAAGCTCAAAGCATTATGGTTTGATATGTTAAATGATTTGAATGTATGTTCACAAAAGGGGCTTGTTGAGATGTTTGACTCCTCGGTGGGGGCAGCTACGGTAAATATGCCGTTTGGAGGGCGTTTTCAGCTTAGTGAGATTCAGGCAATGAGCGCAAAGCTGCCGCTGCTTAGAGGTGATACTGATGCGGTAACTATTATGAGTTATGGATTTGATCCGTATCTTTCATCATGGAGCCCGTATCATGGAGGTGTTTATGCGGTTATAGATTCAATCGCAAAGATAGTATGTGCAGGTGGAGACCGCAGAAAAATACATTTTACATTTCAGGAATATTTTAAACGCATGGATGATAATCCGTACTCATGGGGACAGCCGTTTTTGGCACTTTTAGGTGCATATACAGCACAACTTGGCACCGGTCTTGCTTCGGTAGGAGGAAAAGATTCGATGTCAGGAAGCTTTAACGATATGAATGTGCCCCCTACACTTATTTCATTTGCGGTTGCAATGGGAGATATAAATACAAGTTTAAGTCCTGAATTTAAGAAGCAGGGAAATAAACTTGTACTTATAGATATTAAAAAGGACGGGTACGACTTGCCGGATTATGATGATCTGTGCTTAAAATACGATACTTTTTTTGAAGATGTAAAAAAAGAACTTATAGAGTCTGCATTTGCACTTTCAAGATTCGGTATTGCCGAGGCGGTTACAAAGATGGCGTTTGGAAATCTTCTTGGTGTTAAGCTTGAACATAATGTTGACAGCAGGCAGCTTTTCGCTCCTGCATGGGGAAACATACTGGCAGAAGTAAAGCCTGAAAATGTCGGCAGGCTGTCTTTTAATTATACAGTGATAGGAGAGGTTGATGAAAAACCACGCATAAGCTGGCATTCACTTGATATAAGGCTTGATGATGCACTAAATACATGGTACGGCAGGCTTGCAAAAGTATATAAATGTGAGGATATAGAACCTGTAACAAGGAAGATAGCTGAACTCTCAGGCAATGAAGCAAATACCGTGCCGTTAAAATCGGCAGATGATGTGAGATTATACGAAAATGATGCGACCTTATATAAAAATAAGGATATCTATATATGCAGGCATAAAAAGGCGCAACCCAAGGTGTTCATACCGGTGATGCCCGGAACAAACAGTGAGTATGATTCGGAAAGAGCATTTGTTAAAGCGGGTGCGGATGTAAATAGTGTTGTTTTTAGAAATTTAAGTACAAACGATATAAATGATTCAATAGAGGCATTTAAAAGAGAGATAGCTTCTGCACAGATTATTATGCTTCCGGGAGGTTTTTCCGCAGGAGATGAACCTGACGGTTCTGCAAAGTATTTTGCTTCGGTTTTAAGGAACGCCTATATAAAGGAGGAGATATATAAACTGCTTAATGAAAGAGACGGGCTTATACTGGGTATATGCAATGGCTTTCAGACACTTATAAAGACGGGACTTCTGCCTTACGGAAATATATCCGCACAAAATAAGGATTCTGCAACACTTGCTAAAAACGGCATAGGAAGGCATATTGCCAAAACTGCGTATACGAAAGTTATAAGCTGTAAATCTCCGTGGCTTGCAGGAGCAAAACCGGGCGAAATCTATGCTGTGCCGGCATCACATGGCGAAGGCAGATTCATTGCTTCTAAGGAGATTCTTGATGCACTTTTTGCAAACGGTCAGGTGGCTTGCGTATTTACCGACTGTTTTGGAAATGCAAGTGATGAAGGCTACTGGAATATAAATTCCTCATATATGGGTATAGAGGGGATTACAAGCCCTGACGGAAGGATTTTCGGAAAAATGGCTCATGCCGAGAGAACTTATGACGGTATTTGCAGAAATACCTATGGAAATAAGGATATGGGAATCTTTAAATCAGGAGTTGAATATTTCAGATAATGATTTAATGCGCTTTTAAACCCTATATATATCAGATATATTAAAATCGGCTGTATATTTATATTTTATATATTATATATTATGCAGCCTTGTGCAGCTGTATTAATATTTTATATGTTTTGTAAATATATTTAAATGCTGTATATATTGCAGTTATACTTTGACTGTGTATTTCTTTAGAAAGGATAAATTTAGTTATAATTTATGAGAAAAGTAGTGAAATTCGGAGGCAGCTCTCTTGCAAATGCAGGGCAGTTTAAAAAAGCGGGCGATATAGTGCGTGCCGATAAAAGCAGGAGATATGTAGTGCCTTCAGCACCGGGTAAAAGAGACGGAAAGGACGATAAGATAACCGATCTTTTATACCAAACCTATGATGCTGCTGTTTCAGGGGCTTCATATAAAAAAATATATGAGAAGATCAAATCAAGATATAGGGGCATAATAGACGGACTTAACCTTGATTTAAACCTTGAATCCGAATTTGATAATATAGAAGAAAACTTTCTGGCAAAATCAGGGAGAGAATATGCCGCTTCAAGAGGTGAATATTTAAACGGTCTTATAATGGCTGAGTATCTCGGATTTGAGTTTATAGATGCCGACAGGATTGTGTATTTTAATGATGACGGAAGTTTTGATGCGGAATTTACAAATAAAGAGATAGAGGAGGTGCTATCAACTGTTGAAAAGGCGGTAATACCGGGATTTTACGGTATAGACCATTCGGGAAGGATAAGAACATTTTCAAGAGGGGGCTCTGATATAACGGGTTCTATAATTGCGAGAGGGATAAATGCTGATATATATGAGAACTGGACAGATGTGTCAGGATTTTTAGTTGCGGATCCTAACATAGTTGATGAACCGGCAGTTATTGAAACCATTACTTATAGAGAGTTGAGAGAGCTTTCATATATGGGAGCAAGTGTATTGCATGAAGATGCCATATTTCCGGTCAGAAAAGAGGGCATACCTATAAATATTAAAAATACAAACCGCCCGGATGACAGGGGTACTATGATTGTTGAAAGCACATGTAAAAGATCTCCGTATACTATAACCGGAATAGCGGGTAAAAAGGGATTTTGTTCAATAAACATCGATAAGGCTATGATGAATAATGAAGTCGGTTTCTGCAGGAAAGCTCTTCAGGCATTTGAAGACAGTTCAATCTCAATAGAGCATATGCCGTCGGGTATTGATACTATGTCGGTGATAGTGCATCAGGAAGAATTCCAGGATAAGGAGCAGCAGGTAGTAGCTTCAATACATAGGCTTGCAAAGCCGGATTCGGTAGAGATGGAGTCCGGCATAGCACTTATAGCGGTTGTAGGAAGGGGCATGAGGACTACAAGAGGAACTGCAGGCAGGGTATTTTCAGCACTTGCACATGCAAGGATAAATATAAAGATGATAGATCAGGGTTCATCAGAACTTAATATAATAGTGGGTGTAAGTGATACCGATTTTGAAGCGGCAGTAAGGGCGATTTACGATATATTTGTATCAACACAATTAAATTAAATATTATGATATAAGTGTCAAAAGTATAAAAGTTCGATGCAAGTTTGCTTGCAGGAGGATTTATTATATTTTAACACGCAAATCATATTACATTTAATGAATATTAAATATAATATAAGCTGGCAGGATTATGAAAACAATTATAGTAATAGGTGCAGGGGCGGCAGGTATGATAGCCGCTTTGGCTGCAAAGTCGGCAGCGCGAGCCGGTGCTGTAAGGGTACTTTTATTTGACGGAAATGAAAAGGTAGGCAAAAAGCTTTTTATAACCGGGAAGGGCAGATGTAATGTTACAAATGCTTCAGATATGAAAACTGTAATGGAAAATGTAGTTTCAAACCCGAAGTTTTTATACAGCGCATTTAAATGCTTTGGAAGTGCCGATATTATGAAAATACTTGAGGACGGCGGATGCCGCCTTAAAATTGAAAGAGGCAACAGAGTATTTCCGGTCTCCGACCATTCATCAGATGTTATAAATACACTTTATAAACTGCTTAAAAATGCAGGAGTAAATATAAAATTAAACTGCATTATAAAAAAACTGCTTATAAATGACAGAAAATGCAGCGGAGTGGTTCTGGCTAACGGCTCAAGTATCAGTGCCGATGCCGTTATAGTCGCCACAGGCGGTATCAGTTACAGGCTTACCGGTTCAAGCGGGGACGGTTATAAATTTGCCTCAGCGGCAGGGCATAAGGTGAGTGAGCTTTATCCTTCACTGGTTCCGCTTGTACTTTCAGAGCATGACTGCACCAGACTTCAGGGACTTTCGCTTAAGAATGTAAATGCCGCAGTTTATAAAGGTTCAAAAAGAATATATGAGGGTTTCGGTGAACTTTTATTTACACATTTCGGTGTAAGCGGTCCTCTTATACTTTCTGCAAGCTCCTATATTGCCGGACTGGTTAAAAACGGTAATCTGAGGCTGGTTATAGATTTAAAGCCTGCTCTTGATAAGAATGTGCTTGATGCAAGAATTTTAAGAGACTTTGAAAAATATAAAAATAAAAGCTTAAAAAATGCACTTGGCGATCTTCTTTTGCAAAGCCTTATACCGGTTATTATAGACAGGATGAATATAAGCCCTGAAACCAGGGTTAATGAGATAAAAAAAGAACATAGGCATAGACTTGTAAATATACTTAAAGATTTTGAATTTACGATAACGGGTATGAGGGGATTTGATGAAGCGGTTGTAACTAAAGGAGGAGTAAGTGTTAAGGAGGTAGAACCTTCAAGCATGGAGTCAAAACTTATAAAGAGTCTGTATTTCGCCGGTGAAGTGCTTGATCTTGATGCACTTACAGGGGGATACAATCTGCAAATAGCATGGTCAACCGGCTGGATGGCAGGAAGCTGTGCGGCAGGAAGTCTTTTATAAAAATTATACTGAGGGGAAATTATGCGTAGTATAGCAATAGACGGACCTGCAGGTGCGGGTAAATCAAGTATTGCAAAAGAGATAAGTAAAAAAACCGGTTTTGTATATGTTGATACCGGTGCCATGTTTCGTGCATTGGGTCTGTATTTTATAAAAAAGGGTATTAAACTTGAGGATGAAACTGCTGTTGCCCGACTTTTGGATGATATTGACATAAAAGTTGTATATAAAGATGAAGAACAGAGGATAATGCTTTCAGGTGAGGATGTTACCGGGCATTTAAGAAGTGAGGAGGCAGCCGGTGCGGCAAGCAGTTTGAGTGTATATAGTGCGGTAAGAGAAAAATTGTTATGTGTGCAGCGTGATATAGCAAAACAATATAATGTTGTAATGGACGGAAGAGATATAGGAACTAAGGTGCTTCCCGATGCCGATGTAAAAATATATCTTACTGCCGGAATTAAAGAAAGGGCAAAAAGGAGATTTTTTGAGCTTGTACAAAAGGGGGAAAAACCTGATATTAAAAAAATAGAGAGAGATATGCAGGACAGGGATTACAGAGATATGCACAGAAAAAATTCACCGCTTGCAAAGGCGGAGGATGCATATGAGATAGATACAACCGATATGACTATTAAAGAAGTTGTTGAGAAAATTCTTGATATTGCGGCTCTCACCGGATAATTGTACTAAATAAAAAACTAAAAAAATCGAAATTTTTAGTTTATATTATAAATTTATGTTTCAGGTCAATATTTGGTATAAATAATTCAAAAAACTATATATAAGTACAGTGTTATTCTTAAGACGATATTGGTTTTAAACTACATATATGACTTGATTTTATGCTTTCTTTTGCTCAAATGATACAAAAGTATTTTTAGACGGCTTTAAGCAGGAAATTCGCTAAAAATTAATGCTTATGCTATAATACCGGTAGGGTATTAGTAGAGGGTTTTAATATTTTTGTAACGGAAACACCTAATAGTGTTTCTATTAACTTAAATCCATAGCCCGTTAAACCAATAGCCCGGATTTAAAAAGAGAGGTTAAAACCTTATGAAGAAATTAAAAACTGCCAGGACCGCAGGCTTTTGTTTCGGAGTGGAAAAGGCGGTAAATAAAGTTTATGATGAAGTTGGTAAAGAGAATGGGAAGGTATATACCTACGGTCCTATAATACATAATGAAGAAGTGGTAAAGGACCTTACTGAAAAAGGTGTAGGTGTTATAGAAGAAGGCGATGACTTTACAAAACTTGAAAAAGGAACTTTAATAATACGCTCACACGGCATAGGCAAAACAGTACAGGAAAAGCTTGAAAGTGCAGGTATGACACTGATTGATGCAACATGCCCGTATGTAAAAAAGATACATAATATAGTTTCAAGGGAATGTGAAAAGGGGAATAAGGTAGTTATAATAGGCAGTCCTTCACATCCCGAGGTTGAAGGGATAAAGGGCTGGGGAAATGAGGAAACGGTTGCAGTAAACAGCTTTGAAGAGTTTGAAGGACTTAAAATCGACAAAAACAGGAAGATAAGCATAGTAGCTCAGACGACATATAATTTTAATAATTTCTCAAAAATTATTGATAAAATAAAGAATTTAGGTTATGATATAATCTGTTTCAATACAATTTGCAATGCAACGCAGGAAAGGCAGTCCGAAGCACAAAAAATTGCTTCCGAGGTAGATGCTATGATAGTGATTGGAGGCAAAAACAGTTCAAATACGGCTAAACTTGTAGACATTTGTAAGAAAACATGTAAGAATACTATGTTTATTCAAACACTAAAGGATTTAGATTCAGAGAAATTGCTTTCTGTGCGAAGTGTAGGCATTACGGCAGGGGCATCGACCCCAAAACATATCATTGAGGAGGTTCAAAATAATGTCAGATCTCAGTTTTGAACAAATGTTAGAACAGACATTTAAAGACATTCATGTAGGGAGTATTGTTGTCGGTAAAATTATTGATATCAAGGAGGATCTTGCAGTATTAAATGTCGGCTATAAGTCTGACGGCATATTAACTCGAAATGAGTATGGCAATGATGCCTCATTAGATTTGCGTACAGTTTTACATGTCGGCGACGAGCTTGAAGTAAAAGTGCTTAAAATCAATGACGGCGAAGGTCAGCTTATGCTGTCATACAAGAGAATTGCCCAGGATAAGGCAAGGAAAAAGCTCGAAGATGCTTTTGTAAATCACAAGCTGCTTAAAGAAAAAGTAAGCAGGATTGTAAATGGCGGAGTATGTGTCGATATAGAAGGGAACAGGGTATTTATACCTGCGAGCCTTATGTCGGATCCCTATGAAAGAGATCTTGCAAAATATCAGGATCAGGAGATAGAATTTGTACTCACTGAATTTAATCCGAAAAGAAGAAGGATTATAGGTGATAGAAAGCAGATTATTACTGAAAGAAAGGCACAGCTGCGCAAACAGTTTTTTGAAAATCATGCAGTCGGAGACACAGTTGAGGGAACTGTAAGCAGTGTACCGGTATTTGGAGCATTTGTTAATATAGACGGAGTTGAAGGTCTGCTCCATGTAACTGAGATGAGTTGGCTCAGGATTTCAAATCCTAAAAACGCATGCAAGGTCGGAGATAAAATAAAAGTATTTATAAAAGATATGAGCAATGACAGAATATCTTTAAGCAGAAAATTTCCTGAGGAAAATCCATGGAAGGATGCACAAAAAAAATATCCGATCGGAACGGTAGTAAAAGGGAAAATTATAAGGCTTGCAGATTTCGGAGCATTTATTGAAGTTGAGAAAGGCATAGACGGTCTTGTACATGTTTCACAGCTTGTAAAAAGGCGAATAGAGCATCCGTCAGAGGCGGTTGAAGTAGGTCAGACGGTTGAAGCTCTGGTTGTAGGCGTAGATGAAGCGGCAGAAAGGCTTTCTTTAAGTATAAGGGCATTTCAGGCACAAAAACGTAATAATGGAAGCAATAACGAAGAAGCCGATACAGATGGTAAAGATATTGCTGAAAGTGCCGCAGATGATAAAGAAAACTCGGTTAATGACAAGGCTGAAAGTACTGCAAATGAAGCGGCTCAAGGCGATGACAGTGCGGACGGTGCCTTAAATGAGGCTACCGGCGGTAATGAGGGCGATGCCGCAAATGATTAAGTCGCCGGTGAAGGCGATACCGGCAGTGATAGGTAATATAATTAAGCAATAAAGAAGTTAAAATCCTTGTAGGGCATTTATTTATAGTGCTTACAGGGATTTTTTATTTTGCAAAAATCTATAAAAAAACATTGACTATACCTAAAAGGTATGTTACTATAAAGTATGAAATGGAGGAATACTATGGATAAAATAATTTTAGGAATTTTGATGTTGCACAGAATGACGGCGTATGAAATTAAAAATGTCATCAAAAATAGTTTTAAATCAATGTGCAGTGATAGTCTCGGAAGTATACAAGTGGCACTTAAAAGGCTGTTTGAAATGGAGATGGTTATTTTTGAAGAAGTGGTAGAAAACGGAGTAAATAAGAAAAGGTACGCAATTACTGAAGTAGGACAGGCAGAATTGCTTGAATGGTTGAAGATTCCAATAGATAATTCAAAGACAAAAAATGTAGATCTTGCTAAGCTTCTCTTTATGGGTTATGTATCAAAAAAAGAACAGGAAATTTTGATTGATAAAGTCATTCTTTCATTGGAAGAAGAGTATAAGTCATTTTTACAATTAAGAGAATCAATAGATATAAGTGCTGAACAATTGCAGATTGAAGAATATCTGAATCTGGATAAGCAGTATCAGGAAAGAATGAAATCTCTTTACAATGAAAACAACCTGTCCAGCAAAATAAAAGAAATAAGCAAATTTACATTGGCAGCTTTGGATTACGGCATTGATAATATGGAATTTAATATAGAGTGGTTCAAAA
Source organism: Johnsonella ignava ATCC 51276 (assembly GCF_000235445.1). Lineage (GTDB taxonomy): Bacteria > Bacillota > Clostridia > Lachnospirales > Lachnospiraceae > Johnsonella > Johnsonella ignava. The sequence continues at coordinate 411,753 of NZ_JH378829.1, read as the reverse complement.
AGCTTAAGAAAAAGTTGTAGTACTTACAATCAAACAAATATTATTAAGTTGAAAAAGGTGATTAGATTGAAAAATACTTTTCATTACTATTTGTGTCGCAGTTTGGCGGCGGAATGGAGATTAATATGAATGATGTAAAAAAAATCAGGCGTAATATACTTATGATGAGTCTAATCTACAGAATAAAATAGAAAATAACAGTATCTGAATGTATTAAACAACGAAACAAATAAAATGAAAGGGCTATGTTGTTATTGCTTCTATAACATCATACAGGATAATATGATAAAAAAAATTATGTTTGCACCATTAATTATAATAGCCGTTATTTTCACTGTTGTGGCGGGATTTAGAATCTATTGGCACATACAAAGCTCAACAGATTTACTTAATAGTCTTGACTATAACTTTAAGAAAACAAGAGGTGAGAAAGAATCTATTTTATTAATTGAAAATTCTGATTCAACTAAAAGCCATATTGTTACCAACAAAATGGATGAAAATCAATCAATTATGTTAGCCTCCGTTACTAAACTATATACACATTCGGTCATATATTCCATGGCAGATGAAGGGCTGATTGATCTTCAAAAACCTATTTTATTTTATCTTGAAAAATCCCAATGGCAAGAAATTAATACTATTGCCGGCACCGATTATAGCGATAAAATCACGGTTCAAATGTTAATTGACCAAAATTCAGGAATAGCTGATTATGAGACTGATTTTAAAAATGATGAATCAATCATAGATAAAGTTAAAAAAGAAGATTTTTCGCTTTCAGAAGCTGAGGCAATTGAACTCACAAAGAAATTGGAAGGGCGTTTTAAACCCGGTGAAAATAAGGCTCATTATTCTAATCTTAACTCTATTTTACTGGGAATAATTGCTGAAAAGGTATCCGGAGAATCACTATTGAATTTGTATGAAAAATATATTTTTCAACCACTAGGGTTAACAAATACCATGGTGGTTTCACAAGACAACTGCATAGCACCGTATTTAAAAGATAAAAAAGCAAGTAGAGCATTATATGCTTCTTCAGCTGTAGCTGCAGGTGGATTAGTTTCCAATGTAAGAGAGCTGATGATTTTTTTAAAGGCGTTTTATCAGGGTTCTTTATTTAAAAAATCACATATTAGTGATGTTGATTTTAATAGTATACAATTTTTTCCTTTAAAATATGGATCAGGTATGATGTCAGTAGAAATACCTTTTGTTTTATCACCGTTAATTGATTCGCCACAAATTTTAGGTCATTCAGGTTTATCAGGCAGTTTTGCATTTTATTGCCCTTCTAAAGATTTATATGTTGTAGGGAGCTTAAACGAATATGAAGCTAAACCTTATTCACTGATATATAAATACATAAATGCAATTAAATGAGTAAAGGTATTATGCTAACTAAGATGATTTAAAATATTGTTTTTGATTTTAGGTAAACAAATCTTGAGTTAATAGTATATTTATTATAATATTATTGTTGAGTAGATCTTTTATTTTTACTACATAACAGCGGAAAGGAGTAAATCCGTTCTTCTACAACAGAGTACGATCGGATTATACATGGATATGAAAATAATTGAAAACAAGAGAATATTTGCATTTGATTGTAAAAATGAATGTGTAGCAGAGGTTGAAGATGGTGAAATTCTGATTTTTCGTACACATGATTGCTTTGACAACCAGCTGAGTAAAGAGGGTTCAACTATCGGAAGTTTGAACTGGGATTGTATAAATCCGGCTACCGGTCCTGTTTATGTCAAAAATGCATTGCCGGGTGATGTACTTAAAGTTGAAATTTTGGAAATTGCACTTGGAAAACAGGGAGTAATGTGTGCCTTGCCGGATAACGGTGTGCTCGGTTCATTAGTTAAGAAGGAATCAGTTAAACGATTAAAAGTTGAAAATGGAAAAGTTCATTTCAATGAAAACATAGTATTTGACACAAATACTATGATAGGTGTGATTGGTGTGGCTCCTGAAAATGGTTCTATAAATTGTGGTACACCCGGCAATCATGGCGGAAATATGGATAATAAAAGAATAACTGAAGGGGCGACTTTATATTTTCCGGTATTTCATAACGGTGCAATTTTTTCTTTAGGCGATGTTCATGCTGCCATGGGAGACGGGGAAGTTATGGTAAGCGGTGTTGAGATTTCGGCTGATGTTAAAGTTAGGCTGTCTGTAATAAAAGGCTTAAGTATTGAAACACCTATGCTGGAAAATGATGATATCTGCGGGGTGATTTATTCTCATGAAGAAATTGAAAAGGCAGTATTTCATGCAGTAAGGATAATGAATGATACTGTACAAAAAAAGCTTGGATTATCCCTTAATGATGCCGGTATGTTGCTTAGCGCAGTAGGTGATTTGAAATTTTGTCAGGTAGTTGATCCTGAGCGTACGGTTATGATGTGCATACCAAAATCAATTCTTGCTCAGTTGTTTTAGCCGGTATATTTACTAAAAGTAGACTTAAAAAGATAATCAAAGTAAGAGAAAATAGACACAAACAAATTAGTGGATTATATGGAAAAAATTAAAATATAGCATATATAAAAACAGATTCTAAAATTATAAAGAATCTGTTTTTTATATGCTAAAGTGTGTATATTAAAGCCGGATTGAGCCGTATTTACACAGATGTTTTTATATAAGATAAAGTAAATTCATAACAAAGTAGGAAAAAAATTAGCTATTATTTTGATTAAACTATTGCATTTTTATATAGAATGATGTATATTAATCAAAAAAATAAAATTGTGGCAGGTATATTTAAGCTTTTTAAATAATGCAGTCAAGTCAAAAGAGCCGCAGAGGTGATAACACATGAAAATTCAATGGTATCCCGGTCATATGACAAAGGCAATGCGTGCTATACAGGAAGATATTAAAATTGTAGATATAATAATAGAAATGCGAGATGCAAGGATCCCCCTTGCTTCCTCAAATCCTGACATAGCCGTACTTGGTCAGGGAAAGGCGAGGGTCATTGTTCTGAACAAGTCTGATTTATCAAATGAACAGATAAATAAGGCATGGGCACAATATTTTAGAAAACAGGGGTGCAGCTGCATTTTTGCCGACTCACGGCAAAAGGGAGTGGTAAGAAAGCTTACTGAGCTTCTTGAAGAGGCTTCAAAGGCAAAAAGGGAAAGGGATTTAAAGAGAGGTATCAGCAACCGTCCTGTACGTGCTATAGTGTTAGGAATTCCAAATGTAGGAAAATCTACTCTTATTAATTCAATAGCAGGTAAGGGCAGTGCGAAAACCGGCAATAAACCGGGAGTTACAAAAGGGAATCAGTGGATAAGACTGAATAAACAGGTAGAGCTTTTAGATACTCCGGGCATGCTTATGCCCAAGATTGAAAATGAAGAAACGGCGGTAAAACTTGCTTTTATAGGAACTGTAAATGATCTTGTATTTGACAGTAATGAACTGGCTCTTGAACTTCTTGAATATCTTATTTTAAACCATATAGATGCACTTTATGAAAGATACGGTATAGGCGGTTTGCCGGAGGATGTGGACAGTAAAGATTATAAAACCGGTGCACATAAATATCTGGCAGATATAGCAAGAGTGAGGGGATGTCTAAAAAAAGGTGGGGAGTACGATTATGAAAAAGCTTCAAATCTGATTATAAGTGATTTCAGATCCGGAAGACTTGGGAGGATAAGTCTTGAGGAAGTGTCTCAAGACAGCGGCATTTAACTACATATAAAAAATTTATAAAAGCCTGATGCAGTGCTTTTTAAATAAAATTAAAAAGGAAGATAGTGTAATGAAAAGAAGAATCACAGAAAAACTGCTTGAATCCGAGCATGAAAGACTGAAACAAATGCATGAGTTTGAGGAAAAGTATGATGAGTATTCATGCATCTGCGGAATAGATGAGGCAGGCAGAGGTCCGCTTGCAGGTCCTGTTGTAGCTGCCTGTGTGATATTGCCTAAGGATACTGAGATACTTTTTTTGAATGATTCAAAAAAGGTTACAAAAAAAAGAAGACTTGAACTTTTTGAAGAGATCTGCTATAAGGCGGTTGATATAGGCGTGGGTATAATAGACGAAAACAGGATAGATGATATAAATATCTTAAACGCAACATATGAGGCAATGCAAAAGGCGATAGTAAAGATGGATACAGAGCCTGATATATTGCTTGTGGATGCGGTAAGAATACCCGATATAGGTATAAAGCAGATAAGTATAATACAGGGTGATGCAAGAAGTGTGAGCATAGCTGCTGCAAGTATTATAGCCAAAGTTACAAGGGACAAGCTTATGATAGAATATGACGAGCAGTATCCTGAATACGGTTTTGCAAAACATAAGGGGTATGGAACTACTGAACATATAGCAGCCATACGCAGACATGGGGCATGTCCTATACACAGAAAGAGTTTTGTAGATAAGTTTTTTGATTGACCTTGCTCTGGGCATGATGGAGGTATAAAATAAATAAACGCAGTATAGGTACGGCTTTTGAAGAAATCTCGGCAAAATACCTTATATCAAAGGGATATAGGATACTTGAGAAAAACTTTAGAAGCCGTACTTCGGAAATAGATATAATTGCATATAAGGACGGTACTATAATTTTCTGTGAAATAAAATACCGTTCAGGCAGTGATTATGGTGATGCACTTGAGGCTGTTGACATAAGGAAACAAAAAAAGATATGTCATGCAGCCCGCTTTTTTTATATGTGCAGGGGATATAGTGAAAATATGCCCTGTCGTTTTGATGTAATTGCGATATATGGAGATAAGGGTATAAAACATATAGAAAATGCCTTTGATTTTATATAGTGAAACATAAATTAAGTGTTTTGGGTGCAAAGTACCGGGACTTGACCGGTCATAAAATATATTTAAGGGAGATAGTGATGCTTAACTGGAAAATAAAACCGGAATATAGAAATATATATGAAAGAACAGGAGATAACGGCACAGTATATCTTAGTTTTCCCGCTCTTGAAGATATAGGTTTTATAAGACATGCATTTTCAACAAGACTGGGAGGCGTAAGCAAAAATAATCAGTCTTCTATGAACCTCAGCTTTTCAAAGGAACCGCTAAGCAGAGAAAATGTTATGGAAAATTTTTCAAGGATAACTTCAGTTCTTGGTGCAAAGCCGGATGATCTGGTATTTACACAGCAGACACACACTGTAAATGTAAAAAGAGCTATGCCTGATGATAGAGGAAAGGGTATAATCAAGCCGCTTGATTACAGCGATGTGGACGGGCTTATAACAGATGCTTCGGGTATATTGCTTACGGCATTTTTTGCAGACTGTATACCTCTTTATTTTGCAGATCCCGTACACAGGGCGGTAGGGATTGCACATTCCGGATGGAAAGGCACACTTGGTAAAATGGGTGAGGTAATGACAGTCAGGATGGCTGATGAATTTATGACTGAGCCTAAAGACCTGATTGTATGTATAGGTCCGGGCATATGCATGGACTGTTATGAAATAAGTGATGAGGTGGCAGTAAAATTTATAGACAGATTTAAGGATATAAGGGGATTTAAAGGTCTCAATCAGGATTTTGCAGGAGAGGGTGAGTATATATCACAGAAAAACGCCGGGAATATGAAAAAATATATATCTGATAATGCAGATATACTCAGGGAAGGCAGGAAAGGGCATTATTATCTTGACCTTTGGAAGGCAAATAAGCTTATACTTATGAATGCCGGCATACCTCCTGAGAATATATATATATCGGGAGTTTGTACGAAGTGTAACAGCCGATTTTTATTTTCACACAGGGTCATGGGAGAAGACAGGGGAAATATGGCTGCGTTTATAGGGATAAGATAGCTGAAATAAAAAAAGGGGAGTATCGCATCATAACTGAATCAGTTGTTTTGCGACACTCCCTTAATAAGTTTCGATAAAATAATTTATTTTTATAATTTGTATTTATGCGGTTTTAGTTTTATAACTAACCTAGCCTATCTTTCCGAAATACTGGTAGCCGCTTTCCTTGTTACAGAACCTTTTAACGAAGGTCTGGAGTTTTGTTGTAGGAGAAAGCACCCTTTCAATAGATACATCATGGTTAAGCGAATTTATTATAGCGGCTAAAAACTTGCTTATATCAGCCTCTATATACCAGGGTTTGTTAAAAATCTCAGGGTCTTTGTAATTAAGGTTCGTAGTGCATACATAGTCTATAATTTCTTTGTGGTAAGCCTCATCAAATTGTGAAAAACCGTTTGTAAAAAGTCCGAATGTGGCACAGACTATAACTCTTGCGGCATTTCTTGATTTAAGCTCCTTAGCCGTATCAATCATGGATTCACCTGAGGAAATCATATCATCAATGATTATAACGGTTTTTCCGTCAACACCGTCCCCTAAAAACTCATGTGCCACTATGGGATTACGACCTCCTACAACCTTTGAATAATCACGTCTTTTATAAAACATTCCCATGTTTACACCGAGATTATTTGCAAGATATACGGCTCTGTGCATAGCTCCCTCATCAGGACTTATAATCATAAGATGTTCTTTGTCAACCTGCATATCGGGAATAGTTGTAAAAATAGTTTTAACCAGATTGTATGTAGGTAAAAAATTGTCAAAACCGTGCAGAGGTATGGAGTTTTGTACTCTCGGGTCATGGGCATCAAAAGTAATTATATTGTTGACACCCATTGAAACAAGTTCCTCAAGTGCATAGGCACAGTCAAGAGACTCTCTTTTTATTCTTTTGTGCTGCCTGCCCTCATACAGGAAGGGCATTATTACAAAAACTCTATGTGCAGTCGAAACACTTGCACTTATAACCCTTTTCATATCCTGATAATGGTCATCAGGAGACATATGGTTTACAAAGCCGTTTACGGTATAGGAGAGTGAATAATTGGTTACATCAGCCATGACAAATAAATCAGTGCCTCGTACCGATTCATTTATTATGCACTTGCCCTCACCGGTACCGAATCTGGGACACTCAAGGTCAAGAAGATAACTCTCCCGTTCATATCCTCTGTAATGCAGGCTTTCTTTCCTTTCTGCAAGCTCTTTCATATCATTCTGTCTAAAAGTAACTATATGTTTATTTACCTTGTCGGCAAGTTCCATACAGCCTTTTAGGGCTGCAATCTTTAACGGGGCAACCGGAAGCTGCTCACTGAATGCGTAACTGTCTGGCATGAGTTCCTCCAAAAAAATCTTAAATATATTATCGTATATAGTGTACTAAAAATACATTTATAGTCTAACATTTTTATATGCTATTAGTCAATCTTACATATTCTTTTTTCTTTATATATTATATTACAGTTCTTTATAATCTTAGGCATAAGTCAATTTTACATCTTATTTTTTTGTTAATCCGATGATGCTGCCCGCTTCTTTTCTTTACAAAAATTATATAAATTGCTAATATATGTATGGCACGGCTTTTAAATATAAATGGAAACGGAGAAGTATGTGAGATCCAGAGGACATTTGATAACATCAGTCGCTCCCGGATCCATAGCCGAAGAACTTGAGATAAAACCGGGAGACAGACTTTTATCCATAGACGGGCATGAAATCAGTGATGTATTTGATTACAGATTTTATGTCAATTCAGCCGGCATGAATATGCTTGTGCTTAAAGAGGACGGTGAGGAGTGGGAGTTTGATATAGAGCATAACTATGAAGATATAGGGCTTGATTTTGATCTGGGGCTTATGAGTGAATGTAAATCATGCACAAATAAATGTGTATTCTGCTTTATAGACCAGATGCCTCCGGGCATGAGGGAAACCCTATATTTTAAGGATGATGATTCAAGACTTTCCTTTTTGCAGGGAAATTATGTAACTCTTACCAATATGAATATAAATGACATAAAGCGGATAATAGAGTTTAAGCTTGCACCTATAAATATTTCAGTACATACTACAAATCCGAAACTGAGGGTCCGTATGCTGCATAATAAATATGCAGGGAGCTCACTTAAATATATTGACATGCTTTATAAGCATAATATACCTATGAACGGGCAGATAGTTATGTGTAAGGGGTATAATGACGGAAAGGAACTTGAAAGGACTATAACGGATTTAATTAAATATGTGCCTGTTATGGAATCGCTTTCAGTAGTGCCGGTAGGCATTACAAAATTCAGAAAAGGTCTTGCCAGGCTTGAACCCATAGACAGGGAAAGCGCCTGTGAGACCATAGATATTATAGAAAAATACCAAAAGACCGTTATGGATAAACATGGCATACATTTTGTACATGCAAGTGATGAGTTTTATCTGCTTGCAGGCAGAAAAATACCTGAAGAAAGCAGGTATGACGGATATATACAGCTTGAAAACGGTGTAGGTATGCTGAGGCTCTTAAGACAGGAAGTGAAGGCGGCAATAAAGCAGGTAAAAACCGGATATAAAAATGGTCGATATAAAAGTGATAAATACAAAGGTCATAAATGTAAAGGCGGTATGGCAATAAACATGCCGTCTGATGCAGGGGGCAGCCATACAGGCAGATATGATGACATGCCTCAGAAAAAAAGGGTTGTAAGTATAGCGACCGGCATGCTTCCTTCAGATACTATAAGTGAACTTGCCGGGAAAGTTGAAGCCGCTTTCGGCGATATAATCGTAAAGCTCTATACTATAAAAAATGATTTTTTCGGAAATAATATAACGGTAACCGGACTTATAACCGGAGGAGATCTTATAAAACAGCTTAAGGGGAAGATGCTTGGAGAGAGATTGCTTCTTTCCGTAAATATGTTCAGAAGCGGAGAAGAGGTGTTTTTGGACGATTTAAGCAGAGCCGATGTCGAAAAGGAGCTTGGAGTAAAGGTGGTTATAGTAGGAAGAAGCGGATATGATTTTGTAAGTGCCATACTTGATGATGAATATACTGAAGTTAATGAAAACAGTGCATATGAGCCTGAAAAGCTCTGATAAGTTTTGAAAATAAGCATTGTTTTTTGTTTGCAGCTATTATCCGACGGCTGTTATATTGAGTACAAAATATAAGAAAGGTTTAAGGTAAATGTGATGGGAAAGCCGGTAGTGGCAGTAATAGGAAGGCCTAATGTAGGAAAGTCGACACTTTTTAATGTTATAGCGGGAGACAGCATATCCATAGTTAAAGATACCCCCGGAGTTACAAGAGACAGGATATATGCGGACTGTAATTGGCTTGATATGAATTTTACGCTTATAGATACAGGAGGTATAGAACCTGAAAGCACCGATATAATATTGTCGCAGATGAGACAGCAGGCACAGATTGCCATAGATAACGCAGATGTTATAATATTTATGACCGATGTAAGACAGGGTCTGGTTGATGCGGATTTAAAGGTTGCAGATATGCTCAGAAGGTCGGGAAAGACCGTAGTGCTTGCCGTAAATAAGGTTGACAGTATTCAAAAATTCGGCAATGATGTGTATGAATTTTATAATATGGGAATAGGCGATCCTATGCCTATATCGGCAGCCTCAAGACTGGGAATAGGTGATTTGCTTGATGCGGTATGCAGTCATTTTGATAAGGCATCGGCATCACAGGATATACAGGATGACAGACCGAAGATAGCTATAATAGGCAAACCTAATGTGGGAAAATCGTCTATAATCAATAAACTTATAGGTACCAGCCGTGTTATAGTATCTGATATAGCAGGAACTACAAGAGATGCCATAGATACGGTTATAGTACATAATAAAAAGGAATATGTATTTATAGATACCGCAGGCATAAGAAGAAAAAGCAAAATAAAAGAGGAACTTGAGAGATATAGTATAATCAGAGCGGTTACGGCAGTGGAAAGAGCTGATGTAAGCATACTTGTGATAGATGCACTTGAGGGTGTAAGTGAACAGGATGCGAAGATAGCAGGCATAGCACATGACAGAGGAAAGGGAGTTATAGTGGCGGTAAATAAGTGGGACCTTGTAACAAAGGATAATAAGACCATGAATGAGCATCTTTCAAACTTAAAACGAATACTCTCATTTATACCCTATGCCGAATATATATTTATCTCAGCAGTAAGCGGACAGCGTCTGTATAAACTGTTTGACCTTATAGATATGGTGGTTGCAAATCATGCACTCAGGATACAGACCGGAGTATTAAATGAGATAATCTCCGAAGCGGTTGTACTTCAGCAGCCTCCGTCAGACAAGGGAAAAAGGCTTAAAATCTTTTACAGTACACAGGCGGCTGTCAAACCGCCAACTTTTGTAGTATTTGTAAATAACAAGGAACTTATGCATTTTTCATATGTAAGATACCTCGAAAATAAAATAAGAGAGGCATTCGGGTTCAGAGGAGTGCCTATAAGGTTTATAATAAGAGAGAGACAGGATAAATAATTTTACAATGAAAGGTCAGGAGTTATGATATTTTATGCTATTATCAGGAGGATAATACTTCTTGCGATAGGGTATATGACCGGCATTATACAGACCGGGTATATATTCGGGAAAACTAAAAAGCTTGATATAAGAAATTACGGAAGCGGAAATGCAGGTACTACCAATGCACTCCGTGTTATGGGAGCAAAAGCCGGGCTTATAGTGTTTATAGGCGATTTTTTAAAATCATTTATACCATGTATAGCGATTTTGTATATATTTAGAAATCATCCGGGATATAAGTATACCTATATGCTTTATATAGGATTTGGAACGGTGCTCGGACATGATTTTCCGTTTTATCTTAATTTTAAGGGCGGAAAGGGTGTAGCTTCCACAGCCGGTGTACTTACAGCACTTGATGTGCGTATAATGGCAGCCTGCCTTGTGGTATTTTTAGCAACTGTTATAAAAACCAGATTTGTATCGCTTGCCTCTATATTGGTAATGTTTGTATTTGTGGGCATGTGCTTTATATTTTCGCATTACTGGTTTACAGGACTTGGCACCGGCGCACTGGTAGAGTTTCGCATATTGAGTGCGGCAATAGGAGTTTTGTCGATTTACAGGCATAAGGAAAATATTAAGAGGCTTATAAACGGCAGCGAAAATAAGCTTTTTTCAGGAAAAAAGCAGTCTTGAGAATAAACGAAAATAGGATATTAATTAAAATAGGACATTAATTAAAAAGGGGAAATATCAAAAATGAATATATGCAGGGAGAATATGAATAAAAGTTATGATACAAAGCAGTATGCCTTTTACCAAGGAACAGTGGAGCTGTCTGCGTGTGAGAATGGAGGCTCCTGAAAATACAAAATACATAATACCTTATATAATAAAGGTACTTGAAAAAAAACATGTCTGCAAAGAAGGTGCGGCGTGCCGTATCATTGCTCTGTGATAACGGCTATCTTCAAGGACGTGAGTATATAATAACCGAATACGGCAGAAAAATTTACGAGAATTATATAACTGCATGGCAGGCATTGTGCCATGCCCATGAAAATATAATACCCGAGAAATCTGAACGTGAAATGACAGCCGACTACCTTATTACGGTGTATCCTAAGTCCGCATTGTTTGAAATTGCGGAAAAATACAGGGAGGAACAAAAAAGGCTGCAGTTTTGTCGGCATCTGATGCTGGGCGGTTAAAAATCCGGTCGGTACAGGTTTTAATAAGCGTGAGGAAAGGCGGTTATGAAACATATTGTTAACGGTGTTTGTGTTACACTCGCTTTTATAAGTCTTTTCATAGGAAGTATAGGCATAGTTGTGCCTATACTTCCGTCAACACCGTTTTTTATACTTGCACTTGCATTATTTGCAAAGGGTTCAAAAAAATTTCACGGCTGGTTCATGTCAACCGGGATTTATAAAAAACACCTGCATGATTTTGTAAGTACACGTTCTATGACTAAAAGTACTAAAATCAGGGCACTTACCATAATAACTCTGTTTCTGGGGGCGGGAATTATATTTTCGCCCCCGTTTGTAAAAGCTGTACTTTTAGTCGTGCTTGTGTTACATTATATATACTTTATATTCGGTATAAAAAGCAGGGGAGATTCCATATGATAAATAAACGCCTTATGCATCTTATGGGGGAATCGGGAAGATATATTATAAAAAATGTTTTTTGGCAGTGGTGTATACTGCTTTCATCAATAGTAAGTGCAATTGTCTCGGTAAAATTAATCAGCGACTTTGATTTTAAAACAATTTCAATAAGGGATGCCGGTTATTTTATAATAATAGCTGTATCGCTTTTTACCAGATTTTTCGCTTCACGTATGGCGGCGGCAGCCTCATGTATGTCAGGCAAAGAGGTTAAGAAGGTACTTAGGACGGGGCTGTATAAAAAACTTGTCGGTCTTGGTGCTTCCTATCATGAAAAAGTACCTACTGCGGAGGCACTTCAGGTAGCGGTTGACGGAATTGAACAGCTTGAGGTATATTTCGGCAGTTATCTGCCGCAGCTTTTTTACAGTATACTTGCACCGCTTACACTTTTTATAGTATTGTCATTTTACAGTTTCAGGGCAAGTCTCATCCTGCTTGTATGTGTTCCTATGATACCGGTGTCAATAGTGGCGGTTCAAAGTATTGCAAAAAGGCTGCTTAACAAATACTGGGGCATATATACCGGACTTGGTGATCATTTTCTTGAGAATTTACAGGGGCTTTCCATATTGAAGCTTTACGGCAGAGAGTTGCAGCGTGGAGTGCAGATGGATGAAGAAGCTGAAAGATTCAGAAAAATCACCATGAAGGTTCTTATGATGCAGCTTAATTCGATAATAATTATGGATATAATAGCATACGGCGGTGCCGCACTCGGCATGGCGGTATGCCTTATTGAGTTAAAAAATGGCAGAATTGACTTTTTCAGTTTTTTAACACTTGTATTTTTATCAGCAGATTTTTTTATACCTATGAGACTTTTAGGCAGTTATTTTCATGTGGCTATGAACGGTATGGCGGCACTTGACAGATTGTTTGCAATTATGGATCTGCCTTCAGACGGTTCTGCAGGCAAAGATATTGCTGTAAATAACTTTGTATCAGGCTTTAAGATGGAAAATGTAAGCTTTTCATATAAAGGCAGTAATGAAGATAAGGTGCTTGACGGTTTTTCAATGGAGATACCGAGAAAAGGCATGGTTTCTCTTACAGGGCTGTCGGGCTGCGGTAAAAGTACTGTCGCCGGCTTGCTTTCAGGCAGGTATAAAGGTTATGACGGCAGCATAAGACTTTCAGGCACGGAGCTTTCCGATATATCCGAAAAGAGCCTGATGCAGGCAGTTACACTTGTAAGGCATGACAGCTATATATTTAATACAAGTATAAGGGATAATCTTCTTGCAGCCGCACCTGATGCTTCTGACAAAAGACTTTATGAGGTGCTTGATGAGACGGGACTTTTAGATTGTCTGAATAGCCGTGATGGACTTGATACCGAACCGGGGCAATGCGGGGCAAGTCTTTCAGGCGGACAGAAGCAGAGACTTTGTATAGCTCGTGCACTGCTTCATAATACTCCTTTTTATATATTTGATGAGGCGGCTTCAAATATAGATGCAGAAAGTGAGGAGCGGATAATGAAGGTAATAAGAGCACTTTCATCACGCTGCGGGGTTCTTTTAATTACTCACCGCCTTAAAAATGCTGAAGGTTCAAAATGCATTTATATGATGAAGGACGGGCATGCGATAGAAAAAGGAACCCATGAAGAACTTATGGAGCTTAATAAGGAATATGCAGAGCTTTATAAAAAGCAGGAGGAGCTTGAAAGCTATGCATTGTCTGCAAGAAAAAATGAAAATATTAAAAATATGAAAATCTCTAAAATCACTGCTGCCTTTAAGTCTGAATTGTCTATAAAGACCGGGAGGGAACGTCATGCGTAGATCGGGCATAAAGATAATGGGAAAGCTTATACGTCTTATAAAACCGCTTATACCGACTATGTTTGCGGCTATTGTAATGGGGGTTTCAGGATTTTTATGTGCTATTTTTATTACAATCACCGCAGTAGCAGCCGGTCTTAAAATCATAGGAATGCCTGTAAGTATATTTTCGGCATTTACACTTAGGGGTATGTTTGTTATAATGGCACTTATGGCAGTGTTTAGAGGGGTACTTCACTATGCGGAGCATTATTGCAATCATTATATAGCTTTTAAACTGCTTGCAGTATTAAGGCATAAGGTTTTTGCCGCACTTTGCAGACTTGCTCCGGCAAAGCTTGAAGGCAGGGACAGAGGAGAGCTGATTTCAGTTATTACAAGTGATATTGAACTTCTTGAAGTCTTTTATGCACATACCGTCTCACCGGTTGCCATTGCCGTTATTACAGGTATTTTTATGGCAGGTTTTATAGGCAGCTTTAATGTAATGTGCGGTATACTTGCAGTACTGGGATATCTTGTTATCGGTGCTGCAATTCCGCTTGTAAACGGCAGAATAGGAAAACAGCCGGGAATGAAATATAATAAAGCTTTCGGCAGGATGAACGGTTTTGTGCTTGACAGCTTTAGAGGCATAGAAGAGAGTATACAGTATGAAAATACATATGCCGTGGAAGATGAGTTTGAAATACGAACCGAGGATCTTTTTTTAGAGCATATGAAGCTTACACTTCTTTCGGGTACAAGCTCAGGGGCGGCAGGTATATGCATTTCGATATTTTCATTTGCTATGCTGTTTTTAAGCTTTTATCTTTTTTCAGAAGACAGGCTTGGATTTCAGGAAGCAGTTATTGTTACAACGGCGATGATGGGGTCATTCGGACCGGCTGTCGCTTTGTCAAACCTTTCAAACAGTCTTAATAAGACACTTGCTTCAGGGGAACGTGTGCTTGCACTGCTTGAGGAAAAGCCTGAAACTGAAGAAATTATAGGTTGTGAAAAAATCGGATTTTGCAGTGCAGGATTTAAGAATGTGAGCTTTTCATATAAGGATAAATTTCCCGACGGCAAACTTTCCGGTGATAGTACTCTATATAATAAATCCGCCGACAGTAAACTTTCCGACCATAAGATCGTATCCGATAAAATCCTTGAAAATATGAATCTCCATATAAAGGAAAATGAGATTTTAGGGATACATGGAAAGAGCGGTTCGGGTAAATCTACCATGCTGAGGCTTTTAATGCGCTTTTGGGATGCGGATGCCGGCAGGGTTGAGATATCGGAGAGGGATATAAGGCATATAAATACATCGGATCTTCATGAAATTGAGGGTTTTGTAACACAGGAAACTGTGCTGTTTCATGATACAATAGCAGGCAATATAACACTGGGAAAATCGGGTGCATGTAGTGAAAAGATAATAGAAGCTGCCAAAAAGGCTTCTATACATGATTTTATTATTTCACTTCCGGACGGATATGATACTATGGTAAGCGAACTTGGAGAAAGCCTTTCAGGCGGACAGAGGCAGAGAATCGGTCTTGCCCGTGCCTTTTTTCATGATGCACCTTTTCTGCTGCTTGATGAACCGACTGCCAATCTCGACAGCCTTAATGAGGGCATAATACTTAAGGCACTGCATGATGAGAGGCATATGAGAACGGTGATTTTGGTATCGCACAGAAAATCAACACTTAACATAGCTGATAGGATTTATGAGTTTGATCAGATTAATGCGGCAGGCGGTTAGGATATCAGCCGGTGCCACTTTTAATAATAGTTAAAAAGGGAGTATGGAATACTGTGGTGTTTCCGCTCCCTTTTAAAATTAGATTTTAGGAGAAAGATAAAATGACTGAAAAAAAGGCGGAAAAAATATATTTTTTAAACGGTATAAAAGGTATGTCGGCTATAATTGTCGTAATATACCATCTTCTGTCTGCCGTTTATCCTCCGATTATAAACAAAACTGCACTTATACGACCTGAAAGTCTTTTTCTTACAAAGATAGGCATTTCACCTTTAAACATCTTTTTTGACGGAGATTTGGCAGTAGCCTTTTTCTTTTTAATAAGCGGATTTTTTAATGCAAAGACATCCTTTAATACTGAATTTAATGGCGATTCGGGAAATTTTATTAAAAAATATCTGGCTTTGGAACCGTATAAAAATCTTTATAAAAGATATATAAGACTGACGCCATATATTTTTATATCGGTGATGCTTATATATATAAGTCTGAAAACCGGGCTTAATAAAAGTCATGAACTTGCACAGGCGGCTCAGTCAGGTTGGCTTTTTCAGTTTTATAATGAACCTGTTAATCTGGGAAGTACATTGGCAGAAGCGCTATATGGGAATGTTTTTTTCGGAGTGTGTAAGCTGAACCCTATATTATGGTGTATGCATTATATACTTTTAGGCAGTTGTTGTGTTGTTATAACGGTTGCTATAGTTATGGGCAGGGATTCTAAGCATAGGGCAATGATATATACAGCTTTATTTACTGTAACTATGCTGGCAAGAACATATATTTCAGTTTATTTTATAGCTGTTGCTTTGTACGATTATTATAATGAACGTGATAATATAAAAATACCCAGATATATCTATATGGCAGCCTTGTTTGTCGGATTATTTTTTGCCTCATATCCGGCGGAATTTCCCACGGATAATACAGTTTATGCTGTAATGTCGGCTATATTTGATACTCCTGTGTTCTGGCATTATATAGGTGCGGCTTTAATTATATTTGCTTTTTTCGGCATAGAAGAGCTGCAAAAGTTTATGTCCTGTAGGATATTACTTTTTTTAGGGGATATTTCCTATGAGATATATATACTTGGATTTTTACTTCAAAATACCGTATTTGCAAGTATATTCCTATATTATTACAATAAAGGATATTACGGACGGGGATTTTTAATCGCAACAGTTGTAACATTTGCACTTCTTATCATATTATCAGTCATCTTAAAAAAGGTCTATTACAATTTTGAAAAAATATGCACCGGCATGTTTGCTTCTGTAAAGGAACGATTATTAAACTGCAGTTTCATCAGATAACTGTGTACGTCATAAGCTTCCGATAAAAAGCAAAGCAGTCGTAAAGTGCGATTATCAGGGCATTACATTGACATAGAACCGGTGTAATGGTACAATGAAATTGTTTGATTAAAGCCAGAGTATGTATAAATGCAGCTCTTTATTTTCATATAATTAATCTATACGGAGGTGGCAAACATGCCAAAGATAGCAGTTATAGGAGCAGGGACATGGGGAACATCACTTGGGGCGCTGCTTGATGACAATGGCCATGAAGTGGTAATATGGTCGGCATTAAAGCCGCAGATAGAGTCTTTAAGCAGTACTTACAGACATGAGAATCTGCCTGAACTTATAATTCCACGAAGTATAAAATTTACTCCAAATATTGAAGAGGCTATGGAAAAGGCGGATATGATTGTACTTGCAGTGCCGTCAATCTATACGAGGCGGACCGCCGGACTTATGAAACGGTATTATAAAGAAGGTCAGGTGGTTGTAAATGTAGCAAAGGGTATAGAGGAGGGGACAAATCTAACGCTTATACAGCAGATAGAAGATGAGATACCGGGAGTAAATGCCGCCGTACTTTCCGGTCCGAGTCATGCCGAGGAGGTGTCAAGAAAGCTTCCCACAACCTGTGTTGCAGGTGCAAATGATATAAAAACTGCGGAATTTATACAGAATATGTTTATGAACCCTGTATTTCGGGTTTATACCTCATCAGATATTATAGGTATAGAGATAGGAGGTGCACTTAAAAATGTTATAGCACTTGCGGCAGGTATAGCTGACGGACTTGGGTACGGTGATAATACAAAAGCTGCACTTATAACCAGAGGTATAGCCGAGATATCAAGGCTAGGTGTAAAGATGGGCGGGCATTTCCAGTCATTTTACGGGCTTTCAGGCATAGGCGATCTTATAGTAACATGTGCAAGTATGCACAGCAGAAACCGTCGTGCAGGTATACTTATAGGAAAAGGAAAGAGCATGCATGAGGCTATGGATGAAGTAAAGATGGTGGTTGAAGGAGTATATTCCGCAAAAGCTGCAAAAGCTCTGTCATTAAAGCATGGGGTTGAGATGCCTATAGTAAATGAAGTAAATGCCGTGCTGTTTGAGAAAAAAAGCCCTAAGACGGCGGTTGACAGTCTTATGTTAAGAGACAGGATAGCGGAAAACAGCGAGCTTGCATTTTAGAAATCCAGTTTTATATTTTGAATATTTGTCGTATTTAGAAGTGCAGCATAGACTTAAAAACAGGTTATAGGCATATTTTAAAACATAAAAATTTTCATAATAAATTATATATATATTAAATTATAATTAATAATTAAATACAGTCGTTGGAGTATAATATAGGCTCAGGTATGCTATTTATAAATTAAAAAATGTATAAAAATGCAAGGGAGAAAGATATGAAGAAAATAATTATATATACTTTGGCAGTTATGCTGTCGTCATTTACACTTGCCGCTTGTTCTAACAAAGCCGACAGCGGTAGTGAAAAGAAATCTGAATCACCTGCAAGCAGCGGTAAACAGGATAGTACGGTATCTGAGGAGTCTGACAAATTTGTTATAGGAGGTATAGGACCGCTTACAGGAGAACTGTCTTCTTACGGTATTTCAGTAAAACAGGGTGCAGAATATGCGGTAGACGAAATAAATGCATCAGGAGGATTAAAGATAGGGGATAAGACATATAAGGTGGAACTTGACTTTAAAGATGATGAAGGGGAGCCTGAAAAGGCGCTTACAGCTTATACATCACTTAAAAGTTCAGGTATAAATGCACTTATAGGCGGTGTTACAAGCCAGTCCTCTATGGCAGTGTCAGATCATACCAAGGATGATTATATACTTCAGATAAGCCCCTGTGCTACGGCAGAGGGTATAACTTCAAACCCGAATGTATTCAGGCTTGGATTTACCGATAAACAGCAGGCGGAAGTAATGGCTGATTATGTAGACAGAGAAGATTATGAAAATATAGTTCTTTTTTATAATGAGTCGAATGAATATTCAAAATCAGTACATGATGCATTTGTAAAAAGCCTTAATGACAAGGGCAAGGGAAGCATTATAACTGCGGAAGAGACATTTAATGACGGAGATAATGATTTTTCAAACCAGTTTATGGATATTGACGGCAGTGCACAAACTCTTATAGTGTTTTTCGGCTATAATAATGAGGCTGCCGCTTTAATAGAACAGGCAAAAGAGTTTGACAACCGGTCCGATTTTGTAGGCACTGACGGCATGGATCTTGTGATTGACAAGGTTTCAGACCCCGGGGTGCTTGACGGAACTATATTTACTAGCGATTTTATACCTGTTATGGGAGGAAATAAAGCTGAAAAATTTGCTATCGGTTATACAGGCAAATATAAAGAAACTTCAAACCACTTCGCAGCAGGGGGTTATGATGCGGTATATGCCGCAGCTGAAGCTGCAAAAAAGGCAGGCGGTATTGATAACAATGCACTTGTAAGTGCAATGAGCGAAATCAGTTTTGAGGGAGCCTCAGGAGAGATAAAATTTGACGCTTCAGGTGAGGCGAATCAGAAAGTCGGTCTGGTGTATATAGAAGACGGAAAGTATAATGCAAAGTAGGGGAGCCTATATAGACCGCAATTTTATTGAAATACCAATTATCCTGACATAAAACATAATGCAGGTTGGTGAGATACGACAGGGTGAGTATAAAAAGAGTTAGAAATAATATTTGTCTTATATCCTTATATATAGTATAATTCCACAGGATATAAGAATTATGTAAGTTCAGCCGCTGATTTAGATTAATCTTAAATCAAGGCTGAACTTTTACAAAGATATGAAGAGGATAAATAATGATAATTACCAGAACTCCTTTTAGAATGTCATTTTTTGGAGGCGGAACCGATTTTCCTGAATTCTATCAGCAACATGGCGGAGCGGTTATTTCAACAACTTTTGATAAATACTGCTATTTGACAGTCAGGCATCTTCCCAGATTTTTTGACTATACATCACAGATAGTGTATGCAAGAACAGAATCTGTAAAAAGTGTTGATGAGATAGAACATCCTGCTGTTAGGGAAGCTATGAAATATCTTGATATGAGGGAGCTTAGGATAACCTATGATGCCGACCTGCCTGCACGTTCAGGACTTGGAACAAGCAGCTCATTTGCAGTGGGACTTTTAAATGCTTTTTATGCATTAAAGGGAAAATATGCTGACAAAAGGAAACTTGCTGATGACAGTATTTACCTTGAAAGGGTATTATGTGCTGAAAGCGGAGGAGTGCAGGATCAGATAGCGGCATCATTTGGAGGATTAAATAGAATTAGATTTGGCTCAGGAGGTTAT
The DNA here is from genome assembly GCF_000235445.1 of Johnsonella ignava ATCC 51276. Classification (GTDB taxonomy): domain Bacteria; phylum Bacillota; class Clostridia; order Lachnospirales; family Lachnospiraceae; genus Johnsonella; species Johnsonella ignava. The sequence goes on along the minus strand of NZ_JH378829.1, from coordinate 391,529 downwards.
GATGTGGAACCTGTGATAATATCACCTGAGCGTAAAAAAAAGCTTAATGAAAACCTTATGCTTTTTTTTACAGGTTTTTCAAGATTTTCCTCAGATATACAAAAAGGCACTCAGGCTGCTATAAAGGATAAAACAAAAAATTTGCTTGATATATTAGGACTTGTAGATGAAGCGTACAGGGTGCTTACTTCAAAGACTGATTTGAATGAGTTTGGGAGACTGCTTGATTACACATGGAAATTAAAAAAGGGCATAGAAAGTAAGATATCAACAGATGGCATAGACATTCTTTATGATAAAGCCATAAAAGCCGGGGCATTAGGAGGTAAACTGTTAGGTGCAGGCGGTGGGGGTTTTCTGCTTTTTTATGTTGAAGCGGATAAAAAGGAATCTGTAAGAGAGGCACTTGACGGTTTATTGCATGTTCCTTTTGAATTTGAGAATGGTGGAACTAAGGTTATACATTATTCTCCTGAAATTTATGAATTTAAATAGATAGAATATGGTCTTATTGGCTTTACATAACGACCGGTTCGGAAAAGTATTGCAGCTTTAGAGGTATATTTAATGAAATTGCTTATAGATGCCAGAAGCTTAGGGACAAAACCAAGCGGTATAGGTATGTATATTTATAATATAATAAGAGAATTATTGCGATTTTCTGATTATAAATTGGTTTTAATAACTGATGTATCACTAAGTGATGAAATGAAATTATTGGAAAATTTAAATGTAAGAATTTTAAAATATGGAAAGAGTGTATCAAAAAGCTATAAACTGTTTCCATATTATCTTTTTGTGCAGGAATGTATATACAAGGAAAAGCCTGAAATATTCTGGGAGGCAAACAACCTGGTTCCTATAAGGATAAAAAATCCTTACGGCAAATTAATGGTTACAATACATGATATTTTTCCTATCACTGTACCACAGTACTATGGCTGGAAATATGAATATTATTTTAAGTTTGCTTTAAACAAGACAATAAAAAATTTTGATATGATATTATATGATTCAGTTGAAAGTAAAAATGAGACAGAAAAGAAATTTCCTAAAGCCAGAGAAAAAAAGAATTTTGTAAGCTATATTATAATTCCCAGGCTGCCAGGTGTTGAAGTAACTGATAATAACTCTTTCTTATATATAGGAAACCTTGAAAAAAGAAAGGGAACGGATTTGTTATTGAAGGCGTATGAAAAATACAGGCAGTCAGGCGGAGGCAGAGCTCTAAGGCTTTGCGGCAGAGTAAGAGAAAAAAAAATAGAAGAGCTTATAAAAAAACTTAACGAAACATATGGAACTATAAGCTGTCTGGGATATATAAATGAAGCTGAAAAGATCAGGGAATATGCCTCATGTCATTGTTTTGTATTTCCTTCAAAAGCCGAGGGTTTTGGTATTCCGGTTATAGAAGCTATGAATTATAAAAAACCTATAATAGTAACAGAACTGAGTATATTTAGGGAAATAGCAGGAGAAAATATTTATTATCTTCCACATGCAAATGATGATAATGTTATAATAGACAATCTTGCCAAAGCAATGCTTGATGAAAGCTATATAACTGATACAAATAAATATACTGAAATAGTGGAAAAATTTCAGGCTGAAAATATTGGTGAAGGAATAAGGAGATTTTTAGTTAAAAATATAAATTAATGAGTGTATATAATATGGAGCGGAAAAATGATAGAAAAAAATATAAAGACAATTATAAAATATCTGATTCCTATAAATATATTAAGATTTATAAAATATAAACTGGTTCAGAAAAAAATAGATAAAATCGGCAGGATGCATGTTTTGCCATATGATAATGAGTGTTATCCGTATGGCATTAATATTATAGGTCCTATAGGTATGCCGACAGGACTTGGTCAGAGCTGCAGGCTGCTGACCGATGTTGTTTCAAGATGTAATATAGACTATATTATTAAGGATTTTTCGGTGTATGATTATAAGGATAATATAGAAAAATTTCTGCCTAAAATTTCCGAAAAATTAATTTATTCAATTAATTTAATTCATGTAAATATGAATGAAATACATATATTGCTTAAAAGATTGGGTGAGACATTTTTAGATAAAAGGTATAATATTGCATTCTGGCTGTGGGAGATGGAAAATTTTCCAAAGGAATGGGTTCCGTTAATAAATATATTTGATGAGATTTGGACCCCGTCAGATTTTATAAGCAGTTCATTGAAGAAGGTTACAAATAAGCCTGTTTTAACCATGCCGTATGCAGTAACAGCTGAATATGATGCCGGACTAAAGCGTTCTGATTTTAACCTGCCTGAAGATAAATTTCTTTTTTTAATGATGTATGACAGTAACAGCATACGGGAAAGAAAAAATCCTAAATCAATTATAAAAGCTTTTAAGAGTGCATTTAAAAAAACACAGGATGTAGGTCTTGTTTTAAAAATCAGCAATATAAGTAGCAAGGAGCTGAATGAGTTAAAAGATATTCTTAAGGGATATGACATTTATTTTATAAGTGAAGTTTTTGAAAAAAAAGTTTTAAACAGTCTTATAAGGCTTGCAGATGTTTATGTATCACTGCATAGAGCTGAAGGTTTTGGTCTTGTGCTTGCAGAGGCGATGCTTTTAGGAACACCTACTATAGCTACTGATTATTCATCAAATACGGAATTTCAAAATTATGATTCTGCATGTATGGTAGGGTATGATAAGGTTCCTGTAGGCAGAAATATATATCCGTATAAAAAGAATGATTTATGGGCTGAGCCTCATGTATCGGAAGCGGCAGCTTTTATGCTGAGATTATATGAAGACAGGGAATTTTACAACAGTATTAAAATAACTGCACAAAAACATATTAAAACCAAGACGGATATAGAAAGTATTACTTTATTAGTATCTGAACATCTTGGCAGTCTTAAAAAACTTTCTTAAAAATAGGGGAAAATATGAAATTAATTAATGAGTTATATAATTACAGGGAGATGATTTTCAGTCTCGTAAGAAGGGATCTGAAGGGCAGATATAAGGGCTCGGTACTGGGCTTTCTTTGGACCTTCTTAAATCCTCTGTTTCAGCTGGGTATTTATACTTTGGTATTTTCAGTGATACTTGACGGAGGTGTTGAAGATTATTATATGTTCCTTTTTGTGGCATTAGTACCTTGGATTTTTTTTAGCACATCTGTACTTGGTGGTGCAACATGTATATGGGATCAGCAGGATCTTGTAAAAAAAATCTATTTTCCAAGAGAGGTGCTGCCTATATCATTTGTATTAAGTCAGCTTATAAACATGATTCTAAGTATGCTTGTTGTATTTGCATTTCTTGTGTTTTCAGGCAGGGGGATTAATTGGGTGGCAATGTTATGCCTTCCCGTAGTAATAATTGATGAATTGCTTCTTTCACTGAGCATGGCTATGATAGTATCAGGTATAACTGTATACTTAAGAGATATACAGTATATATTAAATATAATTGTAATGGGATGGCAGTTTATGACTCCGGTGTTGTATGGAATTGACAGAGTTCCAAAAGAACTTATGCCGGTTTTTATGTTAAATCCTATGACTCCTGTAATTATAGCATATAGAGATATATTTTATTATAAAAAGGTACCTGAGCTGCAAACGCTGTTTCATGGAAGTGCAATGGGTATAGCAGTCCTGCTTATAGGTATATTTATTTTTTCCAGACTTAAAAGAAGGTTTGCGGAGGTATTGTAAATGAGTAAAAAATATGTCATAGAGGTATCCCATATATCAAAGCACTTCAGAGTTTTTAAAGATAAAGGATATACACTAAAAGATATTGTATTGTTTAAAGCAAGAAGGACATATGAAGAAAGACAGGTAATAAAGGATATAAGCTTTAAGGTAAGAAAGGGTGAGGCGGTAGGACTTATAGGAAAGAACGGGTGCGGAAAAAGCACTACACTTAAACTTCTTACAAGGATTATGTACCCTGACAGCGGAATAATTAATATTAAAGGAAGAGTTTCAAGTCTTCTTGAGCTTGGTGCAGGTTTCCATCCTGATATGAGCGGCAGGCATAATATATATATAAATGCGGCTATATTTGGACTTACAAGAAAGGAAATAGACCTAAGGCTTGATTCAATAATAAAATTCTCAGAGCTTGAAGAATTTATCGACAATCCGGTAAGGACATATTCATCAGGTATGTATATGAGGCTTGCATTTGCAGTTGCGATAAATGTAGATGCGGATGTGCTTCTTATTGATGAGATACTTGCAGTCGGGGATATGTCATTCCAGGCAAAGTGCTTTAACCGGTTAAAGGAGATAAAGGCTAAGGGTGTTACAATAGTTATAGTATCACATTCTTTATCACAGATTGAAGAAATTTGTGATCGAAGTATATGGATAAAAGACGGTATTGTAGAGATGGAAGGTACACCTGAAAAAGTTCATGAAGAATATAAAAAATATATGATGAATAATTAGGAGGAATGATGGCTGTTTGGATGGATCTTACATACACTATGAGTGTATGGAAAGGCGGAGTGGTTGGAATAGTCAGGGCAGAGCTTGAGCTTGCAAAAAATCTTCATAAGATTAATAAAGAAATACGTTTTTGTAAGGCTACGGCAGCCGGTTTTGTAGAGATTGACACGGATTCGCTCTCATGGCTCTGGAACTCTGAAAAAACCGGAGATGCGTATTTAAAGGAAATGAACAGGTATAAAAGTGATGAAAAAAAAGAACCTGAGATGCCTCAGGGGCTTAAGTCAGCATACGGATATTCTCTTGGCAGATATGACAGGATTAAAAGATTAGGCTATATGCTTATAAAAAATACTCCATGGGCTATTAGATTTATACCGTATATATTATTTTCTCCTATATGGCTTATATCTAAAATGATATCGGTTATTAAAAAGAATATAAAAAAAATTAATTTTAAAAACATTTCAGACAGATACTCTAAAATTGAAGGTGCTAGAAAGCAAAAAATAGTATATCCATTTAAAAATGAAGATGTTTTTTTTACGACAGGCTGGACTGCTGTATCAGGTATAATTAAAGAGGAGTATTTATCATATATAAAGGATGAACTTCCTGCTCTTACAGTATCTTATTTAATATATGATTTAATATTTGTAAATCCCGATACTGCTGCACTTTATGATTTTAAAGAAGCTTTTAAAAAATACCTGCTTTGGATAGGGGCTAATTGCGATTATATATTTTATGGAGGAAATACTGCTAAAAAAGATACGGAGAAATTTTTTAAAGAGAACGGATTTCCGATTAAAAAAGGATATGTTCTTAAATTCGGTTCTGATGTGGCAAAAGGTGGAAATGCAGAAGAGTTTGATATAATTAGAAAAAAATACAAATTAGAGAAAAACTATATACTGGCTGTAGGCAGTGTTGATACAAAGAAAAATTATATAACTCTTTATTATGCCTATAAGCATATGACTCTTTTAACATCAAGTGATAAGATACCTCAACTTGTAATTATAGGCGGTAAATTCGGAAATACAAATTTTACTGAATTTGCGGAAACAGATCCTGATATAAAAGAAAAGATAGTATTTTTAAGACCAAGTGATGATGAGCTTGCACAGCTGTACAGAAATTGTCGTTTCAGTGTTTTACCTACATGGTATGAGGGCTGGAGCCTTACGCTTCCTGAATCTTTAGAATTTGGAAAGTTTTGTCTCGCTTCAGATGTTGCACCCTTAAGAGAGATAGGCGGAGATCTGATTGATTATGCGGATCCTAATGATCCTAAAGAATGGGCTGAGAAGATATTATTCTACCTGGAAAATAAAACTGAGCTGGAAAAATTAAATAAAAATATAAAAGAAAAATATAAACCGATCAGATGGTATGATTGTGCTGAGGTATTAAATAATAATTTAATTGATATAAACAAATATAAAATCTATAAAGACAGCCGTTGGAACTATGATTTAAGTCTTGCCTACGCTTTATGTTTACATGATGCACCTGTAAGCGGTATTTTAAGAACGCAGCTTTTGCTGGCAAGATATTTAGGCAGACTATATCCACATATGAAATTTATAGCTTTTAATGAGAGGGAAGTGGTTTATCTTGACAGATTTACCTACCTGCCTTTATTAATGGATGAGCCTATAGATGTGGCATTTGGGAAGATGAAATACAGTCTTAGGAATGACTTTAGCAATAAAACAAACAATATAAATAATGCTGAAAAATTCAGTGATAAAGAGATAATATGGATGTTTATAAGTTTATTCCCGTCAAAGTTTAGAGATAAACTTACAGCCTATGTAATCAGGAAAAAGCTTAATAAGTTGTCAGCAGAAGATAATACAAGATTGTTATATAAAATACCTCTTAAAGAGGATGAAATCGTATTTTCTACGGGTGCCGGATATTCTGCCGATTTATATGCAACTATAAGTGCAGAAAAAAATAAAAATAAATTTAAATTTATACAGCTTATATATGATCTTACTCCAATAGTTTGCCCTCAAGTGCATACTTTGGAAACAAGGACTTTTTATAAACCTTTCCTTAAAAATATATATAAAATATCCGATTATATATTTTTTGGCGGAAAAACTGCTATGCTTGACAGTATGGAGTATGCTAAGAAAAATGGATTTGAAGATAAGGAATCATTTCCTATTAAATTCGGTTCAGACATATCAACTAAAAATATAAAGCTAAATGATAGTACAAAGCTGAAGCTTTTTGAAAAAATAGGTATAGATAAAGATTATATACTTACAGTCGGAAGTATTGAGGCTAGAAAAAATCATGAAATTTTATACAGAGCATATGTAAAAATGCTCCAGGAAAATAAAGATGTACCGCAGCTTGTATTTTGCGGATATCCCGGATGGAAAACCGAATGGCTGCTGGGCATTATAAGCAGAGATGATAGGGTAAAGGATAAGCTTATAATCTATTCACCGTCAGATGAAGAACTTGATATACTGTATAAAAACTGTTTATTTACAGTACTTGCCAGTATATATGAGGGCTGGAGCTTAACTCTGCCTGAAAGCTTAAATTACGGTAAATTCTGTCTATGCACGGATACTCCGCCTCTTAAAGAGATAGGAGCGGATTTATTGGATTATGTAAAGCCGTATGATGTTGCAGGATGGGCTGAAAAAATGATGTATTACGCTAACAACCATGATGAATTAACTTTAAGACAAGAGCAAATAAAATCCGAATGGAAGCCTGTTTCATGGAAAGAATGTGCTGAAAATGTAGGCAAAATTATGGAAGGGTTAACTGTAATATAGGAAAATTACAGATTTATTTTTATATAATATTAAAAATGCAGCTTGTGATTAATGTAAATAATTTTAATATATATTTTTAGGAAGGGAAAATGATGAAGGTTTTTTTAACAGGTGCTGGAGGTTTTATCGGAAGAAATCTTATAAAAAAACTGCATGAACAAAATATTGAAGTTTTAGGATGTGATAATACCGGAGGCAGGGATGATATAAAAAAAATATCATTGCTTGACTATGATGAATTAAAAAAACAGATTGCTGAATTTCAGCCTGATACCGTAATTCATCTGGCGGCAATAGCTCTTGCTATATATGGAAATACAAGTGAAATATACAATGTTAATGTAGTCGGAACTGAGATACTTTTAAAAGTTTTATCAGAGGTATGTAAAAATAAAGTAAAATTAATTCTTATAAGCACTGCGGGAGTGTACGGAAACCAATCCGAGGAATTTTATCATGAAGATCTGCCCTTTAATCCTGCAAACCATTATTCATACAGCAAAATGGTTACTGAATATATGTTGAGACAGCATCCTGATTTAGAATTTACTATTGTAAGACCGTTTAATATAATAGGTGTAGGTCAGAGACAGGTTTTTTTAATACCTAAGCTTGTAGAACATTTTGCAAAAAAAAGTCGGGAGCTTCATGTTGGAAATTTAAAGCCTGAAAGAGACTATGTTGATATCAATTACTGTGTGTATATACTGTCAGAGCTTGCACAAAGAAATGATATGAAGCACAGTATTTATAATATATGTTCCGGTGTTGGACATTCAGTAGAAGATATTATAGAAATACTGGCAGAATATTCCGGTCATAATCCTGAAATAGTTGTTGATCCTGCGTTTGTCAGAAAAAATGAAGTTTGGAGGATGGTTGGCGACCCGACCAGACTGCTGGATTTTGTAAATGGGAAAAAATGCAGTGATTTTAGAAAAACACTGATTGATATGTATGAATATTCAAAAAATAATATGATATAGGGAGGCACAGATTTTATAATGAAGGCTGCAAAGATGCTTTTCTGTATTATAAATTTAGGAATATGCATTTTGGTATTCGGTCTTTTTATATTTAAAAAAGATTTTACCACTCCGCTTGTAGGAGTAACTGTTGATAAGCCAAAACCTGTTTTTAGTATAAAATCATTGATGGTAGGCAGCTTTCAGCATGAATATGAGGATTGGCTCGGTGAAAATTTTCCGCTCAGGAGTTTTTTTATAAAAGGCTATGATCAGATAATATATTCTTTCGGCGGTACTGTAAATGATATACAGCCCGGTAAAAAAGAGGATTTGCATGGCAAGATGTGGCTTAATGGTTATTTAATGTATGACATAGATGCTTCGGTATTGGAGCAGTATAAAAATGACCTGAATACTATAAATCAATATCTTATTTCCCATAATAAAAAGCTGTGCTACATGCTCTCACCTAACAAATCAGAAATTTATTCTGATTCGATGCCGTGGAATTATAAACTGATTGAAAAAAATACACAAAAACCAGCACAGGCAAGATGGAAGATAAGGAATCTATTAACCGAACTTGAGATTCCTTATCTTGATACTGCCGATATTATGTTTGATTTGAAAAAAAACGGAAAATATCAGCCATTTCCTAAAACAGGTATACACTGGAACAGATATGGTTCATCAATAGCATTAAATATGTGGATAAAGTTTTTAAATGAAAGAGGATTTCAGGTTCCTCAGATTCAAGCTGAATTTGATGAATCTGAAACACCTGATAAGTCCGATACAGATTATAGGGATTTATTGAATGTTTATATACATTCCAAGGGGGAGCTGTATCCGCATGTAAAATTTACTTTAGATATGTCAAAGGAGCCGGAAGTAAAGATTTACGCTATGACTACAAGCTATCATACCGCATTTATGGAAATGTTTTTAGAAAATGATATGCCTTTTAGTAAATATAAAAGGTTGTATTACAATCAGTATCAATCCTTACTTATAAGGGATCAGAATGGATTATCTGGTGATTTATGGATGAATGCAACGCCTTTTGATCAAATAGATTATTCTGAAATTATTGATTACGATATATTTGTCATAGAACATAATGCAGGTGAGCTTCCTGAGGCACATATAGATTTTATAAGGCGTTTTGCGGAATATATTAATAGCTTAAATTAACGGAGAGGCATAATGGTATTTTCATCAGTTTTATTTTTATTTATTTTCATGCCTGTAACCATAGGTATTTATTTTATATTGCCTAAACCTGCTAAAAATACATGGCTGTTTATTATGTCATTTATATTTTATGCCTGGGGAGGTATGGCATATGCACTGCTTGTACTGTTCTCTACAATTGTAAATTATATAACAGGACTTTTAATGGACAAACAGGAGGGGAGCAAGAGGAAAATCTGTCTGGCAGCGGGTGTGGCATATAATTTATTTATATTATTCTTTTTTAAATATTTTAATTTTGTAGTTGAAAATATTAAATTTGTACTCGGACCAGCCGGAAACAACATAAATCCCCCTCTTATACCACTTCCAATAGGGATTTCATTTTTTACATTTCAGATAATGTCGTATATTATAGATTTGTACAGGAAAGAGATAAAGGTTCAAAAGAACTTTATAAACCTGGGGCTTTATATATTACTGTTTCCGCAGTTGATTGCAGGTCCTATAGTAAGATATATAGATGTTGAAGAAAAAATATCTAAAAGAAGTGTAGATTTAGATTCATTTTCACATGGATTAAAAAGATTTATACTTGGACTTGGTAAAAAGGTTATAATTGCAAATGCTATGGGTGAATGGGCAGATATTGCTTTTAATGATATAAGCAGGCTAAGTACCCCTATGGCATGGCTTGGCATAGCGGCGTATACCTTACAGATATTTTTTGACTTTTCAGCATATTCCGATATGGCTATAGGTCTTGGAGAAATCTTTGGATTTCATTTTTTAGAAAATTTCAACTATCCATATGGTGCCGTTACTATACAGGATTTCTGGAGAAAATGGCATATGTCATTGACCACATGGTTTAGAGACTATCTTTATATACCTCTTGGCGGAAACCGAAAAGGAGCAGTTCGCACATATATAAATAATTTTATCGTATTTTTTATGACGGGACTATGGCATGGTGCGGCATGGAATTTTATATTATGGGGATTGTTCCACGGTTTTTTTCAGATTGTTGAAAAAACATTATTTGGAAAATATATAAGAAAACTTCCTGCTGTACTGGGGCATATATATACAATGCTTATTGTTATGGTCGGCTGGGTTTTATTCAGGGCAGATACTTTAGGTGATGCACTAAAGTATTGTCATTATATGTTTTCATACAATATAAAAGATATAAATATATTTTTCAGTGTCTTAGATAACTGGAAAATATTTGTATTGGTTTTGGCTGTTTTATTTAGTGTACCTTTTGCTGCTAAGATTAATACACTTCCTGTAATACAAAAACATACAACCGCAAAGAAGTATGCAGATATGGTGCTTTATACAATGTTATTTATTATATCTATTATGTTTGTATCAGGTTCAAGCTTTAATCCTTTTATATACTTTAGATTTTAGGGAGAAAACATGGAAAGTAAAAAAGGAGAGAAAATATATTTTTTGACAGGGATAAAGGGTATGTCGGCTATAGTTGTTATACTGTACCATATGCTGTCTGCTGTTTATCCTCCTATTATAAATAAAACTGCACTTATAAGACCTGAGAGCCTTTTCCTTACGAAGATAGCTATTTCACCTTTAAACATTTTTTTTGATGGGAATCTGGCAGTGGCCTTTTTCTTTTTAATAAGCGGATTTTTTACTGCAAAAGCCTGTTTTAACAGTAAATTGCATAATAGTGCCGAAAAATTTTTTAAGAGATATATAAGGCTTGCACCCTATATATTTATATCGGTTATGCTTATATATATAAGTATAAGGATAGAGATTAATAAAAGTCATGAATTTGCACAGGCTACCCAGTCCGCATGGCTTGCACAGTTTTATACGGTTCCTGTTAAGTTAAGTACTGCATTGGCAGAGGCACTGTATGGAAGTCTTATTTTTGGAGTATGCAGTATGAATCCTACATTATGGACTATGCAGTATATATTTTGGGGAAGTTTTTATGTTATTGGAACGACTGTCTTGGTTATGAACAGGAACTGGAAGCATAGAATACTTATATATACAGCTTTATCTTTTATGTTGTTTAATACATATTACCTGGGATATATTTTATCTGTTGCATTATATGATTATTATAATAATCGCGGCAATATAAGACTCTCTCGCTATCTCTATTTTGCAGCTTTATTTGTAGGATTATTTTTTGCTTCGTATCCGGCGGAATTTCCAACAGATAATACAATTTACAGTATAATGTCAAAGCTTCCATGGACATATCAGGTTCCGATGTTTTGGCATAATATAGGTGCGGCTTTGATTATATTTGCATTTTTTGGTATAGAAAAGCTTCAGAAGCTTATGTCATTTAAAATATTACTTTTTTTTGGTGATATTTCTTATGAGATATATATACTGGGATTTTGGCTGCAAAATACTTTATTTGCAAACATATTTTTACATAATTATAAAAAGGGATATTATGGACGGGGATTTTTAATTGCGGCAATTATTACATATATAATTCTTATTATATGTTCCGTCATTTTAAAAAAAGTCTATTATAATTTGGAAAAGGTATGTGTCAGTTTTTATAAAAATATAACAATATATTACAGGAATAGAAAAAATGAATATAGACGATGAAAAAATACTGTTTCTGGAACCTGTATTTAAACAGAAGATATGGGGAGGAAATAGAATAAATTCTCTTTTTAATTATAATATTGATATAAATAATATAGGTGAGTGCTGGGGCATAAGTGCACATAGTGAGGGAGACTGCATTATAAAAAATGAACCTTTTAAGAATATGCCGTTAAGCGTATTATGGGATAAAAGAAGGGATCTTTTTGGAAATTATAATTCACCTGTATTCCCGCTGCTTATAAAATTTATTGATGCAAACGAGGATCTGTCAATACAAGTGCATCCGGATGACATATATGCTCTAAGCTATAAAAATGGAGAACTTGGGAAAACTGAATGTTGGCTTGTACTTGATTGTGATGAAGATGCTTCGATTGTAATAGGTCATAATGCCATAGACAGGGATGAATTTAAAAAAATGGTTACACAGGATAACTGGTCTGGACTTATAAGAGAAGTTCCGATAAAAAAAGGAGATTTTTTTCAGATTAATCCCGGATGTCTGCATGCTATTAAAAAAGGCACACTTTTAATTGAAACACAGCAAAGCAGTGATTTGACATTCAGGCTTTATGACTATGGCAGACTTGAAAATGGCAAGCCCAGGCAGCTTCATATAAAGGAGTGTATGGATTGTATAAGTATACCGTTTGAACCTTTTAAAAATAATATATTATATTATAAAACCGCATTTGGTTATAAAATACATTATATAGATTGTAAATATTATTCATTTTATGAATATGGTATAAGCAATTCGGCTAAAATAAATATGCCGGGAAGCTTTAACTGTGTAAGTGTATTATCAGGAGAAGGGCGGATTGATGATATAAGTATAAAAAAGGGAGATCATTTTATACTGACTGGTTTATATAGAAAATTTAATTTATCAGGCAGCCTGAGACTTGCGGTTTCAAATCCAAATTAGTAAGTATTTAATGTATTTAATATTAAAATTAATTTACAATTTAGTTTAAGCTGTTTGTAATTAAATATATTCTATGATAGAATTATACACATAATTTTGAAGGAGATAATGTGAATGAAAAAAACGGCGTTAATAATGGCAGGAGGCAGAGGAGAAAGGTTTTGGCCGAAATCAAGAAAGAGTTTACCGAAACAGTTTTTGTCTTTAACAGGTGATGGCAGAACTATGATTCAGCTCACAGTGGAGCGGCTTATGCCGTTAGTCGCCCTGGAGGATATCTATATTGTTACAAATAGGGAATATAAGGATATTGTTTTAGAACAGATAAAGGGGATACCTGCTAAAAATGTCTTATGTGAGCCGTCATCAAAAAATACTGCACCGTGTATAGGGTTTGGTGCTATGTATATTGAAAAGCTATATAACGATGCGGTTATGTATGTTTTGCCTTCAGATCATCAGATTAAATTTACACAGATTTTTTTGTCAGCTCTTTCTGATGCTTCTGATATAGCAGTAAAAAACAGTAACCTGGTTACTATCGGGATTAATCCCGACTATCCTGAAACAGGGTATGGATATATAAAATTCAACCCCGGTATTACTGACGGACGTGCGTATATGGTTGACAGCTTTGTAGAAAAACCGGGGATAGATCTGGCTAAGGAGTATATTGCTTCTGAGGAGTATTTATGGAATTCAGGCATGTTTACATGGAAAGTTTCATCAATACTTAAAAGTATAAAGGAATTTATGCCTGATACTTATGAAAGGCTTAAAACAATACAAGCTTCTATGGATAATGTGGATAGTGAGAAGGTAATTGAAAAAGAATATTCTTTAATTGAAGCTAAGTCAATTGATTACGGCATCATGGAAAAAGCTAATAATATATATGTAGTTCCGGGTTCATTCGGATGGGATGATGTTGGTTCATGGCTTGCACTTGAGAGGCTGCAAAAGAGCAATGAGTTTGGTAATGTTGTAACAGGAGATGTAATATCAGTAAATACGGAAAATTGTATTATACAGGGAGAAGATAAGTTGATTGCAACAGTTGGATTAAGAGATGCGATAGTGGTTGATACCAAAGATGCAATACTTATATGCAATAAAGATAATGCAGGGGATATTAAGAAAGTTATAGAAAATTTAAAAATATGCAACAGGAATGAATTTATATAAAATAATAGGAGATTAATATATGAAAAAGGCGTTAATTACAGGTGTTACAGGTCAGGATGGTTCATATCTGGCTGAATTATTACTTGAAAAAGGTTACAGTGTTTTTGGGATCGTAAGGAGAAAAAGTACTCTTGATTACGGCAATGTGGAACATATAAAGGATAAAATTAATTTTATCTATGCTGATATGACGGATATAGTTTCACTTATAAATGCCATGAGAATATCCGGGGCTGATGAAGTATACAATCTTGCGGCACAGTCTTTTGTACAGACAAGCTGGGAACAGCCTGTTGCAACTGCTGATATTGATGCTATAGGAGTAACAAATATGCTTGAGGCTGTGCGTATTGTAAATCCTAAAGCGAGATTTTATCAAGCTTCAACCTCAGAGATGTTTGGACTTGTACAGGAAATACCGCAGACTGAGAATACTCCTTTTTATCCACGCAGTCCATATGGTGTTGCAAAGCTTTATGGGCATTGGATTACAAAAAACTACCGTGAAAGTTATGATTTATATGCATGCAGCGGTATATTATTTAACCATGAAAGTGAACGAAGGGGAAAGGAATTTGTAACCCGTAAAATAACTGATGCTGTTGCCAGAATCAAATTGGGTGTTTTAGATTGTCTTGAGCTTGGCAATATGGACGCTAAAAGAGACTGGGGACACAGTATAGATTATGTAAAAGCGATGTGGCTTATGCTGCAGCAGGATGTAGCGGATGATTATGTTATAGCTACCAATGAAACAAGAACAGTGCGTGATTTTGTAAATATCGCTTTTGAAAGAGCGGAACTTCCGATAGTTTGGGAGGGTGAAGGTGTTAATGAGACTGCCCGCAGAAAGGATAACGGAAAAATTGTAGTAAAGGTTAATGAGAGATATTTCAGACCGGCTGAGGTAGAGATTCTTTTAGGTAATGCTGCAAAAGCTGAAAAAAAGCTTAAGTGGAAGAGAGAGATTTCATTTACAGAACTTGTAAACAGAATGGTTGATAATGATTTATTGCTTGTTGAAAAAGAAATAAAAAATAATGCAAAATAATTCTTAAATAAAAGCATTTTTATAAAATTAACTGTACTTTATATATTATAATTATTCTGTGCAGGAGAGGATTTTCCGGGGAAATGAAAATTAGATAAATATATGGAGAATTTATGGATAAAAGGGTTTTTGATAATTATATCATATGGAAGAATTTTACCATGGCTGATAGTTTATTGAATGAAGAATTAGATGCAATAGAGGCTGATGAAGAAGCTATAAATGATAGATTTTATAAAGAGCTTGAGTTTGGAACCGGGGGGCTTAGAGGAGAAATTGGAGCCGGTACAAACAGGATGAATATATATACGGTTGCAAGGGCAAGCACGGGGTATGGGAGATATCTTTTAAAAAACAATTCTAATGCTAAGGTTGCAATAGCATATGACAGCCGCATAAATTCAGATAAATTTGCTAAAACGGCAGCTCTCTGCTTTGCAGCTATGGGAATTAAGGTATATATATGGAAAGAGATTATGCCTACCCCTGTATTATCATTTACAGTACGCAGTTTAAAATGTGATGGAGGCATTGTAATAACTGCAAGCCATAACCCCTCCAGGTATAACGGATATAAGGTTTATGGAAAAGACGGATGCCAGATTACAACCGGTTCTGCCGCTCAAATTTATAAATATATTAATGAAATTGATGCACTTAATTCTATGCCTGACTATAATTTTGATGAGGGAATTAAACAGGGGATTATAGAGTATATAGAAGATGATGTATTTAGAAACTATATCGCAGAAGTTAAAAGGACATCATTATTTAATGATAATGTTAATAAAAATATAAAAGTTGTATACACTCCCCTGCATGGCACAGGGCTGAAACCTATAAAGGCAGTTATGAAAGAAATGGGTTACAGCAATTTTTATGTAGTAGATAAACAGGCGGTTGCAGACGGTAATTTTCCAACCTGCCCATATCCAAATCCTGAAATTGGGGAAGTATTTAATCTGGGGCTTGAGATGGCTGATAATAATGGTGCAGATCTGATTATTGCAACGGATCCTGACTGCGACAGAGCAGGCGTGGTTGTAAAAGACCGGGCTAATTATACACTTTTATCAGGAAATGAGATAGGCATACTTTTATTTGACTATATATGCAAAAGAAGGCTTGAACTTAAAAATATGCCTGACAATGCACTGGTTATTACTACTATTGTAAGCACGGATATGATAAATCATATTGCACGGACATATGGAGTTGAAGTTATAAAAGTTCTTACGGGCTTTAAATTTATAGGCGAACAGATCGGCATGCTTGAAAATAAAGGAGAAGAGGAACGGTATATCTTTGGTTTTGAAGAAAGCTACGGATATCTTTCAGGTACTTATGTGAGGGATAAGGATGCGGTAAATGCATCTTTGATGGTAGCTGATATGTGTGAATATTACAAAAATCAGGGAAAAACACTTGTAGATGTTTTGAAAGAACTTTATGAAAAATACGGATTTTTCCTTAATACACTCCATAGTATAGAATTTCCGGGAGAATACGGGATGAAAAGTATGGAAAAGATTATGGAAACATTTAGAAAAAAAGATCCGTTTAAAGACTTTGGCTTTAACGTTCTTGAGGTCAGAGATTACTTAGAGTCCGTTTCAAGAAGCTTTTATGAAAAAGCAGCAAGCATATCAAATATAAAACTTCCAAAATCAAATGTTCTCACCTTTGTTTTAGAAAATAAGATCAGCGTAACGATGCGTCCGTCAGGTACTGAACCTAAGCTTAAGCTTTATTTAAGTATAAATGCGAAGGATAAAAAAGAAGCACAGGATTTGGAACATGATGTATATACTGCAATAAAGGAATATATAGAAAAATAATACAAGAACAGTTATAAAAAATATATCAATAATATATACTACATTTTTAAGACAGCAATTAAAGGAATATTAAAACATAAAATCCCTGAAAGGTATGTTAGATTCTATTACATATCTTTTAGGGATTTTTTATAAAATACAGATGTTTGGCGATATATAAAAAAACTCTCAAAATCAATATAGCGAATTTGTTATATTTTATGAAGATGATTTTGTGAGGGTGCTTTCTTATCCTATACCTACACCTCTACACATTCAACACTAAGTCCCCTATACCGGTTAAGTGCTGCACATACCTCCTGTTTTCTAGGCAATACCAGATTGCCGGTACGGTTTGTATATGGAAATAAAATCGCAATTCCCTCTCTGTCGATTGTTTTGTATGCCATATCAACCAAATCAGGAAGCGGGAGTTTTATACTTTTTTCTTTTGATTTATATGTATCACTGTTCTTGCCGGCAATAAGCTTATTTTCCATGTTTTCACCTGCAATCACTTTAACTTCCCTGTTTTCACCTGCAATCAGCTTATCCTTTATATATCCTAAAATTGCGGCTATGCAGTCGGTTTGTCCGCTGCCTGTAAGCTGTTCAAGATATGAAAGATCTATAGCTTCATCTCCATAAAGTATTGTATAAGCTCCTTTTGCCTTAAACGTATCCATTCTTCCGGATTTTGAAAATCCGGCTTTAAGAGGCAGCCTTTTTGAAAGTCTGCCGAAAGATTTATGGTCAAACTTCTTTGTAAGATCTTTATACATATCGGCTATCTCCCGGGCTTTGTCCGTAACATCAAAAGGAATATATTCATCCATCATTATTACTCTGTCGGCTATATCAAAATAATCGCCTGAGCCGCCGGCTATTATGACTGATGATATATTAAGCTCATCATACAATACTCTCGCCTTATCTATAAAAGGTGTTATAGGTTCTTTATTATCCGCAACAAGCTGCTGCATACGCTTATCTCTTATCATAAAATTGGTTGCGGAAGTATCCTCGTCAATTAGAAGAAGTGTTGCTCCGCTTTCAATCGCTTCCATGACATTGGCTGCCTGTGAGGTTGAGCCGCTTGCATTTTCAGTTGAAAAATTTGAGGTGTTATTTTTCCCGGGGAGATTATTTATAAAAGGACTTATATTTACATTTCTGATACTTCTGCCGTCCTCAGCCCTTATTTTTGAACAATCAGGCACAGTAATCACAAATTCTCGCCCGTCTCCTGCTCTATGGTTATATACACCTTTTTCAAGGGCTTTTAAAAGAGTGGATTTCCCATGATAGCCTCCTCCGACTATAAGAGTGATGCCCTCCGGTATGCCCATGCCCGTTATATTTTTGCCTGACGGAAGTTTAAATGAAGTTATAAATTCAGGAGGAGATTTAAAGGCTGTCGCTTCCTTCATAGGCTTTCGGGAAATGCCGCTTTCACGGGGAAGTATTGCAGAGTCGGCAACAAATGCGATAAGTTTTTTCTTTTTAAGCTCCGTCCTTATAAATTCCTGATCCGCTGTAAGTTCAGCCTGCTTTTTAAGTGCTGCCGAATCTATATTTTTATATATAAGAGAGGCGTTTACAGCCTTAGGAAGCAGCTCGGCAAGGATTTTAGCGGCGGCATGCCCCATTATACGCCTGCCTGCCGCCGGCAGCTGAACTTCAAACCTTACATCAATATATTCGGGATATATAATAACTGAACTTCTTTCAATGATTTCCTGACCGCAGTCAGATATATATATGCCTCCGCCTGCTCCGGTCGAGTCTGTATGAGGTACAAAACGTGAAACTGCCGATTTAAATATGCGTGTAAGAAAATCTGATGCCGATATAAGTTTTAGCTTATTATCAAGAATTTCATCCGGAAAGCCCGCAGATTTTCTGCTTATTATAATATGCATCCTTGAAGGCGGTGCATAGGGGTCGGGCTGTATATGGTCTATAACAAGTTTAAAATTATTAAATAAATATTCACCCTTCAGGGATTTATATGCGGCATAACTTTGCCTGTCCATTGACTTTAAGGCTTCATGCAGCCATGTGCTGTTTTTCAAAACTTACCTCCGTTTTCAGTCTGAAATTGTAAATAACAGTGCATTGCAGTGCATCTGCAATTACTGATATACAATTATAGTTCATTAAAATAGTATAATCCAGAAAAATCTTTTAATAAAATACGATATATAAAAGGTAAAATTTTAAGGAACATGCCGGAAACATCCGGAAAAGGAGGTTGTATACCAACCTCAGACTGAAATTTAAACTGCAAAAAACTTTAAAAGATATGCTTTGAACCTACTGTCCGAATTAACTGCACTAATTGCATACAGCCCTGATTTGTGATATACTTTTGATACTGTTTATATAAAACTGCCGCATAGATACAGGCTTTTCAGGTCGGATTTTAAAAATTATACAGGTATTTCAGGCAGTGTAAACAGCTATATTTATTACGGCAGGAGTATTGATATGCTAAGTGAAGATAAGATAAAGCTGATGACTGAGTTGTCGCTTTATGAAAAAAAAGAACATGATGCAATATTCGGAATTAACAGTTTTTTTAAAAAAGACTATGTTATAAAAAGGCTGCTTGAATCTTTTGTTTCTTATACCTTTTGCTATGGTCTTTTGCTGCTTATTGAGCTGCTTTACAGTGCTGACGGCATCATAAATACAGTTGATGTGATGCTTGTAATAGGAGTTTTTTACGGCTATATAATACGATATTTTGTAGGTCTTGTAGTCTTTGAACTGATTACATTGACGGTAGCTTTAAGCGTATTTAACAGGGCATTAAGAAAGAAAAAGGTTTATCAGGGAAAGCTTAAAAAATTACAGAAAAGATATGAATTTCAGGCTAAAAGCAGGGAATTGGGAGGATATAGATAATGCTTGATTTGCTGGTTCTCAGGGAAAGACTTAGGGCTTTTTATGCAAAATATGAACTCTTTATAACACCCTTTTTAAAATTTGCAGTTACATTTGCCGCTTTTTTGTTTATAAACAGCCATGCAGGATATGTTGAGAAATTTAAAAGTCCTTTAATCTATATTGCCGCCTCCATTATATGTTGCATACTGCCGTATGGAGTTATAAGCGTACTGCTTGCAGGCTATATGGTATTTAATATATTTAATGTCTCAATGGATATGGCACTTATTATGACGGTATTTATAATGTGCATGGGATTTTTGTATTATGGATTTAAGCCCGGCGACAGTTTTCTGCTTATAGTTACACCGCTTGCTTTCGTGCTTAGGGTGCCTTATATGGTGCCTATCCTTGTAGGTCTTGGCGGAGGCATCATATCAATAGTTCCTGTGAGTTTCGGAATATTGGTTTACTATATGCTTGTATTTGTTAAAAATAATATAGGGTCTATTGCAAACCTGAGCAATGTTGATATATTAAAAAAATACACTATGCTTTTTAACGGACTGTTTGCAGATAAGACTATGTTTCTTATGATGATTGCATTTGCCGTATGTATAATCATAGTTTATATAATAAAAAATCTGTCAATCACATATGCGTGGGGAGTTGCGATTGTATGCGGCATTATAGCACAGCTGTTAGTTGTATTTATGGGAGATTTCGTATATGGAATCGTAGTGCCGCTGACCACACTTTTAGGAGGTATGGCAATATCTGCAGTGTGTGCCGCAGTATATAACTTTTTTATATTTGCAGTCGATTATTCACATATTGAATATACCCAGTTTGAGGACGATGAATATTATTATTATGTAAAGGCGGTTCCTAAAATTGTAGTTGCAAGACCTGATGCAAAAGTACAGAAATTTTCCGCCGGCAAGACTGACAGAAAGATTAGGGCATGGCTGCCTGATAAAAAAGCGGATAAAGAGGATACCTAAAAGACTGATTAAAAAAGATTTATAGTAATTGATTTTGACTTTGCGATTCGACAGTTATAAACATCAGAAGGTGAGGTAAGATAATTTTGAGGGATTTTTTTTCAAATATACTGTCATATTTTCCGAGAATAACCATCTCAAATATATTTGAGATAATAATAATTGCCTACCTTGTATATGAGATTTTGCTCTGGATAAAAAATACAAGGGCATGGCTGCTTCTTCAGGGAATGGTAATAATACTGGCATTTATGGCGGTTGCAGCCATATTTCGTTTTGATACCATACTTTGGCTTGCAGGCAAACTTGCAGCAATAGCGGTTACTGCTGTTGTTGTGATATTTCAGCCTGAGCTCAGGAGAGCACTTGAACAGCTCGGAAGCAGAAATCTGTTTTCATTTATGTTTATAACATCAAGAAGCGCAGGGGCATTTACTGAAAATACGGTTGATGAGCTTGTAAAGGCGGCATATGAGCTTTCAAAGGCAAAGACAGGTGCTCTTATGGTGATAGAGCGTGAGGAATCGCTTGAAAATATAGAAGAAACAGGTATAGACATAGATGCGGTGATTACAAGTCAGCTGATTATAAATATATTTGAACACAACACTCCGCTTCATGACGGTGCGGTTGTGATACGAGGCAACCGTATAAGCTCGGCAACATGCTATCTTCCGCTTAGCGACAATATGAATATAAGCAAGGATCTGGGCACAAGACATAGAGCTGCAATAGGTATAAGCGAGGTTACCGATTCGTTTACTATAGTAGTTTCGGAGGAAACCGGCAGGATATCCGTTGCACGCAGCGGAAAACTTACAGGTCTTAATGATGCGCAGGAGCTTGGAACAATGCTTAGGAAATTATATGATGTATCAACACAGGAAAAGGTATTCTTTTTATTGAAAGGTATGACAAAGAATGAAAAAAAGGCTGACTAAAAATGGAGGCTTGAAGCTTTTGTCGCTTGCTGTGGCATTTATAGTTTGGCTTCTTGTAATAAATATTTCAAATCCGAAAGTACGGCGTACAAAGACTGTTGAGATAGAGGTGCTTAATGAGGATGCGGTTACTAAAAAGTCCCGTGTTTATGAAATAAGAGGCGGAAATAAGGTTAATGTGTCATATGATGTCAGAATACTTGATGAAAATAAAATAAAATCTTCCGACTTTAGAGCGTATGTTGACTGTAACAAGCTGTATGAGGACACAAACTCACTCTATGTCGTTGTTGAGGTGGTTGACAATAAGGAACTTATAATAGGCTCTCCCTCGGCAAGTCCCGGGGTTATCAATTTAGACATTGAGACGATACAGCAGAAAAAATTTGACCTTATATCACATGCCGAGGGTACTCCGGGCGAAGGATATTCGGTAGGTGAGATAAAGCTTGATCCGTCGTCAATTACGCTTACGGGACCTGAAAATGTATTTGGAAGCATAAGTAATGTAGGAATAGAGGTAAATGTAGACGGTGCCGTATCGGACCTTAGCGGTGAGGCTGTTCCAGTTCTGTATGATGCAAATGGAAACAGGCTTGAAACTGACACTTCAAAGCTTAAGTTCAGTATGGAGGGGATACATTATAATGTTACAATACTGGGCGGCAAGACGCTTCCTCTTAATTTTAATGTAGGAGGCAATGTGGCTTCAGGCTATAAATTTATAGGAGTTGAAAGTGCTACAAAATCAGTTCAGGTAACAGGACCGCCTGCTGAACTTGAAAAACTTTCATCAATTGAAATTCCGCAAAACGTGCTGAATATAGAAGGGGCTACCGAGGATAAAAGTGTGGTGCTTGATGTAAATGAATATCTGCCTGCGGGGGTTTCGGCTTCAGGCAGCAAGGATGTTATGATCACATTGAAGGTGGCGGCAATCAATAGAAAGACGTTTGAATTAAAGCTTTCAGATATAAGGCTTAATGGCAAAAACAGTGCGTATACATATGCTACATCACCTGAAATTATAACACTTGTAGTATCAGGTCTTGAGACCGAGCTTGCAAAGCTTAAAGCTTCCGATCTAAATGCGGTTATGAATATATCGGGACTTACTGAAGGCACTCATACTGGAAGTCTTGCATTCAAACCGTCAGGGAGTCTGGCAGTGGAGTCCTATACACCGTTTAATGTTATAGTAACGGCAAGGGATGAGACTCAGCCGGCACAGACATCTTCTGAAAGCTCCAGCAGTGATTCTCAGGGAGGCTCAAGTTCACAAAACCCCTCTGAAAGTGCTTATCAGGGAGAGACTTCACAGCCTGCCACCTCTGCTACAAGAGAAAGTACAACGCATAGGAGTGAGCCTTCGTCAAAAACGGAAACTCCTGCTCCTTCACAGACTGTGCCGCCCAGGGAAACGAGCTCAAAGCCGGAAACTCAGACAAGGCGTGAAAGCGGGTCAAAGACTGAACCCTAGCCGGAAGAAAATTATCCTTACCCTGATTCCGGAAAGAGTTATAGAGAATTATTTTGATAAAAAATGCAGCCTTAATCAGATATAAATCAGGTGTAAAACTGCTATAAAACCGAAATATGAACGGAATTTTATACCGGTAAATAGAAGTAATTCAAAAAATAAGGCAGCTACAAAGTAGTCAAGGGCTAAACTTTATACAGGTAAGTATCTGCATATGAAAGGAATATGATATATGGTCAGCCGCAAAATTACAATTATAAATCCCAGCGGACTGCATCTGCGGCCTGCCGGAAATTTATGCAAGGAGTCGCTTAAATATAAATCAAAGATAAAGATTAACTTCGGTGATAAAAGTGCAAATGCAAAGAGCGTGTTAAGTGTACTTGGAGTGTGTATTAAATTCGGTGATGAGATAGAATTTGTATGTGAAGGCACTGATGAAGAAGAAGCACTTGAGGCTGTATGTACACTTGCCGATGACGGTTTCGGTGAAAATGAATAGGATATAAAGCAGTAAAGATAATTTATTAAGCTTTAGCAATCCTGTATCAATAAGTGTCAAATATTTTTGACACCTACATCATAATATTTAAAAGGAGGGAATATGAAAGGGACGGGAGCATCTTCAGGCATAGGTATAGGAAAAGCGGTTATAGTGAATGATGTATTGCCTGAGGTTTTAAAAAGGTATATCGACGATGCGGACAGAGAGATTGAAGTGTTTATGGAGAAACTTGAAAATACTAAAAAGGAAACTGCCAGGCTTGCCGGGATACTTGAAGAAAAAGCTTCAGAAACTGAAGCACAGATACTTAACGGGCATGTACTGCTTATGTCTGATCCGGCACTTATTGATGAGATTACGGGAATTATTAAAAACGAAAAGATATGTGCGGAATCGGCGATAGACAGTGTATGCGGTAATTATGCGGATATATTTGCCTCAATGGATGATGAGCTTATGCAGCAGAGAGCGGCAGATATGAAGGATATAAGAAACAGGCTTATAAAGGCGGTTCTTGGTATAGAAACTGTGGATACTGCATTGATTCCGGCAGGAAGTATACTTGTAGCACAGGATTTAACTCCTTCTATGACTGCCGGTCTTAATCCTGAAAATATATGCGGTATAGTTACAAAATTTGGGGGCAGGACATCACATAGTGCTATACTTTCAAGAGCACTTGAGATACCGGCTGTGGTAGGTGCAGCTGATATACTTGAATATGTAAATGATGCGGATATAGTATGCTTTGACGGAGACAGCGGAGAGATCTGTATAAATCCTGATTTAAAGACACTTGCCGAATATGAGGGAAAAAGAGATGCCTTTTTAAGAGAGAGATCAGAGCTTAATTCATATAGAGGAAAAACTTCACAAACTCTTGACGGTGTGAGAGTTGAGCTTGCAGCCAATATAGGAAATCCTGATGATGCTAAAAAAGCACTTGAATATGATGCTGAAGGTATAGGGCTTTTCAGGACGGAATTTCTATTTATGGACAGAAATACGGCTCCAAGTGAAAACGAGCAGTTTGAGGCTTATAAAAGCGTTGCTCTGATTATGGGAGGGAAACCTGTAATTATAAGAACTCTTGATATAGGCGGCGATAAGGAAATTCCATATATGAATATAGAGAAAGATGAAAATCCTTTTTTAGGGTATCGTGCTGTAAGGCTTTGCCTTGACAGAAAAGATGATATCTATAAACCGCAGCTTAGAGCTCTTTTAAGGGCGAGTGCATTTGGAAATATAAAGATAATGATTCCTTT
Organism: Johnsonella ignava ATCC 51276; assembly: GCF_000235445.1. Lineage (GTDB taxonomy): Bacteria > Bacillota > Clostridia > Lachnospirales > Lachnospiraceae > Johnsonella > Johnsonella ignava. The sequence continues at coordinate 366,419 of NZ_JH378829.1, read as the reverse complement.
TATAACAGGTGTTGATGAGTTTAGGGCTGCAAAGGCGGCAGTGCTTGAGGCTATGAAGGAGCTTGACCTTGAAGGGATTAAATATAACAGAGGTATTGAGATAGGTGTTATGATGGAAACTGCCGCTGCATCAATCATGGCTGATGTCATAGCTAAAGAGGCGGATTTTTTCAGTATAGGAACCAATGATCTTACACAGTATACACTTGCGGTTGACAGGGGCAATACAAAGATATCCTATCTGTATTCAACCTATAACCCTGCCGTACTCAGGAGCATCAGAAATATTATATATGCAGGCAAAAATGCCGGTATAAGTGTGGGAATGTGCGGCGAGGCGGCTGCGGATCCGAAGATGGTACCGCTCCTTCTTGCATGGGGGCTTGATGAGTTTTCAATGAGTGCCTCCTCCATATTAAAGACCAGAAAAGCGGTTATGGGCTATGATACCGCATTATTAAAGGAGATTGCTGATAAAGCCTTAAGCTTTGCCACCGAGGAAGAAGTAAGGCATTATCTTGAAGGGATATGCTGATATATACAATATGTTATCTGGCAGCATTTTTATCTGACCGGATGCGGCTTTATGCCGTATCCGGGATTCTTTTAACAGGTGCTGCAATTTATTTATTTTATAATGAGGGATTAAAGGCGGGCAGTATTATTAATCTGAGAGGGCTTTTTTCATTAAGCTTTGTAGGCGGGCAGGGAATATCATGTTTTAAGCTGTCTTATTTGCAGGAAAGCTGGCATATAGTTACATGGCTTTGCTTTTTTCTGGGCTTTATATCCTTCTGGCTGATATTTGGATGGGCATGTAATAAATTCGGTTCACCCTATGCACTGAGAAATGCCCAAACGCCTGAATGTAACTTGATTAAAGATGAGATAGCTGAGGATAAATCATCTAAAAACGGGACGAATGACTATAACTCATCAAAAGACAAGACAGATGAATATAAACCATGTAAAGACGGCACAAATGAATCCAAGTCGTCAAAAGATGGGATAATGCGGGATAATCCGCTCAAAGATAACGGACCGGAGCATATGAGTATAATATTGTATTCAGTCTCGGTTATGAGCCTTATTTCTTTAATTGCTTTTATAATAGAGGCGTCTGTACTTAGATATATACCTCTTTTTACAAGAGGTGTTCCACATGCATACTCTTATTTTCATATATCCGGACTCCATTATTTTACTGTAATGTGTGTGCTTGTACCGGCACTTTCCGTGATTTATTTGCTTTTTGCGAAGGATATAAGTCTGATTGAAAAGCTGGTGCTTGTAATATCAAATCTCATATCATTTTCAGTGCCTATACTTTGTGTATCAAGATTTCAATTTATATTTGCAGTAATGCTTGCGGTTATATGTTTTTTAAGCATTAAAAGGGATACTCCGCTAAAGAAGACGGCATTGCCGGCAGTGCTTTTTATAATACCCGTGTATGTGGTGCTTACTATTGCAAGAAGTCATGATATACCCTACCTGAATTCAATATTTGAGATGAGATGGAATTTGCCTATATTTATAAGCCAGCCTTATATATATGTGGCAAATAATTATGATAATTTTAATAAACTTGTCATAGAGCTTCCTAAACATTCAATGGGACTTAAAATGCTTTTTCCGTTTTTTGCACTTACAGGACTTAAATTTATATTTCCTCAGCTTATAAATTTTCCTCTTTATACTACAAAGACCGAGCTGAGTACACTTACTATTTTTTATGATGCCTATTATGACTTTAATATAGCCGGTGTAGTAATATTGGCAGCAGCTTTATCGGCTGCGGCATATAGGCTTGAAAAAGCGGCTGACGGATGTAAAAATCCCATAGCCTTTATGTTTTACGGTCAGTTTGCAGTATATTTTTCATTTTCATTTTTTACTACATGGTTTTCAAATCCTACTACATGGTTTTACCTGGGTGTAACCTCCATACTTTATTATATATATAATTATTATGCACGGACTGTAAAGTTAAAAGAACTTAAGTGATAAAGAGTCTATGCTTTTCTACTTTCAGCTTTTTTAAGTTTTACAGGATATTAAAGGAGCTTAAGTGATGAGGTGATTTTATGAGCTCAAAACGAATATTGATTCTTTGCATGAATATATTGATACCGATTGTATCGGTTTTTGCGACAGCTTTTTTTGCAGTAGCCGCATTTAAGTATTTTATGCCGTTTATAATCGCATGGCTTATCGCCATGGCGGCAAATCCTGTGGTCAGGTTTCTTGAGGGAAGGATTAAAATACACAGAAAGCACGGTTCAATTATAATAATAGTTTCAGTACTTGCCGTGATTATAGGGCTGATATATATAACTTTCTCATGGCTTTTTATGCTTGCAGGCAGATTTATAAATATACTCCCGGAGCTTTATGAAACTGTAAGTGCCGATATAGCCAGTACTTTCAGAGAACTTTTATCAAGGTTTATGATTGACGGTTCCGATAGAACATATATGTTTTCGGAAATTGGCAGGAATATCAATGATTCGGCATCGGGAATTATAAAAAATATTGCACTTCCTACGGCAGGTGCGGCAGGTAGTTTTGTTAAAAAACTTCCGAATGTACTTGTTTATATTGTAATTACAATACTTGCATCATACTTTTTTACTGCCGATATGGATACGATCAAATCAAAGGTAGTTTCATGTATGCCTGTCGGTATTTTAAAATACAGGGAATATATAAGACGTGATGTAAAAAAACTTATAAAGGGTTATTTTGCAGCACAGCTTAAGATAATGTGTGTGGTAGGTCTTATACTGCTTGCAGGTTTTTATCTGCTTAAGGTGAAATACATATTTGTTGCCGCTTTTTTTATAGCATTGCTTGATTTTTTGCCTATATTCGGTACAGGTACAGTGCTTATACCGTGGGCGGTTTTAAAGCTTATATCTGCAGACTATATGTATGCATTCGGACTTGCTGCCATATATATAATAACACAGGCGGTAAGACAGCTTATACAGCCTAAGCTTGTAGGAGATTCAATAGGGATGCCGGCGCTCTACACTCTTGTATGCCTTTATATAGGGTACAGATGGTCGGGAATAGGCGGAATGATAGTTTCAATACCGATTGGTATGTTTGTATTAAAAGCTTATGAATATGGCGTATTTTACGGTATAAAGATGAATATGGAACTGCTTGCAAAGGAATTAAATAATCTGCGTAAAGAAATATAGCTAAACGGAGCAGCTCAATGTTTATGTAAAAATAAAAGGGAGTGCCGCAAAATAACTGATTCCAAATAACTGAATTCAGTATGATGCGACCTCCCTTTAATTTAGTAAGCATAGGCAATGCTTATGAAAAAAGGCATTGTTTTTAAACAATTTTTATGCTATATAGCAGATAGCCTCAATTTCAATCATTACGCCTTTTGGAAGCTTAGCTACCTCAACGCATGAGCGTGAGGGGCATGGCTGCGGAAAATATTTTGTATAAATCTCGTTAATCTTTGCGAAATCATCCATATTTTTAATAAATACAGTTGTTTTAATTACATTTGCCATTGATGAACCGGCATCTTCAACAAGTCCCTTAAGTGAGTTTAAAGCAAGCTCTGTCTGTGCCTCAATAGTTTCAGGTATATCTCCGGTTTTAGGATCAACAGGTATAACTCCTGATGTAAGCACGAGATTGCCGTATTTTACAGCCTGTGAGTATGGTCCTATTGCTGCCGGAGCCTTATTTGATGTAATAACTTCTTTTTTCATAAAAATCTCCTTTTTAAATTTTTATATATTTATTTATAAAAAATATCAATTATAATTTAAACTTTGATTATAATATGATCTCTTAAAATGCAGTATGAATCATGATGTTTTTAATGTCTGGCAGAATAAGAGCTACAGGTTTAACTTAAGTTCTTTAAATTGTAACCACAGCCTCGCTTTCACCTGAAAGAGGATTTCTTTTTAGCTTTGCCGCACCTGCTTCTTTAAGATTTTTCTGTGCAGTGGCAAGCATGAGTTTAATCCTGTTTAGCTGGTTTACTTCCGAGGCTCCTGGATCATAATCAACAGCTATTATATTTGCTTCAGGGTGTGCATTTCTGAGTTCTTTTATAACGCCCTTTCCTACTATATGGTTTGGAAGGCAGCCGAAAGGCTGTGTACATACTATGTTCGGAGTGCCTGTTTCTATAAGTTCAAGCATCTCACCCGTAAGGAACCACCCCTCACCTGTCTGGTTGCCGAGTGAAACAAACTCTTTTGCCATATCGGCTATATGATTTATTCTTGAAGGTGCTATAAAGTGTTTGCTTGCTGAAAGTGCATCCTTTGCATCTTTTCTGAATCCCTCAAGTATCTCTATCGCTATATTGCTGAAAAATGCGGATTTTTTAGAAGCACCGAGGTTTTGTGCCCTGAAATTATTATTGTAAAAGCAATAAAGCAGAAAGTCTAAAAGATCGGGCATAACAGCTTCAGCACCCTCTCTTTCAAGGAGTTCAACTATATGGTTGTTTGCAAGGGGTGAAAATTTAACCAGGATTTCACCGACTACTCCTACCTTAGGCTTTATTATATCTTTTCTTTTAAGGGTATCAAAGTCATTCACCATGGCAAAGATATTTTGCTTAAACTCTTTAAATGCGGGGGCACGCTTACTTAAAGCCTGAGTACATATATTACGCCATTTTTTATGAAGTTCATCAGCCGAACCCTTTACATACTCATATGGTCTTGTAGCATAAAGCACTCTCATAAGTACATCGCCGTATATAACCGCCTGCATTGATTTAATCAAAAGCGGAAGTGAGAATTTAAAGCCGGGATTTGTTTCCATACCGTTTGCATTTACCGAAATCACCGGGATCTGAGGCATGCCGGCTTTTTCAAGCGCCCTTCTTACAAAGCCTATGTAATTGCTTGCACGGCATCCGCCTCCGGTCTGGCTCATAAACACTGCGGTTTTATTTAAATCATATTTGCCTGAAAGCAGAGCCTCCATAATCTGCCCTATAACTATGAGGGACGGATAGCAGGCATCATTATTTACATATTTAAGCCCTGTATCTATGGCGGATCTTGTGTCATTTTGAAGCACTTCAACCTTATAATCAAAGGCATTAAGTGCAGGCTCAAGGAGATCAAAGTGTATAGGCGACATCTGAGGACATAGGATTGTATAGTCTTTTTTCATATCTTTTGTAAATACCTGTCTGTGGTATGCCGCAGATTGTATATGTCTCAGATATTTTTTATTTTCTCTAACCTTTAAGGCAGCTATAAGCGAGCGTATTCTTATCCTTGCTGCACCCAGGTTGTTTACCTCATCTATTTTCAGTACAGTATAGATCTTTCCGGAGCCTGTAAGTATATCGGATACCTGGTCGGTAGTAACAGCATCAAGACCGCAGCCAAATGAATTAAGCTGTACAAGATCAACTGTCTCTGAAGTTTTTACAAAACTTGCGGCTTTATATAGACGTGAATGATACATCCACTGGTCGCTTACAACTACCGGACGTTCAACAGGAACAAGGTGTGATACACTGTCCTCAGTAAGCACTGCAAGCCCAAATGAAGCAATCATCTCAGGTATGCCGTGATGTATCTCAGGATCTACATGATAAGGTCTTCCGGCAAGTACAATGCCTCTCCTGCCGTGTTGTGAAAGCCAGTTTATGGTTTCCTCTCCCTTTTTTTCTATATCGATTTTAGCCTGAAGCAGTTCTTTCCAGGCAATATGTGCAGCTTTTTTGACTTCTGCCGCTCCTATGCCGAAATCATTTTTCATTACCTTTATAAGCTGCTTTGTCAGAATTTCCTCATTCGTAAATGCCATAAAGGGGTTAAGGAAACGAACTCCATGTTCAGCGATTTCTTCAACATTATTTTTAATATTTTCGGCATATGAAGTAACTATGGGGCAGTTAAAATGATTACCTGCATCAGGAGTTTCATTTCTCTCATAAGGAACGCATGGATAGAATATTGTTTTTATACCGTTTCTTATAAGCCAGCTTATATGCCCGTGAACAATTTTGGCAGGATAACATTCAGACTCGCTTGGAATTGATTCTATTCCCATCTCATAAATCTTTTTTGTTGACATGGGGGAAAGTACAGTCTTAAAGCCCAGTTCCTTAAAAAATACCGCCCAGAAAGGGAAATCCTCATACATGTTTAAAACACGAGGTATGCCTATGATGCCTCTTATAGCCTCATCAGGTTTTAATGTTGGATAATCAAATATTCTGTGGTATTTATAATCAAATAAATTCGGAACTTTAAGATGATCTGAAACAGGCTTGTCTTTTCCTAAACCTCTTTCACAGCGGTTGCCTGATATAAACTTTCTGTCTCCTGAAAATTTATTGATTGTAAGCACACAGTTGTTGCTGCAAAGCTTACATCTGCTCATTGAAGTTTCAAATGAGAGATTTATTATATCATCAAGTGAGAGCATTGTACTTTTTTGCCCTTCATGGCGTTCTCTTGCTATAAGTGCTGCACCGAAAGCTCCCATGATACCGGCTATATCCGGTCTTGTGGGATTGCAGCCTGCTATTTTCTCAAATGCACGCAGCACTGCATCATTATAAAAAGTCCCACCCTGTACTACTATATGCTCACCAAGATCCTTTGCATCGGATATCTTTATAACCTTAAATAAAGCATTTTTAACAACTGAATATGCAAGTCCGGAGGATATATCCGCTACGGTTGCCCCCTCTTTTTGTGCCTGCTTTACATTTGAGTTCATAAAAACGGTACATCTTGTACCAAGATCAACAGGGTGCTTTGCAAAAAGTGCTTCTCTGGCAAAGTCTATCACATTATAGTTAAGTGATTTGGCAAAGGTTTCTATAAATGAGCCGCAGCCTGCAGAACAGGCTTCATTAAGCTGAACGGAATCAACTGTCGCATCTTTTATGCGTATACATTTCATATCCTGTCCGCCTATATCAAGTATACAGTCCACCTTAGGCTCAAAAAATGCCGCAGCATAATAATGTGCTATTGTTTCGACTTCGCCTTCATCAAGCATAAAGGCTGATTTAAACAGTGCCTCGCCGTAACCTGTGGAGCATGAATATACTATGCGTGAATCCGGATTTATAAGCTCTTTAAGCTCTGCTATGGCTGAGATTGCGGTTTTAAGAGGTGAGCCGTTGTTTCCTGAATAATATTTCCATAACAGCCTGCCGTCATCTCCTATCAAAGCCATCTTTGTAGTGGTTGAACCGGCATCTATACCAAGATACATATCTCCTTTATAGTCTGAAAGCGAGCCGGTTTGTACGGCATTATCACTGTGTCTTAAGATAAATTCGGCGTACTCCTCGTCATTTTCAAAAAGCGGTGCAATTCTTGCTATCTCATGTGCCATCTGTACACCGTTTCTAAGTTTATTTATAAGGGAATCAAGCTGCATTGCATTAAGTTTTTCACAATTCATAGCAGCTCCTATGGCTGCAAAAAGATGTGAATTTTCCGGAGCGACTATATACTCCCCCTCAAGCTTAAGCGTTCTTATAAAAGCGGCTCTAAGCTCGGATAAAAAGTGCAGAGGACCGCCAAGAAAAGCAACATGTCCTCTTATAGGTTTGCCGCAGGCAAGACCTGATATTGTCTGATTTACAACCGCCTGAAATATAGATGCCGCCAAATCCTGTCTTGTAGCACCCTCATTTATAAGAGGCTGTATATCCGATTTTGCAAAAACACCGCATCGTGCCGCAATAGGATAAATTGCCTTGTAGTCTCTGGCATATTCGTTAAGCCCCGGAGCATCTGTCTGCAAAAGAGATGCCATCTGATCTATAAATGAACCTGTACCGCCTGCGCATATACCGTTCATTCTCTGATCTATACCGCCTGTAAAGTAGATTATCTTTGCATCCTCACCGCCAAGTTCTATTGCCACGTCAGTCTGCGGAGCAAAGTATTTTAAAGCTGTTGCAACCGATACGACTTCCTGTACAAATACTGTATCCAGGTGTTTTGCGAGATTTAATCCGCCTGAACCCGTTACCATAGGAACTATATTTATGCTTCCGAGCTGTTTTTGTGCCTTGCTTAATATATCTGCAAGAGTTCCCTGTATATTTGCGAAATGTCTGCGGTAGTCTGAAAACAAAAGAGAATTCTGTTCATCTATAATTGCGGACTTCACAGTGGTTGAGCCTATATCAATCCCAAGTATATATATATTGTTTTTACTGCTCATAATTAAATTTTTAAAGCTATATTTATGAATTTGACATGTCAGGTAAACAGTGATTAAATCAGAGCTTACTTAAATGCAGTCAAAAACAGGTTAAATTAACAAATAAAAACTTTAAGCCCTCCTTATTAAAGTACCATGATATGTAGACATGGCTTTACAGTCTTATAAACAGCTCCTGCAAAACCTGAGATTTATATATAGGTATAAAAGACATGGTGAATACAGTGTTATATAAAACTGTATCCAAATTTTATCATACGAGGCTTAATAAAGCAATTCAAACAAATGCAACTTGCGGCTTTTTGTTTGGGTTGACAATAGGGGCTTTTAATGTTTTAATTGGTAGGGTTATATCTTTTACATTTTTATTTTTAATAATTAATTGTAAATAATAACGGAATTAAAAACCTAAAAAACTTTATTTAAGCTATTTGTTTTTAAATTAAGTATTAAATTTGCATTAAAGAATGGTTAGATTTGCAAATGGTTAGATTTGCAAATGATTGGATTTGTAAATGATTTATTTGCAAATGATTGATTTACATTTAGGAGGAATATGAAATTTTTTGATAATATGGAAAGTAAGTTTTCAAAATATGCCATAAAAAACCTTTCCTTATATATAGCAGTGATTTATTGTCTGGGTTTTTTGATAAATATGTGGAATAATACTATATATGTTCGTTATCTATCACTTGATGTATATGCCATACTTCAGGGGCAGTTCTGGCGTTTATTTACATGGCTTTTATATCCGCCGTCTTCAGGTATATTATTTGCGTTCGTCATGACTTATCTTTATTATGTACTGGGAACATCGATTGAGATGAGGATCGGAAGCTTTAAATATAATGTATTTATATTTACAGGTATACTGGGACATCTTATAGCCGCATTTATTGTATTTGCTTATAATACAAATGTAAGCGGTTATGTTGGAAATACCTATTATATAACTCCAGGGCACCTTAATCTGTCAATCTTTCTGGCATATACGCTTTTAGAGCCTGACAGTATAATATGGATGTATTTTGTACTGCCTGTAAAGATAAAATATCTCTCCGTGATATATGTGGCAATGGAAGGATACAGTTTCTTTAAAGGAGATATGCTTGAAAGGATTGTCATAGCTTTGTGTCTGCTTAATGTTATGGCATTTTTCCTTTTAAGAAAGAACTGGAAAAGGGTTGCACCTGATGAAATTAAAAGAAGATATGAGTTTAAAAAACCTGCGGACAGAACTGCGGTAAAAATAGTTCCATTTACAAGCATACATAAATGCCATGTATGCGGCAGAACTGAAAAAGACGGAGACGATCTTGAATTCAGGTATTGTTCAAAATGCAATGGAAATTATGAATATTGCCAGGAACATCTTTATACACATATACATGTAAAATAGTAAAGGCTTTAAAAGTATGAAGTTCTGACATTACCGGACTTTAAAGAACTGTATTTTTATTTAAAATATAATTTAAACTCGCAGACATTACTGCGGAGGATAGATTTTAAAACTTATATATTTAAGATAATAAAGGCTTTAAAAAGCCTTAATATAAAGGAGATAATAAACAGATGAAATTTTTTATTGATACTGCAAATGTTGATGACATTAAAAAGGCGAATGATATGGGTATAATATGCGGTGTAACTACAAATCCTTCTCTTATAGCTAAAGAGGGCAGGGATTTTAACAAGGTAATTAAAGAGATCACTGATATAGTTGACGGACCTATAAGCGGTGAAGTAAAAGCAACTACAGTTGATGCACAGGGTATGATTGATGAAGCCAGAGAGATTGCCCGTATACATCACAATATGGTAATTAAGATACCTATGACTGCAGAAGGGCTTAAGGCGGTTAATGTCCTTAGCAAAGAGGGTATAAGCTGTAATATGACACTTGTATTTACCGCAGCCCAGGCACTTCTTGCCGCAAGAGCCGGCGCTGACTATGTATCACCGTTTCTTGGAAGGCTTGATGATATATCAACTCCGGGAATTGATCTTATAAAGACGATAGTTGAAATATTTGCAATTCACGGTATTGAATGTGAGATAATAGCTGCAAGTATAAGAAATCCGATACATGTAATCGACTGTGCCAAGGCAGGTGCGGATATCGCTACCGTTCCTGCACAGGTAATATTCCAGATGATTAATCATCCGCTTACAGAACAGGGAATTGAAAAATTCCAGAAGGATTATAAGGCTGTATTCGGCGAGTAGAAGCGGGAAAGGCGGGCAATAATGAAAAAAACAAAGATTATATGCACTATGGGACCAAATACCAATGATAAGCAGCTGCTTAAAAAGATGGCACTTGCAGGCATGGATATAGCAAGGTTTAATTTTTCACATGGTGATTATGATGAACATCTTTCAAGATATGAACTTTTAAAGCAGGTAAGAGAAGAAACCGGCATACATGTTGCAGCCTTAATTGACACTAAAGGTCCTGAGATACGCACAGGAGTGCTTAAAGGGCATGAAAAGGTAAACCTTATTGAGGGCAGCAGTTTTACGCTTACCGTAAATGAGATTGAGGGTGATGACAAAGCGGTTTATATAAACTATCCGGGGCTTATAAATGATGTTTCCGCCGGAGACAGTATACTTATAGATGACGGTATAATTGAACTTAAGGTCAAGTCCGTTTCTAAAGCTGAGATTGAATGCAGAGTAACCGTCGGCGGTGAGCTTGGTGAGAGAAAGGGCGTAAATGTTCCCGGAGTTTCAGTGAAGCTTCCTGCACTTACCGATAAAGATAAAGAAGATATAAAATTTGCAATGAAACAAGGTTTTGATTTTGTTGCTGCAAGTTTTGTAAGGGATGCCGAATGTATCAGGCAGATAAGAGAGCTTATTGAAGAATATAATTCAAATCTTATGATTATAGCAAAGATTGAAAATCAGGAAGGTATTGAAAATATAGATTCAATAATAGATGCCGCTGATGCCGTTATGGTTGCAAGAGGTGATATGGGTGTTGAGATACCTGCCGAGAAAGTACCGTTTATACAGAAAACTATTATAAAAAAATGCAATATAGCCTGTAAACCGGTTATTACAGCAACGCAGATGCTTGATTCTATGATAAGGAATCCCAGACCTACAAGAGCTGAGGCTACCGATGTTGCAAATGCTATATATGAAGGCAGTGATGCGGTAATGCTTTCAGGTGAAACCGCCATGGGTAAATACCCGTTAGAGGCTCTTAGCATGATGGCGAAGATAGCTGAGGAAACAGAGAAACATCTTGACCACAGGGCATACAGAAACAGGAGAATTTCTGCAATTAACGGCAAAAACATCTCAAATCAGGTAAGTTACTGTGCAGTATCGACTGCCGATGCTCTTGGTGCCGCCGCAATAGTGGCACCTTCTATATCAGGATTCACTACACGCATGCTTTCAAAGTGGAGACCGAGTATAACTATAATAGGACTTTCTCCGAGCGCTGCGGCAGTACGCCAGATGCAGCTTTACTGGGGGGTTGTGCCTATTGAAGCAAAAAGAGCACAAAGCAGTGATGAGCTTATAACGGCTTCGCTGCAAAAAGCAAAGGAGATGGGCTATCTCCATAAAGACGAGCTTGTAGTAGTAACGGCAGGCGTTATAGCGGATAAACATGAGAGAAAGCCTGCGACACATACTAATATAATGCAGATAGAGCTTGTTAAATAGTACTACCGTTAAAACGGATCGTAGAAATTCGATAAATCCCATAAATTTAAACAATTCATATATCATAATGTTTGCATATCCTATACCGGATATTAGGTTTAGGCTATGCGAATATTATAAATAAGACAATATAAAGACCACGGGCGTAGTTAAACCCGTGGTCTTTATATTGTCTTATTTCAGTAAAACATCTTCTAAAAATAGGAGTTTTTGGCATTTCTTATGCTGAATACAGTATAGCATATCCTATCGTAAAATAAATGAATACTTTATAAATTAATTCTGAATAAAATCTTAAGTATGTAATATAATTATATGTGATTTTCCAGACAATTTGAATGTATTTGATTAAAATGTTTTAAACTTTCTGTTAAGAATTATCTCTAAATTATGGTTTTATTAGTTGTGCCTCTATTTAGTTGATGTACAAACTATGGTTAGGATTTAAGAGTTAAGTTTAGGAGGTTGTCATAAATTTTAATTAAAATCTATTTTACTTTATGACAATGTTTTGATATAATTTTTATAAGAAAACTAAGGAGGGAAATTATATGATTAATTTGGTTGAAATCGGAAATAGGATTAAAACACTTAGAGATGAATCCAACCTTACTCAAACTAAGGTTGCAGAGTACTTATCATTAGATCAAAGTATGATCGCAAAAATTGAAAAAGGCGAAAGAAATATAACCTCGGATGTGATTGAGAAGTTGTCCAGATTATTTTGTTGTACAGTGGATTATATTTTATCAGGTGCAACTCCTGAACAAAAATGTACTATTTCATTTAGGACAAGCAGTTTAACATCAGACGATCTTAAATCTTTAGCAACAATTAATAAGATTGTTTTAAATCAGTTTGAGATGGATAAGATGTTGGGGGGTAATGTAAATGATTGATAAAATGAATTTGAGCAATAAAGCATCCAATTTAAGAAAAAAATTAGGTGAAGATGGTTCATCGCCTGTTGATATTTTTAAGATAGTTCAGAGAATAGACAATCTTACGCTTGTTTTTTACTCATTTGGGAAAAATATCAGTGGAGTATGTTATAAGGGAAAATCTTCAAATGTTATTGCAATAAACTCGGCTATGTCTGTAGGAAGACAAAGATTTTCTCTAGCTCATGAACTTTATCATCTATATTTTGATGATTTAAATAAAAACTCAATTAGTATGATTTCGATTGGTAATGGTGATGAAAATGAGAAAAAGGCTGATCAGTTTGCATCTTACTTTTTAGTTCCTCCATCATCACTAGATGAATTAGTTGAAGAGATTAGAAAAAAAGAAATAAAAGAAAAACTTACTGTAGAAGATGTAATTAGGATTGAACAATATTATGGAGTAAGTCATAAGGCTATGTTGTACAGGTTATTAAATGATGCTTATATTCAAAATGAACAAAGCCAAGATATGGAAATAGGTGTTATAGAGATAGCAGCAAAGTTAGGTTATGATACAACTCTTTATCGACCGTCATCAGAAAATAAAAATAAAATAGTTTTTGGTCATTATATCGCCGCTTCTGAGAAGCTTTTGGAGTTAGAACGTATTTCACAAGGTAAATATGAGGAATTATTACTAGATGCTTTTAGAGATGATATGGTTTATGGTATTGATGTAGAGGAGGAGTTGCCTCTTGACTGATGCAATATTTTTTGATACAGATTGTATTTGTGCTTTTTTGTGGGTTAATAACGAAAGCTTATTAGAAAAAATGTATCCGGATAAAATTATTATTCCTAAAGAAGTTTATGATGAAATTGATAAACCGGCTATTTCTCATCTGAAGGCTAGAATTGATCGATTGATAAAAAATGGTTCGGCTAAGGTAATGAGTATGGATATTGGAACTGAAGAATATTCTTTATACAGAAATTTAACAACTTTTTCAGGAAATAATAAAGTTATCGGTAGTGGTGAAGCTGCATCAATATCTCTTGCAAAAAAGTATAATGGAATCTTAGGCAGTAATAATATTAGAGATGTGGCTTATTATGTAAATGAGTTTTCATTAAGACATATTACGACAGGTGATTTACTTATCGAAGCATTTAAAAGGGAACTCATCACAGAACAACAAGGCAACCAGATATGGGCGGATATGATAAAAAAAAGAAGAAAAATTGGAGCAAATTCGTTTACAGAATTTCTTAAAATTAAAGTGAGCAAATTAAAATAAACTTAGATGATAATTGCCTGTAGAAAGTACTTTCCAACCATACACAACAGTTTTGTTTATACATGGACGAGCTGTCTTATTTGTGTTAGAATAAACGATAATGAGATTTTCGATATTAATATAATGCGTATTTAATTAAATTAAATTAATACGTTCCTTAATATTTATGTGCATTGATGTGCCCGAAATCGCATAGTAACAGCACAAAACATCTGCAATTTTTGTAAGGGAAAACATTTAAATATACGTTGACAGAAATTAAAAATAATATTATATTATTACTCAAAAAGAACATATGTTCACGGAGGGATTGATGAACACAGAAGATAAACAAAAAGCATTAAGTAATGCACTTGCACAGATAGAAAAAACATATGGCAAAGGCTCGGTCATGAAGCTTGGAGACTCATCCGCCGCCATGAACGTTGAAACAGTGCCTACAGGTGCACTCAGCCTTGACCTTGCACTGGGTCTTGGAGGTATACCTAAAGGCAGGGTAATTGAGATATTCGGTCCTGAATCATCGGGAAAAACAACAGTTGCACTGCATATGGTAGCCGAAGTACAAAAAAGAGGCGGCATAGCCGGCTTTATAGATGCTGAGCATGCACTTGACCCTGTATATGCGAAAAATATAGGTGTCGACATAGACAACCTTTATATATCACAGCCTGATAACGGTGAGCAGGCTCTTGAGATAACCGATACCATGGTGCGCTCCGGTGCGGTGGATATAATAATCATAGACTCGGTAGCCGCACTTGTTCCTAAAACTGAGATAGACGGAGAGATGGGAGATACACATGTAGGGCTTCAGGCAAGACTTATGAGTCAGGGACTTAGAAAACTTACAGGTATTATGAGCAAGGGAAACTGCACCGTAATCTTTATAAATCAGCTCAGAGACAAGATAGGAATTATGTTTGGAAACCCCGAGACTACTACCGGAGGAAAAGCCCTTAAATTTTATGCCACTATAAGGATAGACGTAAGAAAGGGAGAGCCTATAAAGGCAAACAATGAACAGATAGGAAATCAGATAAAGGTAAAAATCATAAAAAATAAGATTGCTCCCCCATTTAAAACTGCCGTTTTTGATATTATTTACGGAAAGGGCATTTCAAAAGAGAGCGATATACTTGATCTTGCCGTAAACTCCTCAATAGTCGATAAAAGCGGTGCATGGTACTCATATAATTCGGTGAAGATAGGACAGGGAAGGGAAAATGCCAAGCAATATCTTAAAGAAAATCCGGATATATGTTTTGAGATAGAAAACAGGATCAGGCAGCTTAACGGACTTGAACTTTTAAGTAAGGCTGCGGATATAGACTCAAAAACCGGAGATATGACGAACAGTGATACAAAAGAGCCTGATGATGGAAAAACCGCTGAAAAGTCAAAAGGGAAAAAGGCAGCGAAAAAGTCCTCTGAAAAATCAGATGAATTAAGTTTACAGGCAGAGTCTGAGGACGGTTTTAAAAATTCTGCCTCTACAGAGGATATTTACAGCTCAGGTGTGCAGGAGCCTGACGGTATGAATAAAAAAAGTTATATAAATAAACCGGAAGACTCACCGTCATATGAAATTGATGAAGACGGCGGATATGAACCCGATACTTCGGATTATGAAGATTAAGGAATATGATAGTAAGCACTATAACCCCTTTAAATAAAAAAAATTAAAGATCAGCACATATGACGGGATTGAATTTGCATTATACACAGGTGAGGCAGGGCGTTTTTTAATAGAACCCGATACTGAAATCGATGATATGATCTATTATAAGGAGATTTTCCCGCTTCTTTTTAAACGTTGCAAAGAAAAAGCCGCATATATATTAAAACTTCAGGACAAAAGCGAGTTTGAGCTGAGAAGCAAACTTAAGTCGGCTTATTACCCCGATGAAGTCATTGATAAAACCATAGCCTGGACTTTGGAAAACAGATATATCAACGATGAAAGATATGCCGCATTTATAGCTATGAGCGGCAGTGATAAAAGAAGTAAAAAAGAGCTTTATATCAGAATGAAGCAAAAGGGGATAGCTGAAGATATTATATTAAAAGCCATTGATGATGCCTGTATAGATGAAGAAAAAACGGTAAGGGAAATACTTAAAAAGAAACACTATGATCGGACATGTGATGATATAAAGATAAAATCAAAGATGATTTCATATCTTACCGCAAAAGGTTTCAGTTTTGAAACGGTAAAAAAATGTATACAGGAGGACAGTTGAAAATACACTGATTTTACACCTGTCAAATCAATATTTTAAATATAAAAAGTTTAAATTAAAAAAGTTTTTATTAACAAGTCCGAAACAAAAACTTTTACTATTAATATCTGGAGGAATACATTTGCATACGGCAATTTTCACTTTTACGCAGTCAGGGTTTTTGCTCGGCATTAACCTTGCAAAAGCCCTTGAACAGGGAAAGAAGCATATATATACTTATAGACGGTTTATATCCGATTCGGACCTTAGCCTAAATGATGACTGTATACTTCATTTTATTGAAGCTGTTAATGACGGCAGGGGACTTGGAAAAGCGGTAGAGGATGAATTTGCCGTGTCGGATGCACTTATATTTATAGGTGCGACAGGTATAGCCGTAAGGAGTATAGCGGCATATGTAAATGATAAATTTAAAGACCCGGCTGTGCTGTGCATTGACGAGACAGGCAGATTTGTAATTCCTATACTTTCAGGTCATGTGGGCGGTGCAAACAGGCTTGCATATAAGATATCCGAACTTATAGGGAGTACTCCCGTAATTACAACTGCAACGGATATAAGAAATGTCTGGGCGGTAGATGTATTCGCAAAGGAAAATCTGCTTGAAATATCCGACAGAAAAACTGCAAAAAAAATAAGTGCGGCACTGCTTGAAGGAAAAAGCATAGGCTTTTTAAGTGATTATAAGGTAAGAGGAACCTTTCCCGAACGTGTTTTAAAGGATAGTATTGAGAAATATAATGTCTATATAACAAACGGTCTTGATATAACTAAAAGTCCTGCCCTGTGTAAGATAGGGCAGGATTCCCTGCTATCTGCGGCAAATACTTATAATTTTCTTAAGCTTATACCTAAAAATATATGTATAGGTATCGGTTGCAGAAAAGGTGCAGACTTTTATGATATGCTTAAAAATTTAAAAGATGTATTTAAAAAGCACAATATTGATATAAGGTCAGTATCACATATAGCCAGTATAGATGTAAAAAAAGATGAAGTTTGCATAAAAAAACTTGCCGGGGCTCTGAATACAGAGCTTTGTTTTTTTACTGCCGATGAGCTTAAATCCGCATATGGAAGCTTTGATGATTCGGAATTTGTAAAAAAAACGGTGGGAGTCGGAAATGTATGTGAAAGGTCATGCATGCTTGTATATGGAGATATGCTGTTTAAAAAAGAAATATATCCGGATATGACATTTGCAGCTTCAGTTGAATATTCGAGGGTGTATAATATATGATACTTATAATAACCGACAGCCCTAAGGAGGCTTTTATTTTAAAAAGGTTTCTTATAAGGGAAATTTTAAGAACCTCCGTCAGACTGTATAAAGATGCCGGAAGTATACAAAGCGGCATATACAAAAAAGGTTTTAATATTTTAAAAAATAAGATTATAATATTTACTGAACACGGACGGGTAATAACTCCGGTCAGTGAGAAAAAACGCCGATTTATTGAAAATGCCGGAAAAAAAGGACAAAGGCTTGCAAAAAAAGCACGGACGGTATATCTTTTAAGGCGTGCTTCGGCAGGAGAGAGTATAGTGTTTATAAAAAAAATTATAAAAACGGGAGGGAAAAATATTTATGAATATGAATAGGGTTGTTAAACGCCTGTTTATGGAGATAAAGCAATATAAAAAATCGTCAATTATAACGATACTGTGCACTCTTGGAGCAGTTTTTTTTGAAATACTTGTCCCTTATGTCATAAGTATGATAATTGATAAGGGAGTCATGCAGTCAAGCCTATCAAATATAATAAAATATGGCTGTATCATGATTGTATTCGCCTGTGCGGCACTTGCATGCGGCATAGGTTCGGGATTTTTCGGAGCTGAAGCCTCATGCGGCTTTGCCGCTAATTTAAGGCAGGCAATGTATTTAAATATACAGAGATTTTCATTTGGAAATATAGACAAATATTCGGCTTCCGGGCTCATAACAAGGCTTACAACAGATGTTACAAATGTACAAAATTCATATCTTATGATTCTCAGGCTTCTTTTAAGAACTCCTGCCATGATATTTTTTGCTATGGTAATGACTGTAATTATAAGCCCCTCTCTTTCACTTATATTTTTTGCAGGTATATTGGTACTGGGAGTGATACTTTTAATACTTATGAAAACGGCTATGAAATCATTTACTGCGGTATTTGACAAATATGATGATTTAAATGAAAGCGTACAGGAAAATGTCAGGAATATAAGGGTTGTAAAAGCATTTGTACAGGAAAAGCAGGAAAAAAATAAATTTAACAAAGCTGCCGTAACTCTTTATGAACTTTTTGTAAAAGCTGAAAAGGGGATAGTAATAGTAAGCCCGCTTTTGTATTTTATGATTTATGGCTGTATACTGCTGCTGTCATGGTTTGGTGCAAAGATGATAGTAGCCGGGAGTTTGACAACGGGCCAGCTTACATCACTGTTTTCGTATACTATGAATATAATGATAAGCCTTATGATACTTTCATTTACTGCCGTTATGGTGATAATATCCGAGGCGAGTGCTGTAAGGATAGTTGAAGTTCTTGAAGAAAAATCAGATATAGTTTCACATGAAGAGCCGGTTAAAACAATAAAAAACGGAAGCATTGAGTTTAAAAATGTATATTTTTCATATTCAAAGGAAAGCTCTGAACCGGTACTTGAGGATATAAATATAAGTATAGCCTCGGGGCAGACCATAGGACTTTTTGGAGGCACGGGAAGTTCAAAGTCATCACTTATATCGCTTATAAGCAGGCTTTACGATGTAACCTCAGGTGAGGTGCTTGTAGGAGGTGTAAATGTCAAAGACTATGATCTTGAAGTACTTAGAAACGGAGTAAGCGTAGTTCTTCAAAAAAATGAACTTTTTTCAGGTACTATACTTGAAAACTTAAGGTGGGGCAATAAAGAGGCTGACCTAAAAGAGTGTAAAAGAGCATGCCGGACTGCATGCGCCGATGAATTTATAGAAAATCTGCCTGATGGATATAACAGTTATGTTGAAAGAGGCGGTGCGAATTTTTCAGGTGGTCAGAAACAGAGGCTTTGTATAGCGAGGGCGCTTTTAAAAAAGCCTGCTGTTATTATACTTGATGATTCTACAAGTGCAGTTGATACTGCAACTGATAAAAAGATCCGGGAGGCATTCAGGCATGAGATGCCTGAAGTAACTAAGATAATAATATCTCAGAGAATATCGTCTATAAAAGATGCTGACAGTATAATAGTTATGGAAGACGGAAAGGTAAATGCCATAGGTACACATGATGAGCTTTTACAAGGCAATGCTATATACTCAGGTGTATTTGCAGTGCAAAATGAAGGCGGCGGTGATTTTGACAGGATGGAGGACTAGATATTCATGGACAGGAAATTTGAAATAAAGACGGTAAAAAGGCTTTTAAGACTTATAATTAAAAAAAATGAGCTTAAGCTTTTTGTAGTTGGAGTGTGCATATTGTTTTCCTCTCTTTCTATGGTTATGGGAATATCATTTTTAAAGCCGCTTGTTGATAATTATATAGAGCCGCTTATAGGAGCACAAAATCCGGATTATCTGCCTATGCTCAGAGAGATTATACGCATGGGAATTATATTTACATTTGGAATTATATGCTCATATGCCCACAATTATATAATGGTATATGTAGGACAGGGCATAATGAAAGATGTGAGGAGAGAGCTTTTTGAACATATGGAAAGCCTGCCTATTGCTTATTTTGATACCCACTCTCATGGCGATATAATGTCTGTATATACAAATGATACCGACACATTAAGGCAGTTTGTAAGTCAGGCACTTCCTCAGGTACTGAGTGCGGTTATTACAATAGTAAGTGTATTTGTAAGCATGTGTCTTATAAATGTACCTCTTGCTCTGACAACCGTGCTTATGGTGGTTGTAATGCTGAATGTGAGCGGAAAAACTCTTGCATTTTCAGGCAAATATTTTATCTCCCAGCAGGAAAAGCTGGGTCAGTTAAACGGTTATATAGAAGAAATGATAAGCGGACAGAAAGTCATAAAGGTGTTCTGTCATGAAGATGAGGCTTTAAAAAATTTCAGTGTACTGAATGAGCAGTTAAGAGTAAATGCCCAAAAAGCCAATTCATTTGCAAATATACTTATGCCCATAGTAACACAACTTGGAAATTTAAGTTATGTAATAGTTGCTATACTTGGTGCGGTATTTATAATAAAAGGTTATTTTGGTCTTACAGTAGGCTCGCTTGTAGCATTTTTATCACTTGTAAGGAGTTTTAATTCGCCGTTTTCCCAGATAGGAGGGCAGGTAAATATGGTAATAAGTGCCTTTGCAGGTGCAGGAAGGGTTTTTAAGCTGCTTGATGAAAAATCCGAGACTGATGAAGGGTATGTAGTACTTGTAAATGCTTATGAGGATAAGGACGGAAACTTAAGAGAATGTGAAAAAAGAAGCGGAACATGGGCATGGAAGCATTACCATAAGGCTGACGAATCGACAACCTATAAAAAGCTTGAAGGCGATATAGTGCTTGAGGGAGTTGATTTTTCATATATTAAAGGAAAAACCGTGCTTCATGATATAAGTCTGTATGCACATAAAGGACAGAAGGTTGCTTTTGTAGGTTCAACCGGTGCGGGAAAGACTACCGTAACGAATCTTCTTAACAGATTTTATGATATAGACAGCGGTAAAATACGCTATGACGGTATAAATATACAAAAAATAAAAAAGTCGGAACTTAGAAAGAGTCTCGGCATAGTGCTTCAGGATACACATCTTTTTACAGGCAGTGTTATGGACAATATAAGATATGCCAGACCGGATGCCTCTGACGATGAATGTATACATGCAGCAAAGATTGTAAATGCCCACAGCTTTATAAAGAGACTTCCGAGGGGGTATGATACCGTACTTAGTGGAGACGGTACAAGTCTTTCACAGGGTCAGAGACAGCTTCTTTCAATAGCCAGAGCGGCACTTGCAGATCCGCCGGTGCTTATACTTGATGAGGCAACCTCTTCAATAGATACACATACCGAGCGTCTTGTACAGGACGGTATGGATGCTCTTATGGACGGCAGGACGACATTTGTTATAGCACACAGACTTTCTACTATAAGAAATGCCGACTGTATTATGGTGCTTGAGGCGGGCAGGATTATAGAAAGAGGAAGTCATGAAGAGCTTATAAAGCATAAAGGCAGGTATTTTCAGCTCTATACAGGACTTGCAGTCAATGACTGATTTATGACATCAAAACTTAAGCACTTTGTAATATATTTTTTAGATATCATTTACAAGCCGTTCAGGATAAATTCATAATTTTGCACAAATAAACTTCATGTACAATATAAAAATCATAACTAATGCTAAGATATACCCCTTAAAAAGAGGTCTATGCCTAAAAAGTCCCAACTCGCATATATTTTTTGAGAATCAGTTTCCAAAGTTTTGACAAATTATTAATATTTTATGAATATTAGTGTAAGAGATTATTGTAAAAAAACTACAAAAATGCTATCATATAGATGATATCAGGGGGAGGTTGCCCCTGTTATCATTTGTATAAATTTATCAAAGGTTAGAGGAAATGGAGGGATTTTATTTGATTTTGCATAGAAAATATTTTCAGATAAGCTATTAAGAACTGTTTTTAACTGTTTTTTAATAGAGGCTTTTTGTTTAAGTAATTAAAACCAAAAGCAACATTTAATAACGGCTCCAATGTTCAAAAAAATAAATATATTTAAAGAAGGAGGTAGCCATGACAAAAAATAAATTTGTTAGGCTGTGCCTAGTTTCCTCAGTTATGGCACTTTCATTTTCAAGCCTTGCTCAGGCGGGTGAATGGAAGGAAAATAATGGAAACTGGCAGTATGTCAATACTGACGGTACTCCCATTCAAAACAAGTGGGCAAAGTCAGGCGACAAGTGGTTTTACCTTGGGGATGACGGCAATATGGTAAAAGATGCCCTTATAGAAGATAGCGGTGATCTTTATTATGCCGATTCCGAAGGTGCCATGCTTACCGAGGCATGGAGGGAGGTGCAGGATCCCGATGGCGTCAATGAAAGCTTTTGGTACTATTTTACAAAGACCGGAAAAGCTTACAAAGGTAAAGGAGAAAAGCTCTCAACTAAAGAGATTGAAGGGAAAAAATATCTCTTTGACGATACCGGGAAAATGGTAAGGGGCTATGTCAATGCAGACGGACAAAAGATCGATGCTGACAGTACCTCACCCTATGTAGATACGGTATATTTCTTTGGTGATGACGGTGCTATGTATGTTGACAAATGGCACAGGTATGAGCTGGTTGCAGATGACAATCTGTTCAGCAGACTTGCCGGAAGAGAGTATCAATATTACAGTGAGATGTGGATGTACTTTGATAATACCGGAAAAAAGGTTAAGGCTTCAAGTGATACATCTGCAAAGGTAAAGGAAATAAACGGAAAGAGGTATGCATTTGATGAAAACGGTATAATGATGCCTCAGTTTTCTGTTGATAATGCCGAACAGTTCCTTTCCACAAGCAGTAATGCAAGAAACAAGACTAAGCTTCGATATGGTTCGGAGGATTCCGACGGTCATCTGACAGGCGATTACTGGACATTCAGAGTTCCAAGTGTCAATATGGATCAGAGTGAATTTGAAGAGCAGGAATACAGCTGGTTCAGAACAAAGTTTAACGGAACATTGTATAAAAACAAAATTCAGGATGTATACGGCAAGAAATATGCGTTTGATGAGATAGGCCGTATGCAGACAGGCTTTGTAATAATGAATGAAGACGGAACTTTTTCAAAACAGTTTGATGTAGATGCTTTCAACAGCGAAGATTTTAAAACGAACGCAGGAATACCTGAGGTTCTGCCTGTAATTACAAGAGGAAACCTATACCTGTTCAGTTCAGACGAGCTTAATGACGGCTCAATGATCAGCGGTAAGGAAATATCCGTGGCTTTAAATGACGGTGTTGCCGTGTTCGGCTTTAAGAAAAACGGCATCGCTTACGGAAATAAAAACAAGCTTCAAAAAGTCGGAGGAAAATATTATATAAACGGTCTCAGACTTAATGCCGATGCCGAGCTTGGATACGGGATTATCTATAAATCTGCAAATGATGCGGTTGTAGTGGATAAGAACGGAAGCGAAGTAAAGGGCAACAGAAAGGTTTTAAGAGACGGTGAGGGATATTGGATAGTTATACAGAACAATAAATTTGTCGCAAGGGTCAATGATGCCGACAGACCGAGGTGGAAAGACGGAAAGTTCTGGCATTATGATGATGACAAGGAAAAACCCCAGAATCAAAGATATATAGCTGCTATAAGCTTTTCTCAGGACGGGGACAGCAACCTTGATGACGATTTTATTGTATATAAAAACTGATATTGGGAGGAGAATTGATAATTAATGAAGAAAAGTTTTTTAAAGAAGCTTAAGCAGTCAACTGCGGCAGTGCTGTCGGCAGCGATGGTGCTTGGCGGCTTTCAGGGCTTTGGCACAGGGGTTGGCGTGGCACATGCCTACCAGACTGAACTTGAGCCGAATACAGCGCTTATGGAAGGAAAACCGATTTCGTCGTTCCAAAACTCACACTACTACGATCCGAGTACAAAGAGAATGGGAAGAGCGGCATCATACGGCTATGGCTCAACGACGGCATATAAATTTGGTTATATACATATGGCTTCACAAGGATCTTTTGACGGGTGGAAGTTTGATATAAACGGGTTGGTGGAGCCTGTTAATAACGAGCCGGCACATGATGAAAATCAGGAACCCTATGTTATATCGGACGGAACCGATTCGGGAGCTTTAAATTCAACCTATAAGTCATCTGATCCTCAGGGGTATACCACTGCTGTAGGATTCGGTCCTACAAAACCCACGTCTTACGTTGAGATAGGCAGAGTTAATGTAAAAAAAAGTGAGTATACAGGCTCGGACTTTCATCCCGGCAGAGACGGAGAGATAAAAAACGGTGAGGTTGTAAAGGTATTCGGCAGTGATAATAAAGATCTCAAGCTTGAGATGAGGCTTTCAGTAAAGCCCTCTCCTGACAAAAAATATATTTTGGCGGAGTATACTGTATATAATGCAAATACCAGTACATCAGACAGCGACAGTAGAATTGTTGATACCGGAAGAACTGACGGAGGTCGTACCGTCTGGTTTGCAACAGGAACAGATATTATGGTTGCTGAGGACGATTATGCACCGGCTTGGGCTACAAAGAAGGGGGCTCATGACGGAAGACATATAGAGGGTATACATGCTCAGGGGCATAATAACAAAAAGTATACTCTTGGTGCACTTGATATACTTACCTATCATCCACAGCTTAACTTAGGTATTGCAAAGAGGGAGTCGGGAGATCCGAGCAATATTACATCATGGATTGGTTACTATGGAAATTATTCAAGTAATTACTTTACTGATTTAAATGATTATTCATATATGCCTGGAGGCACAAATACATCATCAACTGACTCAGGCATAGCTTATTCGCTTAGATTTGATCTTTTACCCGGCGAGACTAAGACCGGTACTATAGCATTTTCAATGAGGGGACCTACATATTATGTAGATCCTGTAGGCGGAAATGATTCAACTGGAGACGGTTTTTTAAGTAAACCGTTTAAAACTACTAAAAAGGCACTTGAGGTAATTGGATCAAGAGGTCCGAAAAAAGTTTTTGTATTCCTTATGAATGACGAGACTATAAGTGAAACTCTGACCATTCCGGCAGGAAAGGATGTTACTATCCAGACTACCGACTATGTCATGGATCAAACTACACAGGCTAAGACAAGTCCTTATCCTATAGAGATTGATGGAAGTGGGGAAAGAACCAATTCCAAAAAGATTATAAGGGGCACCAGTCTTAGGGGAGATATGTTTAATGTCTCTAATGCAAATTCAAACCTGACATTCAGTGATATAGTTATAGACGGAAACAAATCTGCTACACAGGGACTGCCTGAAAACCAGCAGCCTATAGGTTCGCTTGTAAATGCATCAGCCGGAAATATTATGACACAGAGAGGTGCTATATTCCAGAACAATAAGATAGTTTCTAACGGAACTGATGCAACAGTTGCAAGTGCAATTAATATAAGCGGCAGTGCAAATCTTAAGATGGACTACGGCGTGGTAAAGGATAATGAATCTTATCAGGGCGGTGCGATAAATATCGAAGGTTCTGGAAAGATGACGGTTGCCAACAATGTAAATGTAACAGACAATATAAACGGTGCCGGCGGAAAATCAAATGTAAGGCTCGGTCCAGGTCAGGTTATAGGGGTTGTAGAGCCTCTTCCAAGTTCATCACGTATAGGTGTTATGACTAAAAATCCACCGGCAAGCGGAACTGCTGAGGTTAATGTTGCTGAAAAGCTCGGAAATCATTCTTCGCTTCCTTACTCGGTAAGCAATTTCCCGGCTGACAAATCGCCTGCACAGTGGACACAGCTTACAGAAGACAGCACTAATGATAACAGAGTGGTCCTTAAGGCTACACAGGCTGCATTTTCTGTAAACTATGTATATACTGATGACAATGGTAATGATACAACCGTAAAAACACCTAGAAATACGACTCTTGTATCAGGTACCGCAATAAATGAAGTGCCACCTGTAATACCAAATTATATTTATAAAAGCGTTGAAGTTACACCTCCAAACCATGGACTTTCTGTAAATAATACTACAGGAAATGTAAACGGTACTATGCCGGGTGTAGACGTCAATATAAAATACAAATATGAGAGAAATGTAGGAATTGCATATTTTAATCCGGATGGAGGTCTGCCTGCAAATATACCTCCTATAGAATCGGCAGTGGGCGTTGCACCAAGTGCAAATATGCCTACGGTTTCAAAGACAGGATATACATTTGCAGGATGGTTTAAGGTGAACATCGGTCCTGACAATACTCCGTGGACAGGTGATGATACCCTTGACCCTGCTCCTAGTGCGACACTTCCAAATCCTGTGCTTCAGGGAAAGATTTACTTTAAAGCGAAATGGAATCCGGACACTACCGGACGTCCGTTTGAGGTAACTCATAAAAATACAAATACAACAATTCCGTTTGTGTTTAAGCAGGATACTGTAAATAAGCAATATCTTGATGAAACAAGGGCGGATAAAGCAGTTATACCCGGTTATAAAAACATCTCAAGAAATGCAAATCCTTCAAATAAGGGTCAGTTTGGCGGTACATTCCAGCATGCAAGTGGAAATGTAACAGCAAATACCCAGACCGAATATGTAGGAAGAATGCCGCTTGGAGATTTAAAAGTAAACTACATGTACAATGTGGATCCTACTCAGAATTTTGAATTTAAAGTAGAACATGTAACAACCGGAGGTGTTACTGTAGGCACTGCCGTACCTCCGATTCGTAGAGTGGCAGAGGCTCCTATAAATGCTTCACCGTTAAATCTTCCGGGATATACATTGCAGGGTGCAAGCATTACACGTGGAAAGACGGATAATAGTGCAAACAATGTAATAGGACTTGATACTATTGCAAGTAGTGTTGCCGGTTCGGTAGTAGATGCAAATACGGCTACATTTGACGGAAGTAAAAATTTCAACTCATATATGCCGAATCAGGATGTAACTATAACATATACTTACAGTGCTGCCGGCTATACAGTAGCAAGGAACTATCTTGACAGCACAAGTCATTTGGCTATAGGTATTCCGAAAGCAGTTTCAGGATATCAGCAGAATGATCCTATTTTACCGAGAGGTGCAGGAGTACTTGATACGGCGGCTTCAAAGTACGGCTA
Source organism: Johnsonella ignava ATCC 51276 (assembly GCF_000235445.1). Classification (GTDB taxonomy): domain Bacteria; phylum Bacillota; class Clostridia; order Lachnospirales; family Lachnospiraceae; genus Johnsonella; species Johnsonella ignava. The sequence goes on along the minus strand of NZ_JH378829.1, from coordinate 339,307 downwards.
TACATATGGAAGCAGTACAGTAGAACCGGCAAGTACAGTTACTGTACAGGCAAACGGTGCAATAACCGGAACCGTACCGGGAAGTGATGTTACTGTTACACATATGATGAACAGAGATGGGAATTACTGGAAAAATATGACTTTTGCTGTTGCGGCTGCTCCGTATGACAAGGGTTCCATATCAACCGTTGCTCCTATAAGCTTCCTTATAGATGATCCTAATACTTCCGATGTTGAAGAGGAGGCACACAGGTTCAGCTTTATAAGTTCTACCAATGCAATGCCTGTACCGACTCCGCAGGATGCTCCGTTCTACAGATTTGCAGGCTGGTATACTGATGCCGCAGCTACAAATAAAGTGCTTGATGGTACTACATTCCAGGGAGATACAGTACTTTATGCGAAGTTTGAAAAGGATCCGGCATATTGGATAGATATAAACTTTGACAGTGATGATAAGGGAAGCATATCCGCTCCCTCGACACTGAATGTCAAGAACAATGCTACATGGGCATCAATAGCTTCAGAGCGTCCGTCTCCTGTAAACAGCGTGCCAAATTATATATTTGACAGATGGACTATAAACGGTAATAATGTTGATGATTCTACCGTGCTTGTGCCGGGTACCTATCATGCAAACTTTAAGAAGGATCCTAATATATGGGGTCTTAATATAGGAGACTTTAATGCAAGCGGTCATATAGCTTCTGACGGTAAGGGTCAGATAAGAGTAAGACAGACTCAAGCCGGAAATGTTTATATAATTACTGATGAGAATGACAATGTAGTTGCAGTCCGTACAGCACCTGATGATAGTGTACTTCCTTTTGACGGTCTCTATCCGGGTACAAGATATAAGGTAAGAGAGGCTGTTCCGGGAACTAATGCAACTGTAGGTCAGCCTGTTCCTTCAGGAAGCGGAATAAGTGCTCCCAAGACGGTTGATATACCTACTCTTGAGAATAACTACAATGTCGGATTTGATCCTGTAAATGAGGACAGGTCGCAGATTGTTGTAAACCCTGCCGATCCGGATTCAGACTATGCTCTTTTAGATGAAGACGGTAATGTAGTGCATGACTGGAAAACACCGGTTGGAAATAATCCTGCTACCGTAACCTTTGATAACCTTGATCCCGGCAAAACCTACAAGGTTGTTGCAAGGAAGAAAGGCGATACATCAGTTACTCCCGCTTCAAAGAGCGACCTTGGAACTAATGTAAATGCAAATCCCGGAGATATGGCGGAAGCAAACAAATATATAGTTGAGGTTAAGCCCGGAGACAACAATATTGTAAAAATATTGTCAGTAGGCGGAAAAACACCTTCAGAGCGTGATGGCGGCAGTGATTTAAAGGTAATTGATGCCAAAGCGGAAGAGGAGGTATCCGTACATGCCGAAGCTGTCGATGCAAATGGAAGAGCTTTTAAATACTGGGTTGTAATTTCAGGCAGAAGCAAAAATATCTCAGGAAAGATAACAAATACCGATTTCACATTTAAACTCAGTGGAAGCAATGTTGTGTTAAAGGCTGTTTATGAAAAAACGAGACCGAACGCACATAGCGGAAATGCTGAAAATATTATAGTTGATGAGGAGATAAGAGGAGGTGCTTCAGGTGAGTATGCACTTGATCCTGACGGCATAGAGGGTGTTGAAAGTCGTCTTACCACTCCTGCTGATAGAGTTCTTATAGGACAGGGAGCAGATGTAAGATATAGAGTTGTATTTAACAAGAGACAGGCGACTTCAACTGAGGTAGCTAATGTTAAACCGATATCCGAATCAGGACATAATCATCCGGATGCTTTCAGCACTGCGTGGGCACTTGATATAAAATCTGAGAGATATATTGACGGAAGGTTTGTCGGAGAGGTTGTTCCTCCGCCAGCAACACCTTCAAATGCTACTGTACCGGTACTTGTACAGCTCCCGGCTGAAGATACCGATATGATGGATTATCAGCTTTTTGATGTAACTGATGCTTCTACACTTGCACTTGGTGCAATTGACAACTTTGCTACCGATGAAAGCAACAATCCTGAAAAGACTGCCGGATACTTCAGTTTCACAGGAGAGATAGGTCATAAGTATGTACTTGTATACTCAAAGGCATTTAAGCTTAGATTTATAGATAATAATCAGTCAAGAAATTATCTTGATTTTGATGAAAATGGTGTCCGCAATAATTTCTACCATATGTTTAAGGTAAGGAAGAAGGATTCTGCTATTGATTATCTAAGCGGACCTGATGAGTACGCAAGAGTTATAGCCTATGCAGGTGATCCGAGCGTTTCGGGTTCACGTGGTACCATGGTTACACCGTTTATAGATGTATTCGGTGTAAGACATACCTATCTGGGATGGAGCAGGAGCAATATGCCTGCAAATATACGCCCGTTTGATCAGGCTGCAGAAATTACAAGCAGACAGGTACTTTATGCTTACTATGATAATAACCGTACCTTAAGAGAACAGGCAAAAACTGAACTTGAAGGTCTTAAGGTTGAGGCTGAAGACATAATAAAGAGCCCATATCTTAAGAACAATGAGGTTGATGAACTTAAACAGGCAATTGCCCGTGCTGCTGCAAGACTTGCACAAAAACGTGGAGAACTTCTTGACAAATCACTCTTTGAAACCGGAGGAGGACAGGAAGATCCGCTTCGTATGGCGACTCAGGAAGAGCTTGAGGATTGCATCAATGAATTAAAGCGTTTGATTGATGAATATAAATCAAGAATTTCAGCAAGAGACGGTAACTTTAAAAACAGAACCGGCGGCGGAGGTTCAGGCGGAGGTACAGGAAGTGCCGGAAGAGGTAACGGCACCGCTTCAAGACCGTTTGAGGCAACAAGTGAGAAAACATTTACTCTCGGTGTTGACGGCAGCTGGAAGATAAATGAGCAGACCGGAAGATGGTCATTTGTATTAAATGGAGGACTTCCATTAAATAATACATGGGGTAAGATACAGTACAAGGATGCTGCAGGAAAACTTCTTACAAAATGGTATTTCTTTGACAATCAGTCTTCAATGGCACAGGGTTGGTATCATGATACCAGAGCCGATAAGTGGTATTTCCTGAATGACTCAAGCGGAGCCGATGCAGGTCAGATGGTAACCGGCTGGTACAGGGATGCTGCAGGTATGTGGTATTATCTTGATCCGGTGCTTGGAGAGATGTATGTAGGATGGCGTCAGGTTGGTGATCCATGGTACTATTTCTCACCTTCAAGCGTTGAAGGTCATCCAAAGGGCTCACTTTATGTAAATACCACAACACCTGACGGTTACAGAGTAAACCATAACGGTGAATGGGTACAGTAGGGCGAGAAGGAGATATTTATTTAATGAAAAAATTTAATTTTAAAAGACATATAGCTTTTATGCTGTCTGCCGGCATGGTTTTTTCCATGCTGGCACCGGCAGTGCCGGCGTATGCAGCTGATTATAAAAACTTTAGCTTTAATCTTGGTATATATAACACGAATGAGGGAGTAAGTCTGCCTGATTTGGTTTCAGGAGGTGTACAGAATGTTAAACAAAGATATCCGAATCTTCCCGTAGATACCAATAAAAACGGTCAGCCGGATACGTCAGTTACCCCAAACGACAACCTTGAAATGCCGTGGTGGGATGTAGAATGGGACACATTTACTGCAAACCCGGCACAAGGTACGAAACCGGCAGCCACATGGAACGGTGTAAATTTTAACTTTGACGGTTATGCACTTGCAGGTTGGTATGAAAACCGGTATGATTCGAATCCTACACAGCAGAGAGTTAATAAGCTTCCTAAGAATTTCCCACCGGGTTCTGGGACTAAGACCTATTATGCACGCTATGTCTCAGACGGTACAAAATATAATTTTAAGGTGAAACATATTGACAGTTCAGGGCTTAGTGTATTTGGAACAGGGGTGACTGAAAAAGAGGAAACATCTCAAAATCAGGTTTTAGTTACTATCCAGGCAAGACCTAAGGTAATCCCGGGATTAAAAGCCAATTTAAATCCGGCTTCCGATATAAGTATGTTTAACCCGAATACAACTGTTCCGGCTTCAAAGACATATTCACAGTATGGATTTACGGTTGATCCTGATAATAATGTAACAGGTTCGGTAGTAAATAAGGACATGGAGGTTAAGTATACATATGTTGTTGATACTTCAAAAACTTTCGGTCTTTCAAGCGAGCATGTTTATCTGAGTGCTGACGGTACAAGTATTGCAAACAGTAAGATGGAGAGAGCTCCGCTTAGTGCTGGAGCCAGTATAGCTTCTGCCGATGCAAGGGTTATACAGCCTGATCAGACTGCTATAACACCACAAAACGGCAATACTCAGCCGAGGTATCTTTTGGTTACGGCTGACGGAGTAAATCCAAAGACCGGAACAAGCGGCTTTGGAGGCGGCGATGTTAAGGCACCGTATTATACATCAGGCACAACTCCTGATGTGAGTCGTTATGTAGTGGCACATGCCGCTACATTTGAAAGCGGTTACAAGATCGGAGGCAACATGCCGAACCAGGCACTGGGTGTGAGATATACCTATGTTCCTAACCCGGATTACAGGGTTCATATATCGGTACAGTATGTTGATGAAAATGATCAGCCTATACTGGATCTTGTAAAAGATAAGCTCGGAAGCTCATGGGACAATTCATGGGTTGTAAATAATAATGATAACACTGTAGAGTTTCCTGTAGTACCAAACGGTACCGCAAATATACCGGTACCCAGTCTTACAGACTCAGGATATGGGGCTCCGCAGTATGTATATACAAGCAATGCGCTTGATGTTACAAATACTACAAACAACTACAATCCGGCTACAAACAGCGGAACCTACGGTGTTACAATAGGCGGCAATACAGTAGGTATGAAAATAACCTATACCAAGGATCCGGGAAGTTGGGCTACACTTGTTATAAACAAGGAAGGTTCAGGTACTCTTACTGACAGGTTAAGTGGTGCTGAGTATGACAATGCACAGCCACGTCCTATAAGTTTAAAGAAAAATAATGACGGTACGGTATCTGTAGGTCTTGATATACTTCCGACCGCATCTCAGCCTTATGGTTATGAATTTGACGGTTATTATGTAACCGGTACCTCAACAAAAGTGCCTGATACAGGTACTATAAATATAGGGGCTCCGTATACATTAACCGCTAAGTTTAAACAGAATGCAAACTGGAAGACATTTACATTTAAATTTTCAGGAAGTAATGGATATATGGTGCCGTCAGGAGGAAAATCCATTTCTATAAATCCTCTGGATGGGGCTACCGGTCAACAGAGAGTTCTTACATTTACAGATCTCCAGTCAGAATATGCTACTGAATTTCCACAGGTAGTAGCTGATGGAGGCTATGATATCAAGTGGTATGACCAGAACGGTAATGAGATTGATGGAAATACTGATATGGCAGCCATGCCTGACGGTGCAGTATTTACCGCATATGCGGTATCAAATACACCGTATGTGTCAAGAACTCCGAATGCAGAGGGAGTTATAAATGAAACCACAGGCTTTGCTTCAATAAATATGCTGCCTGCATCTGACGGACAGGTTTACAGCTCACGTCCGGATGCCTATTATGCAGTTACAGATGAGGCGGGCAATATAGTAAGGCTTATAAGGAACTCCGATCTTCAGGCTGCAAATGGTGTAATAGGTGGAGTGGCACCTGGAAGAAGATACAAGCTTTATGAGCTTGAGTCAAATCGTTCCAACTCAGGAACTCTTGCGGAAGGCGGAAATATAGCAGATGCTGCAAGTACTGTAAGCAATCCTCCCAAGGATGTAACAGTGCCTGTAAGCGTACAGCCTCAGGTTGATATAGATGCCGACAATGACAGAAAGAATCAGGTTACTATAAATCCGGTTACTCCGAATACAAAGTATGCTTTACTTGATTCAAACGGAAATATAGTAAGGGGTGCAGACTGGACCTCTCCAAGAGCGGGAGAAAACAGCATAACTTTCGGTAATTTAACTCCGGGAGAAACTTATTATGTGGTTGCAAAGCCTGCTTCAGGGGATAATACTGCTGCTAACGATCCCTCACTTGAGAGACTTCCGTTTGTAGCTTCGGCTTCTGTAACTACTAATGAGCATAAGCTTAAATTTGTTGATATTGAAGTAGGCGGTGCAGGTCTTACTTTAAGCAATCCTCCTGCAGATTACAGTAATGTAACTGAGGGTCATGTTACTGATGTTGAAGCACCTCTTGTTTATAACGGTAAAACTTTTGCACAGTGGAATGTGATAGAAGGACCGGCAAGTGCTGTAAACGGTGCTCTTAGCGGAAGAAACATAAGGGTAACTATGCCGAGAGCAAACCTTACTCTTCAGCCGTTTTATGCAGCTTTTGGAACTCACAGCGACTGGAATGTTCCGGCTGTAACTGTAAGTCCAAATGTTGACAATAAAAATGTAGGTATAAAGATCCCCGAGTTGCCTATTGTTCCGGGTACAAAACTTAGAGTTCGTGCAGAAAAGACTGCCGTATCATCAGGAGCTCTTGCAGATGTATCATCACAGGAGATAAACAGGATAGGCGGCGGACGTTACAGAGGACTTTGGGAGCTTAAGATAAGGCTTGAGAAAAGTACAGATGGTGGTTCAAACTGGAGTGATTACACACCTCCTGCAGGACACGAAAATGTTCATGCTTATATAGAATCAGGCAAGCTTAATCCGAACCGTGAATATTCATTATATAAGATTGCAACGGCAAGTAGTGCAGAGAGGATCGACGGTGTGATTGATCCGAACTGGCAGAATCCGAATTCAGGCTATTCAGGTCAGTTTGAGCATGATTTTGAGCTTGGCAGCAAATATATACTTGGTTATATAACACCTGCAACCAACAGAGTAACTATAAAGGAAAATATAAACAATACAAGAGTTGCACAGTTTGATGTAGGTGAACGCCAGACGGTAAATGATTTCAGAGATCAGTATGCTTCGCATATAAGAAGTACACCTTTTATTGAAAGTGATGGTGTAAAATGGACATATCTCGGACTTAGTTACAGCGGTTCAAATTATGATCCATTTGATGAAAATATGATGCTTACAGATGATGTTACTCTATATATCTACTATGAAAATGACAGGGATCAGAGAAACAGTGCTGAAAGCAGACTCAACCAGCTTAAAGCTGAAGCAGAGGCACTCTTAAATAACAGTGGACTGACAGGACTTCAGAGGCGTAATTTAAGAGCTGCATTGCAGGAAGCTATAGATGCTCTTACAAAGACTGCACCTCGCAAGTCAAGTACTGATGAACTTCAGCAGATGATAAGCAGGCTTGAAGCGGTTCTTAATGATATAAGAAGAGGCGGCAGCGGCAATAACGGCAACTCCGGCGGTGGCGGCGGAAGATCCGGCGGCGGCGGTGGCGGCGGTTCCTCAAGAGGAATCAATACCAACAACCCTTCAATAAAAGTAGGTCAGGACGGAGATTGGGAGCTTGTTGATGCTGCAAACCATATCTGGCACTTTAAGCTTAAAAACGGCACAAAGGTAAAGGGATGGGCTAAACTGTCCTATTCATATAACGGAACTACAAAGACCGAGTGGTATCATTTTGCCGATAACAATGTGATGGACAGCGGTTGGTACTACGATGTAGAAGGTGCTACATGGTACTATCTGTCAGAAGATCATAACGGATTTTTCGGAGAGATGAAAACCGGTTGGTATTATAGTGAAAGTGATAAGAAATGGTACTACTTAAATCCTGCAAACGGCGGTATGATAACCGGTTGGAGCCTTATAGACGGAAAGTGGTACTATATGGCGGTAAGTGCAAATGTACAGTCATGGTTCTATAATGACAATATAAAGAAGTGGGAATATCGCACTGATGTTGCACATCCGTATGGTTCACTCTATGTAAGTGAGACCACACCTGACGGCTATAATGTCGGTTCAGACGGTGCATGGAATAGTAATTAGAACCTTTAACAAAACATTTTAAATAAATATGCAGTGAGCTTTCCGGTGCTTAGATTCCGGAAAGTTCACGGCATATCAGTATGGCATAATTATATAGATGTATACACAATAAAAAACACCGCTTATATCCGGGTTTCTAAGAACGGATATAAGTAGTGTTTTTTGTTTTATTAAATTTAATATAAATTCCGACTATTCTATAAAAAGCAAGAATATCTGCAAGATAAAATTCCGAGTATAATTGAGTTCATAAAAAAATCACAGATATGATTAGCACTTAGTATTGACAAGTGCTAATCAGTCTGTTATAATACAGCTATAACAAATAAAACAAATACAATAAAAAGGAGATAAATTATGTTAATGCCAAGTATTTTTAAAGAGAATTTTATGGATGATATTTTTAGGATGCCTGAGAGATTTTATTCAAGAGCATACAGCAATAACGGTCTTATGCAGACAGATGTTAAAGAGTTTGATGACAGGTATGATGTTACTATGAATCTTCCAGGATTTAATAAGGAAGATATAAAAGGTGAGCTGAAAGACGGTTACCTTGTAGTATCAGCATCTGTAAATCAGACAAATGATGAAAAGGATAAAGACGGAAAGTTCATACGCAGGGAGCGTTACAGCGGAAGTTGCAGCAGAAGTTTTTATGTGGGTGAAAATGTAGCAAAGGAGGATATAAAAGCAAAATTTGAAGACGGTGTATTAAAGCTTACTATTCCTAAAAAGGAAGAAAAACATGTAGAAGAAGAACCGAAATACATTTCTATCGAAGGCTAATATTTAGCAAACAGGTTAATATGTTTCAGTCAGTTTTTTTAAAAATAGAGCATATGAAATAATGTGAGCAAGTGCTCGGCAGATTAACTTGATATAGAAGACTGTAATAGATAATAAAACCCAAAACAGCCACGAGCAAGCAGGTTCGTGGCTGTTTTTACTTCTTGTTTAAATTTTCTTCCTCTGTATCGTGTTCTATTGGTTTCCAACTGTTTCTGGTATTTGATAAAACGGCTCGTAAAATCACAGCAATAGCACTTATAACAGATGTAAGTACACCTGCCAACTGAACTTTAATATCATCAGCACAGAAGAATATAACAACCCCAAAAATAATTAAACCGGTGCAAAGTGAAATAGCACTAATAATACCAATAAAACTGTCTCTAATCTCGGAATTTACTTGCTTATTTATTAAATCGTGTCTATTAGACTGCTCTTTTTCTGCCATTTTTAAAATTCTATCTGCAGAGCCGGGCAATACGTCTTCATATCCTTGTAATATACTTGGTGGCGGTAACGGTCCTGAAAAAAGAGAAGCGGACAGTGAATATTCTTTTGTTGATATATCTTCTTTATCTACCAATGTATCAGAATTATCATTATTTTTTGCTGAAATTTCCTGCTGCTTTTCTGATGTCATTACCTACAGCCTCCCAATCGCTTTTTATCCCTTTGTAGCTTTCTATAATTAGATTTTTATTTAATTCATCATATGACAACCTGTTTTCCGGACATCCGAATAATTTATTAAAGCCCTTATAAAAATCCTTGCTGATTTTCATATTATTGTCCTCCTTACATGTTATATTATATATGATACAATATTTTGTAAGAAAATAAAAGTGAAGAAAGTATTAAATGTCGTGTTGCTATTTGTGATTTGTGGCATACCGGTATAAAAAACATGCTGCAAATAGTATAAACTTAATGAAACCGGTAAAATAAAACCCTTGCAAGTACTATATCTGCAAGGGTTTTGCCGTATCAGCGATATAATTAAAAACTGCGGGTAGCAGGACTCGAACCTGCACGGTTTCCCACAAGAACCTAAATCTTGCGTGTCTGCCAATTCCACCATACCCGCATTATAAACTTTGTTAAACATACAATGTATTATGTTGTTACAAAGACAGAGGATAGTGTATACCAGCTTTTAAGATATGTCAACTTAAATGTATAAAACTTTTATATAAATCTTTTATAATCTTTTATACTTAAAGCTTTTATTTTTATAAGCTATTTATAACGGAGCCTTATATTTTGAAAAAAGTGCAGATATAGGGCTTTTTATATGGGTATAACTAAAATTTATTGTTGAAATATATTTTTTTTCTGTTATAATAAGTGTCAAATTTCGTATAAATACAATTGTTTTTCTGCCAAAGACAATATATAAAGATTTGCCTTTATTCGGATTAAAAATATTTATTAAAATCCTTATAAACGGAAAATATTTATCATAGGCGGCATTTTATATTAAACTGTATTTATATGTTATTAATAAAGGATGGAGGTAAGTATTATGAAATTAAAATCACTAAAATTTAAGCACATCGCAGTATTTTCACTTTTGATGTCTATTACAACCCTTTTTATAGCGGGTTGTTCAGGCTCGGGAGGTCAAAATACAGGTGCTGACGGAAAGAAGGTTATAAAGATAGGTGTATTTGAACCGCTTTCAGGTGAAAACGGCGGAGGCGGTCTACAGGAAGTTTTGGGTGTACGGTATGCAAATAAGGTATATCCGACAGTGAATGTAGGCGGCGAGGAATATAAGGTTGAATTGGTTGAAGTTGACAACAAGTCTGACAAAACCGAGGCGGTAAGTGCGGCACAGAAGCTTGTAAGCGATAAGGTAACGATGGTTTTGGGAAGCTACGGTTCAAGTGTATCTATTGCAGCCGCACCTATATTTGAACAGGCTAAAATCCCTGCAATAGGGCTTTCATGTACAAATCCGCAGGTAACGTTAGGAAATGAATACTATTTCAGGGTGGCATTTATAGATCCGTTTCAGGGAAAGATTATGGCGAAGTACGCTATAGATTCCGGAGCGAAAAAGGCAGCTGTGCTTACACAGCTTGGAGATGATTACTCCTCAGGGCTTGGTGCATTTTTTGAGAAGGCATTTAAGGAATATGGCGGTGAGATTGTAAAATCCGAACAGTTTCAGACAAATCAAACTGATTTCAGAGCGGTGCTTACAAATATAAAAGCGGCAGAACCCGACTTCATATTTGCACCGTCATCTATAACAACTGCACCGCTTATAATATCACAGGCAAGGGAACTTGGAATTACTGCGGTGATTGGTGCAGGAGATACATGGGAGAACTCGACTATAATCGATAATGCAGGCAAAAATGCGGAAGGTATAGTTTTTTCAACATTTTTTGATGAGGCTGAACCTGCAAATGATGAGGCAAGTAAGTTTATCCCGGGCTTTAAGGAATACCTTAAGGAGAATAAACAGCCTGAGATAATTCCGGCAGTATCAGTTCTTGGATATGACGGTTATATAGTAGCATTAAAAGCTATAGAGAAAGCCGGAAGCACTGATACGGCTGCAATACAGGCGGCTCTAAAGGATGTTTCAATCGACGGCGTTACAGGAAGTCTTTCATTTGATGAAAACGGTGATGCTAAAAAGTCGATTGCATATATAAAAACCGTTAAGGACGGAAAAATTACATTCCTTACGACTACAAAATTTGATTAATAAAGTATCAGGGAGTCCGGGCTTTCCGGACTCTTTAAAATTAATTTAAACGAAGAATTGAAATGGAGGCAAAAAGCCTTATGAATTTTACGACTTTTTTGCAGCAGTGCCTTACAGGTATATCGCTGGGAGGTGCGTATGCACTTATAGCCATAGGCTATACACTTGTATATGGGATATTGCGGCTTATAAACTTTGCACATGGTGATATCTTTATGATGGCAGGTTATTTTATGATATTTGCAATGGCAGTGATGCCTTGGTATATAGCCGTTCCCATAGTCCTTATAGCAACGACCGTACTGGGCGTGCTTATAGAGAAGACGGCATATCGCCCATTGCGGGATGCTCCGAGAATGAGTGTAATGATATCTGCAATAGGTGTTTCATATCTTTTGCAAAATCTTGCAACCTATCTTTTTACGGCACTCCCAAAGGGTTATCCCAGTATACCGGTACTGAAAAAAGTAATAGTATTTAAAAATTTAAGCACATCACTTGTTACATTAATTACACCGGTGCTTACTATAATCCTTGTATATCTTCTTATAGCTTTAGTAAATAAATCAAAGACCGGTATGGCTATGAGAGCGGTTTCAAGGGATTATGAAACTGCAAGGCTTATGGGTATAAAGATAGACAGGATAGTGTCATTTACATTTGCTATGGGTTCGCTCCTTGCAGGTATAGGTTCAATACTTTATTTTACCGACAGGATGACGCTGTATCCGTTTTCAGGTTCGCTGCCCGGTCTTAAATGCTTTGTGGCTGCGGTTATAGGCGGGATAGGAAGTATACCCGGTGCAGTAGTGGGCGGATTTATATTAGGGATAGGAGAGACCGCACTTGCTGCGGCAGGGTATTCAACCTTTTCAGACGCATTTACATTTGTACTTTTAATCATTATGCTGCTTGTAAAACCTACGGGTATCTTTGGGGAGAAGGCAGTTGATAAGGTTTAATGACAGTATTTAAAAGATATGTGGTCTGAGAATATAACATAACGGCTTGATGCAGCTTAATGAACACTTAATTTGATGGGAATTAATTTAAAATGAAAACTAAAAACAAAAATTCAGATAAAAATAAATATAGAATATGCAGTGCGGCAGTATTTATACTATGCATATTATTGCTTATATTCCTTGAAGCAAATAAATATAAATACAGCTATATCACAGGTATACTTGTAAGATCTGCGATATATGCACTTGTTGCAGTTTCGATGAATCTGGTAACGGGCTTTACAGGTCTGTTTTCACTGGGACAGGCGGGATTTATGGCAATAGGGGCATATACGGTAGGTATTTTAACAATACCTGTGGCTCAAAGACCGGCTGTCTATTATATGAACGGTATATCACCGGTTATAGAAAAGATGTATATGCCTTTTTGGGCAGCGATTATAGCAGGAGGGATTTTTGCGGCATTTTGTGCCGCACTTATAGGGATACCGGTGCTTAGACTTAAAAGCGACTACCTTGCGATAGCCACATTAGGCTTTTCAGAGATTATAAGAGCTTTTATAGCCTCACCGCAGCTTAATAAGATTACAAACGGCTCATACGGTTTAAAAAACATACCTTCATTTCCGAATCTATATACCATATTCGGTATATGTGCAGTTTGTATAGCTTTAATTGTGCTGCTTATAAATTCATCATACGGCAGGGTATTTAAAGCAATAAGAGAAGATGAAACCGCCGCACAGGCTATGGGCATAAATCTGTTTAAATATAAGGAGCTGTCATTTGTGATATCCTCATTTTTTACCGGTATAGGCGGAGGGCTTTTGGCAATGTTTATGGGTTCAATAGATTCAAAGACATTCCAGATAGCACTTACCTATGATATACTGCTTATAGTAGTATTAGGCGGTATAGGCAGCGTAACCGGAAGTATACTGGGTGCATTTTTAATTACCTCAGGCAGGGAGTGGCTTAGATTCTTTGATGAACCGCTTACTCTGGCAGGTATAAATATACCTCTGTTTAGAGCGGGATTTCGTATGGTTATATTTTCAATACTTTTAATGGCAGTAGTGCTTTTTTATAGAAAGGGAATTATGGGTACCAATGAATTTTCATGGGAGGCTGTTTTTAATCTGTTTAAAAAAAGAAATTCTGCCGGAGCAGGTAGCGGACGAAGCGATATTCAGGATAATCACTCTGATGACGGCGTTAAAAGAATCTTAAATGACAGGGAGGCTTAGTATGAGTAAAAATAATATACTTATTGCAGAACATATAAGTATGCAGTTCGGAGGTGTCCTTGCTATAAATGATCTTTCAATAAATGTCGGTGTAAATGAGATAGTTGCACTTATAGGGCCGAACGGAGCGGGAAAGACTACGGCATTTAACTGCATTACAGGCATCTACGAGCCTACTGTCGGAAAGATAGTATTTGACGGGCACACGGTGATAGGTGCTTTTCCTAAGAACAGGCAAAAAAAGGATTTTTTAGGTACGCTTCCGGAACATGAGATAGAGAGGGTGTCAAACACTCCTGACAGGATTACAAGAAAGGGAATGGCAAGAACTTTTCAAAACATAAGACTTTTCGGCAATTTAAGTGTTATTGAAAATGTACTTATAGCTAAACATACAAATGCAAAGCAGAATGTATTTTCAGCAGTGCTGCGGCTTAATTCTTCCGAAGAAAAAAGGATGTTAGAGGAAAGTAAAGAGCTTCTTGATATGCAGGGGCTTATAGAATATAAAGATGAAAGGGCAGGCAGCCTTCCATACGGTTTGCAGAGAAGGCTTGAGATCGCCAGAGCACTTGCACTTGATCCTAAACTGCTTTTGCTTGATGAACCGGCAGCCGGTATGAACCCTCAGGAAACACATGAACTTACTGAACTTATAAGTAAGATAAGGGATGATTATAAACTTGGCATATTTATGATTGAACATCACATGGATCTGGTAATGGGTATATCCGACAGGGTTTATGTACTTGATTTTGGAAAACTTATAGCGGAAGGGACCCCGGATGAGATACAAAACAATGAACATGTTATAGATGCTTATCTGGGTGTGGTTGAAGAAAATGCTTAAAGTAAACGGGCTTAAGGTAAATTACGGGAGTATAGAGGCGGTAAAGGGAGTTGATTTTGAAGTAAAAGAAAACGACATAGTTACTCTTATAGGTGCAAACGGCGCCGGAAAGTCTACTATACTTAAAACGGTTGCAGGTCTTATAAAACCTGCAGAAGGAAAAATTGAATTTATGGGCGATGATATAACAGGCTTTGAAACCTCAAATATAATATCAAGGGGAATAACTCTTGTACCTGAAGGAAGACGTGTATTTCCTGATATGACGGTACTTGAGAATATAAAGATAGGTGCATATCTTAGAAAAGATTCGTTAAGTAATGATATAGAGTGGATTTACAGTCTGTTCCCCAGACTTAAGGAAAGACATTGGCAGCATGCAGGTACTCTTTCAGGAGGCGAACAACAGATGCTTGCTCTGGCAAGAGCACTTATGAGCCGACCTAAGCTGCTTATGATGGATGAGCCTTCACTTGGACTGGCTCCTATTATAGTAAAAGGCATATTTGAAATAATAAATGAAATACAAAAATCAGGTGTTACAGTGCTTTTAATTGAGCAGAATGCAAATATGGCACTGAATGCGGCTTCATATGCGTATGTCCTTGAAACAGGCAGGGTGATGCTTAAGGGAAGCGGCAAAGAGCTTCTTGCCGATGAATCGGTAAGAGAGGCTTATCTGGGAAAAAACAGAAATGAAAAATATGTCAATTAGAAAAAAATGATTGGCAGCAGGTTTTAGGCTTATACTTCTATATTTTTAATAATTGAAATAATTTTATATATCATCAATATTTTAACTATTGACAAAATATCACAGCAATAATAGTATAAAAACAGCTTACTATATGGTTTTTATATAGCTTTTTATCATATCAATCAGGTTTAAAATATATTTTATAATTGGATATGGAAAGCATTATACTAAATATACAGCATCATTTAGTATATATAATAAACAATAATATCGATATAATAATACCGTACAGTATCATTTAAAAAATATGTTATATAATGTCATACAATAATGTAGGTATCAAAAGTATTTGATACTTATTGATACAGGATTGCTACAGCTTCGCTTCTCGCAATCCTTGCAAAAATATTTGTAATCCGCTCATTTTTTGCAAAAATGGCTACTTACTCATATTTTTTGCCAAAAGTATAAAATAAAGAGTATATATAAAGTACATTCACATTAAAATATGGGAGGTGTGATTATGTTACTGTTTTCTACTATTCTTGATATAAAAAAAGCCATGGGTAAGGATGAATTTATAAACAGCATAATTGAATGGAACAAAGGCAGCTCCGATCCTGATGATATAATATCCGGTATAGAGTGGATCGGGGATGAAAATACACGTTTTGGGAAAGATAGCCTGTGGCTGGAAATATCATACTATAAGTGCAGAAATATAATGGCGGTACGTTGTGAAAAAACCGGTTCTGACGGTATAGTGTGGGATAGTGATTATATTATGAATTTTGATGATATGAAATTGTGTATTCAGCTTGACAGGAGCTATAAAGAAGATACGGTGTTTGACGATTCGGATTTTTCAACCCCTCATTATATTGCCGAACTTATAGATAAGGATTATATAGAAAATGATGAAATGCTTGAAGTATCTGATGAGCCGGTTTTAATTAATGAGAGCAATATTGAGCTTATTACAGATTTGATAAATGGAGATATAAGATATAAACTGCCTGTAATATATGTATCAAAGACTATATTTAATACGGATCCCGTTGATGTAAACCATCTGGCACGTTGTCTTAAAGGCATCGCTCATGTGCTTGTACAGGAAAACAGGGCATCAAATGCAAAATGCAGGCGGATGTGTTATGATAATAATGAATTTAACGGTGCGGTAGGGATATATTATCCGAATCCTGCAATTTTGAGAAAACGATATCTTTACAGAACTTATAACGGAAGCTCAGGTGTATTGACAGGGAAAATAATAAGCACTATATTAAGATACTCAAGTTCACAAAATATAGAAAAACTTTATACATGGTACGGAGTAAGCAATGCTATGCTCAGTGATACGCTTAACAGGCAGATAGAAAAAAGGCTTGCGGCTGAAGCTGCAAGACATTCGGCGGAAAAAGCTAGAAAGTCTGCGGAAAAAGCCAGAAAATCCGCTGAAGATGAGAAAGAAATGGTTTATGAATCATTTGATGACGAACTTAAAAAACTCAAAGCACAGGTTGATGAGCTGAGCAGACATAATGATATATTAAGATATGAAAATCAGGGACTTAGAGAAAAGGTAAATTCGTTTTCATCAGTGCCTGTTATATATATGGGTGATGAGGATGAGCTTTTTTCCGGTGAGATAAAGGAGATAGTGATTTCATCACTTGATGAAGTGCTCAAAAAAACTGAACAAAAGACCAGGCGATGGGATGTTCTTAATGATATAGTGATTAATAATGAGTTTAAAAATACTATTGAAGATAAACAAAAGACTGTAAAACGGCTTTTTAGAGGCTATGAATGTGTATCCGCCATGATGAGGCAGGAACTTGCCGCTATAGGACTTGAGCTCAAAGAGGAGGGAAAGCATTACAAGATAGTTTATTACGGTGATGATCGGTACTGGACTACAATATCAAAGACTCCAAGCGATGCCAGGAGCGGCAGGAATATAGCACATACTATAATAAAGACAATGCTTTAGCTCTGATATGAACCTTTTCAAAAAATAATTATTGTGATATACTCTGAAACATAAATCAAATATTTTCAGGGGAAAACTATGCAGGCTAAAGAAAATGGAGCTAAAACCGACATCAGTGCTGATAATGATACGGCAGGGATAAATTTTGAAGAAATTTTTAAAGACAGGGCATTTTCCCAAAAATACGGCTGCCGCAGGGTCATGCTGAAATTAAGCGGAGAAGCTCTTGCAAGTGAGAGCGGAGGTTATGACGATGCAGTTGTAAAGGGAGTGGCGTCCCAGATTATACAGGCAAAGCAAATGTGTGATTCAGGCAGGCTTGATGTGGGTATAGTTATAGGAGGCGGAAATTACTGGAGAGGTAGGACTTCTGAAAGAATAGACAGGGTAAAGGCGGATCAGATAGGGATGCTTGCAACTGTGATGAACTGTATATACGTTTCCGAGATATTCAGGAGTGAGGGTATGTGTACGGCGGTATTTTCATCATTTACCTGTGGCAGCATGACTGAACTTTTCTCAAAGGACAGAGTAAATGAGTGCTTTGAACAGGGAAAAGTGGTGTTTTTTGCCGGAGGTACCGGACATCCTTATTTTTCAACAGATACGGGGGTTGTATTAAGGGCAGTTGAGATGGATGCAGGTATTATACTTCTTGCAAAAGCTGTTGACGGAGTATATGATTCCGATCCGAGACTTAACAAAGAGGCTTCAAGATATGATGTGGTAAGTATACAGGAAGTTATAGACAGGAAACTTGCGGTCATGGATCTTACCGCCTCGGTGATGTGTATGGAACATAAGATTGCACTTGCCGTTTTTGATTTAAATCGTAAAAACTCCATAGCACAAGCTATGCAGGGAAAAATTAGCGGTACCATAGTTACCGTATAGGAGAAGAATAATGGAAGTTAATGTAAAAGAATTTCAGGAAAAGATGGAAAAAACTATAAGCGTATTGCAGGGCGAATATGCAACTATAAGGGCAGGAAGAGCGAATCCGCATGTGCTTGACAAGATAAAGGTCAATTATTACGGAACTCCGACTCCCATACAGCAGGTAGGTAATATCTCAGTGCCTGAAGCAAGGGTCATGGTGATACAGCCGTGGGAAAAGGGACTTTTAAAGGAGATAGAAAAAGCTGTAAATATGTCCGATCTGGGTATACATCCTACAAATGACGGCAATGTAATAAGACTTGTATTTCCTGAGCTTACAGAAGAAAGGCGTAAGGAGCTTGTAAAGGATATAAAGAAAAAAGGAGAGGCTGCCAAGGTTGCAGTAAGAAATATAAGAAGAGATGCTATAGATCATATGAAAAAATCGGAAAAAGCCGGTGAGATAAGTGAGGATGCACTGGCGGATTTTGAAGATAAGATACAGAAAGCTACTGATAAATCAATTAAAAAAATTGATGAGAACATTGAAAATAAATCAAAAGAGATTCTTACAGTTTGATTTATAAAAGGACAGCATACAAAAGTATAGATTAAAACAATGGGAAATAATAATATTGAGATTGATTCGGCAGGCGGGGATTTAAAAATACCCCGCCATATTGCCATAATACTTGACGGCAACGGAAGGTGGGCAAAGTCTCGCAATCTGCCGAGAGCGGCAGGGCATAAAGCGGGTTGTGAAACACTTGAGGGTATAGTTGAGGATTGTGTAAGGCTGGGAGTTGAATATCTGACTGTATATGGCTTTTCGACTGAAAACTGGAAGAGGAGCGAGCAGGAGATTTCGGCACTTATGGCACTTTTCAGGTTTTATATGGTAAAGCTTGTAAAGGTTGCAAATGATAACAATGTTAAAGTAAGGATGATAGGAGATAAGTCAAGATTTGATGCCGATATAAGGCAGGGAATTGACAAATTGATATTAAGCACAAAGGATAATACCGGTATGACATTTACATTTGCGGTTAATTACGGTTCAAGAGATGAGCTTACAAGAGCTTTTAAAAAGTTAATGTCGGACTGTTTTAACGGTAAATTTGAGATTGAAGATGTTAATTCCGGTTTAATAGATAATTATCTTGATACCGCCGGTATTCCCGATCCGGATCTTTTAATAAGAACAAGCGGTGAGCTTAGAATATCAAACTTTTTGCTTTGGCAGATAGCCTACAGTGAGATTTATGTAACAGATACCTACTGGCCTGATTTTAATAAGGCTGAGCTGATTAAAGCCATAGCCGAGTATAGCAGGCGTGAGAGAAGATTCGGAGGCAGATAATGTTTCTTACAAGGCTTATAAGCGGAGCTGTGCTGTTGGCTGCCGCTTTTTTTCTGGTAAATACAGGGGGTATATTTTTACTCCTTGTTTCAGCGGTACTTGCACTTATAGGTATGTATGAGTTTTACAGGGTTATTAAAATTGAGAAAAAAAATATTTCCTATGTGGGATATATTTTTGCGGTTATATATTATGTTTTTGTATATATACAGTCGTGCGGCTGTATACCGGCAGGGATTTTTGGAGAGTATTGTTCTTTTACGGCAGCGGCATCACTTATAATGTTAATGGGAATATATGTATTTACATTTCCTAAATACAAGATTGATGATATATGCGGTATATTTTTCGGTATATTCTATGTTGCTGTACTTTTTTCATTTTTATATAAAACAAGGGTATTGTATAATGGGAAATATCTTGTATGGCTGATTTTTTTATCAAGCTGGGGAAGTGATACCTGTGCATATACTGTGGGTATGCTTATAGGAAAGCATAAGATAGCTCCTGAACTTAGCCCTAAAAAAAGCGTTGAGGGCTGTGTAGGGGGGGTATGCGGTGCGGCGCTCCTGGGATTTATATATGCATGGATATTTTTAGAAAAAATGGATGCCGGTCATGATTTAAGACTTATATGCGGCATAGCCTGTGCATTAGGCTCTATTATATCGCAGATTGGTGATTTTGCGGCTTCCGCCATAAAAAGAAATTATGATATAAAAGACTATGGTAATTTAATTCCCGGTCATGGAGGTGTATTGGACAGATTTGATTCAATGCTTTTTACCGCACCTGCAATATATTTTGCATTATATTTTTTTATCTAAAAGATACAGGCTTTTATCCGGCGGCTTTTCAATAGTTTAAATTTATATTATATTTTTATTAATTAGGTACTTTAAATGAAAAAATTAAGTATAATAGGTTCCACAGGTTCAATAGGGTTGCAGGCACTTGATGTGGTAAGACTGCATAGGGATATAAAAATTACGGCACTTGCCGCTCACAGCAGTGTATCAAAACTTGAAGCCCAGATAAGGGAGTTTAAACCTGATATAGCTTCGCTTTGGAGCGAAGATGCGGCTCTTGATTTAAAGGTCAGAGTAAAAGATACCGGCTGCAAAGTATTATACGGTATGGAGGGCCTTATTGAGGTTGCTTCTTACAGAGCCGGAGATATCGGCAGTGTTTCAAACGGTGCAGGTATAATTACTGATGATATTTCATCCGGTAAGGCTGAGAATGTCGGTATTTCTTCCTGTAATCACTGTAGTATAGAATCTTCCGGGAGCTACAATATAGAATCTTCGGACGATATACTGCTAAGTGCGGTAGTAGGCATGATAGGCATAGAACCTGCCATAGCAGCCATAAAGTCGGGCAGGACTTTGGCGCTTGCAAATAAGGAGAGTCTTGTATGTGCAGGTCATATAATTATGCCGCTTGCAAAACAGTATAATGTTGATATACTGCCGGTTGATTCTGAACATTCAGCGATATTTCAGTGTCTAAGCGGTGAACATTCAAACATTTCGAGGATAATGCTTACCGCTTCAGGGGGACCTTTTAGGGGGTATACAAAAAAACAGCTTGAGACTGTACAACTTTCCGATGCACTTAAGCACCCGAACTGGAGTATGGGGAAAAAGATAAGTATAGATTCTGCAACCATGGTAAATAAAGGGCTTGAGGTTATGGAGGCATGCCATTTATTCGGTGTTGCCCCTGATAAGATAGATGTGCTTATACAGCCGTCCTCAGTGGTGCATTCCATGGTTGAGTTTGAAGACGGTGCCGTTATGGCACAGCTTGGAGCAGCTGATATGAAGCTTCCTATACAGTACGCTCTATATTACCCGTACAGGCGATATTCGGATATAAACAGGCTGGATTTTTATAAAATTTCAACTATCAGCTTTGAAAAACCTGATATGGAGGTTTTTGAGGGGCTTGCCCTTGCTTACAAGGCTGCATGTGAGGGCGGGAGTATGCCGACGGTGTTTAATGCGGCAAATGAATATGCGGTAGAAAGATTTTTGAATAATAAAATCAGATTTAATGATATAAGCGGGATTATAAAGGAGGCTATGAGAAAACATAAAAAAATCATAAATCCTTCGCTTAATGATATTATAGACATAAAAAAAGAGGTTGAAGATTATCTGGAGAATTTAATTTAATAAAACATAGAATTAACAAAATACAGGATTCATAAAATATAAAAAACGGTATAATAAAGTTTATGCCGGGATAAAGGCGTTTATATATTTTATTTAATATGGAATATATAAATACCGGATTAAAGATACGGAGGATATCAAAGGATAGTATGAATATAATTATTGCACTGTTTGTATTTGGTTTTATAGTTTTAATACATGAATTGGGGCATTTTATTTTTGCAAAAAGGGCAGGGATTAAGGTCGTTGAATTTTCGATAGGCATGGGTCCCAGACTTTTTAAAATCAATGGTAAGGAAACAATTTATTCAATCAAGCTTTTGCCTCTTGGAGGCTCATGCATGATGCTTGGTGAGGATGAAGAAGAAGAGAGGCTTGAGGGCAGTTTTAACTCAAAGGGAGTTTTAGACAGGTTTTTAGTTATATTTGCAGGTCCTTTATTTAATTTTATACTTGCATTTTTTATATCTATTTTAATTATAGCAAATATAGGCGTTGACAAGCCTGTTATAGCGGAGGCACTTGAGGGATATCCGGCGGTTGAGGCGGGCATACAAAAAGGTGATGAGATTATAAAGATTGATAATAAAGATATAACTATATACAGAGAGATTCCGTTGTATATATACATGAATCCGGGTAAAACTCTTAATGTTAAAATAAAAAGAAATACCGAGACGGGAACACAGATACTTGATTTTTTACTTGAACCGAAATATTCTGCCGAAAGACAGGGTTATCTCATAGGTATAAGACCTGAAAAGAGAAGTATGCTTAAAAATCCTTTAAGTATATTGGGTTATTCATTAAATGAAGTAAAATACAATATAAATATGGCTGTTGAGGGGATTCTTTATATGATAGCCGGCAAAATAAAGCCGTCTCAGGTGAGCGGACCTGTCGGAATAGTAAAGGCGATAGGCGATACCGTTGAAGAATCAAAGCCTGAAGGAATAAAGGTTATACTTTTAAATCTGGGAGTATTTATGGCACTTTTAAGTGCTAATCTTGGCGTAATGAACCTTTTGCCTATACCGGCACTTGACGGCGGCAGGATTTTATTTATTTTAATAGAAGCCGTTACAAGAAGACCTATAAACCGGAAAGCTGAGGGCTATATACATTTTGCAGGTTTTGCACTACTTATGCTTTTGATGGTATTTATATTATTTAATGATATAAAACATTTGGTTATAAGATAAAAGTGCTGTTTGGGGTGTTTATGCCGTTTATATGATGCAGATCCAAGTAAATTTATAAGAATGCGAGAGGTTGTTTGTCCTGTTTATGACGTTTATATGTGTTTTTTTGCCGCATCTGTAAACGGCAGTCAGCCGGTCTGAAAAATGCAGTTTAAGTTATGATTTCCTTAGAAATTTAATTTCAGGAAATGCAAACATGTATCATATTGGGGTAAATTAAAATACATATTATATTTAATAAAGATTATATTTATAGAAACTTAAAGTACGGATTATAATGAAAACCAGAAAAATCAAAATAGGTAACAGAGTGATAGGCGGGGGAGCTCCTGTGCTTATACAGTCAATGTGCAATACAAAAACAGATGATATCGAAGGAACAATCCGGCAGACTCTGGAGCTTGAGAGAGCAGGCTGTGATATAATCAGGGTGGCAGTGCCGGATATGAGTGCGGCAGAGGCACTTAAGGAAATTAAAAAAAATATACATATACCTCTTGTGGCGGATATTCATTTTGATTACAGACTTGCTCTTGCCTCTATTGAAAACGGGGCTGATAAAATCAGAATAAACCCCGGAAATATAGGCTCTTATGACAGAATTAAGGCGGTTGTAGAGGCTGCAAGACAGAAAGATATACCTATAAGGGTAGGTGTAAATTCAGGATCACTTGAGAAAGAAATTCTTGAAAAGTATAATGGGGTAACTGCACAGGGTATAGTTGAGTCGGCACTTGACAAAGTAGCCGTCATAGAGAAGCTTGGCTATGAAAATCTTGTGGTAAGTATAAAATCTTCCGATGTAATGATGTGTGTAAAGGCACATGAACTTATGGCAAAAAGCTGTGATTATCCTCTCCATATAGGGATCACCGAATCAGGTACATTGCAGAGAGGGACTGTAAAATCATCGGTTGGTCTTGGTATAATATTGTATCAGGGAATAGGTGATACTATAAGGGTAAGTCTTACTGGTGATCCTGTTGAGGAGGTGAAATGTGCGAAACTTATATTAAAAAGCCTGGGTTTAAGGAAAGACGGGATTGAGGTGGTATCATGCCCTACCTGCGGGAGAACCTCAATTGATCTTATAAGCCTTGCGGATAAAGTGGAGATGATTGTAAGCGATTTTGACCTCAATATAAAGGTTGCGGTTATGGGTTGTGTGGTAAACGGTCCGGGTGAAGCGAGAGAGGCTGATATCGGTATAGCAGGAGGCAAGGGTGAGGGGCTTCTTATAAAAAAGGGCAAGGTTATAAAAAAGCTTCCTGAAAACGAACTGCTTGAAGCGCTAAAACAGGAACTTAAGCGAATGCAGGCTGAGGCTTCCTGTAATAATGCAGGCTGAAGCTGCCCGGATAATACAGGATTAGGCTGTTTGTAATTAGAATATTTATACATTTTGATTTATATTTATAAGGCAGGAATTAAAAAGATAAATGAAAAAGATATTTGAGGCATTTCCGAACTTAAGCGTTTCTGATGAAATATTTGCTATATTTAAATCCGTCGAAGTTGAGAAAATTGTAAGTTCGGCGGATTTTGCATATATAAAAATATATATATGTTCAGAGCATCTTATTCATAAGAGATATATCTATGATATGGAACGGCTTATAAAGGATAAAATTTTTGCATATAAAAATGTCCGTATAGTAATAATTGAAAAATACAGGCTTTCAGCTGCCTATACGCCTGAAAATTTATACGAAGCCTATAAGGACAGTATACTTTCGGAAATTAGAAACTATAAAATTGTAGAATATTCCATACTGAAAAATGCGGATATACAATTTTACGGAGCTTTAAACAAGAATCCGGTAATGGAGATAAGTATTGAGAAAAACCCGCTTAATCTTTCAGCAGCTAATGATCTTATAACGGTTCTTGAAAAAATATTTAATGACAGATGCGGCATAAAATGCACTGTTGTGCCGAGGTATACTGAATATAAAAAGCCGGTATATGAGGAGGTGTATGCAGCGGCAGGAAAGTTTGCAGGAGATGATAAGGCATATATGCAGGCAGGCGGGTTTGCAGGAGATACCGGAGGATATGCACAGGCGGGCAGTTTCGGAGAAAACACCGGGAAATATGCACAGTCCGGCGGATCCAAAGGAGAGATAAAAAGTTTTATAGAAACGAATCCGGAGTATATTACTGTAGATAATCCCGAATACAGTTTTATAGAGCAGACCGGCTCTGTAAACTCTGTGAAAAAAGATGAGTCTGATGCCAGCATTCAGATGCGGAAACAACAATATATAAAGTCGTCTGTAAAAACTATAAAAGGAGGCGAGTCTGACGACTATATGAATACACAAAAAAAAGCAAACAGGAATAAGCCGGGCACGTTTAAAAAGACTTCTTCGCCTGATGTGCTTTACGGCAGAGATTTTGAGGATAAATTTATACAACTTGCCGACCTTATGGGAGCAGCCGGAGATATAATAATAAAGGGAAAAATTATATCGGCTGAAGAAAGAACTATAAAGAAGACGGGTTCAATACTTTATATATTTTCAATAAGTGATTTTACCGATTCAATATCGGTAAAGGTATTTACTGATGAGGAAAGTATAGTACAGATAAGAAAGGCTGCCGCTCCGGGTACTTTTATAAAGCTTTACGGTGCAGCGACAATTGATAAATATGACGGTGAGCTTGTTATAGGTTCGGTCAAGGGAATTAAATCATGTGAACCTTTCGGAGCGGCAGGAGATAAAAGGCTTGACCTTGCACAAAGAAAACGTGTTGAGCTTCATTGCCATACAAAGATGAGTGAGTTTGACGGTATAGCATCCGCAAAGGAGATAATACAGCATGTGTATGACTGGGGTATGGAAGCGGTTGCAATAACCGATCACTGCAATGTACAGGCATTTACCGAGGCTTATCACAGTATTGATAAAAAGAAGATGGAAAAGCCGCCTAAGATAATATATGGTATGGAGGGCTGTCTTGCCGATGATTTAAAAGGGCTTGTTGAAAATCCGGGAGAGTATACGCTTGATGATAATTTTGTAGTATTTGATATTGAAACCACCGGATTTTCTCCGCATAATGACCGTATTATAGAGATAGGTGCGGTAAGAATAGAAAAAGGTGTTATAACTTCAAGGTTTTCAAGCTTTGTAAATCCGGGACGCCCTATACCGTACAGAATAGAGGAACTTACAGGTATAAATGATTCAATGGTGCTTGATGCACCTGACATAGACAGTGTGCTTCCGAAGTTTCTTGAATTTTGTGCGGATTCGGCGGCAGTTGCACATAATGCCTCATTTGATACAAGTTTTATAAGGGAGAATGCAAAAAGGCAGGGACTTGTATATGAACCGGCAATTATAGATACCGTTGCATTTGCAAGACTTTTACTGCCGCAGCTTGGAAGATTTAAGCTTGATACGGTATGCAAAGCACTTGATATTTCTCTTGAAAATCATCACCGTGCAGTTGACGATGCACAGGCTACTGCCTATGTATGGCTTAAATTTATGGATATGATGCGCAAAAGGGATATTAACAGGCTTAAGGATATAAGTGAGCTTTCAAAAACAAACGCCGACATGGTAAAAAAGATGAACTTAAGCCATGTAAGCCTGCTTGCAAAAAATGATATAGGACGTATAAATCTGTACAGGCTTGTATCATTATCATCTATTGAATATTTTAATAAAAAACCGAGGATACCTAAATCACTGCTTGTAAAATACCGTGAAGGGCTTTTAATAGGCTCTGCATGTTCATCAGGTGAACTTTTTAATGCAATAATGAGAGGTGCTTCAGATGATGAGCTTGCAAGAATTGTTGAATTTTACGACTATCTTGAGATACAGCCTGCCGTAAACTATGCCTATCTTCTGGAAGAGGAGAGGAACACTCTTAAAAGTATTCAGGATATAATAAATATAAATAAAAAGATAGTAGCACTTGGTCAGGCTTATAAAAAAACTGTTGTTGCAACGGGTGATGTGCATTTTATAAATCCTGAAGATGAGGTTTACAGGCGTATAATAATGTTTGGCAAAGATATAAAGGGAGCTGATAAGCAGCCGCCGCTTTATTTCAGGACTACCGACGAGATGCTTTCAGAATTTGAGTATCTGGGAAGTGAAAAAGCATATGAGGTAGTGGTAAAAAATACAAATCTGATTGCCGATATGGTTGAATATATAAATCCGGTAAGACCTGATAAATGTCCTCCTGTGATAGAAAATTCTGATGAGATGCTTAGAAATGCGTGTTATGAAAAGGCGTATGAGCAGTATGGAAAAAATCTTCCGGATATAGTCCGCAGCAGACTTGAAAAAGAGCTGAATTCAATAATTTCAAACGGCTTTGCGGTTATGTATATAATTGCAAAAAAGCTTGTCGAAAAGAGCAATGAGGAGGGATACCTTGTAGGCTCAAGAGGGTCGGTAGGATCTTCATTTGCGGCATATACTTCGGGAATTACGGAAGTAAATCCCCTGCCTGCACATTATTACTGTGAATGTAAATATGTTGATTTTGATTCGCCTGAGGTTAAAGCTTATGTAGGTATGGCAGGTTGTGATATGCCTGACAGATATTGTCCCAAATGCGGTAAAATGCTTAAAAAGGACGGTTTTGATATACCGTTTGAAACCTTTTTAGGTTTTAAGGGGGATAAGGAGCCTGATATAGACTTGAATTTTTCGGGAGAATATCAGCCTCATGCTCATGAATATACAGAGGAGCTTTTCGGCAAGGGATTTACATTTAGAGCAGGAACTGTAGGAACACTTGCCGGAAAGACTGCATTCGGCTATGTTAAAAATTACTTTGCGGAACATGGTGAAAGAAAAAACAAGGCTGAGATAGGGAGACTTTCGCTGGGCTGTGTAGGCGTAAAAAGAACTACGGGGCAGCATCCGGGGGGAATAATAGTACTGCCTCACGGTGAGGAGATAGATACATTTACTCCGGTTCAAAAGCCTGCAAATGACATGAACAGCAGAACAATTACAACACATTTTGATTATCATGCCATAGATCACAATCTTCTTAAACTTGATATACTCGGCCATCAGGATCCGACCATGATAAGGATGCTCCAGGATCTTACAGGCATAGATCCGGTAAAGGATATACCGCTTGATTCAAAGGAAACAATGAGCCTTTTCAAGGATACAAGTGCACTTAATATAAAACCTGAAGACATAATGAACTGTAAGCTGGGAGCTTTAGGCGTGCCTGAGTTCGGAACCGATTTTGCCATGCAGATGCTTATAGATGCAAAACCTGAAGGGCTTTCAGATCTCGTAAGGATAGCAGGGCTTGCACATGGAACCGATGTATGGCTCGGAAATGCACAGGAACTTATAAAATCCGGGACTGCCACTATAAGGACGGCAATCTGTACAAGAGATGATATAATGATATATCTTATAGACAACGGAATTGAGGAGGGGATATCGTTTAAGATAATGGAGGCTGTGCGCAAGGGCAAGGGACTTACTTCTGAACAGGAAGAGATTATGCGTGATGCAGGCATACCCGAATGGTATATAGGTTCATGTAAAAAGATTAAATATATGTTTCCTAAAGCTCATGCAGCTGCCTATGTTATGATGGCATGGAGGATAGCTTATTGTAAAATATTTTATCCGATCGAGTATTATACTTCGTATTTTACTATAAGAGCGACAGGTTTTTCATATGAGATTATGTGTTTCGGAAAAGAGAGACTTGAGCATTATATAAATGATTATAAAAGACGTGAGGGCGAATCCGCACTTACTTCAAAGGATGCCGATACCTTAAGGGATATGAGGATTGTACAGGAGATGTATGCAAGAAAGATAGAATTTGAACCGATAGATATATATAAGGCACAGGCACAGAAGTTTATAATTACCGAAGAAAGAAAGATAATGCCTGCACTTTCAAGTATAGACGGGCTTGGTGAGATAGCGGCAAATCAGATAGCAAATGCGGCTGCCGGTGGAAAGTTTATCTCTAAAGATGACCTTATGGAGAGGGCAAAGATAGGAAAATCAACTGCAGAGCTGCTTGAAAATCTGGGGCTTTTGCAGGGGCTGCCTCAGAGCAGCCAGATCTCAATATTTGATTTGTATTGATTAAAAGTTCCTTTTGTTTTAATGATGAAAAGCTTTTTGTTCTACTGTTTAAAAGCTCCTTTTGTTTTAATTGACAAGAGGGGCTTTTATGTTTAAAATAAGGCTGTCATATTTTTATCATTAATAAAAAAATAACAAGTAATTAGTTGGAAAGTTTTAATAAACTCAACAAAAACAACTATTTGGTATTTTCGTAAAAATCTGACAGTTTATCACTGTATAAAAATTTTAGGAGGATTTTACCAATGAAATACAAAAATGAGATTGAAAAGTATATCGAAGATCATAAACAGGAGATGATAGACGATATAATAAAACTTTGCGAGATTAACAGCCAGAAAATGCCGTATAAGGAGGGTATGCCTTTCGGTGAAGGACCGTATAAGGCACTTATGGCAGCTATTTCAATGGGAGAAGGCTATGGTTTTTCAGTGAAAAACTATGATAATTATGTTGCAGCGATTGATCTTAATGACAAGGAAAAAGGACTTGATATACTTGCACACCTTGATGTGGTTCCGGAGGGGGAAGGATGGACAAAGACCGAACCCTTTAAACCGCATATAGAGGACGGAAAGATATACGGAAGGGGAACTTCAGATGATAAGGGTCCGGCAGTTGCTGCACTGTATGCACTCAGAGCATTAAAGGAGCTCAATATACCTCTCAGTAAAAATGTAAGGCTTATACTTGGTACCGATGAGGAATGTGGAAGTGAATGTATAAAGCATTATTATAAATTTGAAAAGGAAGCACCTTTATCATTTTCACCTGATGCCGAATATCCTGTTGTAAATATAGAAAAGGGAAAGCTTCACGGAAATTTTGTAGCAAACTTTGAAAAAAGTACAGAGCTTCCCAGAATAGTATCAATTGAAGCAGGTACTAAGGTAAATGTAGTTCCGCCTAAGGCAAAGATGGTGATTGAAGGTCTTAAGATTGATGATGTTAAAGCTGAGGCTGATAAAGTAAGTGCGGAAACCGGAATTAAGTTTTTGTTTGATCTTGAGCCGGTATTTGAGATAACCGCAATGGGAAAAAATGCACACGGTTCAACTCCTCAGAACGGAAATAATGCGATTACGGCTCTCCTCCTGCTTATAAGCAGACTTAAATTTGCAAAATCAAAACAGATTGAGATACTGAATAATCTCTATAAGCTTATGCCTCATGGAGAAACTGACGGAAAAAGTCTGGGAATTAAATGTTCCGATGAAAAAAGCGGTGAACTTACACTTGCATTTTCACTTCTTAAGGTTACTCAGGATAATATAGACGGAGGATTTGACTTAAGATGCCCTATATGTGCCTCTACAAAGGATATAATGTCTACACTTAGGGTTAAACTCAGTGCTGCCGGTGTTGAACTTACCAATCAGACAATGACGGAGCCTCATGAGGTTCCGGGAGACGGGCATTTTGTACAGACTTTAAATAAATGCTATGAGGAGTACACAGGTCTTAAGGGAGGTGCCATAGCCATAGGAGGTCTTACTTATGTGCATGATATAAAAAACGGGGTTGCATTTGGTGCAATATTCCCCGGAACCGATACACATATGCACGGTGCTGATGAATTTATGGTAATAAGTGAACTTGTAGCATCTGCAAAAATCTTTGCACAGGTAATAGTTGAGCTTTGCAGTTAAAAACAAAGTTTATACGGATTGAAGATGGATTTTAACAGATTGTCATATACATTAAGGGAATATATAGGGAAATTTCTTGACAGTGATGTGGCAGTAGCATTTTCGGGCGGCGTTGACAGTGCCCTTGTGCTTAAAATTGCGGTTGAAGAGGCTAAAAAGAGAGGGAGCAGGGTAACGGCACTGACTTTTAATACCTTTCTTTCGCCCTCAGCCGATATTGAGATTACAAGAAAGCTTGCAAAAGAGTACGGTGTAAGACTGGTTGAGGAGTATATAGACCAGACAGATAACGAAAAAGTGCTTATGAATGATGTAAAAAGGTGCTTTTACTGCAAATATACACTGTTTTCAAGAGCAAAACAGACGGCATATGAGCTGGGTGCAAAATATGTATTTGACGGAACCAATAAAAGCGATCTTGGAGTATACAGACCCGGTCTTGCCGCACTTAAGGAGCTTGGCATCATAAGTCCGCTTGCAGAATGCGGATTTGAAAAAAGTGATGTCAGGCTCCTTGCTGCCGAACTGGGTATAAGTGTGGCAAAACGCCCTTCTGCACCATGTCTTGCGACCAGATTTCCATACGGGTCTAAGCTTCCGCTTGATAAATTTGAGATGGTTGATACAGGTGAAAAGCTGCTTAGACAGTTAGGTTTTGATGTGTGTAGGATAAGACTTTATGGTGATATAACAAGGATAGAAATTTTGCCTGATGACTTTTTAAAATTTATAAAAGAACGTGAAAGTATAATAGCAGGGCTTAAAAAAATCGGATTTAAATATATAAATCTTGATATAGAGGGTTTCAGATCGGGAAGTATGGATGAAGTGATTGATAAGGATTAATAAATCAGTCCTGACGAGTGGTAAAAACATATAACTATATAATGGGGTGAGCATGTCCGCTCATCTCATTTTTTTAAATATAAAATTTGGAGGACCGATCCACAGGATCTGAAACTGATTATCATAGAAAATAACCAAGAAAGGAAAATGTGTAGTGAATTTCTGCCGGGGTTTATTATACAAGACAGACTTATGAGTACTCATATTTTGGATAAGTTGAATTTTTATCGTTTTGAGCGTGAGAATCAATTTTTTGATAGGAAAAGTGCAAGGATAAAACCACTGGATATTTTAAGATATTTAGTAGCGTTTGCTAATGCGGAAGGCGGGCAGTTAGTTATAGGCATTGAAGATGATGGAACTGTTACAGGTTTTAATTGTGAAAAAGCACATGGTATTGATGAGTATAGAAATATATTTTTGACTGAATTAAAGGAAACGCCCATAAATCCAAAATTTGATATTGTAACAGTCAAAAATAATAGAAATCAGGAAGATAAAATATTAATTATATCTGTAGATGTTTCGTCTGATAGAGTTATCAAATCATATGATGGAAAAGTATATCTCAGACAAAATGAGAGTGCATTAGATAAGCTTTATGATGCTTATATGGCAAATGACACCATCAATCTGCTTCATGAAGATTTCGACTATATGATTGAAGATTTAAGAGAACAGGGACAGATAAAAGACCTGCCCTATGTTCAACAGGAGAAAGATGACCTTGTAAATATTGTCGGAAATGTTGTAGGCAATGTAGATGTAATCGAAAGAGAAAATAAGAACGGAGAAGCCTTTAAGGTGGCAAATTTCTCCGTAGTTTCTAAAGATGATAAGGGGAATAAGGTGTATCATAATTGCTCCGCCTACGGAGAAAAGAGTGATATTCCAAAGGACTTTAAACAGGGAGATTTCGTAAAGCTATTCGGACAGCTTAGAACCTCTATTGATGATAACGGCAAGGAGCATAGCAATGTAAGGATATTATCCTCAAAGCTCTTAAAGGCGAAAGAACAGATGAAAGGACAGGATAAGAGTCAAGAGATTGCTAAACTGAAAAGTGAGATAGAAGAAAGAGAAAAAGACTTATTTTATGCAGATTCTTGGGAACAGGCAGGACAGATTAGAGCAGATATTGAAAAAATGAAAGCCAAGTTAAATACCTTAACCGGCTCTGAAAAAGGGAAAGAAAACGATAAAAAATCCATACTGGGTGCTATCAAAGAATATCAGGCGGAAGATAAGCAAAAGCCGAAAGAGAGTAAAGAAAAACCAAAAGAAACGGAGAGATAAATGTTTGTCGGTGTGGTCTTAGGGCTGCACCGTCTCTTTTTTTGTCTATATGTTTACTTTTACGCTTATATAATATATAATAAGAGCGTGAAAGGAAGTGAGTTCATGAACCAGTTAGAACAGATTGGGGAAATTTCAACTGTGGGTAATGGAGTGTTAAGAACTTCAGAAGTCATCAGTAAAGGAATTTCTAAAACGACTTTGGCAAAATTTGTAGAAAAATATAATTATGAGCGTATTTCACATGGAATTTATTGTTCTCCGGATGTATGGAAAGATGGACTGTACTTATTACAGCTTCGTTGCCCGAAAACAATCTTTTCTCACGATACAGCCTTGTTTCTGCTTGATATGACGGATCAAGAGCCGCTGCAATATACTGTTACAGTAAAAAGTGGATATAATGCCACTCATTTAAGAGAAGATGGTGTAAAAGTATTCTCTATTAAAAAAGACTTTTTTGAACTTGGGATTTCAAAAGCAAAAACACCTTTTAGAAATGAAGTTTTCATCTATAATCCTGAGCGTACTGTTTGTGATATGATTCGTAGTCGTTCACAAATTGAAATTCAAATTTTTCAGGATGCAATGAAGCAGTATATTAGGCGTAAAGACAAGAATTTGCACCTGCTTATGGAATATGCAAAAAAACTTCGAGTAAATCATATGTTAAGTAAATATTTGGAGGTGTTATTATAATGATTCATTCATCAAAACAACTAAAAGATTTGATACGAAATTTGTCAAAAGAAGTCGGTATTGAAGCCCATGTACTGATTAGAAAATATATGATGGAGCGGTTTTTAGAGCGAGTATCTTCATCAAAATACAATGGAAGTTTTATCCTAAAAGGCGGAATGTTGGTAGCAGCTTTTGTAGGGGTAGAGGCAAGGGCTACAATGGATATAGATACTACAATTAAAGGTATTCCTTTAACGATAGTTGATATGGAGCGTACAATTACAGAAATTTCAAATATAGATTTAGATGATAATGTGAAGTTCAGAATTAAAAAAGTATCGGAAATTATGGATGAAGCAGAATATTCAGGGATACGATTCAGTATGGATGCTGTATTAGATGGAGCAGTTATTCCTTTGAAGATTTATATTTCTACAGGTGATGTGATTACTCCAAGAGAAATAGCCTATTCATACAAATTGATGTTTGAAGATAGAACAATCCCAATTATGACATATCCTATTGAAACGGTTTTGGCAGAAAAGCTGGAGACTGTCATTTCAAGATCCATAACCAATACAAGAATGAGAGATTTTTATGATATTCACATACTCTTAAAATCACAAAATATAAATGCTGATATATTGGCTTTAGCGTTAGAGAGAACTGCTAAGAAGAGAGGAAATTTTAGCCTTTTAGAAAATGTAGAAAGCGTATTGAAGATAGTAAAATCAGATGAAGATATGAAAAGGTTGTGGAACATTTATCAGAAAAAGTTTAAATATGCAGGTGAATATACTTGGGATGAGGTAATACATTCGGTTAGGGAGCTATCCATAGAAGCTAAATTAGATGTTGTAAAACACCGTTGAAAAAAGAATAGAGCAAATACAAAAACAAGAAAATGATAATGTGGAATCCGCAAAATAGAAAAAAGATATGAAAGATAAAAGGAAAAAAGAGATGAAGATTTATCTCTCCATCTCCTTACCCATATAAATTCCATAGTTCTTTCGTATCTGATAAAGCTCGTCCATAGTCGATTTTGAGGAAGAATACTCCTGCATAAGGGTATTCTTTTTTTCTTGCAATTTATCAAGCTCAGATAAAATATCCCTTGAATTTGGGAGTTTGGAATAAGACTTTTTAAGTTCAGAAAGAGCATTTTCATAGAGGGTAATCTGAGCTTTGTATTCCTCGAAAAATGCCCTATCAGACGGATTTACCTTATATTCCTTGTAATAGGCACGATATTTTTTGACAATATGAACTTGCTCCATCGTAGTGGATAACTGTTCCATTTCCTTATCAATCGCTTTGATTTTATCCTGTAAATTTTGTCTTTCATCAGCACTTTTCTTGATAAATTCATCAAGCTGCTGAACGGATTTTATGCCATGTTCTCTGATAAAGATAACGGATTCTGCCATTGTATTAAGGTTATGTTTCGTTGCCCAATATTCATAGCCTTTACTTTCTTTTACCTTTGCATTGGTGTTCATATCAATGATATTTCCGATGCGTTTTTTTACAGGAGGAGTCTTAATCGTTTCTCTTTCTGCTATGCGTTCTTTTAATCGTTCTTCGGTATAATCTTCGCCAATCGTCTTAGATCTTGTAAATCTT
Source organism: Johnsonella ignava ATCC 51276 (assembly GCF_000235445.1). GTDB lineage: Bacteria > Bacillota > Clostridia > Lachnospirales > Lachnospiraceae > Johnsonella > Johnsonella ignava. Next base: position 304,241 of record NZ_JH378829.1, on the reverse strand, counting down.
GGCTTATCTTTCGGCTTAAAAGCGATATGCTTACCGTACTTAATTTCATAACCAAGCTCGGTCATTTTCTTTAGAAATTCGTCCCAATCCTTAGACTGTTTTACCATGTAATCAATATCAAATTGAAGCCTGCTTTTCCAAGAAGTACCTCTTTTTGCTTGCCCATTTTCATACCAAGACTTACCGTTCGTCCTATATTTTTTCTTAAAGCTTTCGTAGTGTTCATCAATGACGGAAAGGTTGTTTATAATGAACCCATAAATTAAGACAAAAAAATTATTGTTTCTAAGTTGGATTTTCCGTATAATTTTATAGCGAAAGGAGTCCAAATATGGCAAGACAACAACACTCCCCGGAGGAAAAATCGAAACTTGTCCTTGAAGCAATTCGAGGCGAGCGTACAATCAATGAGATAGCTGCCGAGAACAATATTCATCCAAACATGCTTTCAAAATGGAAACGAGAAGCTGAGTCTCAGTTGTATACACTATTCCAAGATAATTTATCAAAAGAACGCAAAGCTCAAAAAGCACATGAATCTGAAATAAATGATTTATATGCTCAGATTGGCAAACTTACCACTCAGAACGAGTGGCTAAAAAAAAATCTAGGTTTCTGAGCTTAATGTAGCACAACGCCGTCTGCTTGTTGACATGAATGGCTCAACCCTT
>NZ_JH378829.1:298278-303078 GCF_000235445.1 Johnsonella ignava ATCC 51276 | reverse complement strand
GGATGCAGGTTCTAAAATTAGTATGGATCACCGTGGGCGTGCCTACGATAATATATTCATAGAAAAGGCTCTGGCGAACCATAAAATATGAGGATATATATCCTAAGGCTTACGAGACACCAAAAGAAGCACGTATCGGAATTCATAACTATATAAAATTTTATAATCACGAGCGTCCACACTCACGCTTAAAATACCGCACACCGGAAGAAATATACCGGGATAGGTAATTATCCTGTTTCTCCCTCTTGTGTAGTATAAGTGCAGATATATGAGCTGTAAAGGGTTCCTTCGGAAGCTGCTTTGCAGCACACCCTTGACAGTTCATATATCCACACTTGGTGGGTAACTAAGGGAGAAAGGGATGGAATAATCTCTTCCGAAATCCAACTTAATTTTTTTGAAAAATTGTCTTGACAAATGGGTTCACTTTAGTTTTCTTTGCATAGCTTATCACTCTGGTAACGGATCTTATGATAGCTTTTCTTATTGGATTGATAGCACTTGCGGGTAACCATATTTACATTATTGAAGATAATATGGTTGTGGATATGCCCTTTATCTATGTGCGTCGATAACACAAACTCATACTCATCTTTGAGTATCTTTTTACATAATTCAAGACCGATTCGATGTGCCGTTTCAGGCGTTGTTTCTCCCGGTAAAAAATATTGAATCAGATGTCTTGCAAGGACAGTTCCCTTAGTTCCCGCCTCCACTCTTGTCCTTAAAAACTGAGTATGAGCAGTTGACTGATGGCATTTATGCGTACTGACTAAAAGCTGTTCATCTGTTTTATCTCCATTAACAATATAGTCAATAGCAAGATTAAGGGTTGATTTTATAGGGTGTATTTTTGTAATCGCCATAAATTTTAATCACCTCCGGAAGTCCTGTTTAGAAGCAAGGAGTGAATTTGCCACAGTTCTTTTGAGAAATGTTCAATCTCTTTTTTCATATCGCCTATGTCCTCTTTGTAGATAACACCGGTCGAATTTACTCGCTTTGCAATCTGATTGATGTTGTTTGTTGCGTTGGAAAGTAAGCCTTGTAAATCTCTAAACGGTTCTAAATCTATTTGATAAATTTCTTTTTCTAAAACGCATTTGCGGATAAAGTGGCTCATATTTCTGCACCTTGCGAGCTTTCTTTTCTCCTCAAAAAGAGCTTTTTCTTCTTTGGTCAACTTAATTTCAAGTCGTTCATTTCGTATCCTATTTGCCATAGGTATATTTTCCTCCTTTGTGTGAATTTCGGGGGTGTTAGGGTCTCCCTAACAAGCTAAAAATTGATAAAAAAAGAAGCAGATCCCGAAGGCTGCTTCATCAATTTTTCCGTAAGTGTACGGACACTTACTGTGCTTGCTCATTAAGAATGATTTAGATAGCAAACATAAGCATGTATATAATTTTTTAATACATTATACCATAAATGTAGAAAGATTTCTACATATGTCTTGACAACTAAGATAAAATAATGGCTTATAAATAATGGCTTATATTTTTTTTATCTATTGACAAGTTGTTTATAGTCTGATATACTATGAATGAATATAGATAGTTATTCATTCATAGCATAAAAAGGAGGTCTATTTAGTTGGATAAAAAACAGGTATTAAAGACCGCAGCCTACGATGTATTCTCCAAAAAAGGATATAAGGCAACAGCAATTTCAGAAATTGCCAAGCAAGCCGGCGTAGCAGTTGGTTCTTTTTATAACTACTATGACAGTAAAAAAGCTATTTTTTTAGATGTTTATGTAGATGAGAATAATCGTGTACGTCAAGCAATGATAAACGAGTTGGATTGGGAAATGAATGATATGGTTGGACTTGTCAGTCAGATTTTCAGACGATCACGAAGTTATGTTTCTTCCAATAAAATTCTTATGGAATGGTACAATCCTCTTATTTCTGATGAATTGCATAAATATTATTCTTCGGAAGAAGGCAAAGTTGCGAATCCTTTTCATCAGTTTTTAGTGGAGACCTTTACTAATCGTATGGTAGAAGAAGGATATTCTCAGAAAAAAATTCAAGAAATCTTGCAAGTTTATAATCTGTTCTACTACATGGATATGCACATCACAGAAAATGATTTTTCGGGAATCAGTAAAACTGTTGAAATACTTGCAACTTACTTCATTAAAGGAATTCTTAAATAACAAATATAATTTAATTATAGGTGAATTGGAGAAAGAGGAATGAACATGGAATTTAGAAAAAAAGAGTACAAACCGTTTGACATTTTTGACAGTGAATGGGCGGCAATAACGGTAGGCAACAGGGAAAAGTTCAATGCCTGCCTCGTGTCATGGGGTAGCCTTCGAAATATTTGGGGAGCACCGGGAAAAAGTAAGGCGACTGTAACCCTATATATACATCCGTCAAGATATACAGCTGAGTTTATTGATGATAGTGAATACTTTACTGTAAGCTTTTTTGATCCAAAATATAAAAAGGCACTTGCATACCTTGGAAGTCATTCAGGAAGAAATGAAAATAAAATAGAAAATGCCGGACTTATGGCAATTCCTATAGGTAAGACAATGGGATTTAAAGAGGCAAAACAGACTTTTTTATGTAAAAAGCTTTGTAAGCAACAGTTTGACAAGGAGAGTTTTGTACAGGAAATAAGGGATTACTATGAATTGTATCCGGATATCTATACTGACGGACATGGTGGCTGGGAACCTCATTTTATTCTTATAGGTGAGATAGAACAGATTATAGATTAAATGGATATGCTATATTTGATATTATTTAATAGAAAGGACAAAATTTTTATAAGAAGAATTAATTTTTTTATTTTTTGAAAATATATGAATGAACTTATATTTTATTCATTCAATAATATAATAAAGGGGATTTTATCATGGACAAACAAGGAGTTAAAAAAATGAATGGATTAGGTATTACAGGAATTTCTCTTGCCATTATTGGTATTTTGATCATTATTTGGGGAGCTACACTACAACAGATTGATTTATCAAACCCTGATTTTATGTCCTTTGCGACTGGAGGTATGATTTTGCTGGCTATAGGGTTATGTATGATTGCCGGCTTACCTGTTATTTTAAAAATTGCGGGTATTTGGTTGGCGGCATTGACTACCATGATTTATATTTACAGCCTACCTAATACTGATTTGCTTATCAAACTGATTGGCTTTATTCCTGTTATCGCACTGGCTACTTGGCTATCTTTTAAATTTTGGAAATGAGGAAAATAATGAAAAGAGGTAAAAAAATGTTGATAATTATTATATCTATTCTGGTGGCTATATGCCTTATTTCTTGGGGTGTGATAACCTATCTTGGACGTAGTCAAGCTTTGTCTTTAAAATCCATTGAAAATTTCAATGGGGACCTTTACTTAATACATTTGACGAAACCTACTAATATGACATGGAAAGCAGGTTCTTTTGCTCAGTTTACATTACACGATGTTAAGGAGAGTAATCAAGACACTACAGATGCAGTATCCGGTGCTACAACGAACGGTGATAAGAACAAGCAAAACCGTTACTGGATGACAATAGCTTCCAATCCTGATGAGAATGAAATCCTTATTTTGACACATAATAGTAGTAGTTTATATAAGAAAACTTTGACCAATCTAACAGCAGGAAGTAAGGTTGAGGTGAGTTGGATTGACTCTCATTTATCTGTTACAGATGGCGAAGAGCCACTTGTTTGTTTTGCTTCTGATGTAGGTATTGCTGCAATACGACCAATTATCAAAGAGTGGGCTGGCAAACGAGATATTATTTTGAGTCATTTGGATAAGGGGGTAACGGTTTTTGATGAAGAGTTGTCTCAAACGGCTCAAAAATACGTCGAACTGAATTATGACAAAAGCACCAGCCTCGCCCAAAGTCAAGAAACCTTAAAAAATATAGTTGATAAATATGGTAATAAAGCTATCTATCTTTTGGCTGGTCAATCTGATGATGTTGGAATGATAAAAAAGTTTCTTGAGGAACAGGGAATTGATAGCAAGCAGATTAAAGTAGATGATTTTAAAGGTTTGAAATAGTAACAATCACTTTTGTGTAAAATTCATTGTGTTTTTGACAAAAACAATACAATAGACTTTTTTGCTTATGCGATTACAATCAAAATAAATAATGGTAATAGTAGAAAATATTTCTTTCATTTTAGAGGACTTCTTATGCTCAGATGCAGAAGTCCTCCTTTTTTGTCTGAAAAACGGTCAGTCAAAAGAAACGGAGGACTTCAAAATGGAAAAAGAATTTTATTTATATGTAAACGGACAAAAGGTGAAAGTCAGTGAGGATATATATAAGGTCTACTGGCGTGAGAAAGAGCATGAAAAATATTTGGAGCAGGTGGACAGGAAAAACCACTTGCTCTTTTTTTCATCATTTGTGGTGGTCAAGCATTTTTGTAACACTTGCGACTGATTTTTATACAGCATACCGTGCCTCAAAGGGAGTGCGATATCCGTTATAGGCATGGGGACGTACATGGTTATACTTTATGTATGCAAAATCCTCAACAGCATCATATAACTCCTGTTCCTCATGGTAATGGTGAAGATATATCTCTTCATTTTTCAGAGTATTAAAATACCTTTCCATTGGTGCATTGTCATATGGATAGCCTGCCTTGCTCATGCTCTGTGTGATGCTGTTTTTCTCACAGAATTCAGTAAAAGCCTTCGATGTATATTGACTTCCCTGATCACTATGCAGGATAATATCTGTGCTGACAAATCTCTGACTGTCCAGAGCTTTTTGCAGGGTTCGGATGGCAAGAACACTAGTTATATGACGATCT
>NZ_JH378829.1:295384-297864 GCF_000235445.1 Johnsonella ignava ATCC 51276 | reverse complement strand
TGTGCCTCAGGTAGTGTAATAAGCGTTTGGATATATATCAAGGCGTCTGAGAAGCCAGCGGACTCCCAGTTCGTCCTTGTTTTCATCAATGAATCGATAAGCCTCTAATCGATTTCTTTTGCAAAGAATGCCGCTGCTTTTTTTAGGAATAGATTTTCCTTTCGTGCCTCTTCAAGCTCTGCTCGAAGTCGGCGATTTTCTTTCATAAGCTCCAATTCATTTTGGGCAGTTGGATTAGTTAAGGCTTGTTCCCGGCATTCTTTGCTAAATTTTCTACACCATATGGTAATGCTTGATTTGGCAACGCCATATTCAGCAGAAAGGCTTTGTAGTGTACGTCCTTCTTCCAAATGAAGGCGTACAAGTTTTTTCTTAAACTCCGGTTCGTAATGTTGTTGTGACATAATAATTTCTCCTATTTTATAATTATATTTATTAGTCACTCCTGTTACAACTATAGTTTACCACAACAATCTTTGGAAATAGATTTAGCTATGGCAGTTTTTGAAAGACGTCTTTCTATGCCTTCCTGAATGGCTTTCCTGTCATCTAAAGTTAAATGTTTTGCTTTCATAATAGTCATCCTTTCTCCTATGAACATCACAGGTAATAGGATAGCCGGAAGTAAGTCTTTCATAAAGTACTTATTGAAAAACTAAAATCAGGATAAGGAAAGATAACTGGAAGTAACTTTTTCATTTTACCAGTTATATTTGATTTTAAAGTGTCGAAGATCCGTCTTGACAAATGGGTTCACTTTAGTATATACTAAATACTATAAACAAAGTCTTTGAACATAGTACAATTGTAAGAAATAAATAATAAAAAAGAGCCTTGATTTAAGAAATATGAATTGGTAATCTTAGTAAGTAGTCATATGGTTTATCAATATAGAACAATATTTCTATAGAAAGGAAGTGCTTATGAGAAATATTAAAGTGTTATTATTATTACCGGTATTTGCAATATTTTTCACAATAAATGCTTATGCAGGGACTTGGATACAGGATAATAAGGGTTGGTGGTATGACCAAGGCAACGGAACGTGGCCTTCCAACTCATGGCAATGGATAGATGGTAATTCAGACGGTACGGCAGAGTGTTATTATTTTGATAAATTCGGGTACTGTATGATAAATACAATAACTCCTGATAATTACCGTGTTAATGCTTCGGGTGCATGGATTGAAAATAATATAGTGCAAACCAAGAAAGTAGATGTTGCCGATACAAGATACACCTTACTGAACGGTACTATACGTGTATTGAAATATAATGAAGTTCTTGCGGTACAGGGAATTAATGATCCTAATCCGAATTCTTCTATAGACAGAGACAAAGATTTTATATTATTTATATTGGATATGCCACAAGCACTTACATGTAAGACTATAGACGGAGGCTCTTATTCTCGAACTGTTAAGGTACTTTCGTTAAATGATTTACCGGATATAAAAGCATATAACGGACAGCATGTAAAAGCAGGGTTTGATTTGAATGTTGCTTATTGGCCAAGTGACACCTCATTACCGCTTGGAGCACCGGTAATTAATGATATGTATATAGATAAATAAAATTCTCTTTATTAAGTAGTATATTTATTTTAAGTCTATTGACATTTATAATCATATTTTTAAGGTTGATAGAAGCCATGTAAAAAAATGTATTTGGATACACAACTCATAAAGGACTTCTTAGCAGGTAATTTATTGTTTGATAACTTTTATTTTACCCTGTAAGTTGTCCTTTTTTTATGTTAATTAGTTCGATGAAATACAATTAAAAGGCATTAGTTATAAGGTTTTCTGGAACTGTCAAGATAAGTAGAGTCTTCAAACTCACTAAATTGTTTATGGTTCCTATGCTGCCAGAAGTTGAACCTCCAGCAACTGCTTATACATAACCGGCGAAAGTCCATCCGGGTTTGATGTATATATCCGTTTTTGATTGTAATATATAAATACATACCTGAAGATCATTGTTTTTACTTCTTCTCTTTTCATGCGATAGGTTGGAATCCTGTAAAGGAGTTCCTTCTTGAGCGTTGCGAAGAAACTCTCCATCCTAGAGTTATCAAAGCAATGATTGACTCCGCTTAAACTTTGACTAACTCCTGCATTAGCAAGAACCTGTTTAAATGCTTCGCTAGTGTACTGACTTCCTTTGTCAGAATGCACAATAGCACCGTTCAGATTGTATTTTTGAGTTACAGCTTTAAAAGTATCAATGCACAATTCTTTCTTCATGTTATCTTTCATTAGAATGGATAGTATCTCTCCATTACAACAATCCATAATAGGTGAAATATAAAGCTTTCCATCTTGACATTGTATCTGAGATATATCAGTTAGAAGCTTTTTATATGGCAAAGTTGATGAAAAATCCTGCTTTATTAGATTTTCCTGTTCCTGTATTTCAGTTGTCGCATGTGTTAATCCTTTCGGCTTTCGATGAGGAATATGAAGCCATCCATGCTCTCT
>NZ_JH378829.1:255987-294999 GCF_000235445.1 Johnsonella ignava ATCC 51276 | reverse complement strand
TGTGCTTGTCATAAATGAACTGATAACGGTAATGAGCCTTTATTTCTTCCGGCTTACGGCGAAAAAACCGAGAGCCTCTTTAAGAATGTCATTAGACCGTTGAAGTTCTAAGACCTCTTTTTCAAGCTCGCATATCTTTTGATCCTTGGCATCATTAGATAAACGTTTGTTACCGCTTCCAACATATGCGGTTTCCTGATATTTTTTACGTTTATTACGCCAGCCCGAAAGGGTGTAATAAGGAATACCGAGTTGGTTAGCAGCGGCATTAAGACCAATTTCATCGGATAGCTTAACAGCCTCTTCTTTAAAAGTTTTGTCGTATTGCATTTTGATCACCTCTGTGTTTTTAATAATACCATAGATTTGGTGAGTTTACCAACTCTACTTAAATGCTACCACTCCAGAGGTAGAAACAACAGCCTGTTAAAATGTGCAAGAGTTGAGAAGAATGCACAGGAGTTGAGAAGAATGCACAGGAGTTGAGAAGAGTGCACAGGAGTTGAGAAAAACGTACAAGGTGGTTATGAATCTAAGAATGGAAAATCAAGAGTAGTTCCAATAGTACAGTTTACAACTTATAAGTATGAATTATCACAGCAGATGAGTATTTTGTTTGAACTAAAAGCTTTATGCTATTTCTATAACAAGACTTGCCAATCCTACAAATAATGCCGTAGTAAATAAAATATGTCAGCTTGAAGGCGTTGTAGTTGTAGGCTCGGGTAACTTTGATTTGGAAAAATACAGCGAGAAATTCCAGGGTGGACGAAAGCCAAAGTAAAAAATACTTGCAATCCGTTTAAATATATGTTATTCTTACGGAGCTGTGGCATTGATAGCTGTGAAGCGTGAGGTTGCCGTTCCTGTTGGGATGGGGTTTTCCGTGGAGCGAAAGTCATGTTACTATAAACTGGCGACAAGTCACTGTACCTGAAAAGATAGGGCTCCGTAAGGAGCATAGTGTGTTTAGTCCAAATATCGACACACACGGCAGAGTGTACAGTCACCGCTTGTCGAACTTTTTTAAAAGTGCGAAAAGGAGGCGACTTTTTTTATGGCAACTGAAGTAATGAGGATCATATTAAAGGCTTATGACCATCAGCTGGTGGACAGCTCGGCAGCCAAGATAGTTGATACTGTTAAAAGGAGCGGAGCAAAGGTTTCAGGACCGGTGCCGCTGCCTACTAAAAAGGAAGTGGTAACTATACTTAGAGCGGTTCATAAGTACAAAGATTCAAGGGAACAGTTTGAACAAAGAACCCATAAAAGACTTATAGACGTGCTCACACCGACACAAAAGACAATTGATTCATTATCACGTCTTGAGATGCCGGCAGGTGTTCATGTCGATATTAAAATGAAGAGTAGATAATCCTGCTCTAGAATGAGCATGAAAATGCTCCGCTGTAGAATAAAACCAGGAGGAAAAAAATGAAGAAGGCAATACTCGCTAAAAAGCTCGGTATGACTCAGATTTTTAATGATGCGGGTACATTAGTACCGGTTACCGTGCTTAAGGCAGGACCATGTGTGGTTACACAGGTTAAAACCAAAGAAAATGACGGGTATGATTCAGTGCAGCTGGCTTATGGACAGATCCGTACAAAACTTGTAAATAAACCTCGTTCAGGACATCTTGACAAGGCAGGTATTACAAAAGAAACCATTGAAAAAGGGAATAAAAAGAGAGAAGTTTATCCGGTTGGAAGATTTCTTAAAGAATTTAAATTAGAGAATTCAGATCAATATTCAGTAAAGGATGAGATCAAAGCTGATATATTTGCTGCCGGAGATAAAGTCGATGCAAGTGCAGTTTCAAAGGGTAAAGGCTTCCAGGGAACTATAAAAAGATACGGTCAGCATAGAGGTCCTATGTCTCACGGTTCAAAGTTCCATCGTCATCAGGGTTCAAACGGTTCAACCTCAAGTCCGAGCCGTGTGTTTAAAGGTAAGGGAATGCCCGGACATATGGGATGTGAAAGGGTTACAATACAGAATCTTGAGGTAGTGAGAGTTGATAAGGAAGAAAACCTCATAATTGTAAAAGGTTCTGTACCGGGACCTAAGAAAACACTTGTAATAATAAAAGAAGCAGTTAAGGCAAAGGCTTAGGAAAGGAGGACGCACAGATGGCTAAAGTATCTGTTTATGACATAGAAGGCAAAGAAGTGGGCGATATGGAATTAAATGATGCGATTTTTGGCATTGAAGTTAATGAACATATTGTACACATGGCAGTTGTTGCGCACCTTGCCAATAAGCGCCAGGGAACACAGAAGGCAAAAACCAGAGGTGAAGTAAGAGGCGGCGGAAGAAAGCCGTGGAGACAAAAGGGAACCGGACATGCAAGACAGGGTTCTATAAGATCACCGCAGTGGAAAGGCGGTGGAGTAGTATTTGCTCCCACTCCCAGAGATTACAGCATAAAGCTTAATAAAAAGGAGAGAAGGCTTGCACTTAAAAGTGCTCTTACAAGCAGAGTAAATGACAATAAGTTTATAGTAGTTGATGACTTTAAGATGGATGAGATTAAAACAAAGAAGATGGTAGCGGCTTTGACAAACCTTAAGGTTTCAAAGGCTCTTATAGTTACATCTGAAAATGAAACAAACACAGTTCTTTCTGCAAGGAATATAAGAGGTGTAAAAACCGCATCTCCAAATACTATAAATGTGTATGATATTCTTAAATATAATACCGTTGTAGCTTCAAAGGCTGCTGTAAATACGATAGAGGAGGTGTATGCATAATGGCTGATATAAAATATTATGACGTAATACTCTCACCTGTCATTTCAGAAAAAAGCATGGCAGGCATGTCTTCAAAGAGCTATACATTTCTTGTACATCCTGATTCAAACAAGATAATGATAAGAGAAGCGATTGAGAAGATGTTTCCGGGAACAAAGGTGCAAAAGGTAAACACCATGAACCTTAAAGGAAAAGAAAAACGCCGTGGCAATAAAAGCGGATTTACATCAAAAAAGAAAAAAGCTATAGTAAAGCTTGCATCAGACAGTAAGGAAATAGAGCTGTTTGAAGGATTATAATTCGGCTTTTAAATATATTAGGGATTATAATCGCCCTACTTTTAAATAAAAGCCGTACATTATACGGGAGAAACCGTGATAAAAACGAAGCGATACTGTTTTATACAGTATGGCATAAAAGGAGAATATAATGGGAATTAAAAAATACAAACCATATACCCCTTCCAGGCGTAATATGACCGGTTCTGATTATACGGAGATCACAAAGGATACTCCTGAGAAAACGCTTGTAGCTCCACTTAAGAAAAAAGCGGGAAGAAATAATCAGGGAAAAATAACGGTAAGACATCGTGGAGGCGGAGTCAAGAGAAAATATAGAATTATTGATTTCAAAAGAAAATCAAAAGATTCAATTCCGGCAATTGTCAAAGCAATAGAATACGATCCGAACAGATCGGCAAATATAGCGCTTATTTCCTATATTGACGGTGAAAAAGCCTATATTATAGCACCGGAGGGTCTTACTGTAGGCATGAAGATTGTAAGCGGTGAAAATGCGGAAGCAAAATTAGGAAACTGCCTGCCGCTCTCACTTATACCTATAGGAGCACTTGTACACAATGTAGAGCTTTATCCGGGCAGAGGTGCACAGATTGCACGTTCGGCAGGAAATTCTGCACAGCTTATGGCAAAGGAAGGTAAATATGCTACACTGCGTCTGCCTTCAAATGAGATGCGTATGGTTCCTATAAACTGCCGTGCAACCATAGGTGTTGTTGGAAATGCGGATCATGCACTTATAAAAATAGGTAAGGCGGGAAGAAAACGCCATATGGGTATAAGACCTACGGTTCGTGGTTCTGTTATGAATCCGAATGACCATCCGCACGGCGGTGGTGAAGGAAAGACCGGAATAGGTCGTCCGGGTCCTTGTACACCGTGGGGCAAACCGGCTCTCGGTCTTAAGACAAGAAATAATAAGAAACACTCAAGCAAGCTTATCATCAGAAGACGTGATGGTAAGGGTACTTCAAAATAAGGAGGAAGCCAGATGTCACGTTCACTTAAAAAAGGTCCGTTTGCAGACCGCCATGTATTAAAGAAGGTTGAGCAGTTAAATAAATCAGGTCAGAAGAGCGTTATAAAAACATGGTCCCGTCGTTCAACCATCTTTCCCGAGTTTGTAGGTCATACATTTGCAGTACATGACGGAAGAAAGCATGTTCCGGTATATGTAACGGAAGATATGGTAGGCCATAAACTCGGTGAGTTTGCTGCCACAAGGACTTACAGGGGTCATAAGGCAGATGATAAGAAAGCATCAAGATAAGTTAAGAAAGGTTTGAAGGGAGGTTTATTTATGGCAAAAGGACACAGATCCCAGATTAAAAGAGAAAGAAATGAAAAAAAGGATACAAGGCCTTCGGCAAAGCTTTCTTATGCGAGGGTATCAGTTCAGAAAGCATGCTTCGTTCTCGATGCTATAAGAGGCAAGGGTGTGCAGCAGGCACTCGGTATACTCAGATATAATCCGAGATATGCTTCAAGGCTTATAGAAAAGCTTTTAAAATCAGCCATAGCAAATGCTGAAAATAATAATGATTTAAATGCTGAAAATTTATATATAGCTGAGTGTTTTGCAGGCTCAGGACCTATAATGAAAAGAATAAAACCAAGAGCACAGGGCAGGGCTTATCGTATAGAAAAAAGAATGAGTCATATCACTGTTGTGCTTGACGAAAGATAATAAGGAGGCAAAGATGGGACAGAAAGTTAATCCGCATGGTTTAAGAGTCGGAGTAATAAAAGGCTGGGATTCCAGATGGTATGCAGAAGCTGATTTTGCCGATCTCCTTGTAGAGGATTATAATATAAGGAAATTCCTTAAAAAGGAGCTTTATGATTCAGGAATTTCCCATGTAGAGATAGAACGTGCCTCAGACAAGGTAAAGATAATAATACATACGGCAAAACCCGGAATTGTCATAGGAAAACAGGGTGCAGGCATTGAAAAGCTTAAGACCCGTATAGCAAAACTTACCGACAAAAAGATATTTATAGATATAAAGGAAGTTAAAAGAACTGAAAAAGATGCACAGCTTGTAGCTGAAAGCATAGCAAGACAGCTTGAAGACAGGGTGGCATTCCGTAGGGCGATGAAATCAACTATGGGAAGAAGCATGAAAGCGGGAGTTTTAGGAATTAAGGCTTCATGTTCAGGAAGACTTGGAGGTGCCGATATGGCACGTACCGAGTTTTATGCAGAAGGTACAATACCGCTTCAGACACTGCGTGCAGATATAGATTACGGTTTTGCAGAGGCCGATACCACTTACGGAAAGGTAGGTGTTAAGGTTTGGATATATAATGGAGAAATTCTTCCTGTAAAAGAAAATAAGGAAGGGGGCGTAGACTGATTATGTTAATGCCTAAAAGAGTAAAACACAGAAAACAGTTCCGTGGTTCGATGTCAGGTCGTGCACTTAGAGGAAATACTATTTCAAACGGTGAGTACGGTCTTATAGCACTTGATCCGTGCTGGATAAAATCAAATCAGATAGAAGCAGCCCGTGTTGCTATGACACGTTATATAAAGCGTGGAGGAAAGGTATGGATAAAAATATTCCCTGATAAGCCTGTTACTACAAAACCTGCCGAAACCAGGATGGGTTCAGGAAAAGGCTCAACGGAATATTGGGTTGCCGTTGTAAGACCGGGACGTGTTATGTTTGAGATAGCTGGAGTAACTGAGGAGGTTGCAAAAGAAGCCCTCCGCCTTGCTATGCACAAACTTCCATGCAGATGCAAAATAGCCTCAAAAGCTGAATTAGAAGGCGGTGATAAGAGTGAAAGCTAATAAGTATATTGAAGAGTTAAGGTCAAAATCCGTGCAGGAATTAAAAGAAGAGCTGGTTTCGGCAAAAAAAGAACTTTTTAATCTCAGGTTTCAGAATGCAACCAGCCAGCTTAACAACACCTCAAGGATCGCAGAGGTACGCAGAAATATAGCCAGAATACAGACTATTATAACCGAAAATTCAAAAATGGCTTAATGCAGGAAGGAGATAAAGTGGCAGAGAGAAATCTTAGGAAAACACGTATCGGCAAGGTTGTCAGCAATAAGATGGATAAAACCATCACAGTTGCTATAGAGGACCATGTAAAGCACCCGCTTTATGGAAAAATTGTAAAACAGACGGTAAAATTCAAGGCACATGATGAAAAAAATGAATGTACAGAAGGAGATACCGTAAAAATAATGGAAACCAGACCGCTTTCAAAGGATAAAAGATGGCGCCTGGTTGAGATAATTGAGAAAGCTAAATAAACTCACAGGAGGAAGTATCAGGGATGATTCAGCAGGAAACACGCTTGAGGGTTGCAGATAATACCGGTGCGAAGGAACTCCTTTGTATTCGAGTTATGGGCGGCTCAAGAAGAAGATATGCTTATATAGGCGATATAATCGTTGCTTCGGTCAAAGATGCAACACCGGGAGGCGTTGTAAAGAAAGGCGATGTAGTTAAGGCTGTTGTAGTGCGTACTGTAAACAGTACACGCCGTAGAGACGGTTCCTATATCAGATTTGACGAAAATGCGGCAGTAATAATAAAAGAGGATAAAACCCCGAGGGGAACACGTATCTTCGGACCGGTTGCCAGGGAGCTTCGTGAGAAACAGTTTATGAAGATAGTATCCCTTGCTCCGGAAGTATTATAGGAGGTAGAGCCGTGCAGAAAATAAAAAAAGATGATTTGGTAAAAATCATAACAGGAAAAGACAAGGGCAAATCCGGCAAAGTGCTTAAGGTTGATGTTAAAAAGCACAGAGTAGTGGTGCAGGGCTGCAATATGCAGTTAAAGCATACAAAACCCGGTATGAAACATCAGAACGGGGGAATTATAAATCAGGAAGGCAGCATAGATATCTCAAATGTTATGCTGCTTGTTGACGGACAGCCCACAAGAGTCGGCTTTAAGATAGAAGACGGCAAAAAGGTAAGAATAGCTAAAAAAACCGGCAAGGTTATCGGATAATACGGAGAGGAGGAAGTTAAATTGGCAAGATTAAGGGAACTTTATAAAGACGAAATTGTACCTAAACTTAGAGAAAAATTCGGATATAAGAATCCCATGCAGATTCCGAAACTTGACAAGATAGTCATAAATATGGGAGTCGGAGAAGCAAAAGACAATGTTAAGATTCTTGATGCAGCTGTAAGAGATCTTGAAATCATCTCCGGTCAAAAAGCCGTAATAACAAAGTCAAAAAAATCAATAGCAAATTTCAAGCTTAGGGAAGGCATGCCTATAGGCTGCAAAGTAACCTTAAGAGGGAACAAGATGTATGAGTTTGCAGACCGCCTTATAAATCTGGCACTTCCTAGGGTTCGCGACTTTAGAGGCGTCAATCCTAATTCATTTGACGGCAGAGGAAATTATGCACTCGGTATTAAAGAGCAGCTTATATTCCCTGAGATAGAATATGATAAGATTGATAAAATAAGGGGAATGGATATAATATTCGTTACCACTGCTAAAAGCGATGAAGAAGCACGTGAACTTCTGGCATTATTTAATATGCCATTTTTCAAAAACTAGGAGGAGGATAAGATAATATGGCAAAAACTGCAATGAAGATTAAACAGGCACGTCCTGCAAAATTCAGCACAAGACAGTACAGCAGGTGCAAAATATGCGGTCGTCCGCATGCTTATCTCAGGAAATACGGTATATGCAGAATATGCTTCAGAGAGCTTGCATACAAAGGGCAGATACCGGGTGTAAAGAAGGCATCCTGGTAACAGGCTTAAAACAAATATACATTTTCAGTTATTGCAATATAAAAAATAAGGAGGCAATATTCCATGACATTGAGCGATCCTATTGCAGATATGCTTACAAGAATACGTAATGCCAATACTGCAAAGCATGATGTGGTAAGTATACCTTCCTCAAGGATGAAAACTGCTATTGCAAGCATACTTTTGGAAGAAGGATATATAAGAAAATACGAGCTCATTGAAGAAGGCGGTTTTACAGTAATTCGTATTACACTTAAATACGGTGCTGATAAAAAAGAGAGAATTATAAGCGGATTAAAAAGGATTTCAAAGCCGGGACTCCGCATCTATGCAGGAAAAGAAGAACTTCCAAGGGTACTTGGAGGACTTGGAACTGCCATAATTTCAACAAATCAGGGTGTTATCACTGACAAAGAGGCACGCCGTCTCGGTGTAGGCGGAGAAGTACTCGCATTTGTATGGTAATTATGATATACCGCTTTGCCATCACATAATTGCGGTATTAAATGCAGCATTCTGCAAAGAAAAATTATAAAGTTAAATAAAAATAAACACCTGAAAACACGGAAAAATCCGTGAATAATTTAAGGAGGAAAAGGATGTCACGTATAGGTAAACAGCCGGTGGCTGTACCTTCGGGAGTAACGGTAACTATAGGTGAAGATAACCATGTAGTTGTCAAAGGACCTAAAGGAACGCTTGAAAGAGTATTTCCGGCAGGTATGGAGATAAAGCAGGAAGAAGGAAATATACTGGTTTCAAGGCCGAATGACCTTAAAAGGATGAAAGCACTTCATGGACTTTCAAGAACCCTTTTAAACAATATGGTTGTTGGCGTTACAGATGGATTTGAAAAGGTACTTGAGGTGAACGGTGTCGGTTACAGGGCACAAAAACAGGGTAAAAAGCTTGTCCTTTCACTTGGCTATTCTCATCCGGTTGAGATGCAGGACCCTGAGGGCATAACCACAGTGCTTGACGGAACCAATATTATAAAAGTACAGGGCATAGACAAGGAAAAAGTAGGCCAGTTTGCAGCGGAAATAAGAGATAAGAGAAGACCTGAGCCGTATAAGGGCAAGGGTATCAAGTACGCTGGTGAAGTAATAAGACGTAAAGTCGGTAAGACCGGTAAAAAATAATTAGGAGGGTAGGATAGTGGTTAGCAAAAAGACCAGAAGCGAAGTTCGTGCTAAAAAGCATAGAAGGATGCGCAGCCGTTTAGAAGGAACGACGGACAGACCGCGTTTAGCGGTATTTAGAAGCAACAACCATATGTACGCTCAGATTATTGACGATACGGTTGGTAATACAATTGCAAGTGCTTCAACAATTGAAAAAGAATTAAAATCGGAAATTGAAAAAACCAACAATGTCGATGCTGCGGCACGTGTAGGTACACTTGTTGCCAAAAGAGCAATTGAAAAGGGTATTGAAAAAGTTGTCTTTGACAGGGGCGGATACCTTTACCAGGGTAAGGTTCAGGCACTTGCGGATGCCGCACGTGAGGCAGGACTGCAGTTCTAACAGGAGGAGAGTTTAATAAATGAAACGTACATTTATAGATCCGGCTGCCCTTGAATTAAATGACAAGGTTGTAGCCATAAAACGTGTTTCAAAAACCGTAAAAGGCGGACGTACAATGAGGTTTTCTGCTCTTGTAGTTGTAGGAGACGGCAATGGGCATGTCGGCGTGGGACTCGGCAAAGCAGGAGAAGTTCCCGAGGCTATAAGAAAAGGTAAGGAAACTGCAACAAAGTCGCTTGTTGAAATAAATATAGATGAAAACAGAAGTATACCGCATGACTTTGTAGGGAAATTCGGCAGTGCAAATGTTCTGCTTAAGAGAGCACCTGAAGGTACCGGTATAATAGCCGGAGGTCCGGTGCGTGCAGTTGCAGAGCTTGCCGGAATTAAAAATATCCGTACAAAATCACTTGGTTCAAATAATAAAACTAATGTAGTTTATGCCACATTACAGGGGCTTACTTCTTTAAAAACACCTGAAGAAGTTGCAAGGCTCAGAGGCAAATCGGTAGCAGATATACTTGGATAGTCTGAAAGGAGAGAAAATGGCAGGAAAATTAAAAATTACTTTAGTTAAATCTCCTATCGGAGCGATTCCTAAGCATAAGGCAACCGTTGAGGCACTTGGGCTCAGGAAACTTAACAAGACAGTTGAAAAGCCTGATAATGATGCTGTAAGAGGCATGATCTGGCATGTAAAACATCTTGTAAAGGTAGAAGAGATATAGCAGGACACTCTGCCCTTCTACGGGCAGCATTACAATTAAAGAATGGAGGTACAGTCATGGATTTATCTAATTTAAGACCGGCTGAAGGCTCTAAGCATAACAGTTTCAGACGTGGCCGTGGACATGGTTCAGGCAACGGCAAAACGGCAGGAAAGGGACATAAGGGACAGAAAGCACGCTCAGGCGGCACAAGACCCGGCTTTGAAGGCGGTCAGATGCCTTTATACAGACGTATCCCTAAGAGAGGTTTTAAAAACCGCAACTCAAAGGATATAGTGGGTGTAAATGTTTCAAAACTTGAATGCTTTGACAATGGCAGTGAAGTAACTGCCAAGCTGCTTATAGAAGCCGGTATTATTAAAAAAGAAAGAGACGGCTTAAAAATCCTTGGAAACGGCGAGCTGACAAAAAAACTCAATGTCAAGGCTCACGCATTCAGTGAAAGTGCGAAATCAAAGATAGAAGCTTCCGGCGGAACCTGCGAGGTGGTATAATATGTTAAGCACACTTAGAGATGCTTTTAAAGTAAAGGATTTGAGGAAAAAACTTTTTTATACCTTTGCTATGCTTATTGTAATACGTCTTGGCAGCAATCTTACAATTCCGGGTGTGAACAACAAGTTTCTCCGTGATTTTATATCACAGCAGCAGGGCAATGCATTTGGATTTGTAAATGCTCTTACCGGAGGCTCATTTGAACAGATGAGTGTTCTTGCACTTAGTATCACCCCCTATATTACAAGCTCAATCATAATGCAGCTTATGACTATAGCCATACCGAAGCTTGAAGAGATGCAAAGGGAAGGTGAGGATGGCAGAAAAAAGATAATGGAATATACACGCTACCTTACGGTGGCACTTGCACTTGCACAGTCGGTTGCACTGTCTGTAGGTTTCGGACGTCAGGGGCTTTTGTTTAACTTTACTCCGAGAAGCGTGATAGTTGCCGTATGTGCTATGACTGCGGGAAGTGCATTCCTTATGTGGATAGGCGAGAGGATTACTGAAAAGGGTGTCGGAAACGGTATCTCAATAGTGCTTCTTTTTAATATTATCTCATCACTGCCGGCTGATCTTTCGGAGCTTTATAATGTATTTATAAAGGGTAAATCAGTTGCCGTAATGGTGGTTGCAGGGCTTGTGATAGCGGCATGTATACTTGTAATGGTAGTATTTGTAATAATACTTCAGGATGCCGAAAGACGTATTCCTGTACAGTATTCGGCAAAGACACAGGGGCGCAGGCTTGTAGGCGGACAGTCTTCATATATACCGCTTAAGGTAAATACTGCCAATGTTATCCCTGTAATATTCGCTTCATCAATCATGTCATTTCCGGTGGCAATATCACAGTTTGTACCTGCATTACAGACAGGTATACCGGGTAAGATTGTTAAATTTTTAAATTCAGGCAGCTGGTTTGATATGACATCTCCTGTATATACACTTGGAGCATTGCTCTACATAGTGCTTATAGTGCTGTTTGCATATTTTTATACCTCAATTACGTTTAATCCTCTTGAGATAGCAAACAACATGAAGAAACAGGGTGGTATGATACCGTTTGTAAGACCGGGAAAGCCGACCACCGAGTATCTTACAAAGATTTTAAACTATATTATATTTATAGGTGCTGCAGGTCTTGTAATAGTATGTGTGATTCCGCTTATAATATCAGGAGTATTTAAAGTAAGCAGACTTTCATTTACGGGGACTTCACTTATAATTATAGTCGGTGTAATACTTGAAACAATAAAAGCGATAGAATCGCAGATGCTTGTAAGAAACTACAAGGGATTTTTATCGGAATAATCTCTTAAAGGAGATGCTGCCATAAGTATCTCCTTTAAGTAAAATTTTTAATTTAATAACATGGAGGGTTTTATGAAGATTGTTATGCTTGGAGCCCCCGGTGCCGGAAAAGGTACGCAGGCTAAGAAAATTGCAGAAAAATATTCAATACCGCATATTTCAACAGGAGATATTTTCAGAGCAAACATTAAGGCGGGAACACAGCTCGGTGTTAAAGCGAGGTCCTATATGGATAAGGGGGAGCTTGTCCCTGATGAAGTTACCATAGGCATGCTTATTGACAGAATACATGAGCAGGATTGTAAAAAAGGCTTTATACTTGACGGATTTCCAAGAAATATACCGCAGGCTGAGAGCCTTGACAAGGTACTTAAGGAAATTTCAGAAAAAATTGATTTTGCCATAGATGTAGATGTTCCGGATGAAAATATTATAAAACGTATGTCAGGAAGGCGTGCCTGTCTTAATTGCGGTGCAACCTACCATGTGAGCTTCAATCCTCCTAAAAAAGAAGATATATGTGACGGATGCAGCCATGAGCTTGTACTTAGAGATGATGATAAGCCTGAAACCGTTAAAAAAAGGCTTGAGGTTTATCATGAGCATACAAAGCCGCTTATTGATTATTATAAAAAAGCGGGTATACTCAGGACGGTTGACGGAACAAAGGATATGGACAAGGTCTTTGCAGATATAATTTCTATATTGGGAGATAAGTAATGTCAGTTACTATAAAATCTGCAAGAGAAATTGAACTCATGAAAAAAGCCGGTGAGATACTGGCAAAAACTCATGATGAGCTGGAAACTGTATTAAAACCGGGTATATCAACTTATGATATAAATAAAATAGCTGATGAGATTATAAGATCATATGGTTGTGTACCGTCATTTCTTAACTACAACGGGTTTCCGGGTTCAATATGCATTTCATTAAATGATGAGGTGGTGCATGGCATACCCTCTAAAAAACGCATTGTAAAAGAAGGCGATATAGTCAGTCTTGATGCAGGCGTCATTTGGAAAGGGTATCATTCGGATGCGGCAAGGACACATGCCGTAGGAAAAGTAAGTGATGAGGCTGCAAAACTTATAGAAGTTACAAGAGAGTCATTTTTTAAAGGAATTGAATTTTGCAAGCCGGGAAACCATCTGAATGATATATGTTCTGCCATAGGCGAGTATGCAGAAAGCTTCGGATACGGTGTTGTAAGGGATCTTGTGGGGCACGGTATAGGAACCAAACTTCATGAATCTCCGGATATACCCAATTTCAGGATGAACCGCAACGGTATAAAACTGGAACCGGGTATGACATTTGCCATAGAGCCTATGATAAATGTGGGCAGACCTGAAGTAGAGTGGCTTGGCGACAACTGGACAGTTGTAACCGCTGACGGCTCGCTTTCGGCACATTATGAGAATACTGTACTTATAACAAATGAAGGTTGTGAAATTTTATCACTTATAAAATAGTGCAGGCTGTGAAATTTTATCGACCGTAAAATACTGTTTTAAATAATTTGTCGGCAGATTAAGCACGGATACAGGAGAGTTTATGACTGAAAACAATATAATCGGAGCTGCGGCAGTTTCAAAAGCAGGTCATGATAAGGACAGGTCATATATCATAATAGAGGCGGACAAGGGTTTTGTATGGCTTTGCGATGGAAAGAAAAGAAAGTTTGAACTGCCTAAAAAGAAAAGTATAAAGCACATAAGGATTTTAAAACACGGTGATGCCGATTTTGCAGGCAGAGTGCTTTCAAATAGCATCACGGACGAGGAAATTAAATATTTCCTGAGACATTTGGAGGTAATGGATGTCTAAATCAGACGTTATAGAAATTGAAGGAGTAGTAATAGAAAAACTGCCTAATACCATGTTTCAGGTTGAACTTGAAAACGGGCATCAGGTACTTGCACATATAAGCGGAAAACTTCGTATGAATTATATACGGATTTTACCGGGAGATAAAGTAACCATAGAACTGTCTCCATATGACCTGTCAAAGGGCAGGATAATATGGCGTGATAAGTAAAGTACCACTAAAAACAGCTTGATAAAGGCACATCAAAGTGGTATAATATTTTGGCGACTTTGTCAAAATAGGGGAAAGGAGAATTAAAATGAAGGTTAGATCTTCGGTTAAACCCATTTGTGAAAAGTGCAAAATTATTAAGAGAAAAGGGGCTGTCAGAGTAATCTGTGAAAACCCTAAGCACAAACAAAGACAGGGTTAGTGTTATAAAAAGAGAAAAATAAGGAGGAATACATAGAACATGGCTCGTATAGCTGGTGTTGATTTACCGAGAGAGAAACGTGTAGAGATTGGCTTGACTTACATCTATGGTATAGGTGTGCCAAGTTCAAGACGCATACTTTCAGAGGCTGCCGTTAGTCCGGATACAAGAGTTAAGGATCTGACGGATGACGAGGTGAAAAAGATAGCCGCCGTTATATCTGAAAGCCAGACGGTTGAAGGTGATTTGCGCAGGGAAATCGCTCTAAACATAAAGAGGCTTCAGGAAATCGGCTGTTACAGGGGCATACGTCATAGAAAAGGTCTGCCTGTGCGTGGACAAAAAACAAAGACGAATGCAAGAACCCGTAAAGGTCCCAGAAAGACAGTTGCAAACAAGAAAAAATAAACTTAATTAAAAATATAATTATTTTACAAAAATGCTAAACGTTGCATGTTTTAAAAACAGGAACGTAAGTTGTTTTAGTTTAAAGAAAGTAGGTTAGTTTAGATGGCAAACAAAGCGTCCACCAAAAGGGTGAGTAAAAAACGCATTAAGAAAAACGTTGAACGCGGACAGGCTCATATACAGTCATCATTTAATAATACAATAGTTACATTGACTGATACTCAGGGCAATGCATTGTCATGGGCAAGTGCCGGTGGTCTTGGATTTAGAGGTTCAAAGAAATCTACTCCGTATGCAGCATCAATAGCTGCTGAAACTGCTGCAAAGGCAGCCTTAATACATGGACTTAGGTATGTAGACGTTATGGTAAAGGGTCCGGGTTCAGGAAGAGAGGCTGCAATACGTGCTCTTGCTGCCTGTGGAATAGAAGTAACAAGTATAAAGGATGTAACTCCGGTACCGCATAACGGATGTCGTCCGCCAAAACGCAGAAGGGTCTAATCAGGAGGTATTTAAAGTGGCAGTTAATAGAGTTCCCGTTCTTAAAAGATGCAGATCACTCGGTCTTGATCCAGTATATATCGGTATCGATAAGAAATCAAATAGAAATTTAAAAAGAGCCAATAGAAAATTAAGTGAGTACGGCAATCAGCTTAAAGAAAAGCAGAAAGCCAAATTTATCTACGGAGTGCTTGAAAAACCGTTCAGAAATTATTATGCAAAGGCTTCAAGGATGAGAGGTCAGGTAGGTGAAAACCTTATGATACTTCTTGAAAGAAGGCTTGATAATGTAGTTTTTCGTATGGGCTTCGGCAGAACCAGGCGTGAAACACGCCAGATAGTTGACCATAAGCATGTGCTTGTAAATGGTAAATGTATAAATATCCCCTCATATCTTGTAAAGGCAGGGGATGTGATTGAAATAAAAGAGAGTGTAAAATCTTCCACAAGATATAAGGAGATTGCAGAACAGACCGGAGGTCGTATGACTCCTTCATGGCTTGAGGCGGATCTTGAGGCACTTAAAGGAAATATCAAGGCACTTCCTACAAGGGAAGAGATAGATGTTCCGGTAGATGAACTTCTTATAGTCGAGTTGTACTCCAAGTAATAACAATACAGCAGGTTTATGCATGGTATGTTTTTGCGTGCCGGCATTTCCGGGCTTTTGTCCACCTGATGGCAGAGCAGTATAAGACAGACGGTATATTTTCTTTAAACTTAAGTTTATTTAAGCTTTGAAGCGGAGTCTTTGCTGTTTTGTCGGCATTGTTTATTACAACATAAAAAGGAGGAAATTAAGTGTTCGATTTTGAAAAACCAAATATAGAGATTGCAGAGATTTCAGAAAACAATACTTTCGGCAGGTTTATATGTGAACCGCTTGAAAGGGGATATGGTACTACACTTGGAAATTCACTCAGAAGAATTATGCTGTCTTCACTGCCGGGTACTGCTGTAAGTCAGGTAAAGATTGAGGGTGTTCGTGATGAGTTTTCAACTATTGAGGGTGTAAAAGAAGACGTAACTGAGATAATAATGAACATTAAAAGCCTTGTCATTAAAAATAACGGCAGGAGCGATGAGCCGGTTACCGCTTACATTGAGTTTGACGGTGATGGCGTAGTTACGGCAGCGGACATCAAGTGCGGTCCTGAAATTGAAATAATAAATAAAGATCAGATTATAGCTACTGTAAGTGATGTAAAGTTTAATATGGAACTTACTATAACAAACGGTAGAGGGTATGTAGGTGCTGATAAAAATAAAAACAGCGATCTGCCTATAGGTGTTATAGCGGTTGATTCTGAATATACACCTGTTGAGAGAGTAAACCTTCTTGTTGAAAATACTCGTGTCGGGCAGATGACGGATTACGATAAACTTACGCTTGATGTATATACGAATGGTGCTATGATGCCTGATGAGGCAGTAAGTTTTGCTGCAAAGGTTTTAAGTGAACACCTGAATTTGTTTATTAATCTTTCTGAAAATGCAAAAACTGCTGAAATAATGGTTGAAAAAGAGGAAGACGGTAAAGAGAAAGCTCTTGAGATGAATATTGATGAGCTGGAGCTTTCAGTACGTTCCTATAACTGTCTTAAAAGGGCAGGCATAAATACTGTTGAGGAGCTTTGCGATAAAACACCTGAGGATATGATGAAAGTAAGAAATCTCGGGCGCAAATCGCTTGAGGAGGTTCTTGCAAAACTTAAAGATCTCGGGCTTTCTCTGAAACAGGAAGATAATTAATTAGATTTACATTATTATAAAATACAGCGTTTAGAGACTTATAAAATATTATATTTTAGAGGTCTCTAAGGAAAATATCTTTGTACATACACTAAGTCCGATGAGCCTGTATGTACTTCCATGAATGGAGGAAAAATAAATGCCAAGAAAAAAGAAGCTTTCGCTGACATCAAGCCAGAGAAAGGCACTGCTTAGGAATCAGGCGACAGCACTTATCCAGCACGGTAAGATTGTTACTACCCAGGCAAGAGCAAAAGAGGTAAGAAAGATAGTTGAATCTCTAATTGCACTTGCTGTAAAGGAGAGGGATAATTATGAGACTGTAAGCATCAAAGCTAAGGTTGCAAGAAAGGATGCTGACGGCAAGAGAGTTAAGGAGGTTATAGACGGCAAGAGACGTACTGTCTATGATGAGGTTGATAAGGAAATCAAAAAGGACAAGCCTTCAAGACTTAATGCCAGAAGGAAAATTTATTCTGTACTTTATGTTCCGACCTTTGTTCCTAAAGAAGCGGCTAAAAGGAAAAGAAATACAAAAAAAATCGACCTTGCTGCAAAGCTCTTTGATGAGTACGGACCTAAATATGCCGACAGGAAAGGCGGATATACAAGAGTAATTAAGATAGGACAGCGTAAAGGCGATGCCGCTATGGAGGTAGTGCTTGAATTTGTTTAAGCTTTAAATAAAGCGTTGGGCAGGTTTTGAACAAGCAGGTTAGTATCTTTGCTTTAAATAGCGGATTTAATATAATTGTTTTTGAATTAAAGTTTATCTCTGCCGGGAGCTTCGGCAGGGATATTTTTTATATTGACATCAGCTGATATAATATATTTTTAGAGGGGAGCAGTTTTATGCTTCTCTTGTTATATTGTATTAATATTATTATGTAGATGTTTGCACTGCTGCATATTTAAGAAATTAAGACGGACGAAAAAATTATGCGTATAAATAAATATCTGGCGGATATAGGTATATGCTCAAGGCGTGAAGCTGACAGGCTTATAAAAGCCGGAAAGGTAAACATAGATTTAAAAATTGCCGATGTTGGAGCTATTTTAAAAGATGGTGATAAAATATATCTAAACGGAAACCTTATAGGAAACTTCGGCAGTGATAAAAAGCCTGAAAAAGTAGTTATAGCAGTTAATAAACCTAAGGGTATAGTATGCACTACCACTGATAATGACAGAGCATTGAATATAGTGGACTATATTGGCTATCCGTTAAGGATATACCCCATAGGCAGACTTGACAAAGAGTCTACAGGGCTTATACTTATGACTAATCAGGGGGAGCTTGCCGACAGGATTATGAAAGCGGCAAACTGCCATGATAAGGAATACTTTGTTACAGTTAATAAATGCATAGATGATAATTTTATAAAAAAAATGAGTGCAGGAGTTTATTTGCATGAACTTAAGGTAAAAACCCGTAAATGTATTGTAAAAAAAAGGGGGGAAAAAAGCTTTGTAATAATTCTTACACAGGGTCTTAACAGACAGATAAGGCGTATGTGTGCAGAATTGGGATATAAAGTTACAGACCTTAAACGGACGAGAATTATGAATATAAGGCTTGGAGCCTTAAAATCCGGTGAATGGAGAAGGCTCGGCTCTGATGAGATAAAGCATATTCAAGATTATAAAATAAAACAGTTAACATAAAGCAATTAAAATAAAGCAGCTGACAAAACAGTTAAATCAAACAGTAAAATATGAAAATGATATATTGACCGGAATAATTATATAAATTACGGCAGCTATAAGAGTTTGCCGTCAGGGAAAGGAAGGTCATTGCACAGATATGGATAACTATGACGATGGAAACGCTGATTATACGAGCATAAATACAGCTATGCCGGAAACGGCACCGTTTAAAAGAATGAGGGAGCTTATAGCATTGTTAAACAAGGCTTCCGAGGCATATTATAAAAAAAATATTGAAATAATGGATAATTATGAGTATGACAGGCTCTATGATGAGCTTTTAATGCTTGAAAAAAAATCCGGCATCGTACTTTCAGCATCACCTACTCAGAAAGTGGGTTATGAGGTTTTGGAATCACTCCCTAAAAAGGAGCATGATACACCTATGCTTTCACTGAACAAGACAAAAAGCGTAGAAGATCTTAAAGGATGGCTTGGAAGTGAGAAAGCTTTGCTTTCATGGAAGCTTGACGGGCTTACAATAGTGCTTAACTATGACGGAGGTATCCTTAAAAATGCGGTTACAAGAGGGAACGGCATAGTAGGAGAGGTAATAACGGATAATGCCAGAAATTTTAAAAATATACCTGTTAAAATTGATTTTAATAAGGAGCTTATATTAAGAGGAGAGGCAGTTATAAGTTATTCGGATTTTGACAGAATAAATGAACAGATTCCCGATCTTGATGCAAAGTATAAGAATCCAAGAAATTTATGTTCAGGTTCGGTAAGACAGCTTAATCCTGAAATAACTGCAAGCCGATCTGTCTACTTTTATGCATTTACGCTGGTATCTGCACAGGGCGTCGATTTTAAAAATTCAATAGATGTACAGATGCAATGGCTTAAAGACAGAGGTTTTGATACAGTTGAATATATAATGACAGAAGCAAAAAGTATTGAAACCGATATTAAAAATTTTGAAAATAGAATAGAAAAAAACAATCTGCCATCAGACGGGCTTGTACTTATATATGATGATATAGAGTATGGAAAATCCCTTGGCAGCACATCAAAATTTCCTAGAAATTCCATAGCATTTAAATGGTCTGATGAACTTAAAGAAACTAAACTTTTAGATATAGAATGGAGTCCGTCAAGAACCGGGCTTATAAATCCTATAGCAATATTTGAACCGGTTGAGCTTGAAGGGACTACTGTAAGCCGTGCAAGCGTACATAATTTAAGTATGGTTGAAGGGTTAAAGCTTGGAAAGGGTGATATAATAAGTGTTTATAAGGCGAATATGATCATACCCCAGATAGCAAAAAATCTTACGGGTTCAGGAAGTATCAAGCCTCCGGATTTATGCCCTGCATGCGGACATAAGCCTAAAATAAAACAGGAGGCGGATGTAAAAACAGTGCACTGTACAAATAAAGAATGTCCTATAAGGCATATAAAGGGATTTGCTTTGCTTGCCGGAAGAGATGCGTTAAATATAGACGGACTTTCTGAAAAAACCCTTGAAAAATTTATATCACTCGGTTTTATAAAGGAAGCTTCTGATATATTTAAGCTTTCAAGACATAAGGATGAAATAGTAGCTATGGAAGGCTTTGGAGAAAAATCTTATGAAAATCTTGAAGCCGCCATACAAAAGGCATCACATACAACCTTGCCGAGACTTTTATACTCGCTTGGGATAACCGGCATAGGACTTTCAAACGCAAAAATACTGAGCAGCCATTTTGATTTTGATCTTGAGCGTATAAAAAATGCAAAAAAAGAAGAACTTACTGAAATCGACGGTATAGGCAGTGTACTTGCATCGGCTATAGAGGAATATTTTTCAAACAGTGAAAATATACTCAGGCTTGATAGGCTTTTATCCTGTATTGAGATAGAGAAAGTCCAAAAGAGCGGTACATACAATGAAAATATAGCAGGAAAAACCTTTGTTATAACCGGAAAAACACAAAAATTTGAAAACCGTAAAAAACTCCAGGAAATTATAGAAAATAGTGGAGGCAAAGTAAGTTCATCGGTAAGTGCTTCAACAGCCTATCTTATAAATAATGATATATCTTCAACTTCTTCAAAAAACAAAAAAGCCGTTGAGCTTGGAGTAAGTATAATTACAGAAGAAGAATTTTTAAATTTATTAAATACAAGGAGATAGCCAAATTGCCTATAAAAATACAAAATGAGCTTCCTGCAAAGGCTGTGCTTGAATCAGAAAATATATTTGTAATGGATGAAACAAGAGCTGACACACAGGATATAAGACCGCTTCAGATACTTATATTAAACTTAATGCCTTTAAAAGAAGATACTGAAACCCAGCTGCTTAGGGCATTGTCAAATACTCCTTTACAGGTGGATTGTTCATTTTTAATGATAAAATCACATAAAAGCAAAAATACAAGTCAGAGCCATTTAAATAAATTTTATAATTATTTTGATGATATAAAGGATAGGGCTTATGACGGAATGATAATCACAGGTGCTCCTGTTGAACATATGGAATTTGAAGAAGTAAATTACTGGGATGAGCTGTGCAGTATAATGGAATGGAGCAAAAAAAGGGTAACATCCACACTTCATATATGCTGGGCATCACAGGCAGGGCTTTATTATTACTACGGAATAAGGAAATATCCTATGAAAGAGAAACTTTCAGGTGTATATAAACATAGAACAATGCACAGGAAAATACCGCTTATAAGGAGCATGGATGACTATGTATACTGCCCTCATTCAAGAAATACTGAGATAAGAAGGGAGGATATAGAGAATTGCTCCGATTTAAGTATACTTGCAGACAGTGATGAGAGCGGTATACTGCTTTTAATTGATAAAGCCGGAAGGAAGGTTTTTATACAAGGACATCCTGAATATGACCGCATGACACTTAATAATGAATATCACAGGGATGTGGCTAAGGGATTAAACCCGAAACTGCCTGTAAACTATTATGAGCATGACAATCCGTTTGAAAAGCCTATACTTTCATGGAGAAATTTTTCAAACACGCTTTATGCGAATTGGCTTAATTTCTATGTTTATCAGAATACCCCCTATGAGCTTAAAGAAATGGAGAAAAGGATTTAAATATTTGAAAGGTTTTTAATAATATATGAAAATAGTCATATTAGGCTGTGGAAAAGTTGGAAAAACTATACTTGAGCAGCTTGTAGTTGAGGGACATGATCTGTCGGTAATAGACCGGCAGGAAGATCTTATTAAAAGAATAGGAAAAACATATGATGTAAATGTCCATTACGGCGACGGTGCAAGCCGTAAAGTACAGATAGAGGCGGGCGTTGATTCTGCGGATATGTTTATAGCGGTTACGGATTCGGACGAATTAAATCTTTTATGCTGTATGATAGCAAAAAAAACCGCAAACTGTAAGACAATAGCGAGAGTGAGAAATCCTATATATAATGATGAAATTATGTTCCTTAAAGAAGAAATCGGGCTTTCAATGGTTATAAACCCCGAATATGCTGCAGCTAAGGAGATAGCAAGAATACTGCGTTTTCCTTCAGCTATTAAGATAGATACATTTTCAAAGGGCAAGGTAGAGATGCTTGAGTTTAAGATAATACCGGGTTCACCTCTTTGTGATCTGTGCCTGTCAGATATGTCAAAAAAGATAAAGGGACAGGTTCTGGTATGTACTGTACAAAGAGGTAATAATGTATTTATACCGAACGGTAATTTTATACTTAAGGAAAAGGATCTTATAAGCATAGTTGCTTCTCATGAAAACTCTAAACAATTTTTTAAAAATATAGGGCTGAATACACATCAGGTAAAGGATGTTATGATAGTGGGAGGAGGAAGGATAGCACATTATCTTTCAAAAGATCTTTTAAGTGCGGGTATAAAGATAATTGTTATTGAAAAGGATGAAAAACGCCAAAAAGAGCTTGAAAAATTATTAGGTGATACCGGTCGCTTCAATGTGCTGCAGGGTGATGCAACAAATCAGGAGGTTCTTATAGAAGAAGGGATTGACTATTGCAGTGCCTTTGTATCTCTTACAGGCATAGATGAAGCCAATATATTTCTCTCACTTTTTGCAAAAAGCAGGACAGATGCCAAGGTGATTACAAAGATAAACCGTATATCATTTGATGATATAGTTGAAAACTTCGATCTTGGAAGTATAATCTATCCTAAATTTATAACTGCCGAATATATAGTAAGTTATGTAAGGGCATTGCAAAACGGTATGGGAAGTAATGTTGAGACCATGTACAGGATCTTAAACCAGAAGGCGGAGGCACTTGAGTTCAAAATACAGCCGGGTTCGCCGGTTATAGGTATACCGCTTGAAAAGCTTGATACAAAGGATAATGTTCTTATAGCCTGTATAATAAGGGGAATAGATGTTATTTTTCCAAATGGAAGTTCCGTAATTTTGGAAAAAGACTATGTTATAGTAGTTACTACATTACTGAGCGGTTTTAAAGATATAAAGGATATTATAAAGGGGTAGGTTTAATTTATGAATTTTCCGATGATTATGTACATACTTGGCATGGTGCTTAAGTATGAGGGCATATTTATGCTGATTCCCTTTATTACAGGTTTGATATACAAGGAGAATGCGGGCTTTTCATTTGCCGTAGTAGGACTTACATCATATGTGTCGGGATATCTGCTTACAAGAAAAAAACCGCAGAATCAGCTTTATTTTGCCAGAGAGGGTTTTGCCTGTGTTGCTTTAAGCTGGATTGTAATGAGTATAGTGGGAGCAATGCCTTTTGTGTTAAATAAAGATATTCCAAACTTTATAGATGCACTTTTTGAAACCACGTCAGGTTTTACAACTACAGGTGCAAGTATATTGAGCGATATTGAGGCACTTAATAAAAGCAGTATAATGTGGCGCAGCTTCACACACTGGATAGGCGGTATGGGTGTATTTGTATTTATATTGGCAGTCCTGCCTATGGCAGGTGGATACAGTATGTATCTTATGAGTGCAGAAAGCCCGGGACCTACTGTAGGAAAGCTTCTACCGAGACTGAGAGATACTGCAAAAATACTTTATATGATTTACTTTGTAATGACACTTTTACAGATTATTATACTCCTGATTTTTAAGATGCCTTTTTTTGACGCACTTACAATTACTTTCGGAACTGCCGGTACAGGCGGATTCGGAATAAAAAATGACAGCATGGCGGGATACAGTATACCTATACAGACAACAGTAACTATATTTATGATATTATTCGGAGTGAATTTCAATGCCTATTACCTGCTGCTTGGAAAGAATAAAGGTGATGCCTTTAAGATGGAAGAGGTAAGGTGGTATTTTTTAATAATATTTTTAAGTATAGCTATAATTACCCTAAATATAGTAAAACAGTATTCAGGTCCGGTTGAGGCACTGCGCCACTGTGCTTTTCAGGTAGGTTCTATAATCACAACTACAGGTTATTCGACAGTTGATTTTAACCTGTGGCCGCAGCTTTCAAGGACTATACTGGTTATGCTTATGTTTATAGGAGCATGTGCAGGAAGTACAGGAGGCGGTATAAAAGTATCAAGGATTATAATGCTTTTTAAGATGGTAGGCGTTGAGATGACAAAGATAATATATCCTAGAAGTGCAAAATTTGTAAGGATGGATAAGAATGTAGTTGATGATGATACGGTAAAAACCGTAGCGGCATATCTTATAACCTATGTTCTTATATTTGGTGTAAGTATGTTTATACTTGCCTTTGATAATCTTGATATGGTAACGAATTTTACAGGTATAGCCGCCACCTTAAATAATATAGGACCGGGGCTTGAACTGGTAGGACCTTCCGGAAATTTCAGTGTATTTACTCCTGTAAGCAAGCTGGTTCTTATATTTGACATGCTTGCCGGCAGGCTTGAACTTTTTCCGCTGCTTTTATTGTTTTCACCAAGTATATGGGTATTTAAGCATTATAAAAAGAAAAACTATGCACTTAAAAAATAAAAATATACTTTATTTTTTGATTAAATATACAGGTTTTTAATTTGCCAAAAAACTTACAATAAATGCAGTTTTAGCTTGATAATGGTGAAATAATAGGATATGATAGTGTCAGTATGGGATAAATGTAAATTCTCACAATACTTAATTATAGATTTTTTATATAGTGAATTGTAAAGGGACATATGTATTATGAAATTTTTTTCAGATTTGGCAGGTTCATTTTTAAATTTTAACGCATATAGAAGATTTACACAAAAAAACGGCAGACGTGTATTCGGCTATATTTTTTTAACGACAATATTTACATTTACACTTTTTTCAATTATAAATATCATAAAGATGGGTTTGATGCCTGGTGTTCTTACAAAAAGGATTTCTGATGTTACACCTTATTTCTGTCTGGAAAACGGGCATTTAAAAGTTGATGATAAGATAAAAATTGACAACAAGGCTGAGGGAGGAGTCTTTATATACATAAGTACTTCAGATGTATATACACAGGATACCGGAGCCGGTGATTATGATATAATTTACAAGTATGACTCTGTAATACTTGTTGACAGTGAAAACATCTATATAAAGATGGGGGACAGTTTAAAGCATACACCTAATTCAGGTCTTACAATGAAAGTAGGTTCAGAGCATAAGGATACTGTTTCTAAGGAGGAAATATTTAAAGTAATAGATTCATGGTATATATATTTGTATTTATCTATAGCTGTCTTAATTCTTATATTCGGTTTTTTATGGACCTTGTATATATGCATTATTTCACTTATGTTCAGTGCTTTCGGTACAATTATATCGACAGTATGTGGAGAAAGACTTGACTATATGGATATTTATAAAATGGATATATATGCACAAACTCCATTTTTTATTATATTTCTGCTGTTTAGTGCCGTAATATCGGTAAACCCTACCGGTTTAGTGATAAGGACAGTATTTTTTGCCGGAATTGTAATACATTATCTTATTTTTGTATTGGCAGTATTGGATTTTAAAAAGAATGGATTTAATCCTGAAATGTATGCTGATTACGATGATAATCGAAGATATAGATATAAGGATCAGTATTATGCAGGTAATGATCAGTATTATAACGGAAGAAATTATCCCGATACTTCGGCAAGACATAATAAAGAGTACGGCATGCCCTATGACGGGTATGATGATAAAAACTATTACAGTCAGGACCGGGGGTATAATGACGGATATTATAGACCCCGGCAGGATGGATATGATAACAGGGATAACAGGGGATACTATAATCAGGAGCAGGGATATGATGACAGCAGATATAATCATCAGCAGTCAGGTCATGGATATAGTAAAAGAGGTTATGATTCGGTTCAGTCGGGACAGAGCCTAAAGTCAGGATATAATCGTACAGGTCATGAGGGTAATAATACACTAAATAGGTATTCACCTGATGCTGCTGATGAAGAGGGCAGGGGGGGTACCGGAAAAACATTTAACTATTCACATGGCAATACGGTTTACAAACAGACGGATATAGGCAGAGGACCTTACAGAGGTTCGCAGGAACGCTATGGCTACGGTCAGGAATACTTTGATAATGCCGCAGGAAGACAGCCTAGGCAAAGGCAAAATCCACAGGAACAGTATAATGTGTCAAGGGGATTACCGGATCAAGGACATATGCAGAATGATTTTAATAATGCCGGGCAGGCCGGACCGTACCCGGGCATAAGTGAAGACAGCCTTAGAAAGGGACAGGCTCCCGATACGGAAAGTGATGCCGACAGGCAAAAGAAAGGCGATTTAAAATCGAATGACGGCTGGAGCTTCGGAAATATAGATTTAGAGAAATAAAAATATTATAAGACGGATTTTATGTACAAGAAAAAAGTTGTAGTTGGTATGTCAGGCGGTGTGGATTCTTCTGTGGCTGCATATCTGCTTAAAGAACAAGGCTATGATGTTATAGGCGTTACTATGCAGATATGGCAGGATGATAAAGACGGAAAAAACTCCGATGCCGGCTGCTGCGGACTTTCGGCAGTTGAAGATGCAAGAAGAGTTGCAGATAAGCTTGATATACCGTACTATGTAATGAATTTTAAAGATGAATTTAAAAACAAAGTAATAGATTATTTTATAGATGAATATATGAAAGGCAGGACACCCAATCCATGTATAGTCTGCAACAGATATATAAAATGGGAAAATCTGCTTGATAAAAGTCTTAATATAGGCTGCGATTATATAGCTACAGGGCATTATGCAAGAGTTTCCCTCCTGCCAAACGGCAGGTATGCTCTTAAAGTTTCAAAAAGTGCACTAAAGGACCAGACCTATGCACTTTATAAGCTTACGCAAAAACAGCTTTCAAGGACGCTTATGCCTGTTGGCGGCTATGAAAAGGAGCAGATAAGACAGATAGCAAGGCAGATAAATTTAAGAACTGCCAACAAGCCCGACAGTCAGGAGATATGTTTTGTGTCTGATAAGAATTATGCGGCTTTTATAGAAGAAAATACAGGTATAAAGCCTGAAGAAGGAAGTTTTGTAGATGCTTCAGGCAAAGTACTCGGAAAGCACAGAGGGATAAGCCGCTATACTATAGGACAGAGAAAGGGGCTTGGTATAGCCCTCGGTTATCCGGTATTTGTAAAGGAAATAAGGGCAGATTCAAATGAGGTTGTACTTGGAACCGATTTTGACGTTTACTCGAACAGCCTTACGGCTGATAGTGTAAACTGGATGAGTATAGAAGGGCTTAAGGAGGGTGAGAGTCTAAGGGCAAAAGCCAAGATAAGATATTCGCATAAGGGTGAATACTGCACGGTAAAGGCGGATATTGACGGAAAAATATCAGTATCTTTTGATTCTCCGGTGAGAGCGGTTACTCCGGGTCAGGCGGTTGTATTTTATGATGAGGAGGGATATGTGATAGGCGGAGCTTCAATATTAAATTCAGGTACGGAAAGGAAGGTAAAAGCAGTATGAAAAAAATATTATCATGTATAAAAATTAAATGTTTTAAATACATCAGATACATGGCGGCAGTTTCAGTGCTTATGATTATAAGTTTAAGTCAGGCTTCATGTTCAAACAAGACCGAATCACCTACACAGACTGCAAGCTCATCACAGGCAAATATGTCGGATACAGATCTCACTGAAAAAAAGGATGTTTTTTTAATTGATACTGACAATGCCGGCGATGACGGCACAGATACTTTGCAGGTGTCGGATATGAGCGTAAAGAAAAAAGTACCGGAACAAAGCTTTGCAGATGTTGATGAAACAGTATATATAACTGCCGATTCAGTAAATATAAGAAAGGGAGCTTCAACTTCGGCACCTGTATTAAAGAAGGCTGATAAAGGAGCAAAATTTCAAAGGACAGGTAAAAATAGTGAATGGAGCAGGATAATAGTTGACGGAGAAACTGCTTTTGTGGTAACAAGATACCTCACCGAAGAAGCCTTGCAGACCACGGAAGGCTCTAAAGATCAGGGCGGAAGCAGTGCACAGTACGCATCAGGTGCTCAGATAAAACTTGATCCGTCATGGAAATATGCCGGAAATTCAAAGATAAATTCAGGCTATGCAGTTTTGTATAAAGCTGAGAATAACAGAAAGGATATAACGGTATGTGTAAATGCCGGTCATGGCACCAAGGGAGGCTCTTCAGTAAAAACTTTATGTCATCCTGACGGTACTGCCAAAGTTACAGGCGGAACTACTGCTGAAGGTGCGGTTAAAACGGTTGCAGTATCAACCGGTATGACCTTTAATGACGGAACATCTGAGGCGGCGGTAACACTTAAGATGGCAAAGGCACTTAAGACTGAGCTTCTTTCAAGAGGATATGACGTGCTTATGATAAGAGAGAGTGATGATGTACAGCTTGACAATATTGCAAGAACCGTTATCGCAAATAATACATCAAGCTGTCATATAGCACTTCACTGGGATTCAACAGGCGGTGATAAAGGTGCATTTTATATGGGTGTGCCGGATGTGGCTTCATACAGGCAGATGGAACCGGTAGCCTCAACATGGGAAAAACATGAGGCACTTGGGAAAAGTCTTATACAGGGATTAAAGAATACCGGAACAAGGATATTTGGTGATGGAAGACTTCCTATGGATCTTACTCAGACCTCTTATTCAACAATTGCTTCTATTGATATAGAACTTGGTGATAAGGCAAGCGACCATTCCGATGCGACTATAAATACACTTGCAAAGGGGCTTGCTGACGGTGTGGGGATTTATTTCGGCAAATAAATAAATATATATTTATAGTATTTTAACAGATTTTATAATATAATATGCAGGTCAAGTTTTATGACTTTATGACTTACAGTGAAGTACCCCGCTGAAAACAAAGGGGCATCTAAATTCTTATTACGCCCCTAAGGGGCGGGGTATTTCATACTTGTTGATGTTGCCATATATGTGCAAGCAGGTTTGTCATAGGTCCGGTTGCTTGCAGGAATAAATGGAGATGTACCCAAGAGGCTGAAGGGACCGCTCTCGAAAAGCGGCAGATCGGTGATACCGGTGCGTGGGTTCAAATCCCACCATCTCCGCTAAAAACCCTGATATTCAGGGATTTTTTGCTTTTCATTTCACAATATTTATACATTGCTTCTTTTAAAGTTAAATCCTGACTTTTAGAATCGCTTTTCTTTTTATAAATCTTCTAAAACTCTGCATAAGAGTAAATGTTAATCTTAATACTTATATTCCTAACTTTATGAAAGTACGATTTTTTAGTGCAGGCAAGAAGCTCTATAAAACATTTAAAATTTACAAAGCAGTATTTTCTGCTGTGCAGCTTCATGACATTACGCTTCAAACCGGATGAGCTTAAAAAGAATAAGGTAATATTTTATAAGTTGTAGGTTATGTGTAAGATATGATACAATATCTTATAAATCTTATTAAATAAAAATAAGCAATCGGATGTAAGGAGAGTAATTTTATGTGGTTGGAAAAAAGCGTATTTTATCAATTTTATCCTCTTGGCATGTGTGGTGCACCAAAGGAAAATGACGGCATAGAAGTTGCCAGAATAAAACGGGTTGAGGAATGGATACCGCAGCTTAAAAAGCTTAATGTTGATGCTGTTTACTTTTCTCCTGTATTTGAATCGGACAGACATGGATATGATACGAGGGATTACAGAAAGATTGACTGTCGTCTTGGAAGCAATAGAGATTTTGCTGATGTATGTAAAAAAATAAAAAAAGAAAATATAAAAATTGTACTTGACGGAGTTTTTAATCATACAGGAAGGGGATTTTGGGCATTTTGTGATGTACTTAAAAACAGGGAGAACTCACCATATAAAGACTGGTTTTATATTGATTTCGGCAAAAACTCATGCTTCAATGACGGTTTTTACTATGAAGGCTGGGAAGGGCATTATGAACTTGTAAAACTTAATTTAAAAAATGATGAGGTCTGTAAATATATATTTGATTCAATACAAATGTGGGTTGATGAATTTGACATTGACGGTCTTAGACTTGATGTCGCTTATTGTATTGACGAGGACTTTTTAAGAAAAATCAGAAGTTTCTGTTATTCTTTAAAGCCTGATTTTATACTTATAGGCGAGATATTATTTGGAGATTATAAAAGGATAGTAAATACCTCCATGCTTCACAGTTGTACAAACTATGAATGTTATAAAGGGCTGTATTCAAGCTGTAATGATTTGAATTTATTTGAAATATCATATTCATTAAACAGGCTTTTTGCAGCTGATACGGGCATATACAAAGGTGAACATATGCTTATATTTGCAGATAATCATGATGTTATAAGAGCAGCTTCCGTATTAAAGGATAAAAAGCATCTCAGGCTGCTTTACGGACTTATGTTTGCAATGCCGGGCATACCCTGTATATATTATGGAAGCGAGTGGGGGATTGAAGGGACTAAAGAAAACGGCAGTGATTATGCTCTGCGACCTGAGATCCAAAAACCTGAATTTAATGAATTGTCTGAGAGTATTGCAAAATTTGCAAAAATTCATAAGCAGGAAAAAGCCTTGCTGTATGCTCCTTATAAAGCGGTGCTGCTTACAAACAGGCAGCTTGTATTTGAACGTGAATATGAGGGTGAGCGTATATGGGTTGCGATAAACATTGATTCAAATCCTTATTATGCAGATTTTACAAATGCAGGTGTAAAGGGTGATGCACAGGATCTTTTAAACGGGGGTGATGTTTCACTTTTAAGCGGTATTGAGCTTGCCCCATATAGTATATATTATTGGAAATTTAAATGATTACAGTATATAATAGAGCCATATAATTAATTATATAGTTCGTAATGACTTAATTAGAGCGGGTTTATTTTAAGTTTATAGACTTAAGTAGAAATACCGGAGATTTATTGAAGTTTATACAGTGCAAATATCGGTATAGGCTGGAGGGGGAAGTATGCCGACAAGGTTAAAAATCAGATTCAAATGCAACGAGGGAAAATCATACAGTTACAGCATGGCATCTTTGGCACATGGCTATATCATGGAAATAATCGAGCCGCAGTACGCTTCACTTTTACATAATTTAAGGCTTAATCCATACAGTCAATATATTGCCAGAGACAAAGATGATATAGTATGGGTAATAAATACGCTTGATACCCGGGCAAAAAAAGAAATTATAGACAAGCTTATTTATAATATAAATAATGAAGCCCAAAAAAGTGTTTTTTTGAAAAAACGTAATGAGACTTTATATATAAAAGAATTCAGCATTATAGAGTCGGATTATAAAGAACTTAATAAAATTCTTTATGAAAATAAAAGCAAAAAGATACTTAAGCTGAAATTTATTACACCGACATCATTTAGACAGGATAACCGTTATTGTATATTTCCGAGTGTAAGACTTATATTCCAGAGTCTTATGCATAAATATGATGCCGTTTCAGTCCAAAGCCGTGTATATGATGCACAGGTGCTTAAAAGCTATGAGGAACAGGCATATATAGAGGAATATAAACTTAGAAGCACGCTATTTTCACTTGAGGGTATATTGATACCGGCTTTTATAGGAGAGATTTCAATTAAAATTAATGCTCCCACGCAGTTGGTAAACCTTGCCTATATGCTTGCAGAATTTGGCTGTTATGCAGGTGTAGGAATAAAAACTGCTGTCGGTATGGGTGCTATTGCAGTAATTAAATAATTCATATTTAGGAGGAAGGATGGATAAAAAGCTTGCAGCGGTAATTACAGGTGCACTGCTTCATGATATCGGCAAGGTGTTATACCGTGAATCCGACAAAAGAAATCATAGTGAGAGCGGATATTATTTTTTAAAGGAGAATATTAAAATATCAGATGAAGAACTGCGCAGTGATATACTTGAACAGGTTAGATATCACCATGCCAAATATTTATCAGGGGCAAAACTGAAAAATGGTAATAATTCACTTGCCTATATCACCTATATGGCGGATAATATAGCTTCTGATGCGGATCGCCGTAAAAATGAAGGTGATGATAAAGGCTTTGATATAAATATTAATTTAAGCAGTATTTTTAATATATTAAATAAAAATAATAAAAAGGCGGTTTATAAAAAAAGTACATTTAAAGCTCTGAAAGATGAGATTAATTTTCCATGCGAAAACAATGTGATGACAGAATCGGACGATGGAATTTATTGCACTATAAAAGTGGATATAGAAAATTTACTAAAAATAAAAGATATAGAATATAATGAATACTATATGAATTCACTTCTGTCAATACTGGAGGCTTACCTGTCATTTATTCCTTCATCTACAGCTTTAGACGAAATAGCAGATATATCATTATATGACCATGTTAAGATAACTGCCGCCGTGGCTTCATGTATGTATCTTTATTTCAGGGATAATAATATTACAGATTATAAGTCTCATGTATGGGGAAGTGCCGCAAAGGATTTTTATAAAAAAGAAATAATGCTTTTATTCAGCATGGATATATCGGGAATACAAAATTTTATATATGATATACAAAGCGAAAATGCATTAAAAAACTTAAGATCAAGGTCATTTTATCTTGATATACTACTTGAAGATATAGCTGATGACCTGCTTGAGGAGCTTGAACTGTCAAGAGCTAATCTTTTGTATTCAGGTGGAGGACATGCATATATACTTATACAAAATACCGAAGAGGCACGGGATATAATAGAAAAATTTGAAAAAAAGACGAATGAGTGGTTTTTAAGAAATTTTAAAAACGCTTTATATATAGCTATGGCATATACTCCATGTTGCTGCAGGGATTTATCATATAAAAATTATATTTTAGATGATAAAGAAGAATCTGATTATTATGGCTGCGGAAAACTTTACAGAGCGGTAAATGAAAAACTTTCGCAAAAAAAGATAAATAGGTACAGTGCAGAAGATATAAGAATATTAAACAGCAATACCGGTGATTTTGAGAGAGAATGTGCGATTTGTCGCCGTTCAGATAAACTTATACAGGATGATAAGGGCAGAAATATATGCAGTATATGTCATTCAATGATAACTATATCAAGAGATATAATTAA
This sequence comes from Johnsonella ignava ATCC 51276, assembly GCF_000235445.1. Taxonomy (GTDB): domain Bacteria; phylum Bacillota; class Clostridia; order Lachnospirales; family Lachnospiraceae; genus Johnsonella; species Johnsonella ignava. The sequence goes on along the minus strand of NZ_JH378829.1, from coordinate 262,045 downwards.
AAACGAAAAAAAGCTTTTAAGAGTAATGTCAAAAAATATAGATAAAGATGTAAACTGTGATAATTTAAAAAAATAAAATATGACAGTCATATGCCGCTGCCACATGATAAATATTTGATTATAGATGATATATCGGAAGATGGTGAGCAAGAAAATATTATGGCTCAGGATGGAGGATATATAAGATCCTATATAAAAAATGATTTTTTTACTGAGCATTTAGTATGTAGCAAATTATGGATAGGGGATTATACTAAATATAATACTCTTGAAGAACTTGCAGCTGCCGGCAAAGGGATCAAAAGGCTTGCAGTTTTAAGAGCGGATGTTGACAGTCTTAGAAGTGCTATAAGCAGCGGATTTGAAGAAAAATATAATTCATTATCCAGAAGCACTGCACTGTCAAGAAATTTATCAATATTTTTTAAATTTTATATTAATCATATACTGGAAAAACCTGAATTTAGTCTGGAAGGTAATGAAGCAGTACCTCAAAGGAATGCATCGGTTATATATTCAGGAGGTGATGATCTTTTTATAGTAGGTGCATGGAAGGATATACTTGAATTTTCAATAGACCTGTATAATACATTTAAAAAATTTACACTGGGGGCATTGACATTTTCAGCAGGCTATGGAATATATGATGTAAAATACCCGGTCTCATATATGGCATATGAAACCGGAAAACTTGAAGAACAGTCTAAAGCAAATGAAGGAAAAAATTCAATAACACTTTTTAAAACTTCAAATACTGCAAAAACTCAAAATAACGGCTGCGGCGAATTTGAAGAAAATCATACCTATAAATGGGATGAGCTTATATCGGAAGTATTGGGAGAAAAATTTAAAACCTTAGTTGATTTTTTTTCAGGCAGTGAAGAAAAGGGGGCAAGTTTTTTATATAGGCTTCTTGAACTTTTCAGAGAAGATAAGGAGGGCAGGATAAATATTGCAAGACTTGCATATCTGCTTGGGCGTATTGAGTCGGAGCTTGATATGAACTCTGATGAAACCTCCAGACAAAAGTACGGTCAGTTTGCAGAAAAAATATATAAATGGAGACTTGATAATAAGGATAGAAAGCAAATGATAACGGCAGTGTATATATATGCTTATTTAATAAGACAGAATGGAGCTTAACAATGGTTGAAAAAAAGACTGAATTAACGGAACTTAATTATGTGGATGAAGCTTATAAGGTTATAAAAAGCCTTTTGGAAAAGGATATAAATGGAAATTATAAAACTGATAAAAACGGAAATTATGTTATGAAGCTTTCGACTTCAAAGCTGAGAAAACTTTTAGGAATGATTTCGGATATTTATAACGAAGCCTTGAGAAATGAGGGTAAAAGCCTTGAAGATAAATTATGTGCAAAGATACAATATATGAAGATGCATTTTATATATGAAGCGGGCAGAGAACCGGAAGTAAAAAAATTAATTAAAAAGGCAGATATAATTAATAAAATCGACAGTATAGGTTCTGACAAGAAAAAATTTATAAGTTTCTGCCATTATATGGAAGCTTTAGTGGCATATAAAAAATTTTATGCACCTGATAAAGGGTAGAGGAGAATATAAATGTATACAAAAATTGAAATAAGCGGAATTATAGAAGTATGTACCGGAATGCACATAGGAGGTGCTGCACAGTTTGCAGCAATAGGAGTGGAGTCTCCGGTTGTAGAGGATGCTTTTGAAAGAAAGCCTATGATACCTGGCAGCAGCCTTAAAGGAAAACTTCGCAGCCTTCTGGCTCAAAAGTACAATCCGAAAGAAAGTACAGGGATTGTAAAGAAACATGATGAGGACTGCACAAGGATATTGCGTCTATTCGGTACAAGTGCTTCAAAAGATAACAATTCACAAACTCCAAAGAACAAATATAAATCAAGGCTTATATTTTCGGATATGTTTATGAAAAATGCTGAAGAGTTAAATGAGAAGGATATTGATATAAGGGAGGTGAAGTTTGAAAATACTATAGACAGGCTTACAGGAAAAGCTGAACTCAGGCAGATAGAACGGGTTGTCCGTGGAAGTTTGTTCGGGTTGAGAATTATCTATAACGTGATTGAGAAGTCTGAGATAGAGGAAGATTTTATAACTCTTTTAGATGGCTTTAAGCTGCTTGAGTATGATTATCTTGGAGGTCATGGCTCACGTGGCTACGGACGTGTTAGAATCAGGGATCTGGAATTTGATACTGTAACGGGTGAACTGGATGAAGCTATAGAATTAAGGATGAAAGATATAATAAAGGAATATAATATAAAAAGGGGCATTAATGAAATATAAGATTATAAAGCTTGAATTTCAGACTGAGGTTCATTTCGGTGAGAAGGCACTTGACAGCGGAGATAAAATTATATATGCTGACAGTCTTTTTTCAGCCCTGTGTCATGAGGCATTGTCTCAAAAGGAAAATGTATTTAAAAAGCTTATTTGTGCCGTAAAAGAAAATAGAATTCTAATTTCGGATGCCATGCCCTATATAGGTGAGAAATTTTATGTACCGAAACCTAAGAAAAAAATATTATATGACTTGCCTATTCAGAAGGATAGTACGGCAAATAATAAAATTTTAAAAAAACTTGCTTATATACCTGTTTCACAATTTGATGATTATTTAAATGAAAAACTTGATATAGAAAAAGCGGCAGATGATTTTAAAAATATAGGGGATTTCCATATAAGGCAAAAAGCATCTATAGCAAGGGATTATACTGACAGCTCGCCATATGCGATAAAAGTATTTGCATTTAATAAAGGCAGCGGACTTTATGTATGTATAGGTTATGATTCCGAGCAGGAATATACTCTTATAAGTGATTTATTTGTTCAGCTTTCATATACCGGTATAGGCGGCAAGGTTTCGGTGGGTTTAGGAAAATTTACAGCTCATATATCAAATGTACCTGAAAGCTTAAATAAAAGACTTACTGAAAATGAAAATACTGAAGAAAATAATACGATGTATAAAAATATAAATAATAATTCTGATGTAACAGATACAGTGAAGTATGAGAGTAGAACAGCGGATAAAACCACAGAAAATTTATATACAGGTACAAAAAACAAAGATAAAATGTATATGAGTCTTTCATTATGTCTGCCTAAAGACGAGGAACTGGACATGGCTCTTGAGGATGCCGTGTTTTTAATTAAAAGGCGTGGAGGTTTTATAAGTTCCGACAGCTGTGCAGGCACTGCAAAAAAGAAAAAAGAATTGTATCTGTTTGAAGCGGGCTCTGTATTTAAAAACAGGTTTGCCGGAGATATATATGATGTTTCTCCGGAAACTGTACCTCATGAGGTATATCGTTATGCAAAACCTATGTTTATGGAGGTTTAAGTATGAAACATACTTCATCATCACTATTTATGCAGCCGGGTGGAGGAGGCGAAATGGAGACTGATATGAAAAATCTGCAGGTTTATAATGTGCGTTTAAAAACCTTAACTCCGGTTTATATAGGGGGCGGGAAAAGGCTTGAAAAGAATGAATATATATATAACTCTGAGACAGGTGAGATTGTAATATTTGATATTAATAAAATGCTACGTTTTTTTATTAAAAAAAGGCTGATTAAGGAATATGAAAACTATATTATGAGCAAAGGAAAAAAACTGGCTGATCTGTTTAGAGAAAATAATATTTCAGATAAAAATTATAATGAATGGATTTTATATAAATTAAATATATCAGATATACCGGATAGAGAGGAGCTGATAAAAAGAGGAATTGAGCTTTTTGTAAAAGATATGTATAGAAAACCGTATATTCCCGGAAGCAGTTTAAAGGGGGCAATCAGGACTATACTTGCGGATATGGAATTGTTAAAAAACGAAAAATTGTCAGCTGAATTAAAAAATGGAGTTGATGAGTTATTAACAGGACATAGCGGAACAAAAGGAATTAGCGGAAATAAAATTCAAAAAAAAATTGATGTACAAATCTTTCACAGAAAAAATAATGTAGATAGTTCAACTAAGATAGATGATAAAATATATGATATGATGTCAGGTCTGCTTATAGCAGACAGTATACCGCTTGATATTAAAAATCTGACCGTATGTCAGAAAATAGATATAGGCACTGATGGAAAACAAAATGCTATGCCGATGCTTAGGGAATGTATAAAACCGGGTGCTGAAATAGTATTTCCGGTTAAAATAAATAAGGATAAATTTTCTTATACGGTTGAAGATATAAAAAAGGCGATATCTGAAGACTATAGGAATTATAAAAAAGAGTTTTTAAGTAAATTTAAAGAAAATGTACAACTTGATACAACATTGGATAATGTAATTTTTATAGGCGGAGGTGTGGGCTACGCATCGAAAACATATACATATGCGGCATTGCATGGTAAAGACGGTATTAAAAGGGTTTCAAACATACTGGCTAAAGTTTTTGAAAATAGAGGACATGCCGGAGACTATAAGAAAGGGGCTTCACCAAGAATGTTGAAATGCACTGAATATTGTGGTAAAATGATGCAGCTCGGAGCTTGCCTGATTTCTTTTGAACCCCAATAATTGTTTATGTAAAGAAATCATGGTTTATGAAATGTTTGCTCCGCACGGCTTGGATAAAGGGCTTGGGCTGTATTTTATATCTAAACAGCCGGAGTTTTATTAAAAAATATGTTTTACGCCGTAAAATATATGTAAGCCCTTTAATACAGAGACTCCGCAGGAGGTAGGATTAGAAAATAAAAACCCCGATAGGGGACGGAAACTGAGTTTATGGGCATCCTGTAGTAATTTGCTTTCTACGAATTAGAAAATAAAAACCCCGATAGGGGACGGAAACTTGGGTTTCGAAGTCAGGTGCTTTGATGTAAAGTATATTAGAAAATAAAAACCCCGATAGGGGACGGAAACTTGGTTGTTTTACTTTGATATCCATGATAATTTTTCCATTAGAAAATAAAAACCCCGATAGGGGACGGAAACTGTCTTGTGAGATAATACTCGCCTTTTTCAGACTGGATTAGAAAATAAAAACCCCGATAGGGGACGGAAACCAAAAGAATAACTTTTGTCAAAGTATTTTTTCATAATTAGAAAATAAAAACCCCGATAGGGGACGGAAACACACATTAAGCTTGTTTCAATAAATCTAGTATCATCAATTAGAAAATAAAAACCCCGATAGGGGACGGAAACTTAAATCTTTACTAATTTTCTCCATTTTTATTACCTCTTATTAGAAAATAAAAACCCCGATAGGGGACGGAAACCTGTTTGTGTTCTTGAGTTTTTCAACAGACTGAAGCTTGAATTAGAAAATAAAAACCCCGAAAGGGGACGGAAACAAATATTCGGCAAGCGTAGTACACGTATCGCCATGTAGATTAGAAAATAAAAACCCCGAAAGGGGACGGAAACAATTTTTGAAGTAAGCAAAGCTGATTTTTCTTGCATTATTTAGAAAATAAAAACCCCGAAAGGGGACGGAAACTTCAGGCTTCCTTGCGGAGTGTCAAATTGTTCTGCAATTTAGAAAATAAAAACTCCGAAAGGGGACGGAAACAGTATGTCTTCCGATTTTGCTGTTACATCATCAGAAGTGTACTGGTCAAGCTTTTTTGTAACACCTTGTTCGATAAATATCTATCTGTAGCGAGCCTCCATTGGTGTTAAATAATTGTTATACGAATGAGGTCTGATGTAGTTGTACCAATTGATATATTTTGTAGTAAGTTCATCCATTGCCTCTGCACTAGTGAAACTGGCTACATTATAAAAATTACTTTTAAAAGTATTATAGAATCTTTCCATAGCTGCATTGTCGTAAGGGCAGCCTGCTTTACTCATACTCTGAGTTACATTGTTGTCTTTGCAGAAATTTACAAACTCACAAGAAGTATACTGTACACCTTGATCTGAATGTAAAATAACAGAAGGATATTTTTCCTTCTCTAAAGCCTGAGTAAGTGTATCTATAGCTAATTGTGTGTTTATATAGTCGCCATTAACAGAAGCTATTGCAACTCGGTCGTATAAATCTATTATGGAGCAGTTGTATCTAAATTTACCATTTT
>NZ_JH378829.1:47987-255654 GCF_000235445.1 Johnsonella ignava ATCC 51276 | reverse complement strand
TCGATATACCACTAATCGATTTCCTTCGCAAAGAATGCCGCTGCTTTTTTTAGGAAAGATATTTCCTTATCTTTCTCATTAAGTAATTGATTAAGTCTTCTGATTTCTTTTGCTTCATTGGATTCAGTGGTACTGTGAGTGGTATAAAGGCATTCTTCTTGGTATTTGTTAACCCATTGACTAATAGTACTTTTAGCAATGTTATATTCTGCTGAAAGCTGAATGTAAGATTTGTCGCCGGTCATATAGGCTCTAACGACTTCTTTTTTAAAGTCTTCACTGTAACGTACTGACATTTTTATGTCCTCCTTGGATAATAAATATTATATATTATTCGAACAGAGTGTTACAAATTAATTATATCAGTACAAAGTAATATTTAGAAAATAAAAACCCCGAAAGGGGACGGAAACATTTTTAAAAACCCCATATTCATCAGCCGTCCACCCAACACAATTAGAAAATAAAAACCCCGAAAGGGGACGGAAACGCTGCTATTATTAGTTTTGGCATAATTTTACTTTTTATTAATTAGAAAATAAAAACCCCGAAAGGGGACGGAAACTTTTTATTTGCCTTAACACCAACATCTTCAAGAGAACTTATTAGAAAATAAAAACCCCGAAAGGGGACGGAAACCTTCCAAAGTATAGTTCAACATAACTGTGGTGTTCCATTAGAAAATAAAAACCCCGATAGGGGACGGAAACGGTATTTAATAGTTTTTCTACTGCTGACATTTTTTTCATTAGAAAATAAAAACCCCGATGGGGGACGGAAACTATGGATGGCATATATACATCAACTAATATGGCACGCTCATTAGAAAATAAAAACTCCGACAGGGGACGGAAACTTTGAAGTGTTTTTTTAGCGTCATATTCGATACTGTTATACTTAGAAATACCCCCAACAGGGGACGGAACCTATCTGCAAATCCTATGAACATAATACTGAAATATTGTTTTCTTATGTAAAGTGGTATCCTGACCGGCTAAAGAAACGACCGATCAGGTTACATAAAAAGTATTTTTTAAACCTCATAGTATGGAAAGACCTTAAAGAGTATATTATCCATTGAATAATATTTTGAATTTTTGAAAAAGAGTATTCAGTGAATAATATATTTTTTTTATATTTAATATTATTATCTGTATATAGGCAAGAACCGGCAAGAAATACTCTGCTTGGAATCTGCAAATAGACATTATATTTTTAAGGAGGTTTGTTTAATTTATGAAGAAATTAGTTTGTGTCCTTACACTTTCTGTAATGACTGTCCTCAGCAGTATATGCACATATGCAGGCAGTTGGCAGAGAGATCATATAGGTTGGTGGTACAAGTTATCAGGAGGCGGTTACTGTGCAAATACCTGGTTTCAGGACAGTGATTCAAAATGGTATTATTTTAATAAGGACGGCTACATGGTGGCGGAACAATGGATTGGTGATTATTACCTGGGGGCTGACGGTGCTATGGCTACAAATCAGATGATTGGAGGCGGCTATTGGGTAGGAGCTGACGGTAAATGGGATCCGTATACCAACAATCTTGCAGGTTTGACGGGAAAATTTTATTTTATTTCCGACAGAAAAGATATGGTTGAATGGGATGGTGATACTTTACATATAAAAGGATATTTATATCGTCAATCAGATAATGAGAATTTAGGGTATACCGAAGAATGGCTTGAAGTTGAAGATTACAGTATATTCTATCTGCTTAGCGGAGCGGGAATAGAAGCTTACTTAACCAAGGAAGGCTTTAAAACCACATCTCGGCATCTTGATATAGGTGAAACTCTTTGGCTGGAAGTTTATAGCGGAAAAATAATAAGTGCATGGTTTAGCAATTAGTTTCGTTTAATCCTATTATGTTTGTAGATAAGTGTTATAGTGAATGATAACCGTTATTTACTGTAATGTTTTGCAAGGAAATTAGAAAATAAATACTCTGATAGGATACGAAAACAGTAAGGATTTTGTTGAAAAGCTCTTTATTTTGTAGTTAGAAAATAAGTACCTCGGCAGGAGATGAAAGAGATCGTACACGGATTGTACGGTCTCTTTTTTAGTTAATTTGGAAAATAAACACCATGACAGGGTGAAAGCTTAGAGCCGTTGATTATTTTAGATTATTATGTTATGATCTGCATTAGAAAATGAATACTCAGGTAGGGGACGGAAAATTATGAACGCTATCGATGTCCGACATATTGTTTTAATATTAATTTAGAAAATAAATACCCCGAAAGGGGTGCGTAAATAGTAACAGACAGTGAAGCTGCAATTTTGATTTCTGTAAATAGTTAAAGAAATAAATTTAAGAGGAAAAACAAGCACAGATAGTTAATTTTATATCGAAACGGTGTAAATATAAAGAAGGCTGTGATTATATATATTATTTATAATTTTGCATAAAAAGAGGAATAGTTTATATATAATTATATATAAAAATAGAGATTGTATTATTGCTATGATCAGGAGGTATGGTTAAGTAAAATGTCGATATTGTATATTACCGAACATGGGGAGAAATTCAGTGTTAGAGACGTATGCTTTGTCATTGATTCAAAGGGAGGGCTAAGGCGCACCGTACCTCAGGAAACTCTGGAATCTGTTATGATTATGGGAAATATAGAGATGACAACGCAATGTGTTAAGGAGTGTCTGAAAAGAGGGATTACCGTAACATTTTTATCAAAGTATGGGGATTACTTTGGAAGATTGGTATCTACTACACATCATAATGCAGAGAGAATAAAAAAACAGATATATGCCGCAGATGATATACAATTTAGGCTTAAGTTTGCCCAAAAAATACAAAAAGCTAAGATACATAATCAGATGGTAATATTAAAACGATATATACGCAATTATGTAAACATAGAGGATATAAGTGAGGAATACAAGTATATGTCGCTTAGTGAAAAAGATATATACCGTGCAAAATCAATTGAAGAAGTTACAGGATATGAGGGGATTGCTGCAAGATATTATTTTCAGGCACTTTCAAAACTGGTATGGAATGAGTTTAAATTCGAAGGTAGAAGCAGAAGACCTCCTAAAGATGCATTTAATTCAATGATAAGTTTTGGATATACAATAGTATTTCATGAAATATTTGCTGAACTGGAAAGCAGGTGTATCAATCCATATATAGGTTTTATACATCAGATAAAGAATAACCATCCTGCACTTGTAAGCGATTTAATTGAGGAGTGGAGAGCGGTGTTGGTTGACTCGCTTGCTCTTAGCCTTATAAGAGGTAATGAAATATCCATAGATGAGTTTAGCAAAGATATTGAAACAGGTGCCGTGATAATATCAGATAAAGGAATAAAAATCATAATAAAAAAACTTGAGCAAAAAATGAATACAAATATGAATTATTTCAGTTTTCTTGACGGACCTATAAGCTTTAGAAAGGGAATATGGTGGCAGGTAAAAAATCTTGCAAAGTGTATCGATGAACATAATGCAGATCTATATGAACCATTAATTATACGATAACTATGGATGAATACAGTATTGAAAAGATGCTTATGGAGGAAGAGGAGCATTATGAGGAGGAATATGCTCCGGACAGTAAGACGAAATATACAGTCCTTGTAATATATGATATTATAGATAATAAACATAGACTTAAAATAGCCAAATATCTTATGAGGTTTGGAAGACGTGTACAAAAATCTGCATTTGAAGCAAAGTTAAATAAGAAGCTTTATGATAAAATGATATCAGGATTAAGAAGTATTACTTTAAAGGAGGATAATATACGGATATATAAATTGCGTGGAACTGAAGAAATAACTGTTATAGGAAGCTTTGATTATTCAGAAGAAGAAAATGATATAATAATAATTTAAATATAATAAAGAGGGGAATTTAACGTTATGAAGATTTTATTTTCACCTGTAGGGGGAACCGATCCTATATCTAATTTCAGAGATGGGGCATTTTTACACATATGCAGATATTATAAACCTGATAAAGTTATTTTTTATATGTCAAAGGAGATATGCTCTTATCATGAAAAAGATCAAAGATATACCTATTGCCTTGAAAAGCTTGAGGAAAAACTTGGACATAAATTTGAATATGATATAATAAAAGATCCTGATTTTACAGAGGCGCATGATTTTGATAAATGTATGGACAGATTTACAAAAATTTTATCTGATATAAAATCAAAAGATGATGATACGATTTATTTGAATGTCTCTTCAGGTACTCCGGCTATGAAAGCTGCACTGATTTTAAAATCAGTAGTATCGTTGGGAAAATTTATACCAATACAGGTTTCAACTCCTGAAAGGCGTATGAACAACTCAATTGAGGACAGGAAAAACTATGAAGCGGCAGAACAGTGGGATGCAAATGAAGATAATGAAGACGGAACTGAAAATAGATGTACTCAGATAAGGAGTATAGCATGGCTTTGGGAGATACAGAGGGAAAATATAAAAGCACATATAAATTCATATAATTATATTGCCGCATATGATATACTGAATAAGATAAATGAAATAGATGTTAGTGAAGCAAAAAAGTATCTTAGTGCAGCTTCTGACCGGCTTAAACTTAATATTAAAAAGATAAGGGAAAAAAATAAAGCTTTATATGACAGTTGGATACCCGTAAAAGAAAATGATGATAAATTAAATATGGTCGAATATACTCTTGCTATGGGTATAAAAATTAAAAAGCATGAATATGCTGATTTTATAAGAGCAATATCACCGATACTTCTTGATTTATATGAAATTATTATAAAAGTTATTTATGATATCAATATAAATAATTATGTGAGTTATAACGGCAAAAATATGAGAAAATGGGATTTGGAAAAAATCAAAGGCGATACTGTTTTAAATAGCGTTATAACTAAAGATGATTTTCCGTTTTATAAAGATATCGGGAACGGTAATTTATATAAATTAATTGAAAAACTTAATAATGAAGTAACAATTAATAAAAAAGCAAGTCCTGATATATATGATAAAATCAAAAAACTTCATGATGTTGAAAAAATAATGCGTAATCCTGCGGCACATGAGATAGTATCAATAACCGATGAGAATATTGAAAAAGAAACCGGTATAAATTCTGCTAAAATATTTGATAATATAAAATCACTTATAAATGAATTTGTATTAAAAGATGAAAAAGATAAAAAGAATATATGGGATTCATATGAGAAAATGAATAAAAAAATAATATCAAAGCTTGAGGGTATAAATTATACTGAAAAATAAGCATTTATATAATACTTATTAAAATAACATTTTTGTAAAAGGAGACTGCATGATGAAAATAAATATACAAAAAAATAAATATTTAGTTCCGCTTACTGCGATAATAATGTTACTTATAACCGTATTTTCCGGCTGTACAAAGGCAGATGGCACCGCAGGGCAAGGGGAGTTAAAGACAAACCTTACAGGCAGGGAATTTATGTATATTAAAAGTAACGGTTTGTATGAGCATATACCTGATAAGGACGAAGCAATAATGATTTCAAACGACAGATATAAAAAAAATCCGGGGTATAGTATGTATGACTCTTCATCTATAGAAGCACAGTATTCTTTTGACGGTAAATATATATATTATCTTGAAGCAATGGATGATTACAATCCAAGAGCACTTAAGGCAGTTAAACGTAAAAATGAAACAAAAGATATAAATAAAGATGAGGGAAGAGATACAGAAAGTGAAACTATCGCTTCAAATGTTTTAGACTTCAAGGTACTGAAAAACGGAAAAATTTTATATAGAACAGAGATAGAACTGGGAGTTTATGTTTGGGATGGTAAAGATTCTAAAAAAATAGGAGATAGGATAGAATTGTATAATCTTAGTGAAGATGAGAGCAGTATGCTTTATCTTAACGAAGTTGATTACAGTTCCAAGGGGATGCCGGATTTTGTAGATGATTTAGCTGATTTTATAAATATAGTAGAGGGCACTTTGTATTTTTATGACTTTAAAAATGAATCTTATAAAATATCCGATAATGTAATTGCCGGGAAATTTGTTTATAGTAAGGATTTTTCAAATTTATATTATGTAAAAGATGAAAAAGATACATATAATATATATTATATAGACGACATTACAAAAACCTATAATGAAAAAAAAGAACCTGTTTTTGTTGCCGAACTGGGTAGTGGAGTAATCTTTATGAATAAAAAAACAGGAGGCTTATACTACCTTTCAGAAAATAAAGAAAGTTCACTTTACGACCTGATAATAGAAGATGATATTCCTGATAAGGCAACAGGAATACCTATTCCGAAAATAAGTATTGAAGATAAGGAATTAATGGCTGAAGAAAAAGAAGTCATAAAGGATAAGGGACTTAAAGAATATGCTTTGCAACGGATGAAAATGGAATTTAAAGAAAATATTAAAAAAATTATTAATAGAGAATGTTTTGGAACTTTGTCATATTATGACAAGAACGGCAGCAAAGAACTGTCAACATCGACACTGGTATATGGGGAAATTTCAAATACACTGAATAAAACGGTGAGCTTTACATATTTTGACAAGGACAAAATTGAAAAAATAAAGCTTTCATCACTTTTTGACGACTATATATATGAACTTAACGAAAATATGGACTATTCTGATGAGAGTATTTCAGATAATGAAGATGCAGCAACAGACACAGAATTAAATCTGGACAAGCTTATTTATGAATACTATAAAGATAGCGGCAGTCCTTTGGGAAAGTATTTTTATGTTTATGATGCTGATTCCAGTCAATTTAAATTGGACCTTGAAGGAGAACATTATTCAGGGGCTTTCGCACATTGGGATTATGAAAAAACTTCCGACTCCATAGTCAGATATTTTATGACAGATATTTTATTAAAACAAAGTCAGGCATTTGATGTGGCAGCAGCTTTGGAAGATAAGGTCTATAAGCTTGAAGAGGGCGGTCATAATATAAGAGATGTATATATTGATGAGGAGGGTAATAGCATATATATAGTTAAAAACGATAAAGAAACTGAGGATAAGATAAAAAGTATATCTGATGGAAGTTATAAATATTTTTCTTCAAAAATCAATAAAGCGAAAGATGAGATTTATAATTCAGCAGGTTTTGAATTATATAAGGCGGATTTAAAAGATGGAGAATTAGGCGGTTTTGAGCTTTTAGACAGTGGAGCCGGAAAGATTTACGGTATTTATAATAAAAAATTGTATTATGTCAAAGGTGCAGAAGGTATCTATTCTGATATAGATGCAGTTTTATATTGTGATAAAAGGAAAATTAAGTCGGGATTTAGGGCTTTGAATATAGTTAATGATACTATCTACCTGGAAACCGGAGAAAATGATCATGACTTATATAATCTTTATAAGTTAAACGGAAATGATGTCGAAAGAATAGGAAATGATATTTACGAATATAAAATTCTTGATGACGGCAGTGTAGCATATATAGATAATTATAACAAAGATACATGGAGAGGGACTTTAGAGCTTTGGAAAGATAAGAATAATAAAGAAACGGTGGATAAAAATGTTATGAATATAGTCGGCGGTAAAAAGAGCGGCTATTATACAGTTTTTGGGACTGAAGATAATATTTATATGAAATTAAGATAAAAAATAATATTTATATAAAAGGGGATAGTATTATGAAAAGAAACATACAAAAAAATAAACATTTAATTTTGCTTGCTGCGATAATATTGTTACTTATAACCGTGTTTTCCGCTTGCACAAAGGCAGACGGTACTTCAGAAGAAGCCGAAAAACAGGAAGTGCCGGAGACAAGCCTTACAGGCAGGGAACTTGTGTATATTAAAAATAACGGTTTGTATGAACATATACCGGGTAAGGATGAAGCAACAAGGATATCAAAGGATAAATATAAAAAAAGGTTTGCATTTGAACTGCGAGAATCTTCATTACCCGAGGTACAATATTCTTTAGACGGTAAATATGTATACTATATTGAAGCAATGGATGAGGATTATTTAAGAGCACTTAAGGTAGTTGAACGTAAAAATTACTCAAAAGATAAAGATGAATCTGAAGTTAAGGATGAATCCGAAGTTAAAGGTGAATCCGAAGTTAAAGATGAATCTGAAGCTAAAGATGAATCTGAAGATGAGGAAAATGATACAGAAAGCAAAACTATTGCTAAGGCTGTCTCAGAGTTTAGGGTACTAAAAAATGGAAAAGTTTTATATGTAACAGAATTAGGATTAGGCATCTATATCTGGGACGGTGAAAATTCTAAAAACATAGCTGAATATACAGATTTTTATAGCCTTAGTGAGGATGAGGGCAGTATGATTTACCTCGCTAAAAAGCATTACAGTTTTAGAGGTGCATTTGATTTTAAAAATGGTTTATCTGAATATGACCGTGGTGAGCGGTGTACTTTGTATTTATACAACTTTAAAGAGGAGCCCTATGAAATAGACAATGATGTAGTCAGTGTGAGTATTACATGCAGTAAGGATTTATCCTCCATATACTATGTAAAAGAAGAAAATGACACATATAATATATATTATATAAATGATATTACAAAACCTGACAGTGAAAATAAAAAACCTGTTTTTATTGCTGAACTCGGCAGGGGACTAATCCTTATGAATAAAAAAACGGAAGGTTTATACTACCTTTCAGAAAACAAAGAAAGCTCGCTTTACGATCTGATAATAGAAGATGATATTCCGGACATGACAGAAGGGGTATCCGTTCCTGAAATAAGCGAGGAAGATAAGGCGTTAATGTTTAAGGAAAAAGCAGTCATAAAGGATAAGGGACTTAAAGAATATGCCTTGCAACAAATGAAAATGGAACTTAAAGAAAAGCTTAAAAAAATTACGGCTAAAGAATATTTCGGAACTTTGTCATATTATGACAAAAACAGCAGTAAAACATTGTCAACAGATGTATTAGTTGCGAGTAGAGCCTCTATTTCTTCTGATGAGCCTGTAAGTTTTACATATTTTGACAAGGACAAAATTGAAAAAATAAAGCTTTCATCACTTTTTGAGGACTATATATATAAGCTTGACGAATATATAAAATATTCTGATGACGAAATTTCAAATAATACAGATCAATCAGGCGAAAAAAAATTAAATCTGGATAAGCTTATTTATGAATATTATAAAGATAAAGGCAGTCCTTTGGGCGAGTATTTTTATGTGGATAATGGTGATTCCGATAAATTCAAGTCGAAGCTTGAAGCTGATTTCTATTTAAAGTATTGGGACTATGATCTTACTTCTGAGATTATAGTCGAAGATTTTATGAGAGATATTTTGTGGAAACAAAATCAGGCATTTGCTGTGGCAGCAGTTTTGGAAGATAAGGTCTATAGACTTGAAGAGGGCGGTCATAATATAAGCGACATATATATTGATGAGGAAGACAATAACATATATATTGTTAAAAATGATAAAGAAACGGAAGATAAGATAAAAAGTCTGTCTGAAGGAAGTTACAAATATTTTTCTTCAGAAATCGATAAAGCAGTAGCTGATATTTACCGTTCTAGAGATTGTGAATTATATAAGGCAGATTTAAAAGATGGAAAATTAGAAAGTTTTGAGCTTTTAGATAGTGGCGTTGGCAGAATTTACGGTATTTACAATAAAAAGTTGTATTATGTCAAAGGTAATGACAATATCTTTTTCAGTATCGGAACCTTATATTGTGATAAAAGGGAAATTAAGTCAGAATGTGTTGCTTGGCGTATAATTAATGGTACCGTGTACTTGGAAACCGATCCTAAAAGTAATTACACATATGATCTTTATAAGCTAAATGGAGATGATACTGAAAAAATAGGAAGTGAAGTTTACGAATTTAAAATTTTTGATGACGGCAGTGTGGCATATATAGATAATTATAATAGAGATACAGGAATGGGAACTTTGGAGTCTTGGACGGATAATGGTAATAAAGAAACCCTTGATAAAGATGTTATTAATATAGTCGATGGAATGAGGAGCAGTTTACACTTAACGTCTGAAGATGAAGAGAATGTTTATATAAAGTTCAGATAAGATAATTTTTGAGAAAATAATTTTATGTGATTTATACCGTTTCCGGTTTGCCCGATCTCAACAATGGAAAAAGTCAGGTAAAAGTGATATAATTTAATATATTTAGAATAGTTTATACCTTAAGGAGATTAGCTAAAATGTTAGGAATATATTTCAGCGGAACCGGAAATACAAAATACTGTATTGAGAGGTTTTTGCAAGAATGTGGAGATAACATAGAATCATATTCTATTGAAGATGAACGGGCAATACCGGGTATTAAACAAAATGATACTATAGTAATGGGCTACCCCGTATATTACAGCAATATTCCCAAGATATTAAAAGACTTTATTCAGAAAAATTCTTCTATATGGGAAGGAAAGAAGATTTTTATAATTGCCACTATGGGTCTTTTTTCAGGAGATGGAGCAGGTATACTGGGCAGGCTTTTAGAAAGTTTTCAGGCAAAGGTAATAGGTGGGCTTCATCTTACCATGCCTGATTGTATCTCCGATATAAAAATTCTAAAGAGGAGTTTGGAACGCAATAAGGAGATTATTAAAAAGTCTGATGAGAAAATTAAGCTTTCTGCCCAAAATTTCAAAAAAGGAGAATTTTCACAAGACGGTATAGGATTACTGAGCCATCTTGCAGGACTTTTCGGACAGAGACTGTATTGTTATAATGCTACAAAAAAATATTCCGATAAACTTAAAATAGACAGGGAAAAATGTATTGGTTGCGGCGTTTGTGCAAAAGTCTGCCCTATGAATAATATAGAAATAAAAGAGCATAAAGCAGTTCCAAATAATATGTGTACTGTATGTTACAGATGTGTAAATAAATGCCCTACATTAGCTATTACTTTACTTGGAAAGAAAGTCGTAGAGCAATGCGGTATTGAAAAATATCTGGATAAAACTATATAACAGGATTTAGATATTTTTGTAAAAAATGGAGTATTGCAATGTTAAGACTTTTATTATATTAGGAAGTGCACTTGCAGTTCTATATAAATTTACCTATAGAAAATAAAAAGAATGGAGTTTTTATAATTTTTACTCTTTAAATATGAAAACAGCTAAAATAAAGAATTGAAAGGTATTATAAAATAATGAGAATTTTAAGCGACTGTCATATACATACCGATTATTCTGCGGATTGCGAAACAAAAACCAGACAGCAGATTGACAGAGCGGCAGAGCTGGGGCTTAAACATATATGTATCACAGACCATCATGACTATGATGCCGTATCGGACGGGGGCAAGGAGTTTCTGCTTGATTTTGAGCCGTATTTTGTTGAAATGAACGAGATAAAAAAGGAATATGAAAAAAGGATAGAGGTGCTTATAGGCGTAGAGCTGGGATTGCAGCTTCATATATCCGATTATCTTTGCAGCCTTGTAGATAAATATAATGACAAGCTTGATTTTGTAATCGGTTCAAGTCATTTTGTAGACGGCATAGATGTATTTTCAACCTCATTTTTTGAGGGAAGAGAAGAGAAAGAGTCATATGAAAGGTATTTTGAAGCAACTCTTAATCGTATAAGACAGCTTGACTGCTTTGATACTTTTGCACACCTTGATTATGTAGTAAGGTACGGACCTAATAAAAATAAATATTACAGCTATGAAGCATACAGGCAGTATATAGATCCCATACTTGAGCTTCTTATAAAAAAGGATAAAGCACTTGAGTGCAATGCAGGCGGTTATAGAAGAGGGCTTGGACAGCCGAATCCTTCAAAAGATGTATTTAAAAGATATTATGAGATGGGTGGAAGGCTTATTACGATAGGAAGCGACGCACATAAGCCGGAAGCTATAGGATACCCGTTTGATGATGTGGCACAGCTGCTGTCTGAGTGCGGATTTAAAGAGTATGCTGTATATAAAAACAGAAAGCCTGAATTTTATCCGATACTGTAAGCTGTATTATAAAATATTAAATTTTTTATTCTCTCTTTTACAATGCAACGGCGAATATATTAGGAATATAGTTAGGGATAACGGCATAAGCAGAACCATGTATAACATTACAGTAAGACCCGGCAGCTGTGGCAGGGTTTATTACAATACAACTTAATATAAAAAATAATAAAAACCGTAACATTTATTACGGTTTTTATTATATTTCATAAGATATAATAATAAACAATATAAACCCGGGTGCTATAAAACTGCAATCTGCAGACTGAAAGTTTACTGACCGGATTGCTGCAAACCGGCTTTATAATGATTAGAAAATACAAAACATAAGATGCAAACCCAAGGAGAATAATATATATGAATGGATATTTTTCAATGACAGACAAGGTGTATGATGTAACGGAACGTTACCCTCAGTTAATAGATTTATTTGTCTCAAAAGGTTTTGACAACCTTAAAAATGACAATATGAGAAAAACCATAGGTAAGACAATATCAATTGAGCTTGCCCTGAAAAGCAAACATATAGATACCGAGCTTTTTGAAAAAGAGATGCTTGAGATGATAGAAAATAAAAAATTTGATTTTTCAAGCGGGCTTAAAGAAGCAAAAGTACACAGCCTTACGGCAAAGCTTAGTATGGAAGGCGTACTGCCCTGTCCTGTAAAAATGCAGTTTTTAGAGCAGCTTGAAAAGCATATAAATGAAAAACAGCTTGATATGAATATGGATCTTCAGGCTGCAAGTATGGGACTTGACGCTATAAAAGAAAAGGTAGCTAACAGCAGTGATGAGTCTGAGCTTGCAGATATTTATCTTTCAGCAGGATTTGATTTGTTTTTTGACAGACAGCTTATGGGAAAATATATGGAAAAAGGTGTATTTAAAGATATATCAGGTCTTAAACATATAAACCCCGCATTTGAAAATGAATCTATAGATTTAAGGGATCCGCTTGGAAGATATTCTATAATAGGAGTTGTACCTGCTATATTTATGGTAAATACCGAGCTTTTAGGGGACAGAAAATTTCCGGAAAGCTGGTCGGATCTTTTAGAGCCTGAATTTAAAAACAGTGTATCAATACCTGTAAGAGATCTTGATTTATTCAATGCGATAATGCTTGGAATGTACAAACTTTACGGTATGGAAGGTATAAAAAAACTTGGAGGAAGCCTTCTTGAAAGCATGCATCCGGCACAGATGGTAAAGGGTGTAAAAGCGGCAGCAGGTTCGGCACCTGTTGTAAGTATAATGCCGTACTTTTTTACATGGATGGCAAAGGAGGGAGGACCTTTGAAGGCGGTATGGCCTAAAGAAGGTGCTATAATAAGCCCTATATTTCTTCTTACAAAGGAAAGTTCAAAGGAACATACAAAATCGCTGGTTGATTTCCTGTTTTCAAAAGAGGTAAGCGAGGCACTTTATGCCGACGGCAAATTTCCGTCTACACAGCCTGATATAGATAATAAGCTTTCCCCTGATCAGAAATTTGTATGGGCAGGTTGGGATCTTATACATTCACATGATATAGGAAAACTTCTTAAAGAAACGGAAACCGCATTTTTTGAGGGAGGTAATAGATGAATTTAACTATATTTTCAGGACCGCCTTCGTCAGGCAAGACTTCAGTTATATTAAAGACGATTGATTCATTTAAAAGAAGGGGGTTAAAAGTAGGAGTTGTAAAATTTGACTGTCTGTATACTGATGATGACATTATGTATGAAAAGGCAGGAATACCTGTAAGGAAAGGATTGTCAGGAGGACTGTGCCCTGATCATTTCTTTGCTTCAAATATAGAGGGGGTAGTAAAATGGGGAGTAAAAGAGGAGCTTGACCTGCTTATAAGCGAATCTGCCGGGCTTTGTAACAGATGCTCACCCTATCTTCAGGATGTAAAAGGAGTATGTGTTATAGATAATCTTTCAGGTATAAATACACCTAAAAAGATAGGACCTATGTTAAAATCAGCCGATGTGGTGGTTATAACCAAGGGCGATATAGTTTCACAGGCAGAGAGGGAAGTATTTGCCGCAAGGGTAAATGCGGTAAATCCTAAGGCGGCAGTGATGCATGTAAACGGTTTAAGCGGTCAGGGGGCATATGAACTGAGTACACTGCTTTATGATGAAAAGATGATGATAAATTCGGTTCAGGGCATGAAACTTCGTTTTCCTATGCCTTCAGCTATGTGCTCATACTGCCTTGGAGAAACACGTATAGGTGAGAGTTATCAGCTTGGAAATACCAAGAAGATGCTCTGGGAGGAATAAAAATGGTAAGAGATATGAAACTTGGTGATATACTTAAGGAATATCCGTTTACTGAAGAATTTTTTGAACAGAACAGACTGGATATAAAAGGCTATGAAAATATAAAATTTGATGAATTTCTATCCTCTTTGACCGACCAGGAGCTTGAGGACAATGCAATTGATATAGTAAAGCTTCCTGAGGAGCTGGATTCCTATATTGAACAGATGATGGAATTTTTAGGGATTGAAAAGAGCAGTGCGGTAAAATCTCTGACCATACTGCCGGGGCATGATAAGAGCGGAACACCTGAGAGTTTTGAAAGATTTGATATACTGCCCTCTCATATAGTTTCAATAGTAGGACCTACCGGATCGGGGAAAAGTCGTCTGCTTGCAGATATAGAATGGGCTGCACAAAATGATACGCCTACCGGAAGAAGTATACTTATAAATGATGACAGACCCGATCCCAAGTGGAGATATTCATCAAATAACAAACTTGTAGCACAGCTTTCACAGAATATGAATTTTGTAATGGATTTAAGTGTAGGAGATTTTGTTGAGATGCATGCGGCAAGCCGTATGGTTGAAAATGTACCTGAGGTTAAGAAAAAGATACTTGAGGAAGCAAACCGCCTTGCCGGGGAATCATTTCTTGAAACAACTCCGGTAACAGGACTTAGCGGAGGTCAGTCAAGGGCACTTATGATAGCGGATACCGCAATATTAAGCTCTTCACCGATAGTGCTCATTGATGAGATAGAAAATGCTGGTATTGACAGGAGAAAGGCACTTGAGCTTTTAGTATCCCAGGATAAGATAGTCCTTATGGCAACGCATGATCCGCTGCTTGCACTTATGGCTGACAGGCGAATAGTCATAAAAAACGGCGGGATACATAAGATAATAGAAACAAGTGCACAGGAAAAGCAGCTGCTTGCAAAACTTGATACACTTGATGAGGTTATGCAATCGGCAAGGAGGAAATTAAGGGCGGGAGATTTGCTTGATATAAGTGATGGAGATATTTAATAATCATTTCCTTAGACGGTTAGTAATTCATATAAAGGGTTAGTTGTTAATGAAAGAAAAAAATATAGTTGAAAAATTGAAAAAAAGTGCATTATTTGCAGGTATAAATGATAATGATATAGAAAGCTGTCTTAAAAGCGGTGAAGCAAAGATTGTGCCTTATGATAAAGATGAAATTATATTTCATGAGGGAGATGATCCTAAAAATATACTTGTGCTTATAGAGGGCAGCATATCAATATGCAGTGATTTTTCAAACGGAAAAAGGAGTATAGCTGCCGTGTTTTCCCAGACCGGGGAGCTATTTGGTGAAGTATTTTCATTTTTAAAGAATAAAAAATATGAGCATTATGCACAGGCACTGACAAAGGTCAAGGTGCTTAAGATAAATAAAAAATTTTTGTATGAAAGTCTCGGCAGCAGCGGTGATTACCACAGACAGTTAAACTCAAATATGCTTTTTATACTTGCACAAAAAAACTATTATTTAAACAGCAGGCTTCAGATACTTTCATGTTTAGGGCTAAGGCAGAAAATATCCATGTTTTTATTAAGAAATATGAACCCTGACGGTACGGTGCTGATCGGTATGAACCGTGAGGAGCTGGCAGACTGGTTAAATACTGCAAGACCTTCACTTTCAAGGGAGCTTATGAGAATGCAAAAAGAAAATCTTATAAAAGTAAAGGGCAAGAATATGATATATATACCCGATTCTTCACTGCTTGAAGACATTATATAAACAGCCGGCTTAAAAAGTAAAAAGTGGCATATTTTAAAAAGTGTCTAATATATGCTGTTTATGTGCTGTTTTTATAATTAACAGTATTAAATGTATTAAAAATTTAAATTATAACATAGCGTAACCCAAGTAACGGAATTAATATAAAATGCCTGTTAATATAATAGTATTCTTATTAGTAAATAAGAAAAGAGAAAAATATTTTACATGGTTTTTAAATGTAAAAGCTTTTTAAATGCTTTTGTTTTGTATGTGGGAGAATGCTCATTTCCTGCAGCGGATATTTGTTCCATGTAAAATAGTAATTGCAAGATTATACAGATATTTCGGCTAAATTAAAAAAATAAAGTAAGAGGAGGTTTCAATTTTGGAAAATAAGATGTTTTGTTATCAGTGTCAGGAAACAGCAGGATGTAAAGGATGTACACAGATGGGTGTATGTGGTAAAAATCCTGAAGTTGCTGCAATGCAGGATTTGCTCGTATATGTTACAAAAGGTCTCTCGGCAGTAACTACAAGACTTAGAGCAGAGGGTAAGAAAGTTTCACAGGATGTAAACCATATGGCAACCCTGAACCTGTTTATTACAATCACAAATGCGAATTTTGATGAAGAAGCTATAATTAAAAGAATTTTTGCAACACTTGAAAAAAAGAGGGAGCTTCTTAAAGAAGTTTCGGATACATCATCACTTCATGAAGCTGCATTCTGGGATAGCAATGACAGATCCGAGTTTGCACATAAGGCTGCAGTTGTAGGTGTACTTGCTACTGAAAATGAGGATGTAAGGAGTTTAAGAGAGCTTGTAATTTACGGTCTTAAGGGACTGTCAGCTTATAGCAAGCATGCAAATGCACTTCTTCAGGACAATGAAGATGTTGATGCATTTTTACAGAGAGCACTTGCATATACACTTGATGATTCACTTACAGTTGATGAGCTTGTAGCCCTTGTACTTGAAACAGGTAAATTCGGAGTTGACGGTATGGCACTTCTTGATAAGGCAAATACGACTGCTTATGGAAATCCTGAGATTACAAAGGTAAATATAGGTGTCGGTACACGTCCGGGTATTCTTATCTCAGGTCATGACCTCAGAGATATGGAGATGCTCTTAAAGCAGACTGAGGGTACAGGAGTTGATGTTTATACACATTCTGAGATGCTGCCTGCAAATTATTATCCTGCATTTAAAAAATATTCTCATTTTGTAGGAAATTACGGAAATGCATGGTGGAAACAGAAAGAGGAGTTTGAGAGTTTCAATGGACCGATCCTTATGACTACAAACTGTATAGTACCGCCTAAAGACAGTTATAAAGACAGGATTTATACTACCGGAAGTGCAGGTTTTCCGGGATGCAAACATATTGCAGGTGATATAGGTCAGGAAAAGGATTTTTCAGAGATCATAGAGCATGCTAAAAGATGTGCGCCTCCTACAGAGATTGAAACAGGAGAAATTATAGGAGGATTTGCACACAATCAGGTATTTGCACTTGCAGATAAAGTGGTTGATGCAGTTAAGTCCGGTGCTATAAAGAAGTTTATAGTAATGGGAGGATGTGATGGACGTGCAAAATCAAGGAATTACTATACTGATTTTGCAAAGGCACTTCCGAAGGATACTGTTATACTTACAGCAGGTTGTGCAAAGTTTAAGTACAATAAGCTGCCTCTAGGCGATATAGGCGGTATTCCAAGAGTTCTTGATGCCGGACAGTGCAATGATTCATATTCACTTGCCGTAATCGCATTAAAACTTAAAGAAATATTTGGGCTTGATGATATAAATGATCTTCCGATAGTTTACAACATAGCGTGGTATGAACAGAAAGCGGTTATAGTGCTTCTTGCACTTCTTTATCTTGGTGTAAAAAATATACATTTAGGACCTACGCTTCCGGCATTCCTTTCACCGAATGTTGCAAAGGTACTTGTTGAAAACTTCGGCATAGCAGGTATAGGTACCGTTGAAGATGATTTAAAGCTTTTCTTTGGAGATGATGTGGCACTTGAGGGAGTGGCAGGCTAGATTGCAGGTTTATTATTTTACAATAACATATTAAATATATATAAAAAAGAGCTGCTTTATCGGAATCGGTAGGCAGCTTTTTTATTTAAAAAAACAAGTATTTTGAAATTGTATTTTAATATTGCATTTTGATATTGTGTTTTGATATTGTCTGCAACCAGGTGCTGTGTTAGAATAGGTCGGGTGGTATGTGTATTTAAGGAAATAAATGGAAAATGATAAGGAAGATTATAATGCGGTACATGCCTGAAATATATTTAAAAAAGATTTAAGGGAAGTAGCGCAAAAGTTCAGGGGAGTAAAATGATAGAAAATATTTCAAATCTGTTTGGTTTTTTAGGCGGACTCGGTATGTTTCTCTATGGTATGAACATAATGGCTGACGGTATGCAAAAGACTGCCGGAGGCAAGATGCAGAAATTTCTTGAGATGCTTACAAATAATCGAATTATGGCTATAATCTCAGGTGCTATTATAACTGCAATAATACAAAGTTCAGGTGCAACCACGGTTATGGTAGTAGGTTTTGTAAGTGCAGGTGTTATGAGCCTTACACAGGCTGTAGGTGTAATAATGGGTGCAAATATAGGTACTACAATTACCTCATGGATAGTTTCAATGAGTCAATTTGGAGATTCGCTTATAGTTATAAATCCGGAGTTTTATGCTCCGCTTTTTATAGGTATAGGTGCACTTATACTTGTATTTTCATCATCACATTCATCACAGAAGAAAAAACTTGCAGGTGAGATTTTAACAGGTCTGGGATTTTTATTTATGGGGCTTAGTCTTATGTCCTCGTCTATAAAGCCTTATACAACCCTGCCTATATTTTCGGAAGCTTTCAGGCTTTTAGGGAATAATCCTTTTCTGGGTATGATGGTAGGTTGTCTGGTAACGGCTTTGCTTCAGAGTTCATCCGCATCAGTAGGTATACTCCAGACACTTGCATTAAACGGTGTTGTAACTGCAAATGCCGCCATATATATTACACTTGGTCAGAATATAGGTTCATGTGTAACTGCGTTGATATCATCTATGGGAAGCAGCAGGACTGCAAAAAGAGCCGCTGCCATACATCTTCTGTTTAATTTGATAGGTGCGGTGATATTCGGTATAGGAGGATTTATACTTTTTTCATTAAATCCCGGATTTGCAGGGAGCAATATAAACTCGGTACAGATATCAATATTCCACACAATGTTCAATCTTACAAATACCGCTTTATTATTTCCGTTTGCAAGTCAGCTTGTAAAGCTTTCGGGTATTATAGTAAGGCATGATGACCAAAAAGAAACTGATATATCTGAAGAAGAATATGAAAGTACTTTAAAACATCTTGATGATCGTATATTTGAGACTCCCGCATTTGCTGTAGAAGCTGCGGTAAAAGAAGTTCTGCATATGGGCGAGGTGGCAACCGACAATGTAAAACTTGCTATGAAGATGATAATGCATAATGATTCCGATGAGCTGGAAAAAGTATTTGCAACTGAAAAAATAATTGACAAGATGCAGAATACTTTAACTGAATATCTTATAAAGGTTGACAATCTTTCGCTTAATGAAGAGCAAAAACTTCTTGTAAACCACTTATTTTATTCAATATCGGATATAGAAAGAGTGGGAGATCATGCTGAAAATCTTGCTGAAAATATAAAATATATGAAGGAAAAAAATATTAAGATCTCGCCTACAGGAGCGGATGATCTTAAAAAAATAAGCGAAAGTGCTTATAATTCGCTGTATTATGCAATAGATGCCAGAAGGACGGGTTCACTTGATTCAGTCAGAAAGGTATGGCAGTTTGAGGATGATGTTGATAACCTTGAGGACGAATTAAGTGAAAAACATCTTATAAGGCTGTCAAAAGGTGAATGTAGCCCTGAAGCCGGTATGATATTTATGGATATATTAAGTAATCTTGAGAGAATATCGGACCATGCGGTAAATATTGCAGGTTATGTAAGAAAAGAAATGTAGAAAACGGTATGAACACCTTGCAGCAATATATTAATCAAACAATATATTGTTAAGAAAGCGGATAGAGCAGATGTTTAAGGCAGTGAGAATAAATTTTAAATATTTATGCCATATAGCATAAAAAAGTATATGGCAGGCAGGCTTTAATATAGTTATTTGTTATATAATTGCCATATTAATATAGTTGATTTTTTATTGATAATCCTGTAAAATTAAGGTACTTAACTAAGATATCACATTAGAAGCAGTGCGTATTCTGTTTCATTGTGATAAGGAACATTTGGTATTCTATTACAAATGATCTTATAAATTATATATTTTTTATTTCCAAGGAGGATTTAGAATGTCAGTAAAAGTTGCAATTAACGGTTTTGGACGTATTGGTCGTCTTGCTTTCAGGCAGATGTTTGAGGCGGATGGGTATGAGGTGGTTGCCATAAACGATCTCACAGATCCTAAGATGCTTGCAAACCTTCTTAAATATGATACCGCACAGGGTGGATTTGCAGGATATTTCGGTGAGGGCAAGCATAAGGTGGAAGCCGGCGAGGACAGCATAACCGTTGATGGAAAGAAAATCACAATATATAAAGAGCCTAAGGCACAGGATCTTCCATGGGGGAAGATAGGTGTTGACGTGGTTCTTGAATGTACCGGATTTTACTGTTCAAAAGAGCTTTCAGAAGCACATATCAAGGCAGGTGCAAAGAAGGTGGTTATTTCAGCACCGGCAGGAAATGATCTTCCTACCATAGTTTTTAGTGTAAATGAAAAAAGTATAAAAAATACAGATAAAATTATATCAGCCGCTTCATGTACTACAAATTGTCTTGCGCCTATGGCGGACACATTAAATAAACTTGCTCCTATACAGTCAGGCATTATGAGCACTATACATGCTTATACAGGTGATCAGATGATACTTGACGGTCCGCATAGAAAAGGAGATTTAAGAAGGGCGAGGGCAGGTGCTGCAAATATAGTTCCGAACTCTACCGGAGCTGCAAAAGCAATAGGACTTGTAATACCCGAACTTAACGGAAAGCTTATAGGTTCGGCACAGAGAGTACCTGTGTTTACCGGTTCCACAACTATACTTTGTGCAGTTGTTAAAAAGGCAGGACTTAAAAAAGAGGATATAAATGAAGCTATGAAAGCGGCAGCTTCAGAATCTTTCGGATATACAGAGGATCAGATAGTATCTTCCGATGTCATAGGTATGAAGTTCGGATCGCTGTTTGATGCTACTCAGACCATGATTTCACATATAGCGGATGATTTATATCAGGTTCAGGTGGTTTCATGGTATGATAATGAAAACTCATATACATCACAGATGGTAAGGACTATTAAATATTTTGCAGAGCTTGCATAATTTGCTTTATAACAGTCGGGACGATGCCGCCGGGCTGGTTTTGATGCATATTACGGGGTCCGGTTCTTTTTGGACCGGACTCTTTTTTTAATAAGGAGGGTAGATATGTTAAATAAAAAGACTATTGATGATTTAAATGATATAAAAGGTCAAAAAGTGCTTGTGCGCTGTGATTTTAATGTTCCTATAAAGGACGGTGTGATACAAAATTATAATCGTATAGACGGTGCACTTCCCACACTTAAAAAACTTCTTGAAAAAGGTGCAAAGCTTATATTATGCTCACATATGGGTAAGCCTAAGGGAGAACCGGTGCGTGAACTTAGTCTTGCACCTGTGGCACCTGCGCTTGCACAAAGGCTTGGAGTTGCAGTGAAATTTGTTTCCGATCCTCAGGTAACAGGTGAAAGTACAAAAAAACTTGCACAGCAGCTCAAGGAAAATGAGATATTATTGCTTGAAAATACCAGATATAGAGAGGAAGAGACAAAATACGGCAAAGATGAAGCGGCGGATAAATACGCAAAAGAGCTTGCAGAGCTTTGTGATAACGGTGTATTTGTAGATGATGCTTTCGGAACGGCACATAGAGCACATTGCTCAAATGTAGGTGTAACTAAGTATTGCATAGAAAATGTAGTTGGATATCTCATGGAAAAGGAGATTAAATTTCTCGGTGAAACAGTCGAAAATCCTGCAAGACCTTTTGTCGCAATACTGGGCGGTGCAAAGGTTTCAGATAAAATAAATGTGATAAATAATCTGCTTGATAAGGTTGACACCCTTATAATAGGCGGCGGTATGGCATATACATTTGCAAGAGCACAGGGTGAGGAAACAGGCAGCTCACTTTGTGAAGAGGATAAACTTGACTATGCACTTGATATGATTAGAAAAGCGGAGGATAAAAAGGTAAAGCTTCTGCTTCCTGTTGATCATGTGGAAGGAAAGGAATTTTCAAATGAAACGGAATTTAAGATTGTTGATCACATTGATAAGGGCTGGTCAGGTTTTGATATAGGTCCTAAAACTATTGAACTTTATAAAAAAGCACTTGAAGGTGCGAAAACAGTGGTATGGAATGGACCTATGGGAGTTTTTGAATTTGAGAATTTTGCAAAAGGAACACTTGAGATATGCAAAGCCGTAGCTGATTTAAAAGATGCCGTAACTGTAATAGGAGGCGGTGATTCCGTAAATGCGGTTAAGAGACTCGGTTTTGCTGATAAGATGACACATATATCAACCGGTGGCGGTGCAAGCCTTGAATTTCTGGAGGGTAAGGAACTTCCCGGAGTATCAGCCGCAGATAATAAATAAACAATAATAATACAGATGGTATTATTAGAATCGTTCAATATAATATTTAAAATTTAATAATTGTAAGATAATATACAGCGGAGGTCATTAAAAGAAAATGCGAAAAAAAATTATAGCGGGAAACTGGAAGATGAATAAAACTCCTGCACAGGCAATTGAACTTATAAAGGAATTAAAGCCTCTTGTTGCAGATGCCAGGGTAGATGTTGTATTTGCAGTTCCGGCAATAGATATAATACCTGCAGTAAAGGAAACGGCAGGAAGCGGCATAGATATAGGTGCACAGAATATGTTCTATATGGAAAGCGGTGCATATACAGGTGAGGTATCACCTGAGATGCTTACGGATGCCGGAGTTAAGTATGTAATAATAGGACATTCTGAAAGACGTGAGTATTTTGCCGAAACCGATGAAACGGTAAATAAAAAGGTAATCAAGGCATTTGAGCACAATCTTATACCCATAGTATGCTGTGGAGAAACACTTGAGCAGAGAGAACAGAAAATTGCAGTGGACTGGATACGCAAGCAGGTAAAAATAGCATTTTTTAATGTTGAAAAGGAAGATGCCAAAAGGGCGGTGATAGCCTATGAGCCTATATGGGCGATAGGTACGGGAAAGACTGCAACTACGGCTCAGGCACAGGAAATATGTTCTAAAATAAGGGAATGTATAGCTGAGATATATGATGCACAAACCGCCTCATCTATACGTATACAGTATGGCGGTTCGGTAAATGCCGGCAATGCGGCTGAGCTTTTTGCACAGCCGGATATAGACGGCGGACTTGTTGGAGGTGCAAGTCTTAAAGCGGATTTTGCAAAAATTGTAAACTATAATAAGTAAACTCTATTCAAATATAAAAAAATTAAGCAGAAAATATAAATAATAAAAACCTGTAACCGTAAAACTAAAACTGAAAGACTAAAGCCGTAAGACTAAAACCGGAAAACTAAAACTGATAAGCAAAAACCCTATGCCGAATTAGCAGCCTGCAGTTTTTAAATTCTGCAAGTAGGAACGAAGCCGCTAACCGGCGATATAAATTAACTACAAGGGGGTACAAAATGGTAAGCTACATATTGAGCTGCTGTTCAACAGCAGATATTTCGGCAGAGCATTACAGAAAAAGGGATATTTCATATATAAATTTTCACTATGAACTGGATGGGGTATGGCATGATGATGACCTTGAAAATGAACGGCAGATTCCTGCTTTTTATAAGGCTATGGCAGATGGAGCCATGACCAGAACTTCTCAGGTCAACGCTGATGAATTTACAAATTATTTTGAAAAAATGCTCAAGGAAGGTATAGATATATTACATATCTGTCTTTCATCAGGAATAAGCGGTGTTTATAATTCAGCCATGATTGCGGCAAATGAGCTTAGAGCAAAATATCCTGAGAGAAAGATATTTATTGCAGACTCACTTACAGCTTCTTCAGGCTGTGGGCTTCTTATGGACAAGCTGGCAGATTTAAGAGACAGCGGTATGGATATTGAGCAGGTTTACAACTGGGTACTTGAAAACAGACTCCGCATACAGTCATGGTTTTTTTCATCAGACCTTACTTATTATATAAGGGGTGGCAGAATATCAAAGGCTGCAGGTTTTGTAGGAACTATACTTAATATATGCCCGCTTTTAAATATTGATGAAGCAGGGAAACTTATACCCAGGTATAAAATCAGAGGAAAGAAAAAAGTAATAAGTGCTATTGCAGAAAAGGTTTTTGAGTTTGCAGAGGGCGGCAATAGTTATAATGATAAATGTTATATATCTCATTCGGATTGTCTGAATGATGCAAAAGAAACAGCGGCATTAATTGAAGAAGGATGCCGCAATTTAAAAGAGCCTGTGCTTATAAACAACATAGGAACCACTATAGGGAGTCATACAGGTCCGGGCACTGTTGCGGTATTTTTCTGGGGAGATAAAAGAGGCTCCTAAATTCTATGAAGTTTAAGGCTTGAGATACTGATTGATAAAATTTTACAGTATTTCAGGTCAATATTTCATGAAATAAATATTTTAAGTTATCAGCCCCATTTTAAATGACGGTTGATAACTTAAATAGAAAACCAAAAGGCACTTCACCGGACTTTAGGTGAGGTGTCTGTTTTGTTTTATTGAAAAGAATATAAAATGAAAATCAACGTGAAAATACCCTTAAAATATCATTAAAAAGTTGGACTACTTAAAACCTATATTATATAATAATGAAAAATAAGGGGAATGTTCCCGTTAATATTAAATGGAGATTCAAGAGGTTTTATAAATCTTCTATATCAGCAAGAAGTGATTACGAGTATGGATGTATTTTAACTACTTATGGAAAAATAAAAAACAGACTTCAAGCAGAGAATATGTCTATATCGGATACTACAGTCAGACCAAGAAAGGATATATATTCATTTGATTATGCTTGTGTTAATGAAGCTGTTTTAAATCCTTTAGTTCATAATGACTGGACTGTTACAGAGCCACAAATTTCAATGTTTCATGATAGGCTTGAGATATTTTCTCATGGTGGATTACCGGGCGGAATGACAAAAAACAATTCTTTGAGGGTATTAGTAAATCTAGAAATGCCACATTGATGAGAATATTTTTAAATATGGGGCTTACTGAACATACAGGACACGGTATTCTAACGATTGTAAATAAATATGGCACAGAAGCGTTTGAAATTGAAAGCAACTATATTCGCTGTACGATTCCTTTTGAAAAAAAGTAATTGTACAAATAGACAATAGAAATGTCGGCTTGAATGTCGGTTTGAAATAATGCTACCGCAATTCCACTGGCTTTAGACGGTGGGTTAAGGTAGCAAAAAATAGATATTTGTGATACCATAACTTAGCGTTATGGGAGTATGGAAATCAAAGAATAGACACAAACATTTATTACAGTATCATATTATTTTTGTATGTAAGTATAGAAAAAAGCTTTTAGTATCAAAAGAAATATCAGATTATATAAAACAATTTTCTTATGAGATATGCACAAAGAGTAATATAATCATAAAATATATGGAAACAGACAAAGACCATATACACTATATGATAGAAACTGAGCCTACAATATCCATAAGTAAAGTGGTTAATCTAATTAAGAGCTATACAAGATATCATATATGGAAAAAGCATATAGAATATCTTAAGAATCATTTTTGGAAAGAACATACATTTTGGACGGATGGATATTTTACTTGTAGCGTAGGAAATGTTTCTGAAGAAATGTTAAAGCAATATATAGAAAATCAAGGGTAGAAAGGCGGGTGAGCTTAATGTTAAAGGCATATAGATATCGGATTTATCCAAACAAAGAGCAAGAAATACAGTTAGCAAAGACATTTGGCTGCTGCCGTTTTGTGTATAATCAAACCCTTGCGTACAGAAACGATGCTTATGAAAAAGAAAAAAAGTCTATCAGTAAAACAGGTTGTAATAATTATTGCAATAGAGAGCTGAAAAAAGTTTATGAATGGCTAAAAGAAGTAGATAAATTTGCTTTAACAAATGCAATTTATAATATGGATAGTGCTTATCAAAAGTTTTTCAAAGAACATGCAGGTTATCCGAAGTTTAAGAGTAAGCACGATAATCATAAATCATATACAACCAATTTTACAAATCAAATCCGGATATATGAATCTACCGGAAGTGTTCCCTAAAAATATAAACTATGTTACGCTTTTGCGTAACTCTTGTTTATATTTTTATCGGGAACCTTCCGGTATGCCAACCGGTATCACATAAGCAAGCTGATTTTTTTTAATATAAATCCATTGTGCAGAAAGGGGGTTTTATGATAAAACAAAGATATAATATAACAGGCATGTCATGTGCGGCATGTTCATCAAGAGTTGAGAAAACCGTATCAAAACTTAAAGGCATAAAAGAATGTAATGTTAATCTGCTTACAAATTCCATGCAGGTAGAGTACGACCGGGACATATTAAATGAGGAAGATATAATAAAAGCCGTTGACAGTGCAGGGTATGGAGCGGAGCCTGTACAGTCTGAAAAAGAGACGGGAAGCAAAAAAAATATAAAAAAATCAGGAAGTGATAATATAAAAAATAATGCTGCCGAAGCGGTAAAGGACATGAAGTCAAGACTTAAACTGTCTGCGGTGTTTTTAGTTATTCTTATGTATATAAGTATGGGTTCAATGATTAAGCTGCCTCAGCCTTCATTTCTCTCAGGTACTGAGAATACATTTGCATTTGCACTTACACAATTCCTTTTAGTGCTTCCGGTAATGTATATTAACCGAAAATATTATATAAACGGTTTCAAAACATTATTTAAATTTTCACCCAATATGGACTCACTTATAGCAGTAGGTTCCGGAGCGGCATTTATACACGGTATTGCCTCTCTTTATGCGATAGGATATGCCATGGCAGATATGGATATGCATCGTCTTATGGATATAAGGATGCATCTGTATTTTGAGTCGGTATCCATGATACTTACACTTATAAGTCTGGGTAAATATTTTGAGACAATGTCAAAATCAAAGACGACTGACGCAGTCAGCAGCCTTATAGACCTAAGCCCTAAGACTGCCAGAGTTTTAAGAGATGAAACTGAAGTAGAAATAAGTGCTTCCGAAATAGAAAAAGGGGATATTGTAATAGTAAGACCGGGTGAGAGCATCGCAGCCGACGGTACGGTCATAGAAGGGAGTGCAAGCATTGACGAGTCGGCAATTACCGGTGAACCCGTACCTGTACATAAGGTTGAGGGCGACAGGGTTATAAGTGCCACAATAAATAAAAACGGTATAATTAAGTTTAGGGCGGAAGCTGTCGGTGATGATACTACAATTGCACAGATTATAGCCCTGGTAGAGGAAGCTTCATCCTCTAAAGCACCTATTGCGGCACTTGCCGATAAAGTTGCAGGAGTTTTTGTTCCGGTAGTTATGGGAATTGCACTTGCTACATTTGTTTTATGGCTTTTGAGCGGACATACAATTACATTTGCACTTTCAAATGCAATTGCGGTACTTGTAATATCATGCCCCTGTGCACTCGGGCTTGCGACTCCTGTGGCAATAATGGTGGGAACAGGTAAAGCGGCATCTTTCGGAGTTCTTATAAAATCTGCACAGGCACTTGAAACCTTACACAGCATTGATACGGTAGTGCTTGATAAGACAGGTACTCTTACTCAGGGTAAACCCGCAGTTACAGATATTATACCCGTGGAAGGTATGGACGAGGGCAAATTTCTGTATATTGCGGCAAGTCTTGAATATGCTTCGGAACATCCTCTTGCAGAGGCAATAGTTGAATATGCGGCTTCAAGAGGTATACAGCCGCAAAGTGTAAAGAATTTTTTAAATATTTCAGGACGGGGTGTAAGTGCAGTGCTTGATGATTCTATTGTAAGAGCGGGAAGTCTTGACAGCATGGAGGAGCTTATTAATAAAGGAGAGCTTAGCTGCGGCGGTTTTAACAGACTTAAAAAAATCTCTGATGAGGCGGCATTATCAGGAAAAACACCTATGTGCATAAGCCTTGATAACAGGCTTATAGGTATAATAGCAGCTGCGGATACTATAAAAGAGGATTCAAAAGAGGCTGTACTTTCTATGAAAAGTAAGGGGCTGTCTGTAATAATGCTTACAGGTGATAATATAAAAACGGCAAAGGCAGTTGCCTCACAGGCAGCTATAGAAGAAGTTATAGCCGGGGTTCTCCCGACTCAGAAGGAAGAAGAGCTAAAAAAACTTATGGAAAAAGGGCATAAGGTGGCTATGGTGGGAGACGGTATAAATGATTCACCGGCACTTGCGGCTGCGGATGTCGGAATAGCAATAGGTGCCGGAACCGATATAGCAATTGACTCGGCTGATATTGTGCTTATGCATTCAAGTCTTAAAGATGTAGTTGCCGCTTTTGAGCTTAGCGGTGCGGTTATAAAAACTATAAAGCAGAATCTGTTCTGGGCATTTTTTTATAATGCACTCTGTATACCTCTTGCAGCAGGTGTATTTTATAAAGGTTTCGGACTCAGTCTCAATCCTATGTTCGGCGCTGCCGCCATGAGTCTCTCAAGCGTATTTGTAGTAACCAATGCACTAAGGCTCAGGGGATTTAAACCTTCAATCAGTGCCTTGTTTAACAGTACGGAACTTGACAAGACAGAAATAAATGATGTAAAAATAAGTGGTACAAAAATGAGTGATACAAAAATAAGCGATATAAAAAAACATGATAAAAATACTAATATAAAGAAAGAAAGAGGTAGTATAATGAAAACTGAACTTAATGTAGAAGGAATGATGTGTGCCCATTGTAAAGCAAGAGTTGAAGGTGAGATAAAGAAAATAAAGGGTGTTTTATCTGCAGAAGCTGATATTGATGCAGGAAAAGTATCAGTTGAGCATGACGGGAATGTAAATGCAGGTATGATAAGTGAAGCTGTGATTAAAGCGGGCTATGAGGTAAAATAATGAGGGCGGATCATGAAACCGTTCTCAGGTAGGGTTTAGAATAGGAAATATTTTATAAAATACAAAAAGCCATTGTTTTTTAATAAAAGCAGTGGTTTTTTAGTATATACGACTGTGCATATTTTAAGTAGATAAAGTTCCTGCAAGAATCTGATATTTGCATTTTGACGTTAATCTTTGTATAATATTATTATAAATTTATGAAAAGTGAGATAATAATGAATACTATAAAAAACAAATTATTTTTTACCTGTGATTACATGGAAGGGGCACACCCGGATATTATTAAGCGTTTAGTGGAAACGAATATGACTCAGTCTGTAGGATATGGCTTGGATGATTTTTCAGAATCTGCAAGAAACAAAATTCGTACAGCCTGCAATACACCCGAAGCTGATGTTTTTTTTCTTGTTGGCGGTACACAAACCAATGCCACTATAATCGGTGCAATTCTTCGTCCCTATCAGGGGGTTATTTCTGCTGAAACCGGACATATAAGTGTCCATGAAGCGGGAGCTATTGAATACGGTGGTCATAAGGTACTTGTGCTTCCTCATCACAACGGAAAAATAAATGCTGATGAAATTCTTAAGTGCATTGAAAGTTACAGACAGGATGGAAACTGTGAACATATGGTTATGCCGGGATTGGTTTATATCTCTCAGCCTACGGAATATGGTACACTTTATTCTAAAAGCGAACTGAAAAAAATTAGTGAGGTGTGTCGTGAAAATCAGATACCTTTGTATCTTGACGGAGCGAGACTTGCTTATGCACTTGCCTGCCCGGAAAATGATGTTACACTTTCGGATATTGCCAAGTACTGTGATGCTTTTTATATTGGAGGAACAAAATGCGGTGCTTTATTCGGTGAGGCGGTTGTAATTCCTAGGCATAACTGGATACCGCATTTATTTTCGATTATAAAGCAAAACGGTGCACTGCTTGCAAAGGGAAGGATCTTAGGTATACAGTTTGATATGCTCTTTACCGATGATCTGTATTACAAGATTGGTACTACAGCCATAGAAGCTGCAGATGTGATTCGTAAAGAGCTTCAAAAAAAGGGTTATGAGTTTGCATTCAGTTCACCTACAAATCAGATTTTTATTATTCTTGATAAGGCAAAGGCGGCTTCTTTATCTGAAAAAGTTGAGATGGGTTTTTGGCAAAATCTTGATAATGACCGTACAGTTATGCGCATTGCCACAAGCTGGGCAACAAAGAAGGAAGATGTTGTTAAACTTATAGAAATACTTTAAGTTAAATGATGATTAAATCATTTTTTAATTAAATGGCTGCGTATAGATATGCCGAAATTTGTATGTGTATGGATATGGCGGAATTTGTATAGGAACAGGCATAAAATACAGGAGTTTTTGTGCTGTAAAGATTTAACCAATATTTCACTCAAATACTATACTGGAAGGTAAAAACAAACTTAGCAAAGACTAACCAATATTAACCAAAGCCTTTATGATTTGAAAAGATGATTTTATATGTAAACCTTACAAAATTATGACTTTAATATGGGCTCTTTTATTAAGAATGTATGTAAGATTTATAAATAAGGGGTTTGATTGGAAACGAAAAGTTAATCTGATATTGACATTTTATATAAAAATTTAAAAAATCACAAAAACATATTTACAAAAACGACAACAATTGATAAAATATAAGCAATGAGATTGTTAAAAAAAACCCTATTAAATATTGAATTTAATAAGTACTGATAAGCAGATTTATACAAGAATTTTAGTTCTAAGTACATTTACAGAATTTATATATTTATTTTATAAGGAAATATTGAATAGATTATAGTTTCCTTAAAGGAAAAGGTTTTATGGCATAAAGCATATATATAAAAGTACGGGTCTTATAATATTAGGCGGTATATTTTAGAGGTATGTTGCAACAATCTTGTATACAAGGCTACAAGAAAACAAGAAGAATATGGTAATAATATGTATACATTAGGAATTGATATTGGCTCAACCACATCAAAGGCAGTGATTTTAAAAGACGGCAGCGATATCATTGCTTCCTCGGTCGTAGTTGCCACAGTCGGAACTGACGGTGTACCTAAAGCGGTAGAGGGCGTAATGGAAGAAAGCGGTCTGGCTATTGGTGATATGAGCTGTACAGTGGCTACGGGCTACGGCAGGCAGACATATGAAGGAGCGGATCATCAGGTAAGCGAACTTTCATGTCATGCACTTGGTGTGTATAGGATCTTTAATGATGCAAGGACAATAATTGATATAGGTGGACAGGATGCAAAGGTACTTGCATTAAATGAACAGGGAAGAATGATAAATTTTGTTATGAATGATAAATGCGCCGCAGGTACAGGACGGTTTTTAGATGTTATGGCAAACATTCTTAACCTCAAGATAGAACAGCTTGAAATTGAAGCTCAGAAATCACAAAATCCCGTATCAATTTCAAGTACATGTACTGTATTTGCGGAATCCGAAGTTATATCACAACTTGCTGCGGGAGCAAAAATACCTGATCTTGTTGAGGGTATATGCAGGTCGGTGGCAGCAAGGACTGCTGCACTTGCCAAAAGGGTAGGTGTTCGTGAAAAGGTATGTATGAGTGGCGGCGTGGCAAGGAATGCCGCTATAAGACGGGCTATGTCAAGGGAGCTCGGCATGGATATTGCTTATGACGAAAAGGCACAGATTATGGGAGCCTTAGGAGCCGCAATTTACGGATTTAGTAAAGTAAAGCAGGGAGAAAATTAGCTTTTATTATTGTTTGTAGAAACAATGATTTAATCATTATTTTATTTAATAATTAATCATATAATCATTATTTCTACGGATATATATAAATATATAAGATACACAAGGAGGAAATTTAAGATGGGAGAGGAAGTTAAAAAGAGTAAACCCGCACCTGATCCTAATTCAGCTAAATTCAAGCTCGGAATGATAGCTGCAAAGGCTTACAGCGATTGTATAGAGGCAAAGGAAAGGGGAGAGCTTGTAGGTTGGTGTGCAAGCAATTTTCCGGTAGAGATACCTGAAACACTGGGGCTTTATGTATGTTATCCTGAGAATCAGGCGGCAGGAATCGCAGCAAGGGGCGGCGGTGAAAGGATGTGTATTGAGAGTGAAAGCGACGGATATTCAAATGATATATGTGCATATGCCAGGATATCGCTTGCATATATGAAGCTTAAAGATGCACCTGAGCAGAATATGCCGCAGCCTGATTTTGTGCTTTGTTGCAATAATATATGTAACTGTATGATTAAATGGTATGAAAATATAGCAAAAGAACTTGATATACCTATGATTATGATAGATATACCGTTTAATCCCGATTATGAGGTTTCTGATGCTATGACTGAATATATCAGGGCACAATTTTGGGATGCGATACATCAACTTGAAAAGATAACCGGTAAAAAATGGGATGATGAAAAATATAAAAAAGTAAAAGAAATATCCGGAAGAAGCAGCAGGGCATGGCTTGAGGCAACGGCTCAGGCAAAGTATAAGCCTTCACCGTTTAACGGATTTGATTTACTTAACCATATGGCAGTTATGGTAACTGCACGTGGAAAAGAGGAAGCTGCTGATGCTATGGAGACTCTCCTTAAGGAATATAAAGAAAACCATGAAAAGGGAGAATCAACATTTAAAGGCGAAGAAAAATACAGGATAATGTTTGAAGGTATAGCGTGCTGGCCGTGGCTCAGGGTAACTTCAACCGCACTTAAGAGTCGTGGTATAAATATGGTTACTACAATTTATGCTGATGCCTTTGGATTTATATATGATGATTTTGACGGTATGTGCAGAGCATATGCAGGTGTACCCAACTGTATGAATATCGAAAAGGCAAGAGATAAGAGGATTAAGCTTTGCAAGGATAATTCAGTTGAGGGGCTTTTAGTGCATACAAACCGTTCATGTAAATTATGGTCAGGATTTATGCCTGAGATGAGCAGACAGGTTGCTGACGCATGTTCTATCCCGCTGACTTCATTTGACGGAGATCAGGCAGACCCGAGGAATTTCTCGGAAGCTCAGTACGAAACAAGGGTACAGGGACTTATGGAAATTATGGAAGCGGTTAAGGAGGGTAGATAGCATGAAAATACAGGAAATACTTGATATACTGCATAATGTTGCAGTTTCACCGGAAAAACAGCTTGAAAAATATCTTGCTGAAAATAAAAAAGTTGTGGCAGTGGCTCCGGTTTATACACCTGAAGAAATAATACATTCTATGGGCATAGTGCCTATGGGAGTATGGGGTGCCGATATGGAGGTCAGAGAAGCAAAAACCTATTATCCGGCATTTATATGTTCAATAATGCAGACAGTGCTTGAGCTTGGTATAAAAGGAAAATACAAGGGAGTTTCTGCAATTGTTATACCTTCGCTGTGCGATTCGCTTAAAACACTTGGTCAGAACTGGAAATATGCAGTAAAAGATATACCGTTTATACCCATGTCATATCCTCAGAACAGAAAGCCTGATTATGGAATAAAATTTACAAAAAGTAGTTATGAGAGAGTTATAAAAGATCTTGAGAAAATCACCGGAAATAAATTCAGTGAAGAAAAGCTTGCTGAAAGTAATAGGATTTATAATGAGCATAATGCTGTTATGAGGGAATTTTCTGAAATTGCTGCTGTTAAAAAAATAAGTGCTTCACAGCGCAATGATGTATTTAAAAGTGCATGGTTCATGCTTAAAGAAGAACATACGGCTCTTGTAAGACAGCTTATAGATGCACTTAAAAGTGAACCTGAGGATAACAATGAATACAGGGTATATGTTACCGGAATACTCGCAGATTCTCCAAGTCTTCTTGAAATATTTGATAAAAATAATTTAAAGATAGTTGCAGATGATGTCGCACATGAGTCGAGGCAGTACAGAACAGATATCCCGGATTCAAAAAGTCCGCTTGATGATCTTGCAGAAAAGTTTGCTGCTATGGATAATTGTACTTTGCTTTACGACAGAGATAAAAAGAGGGTTGATTATATCATAGATGAAGCAAAAAAACATAAAGCAAAAGGTATACTTGTGCTTATGACAAAATTCTGTGATCCGGAGGAATTTGATTATGTGCCTATAAAAAGGGCCTGCGACAAGGCAGGACTTGCACATATAAATATAGAAGTTGACAGACAGATGGTAAACTACCAGCAGGCAGGAACCATGGTACAGGCATTTAAGGAAATGCTTTAGAAATTTATTTTTTCCAGATAAATAATATATATACTATGTTTGTAAAGTTTGATTGATAAAATTTCAACAAAATTAAATTGTTGTAAAATTTGGAGGTATATTTATGATAAAAAAGGATAAGATGCCGGTAACGATCGGTGTAGCTTTCGTGTGGTTTACTACGCAGTTTGGCGGAGGCTTTGCTTCAGGCAACCAACTGAGGACTTATTTTATTAACTTCGGCATATGGGCGTTTTTCACCTGTGTGCTAACGCAGCTCATAGGTGCATTTTATCAGTGGTATGCTCTTAAATATGCTAAAAAACATGAACTTTATGATTATAGGAGTTTCAATGACAGCTTTTACAGATTTAATGATGTTTTTGGAAAAGAAGTTTCAGATATATTGCAGTTTATATTTTCAAACTTATACGAACTTGTATATATAGCTACCATATGTGTCGCACCTGCCGCAGCCTTTGCTACAGGAGTTGGTACTATGAAAAGTGCCTTTGGACTCAATTATTGGATTGGAACCGTATTTACAGGGCTGTTTATATTTACTGTAGCGGTTTATGGAACAAATGTAGTACGCAAGGTCGCATCTACATTGTCGGTTCTTATCGTTGCAGGGCTTATTATAGTATATATACCGAATATAATTGTACAGTGGAATGATATAATAAAAAATATTTCATCCGATGCCGCTTCTCCATCACCTGTGGGTATTTCAGTACTGAGCGGAGTTGTATATGCCGCATTCCAACTGGGTGCCATAGGACTGCTTGTACAACATGCAGGAGCATTTAAAGATGAAAATGATGCAAAGGTTTCAATGAAACAGGGTTTTGCTGTAAATACCGTAGTTTGTCTTATGGCAGTATTAGGTCTTATGGCGATTAGAAACGACCCGTCTTTTCCGAATGCGGATGTACCTCTTCTTATACTTGTAAACAGAGGAGTTGCGACAGCATTTTTAAGACCGGTTATATCTATCCTTATAGTTCTGGGTTCCATATCAACTGCTGTAAATATGATTGCCGGTATGTCAAACAGAGTATGTGTTTCTATTGATAAAAATTATAAGCCTGACGGTAAACCCGGTATTAAAATGATTGCAGTTACATTTGTATTTACGATTTTAGCTTTTGCAATAGCACAGTTTGGGCTTAATAAAATAGTTGCCGTAGGTTATAAATACCTTGGATATTTAACAATACCGGTCATAATGATACCATATGTACTGCATATGATATTAACCGGATTTGATAAACAATAAAAAGGAGGATTTTTATGAAACCATTAGAGGGGATAAGGGTCATAGAGCTTGCAACATTTATTGCGGCAGCTGCCGCAGGCAGGTTTATGGCAGATTTAGGAGCAGATGTTATCAAGATTGAAACAGCAAAGGGGGATCCGCTTAGGTATACAGCACCTTCTGAAGGAAGACCGCTTAATATGTATGAAAATACTACATGGGATCTTGAAAACGGAAACAAACGCTGCATATCAATCGACATAAGGAAACCCGGAGGCAGAGAAGCATTTTTTAAACTTCTTGATACGGCAGATGTCCTTATTACAAACTGGAGAGTTCAGGCACTTGAAAGGGCGGGACTTGACTATGAAACCTTAAAGAAGAAATATCCGAAGCTCGTGTATGCTATATGTACGGGTTACGGGCAGTATGGTCCTGATAAAGATCTTCCCGGTTTTGATTTTACAGCCTTTTTTGCAAGAGGAGGTTATCTTGATTCATTAAGGCAGAGGGGAAGTGTTCCTATGAATGTGGTTCCGGGCATAGGTGATCACAATGTAGGTATGAACCTTGCGGCTGGAATACTTGCGGCTTTATATCAGGCAAAAACAAAGGGAGTTGGTGAGAAAGTTGAAACATCTCTCTTTGAAAGTGCTATATATAATTTCGGTATGATGATACAGGCTGCAAACTATGACGGAATAGCAAAGAATTACCCTATAGATGTAAGAGAGAGTGCAAATCCGTTTAATGCAGCATGGAAGACGGCTGATGACAGATATATACAGACCTGTATGCCTGATTATAATACATATTACAAGAAGTTTATAACTGTAATAGGCAGAGAAGATATGGCAGAGGACGAGGATTACTTCCCGGTTCAGAATATGCAGAGCAATAAACTCGGACCGAAGCTTTATGATATAGTTATGGAAGCTATTGGAAAGAAAACGCTTGAAGAATGGAATAAGATATTCAGAGAAGCGGATATACCGTTTGCACCGGCTCAAAACTGGATGGAGATCATGCATGATCCTCAGGCTGAAGCAAATAACTGTTTTTATGACATGGATTACGGCAACGGCAGCGTAAAAAGACTTGTAAGACTTCCTGTTAAATTTGAAGAAATGGGAAATCCCGACTATAAAAAAGGACCTTTTATAGGTGAACAGGGAAAGGAAATTCTCAAGGAACTTGGATATGATGATACCGGTATAGATAAATTGCTTAATGAAGGCGATATATATATCTGGGAAAAGAAATAGTCTGCGATATGGTACTAAAATGGCGGATTAATCTTTATGGATGATTAAGCTTAAGGAAACGATGATTTGATCGTCGTTTCCTTGGATAGCCGAAAGTAATTGATATGATACTTAAGCTGATAACGGTTAATCCGATATAAATCAAGTAATAATATTTAAATTTTAAGGAGAATATGAGATGTTTAAAGTTAAATGTACATTTCCAGAGCAGCATGTAGAGAAGTTTGGCAAAAATAAACCTGAAGGCTTTGAGTTTGAATATGTTAAACTGCCATGCAGTGATGAGGAATTAATTGAAAAATTTAACGGAGCGGATATAATTTTTTGCGGACCGGTTGATTTTATAAGAAGGGATGTTATAAAAAGTCTTCCAAATCTTAAGCTGATACAGTCTTTAGGTGTGGGATATGACAAGATAGATCTTGAGGCGGCAAAGGAAAATTCAGTATATGTATGTAATAACAGGGCGGTAAATGCTGCTTCCGTTGCCGAGCATGCAGTGCTTCTTATGCTTGCCTGTCTTAAAAATCTCGCTTATGCCGATTCAGAGATAAAAAACGGAAAATTTAATGAAGTTTTTAAGGAGTTTCGTGTAAAAGGTCATACCGAACTTGGAGGAAAAACAGTAGGACTTGTAGGTGTCGGTGCAATAGGCAAGTCGGTGGTAAAATTCCTTAACGCTTTCGGCTGCAAGCTTATGTATACTGATGTAATACGTTGTGATAAAGAATTTGAAGAAAAATATAACCTTAAATATACAAATTATGATGAGCTTTACGAAAAATGTGATATTTTATCATATCATGTACCTGTACAGCCGGAAACAATAGGGTTGGTAAATAAAAATTCAATAGCTAAAATGAAAGATAATGTTATCATAATAAATGTTGCCAGGGGCGAGATAGTTAATAATGAGGACCTTGCAGAGGCTTTAAATTCAGGAAAGGTTATAGCAGGACTTGATGTTATAGCACCTGAACCGCCTGAAGCAGACCATCCTCTTTTCAGGCTTACTGAGGAAGGCAAAAAAAGA
Source organism: Johnsonella ignava ATCC 51276 (assembly GCF_000235445.1). Lineage (GTDB taxonomy): Bacteria > Bacillota > Clostridia > Lachnospirales > Lachnospiraceae > Johnsonella > Johnsonella ignava. Next base: position 217,711 of record NZ_JH378829.1, on the reverse strand, counting down.
CTTACCATGACACCCCATATGGCAGGAACCACAGATGATGCTTTTATGCGTATGTACAGCTGGTCATATGAAAATATGCGCAGGGTAAAAAACGGTGAAAAACCAAATAATATAGTAAACGGCTTATAATATATAAAAGGTCAGGAAAGAGGAATAAAATGGAAAATAGCAATAAATCTATTAAGGATATAATTATCGTAGGATTTGCACTTTTCGCTATTTTTTTCGGGGCGGGAAATCTTATATTTCCGCCACATATAGGGGTTATGGCAGGAAAAAGATGGTATGAGATAATGCTTGGCTTTATAATGAGCGATCCGCTGATTCCGGTGGTAGGTGTTATAGTAACTGCAAGTGTCGGAGGAAAAGCGGACGATCTGGGCAAGAGAGTAAGCCCGACTTTTTCAAAAATACTTGGGGCAGTTTCAATACTTATAATAGGACCCTTGTTTTCAGTCCCCAGAACTGCCGCTACAACTCATGAGGTAGCTGTAAGGCAGATACTTCCGAATGTTCCCATACAGGTAACTTCGATTGTAACTTCAGTTATATTTTTTGCTATAACACTTTTTCTGGTGCTTAATCCCGGAAAAGTTATAGATAAAATAGGAAAATATTTAACTCCCGGACTTCTTATAGTCTTGATTATTATAATAGTAACATCAATTATAAAACCTATGGGACAGATGCAGGATACACCTGTAAAACCGTTTTTCATGATTGGATTTACTGAAGGATACCAGACCATGGACGCTCTCGGCTCCGCACTTATGTCAGGTATTGTAATTACGGACTTGGTAAGGCGTGGATATACTGATAAAAAAGAGCAGTTTAGTGCCATGATAGGCGTAGGTATAGTAACCTTTATACTTTTAGCATTTGTATACGGAGGACTTACTTTTGTCGGAGCTACTGCAGGAGAATATTTTACAGAGGAGACTCCAAGGGTGGAACTTCTTGTAGGTATAGTTGATCGTATGTTTGGAAGTACAGGAAAGGTATGTGCAGGTCTTGTGGTTTCACTTGCATGCCTTACAACATCGGTCGGACTCACCGCTACCTGTGGCAATTTCTTTGAGAATATAACGGGCGGACAGTTAAAATATAAATATATAGTTATAGCTTCCGTAGTTGTAAGCTTTTTTATATCTTTAACACCAGTAGACAATATTATACAATATGCGGTTCCGGTACTTATGGCAATCTATCCGGTGGTTATAGCACTTGTCGTAATGACTGCTTTTGATAAATTTATAAAATATAATATGACCTATATAGGTGCCGTGATTGGTGCATTTATAGTAGGTCTTGCACAGAGTCTCAGTACATTCGTTAAATCATTTGAGTCGCTTAAAGAGATCATAAGCAAACTTCCTCTTGCGAACTTAGGCTTTGGATGGCTGAGCATTGCAGCAGCGTTTTCAATAGTATTTACAATTATTGCATTTATTACCGGTCAGGATGCGGGTAATAAGCAGAAAGTAAGCAATTCATAGTTTAGTTTCAGACATAGTCTTAATAACTAAAAATTAATAAATATTTCTAAGGAGGAATTTACTATGATTTCAAAAGAGATGGTGAGATTAGGAACTGCGAGGTCGGTTATAAGGGAAATTTTTGAGTTTGGAAAGGGCAGGGCAGCTGTTGTAGGAGAAGAAAATGTACTTGATTTCAGTCTTGGAAATCCAAGTGTACCTGCACCTGAAAAGGTACAGGAAACTATAAAAAATATGATCGACACACTGCCGCCAAAAGCTTATCACAGCTATACAAGCTCAGTGGGAGATAATAATACAAGAACTGCAATAGCTGAAAATTTAAACAGAAGATTCGGTACTAAATATACCATGAACAATGTATTTATGACTTGCGGTGCCGCAGCTTCACTCAATATAACCTTCCGTGCACTTATAGCATCACCGGAAGATGAGATTATGGTATGTGTTCCGTATTTCCCTGAATATAAGGTGTTTATAGAAGGACAGGGCGGAAAAGTTGTACTTGTACCACCTACAAAAGAGCTTCATATAGATGTAGCTGAACTTGAGAAGAAAGTTACTAAAAATACAAAGGCAATTGTAATCAATTCTCCGAATAATCCGTCAGGAGTTATTTATCCGGAATCAAACCTTAAGGAAGTATGCAGCGTATTAAAGAAAAAATCTGAAGAATACGGTTCACCGATTTATATAATAACAGATGAGCCTTACAGAGAGCTTGTTTATACAGATGTAAAACCTGCACATATACCCTTGCTGTATGATAACACTATAATAAATTATTCATGGTCAAAATCACTTTCACTTCCCGGTGAGAGGATCGGATACATACTTGTTCCAAGCAGTGTAGTAAATTATGATGAAGTATATGCAGCAGTAGGCGGTGCGGCAAGAACTCTCGGTTATGTATGTGCACCTTCAATGTTCCAGAGAGTAGTTGAAAAATGTATCGATGTTGAGATGGATATGTCGGTTTATAAGAAAAACAGAGAGATTCTCTATGAAAATCTTACAAAGCTGGGATATAATCTTGCAAAACCGGACGGCGCATTCTATATGTTTATAGAAACCCCTGAAAAAGACGGAGAAGCATTTTGTGAGAGAGCTAAAAAATATGACCTCTTGCTTGTTCCGGGTATAGGTTTCGGTACAAAAGAGTATGTACGCCTTGCGTATTGTGTTGATACCCAGAAGATTGAAAAATCAATAGAGGTATTTAAAAAACTGATTGAAGAAAAATAAAGTTTAATATAAATAAATCTGGTTAATTAAAAAATTATCGAATAATTTATTAAATACGGCAGCTATAATGTCGTCGGATTTATATAGCAGACAGTTCAAAATTTTGGAATAAACTTTAAAAAATATAAGCTTATCCCGGATATATATTTACATACATCCGGGATAAAAAAAGCTTTTAAGTTAAGTAATGACACAGATTATACAGGCTTATATATTATTTTAATGAATAAATATCTATGTAATTGGATTTTATTACTTTAATAATATTATTTTGATAATCCGTGTACATATAACCAAGTGATTAGTAAAGCGGAAAAGTTTTAATATAATATTGTATACAAGTATACATCAAGTATATATTATGGAATTATTATGGAACTTAGTAAAAAAAGAATTTTTGATCTATTAAAAGAACAGGTTAGGTTAAATCCCTGTGCCGGAGCTTTAGAAACTCAGGGCTTTGTATGCAGCTGGAAGGAACTTGATGATATATCCGATTTTCTTGCGGTGAGGATGCATAATGATTGTATTGTCAAAGGAATGCATGTAGGTATATGGTGTTGCAACAGCCCTAAATGGGTTTATACATTTCTTGCACTCATAAAACTGGGTGCAGTTCCGGTACTTATAAATACACATTATAAGCCGGATGAGCTAAGGGCTGTGCTTGACTATGCAGATGTAAGCGTGCTTTATTACGGCAGAGGATATAGAGAAGTTCTCTATGGCGATGTAGTGTCAAAAATTGAAAAATACCTCCCTAAGTTAAAAAGATATACAGATATGAATTATAATTCAAAAGGTAAATTTTTAAACTGTGAGGATTTTTCCAAGTCTGAAAAATCAGCTGCTGCTATGGAAATGCTTGAAAATATTAAAAAAGGCGTAAAATGCGATGATACGGCATGTATAATTTTTACATCAGGTACCACATCTGTCCCTAAAGGCGTGATGTTAAGTCATTATAATATTGTAAATAATTCTGCCGCTACGGTCAGACATATGGAGTGGTGCAGTAGCGATAAAATGTGTATTACCGTTCCGCTTTTTCATTGTTTTGGAGTAACATCGGGCATAGTTGCATGTATGATAAGTGGTGCCAGTGCATACTTGCTGCCTCATTTCAGTACTGAGGAGGTCTGGAAACTTGTAACTGAAGGCGGCTATACCATACTGAACGGTGTTCCAAGTATGTTTTTAGCGATGGTGCGAAAAGGAGAACACTATAAAGACAAAGCTGTGTCTTTAAAATCAGGCATAATAGCCGGTTCATCAATTATAAAAAGAGATTATTTTGAGATAATGAACAGATTTCCGGATATGAAGCTGCAGCCGTCGTATGGACAGACTGAAACATCTCCATGTGTAAGCATAGCAGATCCTGATGACTGCCTTTCTGATAAGGCAACAAGCTGTGGAAAAGTTATAGAAGATGTTGAGGTAAGAATAGCGGATACGCAGGTAATGTCATGTAACGGCAGGTTTAAAGAAGGAGAGATTCAGGTTAAGGGCTATAATGTAATGAAGGGCTATTATAAGCTTGAAAATGAAACTATGCACAGCTTTACCGAAGATGGATGGCTGAAAACAGGGGATATAGGATATTTTAATGAAGAGGGTAGACTATGTGTTACAGGCAGGATTAAGGATATTATAATTCGAGGCGGAGAAAATATATCTCCGGGTGAGATAGAGGAACTTGTAAGGAGATTTGACTGTATAAAAGAGGCAAAGGTCATAGGGATACCTGCCGGAGTAGTGCAGGAAGAACCTGTGATGTGCCTTGTTGTGGATAAAAAATCGGATTTAAGCGATGATACCATAAAACAGTATCTTTCAAGAAAGCTTGCTGATTATAAGGTTCCTTCACATATTATAAGATTTTTAAGATTTCCTGTAAAATCAAATGGAAAGCTTGATATTGTTAAATTAAAAAGTATGGTGCTAAATAAACTGGAATTGAATAATTTAAAGGAGGATGTAAATAATGTCTGAATGTTATTTCACACAAAAACATGATCTTATCAGAAAACTTACTAGAGATTTTGCACAGACTGAATTTACGAAAGAGTTTCTTGATGAAGTTGAAGAAAGCGGAAGTTTCTCACAGGAAATGCTTGATAAAATGGCTGCTGCGGGTTTTTTCGGAGTAAAGACTTCTAAAGATCTTGGAGGTCAGGGGGCTGATGCAAGGTCTTATGTAATTGTTATTGAGGAGATTGCAAGAGTTTCAGCAGTTGCAAGCATATATGTATCAAGTCCGAATTCGCTTTCAGGAGGACCTCTTATAATGGCAGGAAATCCTAAGCAGAAAGAAAAATATCTTACACCTGTTGTAAGAGGTGAAAAGAAAATGGTATTTGCACTTACTGAACCTGGAGCCGGTTCAGATGCCGGCGGTATGACATCTACTGCCAGAAAGGAAGGCGAATATTATATATTAAACGGGCGTAAATGTTTTATAACCATGGCACCGCTTTCAGACTATGCGGTAGTATTTGCAAAGACACAGCAAGGAATAGGAACTAAGGGAATAACTGCATTTGTGGTGGATTTGAAGCTGCCGGGTGTTTCATTCGGAAAAGCGGAAAATAAAATGGGAGTCATAGGTTGTGCTACAAGTGATATTATTTTTGAAAATGTAAGAGTTCATGAATCCGATAGACTTGGCATGGAGGGACAGGGCTTTAAAATAGCCATGGCTACACTTGATACGGGAAGGCTGGGTGTTGCCGCACAGTCGATAGGTGTGGCACAGGGATGTCTTGATGAGGCTGTAGAGTATCTGAAAGAAAGGAAACAGTTTGGCAAAAGGCTTGCCGATTTTCAGGCTTTAAGCTTTATGATTGCCGAGATGGCAACAAAGCTGGAGGCGGCAAAGCAGCTTACTTATAGAGCGGCATATATGATGGATACAAAACAGGATATCACGGTTGCGGCTTCAATGGCAAAATACTATGCTTCAGAGGTATGTAATGAGATAGCACAAAAGGCTTTACAGCTTCACGGAGGCTATGGCTTTATAAAAGATTATAAGATTGAAAGAATGTTCAGGGACTGCCGGGTATTTACAATTTATGAGGGTACGAGCCAGATACAGCTTATGGTGATCGGATCCAGACTTTTGAAAAAATAAGGGAGGAATTATTCTATGAAGATATGTGTATGTGCAAAGCAGGTACCGGACACAAATGAGGTAAAGATAGATCCTGTAAAGGGGACTCTTATACGAACCGGAGTACCGTCAATATTAAATCCTGATGATGCAAATGCGCTTGAAGCCGCACTTTGTCTAAAGGATAAATACCCTGATACAAAGGTATATGTAGTAAGCATGGGACCTGCACAGGCTGATTATATGCTTAGAGAATGTCTTGCAATGGGTGCTGATGAGGCGGTTTTATTGAGCGACAGAGCATTTGGAGGCGCAGATACTTGTGCAACTTCAGTTTCGATTGCTGCCGGTATTAAAAAAATAGGAGATTTTGATATAATATTCGGAGGTCGTCAGGCAATAGACGGAGATACTGCCCAGGTGGGACCTCAGGTTGCACACAGGCTTGGTATTCCGGTAATTACTTATGTTGAAGCAATAGAAGAAGTATCGGATAAAAAGATAAGGGTAAGGAGACAGCTTGAGGACGGATATGAGCTTATAGAAACAGCTCTGCCTTGCTTTCTTACCTGTGTAAAAGAACTTAATACTCCACGTTATATGAGCGTAGCAGGTATAATGGATGCCTATGAAAAAGAAATTACCGTATATGGCAGAGAGGATCTTGCACTTACTCCTGAAGAATGTGGTCTTAAGGCTTCTCCTACAAGAGTATTTAAGTCATTTACTCCGCCTCCAAAAGGTAAAGGAGAGATGCTTTCAGGTACAGTAAATGAGATGGCAGCCGAACTTACAGACAGGCTTAGAAAGGCACATCTTATTTAATTACTACTTAAATAAATCAGTATTAGTATATGATTATAAGCAGTTAATTTACAGTTTAAATTTATAAATGAAAAAGGAGGATCTGCTTATTTATTGTAAGCAGCATAAATATTATGGCAGAACTTAGAGATTTAAGTGCGTACCATGATGTGTGGGTTTTTGCCGAACAAAGAGAAAAAAAGCTTATGCCGGTAGGAATTGAGCTTTTAGGAGAGGGAAGAAAACTTGCCGATGCCGCAGGTTGCAGATTATGTGCAGTAATTTGCGGAAGTGATATTGACGATATTATAAATGAATTATTTGAATATGGTGCGGAGGTAGTATATTATGCACAGGATAAAAGGCTTGACCAGTATACTACGGACGGATATTCAAAGGTTATAGGCGATGCAATTGACAAGTATAAGCCTGAGATAGTTCTTTTAGGGGCAACACATATAGGCAGGGATTTAGGTCCGTGTCTTGCGGTAAACTGCAATACAGGTCTTACAGCCGATTGTACAAAGCTTGAGATTGATCCTGAAACAAAGCAGATTATGCAGACAAGACCTGCTTTTGGAGGGAACCTTATGGCTACAATCATATGCCCTGAACACAGACCACAGATGTCAACCGTACGCCCGGGAGTTATGGAAAAGCCGTCAAAACAGCCGGGACGAAAGGGCGATCTTATAAAGCTTGATATTAATCTTGCTGATTCTGATATAAGGACAAAAGTGCTTGAGGTTGTAAAAACTGCAAAAGAAGCGGTTTCACTGACAGATGCCGAAATTATAGTTTCAGGCGGCATGGGACTTGGCAATGCAGAGGGATTTAAACTGCTTAAGCAGCTTGCAGATAAACTTAATGCAACTGTAGCAGCTTCAAGGGCTGCAGTTGATGCAGGCTGGATAGACCATGCATATCAGGTTGGACAGACAGGAACCACCGTAAAGCCTAAAATTTATTTTGCATGCGGTATCTCAGGTGCGATACAGCATATAGCGGGAATGCAGAATTCCGGGCTTATAATTGCCATAAATACGAATGAAGATGCACCTATATTTGATATAGCGGATATAGGCATAACAGGCGATTTATATAAGGTAATTCCGGCTATTATTGAAGAACTTGGATAGTTTATTTCACAAAACGGGCAGTTTGTACGTTAAAGTATAAATACTTATACCTTTATAAATATGATGTAGGTGTTAAAAGATAATAAATTCTCTTGCAAGCAAGCTTGCATCGAATTTTTATACTTTTGATACTTGTATCAATATATAAAATGATATTAAAATGCTGCAGAGCGTAGCTATTATATAATAAATGAAGATACATTATATAAAAAATACCTGTATTATTTATAATTTAATAATAGAGAAAGCACTGCTTTATCTGTGAAGTACAGAGCATATTAATATAGAGTTGGGGATTATTTAGGGAAAAAAGATATGTTGGAATGTTATAAAAATCAATAAAGTATACCCGTAAACCGGACATGTGCATATAAGTACATGTCCGGTTTATGTTTCGGTTATATTTTTTATAAAATTTATATCAAAAAATGTATTTAAGCCAGGACTTTAGTTATACTTTTTATTATACTATTGAAATTTAAACATATATAATGTAAAATTTATATTAAACAAATTTTTGACAGGGAGGTTTCTATGAATATTGACAGAAATACAGCGGTTGATTTACTTAATAAATATGTTGTTACTGAACATATAAAAACACATTCTTTTGCGGTTGAGGCTGTTATGAGGGCACTTGCAAAGCGGCTTTCTCCTCAGGATGTGGATTTATGGGGTATTACCGGGCTTTTGCATGACCTTGATAATGATCTGGTGGATTGGAAAAGTGATATGAGTCTTCACGGAAAAAGGACTGTTAAAATACTCAAAGAATTGGAATTCGGAAATGAAGCTATGTATAATGCCATACTTGCACATAACCCGGCAACAGGCAAAAAAGTGGAAAATGTATTTGAAAATGCACTTTATTCAGGAGATCCTATAACAGGTTTTATAAATGCAATAACTCTTGTATATCCTGATAAAAAAATTGCAAGTGTGAAAGTAAAATCAATTGTTAAAAGAATGAAAGAAACAAGATTTGCTGCAGGTGCCAACCGTGAGGCAATGTGGGCAATAGAAAATACCGGAATTAAATTTGAAGAATTTGCACAGCTTTCTCTTGATGCAATGAAGGAAATTTCCGATGTGTTGGGTTTGTAGAAGGGCATATCAATAATTGCTGAGATTAAAAAACAATTTATATATTTTATGAATTGTTTTTTAGGCGAATGTTTTATGGAGGTGTACAAAAATGGCAGGAAAAACCAGGCTTGAGATAAAGGATATTTATAATATAAGATACGATCCTGCAAGTTTTTCTGAATATGACAGACAAACATCACCTATGCCTGAATGGTATGAAAAGGTAATTTATAAAACCATAGAAGAATTAACTGTATTTGATATATGGAGAATGTTTATGCAGGAGCGTTTTGTTGATACGGCAGTAAAAAGGGCTATAGTTTATTTAAAGGAAGATCCGTTTTGTAGTGAAATTATTGATGGGGATATAATGAAGCTTGTATCAGAGGTTGATATAGAACTTGTAAAGGATTTTAAGGAGGAACTTCTTGGGATAATAGCGAATGCCAGAAAGCTTAAGGATGAATATGACTGGATGACAGAAGACGATGAAATACGATATACTGCGGCAATTGACAAGTTTGAAAAAAAACTTTTGGATTTAAATAACTAAACTAAAACAATATAAATACGGCGAGTTAATATTTCAGAAAGGGATCTTGTGTGATTTTATATCAGTGCAGCTCTCTTTTGATAATAATTCTGAGTGCTTTAGATAAATCTTACAGATATTGTGATATATATAGAGAAAATATTTGAGCCTTATGGAGGTGTACAAAAATGGCAGGAAAAGCTAGGCTTGAGATAAAGGATATTTATAATATAATATATGATCCTGCAAGTGTTTCTGAATATGACAGACAAAGATCACCTATGCCTGAATGGTATGAAAAGCTAATCTATAAAACCATAGAAGAATTAACCGTATTTGATGTATGGAGGATGTTTATACAGGAGCTTTTTGTTGATACGGCAGTAAAAAGGGCGATAGTTTATTTAAAGGAAGATCCGTTTTGTACTGAAATTAATGACGGGGATATAATGAGGTACTTATCAAAGGTTGATATAGAACTTGTAAAGGATTTTAAAAAAGAGCTTCTTGAGATAATAGCGAATGCCAGAAAACTTAAGGGTGAATACGATTGGATATCAGAAGCCGATGAAATACAATATATTGCGGCAATTGACAGCCTTGAAAAAAAACTGTTGGATTTAGACAACAAAAGTAAAACAATATAAATACGGCGAGTTAATATTTCAGAAAGGGATCTTGTGTGATTTTATATCAGTGCAGCTCTCTTTTGATAATAATTCTGAGTGCTTTAGATAAATCTTACAGATATCGTGATATAATAGAGGAAATATTTGGACCTTATGGAGGTGTACAAAAATGGCTGGAAAAGCTAGGCTTGAGATAAAGGATATTTACAATATAACGTATGACCCCGAAAGTATTCCTGAGGAGCATAGATGGGCACCAATTCCTCAGTGGTATGAAAAGGTAATTTATAAAACCATAGAAGAATTAACCGTATTTGATATATGGAGAATGTTTATGCAGGAGCTTTTTGTTGATACGGCAGTAAAAAGGGCTATAGTTTATTTAAAGGAAGATCCGTTTTGTAGTGAAATTATTGATGGGGATATAATGAAGTTTGTATCAGAGGTCAATATAGAATTTGTAAAGGATTTTAAGGAGGAACTTCTTGGGATAATAGCGAATGCCAGAAAGCTTAAGGATGAATATGACTGTATGACAGAAGACGATAAAATACGATATACTGCGGTAATTGACAGCTTTGAAAAAAAACTGTTGGATTTAGACAACTAAAGTAAAACAATATAAATACGGCGAGTTAATATTTCAGAAAGGGATCTTGTATGATTTTATATCAGTGCAGGCTCCCTTTTAATATCATAAAGATATAATCAACACCGAAAAGAATTATTTATTTACATATTAATACTGTGAAAATCCTGTCAGTCTTATCATATAATCCGCTGGTCCCATCATAAAATATTTGACAAATATGCCTGTGAATGGTATCATAGCAAGGTATGCCGCATGGCGGGGCATTAAAGTTTTATAGGCACTGTGTATGGATTTGCTTATAAACGCCGAAGCCGGCGAGTAATTTAGAATAAGGAGGAGCCTTATATGTATGCAGTTATTGCTACAGGCGGTAAGCAGTACCGTGTAGAAGAAGGAGATGTAATCAAGGTTGAAAAGCTCGGACTTGAGGCAGGAGATTCATATACTTTTGATAAAGTACTTGCAATAAATGATGACGGGCTTAAAGTCGGAGCACCATTTGTTAAGGGTGCGAGTGTATCAGCTACCGTTGTTTGTGAAGGAAAAGCTAAAAAGATCATTGTATATAAATATAAGAGAAAAACCGGTTATCACAAGAAAAACGGTCATAGGCAGCAGTTTACACAGCTTAAGATTGACAGTATAAAATCCGCAGTTTAATATCTGTAAGAGTGCTTTGCGGTATTTAATATATGTTAATAAAATTTATACTTACAAAAACGGTATTTTAAAGTACCAGTATGATAAAAATAAAGGTATTTAAAAACAAATGCGGTAAGTACATAGGATTTCATTCATCGGGACATGCACTTTATGCCGATTACGGAAATGATATAGTATGTGCCTCGGTTTCGGTGCTTATGATTAATCTTATAAATTCGATAGAAGTGCTTACTGAGGACAGGTTTAAACTTGAGATACATGAAGAAGGCGGAGATTTAAAACTTATGCTTAATAACGGATGCAGCGGAAAAAGTTTGCTTTTGCTTGACTCATGTATGCTCGGAATCCGGTCCGTAGCAGACGAATATGGGGATAAGTACATTAAGATAATTACTAAGGAGGTGGAATAATATGTTAAAGATGAACCTTCAGTTTTTTGCACATAAAAAAGGAGTAGGTTCCACTAAAAACGGACGAGACTCAAAGTCAAAAAGACTTGGTGCGAAAAGGGCTGACGGCCAGTTTGTTTTAGCCGGCAACATTCTTTACAGACAGAGGGGAACCAAGATACATCCGGGTAACAATGTAGGAAGGGGCGGTGATGACACCCTTTTTGCTACAGTTGACGGAGTGGTTCGCTTTGAGAGAAAAGGAAGGGATAGGAAGCAGGTTTCCGTATATCCGAGAGCAATTAACGAATAGTTTATAAATAGTTTATATTAACGGATAAAAGCTTCATACTTTTTGTATGAAGCTTTTATTTAATAAGCAGAGGTATATTTTATGTTTTCAGACAGTGCAAAGATTTTTATAAAATCAGGAAATGGCGGAGACGGTCATGTAAGCTTCAGGCGGGAACTTTATGTTGCGGCAGGAGGACCTGACGGCGGAGACGGCGGCAGGGGAGGCAGTATAATATTTGAAGTTGATAAAGGTTTAAATACGCTTGCTGAATTCAGGCATGTGAGAAAATATGCCGCAAAAAACGGTGAACCCGGAGGTAAGAGAAAATGCCATGGTAAGGATGCGCCTGATCTTATTATAAAGGTTCCTGAGGGTACTGTTATAAAGGATTTTGACTCAGGTAAAGTCATATCGGATATGTCGGGTGAAAACCGCAGAGAGGTGATATTAAGAGGCGGTAGAGGAGGACTTGGAAATATGAATTTTGCTACCGCTACTATGCAGGTACCTAAATTTGCAAAGCCCGGGCAGCCGGGAAAGGAGCTTTATGTAAAGCTGGAGCTTAAGGTCATTGCTGATGTAGGGCTTGTAGGTTTTCCAAATGCGGGAAAGTCAACGCTTCTTTCAAGGGTAAGCAATGCAAAGCCTAAGATAGCGGATTATCATTTTACAACATTAAATCCATATCTTGGAGTTGTAGATGTTGCAGACGGCAAGGGTTTTGTAATGGCGGATATACCCGGGCTTATAGAGGGAGCTTCAAAAGGAGCGGGACTTGGGCATGATTTTTTAAGGCATATAGAAAGGACCAAGATTTTGGTGCATGTGGTTGATGCGGCATCAATAGAGGGTAGAGATCCTGTTGAGGCTATAAAAATTATGCAGAAGGAACTTTCGGATTATAGCCATGAGCTTACTAAAAAACCTTGTATAATAGCTGCAAATAAGATAGATTTAAATTATGGCGATGACAGTGTTATAAAAAAACTGAGAGCCGAGTTTTCTCCTGATATTAAGGTATATGCTATATCAGGTGCGACAGGTGAGGGTATAAAGGAGCTTTTATACGGTATTATGGAGATTTTAGGCACATTAGACCGGGAAACCAAGGTTTTTGAAAGGGAGTTTGAAATTGATTACAGCACAGACAGTCAGCTTCCTTATAGTGTTGAAGTTGTTGACGGAGTTTATGTAATTGACGGTCCAAGCATAGAAAAGATATTCGGTTACACAAATCTTGATTCTGAAAAAGGATTTGACTTTTTTCAGAAATATTTGAAAAAATCAGGTATACTTGAGAAACTTGAAGCTCTCGGTATAAAGGATGGCGATACTGTACGCATGTGCGGGCATGAATTTGATTACTACAAATAATCTGTAAATGATTTTTTTTAAATATTGATATAAAATGATGTAGGTGTCAAAGGATAATAAATTCTCTTGCAAGCAGGCTTGCATTGAATTTTTATACTTTTGACACTTGTATCATTAAATTAATTTATTATATTATATAATCAGGCAATTATTATTAAAATGAGGTAAAGTATATGAACAGCAGGCAGAGGGCGTACCTTAAAGGACTTGCAATGGTTTATGAAGCCATATTTAATATAGGAAAACAGGGGATTACTGATGAAGTGATAGAGGCTGTAAAAGAGGCTCTTGAAGCAAAGGAGCTTATAAAACTTTCAGTGCTGAAAAACTGCACACAGGATCTTAAGTCTATTGCGGATGAGATAGCTTCATGTACAAGAAGTGATGTAGTACAGGTTATAGGCAGGAAGATAATTTTATATAAGCAGGCTGATGAACCTAAAAACAGGAAGATTATTCTTCCCGATTAGTATTTTATACGGTTACGGTTTATGGAAATTGGAATTTTTGGAGGTACCTTCGATCCTGTGCATAAAGGTCATGTAGCCGCCGCCTATGCGGCGTATAGGCAGTTTAAGCTTAATGAGGTCTGGTTTATGCCTGCTTTCGTGCCACCGCATAAAAGTACAAAAATTATCACCGGAGTTAATTTCAGATTTGAAATGCTTAAGATTGCACTGTGTAATATACCTTATTTTAAATGTTCAGATTTTGAGCTTAAAAGGCAGGGTAAGTCCTATACCTGTGAAACTGTTCTTGAATTAAAGAAAAATTATAAGAATGATATATTTTCACTTATAATAGGTACCGATTCACTGTTTGAGATAGAAACATGGAAAAATCCGGATATAATAATGAAAAACAGCAGACTTCTTGTGGCTGCAAGGGATTATGTTCACAGTCATGCGGATATGTGCAGGCAGGCGGAATTCCTTGAGGCTAAATACGGTGCAGATATAAGTCTGATAAAATGCCGTCCGTTTGAAATATCGTCAACCTTTATAAGGCAGCTTATAAAAGGCGGTAATGATCCTGAAGAATATCTTGATGCCGGAGTGCTTGCTTATATAAAAGCACATAATCTTTATCAGGATAGATAATTATAAATCAATTATAAATCATTTTACAAATATTTATAAAAGTATTGATTTGTTTTAATTTTTAACCTAAAATGATGTAGATGTCAAAAGTATTTGGCACTTATTAAATTTTTATACTTTTGACACTTGTATTATAAAATTAAATAGAGAACGGCTTGAAAGAGGTGTATATCTATGGACAGTCAGGATTTTAAAAGAGAAGATTTAATAGAGATAAGGAAAAAGCTGAAAAAAGCATTGCCTGGAAAAAGATATGAACACAGTATCGGTGTTGAGTATACAAGTGCCTGCCTTGCAATGGCACACGGGACCGATATACTGAAGGCTGAAATTGCAGGTCTTGTGCATGATTGTGCAAAACATTTTACGGATAAAGAGCTTATAAGGCTATGTGGTGATGCAGGGATAAAACTTACAGATTCACAGCTTGCCGCACCGCAGGTGCTGCATGCGGTATACGCACCCGTACTTGCCCGAAAGGAGTACTTTATAGATGACGGCGAGATATTATCGGCAATAAGGTGGCATACTACCGGAAAGGCGGATATGAACCTGCTTGATATGATTGTATATACGGCTGATTATATAGAACCGTCAAGAAAAAAGCTTGAAGGAATTGATGAATTAAGGGAACTGGCTTTTACAAATATAAAACTGTGTGTATACAGGATTACTGAAAATACAATAAAATATCTGAATGAAAAGGGTATTGAAATTGATGAGACTACATTGCAATGCTATGATTGGATTAAGAAGGAGGTTTAGTTGGAGAGCAGGGATTTGTTGAAAATAGCTTATAAGGCGATAGAAGATAAAAAGGGAGAGAATATAAAAATGATAGATATTTCTCAGATTTCTTCAATTGCCGACTATTTTATAATAACTGAGGGCGGTAATATAAATCAGATACAGGCGATTGCCGATGAAGTGGAGGAGCAGCTTGAGAAAGCAGGGGCATCTCCAAAACATATAGAGGGTTATAGAAATGCTTCATGGATATTGCTTGATTATACGGATATAGTTGTGCATATATTTGCAAAGGAAGACAGGAAATTTTATGATCTTGAGAGGATATGGGCAGACGGTATATTTCTTGAAAAAATTTGACGATTATAACATTTTTATTAATATAATTTACGATTTTTCCAAAGACTTTATTTTTCAAATTTCTTGTGATATACTGTGCCTGTAAACAAAAAAAACATTTGGAGGGTTAAAGTTATGAGAAAGAAACTCTGTTTATTATTAATGGCAGCTGCTATGACATGCAGTCTCAGTCTGACAGCATTTGCAGGTTACTGGAGACAGGATGCAAATGGCTGGTGGTATGTAAATGATGATGGAAGATATCCATATAATCAATGGCAGTATATTGATGGCAAGTGGTATTACTTTGAGCGTGAGGGCTATATGCTTGCAAACGCATGGAAGCAGAAATACTATCTCGGACCGGACGGTGCTATGCTTACAAACACTACCACTCCTGATGGCTACAGGGTTGGTGCAGATGGTGCAAGACTCACTACTATAATAAATTACCATTAATCTAAAGACTTTATAGGGGGTGCCGCTTAATCATTGAAAAAGGATGATTGAGCGGCACTTTCCGCTTTTCAGGTGAAAAACAGGTGAAAAATCGGAAGTAAATCCATATTTATTGATTATCTTTAGATTTTTTCATTTACACGCAAAAATGAGCCGTTGCTTTATAGATTGTTATCTATTTTGCAGCAGCTCTCTTTTATATTTAAAATATGTTTATAGATGTTTTTTAGATATATGTATTGTAATTTATCTAAAACCTATAGGGATTGAAATTTATATAAATTATATAAACCTTACGGAATAAAAGTTATGAATGTTTTTCTTCACAGTATAAACATCTGTAAATTTCTTTTTCAGGATCTGAAAGATAGAATATATGTGGGAGTTCCTGTTCAATAGATGTAATACATCTGGGATTTTTACAATGTATTATATTTTTAATCTCCTGAGGGAGCTTTAGACTTAATTTTTTTACAATTTTAGAGTCCTTTATAATATTTATTGTAATATTATGATCTATATATCCAAGAACCTTGAGATCTATAATATCAAGTACATCACCTTCAATTTTTATAATATCTTTTTTACCCATCTTTTTGCTTTTGGCATTTTTAATTATTGCAACCTGACAGTCAAGCTTATCAAGGCTCAGGTGGTAATATATATTAAAACTTTTCCCTGCCTGTATATGATCAAGAACTATACCTTCATTTAACGCACCTATATTAATCATCTATTTTCACCTCCAGTAATGTCATTATAAGAGCCATGCGTATATACATACCGAGTTTAACCTGCTTAAAGTATGCAGCCCTATGATCTGTATCAATCTCAATGCTTATTTCATTTACTCTGGGCAAAGGGTGAAGTATGTACATATCATCTCCAGCAAGTTTCATCTTTGATGAATCAAGTATATATGTGTCTTTAAGCCTTATATAATCTTCTTCGTTAAAAAATCTTTCTCTTTGGACCCTTGTCATATAGAGGATGTCAAGTTTTGAAATCACCGAATCAAGATTTGTAGATTCTATGAATTCTATATTACGGGCTTTAAGTACGCCGTCTCTTATATAATCCGGTATTTTAAGTTCAGGCGGTGATATAAGTATAAATTTTATATTTGTATATCTTGAAAGTGCATTTATCAGTGAATGAACGGTGCGTCCGAATTTGAGATCACCGCATATACCTACGGTCATATTTGAGAGTCGTCCTTTTAATGTATTTATAGTTAAAAGGTCTGTAAGTGTCTGAGTCGGGTGCTGGTGGCCGCCATCGCCGGCATTTATTACAGGAATTGATGAGAAGCGGCTTGCCACAAGGGGAGCACCTTCTTTTGGGTGGCGCATTGCAGCTATATCTGCGTAGCATGATACAACTCTTATAGTATCTGCCACACTTTCTCCTTTTGAGGCTGATGAGGAGTCGGCGGATGAGAAGCCTATTACGCTGCCTCCAAGGTTAAGCATTGCAGTTTCAAATGAGAGTCTTGTGCGTGTGCTAGGCTCATAAAAAAGCACTGCAAGTTTTTTGTTTACACAGCATTTTGAATATTTTTGCGGATTATCCGCTATATTCATTGCAAGCTTTATAAGTGCATCGGTTTCTTCCACAGAAAAATCAAGCGGATTTAATAAATGTCTCATATAATGGTTACCTCATTTTCTTAGAGTCTGTAATGCATATATTAATTTAAAAAATATAATATCATATACAGGCTTAGATTGTTTCTGAAATATTATACTGCACTTATAAAATCATTGCTATAAAATATTTATTTTATATAGGATAAAAAACAAAGCATAGAAATTGTGTTTCTATACTTTGTTTTATAAAAAAATCCGGATACAGCACCTTATAAAAGGTTATGTATCCGGACTTGCATAAGCAGTGCGGGGAAAGGGACTTGAACCCTCACGATCTAATGATCACTAGATCCTTAGTCTAGCCTGTCTGCCAGTTCCAGCATCCCCGCAAATCTTAGCACGGACGATAGTATAGCACAGTAAAGGTCTGTATGCAAGTACTTTCTGAAAAATTTTTAAATATACTTTCTAAATTTTTTTAAATGTAAATGGATAATTACAACTAAGATAAGCCGTTCGTCATTTTTAGGATAATATATCAAAGAATTTATTAAAGTATAACAAAAAATATATTTATAAAATGCTTTGCCTCTATCATTGTGTGTTTGTTATGAAACATTTAAATATAAATTTAACACTTGACAAAAGTGCAATTTAGTTGTAGTATCCCATAAGCATAGGGCTTTGGTTATATTTTAATAATAGGCTTTATATTGTATGCCCTGATTATCAATTAAATTTTAAGGAGGTTTTTATGAATTGGTTAAATACTATGCAGACAATGTGTATGATGATGTTCATGATGAGTATGGCTATGATGTGCCGTACCGCTTTTTGTGCAACTAAATATACATTATTGTAATCTGTGTGGTGTTTATGCCTGACATAATTATCTGATTTTGATTTAGCTGATAAACAAGATAAATAAATCTAAGATAAATAAATCAAGTTGAGGCGGACCATATAGGTCCGCCTTTTTTAGGTGAATTATTTATTTGCAAAATAAAATTTTATTAAACATTTTACTAAACTTAAAAGATAATAATAAAATTAAGAGGATTAGGTATATGGAAAAAACCATTACGAAAAATGAAAATTCTGATGAGGTACGGTACTCGGATATAACTGAAAGCCGGTATGAAACAGGCTATCCTGATAAGGATTCAAATTATCCTATAATCCGGATTAAAAGTCTGAGCAAGGTGTTTAAAACGAAGTCGGGGACTGTAAATGCTCTTGATGATATAAATCTTGATATTTACAAAGGTGAAATATTCGGTATTATAGGACTTTCAGGTGCAGGGAAATCCACACTTGTAAGGTGTATAAATTATCTTGAAGTTCCTACCTCGGGTGATGTAATATTTGAGGGACGCAGCATGTCTGCCGCAAATGAATATCAAAGAAGGCAGGCAAGGCGTGCCATGGGTATGATATTTCAGAATTTTAACCTGCTTTCACAAAGGAATGTGATTAAAAATATATGTTTTCCGCTTGAGATAGCAGGGGTTGACCGGGATATAGCTGCTAAAAAAGCACTCAGACTCCTTGAACTTGTAGGACTCTCTGATAAAGCGTCCGCATATCCCTCACAGCTTTCAGGAGGACAAAAACAAAGAGTGGCGATAGCCAGAGCCATAGCAACTGAACCTAAGCTGCTTTTATGTGATGAGGCGACAAGTGCACTTGACCCGAATACTACTAAGCAGATACTGGAGCTTTTAAAGGATATAAATAAAAAGCTGGGTATTACGGTAATTGTGATTACACATGAGATGAAGGTTATAGAATCAATCTGTGATAGAGTTGCAATCATAGCGGACAGTAAAATTGCCGAGTCGGGCAATGTTGCCGATATATTTTCAGATCCGAAGTCAAGGATAGGGAAAAAACTTATACTTGAAGATGCCGTAGTAAATTGTGATATTGTAAGCGGGAAAAAAATAAGGATAATATTTGACGGCAGAAGTTCATTTGAGCCGGTTATAAGCAATCTTATACTTACTACAAAGGCACCGGTCAATATACTTTATGCATCAACGAGGGATATAAAAGGAAAGGCATACGGGCAGATGGTTTTCCAGATTCCGGGTGATGATGCGGAATATAAAAGAGTTGCTGCCCATCTTGACAGCATGGGTATAAATTATGAGGAGGTAACGGATTATGATATGGGACAAGACGACGATTGATATGATTTTAAAAGGCATTCAGGAGACGTTTTTTATGGTTTTCATATCTTCTCTTGCAGCCTATATTATAGGAATACCTCTGGGAATAGCACTTGTAGTAACAGATAAAGACGGTATAAAACCTTTTCCGGCATTAAATACATTTCTTGGAATTGTAATAAATCTTATACGTTCAGTCCCGTTTTTAATACTGCTTGTTATGGTAACTCCGATTACTAAGGCTATTGTAAAAACTACCATAGGTGTAAAAGGTGTTATTCCGCCCTTAGTTATGTGTGCTGCACCATATATAGCGAGGATGGTTGAATCTTCTATAAAGGAGGTTGACTATGGAGTTGTAGAAGCGGCAAAATCAATGGGAGCCTCTACCATGCAGATTATAACCAAGGTTCTTATACCTGAAGCAAAGCCTTCACTGCTTGTAGGTGCTTCTATATCTATAACCACAATACTGGGTTATTCAGCCATGGCAGGTTTTGTAGGTGGCGGCGGACTCGGTACTATTGCCATAAACTACGGGTATTACAGGTATGAGACGGAGATAATGTTTGTAACGGTTGTACTTCTGGTGGTAATGGTACAGCTTATACAGGAAATCGGTATGAGATTTTCAAGATTCACAGATAAAAGGATAAGATAGTTTCCTATATTTGTTTTTTAAAAACAGATATAGTTTCACTATAAATAAAATAAAGCAGTTTATAAATATAAAATAAATTTAATTTAAACATGCTTTTAAGAAAAAAGGAGATAATATTATGAAGAAAAGAATTCTTTTGGCAGCGGCATTTTTAGCAGCTGCAGCACTTGCAGGTTGTGCGAGCGGAACAAATAATGAAACAACGAAAGCATCAGCTTCTGCGGATGCATCACAGTCTGATAAAGCAGATGAAAAAAAGGCTTCAAATGAGGAATCTGATAAGAAAAAGGATTCAAATACTAAACTTGAAGTAATAAAGGTAGGTGCAAGTCCGACACCGCATGCGAAGATACTTAAAGAGGCGGAAAAGCTTCTTGAGGAAAAGGGATATAAGCTTGAGATTACTGAGTTTTCCGATTATGTTCAGCCAAATAAAGCGGTTGATTCGGAACAGCTTGATGCCAACTATTTTCAGCATAAACCGTATCTTGATCAGTTCAATGAAAAGAACGGCACAGATGTAGTTTCAATAGGGGCGGTTCATTATGAACCTTTTGGAATTTATGCAGGAAAGACATCTTCTCTTTCAGAGCTTAAGTCAGGTGCCAAAGTTGCCGTTCCAAATGACGTTACAAATGAGGCAAGAGCACTGCTTCTTTTACAGGATGAGGGACTTATAAAGCTTAAGGACGGTGCAGATATAAATGCAACTAAAAATGATATAGTAGAAAACTCAAAAAATCTTGAGATCGTTGAGGTTGATGCCGCACAGACCGCAAGGACACTGTCGGATGTCGATATAGCGGTCATAAATGGAAATTTTGCACTTGATGCCGGTCTTAAGGTATCTGATGCCCTTGCGGTTGAAAAGGCGGATTCGACTGCCGCACAGACTTATGCAAATATAGTTGCAGTTAAAAGAGGGCATGAAAAGGATGAAAAGATACAGGCACTTTTAGAGGTGCTTCAGAGTGATGAGATAGCAGATTATATTACAAAAGAATTTAACGGAGCTGTGCTTCCTATTAATTAATACCTTAGATACAGGCTGTGTTTTGACTTGATTGCAGACACAGCCTGTATTTTTGCTATGTGCAGGGTGTTTTTTTTTAATAAAATATGATATTATAATACATGGAAGTCGGATATTGTAAACTTTAAATTAATCCGGCTGTTTAATGTATTATATTAAATATAATTACTGAGATATATTTTATTTTTTACATATATATTTTACAGCTGTTTGTGAATAAATTTAATAAATAAAATAAAACTCGGTTCAAAGTAATTTAAGTAAGGATAATTTAAAATGAAAGTAGTTATACTTGCCGGCGGATTCGGAACAAGGATAAGTGAAGACAGTCATTTAAAGCCGAAGCCAATGATAGAGATAGGTGAGCGTCCTATATTATGGCATATAATGAAATATTATTCGGAATTCGGATTCCATGAATTTATAATATGCCTTGGATATAAACAGTATGTTGTAAAGGAATTTTTTGCAGATTATTTTTTACATACATCAAATATAACATTTGATCTTGCCAATAATAAAATGGAAGTTCATAACAATTATTCAGAGCCATGGAAGGTTACATTGATTGATACTGGACTAAATACTATGACAGGCGGAAGGATAAAAAGGATAAAGCCTTATGTGTATAATGAACCGTTTATGCTTACATATGGAGACGGGCTTGCAGATGTCGATTTGCATGCACTTGAAAAATTCCATAAAAGCCATGGCAAAACGGCAAGCATAACCACTGTAAACATAGCACAGATGAAGGGTATTATGGAGGTGGATAATGATAATATCGTGAAAACCTTCAGAGAAAAGGAGGAGGGCGACGGAGACCTTATAAACGGGGGGTTTATGGTATTAAATCCGAAGGTTTTTGATTATATAGATTCTGATGATACTATATTTGAACAGGGCCCGCTTCAGAACCTTGTAGCAGATAAAGAACTTATGTCCTTTTATCATCCGGGATTCTGGCAGTGTATGGATACGCAGCGTGAAAGGATCAAGCTGGAAACTTTGTGGAATACAGGCAAGGCTCCATGGAAAAAATGGAAGGATTAAATGATTGTAGTTAATAATTATACAGCCGGATATTTATATGTTTAATTGATAAAACAAGGAAAGGCAGATTTATGAAATGTCCATTTTGCAATAATACCGACACTAAGGTTGTAGATACCAGACCGCTTGAAGGCAGTCTTACAATAAGGCGCAGGCGCAGGTGTGAAAAGTGCGGCAAACGTTTTACAACTTATGAAAAGCTTGAAACTATACCGCTTATGGTAGAAAAAAAAGACAGCACAAGGCAGCCGTATGACCGTTCCAAGCTTGAATCAGGCATTATAAGAAGCTGCCATAAAAGAAAGATATCTGCTGATGTTATAAATAAACTTGTTGACAGTATTGAAAATGCAATATTCAACATGGGAGAAACAGAGATAAAAAGCACAGTTATAGGCGAGCTTGTCATGTCAAAGCTTAAGGAAATCGATGAGGTTGCATATGTAAGATTTGCATCGGTTTACAGGGAGTTTAAGGACGTTGAAACATTTATTGAAGAAATAAGAAAGTTAAGGGATAAAAATCAGGCAGTTGAAGGTTTATAAAAAATGATTAATAAAATAAAATCGGACTTAAAATATTTATGAATAAATTTTACCCGTATGATTATATAGATTCGGTATATGAATTTGACTTTAAAAAACTTCATGAAGATGGTGTAAATGCAGTTATATTTGATATAGACAATACTTTGGTTAAACATGGGGCACCGGCTGATAAAAAGGCGATTGATTTTTTTAACAACTTAAAAGAGATAGGCTTAAAAACCTGTTTGCTTTCAAATAATAAGCCTGTAAGGGTGGAACCTTTTGCCCAAAAAACAGGTTCATATTATATAGCCGATGCAAAAAAACCTTCAAAAAAAAATTATTATAAGGCGATGGAGCTTATGTCAAGCGGTACTGAAGATACCGTGTTTTTTGGTGATCAGATATTCACAGATATATATGGCGCAAATAAATGTGGTATACATACTTATCTTGTAAAGCCTATACATCCTAAAGAGGAGATACAGATTATATTAAAAAGAAGACTTGAAGCTGTGGTTCTGTTTTTTTACAAAAGATATAAGCTGAGAATAAATAAGGTATAGATGTATTATAAAGAAAATAAGAAAGATTATACTCAAAGGGTTTTCGGAATCATAGGAAATCCGATAGGACACAGCCTGTCGCCTGTTATGCACAATATAATTTCAAGAGAGAGCGGTGTGCATGCACTATATGTCCCTTTTTGTGTAAAGTCATCTCTTGAAGCTGCAATTAATGGTGCATATTCACTTGGGATAATAGGACTTAATATAACGCTGCCCTATAAAAAAGAGGTTTTAAAATATATACATGATATAGATTCCGGGGCATATGCACTAGGTGCCGTAAATACGCTTGTATATGGAGAAAAAGGCTATAAAGGATATAATACTGATTTTTACGGTTTAAAGAAATCTGTAATTGATCATGGTATAGATATTGAAGATCAACATGTAATTATACTCGGAACCGGCGGTGCTGCAAGGGCAGCGGCACATGTAGCCATAAGCCTAAAAGCGGAAAGTATAACAATATCAGGCAGAAATGCCGGACATGCAGTGCTGCTAAAAGAAGAACTTAAAAATTATATAAAAAATACCGGTACCTATGTAAAAACGTATATAAACTCATGCAGTATGGAGCTTATGCAGAAAGAAACCCGGGCCTATGATGATAAAGACAGTAATGGATATATAGTATTTCAGACAACTCCTGTCGGCATGTATCCTGATATAAATGGCTGTATTATGGAGGATAAAGGATTTTATAAAAAATGTAAGGCAGGGATTGAACTTGTCTATAATCCTTTAAAGACAAGATTTATAATAAGTATGGAAGAGGCAGGTAAAACCGCTGTAAATGGACTTGATATGCTTATAAACCAGGGAATACTTTCATGGGAGCTGTGGAATGACGGTATGACTGTAAATTCGTATATAAGAAAAAAAATTAAATTAGAGTTGGAAAAATTATTAAATAATTAAAGGTGGATTATTTTATGAAAGCGCTTATAGTAAATGGGGCAAATATAAATTTTATAGGGCTTAGAGATAAGAGTCAGTACGGGAGCCTAAGCTATAAAGATATACGAAACAATATATATGAATTTTGCATTGAACATTCCATAGAGGTAGAGTTGTTTCAAAGTAATTGTGAAGGAAAGATAATAGATAAGCTTCAGTCGACTTATATTGATCATGTTGATGCCGTTATAATAAATCCCGGGGCTTTTACGCATTACAGTTATGCGATAAGGGATGCACTTGAGATGCTTGAATGTAAAAAGATAGAAGTACATATCTCAAATCTGTTTAAACGTGAAAAATTCAGACACAGGTCGGTTACAGCTGATGCATGTGATGCTTTTATATCGGGATTTGGTAGTGAAGGATATATAATGGCGTTAAAATATCTGGTTGATTAATGTTTTAAAAGCCGGCTTTTTATAGACGAAATTTATAAGCTTTACTTTACAAAATTAATATGTTAAACTTTAGCTAATCAGATGATTTTAAAATCCAATTAAGGAGTAGGCATATGAATGACAGGATAAAAACCGAAGCTGTTGACTGCCTTTTTAAGGCAGTGCTTACGCTGGAAAATATTGAAGAGTGTTATGCATTTTTCGGAGACGTATGTACGGTTAATGAAATAATATCCATTGCACAAAGATATGAGGTTGCAAGAATGTTAAAAGATGGAAAAACCTATATAGAGATATCCGAAACCACAAAGGCATCAACAGCTACTATAAGCAGGGTAAACCGTGCATTAAGATATGGCAATGACGGCTATGAACTTGCTTTTAAAAGACAGAAGAATACTGAATAATGCTTATAAAGACGAGATTTATTTATGATATTTCAAAACTGCCATGTATTTGCAATAAATGCGGATGTATGGCAGTTGGCTGTATAGGGCTTTGAATAAATATTTTAATTTGGTTAAGAGCGGCTTCTCCGGATTAAAAACCGGTGTACGTCAAATATAAATCTTATTTTTTAGTATGTTCTTCATCATCTGACAGGTATTCTGAAATTCTTTCAACGATACGTTTTTTAAGATATATATCAAATAAAAGTTCGGAAGTAAATGAAAAAAGTACAAGTTGTTCATGACTTTTACAGGTTGCACCTTTAAAAGTATTTTGTGCTTTGTCAAATTTGGCGATAAGATCCTTTTTAATATCTGTAAGATTGTCGATATTAAGCTCCATTATTTGTCGATAGATTTCATTAAGGCTGATATCGGGGTTATTTTTTGCAAAAAAGTAATCCTGTATTATAGGCTTTAATATATTTTCAATATCTGCAAATGAGAGCAGGCTTTTATAATAATATATAAAAATCAGCAGCAAAAGATGTTGTCTTGAATATTTTTTTTTTGCAGGCGGAGGAAGCAGTCTGTTTTTTGTATAGTTATTTATCATAGTTTTTGTCAGAATTTTATCTTCTGAATTCCGTTTATTCGCCTTAAGATGTTCGTCCATAAAAGTAGTTACCTGATCCATGTAAAGCTCTATGTTCGGTATATCAGAGGGCGAAATATACGTCATGTTGTCAAGCTTATTTAATATTTCTTCAAGAATATCCTTATTGCTTTTCATTGCTTCCTCTTTTCTAAAATACATCAAGTTTATGACTGCAATATATCAAGTCTATGACTGATGACTTTATTATAGAATATTTAAGTTTATATATCAAGGCATTATGTGCTTCGCAATTATCGTGTTATACCTTGTTTTGATTAATTAAAGCCTGAAATATAAAATAGAAAGGAAATCCGGGTATGGATATAAAAAATAAAATATTATATGATAAATTAAATGAAAGACAGAGACAAGCCGTCTTTTGTACTGAGGGTCCTCTGCTTATACTTGCAGGTGCAGGCAGCGGCAAAACAAATGTACTTATACATAGGATTGCCTATCTTATTCAGGAAAAGAATATAGAGCCGTATAATATAATGGCGGTTACATTTACAAACAAGGCTGCCGATGAGATGAAAGAAAGACTTAAAGGGCTTGTAGGGCACGAGGCACAGCAGATATGGGCTGCAACCTTCCATTCAAGCTGTGTAAGGATACTAAGGCGTTATATAGACAGGCTCGGTTTTAATACTAATTTCAGTATCTATGATGCCGATGACCAGAAAACTCTTATGAAAAGGATATTTAAGGAAATGCCCGCAAATACTGCCGATTTAAAGGAGAGGAATGTATTAAGGGCGATTTCCGCATATAAAGACGAGCTCATAAGTCCTTCCGATGCTTTAAAATATGCCTGTGGTTTTGCTGAGAAAAATAATGCCCTTTTATATGAAAAATATCAGAGTGAATTAAGAAAAAATAATGCACTTGATTTTGATGACCTTATAAATAAATGTGTTGAACTGTTTGAAAAAAATGAAGATGTGCTTGAATTTTATCAAAAAAGATTAAAATATATAATGGTTGACGAGTATCAGGATACAAATACCTCACAGTTCAGGCTTATCGAGCTTCTGGCATCTTCACATAAAAACCTGTGTGTGGTAGGTGATGACGATCAGTCTATATATAGGTTCAGAGGAGCAAATATTGAAAATATATTAAGCTTTGAAAAGATTTTTAAGGATACAAAGGTGGTCAGACTTGAGCAGAATTATCGTTCAACAGCTGCTATACTTGATGTCGCAAATAATGTTATTTCAAACAATGTAAAAAGAAAGGAAAAAAAGCTCTGGACTGATAAAAAAGGCGGTGCAAAAGTAAAGCTTAAGGAATTTGAAAATGGCGATCAGGAGGCATCAGGTATTTTAAAAGAGATAGCTTCAAAGGCTAAAAAAAGCAGTTTAAATGACTTTGCTCTGCTATACAGAACAAATGCACAGTCAAGGCTTTTTGAGGAAAAATGTGTAAACTACGGGATTCCTTACAGGCTTGTCGGCGGAGTGAACTTCTATCAGAGAAAAGAAATAAAAGATATACTTGCATATCTTAAGGTTATCTCAAATTCAAAAGATGATATCGCTGTTTTAAGGGTAATTAACACACCTAAAAGGGGTATAGGTGAAACCAGTCTGGGTAAAATAAGCTCATTTGCCTCGGAATTTAATATAAATTTTTATGAGGCATGCTTAAATTCATGGCAAATACCCTCTATAGGAAAAACGGCTTATAAGATAAAAAGCTTTACCGATTTTATAGAAAAAGCGAGAAAGGAACTTGCAAAAATTGATATTTCAGATATTTCAGATAATATAGTCTATAAAAACGGTGATATGGATAATTTTTATAATGAAGCCTATAAAGATACAGATATACCTGATTTATTACAATCAGGTGATGATAAGAGGGTTTCGGATATTATAAATTATATACTTGATGAGGGAGGATATAGGGATTATTTAATGCTTGAGGGAGATACACAGGCACAATCAAGACTTGAAAATATAAAAGAACTTATAAGTAAAGCACAGATGTATAAGGCTTCTTTGCTTGACATATTTCTTGAAGAAACTTCGCTTATAGCAGATGTTGATACAACCGATAAAAGTGCCCAGATGCTTACTCTTATGACACTGCATGGTGCAAAAGGTCTTGAGTTTGAGTATGTATATATGTGCGGAATGGAGGAGGAGCTGCTGCCATGTACTATGAGCATTGCTTCAGGAGATGAAGCTGATATTGAGGAGGAACGCAGACTCTGTTATGTAGGTATGACAAGGGCGAAAAAACAGCTTGTGCTTTCATATGCTAAAAAAAGGTTGATAAACGGAGGTTTTGATTATAAAGAGGTTTCAAGATTTATAAGAGAGATTCCGCCGCAGCTTCTTGATACAGATATAAAAAATGAATTACTTCATCAGGGTATAAATAGAAAAAAATCAGTATATATTGCAGGGTATAATACAAATCCTTACAAGCAGTTTAACAAATCGCTTCCATTTGGAAAGGAATTCATAGTTAAAAAATCAGAAAAACCTGATTATAAAGCCGGAGATATGGTAAGGCATATAAAATTCGGTGAGGGTGAAGTTTTAAGTATAACTGAAGGAAAAAAAGATTATGAGATAGAGGTGAATTTTAAAAAATCAGGAATTAAAAAAATGATGGCAGGATTTGCCAAGCTTGAAAAAATGTGATACTATATATCCAGCTGTTATGTCTGCATAAAAAGCAGATGCAGGTACAAGGCTGTGCATAAGCTTCATCTATCGGGCAGGAGCTTATATATAAACTATTGATTTGAGAAAGGAAATACAAATATGGGAAAATTTGACAATGTGGGAAAAGATGCCCTTGTAAAGCTTGAGGAACTTGTAAACGCTTCAAAGATTTCCGGTCTTATTAATAAAAGACAGGAGGGTGAAAAGAGGAGACATACACTTATGTGGGTACTTGCAATTATAGGTGCAATAGCAGCTGTAGCAGGTATAGCATATGCGGTATATAAATTCTTTACACCGGATTATCTTGAAGATTTTGAAGATGATTTTGAAGATGATTTTGATGACGAATACTTTGATGATAATGATGTGGAAAATTAAACTGAAAGCATAAAAATAAATAATTAAACACAGATGCTCTTTTATTAAGTGCAGTTTGCAGCTCTGCCTATACCGTGTGAACCTATACGGTATAGGCATTTGTAATATGTAGATTTATAACGGAAGGTTTTTGGATTATATGAAAAAAGGTGAAAAGGCGACAGGAGTGCTGGGCGAGGGCATTTATCCCGACAGTGCCGATATAGAGAGACAGGACGGGAGGGTGCGTATAAAACATGTTATACCGTATCAGACCGTTGAATATGTAATCAGCAAGAAGACGGGAAACTATGCAAAAGGGCGTGTATTAAATGTGGTTAAAAAATCACCTCTTGAAACCGTACCTTCTGAATATATATGTCCACATTCACAAAACTGTGGAGGATGTTTGTATCAGACGGTTGCATATGAAAGTCAGATTGATATTAAAGACAGACAGCTTAGAAAGCTTATACAAAATTATGCAGGTTCTGATTTTATATGGGAGGGAATTGAAAAAAGCCCTCTTTCAAAAGGATATCGAAATAAGATGGAATTTTCTTTCGGGGATGAGTATAAGGGCGGAAGTCTTGCACTGGGCATGCATAAGCGTGCAAGTCATTATGATATAGTAAATTGTGATTACTGTAATATAGTACACAGCGATTTTAATAAGATATTGAGTTTTACAAGGGACTTTTTTAAATCGGAAAATACGCCTTATTTTCATAAAAATACAAGAAACGGATTTTTAAGGCATCTTATACTTAGAAGATCTGAAACCTATAAAAGTCTGCTGATTGCACTTGTTACTACGGATTCATTTGGATATATACAGGATCCTAATGTATCCAAGGCTATGCCTGAGGCTTGTGAAGAAGTAAAACTTCTTGTAGAAAGGTGGAGGGAGGGTATACTTTCCCTTGAAAAAAAAGGAGCATTTTCCGGAAAGATAGCAGGCATTATACATGTTTTAAATAATTCGTATGCCGATGCGGTTATAGATCAGGGAAGCCATTTGCTGTACGGAGATGATTATATAACTGAAAGGCTTATGGGACTTGAATTTAAGATAAGCCTTTTTTCATTTTTTCAGACAAATTCAGGGGCGGCACAGATACTTTATTCAGTGGCAGGACGTTACATGGGTGATACTTCAGGAAAGTCCGTATTTGATTTATACAGCGGAACCGGTACCATAGCGCAGCTTCTTGCTTCATATGCACAGAAGGTATACGGTGTTGAGATCGTAGGAGAGGCAGTGGTTGCAGCCAGAGAAAATGCTGCAAGGAATAAAATAACAAATTGTGAATTTATAGAGGGAGATGTACTTAAAATCATAGACAGTCTTTTAATTAAACCTGATATAATAGTGCTTGATCCGCCAAGAGACGGGATACATACTAAGGCTCTGCCGAAGATAACAGGATACGGTGCACAAAAGATTATATATATAGCATGCAAGCCTTCATCATTTGTACGTGATCTTCCGGTATTTGAGGAGGCAGGTTACAGGCTTGAGCGGGCGGCGGGAGTTGATATGTTTCCCTATACTCCGGGGGTTGAACTTGTGGCATTATTGATAATGAAAGAATGATTAGATCATAATTTAATTAAATATAATTAATATTTAGGCAATATATGAAAATTTAGAAAATCTTTTGATTTATATCTGTATTAAATTTATAATTTTATAATATACTTATAAGCGCCTAGGAAAGGGGATGGATATGAGTACAGGAAGGATACTTTTAGTTGAAGATGACAAAGATATAATAGAGGGAATTGACATGATATTGCAATCACAAGGTTATGAAGTTTATAAGGCCCGGGACGGTATTGAAGGGCTTGAGATGATAGACAGGCATGAGGTGGATTTGGCAGTGGTTGATGTTATGATGCCCAGGATGGACGGCATTGCAATGACTGCAAAACTGAGAAAAAAGACGGATATACCGGTTATATTCTTATCTGCAAAGTCTGAGGAGATAGATAAGATAATAGGACTTAATATAGGTGCCGATGACTATGTTACAAAGCCGTTTACGCCTATGGAACTGCTTGCACGCATAAATTCACAGCTTCGCCGCTATAAAAGGTTTATAGAGAGACTTGCACAAAATAATCAAAACAGTAAAATTCATACCATAGGAGGACTTGAAATTGATGAAAATACCGTGCAGGTCAGTGTTGACGGAAAGGCGGTAAAGCTTACTCCTATGGAATACAGGATATTGCTGCTTTTAGCTAAAAATCCGGGCAGGGTTTATTCTGCCGAAGAAATTTATGAAAATGTATGGCATGAGAGGGCTGTAACTACTGATACCGTAATGGTTCATATAAGAAATATACGGGAAAAGATAGAGCTGAATCCTAAAGAGCCTAAATATTTAAAGGTGGTGTGGGGAATTGGATATAAAGTTGAAAAACAGTAAATATGTAGAAAAAATAGTTTTTGCAGCATTTATATTATTTTGTGCAGTTCATACAGTATATAGATATTATGGCATAGGTATAATAAATTATACATCGGATACCGCTTTCAGTCAGAATTACAACTCAAGTACACTGGTAACTTCTACAGTGATATTCTTGATTATATTTGCATTATGCGGAATTATACTGCCTATATTAAAAAAATTTGATTTCGGAAAGAATAGAAAATTTAATGCACCGTTTGAACTTGTATGCATTACAGGTATAATTTGTTTAATCATACTTACAAATGCGGTGCCGGATATTGTCGAAAACACCGCTTCAGGTATTTTTGCCGAGGATTTGTCAATACTTTACAACCTTGATGTGAGAGTGTCGGCAGTTGCGGTATTTATGCTTAATGTAGCGGCATGGTGTGCCGGATTTTTTGCCACGTACTGGGGCTTTGCCTGTCTAAGACAGGTGTTTGATCTGGGGCTTTTAAATTATATAAAAGAAAGGACCCTTATCGGAAGTTCTTTTAAAACGGCATTTAATGCATTTACCTCCAACTGTGATAGGCTTGAGGAATTTTTACTTGGTACAGATTTTACTTCAAGACCTTTTAGAAAGGTAATACAGGCTGTTTCTTTAAATCTTGCGGCAGTAGTATGTACAGGTATTGGAACATTAATCCTTACATGGTTTATGAATGGAGGATTTACTTTTTATACTGTAATGTATATTTTATTTTGTATTATTTATTCCGCAGTTATATTTACATGGGCATTAAAATTTTATACTGCTGTAAGCAATGATTATAAAAAGCTTATCCATACTATGGACGGGGTTATTTCAGGTGAATATATTCAAACAAATGATGACCACGGTATTTTTAAAGTGGCTAATGAAAAGCTTATGCATATAGGGGAAGGCTTTAATGCAGCTGTAAAAAAGGAGGTTGAAAGTCAGAGGACAAAAGCTGAACTTATAACAAATGTGTCGCATGACTTAAAGACGCCGCTTACTGCTATTATAACCTACATCAGTCTGCTTGAAGATGCTTCTATCAGTGAAGATGAAAGAAAAAAGCATATAGCGGTGCTTAAGAGAAAATCAAACCGCCTTAAAATACTTATAGAGGATTTGTTTGAAGTCAGTAAAGCAAGTACAGGAGATATAACACTTGATATAAAAGAGGTTGATATAGTGAGCATATTAAAAGAGTTGAGACTTGAGCATGAGGACAGGATTAAAAAAAGCGGTATAGATTTTAAATGGGAATTTCCTGAGGATAGAGTAGTGCTTAAGCTTGACGGACAGAGAACCTACCGTGTTTTTGAAAATCTTATTGTTAATATAATAAAGTACGGTATGAGAAAAACCAGAGCATATATAGAGGTTATAAAAGATAATAAATCTGTAAAGGTCTGTTTTATAAATGTTTCAAAACAGGAGCTTAATCAAGCTGCGGATATGCTTACGGAAAGATTTGTAAGAGGAGATGAATCAAGAAATACCGAGGGTTCAGGGCTTGGACTTGCAATTGCAAAATCACTTACTGAAATTCAAAATGGAAAATTTAAAATTATTATAAACAAGGATTTGTTTACAGTTGAATTAAACTTTCCGATTCCGGAGACCGGCGGCATTTTAGCAGTATAATATTTAAGAAATGAATACATTAAAAAAACTCTTGACAAACGCAAAATAATTGTATACAATTAAAACATATTTGATTTTATAAAATCAAATTATAGGCGTATGCCTAATGCTAATATTAAAACAATTATTATTAAATAAACAGGAGGAATATATAATGTCAGCATTACAGGTAACAGTTGAAAATTTTGAGCAGGAGGTTCTTAAATCAGAGGTTCCGGTAATAGTGGATTTTTGGGCTTCATGGTGCGGTCCGTGTCAGGCACTGCTTCCGGTTATTGAAGAACTTGCAGGTGAAGCGGACGGTTTTAAAGTGGTTAAGGTCAATATAGATGATTCAGCCGAGCTTGCAAAGAAATATAGAGT
The DNA here is from genome assembly GCF_000235445.1 of Johnsonella ignava ATCC 51276. Lineage (GTDB taxonomy): Bacteria > Bacillota > Clostridia > Lachnospirales > Lachnospiraceae > Johnsonella > Johnsonella ignava. The sequence goes on along the minus strand of NZ_JH378829.1, from coordinate 184,218 downwards.
TATGTCGGTACCTACATTGATTGTATTTAAAAACGGTGAGGCTGTTAAAAGATCTGTAGGTGTGATCCCTAAAGATGAGATTATAGAACTTATAAATGCATAATAGCCGTTATTGTAAAGTATAATATATTATTGTATTGTAATATATAGTATATTTTTATTTGTACCGCTGCTGTCTTATAAATTTAAGTATGGCAGCGGTATTTTGGCATTGTAAGAGTGGTTACGTTATTTTAAAAATTAAAAAAAATTAGATATTTTGTAAGAAATATCATCTTGCCGAAATGTCTGACTTCGTATAGAATGTTGAGGTAAAAGAGAGGCGTGGATAACATGGAAGATTACAAGAGAAATACGGTGTTTTTTGATACTGTAACAGAAAATAAGAAAGATGTCGGGGATGTTTTGGCAGAGGTTTATATGGCTCTTTCAGAGAAGGGATATAAGCCGATAAATCAGATTGTCGGTTATATTATGTCAGGAGATCCTACATATATTACAAGCTATAAAGGTGCAAGGAGTCTTGTAGTAAAGGTTGAAAGGGACGAGATTTTAGAAGAACTTTTAAAGAGCTATATAAAAAATAAGTTTAGGAAATGATAGCTGCCGGTATGCAGCCGGCAGCCGTTTAACCGTTTGTTTGCCGTTTAATTATTTGAATTTTAATATGCCTTGTAAAACCATGTGAAACAGCCGTCAGGGCTTTGGTCATTACAATAAAATGTAAGATAAAGCGGATAGTTGACCTGAAAGGGGTCAGCTTATTTTTTAATTTAAATTTATTAATAAAAATTTTATGTGTTTTTATGCTTATATTGCCGATGAGGAGGAAATATATGCGTCTTATGGCTCTTGATTACGGTTTTGCCACGGTAGGCGTTGCGGTCAGTGATGAACTTGGTATCGCAGCTATGCCGCTTGAGACAATAGTTAGAAAAAATAAAAATAAATTGCGCAAAACCCTTGCACGTATAGAAAATATTATACATGAAAGAGAAACGGAGCTTATAGTATTAGGTAAGCCTCTTAATATGGACGGCAGCGAAGGTGATATGGTTAAAAGTTGTAGCGAATTTAAAGAAATGCTTGAAAAAAGATGCCGTCTGCCTGTGGTTTGGCAGGATGAGAGGCTTTCAAGCCATGAAGCACGGGAGATACTTGTAGCAGGCGGTATTAAAGAAAGACACGAAATCAAAAAGAATATTGACAGCATTGCGGCGGCTATTATACTAAAAGAATATATGGCAATTTCAGGAAAGTAAATGTGCTGCTGTAAAATAAAAAAGGGAGGGAATATGACAGAAAAAGACCGTAGGGGTGGAAGTAACGGAGAGAAAAAGGAACATATGAGTTTTGTTGACAGGATACAGAATTTTGCAAAGAAAGATAAGGACAGTGTAAAAAGCGGCAGAGGCAAGATTACCATGGTTGATGAGGAAGGTGGCAGGATTGAGCTGTATGTGGTTGAAGAAACGAAGCTAAACGGCATGTATTATCTGCTTGTTACTGAAGCGCCTGAAGACGAGGACGGTGAATGTTATATTATGAGGGATTGCTCAAATGACGGTGATGAGGAAGCAAGCTATATGATGGTGGATAATGAAACTGAAGCGGAACATGTATTTACGGTTTTTGAAAAGCTTATGGAAAATCAGGATATAGATCTTGAAAGGTAGTCTTATTTTTATAAATATTAAAAATGAAATGGAGGAATTTAATTGAACGAGAAAGAAACAAAAAATCCGTTAGAAGCAATAAAACGTCTTAAAGCATTGCAGATAAATATGAATAAAGAATTAAAGTCGGAAAATTTATCAGATAATTATACAGAAGATGCTGATACATTATCGGAACAAAATGATATACAGGAATCGGAAAAATCTGATACAGATACTGCATCTAAGGCAAAAAAGGTAAGGAGCAAAAAGACTCCAAGTCTTATGGAGATAGCTTATGAGGCGGAACAGGAAAAAGGACTTAAGGATTCAGGTGATAGTGAGCTTGAAAAAATTCTTGAAAAAACACCGCAGGATGAACTTATAGATAATTTTTTTGACAGTATAAATCCTGCAAAGAAAAAAACAACCAAAAAAAATACTTCATCAGCTTCCTCAAGTAAAACTGCCGCAAAAAAGGCATCGGTAATCAGCATGGCTGAGAAAGAGGAGCATGAAGACATACTTCTTAAAACTTTAAGGAGTATAGACGGTCCTTCAGCTCCTGCCTCAAAAAGTACACTTTCAAGCATACTTTCCGGTGAAACCGTGATAGAGCCTAAAAAAACAAGAGGCAGAAAGCCTAAGGCACCTAAAAAAGTGAAGATAATACCGCTTGGAGGACTTGAACAGATAGGCATGAATATAACCGCATTTGAATATGAGGACAGTATAATAGTTGTCGACTGCGGATTGGCATTTCCAAGTGATGATATGCTGGGCATAGATCTGGTAATTCCTGATGTAAGCTACCTTAAAGAAAATTATTTAAAGGTTAAAGGTTTTTGTATAACACATGGCCATGAGGATCATATAGGTTCACTCCCGTATATATTAAAGCAGCTAAATGTTCCGGTTTACGGTACCAGACTTACACTGGCACTTATAAATAAAAAGCTGGTTGAACACGGCATAGACAGGACTTCAACGCTTGTGGAGGTAAAATACGGTCAGACTGTTGAGCTTGGGGATTTTAAGGTTGAATTTATAAAGACAAATCATTCTATAGCGGATTCCGCTGCACTTGCAATATTTTCACCGGCAGGTATTATATTTCATACAGGCGATTTTAAGATTGACTATACTCCGGTATTTGGTGAATCCAATGATCTTCAGAGGATGGCTGAGATAGGCAAACAGGGCTGTCTTGCAATGCTGTGTGAGTCAACAAATGCTATAAAACCCGGTTTTACAATGTCTGAAAGAACTGTAGGTAAGACATTTGATCTTCTTTTTGCAGAACATCGTAATAAAAGAATACTTGTTGCGACCTTTGCATCAAATGTTGACAGAGTACAGCAGATAATAAACACTGCCTATAAACATGACAGAAAAGTTGTTGTAGAAGGCAGGAGTATGGTGAATGTAATAGGCGTGGCAGGAGAGCTCAATTATATAAGTATACCTGAGGGTACACTTATAGACATAGATCACCTTAAGGATTATCCGCCTGAAAAAACGGTTATAATAACTACCGGAAGTCAGGGCGAAAGTATGGCTGCTCTTTCACGTATGTCATCATCACTTCATAAAAAGGTAACTATAACATCCGAAGATGTTGTGATTATGAGCTCATCCCCTATACCCGGCAATGAAAAGGCTGTAAATAAGGTTATAAATGAACTTTCAATAAAGGGGGCTGAGGTTATATTCCAGGATACGCATGTTTCAGGGCATGCATGTCAGGAGGAAATAAAACTTATGTATTCGCTTTTAAGACCTAAATATTCACTGCCTATACATGGTGAGTACAGACATAGGCTTGCGCAAAGAGGCATAGCTGAAGCTATGGGTATGGCAAGGGAAAATGTGCTTATAATGTCATCAGGTGATGTGGTTGAAGTCAGTGAAAAGTCATGTGAGGTAGTAAATCATGTTGAAGCGGGAGGTATATTTGTAGACGGTCTTGGAATAGGAGATGTAGGAAATATAGTATTAAGAGACAGACAAAACCTTGCTCAAAACGGTATAATAATAGTTGCGATGTCGCTTGAGAGAGGTACTAACAGACTGCTTTCAGGACCTGATATAATATCAAGAGGGTTTGTGTATATACGGGAATCAGGCGATCTTATAAGCGAGGCGGAAGAAGTTGTCAGAAATGCCGTCAGAGACTGCCTTTCAGCTGAGGTAAATGACTGGATTAAGATTAAATCAATAACCAGGGATGCACTCAGTGATTTTCTTTGGAAAAAAATAAAGAGAAATCCTATGATACTGCCTATAATTATGGATGTACATGACAGATAATTAATAAAATTATTTCCATTGTATTATCTGCCATAATGAAAGGAACTTATATGGTATGAGCAGAAATAGTAAAGGTATAGACAATGTTACAAAAAATGTAATAAAGGTATCAATGAGGCTTATAATATATGCCCTTATGATACTGGTTATGATTAAAGGCGCTACAATGGCGTATTCATTTGGACATGGGATATTTTATGCTGCATCGGTTGAGCCTCCGCCCGGCAGGGATATTGAAGTCAGCATACCTGAAAATATTAGTACTGCCTCAGCCGCAGACATGCTTAAACAAAAGGGATTAATAGTAAGTAAATTTTCCTTTGAGGTTCAGGCAAAATTTTTTGAGTACAAAATAAAGCCGGGTAATTATATACTTAATACATCACAGACATCAAGACAGATCCTTGATATACTTAATGTAGGACCTGAGGAGAAAAAGGAGACTGCCCCTGGGCCTGAGGGGCAACAGGCAAACGGCTCAACTGAAACAAAAGTTGAGCAGCTGCCGACTCCTGAAGCGGCTGAAACACTTACACCTTCTCCAGAAGGGCAGGATGTGCCGGAAGGTGCGGCACATGCGGAAACCTCTGCAAAAAAGACAAAATCAGGCACCAAGGCTGCACAGAAAAAGAAAGAAAGTCAGACAGGAAAGACTTCACAGAAAGCAGAAAGTACTTCAAAGGCTTCGCAAAAATCAGAAGGTACTTCAAAGGCTTCACAAAAGTCGGAGGGGGCATCAAACAGCAAAACCAAAAGCACTGAGGCTGCCAAAACCTCGGCTGCTCAAAAGGCTTCTGAAAAAAAATCCGTTAAAAAGTCTAATAAAAAATCAAATACGACTACTTCAAAAAAGGCGGGAAACTAAACTGATATGGATTATGATAAATACTATAACAGGCGTCTTGGCGATTATATAGACCTGCTTTCCGATAAAAATTCGGAATTTTGTGAAAGTATAAGAAGATATGCACTTGACAGTAATGTGCCGGTGGTTAAAAGATGTACCGAACTTTTTTTAAAAAATATTCTGTACATTAAAAGACCGCTTAAGATTCTTGAGATAGGGACCGCCATAGGCTATTCAGCAGTTATGATGGCAGAAACGCTTGAGAGTATGGGTATTATTAAAAAGTGTGATGACTCTGTATGCGATTTAATGCGGGATATACCTAAAAAGGATATTTTTATGACAAAAGATTTAGAGGATGATTTTTTAAGTGTATCCAAGAGAGCCATAACTACCATTGAGAAATATGAAAAACGCATACCATATGCAGAGAAAAATATTAAAGAGTCGGGCTTTGCCGGCAGTATCAATTTTATTTGTGCTGATGCAGGCAAGGCTCTTTTGCAGTTAAAGGAGCATGGAGTAAAGTATGATTTCATATTTATGGACGGTGCAAAGGCACAGTATATAAACTGGCTGGAGCAGTCAATAGATTTATTAAATACAGGCGGCATAATATTTGCAGATAATGTACTCTGGGAAGGTATCATAATTGAGTCAAGATTTGCCGTTAAAAGACGGGACAGGTGTATACACTCAAGGCTTAGGCAGTATCTTTATGCAATAACACATGACAAGAGGCTTAAAAGCAGTATAATACCTGTCGGAGACGGGGTGGCACTCAGCGTTTATAATGGTGCTGATGTTTAAAGACATAAAATTAATATTTATAAAATACAACATAATGATGTAGGTGTCAAAAGTGTTTGACACTTGTATCACATAATATATTTATTCAGAAAGTAGTGGAATTGGTATAAATTTGGAATTTAGTAATAGAAAAAAAAGAGCGCCTGAACTGCTTGTTCCGGCAGGAAGTCTTGATGTGCTTAAGACTGCGGTAAATTACGGGGCTGATGCCGTATATATAGGCGGGGAGGCTTTCGGACTCAGAGCCAAGGCAAAAAATTTCAGTTTTGAAGATATGGCTGAGGGCATATCATATGCACATGAGAGAGGGAAACGGGTATTTGTTACGGCAAATATACTTGCACATAATGATGACCTTGAAGAAGCGGGGCGCTATTTCAGACGGCTTGGACAGATATCTCCCGACGCACTTATAATATCGGATCCGGGTATGTTTATGACTGCACGCAAGGAGCTTAAAGATATTGAAATTCACGTAAGTACACAGGCAAATAACACAAATTATGCCACCTATAATTTTTGGTGGCAGCTGGGTGCAAAACGTGTAGTTTGCGCAAGGGAACTTTCGCTTGACGAAATAATGTATATAAGAAATAATATACCTCAGGAGATGGAAATAGAGGCTTTTATACATGGTGCCATGTGTATGGCATATTCAGGAAGATGTCTTTTAAGTAATTATTTTACTGGAAGGGATGCAAACAGAGGAGAATGTACTCATCCTTGCAGGTGGAAATATTCAGTGGTTGAGGAAACAAGACCGGGGGAGGTGCTGCCTGTATATGAAAATGAGAGAGGAACCTATATATTTAACTCAAAGGATCTATGTATGATAGAGCATATCCCTCAGCTTATAGCTGCCGGCATTGACAGTTTTAAAATAGAAGGCAGGATGAAAACCGCACTTTATGTGGCAACTGTGGCAAGAACTTACAGAAACGCAATAGATGACTGCTTAAAAGATGAGAAAATTTACAAAAAAAATCTGGAACATTATAAATCGGAAATCGGTAAATGCACTTACAGAGAATTTACAACAGGATTTTTTTTCGGAAAGTCGGATAAGGATACACAGATTTATGACAGCAATACTTATGTACAGAATTATATATATATAGGTACTGTTGATAACATAGATAAAGACGGAAAATTATATTTTGAACAAAAAAACCGTTTTTTCAGGGGTGATATTCTTGAGATAATGAAAACGGATGGAAGAAATGAAAGTGCTGCCGTAATTTCAATAAGTGATACTGAGGGAAATTTTCAGGAATCGGCACCGCATCCTAAACAGAGGCTTATAGTGGAGCTTGAAAGCTGTGATATCTCTCCGGGTGATGTAATCAGGATGAAAGCTAAATAAATATATCGCTACATTGCTTTTTATTTGGCTGACAGCGAATAATTTTTAGATTATACTTAATTCTGAAAGGTATTTATATGTTTAGTTTTTTTGCCGCAGGTGCGGTGTTTTGTCTGCTTTACTGGATACTTATAAATATATATACCGGTTTTAACGTATCAGGCGGTTTTATATGGATAATTTTTACAATATTTTTTGCCATGCTTGCATTTATGATGAGAGAGTATAAACTCCATCCTAAAAAAATTCCTCTTGTAATTATAGTGGTACTTAACACGCTTACATTTACCGGGATTTTTATTTTTATGATACTTGAGCTTCTTATAGCCTCAGCCGCATTTATAAAGCCTGAACCGGGTCTTGATTATATAATTGTACTTGGTGCGAGGGTAAAACCTGATCAGAGTCTTTCAAAGTCGCTTAAATACAGAGTTGACAGGGCTGTGGCATATCTTGATGAATATCCTTCGACATATGTGGTTCTGTCAGGAGGGAAGGGCTTGGATGAGCCTGTAAGTGAGGCACAGGCTATGGCAGTATATATGGTGAATAAAGATATAAGTCCTCAAAATCTATATCTTGAGATAGAGTCTAAAAATACAAGAGAGAACATTATTTACAGCGAGGCACTTATAAAAAGAGTGATTAAAAAAAATAAGCAGGAAAATTTCGCCTATCTTGATAATACCCGGGAAGAAGTGCTTTTTGCGGAAGATAAGCCTAAGAGAATAGGTGTGGTTACAAACAGCTACCATATGCTTAGGGCACTGGCACTTGCCAATACGGGAGATATGGGTAAGGTTTATGCAATATCTGCCGGAGCGGATCCGGTGCTTTATCTGCATTTTTCATTAAGAGAATGTGCGGCATTATTAAAAGATAAATTTATGGGACATTTTTAGCGTAAAAAATAAATATAATAAATATAAAAAATAAATATAAGATATTATAAAAAATTCAGAGGTAATATAAAATATGAAATCAGATAAAATACGAATCGGTGATATTGAGAGCCTTAAAAAGCTTGAAACATATAATTTTATAAGCAGTGAATTTATAGAGGAACTTGCTTCGGAGGCAGTGCTTATGGAACATAAAAAAACAAAGGCAAGACTTTTTTTACTGCTAAATGATGATGATAATAAAGTATTTGCGGTAGGTTTTAGGACACCCGCACCTGATTCTACAGGGACTGCACATATTATTGAACATTCGGTGCTGTGCGGTTCAAGAAAATTTCCATGCAAGGATCCTTTTGTAGAGCTTGTAAAGGGATCATTAAATACATTTTTAAATGCACTTACCTATCCCGATAAAACTGTATATCCGGTAGCAAGCTGCAATGACAAAGATTTTAAAAATCTTATGGATGTATATCTTGATGCTGTATTTTATCCAAATATCTATAAAGAAGAGAAGATATTTAAACAGGAGGGATGGCATTATGAGCTTGAGACAAAGGAAGGTCCGCTTACTATAAACGGAGTTGTTTATAATGAGATGAAAGGAGTATTTTCATCTGCCGATGAAACTCTTGATCGTGCCGTAAGCAAGACACTTTTTGAAGGACACTCCTACGGTGAGGAATCAGGAGGAGATCCTGACAGGATTCCGGAACTTACATATAAGGCTTTTCTTGAATTTCATTCATTATACTATCATCCATCAAACTCATTTATCTACCTGTACGGAGATATGAATATGGAAGAGAGGCTTACATGGCTTGATAGGGAATATCTCTCAAAATTTGATTATAAAGAAGTTGATTCAGCTATAAAACCTGTTAAAAAATGGGATAATAATACACTTATTTCAAAGGAATATAATTATTCCATACTTGAAAGCCAGAGTATGGAAAATGCGACATATCTTTCACTGCATACTGTTGTAGGGGGAGAGCTTGAGCCTGAAAAGTACATGGCTTTTAAGATACTTGAATATGTACTTTTAAACGTACCCGGAGCAGTTTTAAGAGAGGCACTTATTGATGCGGGTATAGGAGAGGATATCTATGGCGGCTATAATTACGGCATAAGTGAGCCTTATTTTTCAGTAATTGCAAAAAATTCGGATGCCTCACGGAAAGAGGAATTTCTTGCAGTTATAAAAGGTGTACTTAGAAAGCTGGCAGATGAAGGACTTGATAAAGAGGTCTTAAGGGCGGCAGTCAATATATACGAATTTAAGGCACGTGAAGCGGATTTCGGCAGTTATCCGAAGGGGCTTATATACGGTCTTTCATCATTTGATTCATGGCTTTACGGCGGTTCACCTCTTATACATTTAAAGTATTCAAAAGTATTTGAGAAGCTTAAAAGCGGTATTGACAGCGGATATTTTGAACAACTTATAAAAGACTGTCTCCTTGATAATGCTTATGAGGCATTTATAATGCTTTCACCTAAAAAAGAACTTACAAAGCAAAAAGAAGAAGAACTTGCAAAAAAACTTAAGCAGCTTAAGGCAGGTCTCTCAGAAAGGGAGATTGAAAATATTATAGAAGAAACGAAAGAACTTAAGCGCTATCAAAGCGAGCCGTCAAAACCTGAGGATCTTCTTAAAATTCCGATGCTTACCAGAAGTGATATTAAAAAAGAGGCTGACAGACCTGTATGGGCTGTAAAAGAAATTAAGCTTAAAGCTGCAGGCAGTGATGCAGCTGCAGAAAATAAATATAATATAATCCACAGCGATATATTTACTTCAGGTATAGCTTATATTAAATTTATGTTCAGTGCAGATGATATGAATGAAAAAGAACTTTTATATCTTTCACTTTTAAAAGAGGTGCTTGGCTATATAGATACTGAAAGTTATACTTATTCATCACTTTCAACTGAGATTAACTTAAACAGCGGCGGAATATGGTTCTCACTTGATCCGTACAGTATAGAATCGGAGGATTTAAATAAAAATGATGATATAAGAATTATATTTTCAGTAAATTCCAAAATACTTTATGATAAATATGCATGGCTTGGAAGTATAGTTCCTGAAATCCTTTTAAATTCAAAGCTTAATGATAAAAAAAGGCTTAAGGATATAGTGCTTGAGGTCAAGGCGAGAGTTAAGGAAAGACTGCTTGGTGCAGGTCATATAACCGCACTTACAAGAGCCGGTTCACATATATCGAAGCTTTCATATTTTAATGATATAATAAAGGGGATAAGGTACTATGCTTTCCTTGATAGCCTTTCATCCGACTTTGAAGCACAATCGGATGAGCTGGTAAATATGCTTAAAGGTCTTTCATCCAGGATATTTAATACAGATAATTTAAGTTTCCATATAACCTGTGATGATGACAAACATTTTATAAAAACACTTGAAGCTGTAAATAAATTGCTGCCGGGAGCTCTGGTAAAAAATGACGGCAAGTTAAGTGCCGGTAAATCTGAAAATAAAAGCAGCCTTAAATTTACCAAGGATTTCGAGAGAGAGGCGTTTACTTCAGCCTCAATGGTAAATTATGTTGCAAGAGTGGGAAGCTTTAAGGCTCACGGATTTGACTATACAGGAGTGCTGAGAGTGCTTAAGGTGCTGTTAAGCTATGATTATCTTTGGAATAATGTGCGTGTAAAGGGCGGTGCATACGGCTGTTTTGCTATGTTTTTAAGAAACGGAAGCTCAGGTTTTTCTTCATACAGAGATCCTAATATACAAAAGACTGATGATATTTATAAGAAAACCGTAGACTTTGTCAAAAACTTTGATGCTGATGAAAGAGAGATGACCAAGGCGGTAATAGGTGCCATAAGTGATCTTGATGCCGTGCTTACACCTTATTTAAAAGGTCTTAAGGGGCTTAATTCTTATCTGAGCGGTATAGACTTTGAGCTTTTACAAAAGGAGAGAGAGCAGGTGCTGAGTACAAAAAGTGCTGATATAAGAGCACTTGCAGGTATTATTGAAGCTGTTTTGTCAGACAATGTAATATGTGCGGTGGGTAATGAAGGGCTTATAAAGAAAGAAGCTGCTATATTTGACAGTATTAAGGAGCTATATTAACAAGTGGAAGAAAAAAAATCAGGTTTTGCGGTTCTCATAGGCAGACCGAATACAGGTAAGTCAACTCTTATGAACCGGCTTATAGGTCAAAAAATTGCTATAATGTCGGACAAACCGCAGACTACAAGAAAAAGGATACGGACAGTATATACTGATGAAAGAGGACAGGTTGTTTTTTTAGATACTCCGGGTATACATAAGCCTAAAAATAAGCTTGGAACATATATGGTTGAGTCTGCATTAAGAACTGTAAATGATGCAGATATCATAATATGGATTGTTGAGGCTTCCGAATATATAGGAGAGAGGGATATACAGATATCACAGCTTTTAAAAGCTGCTAAAAAACCTGTGATACTTGCCGTAAACAAAATAGACCTGCTTAATAAAAACTCGGGGAATAAAAATAATTCTGCTGAAACGGCAGGCGAAAAGCTTATAAGGATAATCGACAAGTATAATGGATTGTTTGAATTTGCCGAGATTGTACCGTTGTCCGCATTAAAATCCGATAATGTGGAAAAGCTTATGGAACTGATATTTAAATATCTGCCTGTCGGACCTATGTATTATGATGAAGATACCGTAACCGACCAGAGTGTAAGACAGATAGCGGCTGAGATAATAAGGGAAAAGGTGCTTAAGGTGCTTTCAGATGAAGTGCCTCACGGTACTGCGGTTGATATAATCCTTATGAAGGACAGAAAAAGTAAAGATTTGATTGACATAGATGCCGAGATAGTGTGTGAGAAAGAATCTCATAAGCTTATAATCATAGGAAAAGGCGGCAGGATTATAAAAAAAATAGGTATGCTTGCAAGGGCGGATATAGAAGATATGTGTGAAAAACAGGTTAATTTAAAACTCAGAGTTAAGGTACGCAAAAACTGGAGAGATTCCGATATACAGCTTAAAAGCTTCGGATATGATGTTTTTGAATAGGAGATTTTGTAAAATTGAAAGCGGCTGTGGAGCTTACGGGTATAATAATAAAGTCAATTCCGACAGGTGAATATGACAGGAGGATAACCCTTATAACTAAAGAAAGGGGAAAGGTGTCAGGGTTTGTAAGAGGTGCAAGGCGGCAGGGCAGCACTCTTTTGGGAAATACAATACCGTTTGTTTACGGAAATTTTAAATTCTATGAGACAAAAGATGCTTTAAATCTTTATTCTGCCGATATACACAGATATTTTGAAGAGATACGTTCTGATATACGCAGAACCTGTTACGGAAGCTATTTTCTTGAGCTTGCCGATTACTACGGCAGAGAGTATATACATGAGCGGGAAACTCTCAAACTCCTTTATATGTCTCTGATTGCACTTACAAAGGAATCAATACCGCATAAGCTTACAAGGCGTATATTTGAACTGAGAATAATGGTTATAAACGGTGAGTATGATTCAATGCCTGGCGGGCTGAAATGTGGCGGAGCAAAATATGCGTGGCAGTTTATAATTAATACGGACATATCAAAACTATATACTTTTAATTTAAGTGATGAGGCATTTGAACAGATAGAAGAATGTATTGATAATATGATACAAAGGTTTATAGACAGACCGATGAATTCACTTGAGGTGCTTAAGACGGTTTGCAGCTGATATTTCAGTATGCCGGGAGGGAAATTTGCAGCAGGCACTTAAGTGCAGTAACTGTGTGCAGGTTATATCTGACTACTCTCAGGCTTAATAGGGTTTAGAGTATTTTGATATTTACATTATTCTTGAAATGAGCACTTAAAGGTTGTATAATTTATACCCAGTGTTTAAAATGTATTTAACAAGATACTGCTTGACAGAATCTTTGTAAAATTAAGTAAAATTAAAGAATGGAAGAATACAGATGATGTATATGAAAGGGAAAAAAAGATTTTATGGAGTGATTTTGACGTTTTTCGTATTTTCGGTATTTTTAGTGCTTTCCGGCTGCGGTAAAAAACAGACCGGCGAGTTTAAACCGAATGAAAATTCTATTTACATAAAAAGGGACGGTACTTTAGAGTCTGCTATTATAAGCGGTTCTCAGCAGACATATTATAATGTCGATGCCCTTAAAGCATTTGTTCAAAAAGAGATAGATGAGTATAATGTAAAAAAAGGTGCACAGGCGGTAAGTATAGTTTCTGCTGAGATTAACAATAATATAATCAAGCTTATACTTTCATATTCGGATGCGAATTCAATGATTGAATTTGCACAGACTACACAAGATGATACATTAAATATAACTTCAGCCAGCATAATGAGTATGAAGGATGCGCAGGCGGCAGGTCTTACACAGGGTCTTTCACCGGATGCGGCAAAAAAGAAATCCGCATATATTGCAGTTATTGACGGTACGGGATATGTGTATACAGAGGGCAAGATCCTTTTTGCGGAGGGTAGTGCAGTTACAAAAACAAGCGATTTTACGGTTAATCTTGGCGGGGGCAGGTCATATATAGTATTTGAGTAGAATGGGGTCCGAATTTAATAAATGCCTTATTCAGGGAGCGGACCATATATAGTGTTTAAGCGGCATAAATGCCTGAGAAAAATTGATTTTCCCGATGAAGGTCATATATTATTTAGGCAACCGGAGTATATGCAGTAATAAGAGCGGTCTTTACAGGCAGCCTGTAATCATAAAAACTGTAGATTTTGGAGGAAAATATAATGGGAAATAATATCGGTAATGATAAAGATGATTTGAAAAACAGCAATGCAGATGCCACCGAAAATAAAACAGTAAATTATAGCATGGAGAGGATAAGTGCACTTGCAAAGTCGAGGGGCTTTGTATATCCGGGTTCTGAGATTTACGGAGGATTGGCAAATACATGGGATTACGGCAACCTTGGTGTTGAACTTAAAAATAATATAAAAAAGGCGTGGTGGCAGAAATTTATACAGGAATCTCCTTATAATGTGGGTGTTGACTGTGCTATACTTATGAATCCGCAGACATGGGTTGCTTCAGGTCATATAGGAAGCTTCTCGGATCCTCTTATGGATTGTCGTGCATGTCATGAACGTTTCAGAGCGGATAAGCTTATAGAAGACTATATGCAGGAGAATGGTATAAGTCATGAAGGAAGTATTGATGCATGGTCAAATGAGCAGATGAAGGCGTATGTAGATGAAAATGCCATAGCCTGTCCTGTATGCAAAAAAAAGGACTGGACCGATATAAGACAGTTTAATCTTATGTTTAAAACATTTCAGGGGGTTACCGAGGATGCAAAAAATACGGTATATCTGCGTCCTGAAACGGCACAGGGAATTTTTGTAAATTTTAAAAATGTACAAAGAACTTCAAGGAAAAAATTGCCTTTCGGTATAGGGCAGATTGGAAAATCATTTAGAAATGAGATAACTCCGGGTAATTTTACATTTAGGACAAGAGAATTTGAACAGATGGAGCTTGAGTTTTTCTGTAAACCGGGTACAGATATTGAATGGTTTTCTTACTGGAGGCAGTATTGTGTAGACTGGTTAAAAACTCTTGGAATAAAAGAAGATAAGATGAGGTGCAGGGATCATGAACAAGATGAACTGTGCTTTTACAGTAAAGCCACCACGGATATAGAATTTCTTTTTCCGTTCGGTTGGGGCGAACTGTGGGGTGTAGCGGACAGGACCGATTATGATCTTTCGCAGCATCAGAATTTGTCAGGTGAGGATCTTACTTATTTTGATGACGAAACCCAGCAAAGATATATCCCCTATGTTATAGAACCCTCACTTGGTGCTGACAGAGTAACGCTTGCATTCCTTTGTGCGGCGTATGACGAAGAAAAGCTTGAGGACGGAGAGATAAGGACGGTGCTGCATTTTCATCCGGTTATAGCACCTGTAAAGATAGGTATATTGCCGCTTTCAAAGAAGCTTAATGATGGAGCTTATAAAATATATGAAGAGATGAGCCGGTTTTACAACTGTGAATTTGATGACAGAGGCAATATAGGAAAAAGATACAGGAGACAGGATGAGATAGGAACGCCGTTTTGCATAACCTATGATTTTGATTCTGAAACTGACAACTGTGTAACAGTAAGAGAAAGGGACAGCATGGAGCAGGTAAGAATTGCCATATCGGAACTGAAATCATATTTTGAGGAAAAATTTATATTTTAAAATAATATGCCGCAAAAGCACTTCGACTGAATTGTTTTTGCGGCATTAGGCATTATTACAGGCTTAAATTAATATACTTATAAATATTTACAATCTTTATAGCCGTATTGTTTAGTGATAAAATTCTTATCTGTATTTCTGAAATTCTATTTTCTGTATTTTTACAGGATTTTCAACCGGTGCATCATTTTTATCGGTTTCCTGAGCTGCAATTTTTTCAACTACATCCATTCCCTCATAAACTTGACCCAGTACCGTATATCTTCCGTCAAGTTCAGGAAGTCCGCCTACCTCTTTATATTTTTCCTCAACATTTGCAGGAAGTGATGTATTAGGAAAGACAGATTCATTTACATTTTTTTTCTGAACTATATAGAACTGATTTCCATTTGTATGCGGACCGTTGTTTCCGAGGCATAGTGCTCCGTTAAAGTTATAAAGTCCCTTATGCACTTCATCTTCAAAAAAACCGTTATATATTGATTTTGATTCATCACCTGAACCGTCAAGAGCACCGCCCTGTATTACAAAATCTTTTATTACTCTTGCAAATGGTGTACCGTTATAAAATCCCTGTTTGGAAAGCTCAATCCAGTTTTTGACAGCCACAGGTGCCTGTTCAGGGAAAAGTCTCATCTTTATAACACCTGCATCAGTGGTCATAATACATACCTGCTCGCCTCTTTTAGGTTTTTCAAGCTGTATGAGCTTTACATCGCTTACATCTATGCCTTTGTCGCTCCATATTATCTTATAAATTTTCCATTTTATACCATTTGCATCACCAAGTCTTGCCATATGCATAAGTACGGTGTGTTCGATAGTTTTAGCCCCCTCTTTTACACGGAATGTCAACTTAAATATTCCACGCAGGTCATTATATTCATCCGTACCGCTTACCTGGTTAAGGATATCCATCTTTGTATGTACGTAGGTGAGTTCCTTTTTTTCATAAGGTCTGAAAAACTCCCTAATGGTTTCTTTTTCATCTTCGTTGATGTCAGGAACTATATAGTCTTCTATACCCTCCTGCTTTTGTAGTGCAGATAAAAAGTTTTGAAATCTTTCTTTAAGCTCACTTTCGTCCCAGTGCCTTGACAAAAACTGAGATTTTTGGACTTCTTCTTCATATTTTTTAACATCTGCATTTGCATTAAATCCTAAAGTGGAAAAGCCCAGGGATAATGCTGACAAAAAACATAAAAATAAATAAGGTTTTTTCATGAAAGTACCCTCCTTTAATATAGAAAACATAAGATTATAGTATAAAGTATGTGCATTATAAGGTATAATAACTACATTGAACACCATACTTTTATAATATATGATAACAGAAATTATTTCATACATCAAGTGTTTTTAATATACTCAAAAACAACCTGTAATATTTATAGCGTAATATGTAATATTTTCTTAATAATTTTATTTAGATTTTCTCTGTTAAAACGGCATTAACTATGATAGAATAAAGCAGGCTTTATTTAATCAGGCATAGCTGTGTACGGTATATACGGTATTGCTATATCATAATAAGAAATAATTAAGGGTAGAAGTATAATGAATGTAACAGCATTAACAAAAGAGAATTTTTTTAAGAGCAGTATTACTGCCGATGGCATTATAGCGGGAATATCTTTGGAAAATTTAAATCCACGGAAATTGTTAATAAAGGCAGCTGCAGTTATGGCGGCATTATCGGTATTTGCAGGAAGCGGTTTTAGAGTATATGCACAGGAGGAGATCAAGGTTCCTGTATTTGACGGGGATTTATCAAATAATAACTTTGATAATAATGCAGGTCCGGGAGTATCTTCAAACCAGGGTAATGTTAAAGGTCCGGGTATACCTTCCGATATAAGCACGGGATCCGGGACTGCAGAACCTAACGGCGGCAGAGTAAGACCTAATGTAAATGTAAAGCAGGATGCGACTTATAGAATATATGTAAGCAAAAAAGGTTTAAAACTTACACTTTATGAAAACAACACTGCTATAAATCAGTGGGATTGCAGTGTAGGTGCTAATTCGGCACAGGGTGATAAGGAAACTGAAGGAGATAAAAGGACTCCTGAAGGCAAATTTTATATATGTACTAAAAATGAAAAAAGTGTATGTTATCTTTCGCTCGGGCTGTCATATCCTTCAATAGACGATGCACAGCGTGGTTATGAGCAGGGGCTTATAACGCAGGAGCAGAAAGATGAGATAATAGAGGCGGTAAATAATAAACGTCAGCCGAATTGGTATACGCCGCTTGGGGGAGAGATTATGATACATGGAGGCTATGTAAAGGGGCAGATGACAAGGGGCTGTGTAGCAGTTGCAAACGAAGTTATGGATATACTCTGGGAATATGCACAGCTCGGTATGGAGGTTGAGATAGGTCAGTAGATTGACTGAAGATATAAGTTTTAAAATAAGCTCAATTGTAGAAAGTAAATTTTCTCCGGATATTTTTTAAAAACGCCGGATCAGGCTTTTTTGAAAGTTACAGGTAGAGCTTAATTCTACAAATAGCCTTTTTTTAAAAATAATACCACTGAAGTATAAAAAAGTCTTGACCAAAATGCAAGGCTGTTGTATACTTTAGTGGTTGTTTTATTGGGCTATCGCCAAACGGTAAGGCAGTGGACTCTGACTCCACCATCTCAAGGTTCGAATCCTTGTAGCCCAGTCCCAAATCATAGAACGTATATCCTTGTTTATATTGATACAGGGTGTACGTTTTTTTTAGCTATAAAGCTTTTTACGGTTTTATATATTTTATATGTATTGCCTTTACGGCATGTGTTTGTTGTATTATGCTATATACCGGTTTTAATATTTTAAACAACTTTTCAAATATAAAATAATCCTAAGGAGTATCATTATATAACTAAGGCCGGATCGCAGTTATAGATTTGAAAATAAATATATTAAGGAGAGGTGGATTTAATGTATAGTTTTAAAAGTCGTGTGCGTTATTCAGAGGTTGACAGCTTTGGCAGACTGTCAACATTTGCAGCAATTAATTACCTTCAGGACTGTTCTACCTTTCAGTCCGAGGATATAGGACTCGGTATAAAAAAACTTAAGGAAAGAAGAAGGGCATGGTGGCTTTCATCATGGTACATTGAATTTGACGGTCCTTTGCTTCTTGGTGAAAATATAAAGATAAATACATGGGCATACGGCTTTTCGGGTTTTTACGGTTACAGAAATTTTACAATAGATGATGAGACTGGAAAACATGTTGTAAAGGCGGATTCAACCTGGTTCTTTTTTGATCTTGATAAACACAGACCTGTAAAACCGGAAAAAGAAGATATTGAAGCATATATTAATAAAAACGAGACAAAGCTTTCAATGAATACTCCTGACAGGAAGATAGAAAAACAGGGTAAGGTATACAAGCTTTCAGATATTGTAATAACCCGGCATTTTCTTGATACAAATGAACATGTAAATAATGCATATTATGCGGCTATTGCCAAGGAAAGCGTTGAGGAGGTTCATGCACCAACTGTAAAAATGGATAAATGCATAAAGAGTATACAGATACATTATAAAAAGGCGGCAGTGCTGGGTTCAAGGGTGGTTCGTATAGTGTATGAAAAAGATGACGGCTATATAGTCGAGCTTGCCGGTACTGAATTTGATACAGTTTATGCAGATATAAAGATAATATATACAGAAGATATAAGATAAAGAGGATGAAAAGTAATGGAATTAGGAAAGATGCAAAAGCTTAAAGTTCTTAGAAAAAAAGATTTTGGAGTTTACCTTGGAGATATAGACGGTGGTGATGATGAACACCAGTCTGTGCTGCTTCCTGCTAAGCAGGTTAAAGAGGATACACAGATTGGTGATATACTGGAGGTTTTTATATACAAGGACAGCTCTGACAGACTTATTGCTACAACCGTCAAACCGCTTATTGAAGTAGGAAAATTGGAAGTGCTGAAAATAAAGCAGTTTTCAAAGATAGGTGCGTTTATAGATATAGGGCTTGAAAGGGATGTGCTGCTTCCTTTTAAAGAGATGGAAGGAGAACCTAGGGAGGGTGATAAAGTGCTTGTGGCACTGTATGTAGATAAATCACAGAGACTGGCAGCGACGATGAGGGTTTACAAATACCTTTCAAGCACTCATGATTATAAAAAAGATGATAATGTAAGCGGAATAGTATATAGAGTCAGGGATATAGGAGTTATGGTTGCCGTTGGCGGAAAATATTTCGGAATGATACCCGCCTCCATGGTATATGATACATATAGACCCGGAGATTTGGTAGAGGCAAGGGTTGTAAAGGTAAGAGATGACGGCAAGCTGGATTTAAGCACAAGGCAAAAGGCGTATATTCAGATAGAGGCTGATGCCGCTGTGATTGAAGAAAAGCTTAATGCTGCCGGAGGACGGCTTAATATAGGCGACAAGAGTGAAATTGTACTTATAAAAGGCTGTTTCGGTATGAGTAAAAATGCCTTTAAAAGGGCAGCCGGATATCTTTTTAAAAATGGAAAGATAGATATAGGTGAAGATTATATACAGCTTAAAACACAGTGATGCGGGTTTTTAATATAAGATTTTTAATGATTTCAGGGGGAATGTATGGCAGGAAATACAGAGCTGCTTAAAGGCAGCCGTGATAAGAAGTTTTCAGATATAGTTAAGAATGTAAGATCTTATCTTATAATAATGCTTGGTACTATAAGCTGTGCAGTGGCTTATAATTGTTTTTATGACCCGCACTCATTGGTTGTAGGAGGCTTTACGGGTCTGGGAATGATTTTTGAAAAGAAATTCGGCATAAGGGTTGAGATAACCAATATTGTACTTAATGTGCCTCTGTTTCTGCTTTCATTAAAATATATAGGCTGGGAATTTGTAGGCAAGACGCTGTTTGGAGTTTTATCTCTTTCAGGGGCACTTGCACTTGTACCTAAAATTGCACTTGCACCTTCAGGTGATATACTGCTTGCGGCACTGTTCGGAGGTATATTTGACGGTATAGGAATCGGGCTTGTACTTTACGCAGGAGGTACTACCGGCGGTACGGATATGCTTGCGGCATTTATACACAGGTTTTTAAAGAGCAGAAGCATAGTTGAGATAATGCAGGTTGCAAACTGGCTTATCATATTGTTGGGATTTTCGGTATTCGGGCTAAGAAGCGGTATGTATGCACTTATTGCCTTATTTGCAATAACTAAAATGTCGGATATGATAGTTGAAGGTATTAACTTTGCAAGACAGGTGTATGTCATATCTGATAAATCTCAGGAAATTGCAGATAGTATACTTGAGGATATGAATAGAGGTGTAACGGGTATAAATGCAAGAGGAATGTATTCAAGACAGGATAAGCAGGTGCTTTATTGTGTAGTACCTACAAAAGAGATTGTAAAGCTTAAGGAACTTGTTAAATCAATAGATCCTAAAGCTTTTGTAATAGTTTCTGAGGTCAGAGAGGTGCTTGGAGAAGGTTTTATAGAGGATCCGGCATAAAGGCTAAAGCCTGAAAAATAAAATCTACATCCTTGAACGGGATTTTAAGCCAATGATATAAATAGGGATAAAATTTTAGATATATCAGTGTTTAAGTATATTTAGTAATAGTAAAATACAGAAAAGATTTTTATGCAAAAGATACAAGTTATCTATTGCAATTTTAGTAATTTTACTTTATCATATCTATATAAATGGTAAAAATTCACAAAAGGAGATAAAGGTATGATCTCAAATCAAATTTTACAGAGTACCGTGGATGGGCTTAAAGCTATTGCCAGAACTGAGATTGCTGTGTGTGATATAGAAGGAAAACTTTTGGCTTCTACATTCCCGGACAGTGAGCATAATGAAGAGATGGTAGCTTCATTTGCCAATTCTCCGGCGGATTCGCAGGTTATAAACGGATTTCAGTTTTTTAAGGTATTTGATGAGCAGCAGCTTGAGTATGTACTGCTTGCAAAAGGCAATACCGATGATATATATATGATAGGTAAACTTGCGACATTTCAGATTGAAAACCTTTTGATTGCGTATAAGGAAAGATTTGATAAGGACAATTTCATTAAAAACTTACTTCTGGATAACCTTCTTTTAGTAGATATTTATAACAGAGCAAAAAAACTCAGAATTGAAGCAAATGCAAGACGAGTAGTTTTTATCATAGAGACTAAACTTGAAAGAGATATTGCCTCTCTTGAAAATATACGTACGCTTTTTGCTGCAAGAACAAGAGATTTTGTAACTGCGGTGGATGAACACTATATAATACTTGTTAAAGAGGTAAAGGAAAACTGTACTTATAATGAACTTGATAAGGTTGCAAAGCTTATAATAGATGATCTTGCAGGTTACGGTACCAATAATGTGAGTATAGCTTACGGGACTATAGTAAGTGAGATAAAAGAAGTTTCCCGATCATATAAAGAAGCGAAAATGGCGCTTGATGTGGGAAAGATATTTTACGGCGGTGCAGAGATAGTGGCGTATGCAAGGCTTGGAATAGGAAGGCTTATATATCAGCTGCCTATATCTCTTTGCAAGATGTTTATAAGAGAAATATTTGAAGGCAAGAGCCCTGATGATTTTGATGAGGAAACTCTTGTTACAATCAATAAGTTCTTTGAAAACAGCTTAAATGTTTCAGAAACGTCAAGACAGCTTTATATACATAGAAATACTCTTGTATACAGACTTGATAAACTCCAGAAAACAACAGGTCTTGATCTAAGGGTATTTGAGGACTCAATAACATTTAAGATTGCCCTTATGGTTGTCAAATATATGAAATATATGGAAAGACAGGATTATTAATCAGGTTAATAATATAAAGGTGAGGGTTGCAGTTTTTTAAATTACTGCAGCCCTTATATTTGCTCTTATACTTTGATAAGGGAGGTATAACTTATATATTTTATACAAGATTATTTACCGGGCTTATTAAAACATAGTGCTATATATAAGATTTTTTTAAAAAAAGATATTTAATTAATAATTGTAAAAAGCCGTATTTTAAAGGGTATTTATAACGGAGGAACAATATAGATGGATAATAATGAATTTAATGAGAACAATTTAGGAAACGGTCAGGGGCAGGATAATAATTTATACGGCTTTAACCCGGACTCAAATGATAATAATTATAATAATAACTCAAATTATAATAACGATTCAGAAGGTTTTAACCAAAATCATAATTATAACTCAGGCGGTTTTAAACAAAGCCGGGATTATAATAACGGATATCAAAATACACAATTTCCGGACAATGCAGGCAGAAATTTTAAAAATTACGGTATGAGAAATGATGATTTTTATTATAAGCCATCTCAAAAAAGAAAAACAAGATTTTGGACAGGCTTTTTTGCAGGGTTTATTGTAGCTTTTGTCGTCATTATCGCTTACAGTTTTGCAGTCTACTCAAACTCAAGATGGCCTGTTAAAAATGATATTTCATCGGGGGCTGCTAAGGGACAGGCTTCAGGTAATGATGCGGCAGTTAATAATAATTATGAATTGGATATGGATAAAATAGGGAAAAAACTTGCTAAAATCCAAAAAATCATCGGTAAATCCTATCTTTTCAGCGAAGATCCGACTGCTGTTGAGGAGGGTATATATGCAGGTTTTATGAAAGGTCTTGGAGATCCGTATTCTGTATATTATACAGAGGATGAATATAAAAAACTTACTGAAGATACAAGCGGGGTATATCAGGGAATAGGAGCTTCCGTGAGCAGGAATCCGAATACCGGAATTACAAGTATAAGCAAGGTATTTAAGGGTACACCTGCACAGGAGGCAGGTCTTATGTCGGGAGATATAATATATAAGGTAAATGGAGAGGATGTTACAGGACTTGATCTCGATATACTTGTAAGGCAGCATATAAGAGGAGAGGACGGTTCCTCCTTTGAAATGACTGTTTTAAGAGGAGATGGTGCAAAAGAGATGACATTTACTCTTACAAGAAGAAAGATAGAAGTTCCTACTGTTGAAAGCAGAATGCTTGAGGATAAGATAGGCTATATAAGTGTAAGTCAATTTGATGAGCTTACAAGCGAACAGTTTAAGGCTGCAATTGAAGAACTTAAAAATCAGGGTATGGAGAGGCTTGTAGTAGACTTAAGAGATAACCCCGGAGGACTTCTTTCAGCCGTAGTTGATATGCTTGACTATATATTGCCTAAGGGACTTTTAGTATATACTGCTGATAAGGACGGAAACGGACAAAAGTATTCATCTGATGATGAACATGCTTTAAATATGCCTATGGTTGTAGTTGTAAACGGAAATTCCGCAAGTGCTTCAGAGGTATTTGCAGGTGCGGTCAGGGATTTTGACTGGGCAAAGCTTGTAGGCACAAAGACTTTTGGCAAGGGCATAGTACAAAATCTTATACCTTTAAGCGATGGAAGTGCAATAAAGATAACCACCTCACATTACTATACTCCGGAGGGTTTTGATCTTCATGGAAAAGGTATAGAGCCTGACATAAAGGTGGAGCTTGATGAGGGAGCACAGACAGGAAGTGAAAACGACAATCAGTTAAAAACCGCTGTTGAGGCTTTAAAGGAGATTGCTCCTAAAAACTGAAAAGCTATATTTGAACCAAATATAAAATAGTATAAACAATATATTTGCATAAAATAACTGAAATATGTTATAATGCTTATACTATAACAGGGTGCTCCGGAGGGGCTGAGAAAAACCTGAAACCTGATGTGGGTAATGCCAACGTAGGGAAATAAATCTGTATATGCTTTAAACCGGTTCAGAGATTATATAGTTCTTGATTTGGGCGGCAGGTATAAAGGTATATACTTTGTAAAAAACACATGGCATTTCCGCCATGTGTTTTTTGCATCAGGCTTGTTTATAATATGGTGTTTGAAAGGAATGTAATATATGATTTTTAAAAAGGGTATGATTTATGCGATTGCAGATATTTCCGGAAATGAAGATGAGTGCTGCAGCGAGTATAAAGAAAATTTTTTTTATAAGGTTGAGGAGGCTTTAAAGGGCGGGACTGAAATTATTCAGCTTCGGTATAAATCACCTTATTCACAGGAACTCCTTTATGAATATGCTATGAAATTATGTGAGCTTACACATCGGTATTCGGCTATGTTTATAGTAAATGATTATGTAGAACTTGCAAAAAAAACAGGTGCTGACGGAGTACATATAGGTCAGGAAGATATAAAAAAGACAGGGATTGTGTATACAAGAAACAGCCTTCATGACGGTGCAGTGATAGGTGTAACCGCAAAAACCGTCTCAGATGCAAAAAAAGCCCGGCAGCTGGGAGCCGATTATATAGGAAGCGGTGCAATATTTAAGACAGATACAAAGGCTGATGCACAAAGTATGGATATAGATGAACTTAAAGATATATGTACTCAGCTTGACATACCGGTATTTGCGATAGGAGGTATTGATATTTCAAATGTAAACAGGCTTAAAGGAGTACCTATAACAGGGATTGCCGTATCGAGAGGGATATTTGCAGCCAAAGATATAAGGCTGCAGGTATTAAAACTTAAAGAAGCTATGTTGAAGCTTTAGTATGGATTTAAATGTATTAACTTGATTTAGATATATTAATTTTAAGGAGGATTTATAACAAAAATGAAAACAGCTTTGACAATTGCGGGGAGTGATTCAAGCGGAGGGGCAGGTATACAGGCGGATCTTAAAACTATGACGGTACATGGTGTATACGGCATGAGTGCAATTACCGCACTTACCGCACAAAATACTGCCGGAGTATACGGTATACTTGAAGTTGACAAAGACTTTTTAATAAAACAGATTGACAGTGTATTTACGGATATATTTCCGGATGCGGTAAAAACAGGCATGCTTTCTTCATCAGAAATTATAATAACCGTAGCCGACAAGCTTAAGGAATATAAGGCGAGGAATATAGTGGTTGATCCGGTGATGGTGTCTACAAGCGGTGCAAAACTTATAAGCGAAGAAGCTATAGACACTTTAAAGGAAAGACTGCTGGGAGCGGCGGATCTTATAACTCCAAATATTCCGGAAGCGGAGGTATTGTCAGGTATTAAAATCAACTCAAAAGAGGATATGGCAAAGGCGGCAGATATTATATATGCAAAATTCGGCTGTGCGGTGCTTTGTAAAGGCGGTCATGGAGTAAGTGATGCGGACGATCTGTTATTTGACGGTAAGGGCTTTACATGGCTTTTTGGGGAAAGGATAAATAATCCGAATACACATGGTACAGGCTGCACGCTTTCTTCTGCAATAGCTTCAAATCTGGCACAGGGACGCAGTCTGGAAACTTCAGTAAAATATGCAAAAGCATATATTTCAGAAGCACTTGGGGCAATGCTTGATCTTGGAAAAGGAAGCGGACCTCTTGACCATATGTTTCCGATAGAGGGAATTAAGGCATTTATAAGCGAGTGATATTAATATATAAAATAAATAATAAAACAAATAATGAAACAAATAACAAAATAAATATATAAAATAATATCCTACCGGTATAAAAATATAAAAACTGAAAGGAACAGATAGAACAAATATATGAAAACAGAAAAAATCAGGACTGATAATGCAAATATACAAAGCAGTACATTAAAACTTACACTTACAGCAGTATACACGGCAGTGGCAGTAGTGGGTTCAACTTTCTCAGTGCCTGTATTCGGGGCACGCTGTTCGCCTATTCAGCATCTTATAAATATAATAGCAGCCGTTACGCTTGGACCGGCATGGGCAGTTGCCTCGGCTTTTTGTGCAAGCGTTATACGAAATCTTTTAAGTATGGGAACTTTATTTGCTTTTCCGGGGAGTATGTTCGGAGCTTTTTGTGCAGGTATTTTATATAAACATTTTAAAAAGCTGCCTGCCGCATATATAGGTGAAGTGTTTGGTACTGCGATACTGGGAGGTCTTGCCGCATATCCGGTGGCAAAATATATACTAAATCTGGAAAAAGCCGCACTTTTAGCATATATTTTCCCCTTTTTTATAAGTACTGCAGGAGGAACTATTGCAGCCGTTGTAATTATGATAGCACTTGATAAGACAGGGGTATTAAAGAAGATAAGTATTTAAAACATTTAATATATTATATTTTACAGGTAAATTTTAAAATAGAGTAAATATGGTTTATCCATGTATTAGAGATATTTAATATGATATTTAATGAGAAAAAAGAAATATATGGGGTTGATATAAAGGGATTTTATGTAAAAATTGCGAAAAAAAATCCCGGTATACATTGTATAACAAATATAGTCAGTGCAAATGACTGTGCTAATATACTGCTTGCTATGGGGGCATCACCTGTTATGGCACAGCATGTACTTGATGCGGGAGAGATAAGTGGAGGCTGTGATGCTCTTGTATGTAATTTCGGTGCTACAGGAGCTTATGATGCGATGTATGAGGCTGCAAAAAGTGCAGCCTTACTTAAGCATCCAATAGTGGCAGATCCCGTAGGAGTGGGAGCTTCGGCTTACAGAAGAAGCTGCTTTCTTGATTTTATAAGTAAATTTAAGGTTTCATGTATAAGGGGAAACATATCGGAAATACGGGCATTGCATGAAAAACGTCCGACTGCAAGGGGAGTTGATGTATCTGAATATGAGCTTAAAAATAATTCAGGTGATGAGTCAGTACTTTTTAAAAATGCCGAATGGATAAGGGAATTTTCATTAAAGGTGAATTGTATTGTAGTATGTTCAGGCGAAACTGATATAGTAACTGACGGGAAAAATACCGTTTTTGTAACTGACGGCTGTATTCTTATGTCAAGAGTAAGTGCTACGGGCTGTATGGCATCTGCGGTTACGGCGGCTTTTTTAAGTGTGGAAAATAGTTTTATTTCAGCTGCGGCATCTATATCTTTTATGGGAAGATGCGGAGAATATGCTCTTAAGCATTTAGAGAGAGGGACTTCAGGCATAGGGAGCGGCAGTTTCAGAGTAGGACTGATTGATGCGGCAGGACTTATATTTAATGAGTAGCCTTAAATAAAGAAAATCTGCAGGCATGTTTATTAAATCAGTTTTAATTTAAACGGTATTTTATTAATTTAATAATTAAATAATGTGCGTGTTAAAAGATAATAAATCTATTGCAGGCAGGCTTGCATTGAATTTTTATACTTTTGACACTTGTATCAATTAAATAATATATTGATTAAAGTTGGGAGAAAATTTATGATTTTAATTTCTAAAGATGATATAAAGAAAATTTTTACTATGAGTGATGCTATAGAGGCGGATAAAAAGGCTTTTATGCTTTTGGCAGAAAAAAAGTGCGAGGTACCTTTAAGGACTAAAATTTTAAATAAAAAAGACAACGGTTGTTTTATATTTATGCCTGCATACAGTGAACAGGCAGAGTGTGCGGCACTTAAAATAGTAAATGTGTTTCCCGACAATGTAAAAATCGGGTTATCGGCACATCCGTCTCAGGTATTTTTGATAAATCCTCATACAGGTGTAATTGAAGCCTTAATTGACGGAACTTATGTAACTGCACTTAGGACAGGTGCCGCTTCAGGTCTTGCATTTAAATTATTTGCAAAAAAGGAATGCAGTATAGGTGCGATTATCGGGACCGGAGGGCAGGCACTTTGCCAGATACAGGCGATGCTTGCAGCCAGGCAGCTTAAAGAGGTAAGAGTATGCGGCAGAGATTTTAAGCATACTGAGGCATTTGTAAAAACTGTCAGACATGAACTTAAAGATTCTTCGGTTAGTATAAAGGCTGTAAGAACTGCCGATGAGGCTGTTGAAGATGCGGATTTATTGATTAGTGTAACACCTTCAAATCTGCCTGTATTTGATGCAGGAAGGCTTAAAGACGGAATTACCGTAAGCTGCATAGGCAGCTATCGTCCTGACATGCAGGAACTTGATCCTAAGATATTCAAGCGCTGTAAAAAGATATATTTTGACTCAAAGAGCGCAGTTCTTGAAGAATCAGGTGATATAATTATACCTTTTAGGAACGGTACAATTAAAGAAAAGGATTTTACAGGAGATATAGGAGAATACCTGCTTGGCAGAATCCCGGGGCGTGAAAATGACGATGAGATAATTGTATTTAAGAGTGTAGGCGTGGCAGTACAGGATCTTGTAACTGCCGGTGAGATTTACAGGAGGGCTGTTGAAAAAGGTATTGGAACGGAGTGTATTTTTTAGATATTCTTGATATTTAATTTATTTTATGCTATATTGATAATCGGATTATTGATAATCGGGTTATCAATATATTTTATTAAATATTACTGGAGTTTATATAAATTCAGGATTTTACGGCGGCGAAACCGCATCTGCCGGTATTCAAATATTTATAAGGAGGTATTTATGGCACTTGCAGACAGCAGTATTGAACCAAGGCTTTTAGAAAGTGCAAAAAAGGAATTTCTTGCCAGAGGTTTTGAACTTGCCTCATTAAAGGATATCTGCGACAGGGCACAGGTAACGACAGGGGCATTATATAAAAGGTATAGAGGAAAGGAAGAACTTTTTGCAGCAGTGGTAGCTGAAGGAGTAAATAGTATAGAAGAGGCACGGAAAAATAAATCTGACTTTGATTTTGATTTAATGAGCGATGATGATCTGAAAAATGCATGGAAGATGAATAAAGAGCTCCTGACCGGCTGGTTTAAGCTGTTTGAAAACTACAGGGACAGTGTAGTTTTGCTTGTTAAGTGTTCTTCAGGAACAAGGTATTCCAATTTTAAACATGATTTTATAGAGTATGTAGCCGAAAACTCATATAGTATGTATGAAGAACTTATAAGGCGCAGACTTACAGATAAGAAAATTTCAAAAAAGATAATGCACACTCTGCATTCTGCATATTTTGAGATGGTATTTGAACCTTATGTGCATAATTTTTCATGGGAAGATATATGTGAGAATATTGATGCGATGATAAGTTTTTTTGATTTTGAAAAATTTATCGGGATAAAGTAAACGGAGGGGACTATGTTACAAACTGTTTTTAAATACGGAAATGATGAGAAAAAGTTTACTGTCAGAGCAGTGGTGTATATGCTTACAGCTGTTATATTCAGTATAGTGCCGTATATATTTCTATATCAAATTATAGATTTATTACTTAAAGGTATTCAACCGGATGTGAATTATACAGTGATTAGAGCAGCTGCTATATTCTTTTGTATGGCTATGAATGCCTGTCTTTATATAAAGGGCTTGTCAAATTCACATATAGCGGCTTTTAATATATTAAAAAATATAAGGATAAGTTTACAGCATAAGCTTGAAAACAAGCCATTGGGCATGATACAGGAGCTTGGCAGCGGAAATTTAAAGAAAATGTTTGTAGATGATATAGATTCGATAGAACTTTTGTTGGCACATGCACTTCCTGAGGGGATTGCCAATATAGCGGTTCCGTTGCTGCTGTATATAACTATATTTATAATTGATTACAGATTGGGGCTTTTGGCATGTGTTCCATTGCCTATCGGTATCTTTGCAATAGGAAAGATGTTTGGAGTCGGTATGGGATATATGAATGAATATTACGATGTAAGGGTGAGAATGAACAATACTATTATAGAATATATTAATGGTATGGAAGTAGTAAAGGTATTTAATAAAGATACGGATTCTTATAAGAGGTATAAAGATGATGTACTTTCATACAGGGATTTTACTTTATTTTGGTATAACTTAAGCTGGACATGGATGGCACTATATACAACAGTACTTCCCGCAGCGGCACTTTTTATGTTGCCGGCAGGGGCTTTAATGATTATGGGCAATATAATATCCGGTTCACAGCTTTTGTTGGCACTTTGCGTATCCTTTGCAGTAGGTCCTCCTTTGTTAAAAACTATGAATTTTTTCGGTGTAATTCCTCAGCTTAGTAAAAAAATAACCAGCCTGGAAGAAATGATGAATATGAATGATTTGAAACTGGGCGAAAATGATTTTCAAGGAGAAAACTTTGCGGTTGACTTTAATAATGTCTGCTTTGCTTATAAGGATAAAGAGGTACTGCATAATATAAATATTCATGTAAAAGAAAAAAGTATGACCGCACTTGTAGGTGAATCCGGTTCAGGTAAAAGTACCCTGGCTAAATTATTGGTGCATTTTTATGATGTAAATTCAGGAAGTATAAGCATAGGGGGGCAAAATATTACAGATATGACTCTTGAAGCTCTTAATAAACAGGTATCTTATGTGGCTCAGGAACAATTTTTATTTAATATGAGCATTTACGATAATATAAAACTCGGAAAGCCTGAGGCTTCAAAAGAAGAGATACTTGAGGCTGCTTCAAAAGCACAGTGCATGGAATTTTTGGAAAGAATAGATGGAGGTATATATGCCATGGCGGGTGAGGGCGGTAAGCAGCTCTCAGGCGGAGAAAGACAGAGAATATCACTTGCGAGAGCGATATTAAAAGATGCTCCTGTTATAGTACTTGATGAAGCCACGGCATTTATAGATCCTGAAAATGAAGACAAGCTGAATACAGCTATATCTGAGATTATAAAAAATAAAACGGTCATAGTTATAGCACACAGGCTCAGTTCAATTCAAAATGCCGGGCAGATATGTGTAATTTCATCCGGAAATATAATAGCTTCGGGGACTCATAAGGAGCTTTTAAATGATTGTATAGAATATCAGAAGCTATGGCTCAGATCAGATGCGGCAAAAGACTGGGGTATAAATATAAAAGGGGGAGAATATGCTTAAAATAATATTTGAAGTACTGAAGTTGTCAGGCAAATACAGATCCAGAATCAACCTTGCATTTGCAATAAGCTTTGTAAAGTCGCTACTTATGAAAGTACCTGTGATAATGTCCGTAATATTATTAGAAAATATATATAATAAAAGCTTGAATACAAGGCTGTGTGTAAATATGGCATTAATACTTCTGGCAGCCCTTATAATACAGTATATAGCACAAAATGCAGCTGACAGACTGCAGTCCGGCGCAGGATATAAGATATGTGCAGATTATAGACTGAAACTTGGAGAACACTTAAGAAGGCTGCCTATGGGATATTTTACTGAAGGCAATATAGGAAAAATAAGTTCGGTACTTTCCACCGACATAGTATTTATAGAAGAAAACAGCATGAGTGTTATAGCTGATTTAATGAGCTATTTATTTGCCGCCTTTATTATGATAATTTTTATGTTTTTCTTTAATGTTGAGGTAGGTATAACTACGCTGCTTGCTTCAGTAATTATATATATTTTCGGGTTAAAGATGAAAAATGCCGCAGTGAATGACTCCAAACTCAGACAGGATCAGAGTGAGAAGCTTACTGATGCCGTGCTTGAATTTGTGTCCGGTATAAGTATTATTAAAAGCTATAATATACTTGGAGAAAGTTCTGAAAAGCTTAGAGAAAACTTTAAGGAAAGCTGCAAAAAAAGTATTGATTTTGAAGAAAATTTCTCGTCTTATTCAAGAAATTTAGTACTGCTTTACGCAGGGGCAACAGCTGCGGTATTTTTAATAGCTTCACGAGTGTATATACTTGGTTATATTTCAATTGTAAGCTACATAGGAATCCTGCTTTTTACATTTGATCTTTTTGCTCCGATAAGGATGTTTTTTCAACAGGTACTCAGACTTACAGTTATGGAGGCATGTTTAAACAGAATGAAAGAAGTACTTGAAGAGCCGGAACTTGAGGATGGAGGCAGTCTGAAGTTTGAGGCTGACAGTGATAATGAAATAGAATTTAAAGATGTGTATTTTGCTTATAATAAAACTGAAGTTCTTCACGGTATAACATTTGATATAAAGAAGAATACCATGACAGCCTTAGTAGGACCTTCCGGATCGGGTAAGTCTACAATAGCGGCTTTGATTGCAAGGTTTTGGGACATACAATCCGGGCAAATACTGGTAAAAGGAAGAAATATAAAGGAAGTTTCGCTTGCGGATCTTATGGATAATATAAGCATGGTATTTCAAAGAGTATACTTATTTCGGGATACTATTTATGCCAATATAGCTATGGGACGACCTGATGCCGGAAAAGAAGAAGTCATAGAAGCTGCAAAAAGGGCAAGATGTTATGATTTTATTATGGAACTTGAGAATGGTTTTGATACTGTGATAGAGGAAGGCGGCGCAAGTCTTTCAGGAGGGGAAAGGCAGAGAATTTCAATTGCCAGATGTATACTGAAAAACACACCTATTATAATTTTGGATGAAGCCACTGCCAGTGTAGATGCGGATAATGAAAGTCTGATACAGGAAGCGATATCGGAACTTTGCAGAGGCAGAACCCTTATAGTTATAGCACACAGACTAAAGACTATAAAAGATGCGGATAATATATTAGTCATAGCGGATGGCAGGATAGCCGAACAGGGCAGTCATAAGGAGCTTATGGAGCAGGAGGGGATATATAACAGATTTGTAAAGCTTAGACAAAACGATAAAGGCTGGGAAAGGCAATATATAGCGAGTAAAGAAGTAAAAAGTGTGTAAAATGAATTGTTGTAGACCTTGCATACGACCAGCCTTGCAGAGGAAATTTGCTATGAGTAAATTAGAAAAAGAGAGCCAATCTGACAGTGTAAAAACATCTTAAAAATGGTATAATATTAGCGAATATCCGGTGAGATAAATTGGAATCGGCAAGTAAAAAAATTAATCAAATATACAATCCGGAAAATTTATAGAACAGATTAATTAATGAGAGGTTTGACAATGACACTGGAAGATAGGGTATTTGAGCGGAGGTGTTTTGTTAGTGAACAACTTCTAAAGTATGGATTTCAAAAGAAAAGGAGGTACCGGGAATGGCTTCCGGTAAAGATTACTTGAATTTTATTTTAGAACAATTGTCTGAATTAGATTATATCAGTTATAAAGCCATGATGGGAGAATATATTATATATTATAATGGAAAAATTGTTGGTGGAATATATGATGATAGATTACTTGTTAAACCGGTACAGGCATCGATAAATTATATGCCGAATGCAGAGTATGAGCTGCCATATGATGGAGCAAAGGAAATGCTTCTTGTAGATAATGTAGATAATAAAAAATATTTAACCGGACTATTTAAGGCTATGTATGAAGAACTACCGGCACCAAAACCTAAAAAGAAAAATAGATAATATTAATAATTTACTGCCTCAAAAGGTATTAAATCAAATGCTTTACTATCTTTTTTACATAAAAATAAACATGAAATGATGTTTTAAATTGAAAAATCAGCATTACAACATATATAGAGCCGGAGCACATAGAAGTCTGGATATTAATATTTAATAGAATATATGTTATAATCTCGAATTAAGAAGATAATTTTTAATTTATAGAGGGAGGGTAAGTTCAATGTTTAAAGAGGAAGATGTATTTACAGTGATAATTACGGCAGTATATACATTTATTATTGTTTCATTTATATTTCATATTATACTTTGGATATATCTTTTGAGTGTTATACAAAGCTTTGTTTAAATTAATGATATTAGACTTATTTAAAATATGGAGTATATATAATGGATAATGAAAATAAAAAAGGGAAAAACCTTGTAAGAGTTACTATTATAGTTACGGTTTTGCTGACATTTATTTTTTGGATTGTAGAGTATTTTGTTATATATAAAATATATAGGATATTTTATATATAATATTGTTTAAGTAATATCGATAATTGAGATTTCCGGAGGGGATTATAATTGAAAATTTTAGTCGTATATTATTCATATTCAGGGATAACGAGACGGTTGGCAGAAGACATTGCTTTGATCACCGGCGGTGATTTGAGGGAAATAAAACCACAAAAGCCGTATTCATTTTCATATAATACAGCTGTAAAAGAAGCAAGAGAAGAAATTGAAAGGGGATATTGTCCGCCACTTATACAGGGAACAGAAAGCGTTGAAGATGCTGATATAATTTTCATAGGCTCTCCTAACTGGCTTAAAACCTTTGCACCACCCGTCCTGTCATTTTTGAAAGCAGTTGATTTGGACGGAAAAACAATCATCCCGTTTTGTACTCACGGTGGAGGCGGCTTTGGGAGAATGATTGAAGATTATAAAAACGAATGTAAAAATTCAATTATAAAAGAGGGAATAGCTTTAAAGGGAGACTATAGTTTTGATGAACTTAAAAACCGGTTAAACAGTAATATGTAAATTCTGTTTTGTAGAGGTTTTTTAGGTGGAATTATAAATAATAAGCAGAGATAAATTTGAGGGTATTAAAAGCTAATATTAAAGAAATTATGATTATACATTGAACGGAGATTTTTTAAAGTGTCTCCGCCTTTAAGAAGATATAAAACTCTCTGTACTACCTCAAAAGGCAGTAAATCAAATGGTTTACTATATTTTTTTCATAAAAATAAATATGAAATGATGTTTTAAATTGAAAAATCAGCATTACAACATATATAGAGCCGGAGCTCATAGAAGCCTAGATATTCATATTTAATAGAATATATGTTATAATCTTAAATTAAGAGAATAATTTTTAATTTACAGAAAGGTAGGGTAAGTTCAATGTTTAAAGAGGAAGATGTATTTACAGTGATAATTACGGCGGTATATACGTTTATTATTACTTCATTTATATCTGGTATTTTAATTTTTATATATGCTATGAGTGATTTTCAAATATATTTTAAATAATTGGATTAGATTTGCTTAAAATATGGAGGATATATAATGGATAATGAAAATAAAAAGGGTAAAAGACTTGTAAGAATTACTATTGTAGTTACGACTTTGCTGACACTTATTTTTTGGTATTTAAGGTATTTTGTTATTGATGAACTATTTTGATTGATTTAAGTAATATTGATATTTCTTTTTTATACTGTAGCTAACGGCTGGGTTCTGACTACAAAGGGAGCTTTACACCATGATAAAGCCTGTTAGTCTAACCATATAATTAAAAGAGTTTCAGTATACTGCCGCTTCTCTTTTTTAGAGGTAAAGGTCATAATATAAATACTGTGCCGTGATTATGTTATTTGAAGGAGTAAAGAAACGAGCTCTTAGATCTATAAAACCAGGCTGTAATATAAAAGAAGGAATAGCTTTAAAGGAGACTATAGTTTTGATGAACTTCAAAACCGGTTAATAATAATATGTAAATCCTGTATACCCCTTTTGTTTCAGCAATCTTTAAGAGCATATAACACTCTCCGGATGTATGAATATACCGGAAGTGTTCCCTAAAAATATAAACTATGTTACGCTTTAGCGTAACTCTTGTTTATATTTTTACCGGGAACCTTCCGGTACGCTGTTTAGTATAAAACTGAGCCGGATAACTCTAACATATCCTAACATACCCTAATATACCCAATATACCCCCAATATAACGCACCAACATAACCGGTCATAAATCCGTTCATACTCCGGCATAAATTATAAATCACAAATTACAATTACTTCTTATTTGCCCTTTCTTTTATCACCTTAAGCCTTGTAAACTCTTCCCTTTCCTTCTCCTCAAGAGAATTACTAATCCCCTTACTTAATGCCTCATATCTGGGAATAGTAATATTTTTAAGTGCATTTGCCCGTTTTTGAGTTTTTTTAATATTTGAGGCAAGCCTGTAAGCAGCATTTTCAACCATAGAAAGTCTTACAGTCAGTTCCTTAACCTTAAGAAATTTTTCTCTTGCAACATCAAGAGACTCTCTTGTAGTATAGTATGCATAAACAAGATCAAGCGGCTGCTTTTCATACTGTACAAGAGGGATCTCAGTACCCATAACGCTTCTGGTTTTAATCTTTACACCGTCATCGACATCAACGGAGCCTGCAATATCCTTTATAAAATCAAGTCCCAGCTCAATAGTAGCCTTCATAAGAGCATCATATGCAGAAGTAAAGGTTGTGTCTATCTCTTTTTGTATATCCTTTGCCTGATCTATAAGTCCCATAAGTTCACGTATAAGTATATTACGCTTTCGGTCCATAAGTCCGTAGCCCTGTTTTGCAAGAGCAAGCGAACTCTTTGCGGCAATTAAATTTCCCTTTGTAGGAAATGTGTTTGTATTCATAAATTTAGAGCCTCCAGTTTATGCCGGCTTATAAAAATTAAAAATATAAAATTAAAGCCGCATATTATCTTTTTCTACTGCAACTATTTCATTGTCGGAATTAATAGATGTAGGTACATAATACTTATCAAGTATTTTAGTATCAATCCTGTCAAGTTCAGACCTGGGGATAAGACCGAGCAGCTGCCACCCTATGCTTAGAGTTTTAAATATATCACGGTTCTCATCTGAATCCTGCTTTATAAATCTTTCTTCAAATTCCTTTCCAAAGACAAGGTAAATTTTATCAGTGTCGGAGAGCTCATCCTCACCTATAACCGATGCAAGTGCACGTGCATCCTGAACTCTGGCATAGCTTGAAAAAAGCTGATTTGCCACATCCTGATGATCTTCACGTGTATAATCCTTGCCTATGCCGTCTTTCATAAGTCTTGAAAGTGAAGGAAGTATACTTACAGGAGGGTACACTGATTGAGCATTTAAATCTCTGTCAAGTACCACCTGCCCCTCAGTGATATAGCCTGTAAGGTCGGGGATGGGGTGAGTTATATCATCATTTGGCATAGTAAGTATAGGAATCTGTGTAACGGAGCCGTTTATATCCTTTACTATGCCTGCACGTTCATAAATTGAGGCAAGCTCTGAATACAGGTAGCCGGGAAATCCCTTTCTTGACGGGATCTCACCTTTTGAGGAAGAAACCTCCCTCATTGCTTCAGCAAATGAAGTCATATCAGTGAGTATTACCAGTATATGCATTTCCTTTTCAAAAGCAAGATATTCCGCAAGCGTAAGTGCAGCTTTAGGTGTAATCAGCCTTTCTACAACAGGATCGTTTGCAAGATTTATAAAAGCTGCAACATGTGAGCTTACACCGCTATCTTCAAAAGTGCGCCTGAAAAAGTCTGCGACATCATGTTTGACTCCCATTGCGGCAAATACTATTGCAAAATCATCACCGTTTCCGGCATTATCTCCAAGAGAAGCCTGTCTTACTATCTGAGCGGCAAGTTCATCATGAGGCAGTCCGTTACCTGAGAATATAGGGAGTTTCTGCCCCCTTATAAGTGTGGTAAGTCCGTCAATTGAAGAAATACCGGTGCGTATATAATTTCGTGGATATTTGCGGCTTACCGGATTAAGCGGTTTGCCGTTTACATCAAGAAGTTTGTCATAAT
Source organism: Johnsonella ignava ATCC 51276 (assembly GCF_000235445.1). Taxonomy (GTDB): domain Bacteria; phylum Bacillota; class Clostridia; order Lachnospirales; family Lachnospiraceae; genus Johnsonella; species Johnsonella ignava. The sequence continues at coordinate 146,898 of NZ_JH378829.1, read as the reverse complement.
TTACAGGACCGAGATCATCTATGGGATGTCCTATGCCGTTAAAAGTCCTGCCAAGCATGTCAGTTGACACACCTATACGCATAGGATGACCTGTAAGTCTTGTACGGGTATTTCTGAGTGCCATACCGTCAGTACCTTCAAAGACCTGTATTACAGCTTTGTCATTATTTATTTCAATTATCCTTCCAAGTCTTTTTTGGGAGCCTTTTACATCCATTTCAACAATCTCATCATAAGCAGCTCCTTTAACTCCCTCAAGAACTGCAAGAGGACCGTTGATTGAGCTTAATCCAAGATATTCTACCGACATATATTCTCCTTAAATAATTTTATATTTAAAAAACAAGTTCTTAAATCAGGCATTTTTTTCAATAACTGATTCATAAAAACGATCAACATCTTTTTTATATTCATCAAACATATCAGGTTTATCATTTGGTATGTCATATTTTATAGATATTACTTTGTCCCATATACCGTCCTCTTTAAGTATGGACATCGGCATGCCCATATGTATAAGGGATTTAGCCTTCTGATAAAGGTAGAGTATTATATCCATCATTTTAAACTGCTTTGACATAGGTACACAGGTGTCATCCTTATGAAAGGCATTTTGCTGTAAAAAGCCTATTCTTATAACTTTTGATATCTCAAGTACAAGTTTTTGATCATCAGGAAGCACGTCAGCACCTATAAGTTTAACAATTTCCATAAGTGAAGCCTCACGTCCGAGCAGATAGACAAGCTGGTTTCTGTAATCAACAAATTTTTTGTCAACCATTTCCGTATACCATGGTGCAAGTTCATTTAAATATTCTGAATAGCTTGTAAGCCACTGTATTGCAGGAAAATGTCTTGCATACGCAAGATTTTTATCAAGTCCCCAAAAACAGCGGACAAAACGCTTTGTATTTTGAGTAACGGGTTCGGAGAAATCTCCTCCCTGTGGAGATACTGCACCTATTATTGAAACCGAGCCTTCAGTTCCGTTTAAATTCTGTACCATACCTGCTCTTTCATAAAATGAGGAAAGTCTTGAAGCCAGGTAGGCGGGAAATCCTTCTTCAGCAGGCATTTCCTCAAGTCTTCCTGAAATCTCACGAAGTGCTTCAGCCCAGCGTGAGGTGGAATCTGCCATAATTGCAACATCATATCCCATATCCCGGTAGTATTCCGCAAGAGTAAGCCCTGAATAAAGACTTGCCTCACGTGCAGCCACAGGCATATTGGATGTATTTGCAATAAGTGAAGTTCTGTCCATAAGAGGGTTGCCGGTTTTAGGGTCGGTAAGTTCTGAAAACTCTTCAAGCACCTGTGTCATCTCATTTCCACGCTCACCGCAGCCTATGTAGATGATTATATCGGCATCCGACCATTTTGCTATCTGGTGCTGTGTCATGGTCTTACCGGTTCCGAAACCGCCGGGAACTGCCGCAGTACCGCCTTTTGCCAGTGGGAAAAGAGTATCAAGTATCCTTTGACCTGTGATTAATGGCACACTTGCCGGAAATCTTTTTAATACGGGACGGGGTATCCGTATAGGCCAGTGTTGTGTCATTGAAAGATTTTCAGTGCTGCCGTCATTAAGTATGATTTTAACAAGGGTATCGTTAATGGTATACTTTCCGTCATTTACTACTTCGGATACAGTACCTTCCTTGTCAGGGGGAATCATAACTTTATGCAGTATTGCAGGAGTTTCCTGTACATGTGCGATTACACTGCCATGGTAGAGTCTATCTCCTTTTTTTACGGTAATATGGGTGTCCCACAGCTTTTTTGTATCAAGTGATTCTACATTTACGCCACGGCTTATATAGGCATTATCTTTTTTTGCAATCTCGCTTAAAGGTCTTTCAATACCGTCAAATATATTGTTTAATATACCCGGAGCGAGAGTTACACTTACCGGAGAGCCGCTGCCTGTTACAAGTTCACCGGGTTTTATGCCTCCGGTTTCCTCATAGACCTCTATAATACTTGCCTGTGAGGTAAGGCCTATAACTTCGCCTATAAGTTTTTCATTGCCTACATAAACCATCTCATGCATCAAAAAACCTGAATTGCCCTCTGTTTTTACGATAGGACCGTTTATTGAGAATATAATTCCGGATACTGCACCTTCAGGCGGTTCTTTATATTCAGAGTGTATAAGTTTATTTGTCATAGTACTATCCATTAAATGCCCCCCCAAGTTCCAGTTTTGAACTTTCTCTTGCATCATCCAGTTTTTTTGCAAATGAATTGTCAATAAGTATATTTTTTGCCGCAATAACCGCTTTTGTTCCGCCCATAAATGAATCTTTGCTCAGCCTCAGTATGTTTCCATATTTTTGAACAAGCCCGTCAAGCATAGCCTCATCCTTTGGATCTATATAAATTTCAGCGGTGTCGGAATCTGCAAAATCAAGTACTGCCTGAATCTGGGCTTCAATAAGTTTATTATAGGCAGGTGTTTTCATAAATTCATCAAGTCTTTGAGTAAGTTCACAAAATACGGCTTCCTTTAATTTTTCATGTTCCATGCCTATCTGTTTTTTTAAAGCGGTCTGTTCAATTGATATACGTCTGTTTCCTTCACGCTTTATTTTTTCAGCCTCTATATTAAGCTGCATCGCTGCACGCCGGTTCTCATCATGTTTATATTCCTCAAAAGCTTTATCAAGTGCATCCTGATAATCTGCTATTATTTTATCTGCCTTGCTTCTTGCATCTGTGATGCAGAACTTGCTGAAATGTGCAAGCTTATCTTCTAAATTCATAACCTGATCCTTTCTTACAAAGCGAAATATCCTTTTAAAGCTTAAGTCCTATGGCTTCATTGACATAATCGGTTATAAAGTTAGGGCTTCTGCCTGTTCCATGTCTGTCGGGTATATCTATAAATAGAGGCAGCCTGTGTTCAAGCTTATATTTATTTACGATTTCAGGATATTCCTTTGAAAATTTTTCCATCAGCAAAACTATACCTACTTCATTATCTGCGACTATTCTGTCAAGTTCTTCCTTAAGTCTTGTCTTGTTTTCAACCATACTGCCTTCAACACCGGCAAGACGCATACCCACTATGGTATCTATATTATCACTTATAAGATACATTTTCATATTAAATTAATTCCTTTCATCTCACAAATGGCATAAATACCGATTTATAAATTCTTAAAAATGTATGTGTTTAAATACAGCTTACAGTCTGCCCAGGATCATAACCGCTATTACTACGCCGTATATACATACACCTTCGGCAAGTCCTATAAACACAAGGGAACGTCCGAATATACTTGAATCTTCACTTACCGCTCCGAGTGCTGCCGAAGCTGCTGCAGACACTGCAACACCTCCGCCTATACAGGAAAGTCCTACTGAAAGTGCCGCTGCAAGGTATCCAAGCCCTGTAGCTATTGTACCTGATGAAGCTGCTGTATCCGCTGCGTATATGTTTCCTGAAAACGCAAATATGGTTGTAAATATAACAGTTGCGGCAAATAGGAAAATATTAAATGCCAATGCTTTTTTAAAACGATATTTCGTCTTTTTGCCGGCACAAAATGCAGCTGCCGGAATTACATTGCTTGCTATAAATGCCATGCTTAAAATTATCTTTGCGATTGTATTCATAAAAAACTCCTTTATAATTTTATTTTTATAGATTTATTTTGTATATTATTGTTTAAAGTACTGTACGGGTATTTTAATCTTCTGATTTGCCGTAAGGAATAAATTCTTTACCGCTTCCTTTATAAAAACGTGAAAAAAGCTCGTAATAGTCAAGCCTGAGCACCTGTATTCCTACAATTAGGCCTTCAAGGCAGCATACAAAGATATTACCGAGAATAACCACAAGCCAATTCGGGCTTCCACTTTCATAGCCTGAAAGCATAAGTACGACTTCCATCATAACGGCATGACTTATAGCAAATGCTCCGACTCTTACAAAGGAGAGGGTATTTGAAAAATATCCCAGAAGCACTTCAAAGAGTTCAAAAATTCCCTGAACTATAAACATCACAGCCTTGGTTTTTTCACCCGTATTCTTTTTTTTAGGAAAAAGTATATGCATTAAAGGTTCTTTAAAAAGCATAAGCAGCAGCGGCAGTACAAAAAGGATTATAAAAATCCATGAAGCAGGGAGATTGTTTCCGGTCATTACTAAAATAATAAGAATCGCACATGAACCGTAAAATACTATACCTGCTATGCCGTTTGGATCAAATAGTGCCTCACCGGTTTTCCTGAATCTGATTTTATTTACTATATTCAGGCACATTGTAAAAAGTATAATCCCCATACCTAAAAGTATTGAAACTACAAATACAGAGTTAAGATTTCCAAGTATAGGCAGTGAGGTCATAGCTTTGGCAGGTCTTAGCCACAAAGGATCTATAATATCTTCAAATCCGAACACGCTGCCGAAAAGGAAACCGAATATAATTGAAAATATGCCGCATCTGGCAAGTACCGCTCCGAGATCCGACTTTTTAAAATGAGCTAAAAAAAGCCCGAGAAACATTACAACAGCTCCCTGTCCTACATCAGCAAACATAAATCCGAAAAGCAGCGAATAGGTTATACCTATAAGCACCGTAGGGTCAAGCTCCTTATAATCAGGAAGTCCGTACATCCTTACAAACATTTCAAATGGTCTAAAAAGAGCATTATTTTTAAGTTTTGTAGGCGGAGGACTTAAAAGGTTTGAATGGTCATTCTCAAGTATGCAGAACGCACAGTCATCATCTTCCATGGACTTGCTTAAAGAAAGTGCATCTGCTTCTTTCATCCAGCCGCAGAGTATGTAAAAGACTTTCTGAGATTCTTTTGTACAGGCTGCAAGTCTTCTGATTTCAAAATTATCTGTAAAGATTTTAAGTCTTTTATTTGCCGTAAGAAATTCGGTTTTTTTATTATTAAGTGTTGAGACAATCTCCGATGATATAGTTTCAATATCGGAATCACATTTCGCAATCTTTTCTTTAAGTGCATTTGAAGCTTCCCTTGGAGTACCGGTGTATCCGTCAGGTATAAAAAATCTTTCAAAATGAAGTGATGAGTATATGGCATCAACCTTTTTTCTGACACTTTCAGGAACAAAATAGACCCCCCAGATATAGTCATCAACCTCCTGACATTTATAAAATAATGAATCGATATCATTAACCATATATGCACAGAGCTTATCATAATATTCCCGATTTATTCTGCCGAAACGGTATTTTATAAAATTAAAATGTAAAACTGTACTCAGATCGTAATTCAGCCCTATAAACTGCTCAACTTTTGAGAGCCTGTCCATATATTCAGCTTTTTTGGCTTCGATTTCGGTCTTTTTATCCTGTAATTTTTTAATATCATTATAAAGTGTATTTACCGTTGCCGCAGCCTCGGCTACACTTAAATCAAGGACATTGCTTATCTTGGTATCCTTAAAATTATGTTTGATTTCCTCTGAAAGCAGGTATGTTTCCTTGTGTGGATTTGAATCAATATAGGGGTGTAAATCCCGTACATTTTTAAGTTCAAAAAGGGCATTTTCAAGCTGTATATCATATTTTGATATATATTGTTCTATGACTCTGTCAATATCCTCCTTAGGACCTGTAATGCTTAAAAAACGCATCTTTTCTATCATGCCGTGGACCTCCTGCCGTTATTATTTTTATTTATATTTAATATCTCGCTCATTATCCTGTCAGCATTATAGCCGAAACGTACAGCTTCAATTACACTTATTATCCTGCTTATCTCTTCCTCTTTTTCAAACAGATAGGAGTTTAGTAAAGCCACCGAGTAAGGATTTTTTCTCACCGAATCAAGATTTACAGCTCTCATAATCTCTGCCGAAAAACTTTCTATATCAGCTTTTTCATATAATATTTTTTTTGACATCATGCCGTAATAAGTAGTTTCAAATATTTTTAAAAAATCATTAATATCAGTTGCCGATATAAGCTTTTTAAGTGCAGTTTCATCAAGTTTGTAATATATGGGTATAAGCATTGAATAAAGCTGAGCTTCTGAAATATTGTAGTACTTCTTTGACCTGTATATCCACTGTATATTCAGTAAATCAAGTTTTGTACCGAAAAATTTCTCAAGAATTTTTACATTCATTTTTGAATACATTTTGTCCTTGCTTTTCCATACGGTTTTAAAATATAGAATATCTATACACAGCTCATAGTTAAATATAGATGAGTGGCTGCTTTTATATACCGCTTCAAGCGGTGCATAGTATATACTTTTACTTATACTGTCTAAAAAGCTGTTAATTGAATCGGCTTTTATAAGGCTTTCAAAATCAACCTTGGAATGTCGGTTAAAAAAGGTCTTATGCTCACTTAAATCAATATCAAGCGGTCTGTATGAAAGGCAGTTTCTTAGGCATCTTTTAAGGAGTTCCGTCTCATAGCTCATAAAGTACAGATTAAGGAATCTTTTTTGTTTTAAATCTGCAAATTTGTAAAGTTTGCCGAAATCATTAAATTTGCTTTTTATAAGCAGTTTTTCTATATAAGAACGATGCAGCTTATCATTTGGAAAATCCTTAAAAAAGACTGAATAGTTTTTATAATATTGAAGCTTTGATACAGCCTCCGCAACATTGGCTGATTCTGCAAGGTTTTTATAGTCATTTAAGTTTAAAAGCCTGCTTTGCATTGCTTTAATTTTTGTGTTTATAGCGCTGTATTCTATAAGAGATGTCATAATGCCACCTTTATAAGCTCATCAAATAACGAGTTGACATAACTGTCATGATTTTCATTATATAATTCATGCATTTTTTTTATATACTGCTTCGCCTTTTCTTTCTGCAGCTTAAGGCTGTTTTCTATATCAGCTCCCATTTCCTTTCTAAGCTGTTCGATTTTTTCCTGAGTTTGCTTTTCAAGATTATCGGACCATTCCTTTTTCATTCTTTCCAATTCATCTGACATGGCTTTTTTCTTTTCGCCGGCTTCGTCCATTATTGCGGATGCGGCAGATTCTATCTCAGACAGCCTGCCTATAATCTCTTCCATAAATAAAAAACACCTCCTTGAAATAAAGCGATACTGCTGTATTTAAACTTAAAACTGAAATTGTTTTTATAAAACGGTTTTTTAACGGCTACCGCTTTTATAGGCATTTGTAGCAAATATATCAGCTATATCCGTTATATTTTGAACATTCTCAGATAACTTCAAACCGTTTTCGACTATTAATAATATACCTTTTGATGAAAATGTAAAGAGTTTAGAGAGATTTTTTTTATATAAGTGTTAAGCTGTTTTATTTATATGCTCTTGTTCAGTTAATATGCATATGTATAGAACCTGTTTTTAAATCCAAAAGAAAAAAGTAAAAAATAAAGCCTGACTAAACTCTGAACCAATCATTGTTTAATCAGGCTTTTTAAGCTTATCGGAATGACAGGATTTGAACCTGCGACCCCTTGACCCCCAGTCAAGTGCGCTACCAATCTGCGCTACATCCCGTGGTTTTTAACATTTGATATAATACACTATTTTAATAGTTTTTTCAAGTATAAAATATTAAAAATAGGAGTTGGAGCTGTAAAAAAACAAATTTAAACAATTTCTATACCGGAAAACGCCGGTTTTAGAGTTGTTTTTTATTGTAACACGGTAGTTTTCTACAGCTCCTTAAAAATAAATCAATATTTTTATATTTATCTTATAGAGTCTTTGTTTTTAGAGCTATGATATCTTTAAAATGCAGGTATTATAATTTCTACACGTCTGTTTTTTTGCTTACCTTCAGCAGTTTCATTTGTAGCGACAGGTCGGCTTTCACCATATCCCTTTGTACTGATTTCTGCCGTAACTCCATGCTCTGCAAGGAAATTCTTTACGGATGCAGCACGATTTTCAGATAACACCTGGTTATGTTCATCACTTGCATCTGAATCAGTATGACCGTCAATTTGAAATTTCTTTATATCAGCTTCCTTTAAAATATCTGCAAGATTTGTAAGCACCTCATATGCATCAGGGCGTATATTATATTTGTCAACATCAAAAAGCACACCTGAATCAAGTGTTATTAAAACACTGTTTGCTTCAATTGCGGGTATTGCCGGAACAGGCTTAAGTTTTGAAAAAACTCCGGGTTTTCCAAGAGGTTTCGCATCAACTGTAACAGTTTTAGAACCATGTTTTATAACGCAGCTGCCTTTTCCGTCATTTTCAACCTTAAGGTCAAGCTTCTCATTTTTATAGTAGCCGCTGCCATCGGTTCTATGAAGTATTCGTATATCAGGAGCGGTATATGAGGTGTAGTCATTCGACATAACGACTACTCTAACTTCATTTGCACTATCGACATATTGCCCTGAGCCGTCTGAGTCTATCTGAAATACTACATCCTTTATTCCGTCGCTATATTGTCCTGAGCCGTCTGAATGGACCTGTAGGGTTATTTCCCTTTTGTTATCAATATACTGTCCTGAGCCGTCTGCATTTTTTTGTATAGTTATATCATCAGTTACATATTGACCGGTGCCGTCTCCATCCGTCTGTACTGTCTTGTTTCCGTCGGTGTACTGCCCGCCGCCGTTTTCGTCAAGCTGAACTGATGTGTTGCCGCTGACTATTGTTCCGTTTTCAACCTTGACGGGTGTAATTGTGATACCGGGAACTGAGGAGAGTTTTTTTGTGTCATTTAAAGTAATCTTCGCTTCAGGGTTTTCCATAACGCTAAGGTCAGGCACATCAGGGATAGGTACAGGAGGAACTTCTCCGACGGCATATCCCGGAACAGCCATACTTAAATCCTGAGAATCCTTTGATGATTTGTTTTTATCTTCTTTATCATCACCGGAATCAGCTTCCTTTTTTTTGTCTTTATCATCTTCATCATCTTTATCTGTATCTTCTGTATCTTCTTTTGAAGAGGTATCGTCGTCTTTTTCAGATGATTTTGATTCACTCTTTGTAGTTGTACTGCTACCTGATCCTGTACTGCATGCAGTGGCACAAAGGAGCATTGATAAAGCGCCAAGTGCAAATAATAATTGCTTCTTTTTCATAATATTATTCTCCAATTTTATTATTTTAGCAAGTTTTTACCGCTTGCGGCAGTATGTGTAGCATATATTTATGCACACATACCTGCTTTATAAGTATATCAGAAAAATAACATAAAACAAAATGAAATTCATATAAATATTGTCGAAAATTTTATATTGAAGAAAAATAATTTAAATTAATTTAGAATATAGTTTTAATATAGATAAAAATTTGCAATACAATGCGATAAGGTATTGCTTTAAATCGTGAAATCGTATAACATATAGTAAATTATCAAAAGCCCTGTGTATATACATAATACAGGCTTATGAGAATATATCCGGTCGCCTTTTTAAAACTGGTGCTGATTTATAATATCTATACTTTTAAGGCATCCGTATCAGTAAATAATAAAGTCGATTTGAAATATAACAATAAATATAAAAGGGGAAATTTATATGAAAATGGATTTAATAACCGCAGTTTTATGTATACTTGCTGCAATGGTGGCAGGCGAGATTGTTTCAATGAAGACAAAGGCATTTGTACCGTCAGTATTTGTAACGGCAGTGCTTTTTTTAATAGGGTACTGGACATTTTTTCCACAGGATATTGTAAGCACGGCGGCATTTGGACAGCCGTTTGCAGGTCTTGCTATGTATTTTTTAATTACTCATATGGGCAGTCTTATGAACATAAAAGAGCTTTTAAGTCAATGGAAAACTGTGATTATAAGTATTGCAGGGGTATTTGGCATACTTGTGGCACTGCTTACTGTAGGCAGGGCTGTGCTGGGATATGATACTGTTGTGGTTGGGGCACCTCCGCTTACAGGAGGTATAGTTGCAGCGGTGCTCATGCAGGAAGCTGCGAGGGAAAAAGGGCTTGAGATGCTTTCAGTTCTTGCAATACTTGTTTATGTTGCACAGGGTTTTGTAGGTTATCCTATAACGGCAATTTTACTTAAAAAAGAGGGCAAGGACTTGCTTAAAAAATATACCGGAACCGGAGATAAAAAAATATCCGGAAAAAATTCAGAAGAGAAATATACTGAGAAAAGGCTGCTTCCGCAGATGCCTAAGCAGTACAATACTACATATATGATGTTGCTTAAATTGGCATTTACCGCTTTTCTTGCGGCAAAGTGTGCAGAAATTTTCAATAATTTGCTTAAGAGTATGAAGGCAGGTTTTTCAATACATGCTCTTGTATTTTGTCTTATATTCGGTGTAATATTTGCTGAGATTGGATTTTTAGACAGAAAGGTGCTTAACAAGTCGGAAAGCTTCGGACTTACCATACTTGCACTTATGGCATTTATATTTGACGGACTTAAAAATGCAACTCCGCAGATGCTTTTACAGGTTGCAGGACCATTATTTGGAGTTATATTTATAGGTGTTATAGGGCTTGTAATATTTTCTGTTATATCAGGAAAGCTACTTAAAGAGTCCATACCTATGTCCATATCCATAGCAATGAATGCACTTTACGGTTTTCCTCCCAATTTCGTGCTTACTGAGGAAGCTATACGTTCACTTACTGATGATGAGGATGAAAAAGAATACCTTACACAGATAATGATGCCTAAGATGCTTGTGGGAGGTTTTACATCCGTTACAATTGCCTCTGTTATAATCGGTGGAGTGTTTGCAGGTATGCTTAAATAAAATAATATATATAAAGTCAGGAAAACACTGTTTAGGTGTTTACCGCATTAAAATCGCAGATGCTTCATGTTATTTTCATGGCATTATATGCGATTTTTTGCCAATATAAAGCAGTCTGATGAAACTATGATTTAGTCATAATTTCATTGTAAATACTGCTGTATTTACTGCATGTATTAATGTATAATAATATGCGAATATATCGGTTTTCCGATATAAAAATAAACTAATTAAATCGCTTTAAGATTAAGGAGGGTAAAGTTATGAATATCAGAAAAGCGGCACATGACATATCGGAATATGTAGTAGGGCTTAGGCGGCATTTTCATATGTATCCGGAGTCAAGTCTGAATGAATTTGAAACTTCAAAGAAGATAAGGCAGGAGCTTGATAAACTTGGTATAAAATATGAAGTTGTGGCTGATACAGGAGTGGTTGCAAGAATACATGGCAAAGCCGAGGGAAAAACCGTACTTTTGCGTGCCGATATGGATGCACTTGAGATTGAGGAAAAAAATACACATGAATATGTTTCAAAAAATAAGGGAAAGATGCATGCATGTGGACATGACGGACATACTTCAATGCTTATAGGTGCGGCAAAAATATTAAATGAAACAAAGGATTCATGGTCTGGGACTGTGGTACTGTGTTTCCAACCGGCTGAAGAGATTGCGGAGGGTGCTAGAATAATGATAGAAAAAGGCAATGTGCTTGAAGGAGTGGACGGTGCTTTCGGTATACATCTTTGGAGCGATGTGCCGGTAGGAAAGGTTTCGGTTGAAGCCGGTCCTAGGATGGCAGGTGCCGATTTTTACACCCTTACAGTAAGGGGTTCATCAGGGCATGCTTCAAAGCCGGATCAGACCATAGATCCTATTGTTACAGCTTCTTCAATAGTTATGAATCTTCAGCCTATAGTAAGTCGTGAGATGGATCCGATTGAGCCGGTTGTTATAACGGTAGGTACTTTTAACGCAGGAACAAGATTTAATATAATACCTGACAAAGCTGTGCTTAGCGGTACTGTAAGATGCTTTAGCAAAGATATATGGAATGATATTGATAAAAAAATTGAAAGAGTGGCATCAAATATAGCCTCGGCTTATAGGGCAAGTATAGAGCTCGACTATCAAAAAAAGACACCTCCTACAATTAATGATCCTGATGCTTCAAGGCGTGCAAGGGAATCAGTTGTAAAAATCCTTGGTGAAGAAGGTGTTTACCTTATGGAAAGAACTACCGGTGCTGAGGACTTTGCTTATTATGCTGACAGCGTTCCAAGTTGTTTTGCATTTGTTGGAATACGCAATGATGCTAAAGAGGCCAATTTCCCTCATCATCATGAGCGTTTCCAGATGGATGAGGATGCTCTTGAGATAGGAACTGCATTATATGCACAGTATGCATTGGATTTTCTGGCAGAAAAATAAACAATATAATTTTAAAATACAGTTATAATTACACCTGATTGTAAGGCTTTTAAAGTATAAAAGTCTTACGGTCGGGTGTTTAACAAGAAAGGCTTTTGTATGAAATATATTATTGCTTCGGATATACATGGTTCGGCTTATTATGCAAAAATGCTTGCAAGGAAATTTGAAAACTCAGGTGCAGATAAGCTTATACTGCTTGGAGATTTGCTGTATCATGGACCGAGAAATGATCTTCCGAGGGATTATGCACCTAAGGAGGTAATAGAAATACTTAACGGATATAAAGACAGTATTTATGCAGTAAGGGGCAACTGTGATGCTGAGGTGGATCAGATGGTGCTTGACTTTCCTATAATGTCCGATTATTCAGTTTATATATTAAATGGTATAACATTTTTTGCTTCACACGGTCATATATACAGTCCGCAAAACCTTCCTTGTATGAAAAAGGGTGAAGCTTTTATATCCGGTCATATACATCTTCCTGTGGCAGAATGTAAAGATGGAATATATATATTAAATCCCGGTTCGACATCTATACCTAAAGGGGGCAATCCTCCTTCATATTCAGTCCTTGATGGCAGCAGATTTACAATATATCCGCTTACAGACGAAGATGCACCATGCAGCTTTATAAAGGAGATAGAACTTGGGTAGGATTTATGAGCTTTATGCTCCGTGTCATTTTGGTATGGAGGCGGTCCTTAAGAGAGAAATCAATGATATAGGTTATGATGTTACAAGGACTATTGACGGGAGAGTATATTTTAAAGGAGATGATGAGACGATTGTGCGTGCAAACCTCTGCCTCAGGACCGCCCAAAGAGTTATGATAAATGTTGCTCAATTTAAGGCGAGAACTTATGATGAGCTGTTTGAAAATGTAAAGGCTGCCAAGCTTGAAGAATTTATACCGCCTGATGGAAAGTTTTGGGTAAGCAAGGCTGCTTCTATAAAAAGCAAGCTTTTTTCTCCTTCGGATATACAGTCAATTGTAAAAAAAGCGATGGTCGACAGGCTTAAATCAGTTTATAATATAAGCTGGTTTTCCGAGGAGGGGGCTTTGTATCCTTTTAGAGTAAGCATAGTAGACGATATTGTAACAATAGGACTTGATACAAGCGGTGAATCTCTTCATAAAAGAGGATATAGAGTTATGACGGTAAAAGCGCCTGTTACTGAAACTCTGGCGGCTGCACTTATAATGCTTACACCGTGGAAGTCTGACAGGATACTGATTGATCCTTTTTGCGGCAGCGGGACTTTTGTTATAGAAGCTGCACTTATGGCTATGAATATAGCTCCGGGACTTTACAGGAACTTTATATCACAGTCATGGGATAATATAATAAGCCCTGATATGTGGGAAGATGCAAAAGATGAGGCAAATGAAGAGATAGATTATAATGTAAAGACTGATATACAGGGCTTTGATATAGACGCTGAGGCGCTTAAGGCTGCAAGATTTAATGCACATAGAGCAGGAGTGGTTGAAAAAATACATTTTCAGCAAAGAGATGTAAAGGAACTTTCACATTCAAAAAAATACGGATTTATAATTACGAATCCGCCTTATGGTGAAAGGCTGGGGCAGAGGGAGGAGCTTGTGGAACTTTACAGTGCACTTGGTAAAAGATACGCAGCGCTTGATTCATGGTCTATGTATATAATAAGTGCATGGGAGGATACTCAAAAGTACATAGGTAAAAGAGCTGATAAAAACAGGAAGATTTACAACGGTATGATGAAGACCTATTTTTATCAGTATATGGGTGCTAAGCCTCCTAAGAAAAAAATATAAAAATGTAAAATATAAAATTACAGGTATTTAATAAACAGATGGATAAGAAAACAATAGTTTTTGCCACTTCAAATAAGGGCAAACTTAATGAAATAAAAGAGATTTTTAAAGATTCAGCCTATGAGATAATAAGCATGAAAGATGCCGGAGTTGATATTGATATTGATGAGAACGGCAGCACATTTGAAGAAAATGCATTTATAAAGGCAACTGCGGTTTATGATATAACAGGCGGAATAGTTATGGCAGATGATTCGGGGCTTGAGGTTGATTATCTTGAAAAAAAACCGGGAGTTTTTTCTTCAAGATATATGGGAAAGGATACTCCTTACGAGGCTAAAAATCTGCATATTTTGGAGCTTTTAAAAGATGTACCTGATAATATGCGAAGTGCACGGTTTGTAAGTGCTATATGCTGTATTATGGATGATGGAGAAGTGCTTGAAACCACACAGACACTTGAAGGAAAAATATCACATGAAATTCTGGGAGCGGAAGGATTCGGTTATGATCCTATAGTATATATTTCCGACTATGGAAAGACTTGTGCACAGCTTAGTATAGAGGAAAAAAATAAAATAAGCCACAGAGGAAAGGCGTTAAGACAGATGAAGATTATGCTTAACAGGAAACTGGAAGAAGGTCCTGATAGATGATGAAGATTTTAATTGTAAGTGATACTCATGGCAGAGACGAGGTTCTTAGAAAGGTCATCGGTATAGAAGAACCTGTAGATATGCTTATACACCTGGGAGATACTGTTGGAAGTGAAAAAAGGATAGAACAGATGCTTAAGGTAAAGACCGCTTTTTTTACAGTAAAGGGAAATAATGATTTTTCAGCGACACTTGATGAGAGAAAAGAGATAAATATAGGAAAATATAAAATCCTTCTTGTACATGGACACCGCCACGGTGTATATGCAGGAACTCAGCACCTTAAAGATGAGGCGATATCAAAGGACTATGATATAGTAATGTACGGTCATACTCATGTACCACATTATGAAAATGAAAACGGTATAATAATATTAAATCCCGGAAGTATATCATATCCGAGGCAGAGGGGAAATATAGGAACTTATATGGTTATGAATATAGACCCCCCGGATACTCCTAAAATAGTGCTTAAATTTCTGGATGATGAACATACGGTGATAGATTTATCAAAATAGTTTTGTAAATACTTAAAAAGCCCTTGACATAAGGGCTTGTCTTAAGTATAATGTCGTGTGTTCGTGCTTATGCGTTGAAATCAGCTAAGCGGCGGCGATTTTAAAATAAGTTACTTTCGGGGTGTGGCTCAGTTTGGCTAGAGTACCTGGTTTGGGACCAGGGGGTCGCAGGTTCGAATCCTGTCACCCCGATTTTTGCTGTCTTATTATATAAATGTGTGCCTGTATATGTGATTGAGCATTAACCGGCTTTTTTATTTTTATAAATGGCAGTGTTAAAAACTATTTGAGTCTGTAGCTCAGTTGGATAGAGCATCGGCCTTCTAAGCCGAGGGTCAGGGGTTCGAATCCCTTCAGGCTCGTATATGCAGGTGTAGTTCAATGGCAGAACATCAGCCTTCCAAGCTGAATATGTGGGTTCGATTCCCATCACCTGCTTACAGCGGTGTATGCTGTTTGCTTTATCATATGGTGGGTGTGGCACAGTTGGTTAGCGCGCCAGATTGTGGCTCTGGAGGTCGAGGGTTCGAATCCCTTCACCCACCCTTGGCAGGGTTATGGCAAAATCCGGTTCGGGTCTTATTTTTTATATATTCCGGCAGTGAAGATGTATTATGCGGGTGAAACTGCTTATATTTGCCTGAAGTATTGCTTGACTCTGTGTCTGTCCTTTGAGGCAGCTTTTTTATTATATTTTATTGGGCTATCGCCAAGCGGCAAGGCACAGGACTTTGACTCCTGCATTCGTTGGTTCAAATCCAACTAGCCCAGCTGAGCGAAGGATTAAATCCTTTAATGCATTATAGTCTTATATAAAACCGATAAAATCCTGCTTACTTTATGGCAGGATTTTATTTATTCCCAAAAGCGGCGGGATATTTTAATCAGGATTATATTTGTTAAAAGCAGTACATGAAAATCGAAAAAATATGCTAAAAATATCGGCAGGGAGAAATTGTATATATGAAAAGAAATGAAGATAAAGGTGAAGCTGTACATACAGAGGAAAAAACCAATGTTATGAGGATACTTGATAAACATAGGATAGAGTATGATGCTTATTGTTATACTGATAAAGAGGCTTTAAGCGGTATCGAAGTTGCACGGATTTTAAATGTTGGCAGCATGAGGATTTTTAAAACTCTTGTAACAGTGGGAAAAAGTAAAACATATTATGTATTTATGATTCCGTCCGATAAGGAGCTTGATTTAAAAAAGGCGGCTTCGTCAGTTGGTGAAAAAAGTGTAAGCATGGTTAAATCCAAGGAACTTTTGCCCCTTACGGGTTATGTGCATGGAGGCTGTTCTCCTATAGGTATGAAAAAAAAGTTTATTACGGTAGTGGACAAATCCGCTTCTGATTTTGATAAAATAATATTCAGTGCAGGCAGGATAGGCAGGCAGGTTGAACTTGGTATTGAGGCTTTAGGTAAAATTGTAGAATTCAAACTTGAAAATATTACAGTATAAAGTCTATTATAATTAATTAATGTATTATTATGCCAATTGACATTTTACCCTTTTTATTGATAATAGTATTTATCAGATTAAATTTATTTTAAATAAAATAAATGCAGTCGTATCGGGACTGCATTTATAAAGGGGGGTTTATGCTTTCAACTAAGGAAGTTATGGAAAAGTATGTTAGCTTAGGGGAAAATAAGGTAAATACACCGTTTTTAAAAACTCTGCTGCTTGCAGTTATAGCAGGATTTTTTATTGCATTGGCAGGGGTAGGTGCCAATGCGGCGATAGCGACAATAGAAAATCCGTCAATTGCAAAGCTTATTTCAGCAGTTGTATTTCCTGCAGGGCTTTCAATGGTTTCATGTGCAGGTTGTGAACTGTTTACAGGGGACAGCCTTATAGTGATATCACTTCTTGATAAAAAAATAAAGTTTTCAAGTATGCTTAAATGCTGGATTATAGTATATATAGGAAACCTTATAGGTTCAGTACTTATAGCTTTACTTGCCTCAGCCTCAAAACAGCTTTCACTTTACGATAGTAAACTCGCTGTTATGACTATAAGTATAGCCGTGAAAAAAACATCTCTTTCATTTTCACAGGGGCTGTTTCTTGGAATAGGCTGTAATTTTCTTGTGTGTATAGCTGTTCTGATAGCACTGTCTGCAAACTCTACGGCAGACAAGATAGCAGGAGTATTTTTCCCTATACTTTTATTTGTAGTATCAGGATTTGAGCATAGTGTGGCAAATATGTATTATATTCCTGCAGGAATTATAGCAAAGATGAATCCGGAATATCTGAGGCTTGCAGTTGAAAAAGGTATAGAGGTTGACAGATTAAACATTTCCTCATTTCTGCTTAAAAACCTGCTTCCGGTAACAATAGGCAATCTTATTGGCGGTACTCTTGTAGGGCTGCTCTACTGGTATATATACTTAAGGAAAGTAAAAAAATAAATACTAAAATAATATTATAATTTATGAAATGACGGTGCCCGCCTTTCCTTTAAGAGCTTCACGATATTTGTCAATAGAGGTTATAATAGTACGGCGATTTTTGCCTGAATTTATAAAATCAATACCTGCCCGTATTTTCGGGAGCATGGAAGCGGATTCGAAATGTCCTTCCTGAAGGAATTTCTCCGCTTTTTTTGCCGTTATATTATAAACAGGCTGTTCATCGGAAGTTCCGTAATTTAAAGATACATGCTCAACAGAAGTTAATATTAGAAACAGATCGGCATCAATTTCTCTTGCAAGCAGACCGCCTGCAAGGTCCTTTTCAATTACGGCGGAAGCACCTTTAAGCTGCCCGCCCTGTTTGATAACCGGGATTCCGCCTCCTCCGCAGGCTATTACCACATGGTCGGCATCCAGAAGTGCCTTTATAGCATCAATTTCAACTATTGCAACAGGATTTGGTGATGCAACTATACGCCTAAATCCTCTGCCTTTGATTTCAATTATAGAATTACCCTTTTCTTCCTCAAGTTTTGCATCTTCAAGGCTCATTATTCTGCCTATTATCTTTACAGGTGTATAAAATGCATCATCATAAGGATTGACTGTAACCTGAGTAAGAAGCGTTGAAACTGTTTTATAGATCCCTCTTGAAAGCAGGGTACTATGGAGAGTGTTTTGCAAATCATAGCCTATGTAACCCTGGCTCATGGCAGAACATACGCTCATAGGAGCATTTGTATATCCGTCATGGATTTTTGCAAATTCATTCATGGCAGTGTGTATCATACCCACCTGTGGTGCATTTGAATGAACTATGGCAAGCTGCCATCCGTCCTGCACAATCTCTGCAAGTACCTCTGAAGTTTTTGCAATTGCTTTTTTTTGTTCAGGGAAAGTGGTTCCTAAATCCTTATGTCCTATTGATACAACAACTCTTTTTTTTGGCATAGTTTATATCTCCATTCATTATGCAGACTGCCCTTTGTATTTATAATACGGGCAGTTTTTGTCTATTGCGAACTGATTGTTATTTTTACCTTATGGCATATCTGCTTACAACTGAGTATTTTACTATAAATACTGATTAAGTGTTTATAGTATGAAAATCTCATTTAATTTGTGCTACTCTTATGCATTTTTTATATATCTGTCTTTGAGTCTTTATAAAGCCCTGTGTTACGGGTATACAGCCTGTCAATTACTTCAGATATAAAATGAATATTAACAGTTAAGAATAGTCAACAGAGAGGATTCTAACATATTGTGTATCTTTAATCAATAAAATATTTTGTACTATATAATTGTTGCATAGCTTATGCCGGATAGTTATTATGCTATGGTAAAAAAAAGTGGTCAAAAGCCTGTAAATTATGTATAATAACCAAATAAGAGAAAATAAAGTCAGAACAAGGAGGTTAAATTTACGGTATGGGGCTTTTAAAAAAACTATGGAGTTCTTTATACCCCGCTTTACTGTATGGTACGGTACATGCGTTTTTACTTTTAATCTTGATGTCAGTGTATTTTTATAGTGTAACTGATGGAAATTACGGCGACTATTTGGAAACATTGTATGTAGTTACAAATGCAGCTTTAAAAAATACCATATTGTTTTCCGGGATTGCAGCTGTCATATATTTACCATTAATGGCAGGGCTTTATATAAGTGATAGATTAAGATGGAATTTTAATGACGGTATTATTGTAAGGAAAACAACAATTACAGATTATATTATAATTATACTGCTTGGCATCGCACTTGCTTTTACACTGAATATAGCAGTTAGCTATTTTATTAACGAGTTTGATATAAAAGACAAAAATTTTGATGAACTTAAAGATAGTATAGATAATGCAAGCTTAGGATTGCAGTTACTTGTTGTAGCGATTATTGCTCCGGTAGTTGAGGAGGTTATATACAGGGGGCTTGTATATAGACGTTTGAGACACTATTTCGGAAATATATCTGCGATCATTGCATCATCAATTCTATTTGGAGTATTACATGGGAATTTAGTACAAGGAATTTATGCCTCGATTTCAGGTATTGTTCTTGCTTATATTTATTATAAAAAAGAAAATATATTTTTATGTATAGCTTATCATATGGCTGCAAACACATCTGTAGTGCTTTTGCCGCAGCTTGTACTGATGAGCGGACAAGAACTTCAAACAGAGGATATAGGTGCTGCAAGTATCGGTTTTGTAATTTATGTACTGATATCGGTGGTAATGTCTATAGCAGGGCTTGTTTACCTGATAAGAATTAAAGTCGACAAAGATGTTGTTTTTGGGAGGGAAATGATATGAAAATACTAAGTATAGCGGTGCCGTGCTATAATTCGGCAAAATATATGAGAAAATGCATTGATTCCCTTCTTAAAGGCGGGGAAGATGTGGAAATTCTTATAGTGAATGACGGTTCTTTTAAGGATAATACTGCAGAGATAGCTGATGAATATGAAACTAAATATCCGGGTATATGCCGTGCCCTGCATAAGGAAAACGGAGGACATGGAGATGCCGTATATGAGGGGCTTAAGGCTGCCACAGGAGAGTTTTTTAAGGTTGTTGATTCGGATGATTGGGTAGATGAAAAATCCTACGCACTTATACTTGAGAAGCTTAGATATTTTATAAATGAAAGTGATACGGAACTGGATCTTCTTATAAGCAATTTTGTATATGAAAAGGAGGGAGCCCAGCATAAGAAAGTGATGAATTACAGGAGGGTTCTTGAAAAGGACCGTATACTGACATGGGATGACATAGGAACCTTTCTGCCCGGACAGTACATACTTATGCACTCGGTTATTTATCGGAGGAAGATGCTTATAGAATGTGGGCTTTGGCTTCCTAAACATACTTTCTATGTAGATAATATATTTGTATATTATCCGCTTCCGTATGTGAGAACGCTATATTATATGGATTTAAATTTTTACAGGTATTTTATAGGCAGAGATGATCAGTCAGTCAATGAGGAGGTTATGATCGGAAGGATAGATCAGCAGATTAAGGTTACAAAGTTAATGCTGGATGCATATAATCCCTATAAAATTGAAAATCACAAGCTTAGGAAATATATGGTGCTTTATCTTGAGATAATGATGGTTATATGTTCTATACTTGCAATAAAGTCGGAGGATAAAGATAATCTTATAAAGAAAAAAGAGCTGTGGAGATACCTCAGGAGGTCGAATATAAGACTGTTTTTAAGGCTGAGATGGGGATTTTTGGGACAAGGGGTAAATATACCCTTTAAGCTTGGCAGAAAATTCTCTGTACTGTGCTATAAAATCACACAAAAATTTTATGGTTTTAATTAATCAACCGGGATTAAGCTTAACAGCATATATTTTTTATAAAAATGGGGAGAAATTATAATGAAAAGGATTTTTCTAGTTGCAATTACAGCCTTAATGTTTATAACTTCACTATCGGCATGTACAAAAAGTGCTGATAAGGAATCCGCCACTGAATCTGCCAAGCCAAAAAGTGAAAGTAAATCATCTGCAAAGGAAAATAAAAAAGAAAAGGATGATGTTAAAGAAGAAAATAAAAAAGCTGAAGATAATAAAAAGACTAAAGCTCCGGACTACTCTTTTACTGAGATGCTGGCAGTGGATAATGATGAGTGTATTATTAAAATCACTGGAATTGAAGAAGATCCGATATGGAAACATAGATTTAATGTATATTTGGAGAATAAAACTTCAGATAAGGATTTAACCTTTACAGTAGTTTCCGGTTCTATTGACGGGATAGAATTTATACCTACACTTTATAGTACGGTCCCTGCAGGTAAACAAACAAATGGATCTGTATGTTTTATAGATAGCGAGCTTGATGAAGCTGAGGAGGATTATGCTTTTAGCGATATAGAGCTGACCTTTCTTGTTACTGAGGCGGAAAACTATTTTGCAGATAGTGTAGCTAAAGAAACAGTTCATATATACCCTTATGGTAAGGATAAGGCTGTAAAATATGAACGAAAGCCCAAGACATCAGACCAGGTTATCCTTGATAATGAGTATGCGAAGGTTGTTGCCATAGGAGGCAGAAAAAGCGATATAGACGGGTATGATATAAATCTTTTTGTGGTAAACAAATATGATGACGACATAATATTTGCAGCCGATAAGCTTTCGGTAGACGGTTTTGCAATGTCTGCTTACAGCAGCGGTACTATTTTAAAAGGCAACTGTAGATTTGTAAAATTGGGATTGCTTGGAGAGGATTTAAAAAATAATAAAATTGATAAGATTGAAAATATAGATTTACATTTAAATATTATGAGCTCTGATTTCATGGAAAAAACCTACTATGATGATATGGCAAGTTTTAAGTTACAGTAATATAATATATGAAAAAAATTTAAACCTGCTCCTATGTATATAAGGGGCAGGTTTAAATTTTAAACAGCAGTTGATTTTCTGCGTGTTTTTTTGGCGATTTGCGGGAACTCATCAGGAACCTTTACTTTTCCGTAAACAACAAAATACATAACGACTCCAAGTATAAATGCCGCAAATACATCAAGCATGGAATGTTGCTTTAAAAATACTGTTGAAGCACATATACTAAGGCAGGATATCAATGAAAATATCTGCACGGCTATATTTCCTTTAAAAAATTTACTTTTGGAAATTGCTATATGTGCACCTATTGAATTATATACATGTATGCTGGGAAACACATTTGTATTAGTATCAATACTGTATATAAAATGTACAAGCTTTGTTGCCCAGTTCCTGTTAAAATCTAAAACAGGCCTAAGATTGGTGCCGTTTGGATAAATCTGGCATATAAGCAGGCAGGTACTCATACCGACACATATATAAAACATAAAATGATAAAATTCGTTCTTATCCTTTAAAAACAAAAAAACCGTAACTGCTCCAAGATATACAAACCAGTAAAGGTAGGGTATTATAAAATATTCAACAAACGGTATTACATCATCATAATGGCTGTGTATAATATTAAAGTTTGTTGTAACAGTATTTTCAAGATATTGATACCAGATCAAATACAGTATGGAATATGAAAAAACCCAAGCATGATTGTATGTCCTGAGCAGCTTTAAACACTTTTCTTTAAAAACACTTTTCTTCATACAGTACCTCACTTCTATAATTAAATATCAATAATAATAGGATGAAGGGTATTGCTGCCCTGCTTATATGATATACTGAAAACCAAAAATAAGCAATAAAAAATAGCGGAAGGGAGACTTGAACTCTCGACACCACGGGTATGAACCGTGTGCTCTAGCCAACTGAGCTATTCCGCCATATCGTTTAAAAATCTAAAAATGGGACCTACAGGGCTCGAACCTGTGACCCTCTGCTTGTAAGGCAGATGCTCTCCCAGCTGAGCTAAGATCCCAAGGCTTTTTAAACGCCAGATAAGTATATTCAAAAAAGCTGTTATTGTCAAGAGGATTTTTTGATTGTACTTTTTCTTTATTACCTTATATGCTATAATTCTTAAAGAAGCGATGATTTAATCAGCGTTTTCCTGGACCGCTGTATATGGGCATGCAAAAAATCGCATGAAAACGGCATAAAGTATATGCGGTTTTTATATAGAAAATATTTAGCAGGCGTTTACCTGTTTTCCTGACACAGGATAACTGCCGACATGACAGATAGGAGATTAAATGCTTAATTTTATTATAAATCCTAATTCAGGTGGTGAGAGAGGATATAAATTATGGAAAACCCTTGAACACTATCTTGTAAAAAAGAAGATAGCCTATAAGGCATATATAACAGATGGAGTGGGAGATGCGGCGAGGATAGCAGGTGAACTTACCGACACTGATGAAGAGGTCTGTATAATAGCGGTGGGCGGAGACGGAATAGCCAATGAGATAGTTGACGGTGCAAGGATAAGCCCGGGCTTTACAATGGGATATATACCGACAGGTTCGGGAAATGACCTTGCAAGAGGACTTAAGTTGCCTAAAAGCCCTAAAAGATGTCTTAAACATATATTGAAATCTAAAGAAATTAAGGAAATAGATTATGGTATTTTAAGCTATGGAAAGGGCTGCCACAGGAGATTTATAGTAAGTTCAGGCATAGGTTATGATGCAAAGGTCTGTCATGATATAGCTGAAAGAAGGAAATTGGGTATACCTACAGGTTTTTTGCTAAAAAAATTTATATATATAGCATCAGGTATTAAATGCCTTTTAAAGACAAAACCTGTAAAAGGTTATGTAATATTTGACGGTGAAAAAAAAATTGAATTTAATAATATAGTGCTTGTGGCTTCACATAATCACCCTACTGAGGGAGGGGGCTTCAGATTTGCGCCTAAAGCCGATAATACTGACGGTGAACTTTCAGTGTGTATAATACACCATAAATCAAAGCTTAAGCTTGTAAAGATACTTTTAGGTGCAATGTTTGGAAATCATATGAAGTATGCGGGTGTAAGAAACCGTGAATGTCGTGAGATAAAAATACATACTGAAATCCCTCTTGCGGTGCATACGGACGGGGAGGTTGTCGGTATGTATACAGATGTGGAATTAAGATGTATAGGTCAGAAGCTCAGGTTTATAGTCTGACACCGGTTAATACCATGAGTCGGCTTTTAATTAATTGGATTATAAATAAATTGTTTATCAAAAGCAAAATAAACCTGTATATTTATACCGGTGTTTTGCAGAAGATATGCAGACAATAACAGATTTTAAAGAGGATTATACAGTTATATGAGAATCGGACACGGTTATGATGTACACAGACTTGTCTCCGGCAGGAAGCTTATACTGGGAGGCGTTGAAATACCATTTGAAAAGGGGCTTCTTGGACATTCGGATGCAGATGTGCTTTTGCATGTTGTAATGGATGCACTTTTAGGTGCTGCCGGGCTTGGAGACATAGGAAAGCATTTTCCCGACAGCGATGAAGAATATAAAGATATTTCAAGTATGGCATTGCTTTCAAAGGTAGCTGACATGCTTTTGGAAAAAACTTACATAGTTGAAAATATTGATGCCACCATAGTGGCACAAAAGCCTAAGATGGCTTTATATATTGACGATATGAGAAAAAATATATCTAAAGTTTTAAATATAGAGCTTTCACAGGTAAATATAAAAGCGACTACTGAGGAGGGGCTGGGATTTACAGGAGACGGCGAAGGAATAAGCGCACATGCCGTCTGTCTTATAACTTCAGTCAGAGATATAGCTTCTCAGGATATAGCCGGAAGTACAGGTTGTGGAGGCTGTTGCGGTATATTTTAGCAATTAAGCCGTAAAAACTGAAACAGGATCTAAACAATAAATAAACGATAAAACTATACTAAATAAGGAAATTTCAATTTATGAGGATTTTTAATACATTTACAAGGAAAAAGGAAGAGTTTGTACCGCTTGAAGAGGGCAAGGTAAAGATGTACGTATGCGGTCCTACGGTATACAATCTTATACATATAGGTAATGCAAGACCTATGATTTTTTTTGACACTGTAAGGAGATATTTTATATATAAAGGATATGATGTAAACTATGTCTCCAATTTTACCGATGTTGATGACAAGATTATAAATAGGGCTAAAGAAGAGGGTGTAGAATCAATAGTTATCTCTACAAGATATATAGCTGAATGTAAAAAAGATATGGCGGATATGAATATAATGCCTGCGACAAAGCATCCGCTTGCAACGCAGGAGATAGACGGCATGGAAGATATGATAAAAACTCTTATAGAAAAAAAACATGCCTATGTCGCTAAAGACGGGACCGTATATTTTGATGTAGAGAGTTTTAAAGATTACGGCAGGCTTTCAAATAAAAATATAGACGAACTGCAATCAGGTTTCAGAGAGCTTCAGGTTACCGGTGAGGAATCCAAAAAATCACCGGCGGATTTTGTACTTTGGAAACCTAAAAAAGAGGGGGAACCGTATTGGGATTCTCCATGGTCAAAGGGACGACCGGGGTGGCATATAGAGTGTTCAGTTATGAGCAGGAAATATCTTGGTGTCCAGATAGATATACATGGCGGAGGAGAGGATCTTATATTTCCGCACCATGAGAATGAGATAGCCCAGTCAGAATCAAGCAGCGGTATGAAGTTTGCAAATTTCTGGATGCATAATGCTTTTTTAAATATTGATAATAAGAAAATGAGCAAGTCTCTGGGTAATTTTTTTACGGTCAGACAAATAGGTGAAAAGTATGATTTGCAGGCACTTAGATTTTTTATGCTTAGTGCACATTATAGAAACCCGCTTAATTTTTCAATGGATTTAATGGAGAGCTCAAAAAATGCACTTGACAGGATTATAACTTCAGTTGAAAGGCTTGATGAGTTTTTATTACAAAGCAGCCGTGATGCTGCCGATGACATGGAAAAACAAAATTTAGACCGATTGCTTAAACTTAAAAACAAATTTGAGGTTTTTATGGATGACGATTTTAATACTGCCGATGCTATAAGTACGGTGTTTGAAATAGTCAGGCTTGCAAATTCAACTGCAGATGAAAACAGTTCAAAGGAATATATAAATGCTCTGCATGAAGCCATAGATACATTATGTAACGTGTTAGGCATAATAACAAAAAGGAAACAGTTAAGTATTGATGAAGAAGTGGAAGCCTTAATTGAAAAAAGACAGGAGGCAAGAAAGAATAAGGATTACAAACAGGCTGATGAGATAAGAAACCGGCTTCTTTCAATGGGCATAGTGCTTGAGGATACAAGGGAAGGTGTAAAATGGAAGAAGGCTTAGGCTGTATACTTGAAAGCTTTGATATAACGCTGCCTGATACAGGCTGTTACTCGCCTGTTATACTTGCCTATATAGGTGATGCGGTTTATGAGACGGTTGTAAGGACGGTTATAATAAGCAAGGGGAATAAATCCGTAAAAAAACTTCATACACAGGCGACTGAGTATACAAGTGCCGCAGGGCAGGCAAAACTGTTTAGAAATATAAAGGATTTGCTTAGCGAAGAGGAGTACGCCATATTTAAAAGAGGGAGAAATTCAAATTCTCACAGCAGTGCAAAAAATGCCTCGGTATCTGATTACAGGCATGCCACAGGGCTCGAAACTCTTTTGGGATTCCTTTATATAAATGGAAACTATAAAAGGGTTGTGGAGCTTATAAAGTCAGGCTGGAGCAAGACTGAATATAGTGCCTGAATATAAAAATATAAAAATATTATTTATGTTTAAATAAATTTTTACTTCGGCAAAGTGTTAAATTTATAAAAAAGTGTTTAATTCACAAGCAGTAAAGTTTTGTAAAGAAGGTTTTAATTTAATGGATGAAAATATAATTTACGGGAGAAATGCGGTTATTGAGACACTGCGTTCATGCAACTCCGTAGACAGGATTTATATACAGGAGAATCTTAACGGTCAGTCTGTAAAAGTTATACTTGATGAGGCGAAAAAGCATGGAGTAAAAGTAGAATTTATAGATAAAAAAAAGCTTGATATAGTATGCGCCTCAAGTAATCATCAAGGAACGGCTGCCTTAGCCGCTTCATATAAATATGCGGAAGTTGAAGATATATTAAAAATTGCGGAAGATAAAAATGAGCCGCCTTTTATAATACTTCTTGACGGTATAGAAGACCCTCACAATCTTGGTGCTATAATACGGACGGCAAACCTTGCCGGAGCACATGGGGTTATAATACCTAAAAACCGTGCGGCAGGGCTGACAGCTGCAGTTGCAAAGACCTCCGCCGGTGCGCTTAATTACACAAAAGTGGCAAGGGTTGCAAATCTTTCAAGAACTGTTGATAAGTTAAAGGAAAGGGGGATATGGTTTGTATGTGCGGATATGAGCGGTGCATCAATGTATAGCATTGATTTAAGCGGTGCAATCGGGATTGTAATCGGCAGTGAAGGAAACGGCGTAAGCCGGCTTGTCAAGGAAAAGTGTGATTTTCATGCAGCGATACCTGTAAGAGGTGAGATAGACTCGCTTAATGCTTCAGTGGCAGCAGGTGTATTGGCATATGAGGTGGTAAGAAGAAGAATAGCAGTATGAAAGTGCGGTATATAGGGGACACTATCTATTTGCCGCACTTTTTGTGTTGCTTAAAAAATGTGGTTTTAATATTTAATAGCATTGATTGTAGGAATAATTATTACATGAAAAAAATCGTTGTAAGGAGCAAATGAAAATCCCGGCTTGTCTAACTCAAAAATCAAATAAGAGGCTATTATATAGCAACTTGCTAAACAGTAAATCAAAAAGGTTTGCTGTTTTTTTGTAATAATTACAAAAATATTATAGGGTGCATGCTATGGGGGTGTATAAACTTTATAATGAAAATCGGATCGTAATGTTATAAAAAAGCTTGAACACAACGAATCTATAAAAAAGACTTGACTAAAATCTTAAATTAGGGTATATATTTATATGAAATTAGGCTTTCCAAAGAATATACTTTAGGCATGCCTAAAAATTATGAAAATAATCAAGAAAGAAGGTATTTAAATGAGTAAATTTGGCAGTAAAGTTAAAATAATTATGGCTGCCGTATCTATGATGGCACTTTTGGCAGCATGCCAGCAGGGGGGAGGAGATCAGACAACACAGCAGAGTTCAGGTTCAGAAGCGATGAAGTCGGATGCAAAGGCTGACATGAAGTCGGATGCAAAGGATAATTCAAAAAACTCAGATATGAAATCTGACAAAAAAAGTGATAAAGACAAAAAAACGGTTGTAGTAACCACTTCGTTTTTACAGGATATGACTGAGCAAATAGCGGGAGATACTGTAAATATAGAGCTTATAATACCGGCAGGAGAGGATCCGCATCTTTATACGGCAAAGCCTGAGGACAATAAAAAACTTCAGTCGGCAGATCTTGTACTGTATCACGGTTTGCATTTTGAGGGCAAGATGGTTGAGGCGCTTGAAAAGCTGGGAACGGCTGTAAGCAAGAATTTTCCAAAGGATAAGATAGGACAGATGGATGAGGACGGCGAGATGGTTGTAGATCCTCATTTCTGGTTTGATATAGATTTATATAAGCTTGCGGTAGAGGAAGCATGCGATGCACTTTCGGGATTAAATCCGGAACAAAAAGAAATGTATGAAAAAAACAGGGACAGTTATATAAAAGAACTTACTGAGCTTGATTCCTACATAAAGGAAAATATTGAAAAAATACCTGCTGACAGAAGATATCTTATAACCCCACATGATGCTTTTAACTACTTTTCAAGAGCCTATTCAGTAACTGTGAAAGCACCACAGGGTGTAAGTACTGAATCTGAGGTTTCAAATCAGGACATACAGGAAACCATTGATTTTATAGTAGAGCATAAGATAAAGGCTGTATTTGCAGAATCAACCACTGACCCTGCACGTATGGAAAAACTTAGAGAAGGTGCGGCTGCAAAGGGACAGGATGTGAAGATAGTAGGAAAAGAAGGCGAGCAGGATGAACAGCTTTTTTCAGATTCACTTGCACCGAAAGGACAGCCGGGAGATACTTATATAGATATGTATAAGCATAATGTTGATCTTATAGTTAAGTATTTAAAATAAAAATATAATAAAATATTTTAAATTAAAAGACCGAAGAAAAAATAAAATAATTTAATAATAAATAGGACTGATACAGGCGATACAAAGCGGTATCATAAAAAAGCGACATGAAAGGGCGGATTGAGACATTTCACCATATTGGTTAGATATGGTGAAATGTTTTGAGAAGCCCTATTTGGTGATTAATTTATGAAAAAAGATATTAACAGGATTAAAACCATAACTGACTTAAACAATAAAAATGAGGAATATAAAAAATCAGGCTCCCAAAATATGTCTGAGGATTTTTCTCAGGAAAATCAGGCTGCTTTAAGTAAGCAGCCAATAGTGCATGTTGAGGATTTTACAATGGCTTATACTGATAAGCCTGTTATATGGGATATAGACCTTGATATATATGAAAATTCTATAACTGCCATAATAGGACCTAACGGTGCAGGGAAGTCTACTCTTATAAAAGGAATTTTAAGACTTTTAAAACCTGTGTCGGGAAGGGTTTTGATTATGGGAAAGCCATATAAGGAGGTATATAAAAATATTGCTTATATACCTCAGTCAGGAAGTGTAAACTGGAATTTTCCCACCACTGTGCTTGATGTAGTTATGATGGGAAGATATACACATCTGGGACTCTTTAAAAGACCGGGTAAAAAGGAAAAAGAGCTTGCATTTAAGGCACTTGAGAAGATGAAAATGGTTGATTTTTCAGATAGACAGATATCAGAGCTTTCAGGTGGACAGCGACAGAGGGTCTTTCTGGCAAGAGCTATTGCACAGGATGCTTTAATTTATTTTATGGATGAGCCTCTGCAGGGAGTTGATATAAAAACTGAAAGCATAATAGTTGAAACCATGAGGGAATTTAAAAAAGAAGGAAAAACAATTATAGTAGTACATCATGATCTTTCAACACTTGAGGATTATTTTGATCATGTGGTTATAATCAATAAGCAGCTTGTAGCTGCCGGAAGAACAGAAGATGTGTTTACGAAGGAAAATCTTGATGTGGCTTATGGCGAATGATATATTGTATATAGATTTATTGTAGGGGAGGGACTGATTTTATGGATTTAAGTATTTTAAAGGAATACTCCTTTATAGTTGTAGCGGCAGGAACAGTGCTTCTTGCTATGGCTTGCGGTGTTATAGGAACGATAAGTATATTAAAGGGACAAAGTCTTATAGGCGATGCGGTAGGGCATGCTTCACTTCCCGGAATAATACTTGCATTTATGATATCAGGACAGAAAAATTCGATAATATTAATGCTTGGTGCTATAATTGCAGGCATCATAGCATTTTTGCTTATACAGATAATATCGGACATATCAAAGATAGAGGCGGATACCGCCATGGCAATAGTTCTTTCGGCTATGTTCGGTTTAGGCATGGTGCTTAAAAGTTATATACAGGGAAATGCAGGATATCAGCGAGCTTCACAGTCAGGTCTTGCAAGCTATATATTCGGTCAGGCGGCATATATATTAAAAGATGATGTAACTATTATATTTATTGTATCAATTATTGCGATTGTACTTTTTATTCTTTTTTATAAAGAGATAAAAGTATATGTATTTGATGAGGCTTATGCGGGCACCATAGGCATTAAAAAAAGGCTGGTTTCAATGCTTATAATGATAATGACCATGCTTCTTATAGCAGCCGGACTAAAGATGGTAGGTGCTATACTTATAAGCAGTATGCTTATAAATCCGGCGGTTACAGGGCTTCAGTGGAGTAAAAGATATGAGAGAGTGCTTATAATTGCCACTCTGTCAGGAGGAGTATCAGCTTTTGCAGGAACATTTATAAGCAGTGCATTTAAAGGATTTTCAACCGGTCCCAGTATAACGCTTGTTATGTCTGCTATTGCACTTTTATCAGTGCTTTTTTCACCCAGAGGTATTATAGCGATGAGGTTCTGGAGAAGAAAAATGGCATCTGAAGGCAGCATGGTCAAGAGGTAAGGAATATGATAGAATCATTGTATATATTAATAATTACAGCGGCTGCATGCAGCATACTGGGGGTATTTCTTGTACTCAGGAGGCTTTCAATGGTTTCGGATGCCATATCACACTCGGTTTTATTGGGTATAGTGATAGGTTTTTTTATAACCAGAGATTTAAGAAGTGTGTGGCTTATAATTGCTGCCGCATTATTCGGTGTGTTTACAACTATGGCAATAGAGATACTTATAAAGAGCAGGAGAGTAGGAGAGGATGCTGCGGTAGGCATCATTTTCCCGCTTTTTTTCTCTATTGCGGTAATTCTTATAACTAAGTTTGCAAGAAATGTACACCTTGATACCGATATGGTTCTTATGGGTGAAGTTATAGTTGCACCCTTTAACCGTATAGATATTTTAGGTTTAAGTTTTCCTAAAGCACTTGTACAGATGAGTGTGGTACTTGTATTAAATATTGCATTTATAATACTTTCATTTAATCGTATGAAGATATCTACATTTGATCCGGTATTTTCCGCTGTCTCAGGGATAGGAGTCGGGGTTCTTTACTATATATTTATGGGCCTTGTTTCACTTACCTGTGTTGCGGCATTTGAATCTGTAGGAGCAATACTTGCAATATCATTTTTTATAGCACCTGCTGCAAGTGCCTGTCTTATATCAAAGAGATTGACAACCACACTTTTTTTATCTGTGATATATGCTATAATTAACAGTACTTTCGGATATCTGCTGGCAATAAGATATAATATATCCATGTCAGGAATGTGTGCCTGTGTTTCAGGAATTACATTTTTTATAACTGTATTGTGCTGTAAGAATGGGATTATAACACAGGAGATTGACAGAGTGAAAAAAAGAATACGTTTCAGAAATGAACTTTTACTTCTTCATATAGGAAACCATGGAAATGCCTCAGATATGCTGAATGAACTCGGACTTGGGAGTATTACAAAACATATAGGTTGGAATGAAACGGTGCTTAAGTTCCATGTAAACAGTCTTATATCAAAAGGCTATGTATATAAGGCAAATGAATGTGGAGTTTATAATCTCACGGATGCAGGAGTTGAAAAAGTAAATAATATTAAAAGGCTTTACGGTCTTGTTTTGGGAGGCAAGGATTTGACAAAGATAGATACAAGCAGGGATGATTATATAATAGCAATCTATGAGTGCAAGGAAAGAGGCGAAACTGCCACAAATAAGCTTCTCTGTGAAATGCTTAATGTTAAAGCGGCATCTGTTACGGAAATGGTTAAAAAGCTTGTTGAATCTGAAGATGTATATCTGGAAAATAAGGATATATATCTGACAGAAAAAGGCAGGACTGCAGCAAGAACTTTACTTACAAAGCACAGACTTTGGGAATTATTTTTGGTTGAACATCTCGGTTACAGCTGGCAGGAGGTACATGCAGATGCCGAGGTGCTTGAACATGTAACTTCCGAGAATCTTAAAAACAGGCTTAATGAATTCCTGCATAGACCGCAGCACTGTCCTCATGGCAATGAAATTTATGAGAATCACCCGGATCCTGACAGGCTTATATGTTTGGCAGATATGAAAGCGGGAGATAAGGGTACTATACATAAGGTATGGGATGATAAGAAGCTGCTTGAATACCTTGAGGAAAAGGATCTGGCATTAAATGACGAGATCGAAATCATTGAAATAGACAATTTTGATAATTCAGTCTTGCTTAAAAAGAAAGGAAAACAGGTTTATATAGCAGGAAAGGCAGCAGACAGGATTATGGTGTCAGGAAGGTAAGTTCATTATAAGAGAATCTCTTATTTATAGACTTTTTCTCATTAGTCTCTAGTCTTTCTTAAAATATAAAGTGCATTCCCGTACTTGTTTTTTAAAAATAGTTGTTAAAAAGTTGTAAATATATTTTTTTAGAAAACCGGCATCACATGTTAGACGGGTGGTGCCGGTTTTTTAAAATGCTATTTTAGAAATTTGGTTCAGGTTTTATAAATACTATAAATATTTACAATATTTCTAAATGTATTTTGATTAATATTGTACTACTTCTATTTCCTGCTCGGTAGGGTATTGAAGCTTCAATTCTTCTTTTTTTGCGTTTTTAAGTATCGCCTTTAAATAAAGTCCTGTTTCAGTATTCGGCGGAATACTTATTTTACAGTCGTCATATATTTTTATATTCTTTTTTTTGTAATTCCATTCTTCTATAAATACAACATCACACTTATAACGGAGATAGTCCAAACCCTCTGAACCTAACAAATATAAATTTACATATACATCCTGAGTTTTGTTTGAACTGTTTTTAAGTTTAAAGTATGAATAGGTATATATACTTTCATCATTATAGTAAGTTAATTCTCCCACAGGTATATCCGCTACGCTTACAGGGTTTGTAGCATTTTGGTATAAAACCACTATGTGTATGCATAGCCATAAAAAAGCAAATACCTTAAACAGCCTTTCTGTATAAAATATACAGCTGTTATATCCGTTTTTTGTCATATATCTTTTATAAATGGATTTATTTATTTTCATATTCTTTTTTCTCCTTGTAATATATTTTTTATATCAAGGCAGTATACGCCTATCTACCACCTCCCATACAAATCCGTTTCTTTTTATAAACCACAAGTCATATGAATTTCCGCCTGAATAAAATCCGTCAGGTAAAAAGAATATATATCCCTTTTCCCCGTCATGTGCGACCTTTAATATCTTAGATTTGCTATCGATATATTTAGGAATTTCGTATTTTTCTACACTTTCATTTTCTTCATTTGATTTTTTCTTTTTTTCATAGTCTGCAATTTCAGAAGTTTGATCATATATATAAAATATATCATCTTTATCAGTTTTAACAACTCCGCCCAACAAAGCGTTTGCGTAGCCTACAATTGACTGTACTTCTTTTTCCTGTTCTTTTTTAATCTGTATTTTTTGTATATTTTCAATTTGAATATTTATTAAAACAAAAAATACATCAAGCATAATCAAGAAAATAAATATTCTTTTACATTTATTTTTTATATCTAAGTTACTCATTTTTAAGCACCTGCTTTTTAAAATATCTTTTTAAAACGTAGCTTTATTTTAATGCCGGAATTATTTGTTAATAACTAAAACCTCCCACACCAATAAGGTGTGTTTGGACTTATCTAAAAATTCATCACCTTATAGAGACCTATATTAATATATCTAATTATCTAAACGTACATAAATATAAATACTCGACTGTTGTGATGATTTATTAATCCATAAGTTTCAGCTGATATTCTTAATATTTTTTTAAGAATATCATAAAATTTTTACACTGTCAATGATGTTTTGTTTGAGTGTATGTATTTTTATTTGATTTTAGACAAGGTTTTATTTTTTTTAGTATTTATATTTTAGGTATTCAGTATTTTATATTCAGTGTTTTAGTTATATATAATATACTCTAAATATTGGTTATCAATTGGATTATTTATACAAAAATGAGCATATCTAATTATCGGAATAATATCAAAATATATCGGAATAATACTTTGGTGTTATTGTAACAGTATTATCATAATAAAACCGGAAAAACAGGGTAAATTCCGAATAGAAAAAAGCAGGCTAAAATGCTATAATATCGGAGAATAGAAAAGAATTCGCAGCAGAACTCTTACCAGTAGAGATTACCCAAACTTGGTTAACAGGTTCGGAGGAAAAGAAATGAAAAAGATTATGTGGATTATTGCAGTGCTTCCTATGGCAGTTACAATTACAGTATTTCAGTTTATACCGGATAAAATACCTGCTCATTATGATTTGGAGGGAATTGTGGATAGATGGGGAAATAAGACGGAAAGCTTTATTTTGCCTGTAGCTATTTTGCTGATTACACTTTTTTGGCATTTAATGGCATATGTTTTTGAGAAAAATGCTGTGAAGGCGAAAACGGAAAAAGAACGGGTAAAATTGGAATCATCCTCAAAAGTATTCTGCATAGTGGGAGTTTTTCATGCTTTGATGTTTGGTATTATGCATTTTTATATTCTTTATTTATCTTATGTACAAGCAAAAAACGGAGCTTTGAAAGCAGCATTTGATATTTTGAATTTATATATTTTAAATTTATAAAGAGGCTATTTATGGTAAGAGAAGCATTTAAAGAAGACTTATATGAGCTATTGAATTTATATTTGTTTTTACACGAGAAGGATATTCCGGAAGATACTAAACATTTACAGTATACATGGAATACAATTATTGAAGATAAGAATCATCATATTATTGTTAATGAGATAAACGGAAAAATAATTTCATCTTGCGTTTGTGTTATTATTCCGAATTTGACAAGAAACGTGCGACCGTATGCATTTATTGAAAATGTAGTTACAAACGGGCTCTATCGGGGGAAAGGCTATGCAACGGAATGTCTTGATTATGCTAAGGAAATAGCGATAAAAAATAATTGCTATAAAATGATGCTTTTGACAGGTGCAAAGGAGAAAGGTATATTGGACTTTTATAAAAAGGCGGGGTATAACAGCACGGACAAAACGGCATTTATACAGTGGCTTTAATAATCAAGCTTAAAGTAAATAGATATGAAAATTAAAAGTGTATATTTTTTCGACATATGTGGGCGGATATTTTGGTGTAACTATGTGGCAGACTGCATTACATATGAGGAAAACGCAGTGTACGAGGCACTGAAAGAAAAAATTAAATTAATATACATACTTTATTAAGCCTGCCTTAAGATGGTGGCATATATGGCTTATAAATTTGTGAACTCAGTTGGAAAATGAATTGACAAATACAGCCTGCTATGCTAATATCATGGAGTTGTAGGCTGATGTGGCACAGTCGGTAGCGCACCTCATTGGTAGTGAGGAGGTCACGGGTTCGATTCCCGTCATCAGCTTCTAAAACCCCTGGTTTTGTCAGGGGTTTTTATAGTTATAATTTATTTTAGCTCTTGTGCTAAGTTATAAAGAGATTAATGTGAAAAATACTTTTCATCACTATTTGTGCCGCCGGCTAAAGGCGGCGGAATGGAGGTTTATATGAAAATAGTTATTTTAGATGCCTACACAGAAAATCCGGGTGATTTAAGCTGGGAAAAGATAAAAAGCCTTGGGGATGTTGCTATCTATGACAGAACCCCCTGTACAGATATAGATCTTATAGCTGAAAGGATAGGAGATGCACAGATAGCTATTGTAAATAAAACACCTGTAAATGCACAGGTTATTGAAAGGTGCAAAAACCTTAAATTTATAGCTGTTTTCGGTACAGGTTATAATATAGTTGATTATAAGTATGCGGCTGAAAAAGGTATTTCTCTCTCAAATGTGCCATCTTACGGAACCAATACGGTAAGCCAGTTTACAATCGGGCTTCTTCTTGAAGTATGCTCTTTTTACGGTCATCATGATATGACTGTAAAAAATGGAAGATGGGAAAAAAGTGAAGATTTTTGCTATTGGGATTATCCTATGATTGAGTTGTACGGCAAGACTGCCGGAATCATAGGACTCGGCAAGATAGGAAGAGCGAGTGCCGCACTTTTAAAGGCACTTGGTATGGAGGTTATAGCCTTCAGCAGAAGTAAAAACAAAGAAGGGGAAAAAGCTGCCGTATATGTAAGCTTTGATGAACTGCTTGAGAGATCAGATGTCATACTCTTACACTGCCCTCTGTTTGAGGAAACAAAAGGTATGATAAATAAAAAAAGCATTAAAAAGATGAAAGATGGGGTTATAATTATAAATACAAGCCGTGGACAGCTTATAGTTGAAGAAGATCTTGCAGAGGCGTTAAACAGCGGCAAAGTATATGCGGCAGGGCTTGATGTGGTCGCACAGGAACCGATAAGAGCGGATAATCCACTGCTAAAGGCAAAAAATGTAATTATAACGCCGCATATAGCATGGGTTTCAAAAGAATCAAGACAGAGAATACTTGATGCTACATACGCCAATATAAAGGCATTTTTGGACGGCAAGCCTATAAATGTGGTGAATTTATAAAATATTTACTGTACTTATGCGGATATGAAAAATTTATTTGTACTTTAGGACAGTAAATATAACATCTCCGGGACATTTTTATTTGCGGTTTAATAAGACATTATTACAAATTTTTTATAAGAATATGCCAAATAAATTTCAATATCCTTGACAAAATCTGATTAGTAGTCTATTATATCTAACTGTGCAATGTGTGTGTAGCTCAGCTGGATAGAGCACTTGGCTACGGACCAAGGTGTCGGGAGTTCGAATCTTCTCACGCACGTGGAAGCCCTCAAAGCCATAAAGGTCTTGAGGGTTTTTTAGCAGTTAAATATAATATAGAATAAAAACTAAATTATGGAGAATTATGGGCATTATAAAGGCTGCAAAGCTTATTTTTGAATATATAAGCCGGGACGAGCAGGATAACATTGATGAAGTAAGCCGTGCCATAGACAATCTTGACCTTGATATAAAAGAGGGGGATTTTGTTGCCATACTTGGACATAACGGTTCGGGGAAGTCTACATTTGCAAAGCACATAAATGCAATACTGCTTCCTACGGAGGGAACTGTGTGGGTTTCGGGAATGGATACGGCAGATGATTCAAGTCTCCTTAATATAAGAAAAACTGTAGGTATGGTTTTTCAGAATCCTGACAACCAGATTATAGGCAATATAGTTGAAGAAGATGTGGCATTTGGACCTGAAAATATAGGTGTAACAACTGATGATATATGGAAAAGAGTTGATGAGAGCTTGAAGGCAGTAGGAATGACGGCATATCGTCTTAAATCTCCAAATAAACTTTCGGGTGGTCAGAAGCAGAGAGTGGCAATAGCGGGAATTATGGCGATGAAGCCTAAATGTATAGTGCTTGATGAACCTACAGCCATGCTTGATCCGAACGGCAGGAAGGAAGTCATAAATACCGTAAGACAGCTTAATGAACAGGAAAATATAACGGTTGTTTTAATTACCCACTATATGGAAGAAGTGATAAAAGCTGACAGAGTTATAGTTATGGATGATGGAAATATAGTTATGGACGGTACGCCGACGGAGATTTTTTCACATGTTGATGAGCTTAAAAGATATAGACTTGATGTGCCTCAGGTTACAGAGCTTGCACATGAATTGAAGATGGCAGGACTTGATCTTCCTGAAGGTATACTTGACATAGATGAATTTGTAAAATATCTTATGCCTGCTATAAAACAAGGGATTAAACAATGACAAAAGACGCAAAAAAAGATATTATAATGAGAGCGGAGAAGTTAAATTATATATATTCCCGTGATACGGCATTTGAACATTATGCAGTAAAAGATGTGAGTTTTGATATAAAAAATGAAGAATTTATAGGGATAATAGGGCATACGGGTTCGGGAAAATCTACACTTATACAACATATGAACGGACTTATAAAGGCGACTTCAGGAAAGATATTTTTTCATGATACCGACATATATTC
This sequence comes from Johnsonella ignava ATCC 51276, assembly GCF_000235445.1. Taxonomy (GTDB): domain Bacteria; phylum Bacillota; class Clostridia; order Lachnospirales; family Lachnospiraceae; genus Johnsonella; species Johnsonella ignava. Next base: position 108,411 of record NZ_JH378829.1, on the reverse strand, counting down.
TGAGGGTTATGATATGAAGAAGCTTAGGCAAAAGGTAGGCCTGGTATTTCAGTATCCGGAACATCAGCTTTTTGAGATAGATGTATTGACTGATGTATGTTTCGGCCCTAAAAATCAGGGGCTTGATGATGAACAGGCAAAGGAAAGAGCACGTTATGCACTTTCAATAGTAGACATCCCTGAAAATTTTTATAAAAAATCACCTTTTGAGCTTTCAGGAGGACAAAAAAGGAGAGTAGCCATAGCAGGTGTACTGGCGATGAAGCCGGAGATTCTGGTACTTGATGAACCTACTGCCGGGCTTGATCCTAGAGGACGTGATGAAATACTTGATAAGGTAAGTCAGCTGCGTGAGTCTGAACATATGAGTGTTGTGCTTGTATCGCATAGTATGGAAGATGTGGCAAAATATGTTGACAGACTTATGGTTATGAGCGACGGCAGAAAGGTTTTTGACGATACTCCAAAGGTAATTTTCAGGCATTATAAAGAGCTTGAAAAGATAGGTTTAAGTGCTCCTCAGATAACTTATATAATAAAAAGACTCAGGGAAGAGGGGCTTGACCTTGATGAAGGGATAACTACTATAGAGGAGGCGAGGGAAGCTATCTTGGGGCTTTTAAAAAATAATAAAGGTTTGGACGACATATAAAATATGATAAGGGATATAACTTTAGGGCAGTATTATCCGGTAGACTCAGTTTTACATAGACTTGATCCCAGAGTTAAGCTCTTTGGGACTATGATTTTTTTAATAGCGCTTTTTATAGGCGATTCGGTTCCGGGATATATACTTTCAACTGCTTTTTTATTAGGAGTAATTTTACTTTCAAAGGTACCGTTTAAGTTTATGGTAAGAGGACTTAAAACAGTGGTGCTGTTGCTGCTGGTCAGTGTAGGGTTTAATATATTTCTTACTGAGGGTGATGTCGTGTTTAAAATCTGGATATTTAAAGCTACAAGACAGGGGATAATCCTTGCACTTTTTATGGGATTAAGGCTTATATATCTTATGATAGGCTCATCCGTTATGACTCTTACAACCACTCCGAATGCACTTACTGACGGTCTTGAAAAGGGGCTTGGTTTTCTTAAAGTTATAAAGGTTCCGGTACATGAGATAGCGATGATGATGTCTATAGCACTCAGATTTATACCTGTGCTTATAGAAGAAACCGATAAAATAATGAAAGCACAGATGGCAAGAGGAGCTGATTTTGAAAAAGGCAATCTTATACAGAAGGCAAAAGCTATGATCCCTCTGCTTGTACCGCTTTTTATATCAGCATTCAGGAGAGCTACCGACCTTGCTATGGCAATGGAGGCAAGGTGTTACCATGGCGGTGCCGGAAGAACCAAAATGAAACCGCTTATATATAAAAAAGCTGATTATATAGCTTATTGTGTTTTATTTATATATCTTTTTGCGGCGATTGCACTTGGCATATTATTTTGACTTTTAACAATATTTCACTTAGAGTATATTTAAATTCAGGCGGTATTTAACATTATGTGTGCATTGAGAAGAATAAAGCTTATAGTGTCATATGATGGCACAAATTACTGTGGTTGGCAAAAACAGCCAAACGGTGTTACAATAGAGGAGGTGCTTAACAAAGCAGCCTCCTCTTTGTGCGGTGAGGAAATAGAGGTTATAGGTGCAAGCCGTACCGATTCAGGTGTACATGCATTTGGAAATGTAGCAGTCTTTGATACAGATATGAAGATGGATGCGGGAAAATTTGCATTTGCCCTTAATCAGAGACTTCCTGATGATATAAGGATACAGGAATCCTATGAGGTTGAGAAAAAATGGCATCCCAGAAAATGTGATTGTATCAAAACTTATATATACAGGATACTTAACAGAAAAATAAATATACCTACGGAAAGACTGTATGCACATTTTTGTTATTTCAGGCTCGATATTGACAAGATGAATGAAGCGGCAGGATATTTTATAGGGACACATGATTTTACAAGCTTTTGTTCTCAGAAAACTCAGGCACAGTCCCCGGTAAGAACCATACATTTGCTTGAGGTATTAAAAGATGATGATATGATAACGATAGCAATAAGCGGAGACGGTTTTTTATATAATATGATAAGAATAATTGCAGGAACACTTATAAAAGTAGGTATGGGAGTATATCCTCCCTCATATATAAAAGAGATTTTTGCTGCAAAAAACAGGAGATTGGCAGGTCAGACCATGCCTGCAAAAGGGCTGACACTTGTTGAAATAGAATATATGGATTAAATATAAAAATTACTACTGAATTTACAAGAGGATTATTAAGGAGTTTGTAATTGGTTGTATATTTATACCAAAAAACGAGAATAAAAAAGTGTTTTAAAGCATAAAATGCAGTATATAATCTTTAAAATACATTGACTGACAGCCTTAAAAATGATAAAATTATAGCAATGCCATTATATTTATTATATTGGTTTAATAAATAAAGCGAAAAAAGATTGGTAATCATAATGATTGTTTTTATTAATGATTCATATGATCCATATTACAATCAGGCATTTGAAGAATATATTTTTAATGTATTTAATAATGATGATTTGGTAATTATATGGAGAAACAGCCCGGTTGTTGTAGTAGGCTGTTATCAGAATATATGCCGGGAAGTTAATATTCATGCACTTAGAAAAGCGGGCATACCTGTAATTCGCAGAATGAGCGGAGGGGGTACGGTTTATCATGACTCGGGTAATGTAAACTATACTATGGTCTGTGCCAGAGACAGGTTTGAGGGCGGATTTGTTAATTATGAATACTTTTTGGAACGTGTAGTAAGGGCACTTAATAATCTGGGCATACCTGCATGTCATGATCGCCTATGTGATATAGCGATTGAAGGCAGGAAAATATCAGGAAGTGCACAGAAAGTTTCAGGCGGGCGTGTACTTCACCATGGAACCCTGCTTTTTAGCTCGGAGCTTGCACTGCTTGATGAGATAACCACAAAAAATAAAAGCAACAATTTTGCAACCAGCGCTTCGGAATCCGCTATATGCAGAGTAACAAATATAAATGAATATTTTACTCCGGACGGCATGACGGCAAGAAAAAATACTTATGATGAGGACATTTTTAAGTATGCTGTTTGTAAAGATAATGAGATTTATAATATAAATACCGCTATGGAGACTCAAAGTACCTGTAAGGAGCATGTAAAACCGGATATAGAGGCTTTCTGTGAGGCGTTTCTTTTACAGCTCGTACGGGAAAAGACGAGATATATACGTCTTGAGTCGGAGCATACGGAAAAGATTAAGCTGCTTGCCGATGAGAAATATAAAAGCTGGGAATGGACATGGGGAAAGACACCGGCTTTTGAGTTTAAAAGGGAGGGAGTTTTTAAAAATGTTCCTATTGAGATATCATACAGTGCAAAGAAGGGCATTGTAAGTGATTTTAAAATTACTTCTTCCTTTATTGACCGGTGCAAAGCTTCATCTATATTTGACGGTGCCAGATTTGACCCTGATGTATTTGAAAAAAATATTTCATTGGTTTTAGAAAATGTAAATGATAAAGCTAAAAGTGTAGATGAGGTTAATGCTGATAAAGAGACTTTAATGCAGCTTATTATGTAAAATGATTTAATAAACAGTGATTTGGCAGTCATGTAATTAAGCAGCCCTGCATGCTGTCTCTATAATATCTAAAGTTGCATAATAGCGGTGTAAAGCAGTTTAAGAAGCTTGTGGCACAATTAGATGAAAAGTGTGTATAAATAAAATCATATAGGGCAGTATAAAGTCCATGCGGTTTCGCACGGGAAGCACTCAATGATGTTTATCTATAAAACGGTGCAGATTTATAAATATAAGATATAAATATAAAAAAATATATAAGCGAGGATTTAATTATGGAAAAGAAACTTTTAATGCCTAAACTTAGACCTGAGATGGAAAAGGCTGTTTTATGTGCATGGCTTAAGGAAGTGGGAGATGAGATAAAATCAGGCGAGCCTGTTTATGAGATAGAAACGGATAAGGTTGTAACACAGGTTGAATCTTCATATGACGGTGTACTTAAGTCAAAACTTTATGAAGAAGGCGATACAGTGGATGTACTGCTGCCTGTGGCATTGGTAGAGGAAAAGCAGGAGGCTGTATAAATTTGTAACAGGATGCACAACTATATTTAAGGAGGCTATTATGATAGAGAAAAAACCCGATTGGCTTAAAGTAAGGTATAATCAGGAAGCGATAGACGAAGTTGCGGAACTTATGAGAGATCTTAACTTAAACACTGTATGTAAGGAGGCAAACTGTCCCAATCTTGGAGAATGTTACCGCAAGCATACAGCTACCTTTATGATACTTGGTAGTATATGTACAAGAAACTGCCGCTTCTGTAATGTATGCTGCGGCAGACCTATGCCTCCAAACCCGCAGGAGCCTGAGAATGTGGCAAAGGCGGTAAAGCATCTTCACCTTAAGCATGTTGTGCTTACATGTTCAACACGAGACGATCTGCCTGACGGAGGTGCACGGCAGTTTGCAAATACGGTAAATGCCATAAGAGAGCTTTGTCCTCACACAACTGTTGAAACTCTTATTTCAGATATGAAGGGAGACCGCAATTCACTTGATATAGTCCTTGAAGTTAAACCTGATGTGCTTAATCACAATGTTGAAACCGTAAAGGAGCTGCAAAAGGAGATAAGACCGCAGGCAGGTTATGAAAGCTCACTTGGAGTGCTCAGGTACTGTAAGGATAAGGCTCCTGAGATGAGAGTAAAGACCGGATTTATGGTAGGTCTCGGTGAAACTGAAGAACAGATAAATGTGCTGCTTGATGATGTTCTTGACACCGGCTGTGATATACTTACTATAGGTCAATATCTCCAGCCGACACCTGCGCATTATCCGGTGGCAAGATATGCAACCCCTGAAGATTTTGCCAGATATAAGGAAATCGCACTTGCAAAAGGTTTTAAACATGTTGCCTCGGCTCCGCTTGCAAGGAGTTCATACAGAGCATGGGAAGCCTTGGAGGATATACATGATTTATATTGATACAGGGTCCTGTGATGTATATTATAATTTCGGTTGTGAACATTACTTTGCAGATAAAAAAACATTTGATGATACGGTATTTCTGTTTTGGAGGACTTCGCCGACTATTATGGTCGGGAAATACCAGAATGTTGCAGAAGAGATAAATATACCGTATGTTAAAGAACATAATATAAATATAGTGCGCCGTATGAGTGGAGGCGGAACTATATATACCGATATGGGAGGTTGGCAGTTTACTTTTATTGATAAAAATACTGAAAATGTTATAGAATTCAGAAGATATATATCACCTGTAATAGATGCACTGGCATCTTTTGGCATAAAGGCAGAGTTCAACGGAAGAAATGACCTGTGTATAAATGGTAAAAAAATTTCAGGAAACGCACAGTATAGACTTGGAAACAGTATAATACATCATGGTTCACTTTTATTTAATACTGATATTGAGAGCATGGTAAATGCAACTACGGTTGACAGTTATAAGATAATATCAAAAAGTATTAAATCAATACGGGACAGAGTTGCAAATATATCCGAATACACCGTAGATAGTAAAGGGCAGAGTATAGATATACAGCCTGAAGATTTTAAGGAAGCTATGGTTTCATCTATACTGAGCGGCGCAAAAAGAAGTGAAGTATATGATATAACACATGAAGATGATGTGTGTATAAAAGCTCTGGCAGATTCCAAATTTAATAACTGGGAAAGTATATATGGCAGCAATCCCAGATTTAATATAGAAAGAAGTGCAAGATTTGAAGGCGGAAAGATCGTATTTAAACTTGATGTAATACATGGTAAGATAGAATCGGCATCCGTATATGGAGATTTTTTCAGTATACTTGATGCGGCGGATATAACGGCAGCTTTAAAAGGATGTGCCTATAGCAGGGAAGCAGTGTATGATGCCTTTGTAAGAAACGGCATGAAGGATGCTATTTATAAAATCTCAATAGAGGATATTGCTGAAATGATAGCAGATTAAATAGATTGTAGTTAAGGCTGGCTTGTATTTTTTGAAAAAATTTTTAAAGTAGAAATTTTTCAAAAAAGTTAATGCTTGACAGGAATATCAGTAAAATGTATAATTACAAGCTGTAGCGTTAGAGATTTTTGCTTATTCCAATGCCCCGGAAAGCATTGTCTGTAATGACAGTCGGATCTTTACATAATAGGCTTATGTATATAAGATTAGTTAAAGCGGTTATATAAAATCAGTTTAAAAATTAGCTTTAATAAATGATTGTGAGAATATTTTAGTGTATATATATTTATATAATTCATATACGAAAAGGCATTATTTTAATAATATCGAATAAGGTGCTGTCAGTACCGGTTTTTATGGTTTATATAGATATATGAGATCATTAATGGAGGTCAAAATATGAATACTTTTATGCCGAATCCGGACAAGGTCGACAGAAAATGGTATGTCGTTGATGCAGACGGATGCATACTTGGAAGGCTTGCCTCACAGGTTGCAGCCGTATTGAGAGGCAAGAACAAAGCAATATTTACACCGCATGCTGACTGTGGTGATTATGTTATAATTATAAATGCAGAGAAAATTAAGGTTACAGGCAAGAAGCTTGATCAGAAAATTTACTACAGACATTCCGAATATGTAGGCGGTATGAAGGAGACCAAGCTTAAAGATATGATTGCAAACAAGCCTGAGAGGGTTGTTGAGCTTGCAGTTAAGAGGATGTTGCCAAAGGGACCGCTTGGAAACAGGATGTATACTAAACTTCATGTGTATGCAGGTGATAAGCATAAACATGAGGCACAGAAACCTGAAGTGCTGGAAATTAAAAGGTAAAGGAGATAAAAATAATGGTTGACAACAAACTTTATGGAACAGGCAGAAGAAAAAAATCCATTGCCAGAGTATATCTTTTACCCGGAACAGGTAAAGTTACTATAAACAAAAGAGATATTGATGATTATTTTGGACTTGAAACACTTAAGGTTATAGTACGCCAGCCGCTGGTGCTTACTGAGATGCTTTCAAAATTTGATGTGCGTGTAAACGTACATGGAGGCGGATTTACAGGTCAGGCAGGTGCTATAAGGCATGGTATATCAAGAGCGCTTTTGCGTGCTGATGCCGACTTTCGTCCGGCTCTTAAAAAGGCGGGTTATCTTACAAGAGATCCCAGGTCAAAAGAGCGTAAGAAGTACGGCTTAAAAGCTGCAAGAAGAGCACCGCAGTTCTCAAAGAGATAATTGACAACTTCAAAATGCTAAAAAAGCCCGGAAATACGCCATTTTCCGGGCTTTTTCTATACCCAAATTCTGTCTGGGCTTGTTCGGTTTTGATGGAATTTGAACGGAAATTTATGGGTTTATAGTGGTCAAATTACTGGTGGGATTAGGGAGTTTCCCCAACAAGCAGAAAATCGCTTTCGTGTCATGAAAGCCCTGCTTGCAGAAGAGTGGTGCTAAAAAAAACGTTCAAAATTTGGAAGAACTTTTGATTGATTTTGTTCGTTTCTTGGAGTAGAATCTAGATAAGAGATTTTAACTTGCTGCAAGTGAATTTAGACATCGGAAAAGAGGTTCCGTATGGATTTCATGACGATTAAGCAGGTTTCTGAAAAATGGGGAATCTGCACGAGGAGAGTACAGACATTATGCACGGAAGGGCGAATTGATGGTGCCGAGCGCTTAGGCCATCAATGGCTCATTCCTATTAACGCAGAAAAGCCGAAGGATGGTAGAGTCAAAAGCGGCAAATACATTAAAACAAAATCCGGAAATGGAGAGAACGAAGATGAAAAGAAAACCGTATAGTGCCGGGGCTGTGAAATTTTTGTTCTGGTTCATGGAATTTCGGAAGACTGTGCAGCTTTTGAGCGAGAGTAAGAGCTTTGCGGACATTAAAAAGTTGAATGAAGAGACAAACATCTATGGCGCGCCGACAAAATTACGAGCGCGGCAGATTTATTCTACAGTAACTGCCCGTATCAAGACATTAGATGAAAGCTTTTACCCAATCTTTTTGAGCAGTGATCTTGCTACACAAAAATTATTCGTGCTGACTGCGGCTCTTTTGCATGACACGCTGTTCTTTGATTTTGTGTATGAAGTAGTGCGGGAAAAAATGATTCTTGGTTCCGATGAGCTGACAGATGCGGATATTCGGATATTCTTCAAAAATAAGCAGGAACAGAGCGAGAAGGTGGCTTCTTTTCAAGACTATACGCTGCGCCGCCTCGGTTCCTGCTATAAAACACAGCTTTATGAAGCGGGACTTTTAGAGAGCAACCGGACAAACGGTACAAGAAAAATACTGAAGCCAATTCTTGATATTGCATTTGAGCATTGGCTTTATGACCATGATCTTGGCATCATGGTAAAAACACTGACGGGGGTAAGATGAAATGGATTTAAGCCAAAGACTGGATGAGATGGAGCTTGCAATCCATAAGCCGTCTTTCCGAAAAGGAACAGGTCGTGCAAATGAGGTCAACTATTGGGTGTTTGATTATACACCGGAAAAGGAATTGGAAGTTCGGGAACGCATAGAGTATATGAAAAACAAGAATGATCGGGGTGATGATGATTTTGAGTTTGTGGTCTTTGACCTGTATGATATCATCATCGACTTTTTGAAAAAGAAAAGCTTCATGGAGAAGTGCTATGACTTTGAAAAAAAGCGGGGGATCGAGCGTATTGTCAAGGCAGTGTCCAACTCTATGAAAGTGAATGACGATGACAGCCTGATCGTGCGATATATCAAAGAACATACGCCGGAGAATGCAGTCGTATTTCTGACCGGCATTGGCAAGTGCTATCCGATTTTGCGTTCCCACAAGGTGCTTAACAACTTGCATCAGGCGTTTGTGCGCTGCCCGGTAGTGATGTTCTTTCCGGGAACCTATAATGAGCAGGAGCTGATTCTGTTTAATGAGATTAAAGATGATAACTATTACCGGGCATTCCGATTGGCAAAGTAATGGATGGAGGAAACTGTTATGCAGATCAAGGACATGTTCCGAAAGAAAATTGACCGTGAGATACAGGGCGTTATCATTGTCGGTCAGGGTGAAGAGACGAATGTGGTGCAGGAGCAGGAAGAGTACGTTGTGACCCGTGAGCTTCAGAGGCATTTTGCAGATTTCTTTGCAGCATATAAAAAAGGTATTCAGGGAACTACATCGAAAATGGGTGTCTGGATTTCCGGCTTCTTTGGAAGTGGTAAATCTCATTTTCTGAAAATTCTGTCCTATCTGCTTCAGAATAAACAGGTCGGAGACAAATATGCCATCGACTACTTTATCGAGGATCAGAAGATTACCAATCAGATAGTGCTGGCAGATATGCAGTTGGCAGCGAACACCCCATCGGACGTAATTCTTTTCAACATTGATTCCAAAAGCGATTCTAATGGCAAGGAAAACAAAGATGCCATTGTGAACGTGTTCCTGAAGGTTTTCAATGAGATGCAGGGCTTCTGCGGTTCTATGCCGCACCTTGCCGACCTGGAGGACAGGCTTTCCGAGGAAGGTCGTTTTGAGAGGTTTAAGGAAAAGTTTGAAGAAGAGTATGGCGATCCGTGGGAAAGCTCTCGTCAGGATTTCGATTTCATTCAGGATTCTGTTGTCGATGTCCTTTCTGACATGGACTTCATGAGCGAATCGGCTGCCCGCAACTGGTGCGAGAAAGCAACTGAGAGCTACCAGATCAGTATTGAGGATTTTGCCAAGCGTGTAAAGTCCTATATTGAGAAAAAAGGTAACAACCACCATGTGGTTTTCCTTGTGGATGAGATTGGTCAGTACATCGGTGATGATTCCAAGCTGATGCTGAACCTCCAGACAGTGACAGAAGAACTGGGCAAGGAGTGTATGGGAAAAGCTTGGGTGATCGTAACGAGCCAGCAGGACATCGACTCTATCACCAAGGTGAAAGGTAACGACTTTTCTAAGATTCAGGGACGTTTCGATACACGTCTTTCTCTGTCCTCTGCCAACGTAGATGCTGTTATCAAAAAGCGTATTCTGGATAAGACGGAGACAGCAGCACAGAGCCTGCGTCTGCTCTATGACCAGAAAGCGACCATCATCAAAAATCTGATTGTATTCAATGATGGTGTGGAGAAAAAGCTGTATGCCAATGCAGAAGATTTTGCAGAGGTTTATCCTTTTGTTCCGTACCAGTTCAATCTGCTTGCCAGTGTGCTGACCAGCATCCGTACCCACGGTGCATCCGGTAAGCACCTGTCCGAGGGTGAACGTTCCATGCTGGCTCTGTTCAAGGAGTCAGCCATGCAGCTGATGGACGATGAGATGGGAACCATCGTGCCGTTCTATCGGTTCTATGATGCATTGGAGAACTTCCTTGACCACAGCCACAGCAGCGTGCTCATTCGCGCTTATGATAACAGCTACATCAACCTGGAAAAGAAGGAAAAAGATGTCTTTTCTATCAATGTGTTGAAGACTCTTTTCCTGATTAAATATGTTCTGGAAATCGAAGCTAATGTGGACAACATCGTCAGCCTGATGATTACCAGCATTGATGATGACCGTATCTCTATGAAAGCGCAGGTGGAAGATGCTCTGAAAGTGCTGATGCGCCAGATGCTGATCCAGAAGAATGGATCCATCTATGTATTCCTGACCGATGAGGAACAGGAAATCAACAATGAAATCGAAAAAGAAAATGTGGAGATGTCGGAAGTCATCACGAAGATCGCGGAGATGATTTATGAGGACATTTTCTCCAGCAAGAAGTATCAGTACCCCAGCTTTGGCGGACGGTATGCGTTCTCCTTCAATCAGACAGTGGATGACCGCACCTATAAGGCAAACCAGAATTACGATATAGGTCTCCGTGTGCTGACCCCGTGGTACGAGGGTGGCACCGATGATGGTACGCTGCGACTGCTCTCCTGCCAGGGCAAGGAAGTCATTGTGGTTCTGCCGAATGATGATGCGTTCCTGAGGGAAATGCGGGCATACTTAAAAATTGAGCGGTTCCTGCGCAAGAATACTTCTGTGCGGCTTGCCAAGTATGAGACCATTAAGGAAGCAAAGCGCGTGGAGATGCGGGAACGCAACGGCAACGCCAAGCTTTATTTGACGGAAGCTCTGAAAGAGGCTACCATCTATGTTAATGGCGATGTGCTGCACACCTCCGGCAAGGAAGTAACCAGCCGCATCAATGAGGCTATTGGCAGACTTGTACAGACAGTTTATCACAAGTTATCCTACATTGACGCAGCGATGGGCGAAGCAGATATCCGTAAGATGTTCAAGACCAGCAACCAGCTGTCGCTGGCACTGGGAAATACCGGAGAATCCAATGTCCACGCACTGGGTGATGTGCTGCAATTTGTGGCGGGTAATTCCCGTATGCACATGAAGATTTCTATGAAAACCATCAAGGATCGCTTTATGAAAGCACCCTATGGCTTTGTGGAAGACGATATTTATTGGCTGGTGGCACGGCTCTTTAAGCGCGGAGATCTGTCCTTTACCGTCAACGGAGAAAGTGTTAATCTTAATAACCGCTCCGAAGAGGAAATCATCGGCTACATCACAAAGAAGCAGTTCGTAGATAAGCTGCTGACGGAAGTACGCGTTCGTGTACCGGAAAATCAGAAAAAGGCTGTCCGCACCATGATGAAAGAGCTGTTCAAGATGACGCCGCCTGCCGATGATGAAGATACCATTATGAAAAATTTTCAGCGTTACTGCGAGAATCGGATCACCGAGATCGAGCGGCTGGAACCGAAATATGAGAATTACGCCTATCCCGGAAAAGAAATTCTGAAAAAAGGTAAAAAGCGGTTTTCCGCATTGGTACAGATTCAGGCACCGCTGGAATTCTTTAAGACCGTATTTGACGAGCAGGACATTCTGATGGATTTTAGCGAGGACTATGAACCTGTCCGCAATTTCTTTGGCGGTGAGCAGCTGACCATCTTCACCCGTGCACTGGATATGCTGAACATCTACGAAGACAGTAAGACTTACATCGTGGATGCAGAGCTGGAAGATGTAGTGGCAAAGATGCGCACCATCGTCCGGATGGCAAAGCCCTATAAGGAAATCCCGAAGCTGCCGGAACTGCGCGAAAAGTTTATGCACTGCTACATGCGCATTTTGGATGAGCAGGCAGAGCCGGTCAAGGATTCCATTAGCCAGGATCAAAGCAGAGTGTTTGAAGTATTGAACACCAAGCCATATAAAGATGCAAAATTCAACCGCTATCTGGAACTGTTCGGGGAGATCATGGACGGTGCGGAGCATTGCAACAATGTCTCCACTCTGCGCAGCTATGCAGATAAGGCAGAAACCTTGAAACTGCGACTGCTCAATGAGATGACGGAAGAAGATAACCGCCTTGCAAAAGAAGCAGCGGCAAAGGCCGAAGCAGAGCGTAAGCGTCAGGAAGAAGAGGCGAAAAAACGTGGCGAGACCGTGAAATCGGCAGAAAAGATGGCAGAAGCGCAGCCGGAATATAAGGTGCGCACCACGAAGAACATCTCCATCAAGACGGTTGCCAAGACAGCATCGTGGAGACTGGAGAGCAAGGATGACGTTGATAAATACCTTGCTGCGTTGCGTGAAAACCTGCTGAAAGAGATGAACGAAGATACAATCGTCAACATTGAACTGTAAATGACAGGAGGATTGGCTCCATGAACAAGACAGCCATAAAAAATTTTGCGATCTGGGCGCGGAATAAGCTGATTGCAGATGTTAGCTATGATGCCCGACTGATCGGTATTACGGAGGACGGCATTGCAAAGCCGCTGCCGCAGAGCTTCGGCGACACCCAGTTCTTCGATATCGGCACTGCAAAACCGTATTCGATTTCCGGCGAGGCCGTGCGTCAGCGTGACAAGCTGATAGAGGTTATTCAGCAGAAGGAAAAGGATACCGACTACAAAACCGCATATCAGTATGTGATCGAGGAGGTTGCCTATACATGGTTCAACCGCCTGATCGCGATCCGTTTCATGGAGGTCAACGACTATCTGCCTTCCCATATCCGAGTGCTATCTTCCGAGAGTGGTAAGCTGGAGCCGGATTTGGTTACAACACCGTTTGACGCAGAGCTGCCCTTCACTGCGGAGGAAGAGGCTCAGATTTTTCAGTGGAAACAGGACAACAAGCTGGACGAGGTGTTCCGCATCCTGTTCCTGAAACAGTGCAACGCACTGAACGAAATTCTGCCTGCTCTGTTTGAAAAGACGAAGAACTACACCGAGCTGCTGCTCAGCCTGTCCGTCATTGACCGGGATGGCGTGGTCTATCACCTGATTCACGATATTCCGGAGGATGACTTCAACATCGAGTGCGGTGGTCAGGTGGAGATTATCGGCTGGCTGTACCAGTATTACAATACCGAGCCGAAAGCCGCTGCATTTGCCAAGAACGGCAAGATTACCAAAGAGGAAATCCCTGCCGTAACCCAGCTGTTCACCCCGGACTGGATCGTCCGTTACATGGTGGAGAACAGCCTGGGTCGTCTGTGGGTGGGAGGTCACCCGGACCGCGGCCTGAAAGAAAACTGGAAATACTATCTGGAAGAGGCACAGCAGGAGCCAGAAGTGCAGGTGAAACTTTCGGAAATTCGTAAAGAGTATGCCGCCCTGAACCCGGAAGACATCAAGCTCATTGACCCCTGCATGGGATCCGGACATATCCTCGTATACGCCTTTGATGTGCTGATGCAGATTTACGAGAGTGCCGGTTACAGCCAGCGTGATGCTGCAAAGAGCATTCTGGAACACAACATCTACGGTTTGGACATTGATGACCGTGCCTATCAGTTGGCGTACTTTGCCGTGATGATGAAAGCACGGCAGTACAACCGACGTATCCTCAACGGTGAGAACACCTGTCATGTCTACGCCATTCAGGAGAGCAACAGCATCAATCGTGCGCACTTGAAATATTTCGGCGCGGGGTTGGACGATATCGAGAAAAACGCTGCTAAGATGCAGCTGGAAGGTCTGCTGGACACTCTGACGGATGCCAAGGAATACGGCTCTATCCTGAATGTGGAGAGCTACAACTGGGATTTGCTGCGCCGGTTTGTGGCAGCGGAGGACACCGACGGTCAGATCAGCATGGACAGCGTTGGCGTGGAAGATACCGCTGAGCAGTTGAATCGGCTCATTGATATTGGTGAGACAATTGCACGGAAATATTGGGTTACCTGCACGAATCCACCCTATGCAGGAACCACCAACCTGAGCGCAAAATTAAATACATATATCAAAAAATATTTTCCTGACAGTAAATCGGATATGTTCGCTGTATTGATTGAAAGATGCTACCAGTTTACTTTGGATAGTGGATTTCAATCAATGATTACCCAGCACGCATGGATGTTTATCAATAGCTACGAAAATCTTCGTAAGAAAATATATGAAAAAAGATTTATGAGCCTTGTTCATCTTGGGATTAAGGCGTTTGAAGAAATTGGAAATGATGTTGTTCAGACGTGCGCATTTGTGATTCAGGGAAAATATATTGACGGTTACAGTTCTCGGTTTGTAAGACTTGTTGACTGTAAGAATTACAATGAAAAAGAGCAAGAATTTTTGGCTGGGAACTATCGTTATATGGCGGAGGTTGCCAATTTCAGAAAAATTCCGGGAATGCCACTGGCATATTGGGTGAGCAGCCAATTTATAAAAAACTTTAACTCTGCCAAATATATTGAGAATTATGGTGTTTTAACAGGTTCTCAAAATATTACAGGTGATAATGAGAAATATCTGAAGTGCTTCTGGGAAATTGAAAACTATCAAATAGGAAAAAGATGGCATTTCTATGCTAAAGGTGGAGATTATCGCCAGTATTATGGGAACTTGACATTTGTTGTAGACTGGTCTGATACGGCAAGGCTTTTTTACGCGAACAATAAAACATCTAATTTGTTAAGTGAAGAATTTTGGTTCAAGCCGGGAGTTACCTATTCGGCAATTACAAGCCGTGGAACAGGTTTTAGATATTTGCCGGAAGGGTGTATCTTTGACAAGGGCGGACCATCAATTAACTTGAGAAAGAACATTCCGGAAATTTTGGCGTTGCTAAATACAAATGTTGCTAAGTACTATTTCTGGGTATTCAATCCATCTATCAACCTTCAAGTGAAAGATGTAAAGAGCTTTCCAATTATTTTGCCGGAGGATTCTTCTCTGACAGAAATGGCAAACACAAATCTTAAACTTTGTGAATATGATTGGAATGCATTTGAGACCTCATGGGAATTCAAGAAACACCCGCTTGTTTCAGAGAGTGAAAAAGAAAAATCCAAGACAATTCAGCAGTGCTTTAATCAGTGGAAGGCTGATTGCGAAATTCGTTCGACTGAGTTGCGTGAAAATGAGGAACGATTAAATCAATCCTTTATTGATGCATACGGTATGCGGGACGAAGTTGATGCAGCAGTTGAAGAACGAGACGTGACCGTGCGCAAAGCTGACTTGCAGCGGGACATCAAGAGCCTGCTCAGCTATGCTGTGGGTTGTATGTTTGGCCGTTACTCGCTGGATGTGGAGGGATTGGCCTATGCAGGCGGCGAGTGGGATAGCAGCAAATACCAGAGCTATATTCCGGATGCTGACGATGTTATTCCCATCACCGATGAGGAATATCTGGACGATGATATCGTATCGCGCCTGTGCGACTGGCTGAAGGTGGTGTACGGTGCTGATACGCTGGAAGAAAACCTTGATTACATCGCAAAAGCCCTTGGCAATAAAGGCAGCACCAGCCGGGAGATCATCCGCAACTACTTCCTGAACGATTTCTTCAAGGATCACTGCCGGACTTATTCTGTCACCGGCTCCGGCAAGCGTCCGATCTACTGGCTGTTTGACAGCGGCAAGCAGAACGGCTTTAAGGTCTTGGTCTATCTGCACCGCTACACACCGGATACCATCGGCAACCTGCGTATCGACTACCTGCACCGGATGCAGCGCGTGTATGAATCCGAGATCAACCGAATGCAGGATATGATGGATCACAGCGAGAATGCCCGTGAGGTGGCAGCAGCCGGGAAGCGCAAGGATAAACTTGCCAAGCAGCTGAAGGAATGCCGGGAATACGATGAGAAAATCAGCCATCTGGCACTTTCCCGCATCGAACTTGACCTTGATGACGGCGTTAAGGTCAACTACCGCAAGCTCCAGACCGCACAGGACGGCAAGTTTTATGAGGTGCTGGCGGATAGTAAGAACATCATGGCGAAGCAGCGAGGAAAAGCGTGATCGTGCTTGCACGCATCACGCCTTGACGAGCGCCGACATCGATGCGGCAGCCGAGATGGTGAAGGAAAAGAAATAAGAGGAACAGGAGGCGTTTGAAATGATTTTGTACCATGGAAGCAATGTTATCGTAAAACAACCGAAATTTATCCGGCAAAATCGCTATCTGGACTTCGGTTTTGGATTTTATACCACCACCAACCGTGATCAGGCAGTGAACTTCGCTCAAAAGGTTGCTGACCGCCGCAAAACAGGGGCCGCTACGCTGAACATTTATTCCGTAGAGGAAGCAGTGGCTTTCAAGGAGTGCAGTTTGCTGTGCTTTGACAGCCCTGATGAAGCATGGTTGGATTTTGTAGCTGAGAACCGTCAGGGAACTTATCAGGGAAAGCAGCATGACCTGATTTATGGCGCAGTGGCAAATGATGATGTGTACCGCACCATTACCCTGTATATGACCGAAGTGCTTGATAAGCAACAGACACTGGCGGCACTTAAGATTCGGAAATTGTTCAATCAACTGGTGTTTGCAACAGAAAAGTCTCTGCAATACCTGCATTTTGAAGGGAGGGAGCTTGTATGAATGAAGATCAGTTCAGCGCAATGCTTGCAATCATTGTGCCGCCCATCATCGAACAGATTACAAAAAACAGCAATGTGGATGATGAGAAAGCGATTTCCCGCTTTTATCAGTCCAAGCTCTATCAGGAACTTTCGGATGAAAAATCAAAATTGTGGCATTACAGCCCGATGACGCTGTATACCATGTATCAAGATGAACTTCTGACAGGTTCCTATGATTACCCAGAGGAGGCGTGAGAGATGAGCAAAGAATCCAATTTTTTGATTTATTGCATGGAGCGGTACCGTCATTTCAAAGGGCTTTCCGGTGCCGATGTGGCAAAGACCTTTGACGAGTATGGTATCTATGGGTATATCACAAAATATTTTGAATCACTGCACACAATGGGGGATCATTGCATCGTGCAGGATATTGACGATTATATTAGCAGCATCACAGGCAACAAACGGATCAAGGCGTAGCTGCCTGTATGATATTCCCCAAAGGGCGGAATCTATCAAGTAAAGGAAATTGATATGGCAGAATTAAACCTGAAACAAATTATAGACCGCCTGAATGCGGAATTTACCGGGGAGACCCGGAAACTGGTTTTTTGGTACGATGACAAGGCGGAATTTGCCGAGGACATGGAGACGGTGGAGCTTCAGAATGCGAAGATTTACCATCTCCAGCCGGATAACCAGTTCTATACAAAGTATTTTCTGGAGCGTGTTGATAAGACCACGAATTATCTGATCTATGCACCGTTCCCCAAACCGGATGTAAGGGATAACCATCTGGAAGATACAATGCTGTATTCCAGACGGTTCTTTGCTGACCGTGCATCCCTGCTGTCGGTTGACCTGGGTATTGAGGAAAAGTACAAGCCGGTTATTGAGAAGCACATCAAGTTTTTCGCCAACAAGGAGCGTACTCAGCGGTTCTATGATCTGGAAATTGAGAACTTTAATGAAGAAAATATACTTGTCGGCCTGCTGAGTGCCGTCTGCAAGGCACGTACCTGCTCTTTTGAGGAAGTCGTGCGCATCGTGTTAACGGATGGTGAGCTGGCGGACAATGCTCTCTTGCAGGAGTTTGAAAAATACGATCTGCTGTCTGCGTTCTGGCAGCTTTGTGAGCAGCATTTTGGTTACACCGATACAAAACCGAGTTTGGAACGGCTTCTGGTAACGTTGTTCGTTACTTATACCGGGCGATATGTGCATGCAGAGTTTCCGGCAGCATGGAAGAGCTTTGTCTCCTACAAGTCCGGTAATATCATCGCATTTCTCGATAGCCTTATGAACAGCGTCCTGTACCGGGACAAATACGATGCTTTGTCGGAGCACGTTGCCAAAGGACTGAATGTCCTTCCTGCATTTGCAGGAATGCGAGTGGACGATTTGGTGGAGTGCGACACTTTCCTTGCTGTGGATCAGGTGCTGGTAAAGTGGCTCATTGGCAGACTTGTTTCGGAAGACATTGGTGCAATCGCAAACGGACTTACCATTCCGGAACTTTGTGAAAAACGGGTCAAAATGCACTTTGGCAGAAAGACAGGGAAGACCTATCAGATGCTTTCCAGTGCGTGCAGCATGGTGAAGGAAGCGGATTACCATGCCGCAGATGGCTTAAAGCCAATCATCGACCGATATCTTGCTGCGGATTACAATATGGATCAGCAGTATCGGAAATTCTACTATTATTATGACCAGCTGGAGAGTACGGAAAGTTTTGAGCCGCTTCGGGAACTGGTGGAAAATATCTACACGAACGAATATCTGGCATGTCTGCTCCCTGCTTGGAATGCCGGAATCCAGCAGGATGCCGCATTTTCTGCAATTCCGTTGCAGCGGGAGTTTTACAATGCCAACCTGCGATATACAAAAGAACGCACGGTGGTCATCATTTCGGATGCCATGCGTTACGAAGTTGGACAGGAATTGTTTGCCCGAATGCAGGATGACCCGAAATGCACGGCAAAACTTTCTGTACAGCTGAGTGTCCTGCCGTCTTATACAAGGCTCGGCATGGCAGCAGTTTTACCGCATAAGACACTGGAGATGACGGATGATTTTCAGGTGCTGGCAGATGGTATTCTTTGCGATAACCTGGCAGGTCGGCAGCAGGTGCTGCAAAACTATAACCCGGATAGTGTCTGTGTGCAGTTTGATGATATCAAAAACCTGAAAGTGGCAGAGCTGCGAGATGTGCTGACAAGACGTCAGATTATCTATGTATATCATAATCAGATTGACGCGCGCGGAGACAAGGCAAACACCGAGGACGAGGTGTTTAATGCGTGCGAGGAAGCCGTTCAGGAAATCATGGATTTGATCCATCGAGTCTCCGTCAGCGGCAACACCTATCATTTTATCGTCACTGCCGATCATGGCTTTATTTACAATCGTGATAAACTGACAGAAAGTGACAAAATTTCCGGGAAAAGCGCAGAAAAAGCATTTGTCAATCGCAGATTTATTGTGTCCAAGGCGGCACTGGAAGATGACGGCATCGACCATATGAGCATGGGACGTGTTCTGGGAAACAAGGACAGTAAGGTGGTTTCCTACCCGGTTAGCAGCAATGTATTTAAGGTGGCCGGAGGCGGTGCTAACTATGTGCATGGCGGTTCCTCACCGCAGGAAATGCTGGTGCCTGTGCTGGAGTTTAAGATGGAGCGCGGTCACATGGAAACAAAGAGTGCAGAGATTGCTCTGGTCAGCATCGTTCATAAGATTACGAACCTAATTACTTCCATGGACTTTATTCAGTCGGATGCAGTCAGTGATACTGTAAAAACGGCAAAATACCGCATTTTCTTTCTCTCGGAGGAAAATGAGAAAATCTCGAACGAAAACAGTTATGTTGCGGACAGTCGTGAGGAAAATGCGCAGAATCGTATCTTCCGGATGCGGTTCACATTCAAGAATAAGAAATACGACAAGGACAAGCAGTATTACCTTGTGGTTTATGACGAAGAAAGCGGTCTGGAGCAGTGGAGGCAGCCTGTCATCATGGACATTGCCTTTGCAGATGACTTTGGATTCGGATTCTGATACAGAGGAGGCAGGAATTTCGTATGGAAATGATGGATATGGCGGCAGACGATACTCGTGAAGAACTGTGCAGGAAACTGCGCAGCAACTTTGACGGTCGAATCGTCCGCAAAGACCTGACAAAGAAAATAAGAGAAGGGGCAAATGTTCCGGTCTATGTGCTGGAGTTCCTGCTGGGGCAGTATTGCAGTTCAGACGATGAGACAATCATTGAGCAGGGCGTTCAGAATGTGAAACGCATTCTGGCAGACAATTTTGTTCGCCCAGATGAGGCTCAGAAAATTCTCTCCCAGCTGCGCAAGAACGGGAGCCATAGCATTATTGATATGGTGACAGTACATCTGGACATTAAAAAGGACTGCTTTTTTGCGGAGTTCTCTAACCTTGGACTTACCAATGTGCCGATTACGGATGATTATCCGGAAAAATATGAACGGCTGCTTTGCGGCGGTATCTGGTGCATCGTGCAGCTGGAATATGAGTCTGAGGGAGACAGCGGCTTTGGAATCACAGATATAGATGGACAGCCTATTTCCTCTAAACAGAAAAAGCAGAAGAATATCTCACCCATAAGCATACATAAGCTGACTCCGATCCAGATGCCCCATATCGACATCGAAGAAGTCCGCGAGGGACGCAAGGCGTTCACACAGGAAGAGTGGATGAATGTTATGCTGCGTTCCTGCGGATATGAGCCGGAACAGCTGAACAATCGGGAAAAGTGGCTGCTGTTTGCACGTATGCTGCCGTTGGTGGAGAACAACTTCAATCTCTGTGAGCTGGGGCCGCGCAGCACCGGTAAATCTCATATTTATAAAGAAATCAGCCCAAACAGTATCCTTGTGTCCGGTGGTCAGACGACCGTTGCAAATCTGTTTTACAACATGGGGCGCAAAACCGTGGGTTTAGTGGGCTTATGGGACTGCGTTGCCTTTGATGAGGTTGCCGGAATCAAGTTTAAAGACAAAGACGGCATTCAGATTATGAAAGACTATATGGCTTCCGGCTCCTTTGCCCGTGGCAAAGAGGAAAAGGCAGCATCGGCTTCTATGGTCTTTGTGGGAAACATCAATCAGAGCGTAGATGTACTGCTCAAAACTTCCTCCCTGTTTGATCCGTTTCCGCCGGAGATGGGAACGGACACGGCCTTTCTTGATCGTCTGCATTGCTACATTCCAGGCTGGGAGATTCCGAAGTTCCGTCCGGAACATTTTACCAACGACTACGGCTTTATCACAGATTACTTGGCAGAGTTTATTCGAGAACTGCGGAAAGAACAGTATGGCGATGCGTTGGATAAGTATTTCCGGCTTGGAAAGAACCTGAACCAGCGTGATACGATTGCTGTCCGCAAGATTGTGGGCGGCTATGTAAAATTGCTGTATCCGGATGGTGAGTTCACAAAAGAACAGATCGAAGAAATCCTAGTATTTGCGCTGGAGATGCGCCGCCGCATCAAGGAACAGCTGAAAAAACTGGGTGGAATGGAGTTCTATGATGTGAATTTCAGCTATATCGACCTTGATACCTTTGAAGAAAAATTCGTCTCTGTGCCGGAGCAGGGCGGCGGCAAACTCATCCCCGATGGCATCTGCAATCCTGGACAGGTATATACCGTAAGTCAGGGCAAGTCCGGTATGATCGGCGTATTCCGCCTTGAAAGCCAGATGCTGCCCGGTAACGGAAAATTTGAGCGCACTGGCCTTGGCAGCGACCGTGACTGCAAGGAATCCACGAATACGGCGTTTAATTTCCTGAAAGCTAACGGAAATCGAATCAGTGGCAGCATAAGCACCACGATGCGGGATTACATCATCAACTATCAGGATTTACAGGGTATTGGCATGACCGGAAAGCTGGCATTGCCTACATTGATTGCGCTATGCAGCATCGCTCTTGGACGGCCTACGGTCAATACACTTGCCGTGCTGGGAGAAATCAGTATCAGCGGCACGATTCTTAAAGTGGACGAGCTTGCTAATAGTTTACAGGTATGCCTTGATAGCGGAGCAAAGAAAGTGTTGCTTCCGATTACCAGTGCAGCAGACCTTGGCACCGTTCCACCGGAGTTGGTGGGCAGTTTTAATCTGATTTTCTACAGCAGTGCGGAGGATGCGGTGTTTAAGGCGTTGGGGGTAGAGTAATGCTAAAGATATGGAGGAAATGCGCCAATGGGGAAAAGTTCGTTGGAATATAGTGAAAAATTATATTCTCAAATACAATAAGAATATGGAAAACTTGTATATACCTATACATGCCATTTTAAGATGGCAGATCGACTGAATGGGCGTAATAATTTGGATAAAATGGGGACAGATTGGTCTATCAGCAATATCAACAGGTGGTTTTTTGGGAGTACTCATTTCAAATAAACAGATCCTGTTATGCGCTGGTGGACTATGTTCAACAGCACTTCTTGCCTTAACAAGCTATCTGAAGGATTACGGCTTTGCCGGTTTCCCCATCTCAGATGGCAGATTAATGGACTTTTTAATTTATGGAGATAAAAAAATGTTACTGAATCAACCGTTGAAACTGAAAAATATAATTCTTAGAAATCGTATTGTGATGCCACCGATGGCAACAGGTAAATCTATTGATGGAGTACCGGGTGATGTGCTGATAGATTATTATAAAGTCAGAGCAAAAGCTACTGCTTTAATTATTTTGGAACATGAGTATGTTTCCCCAGACGGTATGGCTTCAATCGGACAGCTTTCTATGGCAGATGACGGAGTAATTGATTCTTATAAGAATCTGACTGCCGCTGTTTGCTCACAGCAGGCTGTAATTCTGGCACAAATTAATCATGCAGGAGCTGCGGCAAGATATACCGGATTGCCGACAATTGCTCCAAGCCCTATAGTTTTATATGATAAACAACCAGTACCGCATGAGATGACTAAAAAAGATATTGCAGTAGTTATAAAATCTTTTACAGATGCTGCACTTCGTGCAAAAAAGGCGGGCTTTGACGGAGTGGAAATACACTCGGCACATGGTTATTTATTGAATCAGTTTTATTCGCCGCTTACAAACAAGAGAACGGATGAATATTGCGGTACTGCATTGGAAGGTCGTACCCGGATTCATACTGAAATTATTCATGAGGTGCGTAAGGCGACAGGAGAGGATTTTATAATTGCTCTTCGTTTTGGAGCTTGTGATTATATGGAGGGAGGCAGCAAGGTGGATGAGGTCGCCGCAGCCTCCGGGATTTTTGAGGAGGCAGGGATCGACTTACTTGATATATCAGGAGGTCATTGCGGCTATACGGTGGACACAAAAACACAGCCGGGATGGTTTTCGGAGCTTAGTGCAGAGGCAAAGAAAGCCGTAAAGGTTCCTGTTATTTTAACCGGCGGAATCACCTCAGGCGAGGAAGCTGAGAAATTACTTAAAGAAAATGTTGCTGATTTGATTGGAGTAGGACGTGCTGTGATGCAAAATGCATCATGGGCTCAGGAGGCACTTGCAGCTCTTAAATAATATGCATTTTATGTATTTCATTTTTGTATTTAATTAAGATTAAGTCGATTTTAAATCCAGCCTCCGTCTACGGTTATTATGGCACCGTTTGTGTAATTGTCTCTGTCTGCGAGGTAAAATATCAGCTCAGCTATATCTTCAGGCTTACCTAGACGACCTGCCGGTATCTCACTTTTTAATATATCAAGGGCTTGTTTTTCAAGCCCTTTGTTCATATCGGTATCAATTGCACCGCAGGCTATTGCATTTACATATATATTGCTTGGTGCAAGCTCTTTTGCGAGTGCTTTTGTAAATGCGTTTACACCGCCTTTTGATGCGGAATATGCAGTTTCACATGAAGCACCGCATATTCCCCATACAGAGGATATATTTATAATCTTTCCACGGTATGATTTTAACATAAGCGGAATTACGAGTCTGGTCATATTAAATACAGAACCGAGATTTGTATCAATTATATTTTTCCAGTTTTCATAAGACATATCCTGGATAAGACCTATATAGGATACACCCGAATTATTTACAAGTACATCTATAGTAAGATTTTTTTTGTCAAGCTCTCGGAATATATCTAAAAAGCTGTTTTCACCGGAGGCTTTGTTACATTCTGAAAAATTTCCGGTATCACATACCACTTCCCAACATGAGAGTATATTATCACTTTGACACAAATTCTGTTTTTCAGTATAGGTATTACCGGTATTATTTTTTAAAAGATATTCCTGCTGAAGTTTTAATACCTCGTCTTTAACACCAAGCAGTTTATCTTTATTGTGAATACAGTTGATTATAAGATTATACCCGTTTTTGGCAAATTTTAATGCGGCAGCCCTGCCGATTCCTCTTGAAGCTCCTGTTATAAGTGCCGTTTTTTGTTTCATAAGACTAATCCTTTCTTAAAATATGTATAGTTACAACTCAATAAAAGTTTACAGGCTGCTTTCAGCCTGTTTGGTTTTTAAGTCTATGTGCGGGGATTAATTATGTTGTTTGTATACATTATAATAAACTCCCGATTTAAAAATAAATTTTAATAATAAAAAGTTTTATATAAAGGCATGTTTAATTATATTTATATGTTACTGAATATATAGAAAAGCAAAAGATATGTAATATATACGTAACACATGCCCGGACAAATCTTAACATTTGTTTATAATTCTTAATTTTTTAATAATTCCTTAATAACTTATTGAATAGTGAATGTAAACGTGTTATAATAACTCAGGTTAATATTCAGGTACTGAAATTTTGAAGGATTTTTAAGAAATTCAGAATATAACCGATATAATATAAACTTTTGATTTTAATGTTTAGATTAGTAAATAAAGCTTAGTTTAAAATGCAGGCGACAGGCTGTATCATATAAAGATGTTTCAGCAGGGGTTTGTATGGATAGTTTATATTATTTTTTAGATTTTGACAACAGTTTATAAATTTTATAATATGAATGGAGATTTTTGCTTAAGATGAGAAAATATCTGGTTATGACAGCAATACTTTTTGGTATGAATACGTCAGCTTGTATAACAACTTTTGCGGATACAAATAATGCTGAAAATGAAATAGTGGCACCGCTTAATGTTGAAGGAAATGATACCAATCTTGTTAAAGAAACGGCTGTTAAGGAGACGGCAAAGGCTGAAACCAAAAAGGAAGCTTCAGGTGAAGAGATACGTGTAGAAAAGAAAGAAGACGGCAAGGCTGAAGGAAATAATACAGAGACTAAAAGTACGGAAACTAAAAAGGAAGAAACTGTTAAAAAGTCAAATGTAAAGGTTGCAGGCAATGAAACCTTAGTTGAAGAATTTGTTCCGGACCCTGAGGAAGAAGAAGAGGTAAGGAAGAGAACTGACAATTACTCCACGAGTATAAGTGAAGCGAAAACTTCATCATTCGGAGCATCTGCAAAACGTTCTTCATACAGCACTGAAAGAAATGCTATGGTAGCATATGCGAAACAGTTTTTAGGCAATCCGTATGTTTATGGGGGTACCAGCCTTACAAGCGGTACTGACTGTTCAGGATTTACCATGCAGATATATTCACATTTCGGACATTCAATAGGGAGAAATTCAAGGCAGCAATCAGGTAACGGAAGACAAATAACTGAGTCTCAGATACAGCCGGGAGATCTGATTTTCTATGCAAAGGGCGGTTACATAAACCATGTTGCTATGTATATAGGCAATGGTCAGGTTATACATGCAAGCAACAGGAAAGTCGGTATTGTTATATCCCCTGCAACATATAGAACTCCGGTTAAGATTGTAAACTTCCTTGACTAGAGATTATAAATAAAAGGTAGATATTTAAAGGTCGGTTTCCGGTGTGCCGGAGATCGACCTTTAGGGTTGAATTATATAAGTTCAGAGAAATGCTTGATTAGATGTTTTATATGCGAATATTTTAGCTATTTTATACTATCTGATACACGATTTGGGTATATTAGATACAGCTGCCTAAGGTAATATTACTTGGATTATAATTTTCTTAGGTATATGCCAGAGTTTATCATTACAAGTTTTATGAGGAAATTTTATGTACAGCAATGATATAATAAAACAAATAAAGAGGATTTTAAGCAAGTTTTTGTGGTGGCAGCCTGTTACAATACTTTTGCTTATGTTTGTAATAGGTCTTTCATCTTTTGCCGCACCGGGTTCATATAAGAATCTGTATTCCAGTTCGTCATCAAATAAACCTGAACAGTTATCAAATACCTATGTGCTTGGACAGGAAGATTTTACAAAAGAGGCAAAATCGGCACAGACTGATGCTTTGTTTTCCGATGATTCATTAGATCAGGATGTAGTTGAAAAATATACCTCTGATACAGATGTGCAGCAGGAAAATGAAAATTCCGAAAACCGGCAGGAAACACAGGATATGCCGGCTTCAGAGGAAACTTCGGCTGAGGCACAGAGTACGAGTACTCAGGCGCAGGAAACCGGGCTTAGCAGTGATGCACAGGCAGGACAGGAGTCTGCAGTTAGCGTTAAAGAGGACGGAAATTATATATCAAAGGAAGAGGTTGCACTTTATATACATACCTATAATAAATTGCCGAATAATTATATAACTAAGAAACTCGCAGAGCAGGAGGGCTGGAGAGCTGATGGAGGAAATCTTGATTCAGCACTTCCGGGTATGTGTATAGGCGGTGGAAGCTTCGGTAACTACGAAGGAAAGCTTCCACAGGCAAATAATCGCAAGTATTTTGAATGTGATATTGACTATGATGGCGGTATAAGAAATTCAAAGAGGCTTGTATATTCAAATGACGGCTTAATATTTTATACAGAGGACGGTTATAATACTTTTGAGCAGCTTTATTAAATTGATATGGAGAAAGTAAAAGATGCAACAGTGGATGCTGTATACAAAGCGGGCAGATTTCAATGAGATTTCTGCTCGTTTTCTAATTTTGCCATATACTGCAAGAATTATGGTAAATCGTGATATAAAAGAAGATGAGATGGAGATGTTTCTAAGACCTGATATAGGGGCACTACATTCTCCATATTTACTTGAGGGTATAAAGGAGGCGGCATTATTTTTAAAAAATAAAATACTGTCAAATAAAAGTATACTTATAGTCGGGGATTATGATATAGATGGGGTATGTTCAACTTATATATATTATTCAGCGTTAAAAAAATTAGGCGCCTGTGTTGATTATGTAATTCCTGACCGTATAAAAGATGGCTATGGAATTAATAAGTCTATAATAAATGAAGCTGCGTACCGTGGTATAGATACGGTGCTTACCTGCGACAACGGGATTAGTGCGTTTGAGGCGCTGTCATATGGAAAAAGTCTTGGACTTAATATTATAGTTACAGATCATCATGAGGTTTTTAAGGATGAAAACGGACAGGACAGACTTCCTGAGGCAGATATAGTGATAGACCCTAAAAAAAGTACATGCACTTATCCGTATAAAGAGATCTGCGGTGCTATGGTGGCGTATAAACTTGTAAAGGCACTATACGGGCTATATGGTATAGAAGAGTCTGAGGTATTTACAGAATTTGAGGATTTTGTTTCAATAGCTACGGTTGGAGATGTAATGCCGCTTAGGGATGAAAACAGGATTATTTTAAAACAGTCATTAAAAAGGCTTAAAAACACAAAAAATATAGGGCTTCTTAAACTTATAGAGGTATGTTCGCTTAACTCAAAGCAGATTACTTCATTTGATATAGGTTTTATAATAGGTCCCTGTATCAATGCCGGTGGGAGACTTGAAAGTGCAGAAACGGCACTTAGGCTGTTTATATCTGATAAAGAAGATGAGGCTGTAAATCTTGCCCTGCATTTAAAGGAATTAAATGACGAAAGGAAGGCTCTTACCCTTAAAAATTTTAATATTGCCGTAGAGCAGGTTGAAAAGCTGTATTTAAATGATAAGATTCTTGTAGTTTATCTAAAAGATTGTCATGAATCTCTTGCCGGAATTATAGCAGGCAGGCTTAGGGAAAGGTATTATAAACCGGTCTTTGTTCTTACTGATACACAGGAGGGAACTCTAAAAGGTTCAGGTCGTTCAATAGAGAACTATGACATGTTTAAAGGTCTGTGCAGTGCCGATATATATCTGCTTAAATATGGCGGACATAAGATGGCGGCAGGATTAAGCCTTGAGAGGGAAAAACTTGAACAGTTCAGAAAATACTTAAATGAAAACTGTACATTATCCGAAGATGATTTAAAAGAGAAAATATGGATAGATATAGCCCTTCCCTTTTCATACATAACAATTGACTTTTTAAAAGAACTTGAGCTTCTTGAACCGTTTGGTGCCGGCAATGCAAAGCCGGCATTTGCAGGGAGGGATATAGAAATACTTTCAGCAAGAGTATTTGGGAGTGAGAGAAATGTAGTTAAGCTTAAAGTAAAAGGCAGTGATGGTTTTGTAATTGATGCACTTGTATTTACTGACGGTGATAAATTTATAAAAGAGTGTCAGGAATATAAATATATGTCCGCTGTATTTTATCCTCAAATAAATGACTATATGGGTAGAAAAAATATAGAATTAATTATTAGACATTACAAATTTACTGGAAATTAGAATGGAAATAATATATACTATATACTACCGGCTTAGGCAGATATAACGCTATTTTTTACTTAAGCAGGCAATAGGCAAAGGAAATATGGAGGAAACAATATGATAAAAGAGATTATGAGTTTCATTGAAGATGGTGATAAGGAGGTGGGCAGTGCAATAAAACAGGAATATGCACGCCAGTCAAGAAATCTTGAACTTATTGCATCTGAAAATATTGTTTCAGAACGGGTTATGCTTGCCATGGGATCTGTGCTTACAAATAAGTATGCTGAGGGTTATCCTGGGAAAAGGTACTATGGAGGCTGTGTAGAAGTTGATGTGGTTGAAAACATAGCAATTGAAAGGGTTAAAAAGCTTTTCGGGTGTGAATATGCCAATGTACAGCCACATTCAGGTGCACAGGCAAATATGGCAGTATTTTTTGCTATGTTAAAACCTGGCGACACTGTTCTGGGAATGAGTTTAGATCATGGTGGACATTTGACACATGGTTCTAATGTAAATTTTTCAGGTAAATATTTTAAAAGCCTCTTTTACGGAATTGATAAAAATGGCTATATAGATTATGATGAAGTTGAGAAGCTTGCCGTAAGTTCAAAACCAAAATTGATTGTAGCCGGTGCCAGTGCATATGCCAGGGCGATAGATTTTAAAAGATTCAGGGAGATAGCTGATAAAGCGGGTGCATATCTTATGGTTGATATGGCGCATATAGCAGGACTTGTAGCAGCAGGATTACATCAAAGTCCTATACCTTTTGCCGATGTTGTTACAAGCACAACACATAAAACGCTAAGGGGACCAAGAGGAGGAATTATACTTTCAAGCAATGCTTTCAATGAAAAGTTCAATTTTGATAAGGCAGTATTTCCGGGTATACAAGGCGGGCCGCTTATGCATGTAATAGCAGCAAAAGCGGTGTGCTTCGGGGAAGCGCTAAAACCTGAATTTCGTGTTTATCAAAAACAAATTTTAGATAATTCAAAAGCACTTGCAGCCGCACTTATCGAAAAGGGATTTAAGCTTGTTTCAGGTGGTACCGATAATCATCTTATGCTTCTTGATTTAAGTGATATTGACATAAGCGGCAAGGAACTTCAGGTCAGATGTGATGAGGTATATATTACATTGAATAAAAACTCGATTCCGAATGATCCTAGAAGTCATTTTATAACAAGTGGTGTGCGTATAGGTACTCCGGCAGTAACAGCACGAGGGCTTAAAGAGGATGATATGAAAAAAATAGCACAGCTTATATGGCTGACTGTATTTGATTTTGAAAATAGTGCTGATCATATAAGAAATGAAGTGGTTAAAATTTGCGATGCACATCCTATATATAAATAAACAGCTTTAAATTAGTATATAAATAGTTTTATAATATAAATGAAAAAACGGGTAAAATCCCCTGTGCTTTAAGTGTAGGGGGTTTTATGCGGAATAATGTAGGAGGGATTATTATTTAATGAAGAAGCTTAAGGAATATATCAGGAGTATACCTGATTTTCCTGAACAGGGTATTATATTCAGGGATATTACAAGCATGCTTCAAGATGCTGACGGACTTGCACTTGCAGTTAATAAACTGAGAGATGAAGTAAAAGATCTTGATTATGATATTATAGTGGGGCCTGAGTCAAGAGGTTTTATATTTGGCGTTCCGTTAGCTTATGCAGAGCATAAACCTTTTATACCTATAAGGAAAAAAGGCAAACTTCCATGTGAAACAATAAGTGTAGAGTATGATCTGGAATATGGAAAGGGTATTCTTGAGATACATAAGGATGCCGTAAGCCCCGGGCAGAGAGTAGTTATAGTAGATGATCTTATAGCAACCGGAGGTACCACACAGGCGATGATAAAACTTATTGAACAGCTCGGAGGTGTAGTTGTAAAATTATGTTTTATGATAGAATTAAAAGACCTTAAAGGCAGAGATAAACTTAAGGGATACAGTGTAAGTTCACTTGTAAGCTATGAAGACGATTGATTTATTAAGATCGGATTCATGGTTTTATATAATGCGAATGTCTGCTTTAAGGTGTATAGCAATAAAAATAAACATATAATAAATAATTGATAATTAATTATGAAAACAATGAATATACGCAATATTATACTTGTGTTCAGCACATTATATGAGGAATCATATGGGGGATAATAAAGAATCAAAAGGTAGAAAAAGAAGAAAACTGCTGCTTGGTATAAGTAAAATGACAGACAAGGATATATATACAGGCGACAGTGATAATATAGATAATAAAGTAAATAAGATAAACAAAGAAAATAAATCACCAACTGATAAGTATAGTGATATTCATAAGGATAATGGTTCGGCAGGTATAAATGAGAGTGAAGATGTATTTGATTTTGTAATTTCAGCACCTAAAGCTCAGACTGATAAGACTGCAAGTGAATATAGAGGTGTAAGAAGGATAAACAGGGCTTCAAAAACATACAAAAGCCGTGAAAGAATTAATAATAAAAGGCCCGGATTATATAACATCACTCAGGATAAAGTCAGTCAAGATAGAATAAGTTCAGATAGAATAAGCTCAGATAAAATAAGCTCAGATAAAACCAGTCCTGATAAAACTGGTTCATATAAAACAAGTTCATATAGAAAAAACTCAGATAAGCCAAATTTATATAAATCTAATTCAGATAAAATTGATTTATATAAAACCGGTTCAGAAAAGACTAATACTGATGGTACTGATGATTTAAGAAAAAAGGGTATATATTCAAGAAAAAAGAGAAAAAGAAAAAAAGTTACAGAAATACGGGAATCCAATCATAGATCAGTTTATAATAACAGATCAGCTGATAATAGCAGCCTGGTTGATACCGATAAAGCACTTAAAAACAATAAAAATACTGAAGATTACAATACCAAAAACCTGCATAATTTGTTTAAATCTGATTTTAAAAAGCATGAAACAAAACAACAGGATATTAAAGAATATATAGGTTCCGGTAATGATTTTACTTCTGTTGATATTTATGAAGATGATTCCGCCTTTAATAATAATGATATTCCGGAATTTGGAAAAGATACTGAAATTAAAAGGGATTATACGAATGAAGACAGTTCAGATTTAAGCTCTGCAGATGATGGAATTTCGGAAAAGGAATCAGAATCAGATATTGATGACGACTTTATTCTTAAACCGTATGAAGTAAGCGATTTTAGAATTGATTCAGATATTAAAAATGATGAAAACAACACAGAATATAATATAGATGTTCCCTATTTTGAAACCCCGGATGATACCGATACAGGAACAAATCCGGATACTGATTTATTTCATGCTGATAATACGGATTTTAGTACAGAGTTTGATCATGACTATAAGTCTGTACCGGATTACAGCTTTGAAGCTATGTCGGATTTAGACCCGGATTTAAAATCAAACATTGAATCTGACAAACATGTTGTTGAAGCTGATGAAGACAATACATATAATGATGTTGAAAATGATATATATAACGATGCAACGAATAATATAGATAATATCGTATATGATGATGAAAATCATGACGACAGTCAGTATGATATTGATGTTTATATAAATCCGGAAGAGAGACGAAGCCGTTTAAGACCTGTTTTTAAAAATAAAAAAAGAGTAATGACAGCCTTGGGCATAATTTTAGGAGTTTTTTTAATAGCATATATTGTAAGGGCACAGACCTTTAATACCAGGTTTTTCCCTAATACATATATAAACGGTATAAATGCTTCATTTAAAACACCTGATGAAGTTAAGGAACTGATAAGGCAGGAGATAGAGGTTTACAGACTTGAAATAAAGTCAAGGGAGAATGAAGCAACGAGTGTTTCAGGCAAAGAGCTTGGAGTCAGGTTTAATTTTGATTCTTCACTTAATGAAATGTTAAAAAAACAGAACCCCATGTCATGGGCATTACATTATATAAATAGTGATGAATATGATGTTGATAGGGTCGTTGATTTAGATACAAACAAATTTACAGACACTGTTTACGGACTTTCATTTATGGATGAGGCTTCATTTAAGGAGTCTGAGGATGCAAAGATATCTGAGTACAAGAGCGGTTCGGGTTACAGTATAATTCCGGAATATTACGGAACTGCACTTGATAAATCAAAGGCACTGAATGCTATAAGTTCGTCAGTAAAGAGGCTTGATACTGAATTAGACCTTAATGAAGTTGAGGGTATTTATACGGATCC
Source organism: Johnsonella ignava ATCC 51276 (assembly GCF_000235445.1). Lineage (GTDB taxonomy): Bacteria > Bacillota > Clostridia > Lachnospirales > Lachnospiraceae > Johnsonella > Johnsonella ignava. Next base: position 75,723 of record NZ_JH378829.1, on the reverse strand, counting down.
TGTAGTAAAAAAGGATGATGAGGTTCTTATGTCAAGGGCTGAAGTCATGAATAAATATACTAAGACGGTTATAAATTATCCGAGAGGAGTCGCTTTAAACGGAGATACCATAAGCGGCTGGCTTGGAGTCAATGAAAATGGTGTAGTTGTTATAAATTCTGATGCTGTAAATGACTATGTAAAGCAGCTTGCAGGAGAGCTTGATACTGTAGGCAAACCTAAGAAGGTAATAACATCCTATGGCAAGACTATAAATGTTAACAGCAAGGGCTATGGATGGAAAATAAATCAGCCGGCAGAGGCACAGGCTATAAAGGAATATGTTATAAGGGGACAGGATATAAGCAGGGAACCGGTTTATTCCTCAAGAGCTGCTTCATTAGGTGAAACCGACTACGGAAATACTTATGTTGAGATAAATCTAAGTGCACAGCATCTTCACTATTATAAAGATGGGCAACTTATATTGGAATCCGACCTGGTTTCAGGAAATTTAGCAAAGGGACATAGAACTCCGCCGGGAATATTTTCAATAAGCTATAAACAAAGAAATGCCATTTTAAGGGGACCGGGCTATGCTGCACCGGTGTCATACTGGATGCCCTTTAATGGAGGTATAGGTCTTCATGATGCCAAATGGAGAGGAAGCTTCGGTGGAAATATTTATAAAACGAGTGGTTCACACGGATGTATAAATCTTCCTGCCGGTATTGCAAAACAGATGTTTGAAAATATTGACAAGGGCTGTCCTGTAATATGTTATTATATGGATGGTTCAGAGGTTGATACAGTTACTGCACAGGCACAGGAAGAAAAAAAGAATGAAAATAATGAAGCTTTAAAAAAGAACGAAGAGGCTGCGAAAGCTTCACAGGAAGAAAATCCTAAGCAGACGGAAAAGGACTCGCAGGCGGCAAAAGCCGAAAAAGCGAAACAAAATACCACCCAAAAAGAAAGTCAGAAAAAGGGGAAAACAAAAGCTTCACAGACTGCGCCCGCTCAGTCAGGTTCTGATGAAAAAACCGGTGAAAGTACACAGGAAAAAGCTTCATCCAAGGAACAAAAGAGCAATTTAAAAGAAAGTAAAAAGGAATCAAAGCAGCCAGCAGAAAAAAGCGGCAGTTCACAGACTAAAGCTTCTGAAAATAAGGAAACCAAGGGAACTAAAGAAAATCCTAAGGCAGTGCTTGAATCGCCGGGAAAAGGTTCTGCACCTACACTCGCAACCGGTCAGTCTGGAAATCCTTAATAGATTTTATAAAGTAAATTATGATACAAGTGTCAAAAGTACAAAAATTCAATGCAAGCTTGCTTGCAAGAGAATTTATTATCTTTTGACACCTACATCAAATTATATAATAAAAACAAAAGCCCCGTATATGATATGTATTTAGAATTCCGGGTAGATATCATATACGGGGCTTTTACTATAATTATCCGGTTTATTTTACAGCATGGCTAAGCCTGCCGTATCGTACTACAGCACAGCAAATATGAGATCCATATAAAACTGTAGTGTATACTAAGCTGACATGAAATAGCTATTCCACAAGATAGATATCCAGATACTGCTCTCCATGTGAATGTGCAATTTCTGGAGTATCGTAAAATATATCAACCCAGTTGCCGTAAACACCTGTATCTTCAACAGTATATACTATATCGCTGTTGCCTATTCTAATTTTTGAACCATTTGGGAGTACACTCCAATCTGCTGAAACAGTGTGATTTTTTTTAGGATAAACTCCACTTGCGGTTTTCTTTAATTTGTCCGGCGTACTATCACAGTAACCTGTAGTTATAAACTTACCAAGATATTTGCCTGTTTGAGAGGTTTTTGTAACCGGTGTTTCCTTGCTGTAAATTTCGTTTGACGAAGTATTTACAGTTGTTGGCGCAGGCGGAACTATCTCTTCCAATGTAGCCTGCTTTGACGCACTGCCATTCTGCTTTGCGGCAAATGCCGTGTTTGGAAATACTGTCAGTGCTGTAAGGCTTAAAGCCAGTATTTTTATTGCAGATTTTTTCATCTACACCTCCGTGTTTAAAAGGACATCTTGTAATGTCATGCTGTTTAGAGTTATATCTGTAATGGGTAATATTTAATAAATTTCCCATCTGTTACATTATAATTACAGAAATATTAATTGTCAATAAATATTCTCAAGTAGAAAGAAGAAATTTATAAAACAGACATCATTTTGCAAATTTTAGCCTTGGATATTTTTAAAGGAAAGACTGATTAAGTATTTTCCTGCAAAAATCGTAGGCGATTTTACCTTTAATATGTATCATACATAATGTTTAGCAGATGTCATGCACATCCAGCTAAGAAAATGATGATTAAAGTATTATTTTATTAAAGTTATATTTAACAGTAAAACCCTCTCTATAATTTGCACTCTAACAGTGTATATTGTATAATAGCAAGGTCATAGTAAATAACCATCTATTTTACTTTAAAAGCATATACCTTTATAAAAGCATATCTTTTTATAAAGTATATATTTATAAAAAACATATATTTAAAATAATGAATAGATTTTAGGAGTTTTAATGGATAGTAATTATTATACTGAAAATGACGTAGATAATACTGGCATGGCAGATTTTGCCGCTAAACCTGCGGATAGTCAGGTTAAAAAAGAGATATCCACAGATATAGGCAGTCCGGGCAAAAAAAAGCTTTCCATGGATACAGTCAGTTCCGGCAAAAAACGGATTTTCAGAGATACAGGCAGTCCGGCAAAAAAACAGATGTCCGAATCCATGCGTATAGCCTGTCTTCTCACATTGGCAGGGGGATTCCAGGATGCTTATTCATATATTTTAAGGGGCAGGGTCTATGTAAATGCACAGACCGGAAATATAGTAATGCTTGCACAGAGCCTTTCTGAGGGGAATTTTTCAAAAATACCGCACTATATACTGCCGCTTTTTGCCTTTATATCAGGAGCTTATACTGCACAAAGGATAGAGATTCATTTTAAGAATAATAAAAATATACATTGGAGGCAGATTGTGCTTATTATAGAAATAGCATTTATGATTATATCAGGATTTCTGCCCCATGAGCTTGATTCACCTGCCAATATGCTTCTGTCATTTATATGTGCTATGCAGATTGTTGCTTTTAATAAATTCAGAGGCAATCCTTTTGCTACTACTATGTGTATAGGTAATTTAAGAACTGCAACCACACTTTTATGCAAATATCATGTTGCTAAAAATACAAATATGCTTATCACAAGCCTGCATTATTTTTTTATAATATTTATGTTTGCGGTAGGTGCCGCTTTTGGTGCAATTATATCAAAAAGAGCAGGACTTTATTCTATATGGACTGCTGCAATATTTTTAATAATATGTCTCATTATGATGTTTAAGGAGGAGGCTGTTCAAATAAAGTTTTTGCCTCTTTATAAAGATTAAAACAGGTATTTGAATATTACAGTAAAGACCGGACAGGTAAATGCACCTGCCCGGTCTTTACTGTAGTGCACCTTGCGGCACACATTTCTATATATTAATGTTAATGATTGCTTTTAGAATAAAAAGCGAATTTATAAGATTTACAAATTTACAAAAAGCCGTTTAAAGCTCAGGATTCTCTGTATTCTGTTTGGTATCTGCAGTATATTTTTCATTCATTTCCGCAAAGCTTGTTACCATACCGGCGAGATTTTGAAGATTGCTTGGTATGATTATCTTTGTTGACTGTCCGTCAGATACCTTTTCAAAAGTTTCCATTCCTTTTAATGCAATTACTGCATGTGAAGGATTTGATTCATTAAGAAGTTTGATACTCTCAGCCTTTGCCCTCTGCACTTCAAGTATTGCCTGTGCCTGACCTTCCGCTTTCTTTATAGCAGTCTCCTTAGCGGCTTCTGCATTAAGTATTGCGGCTTGTTTTGCACCTTCAGCAACAAGTATGGCACTTTCTTTTTTAGCCTGTGCCTCAAGTATATTCGCTCTTTTTTCTCTTTCCGCCTTCATTTCTTTTTCCATAGCAACTCTTATGTCCTGTGGAGGGAGTATGCTTTTAAGCTCAACACGGTTTACTTTTATGCCCCACGGGTCCGTGGCTTCATCAAGTTCCATTCTCATAGTTGTATTGATCGTATCTCTTGATGTAAGGGTCTGATCAACCGTCATATCGCCTATTATATTTCTAAGCGTCGTTGCAGTCAGGTTTTCAATCGCAGCAATAGGACGTTCAACACCATAAGTATATAATCTTGGATCGGTAACTTGAAAATAAACTATAGTGTCTATCTGCATAGTTGCATTATCCTTTGTTATTACGGGCTGTGGCGGAAAATCAACCACCTGCTCTTTTAGTGATATTACAAGTGCAATCCTGTCAAATATAGGATTTGTAAAGTGAAGCCCTGAATGCAGACTCTGTGAATATTTACCAAGTCGCTCAACTACAAATACTCTTGACTCAGGAACTATCCTTACTGATTTAAATGTTATAACTATTATTACTGCTAAAATTACAATTATAATTCCCCAACCCATATTTATACCTTCTTTCCAAGTATTATTTTATTTCCGTCGAAGGATTCGATAAATGCACAATCTCCCGGCATATATCCTTCAGCGCCTCTTGCAGACCATATAGCGCCTTTATATTTCACCTCATACAGGCATGTATCCTTTTCAGATTCAACTATCCTGTTTATAGTAACTTCCTCCTGCCTTAGTTTATCTTTTGGCTTCATATAGCTGCGGCAGAGATTTCTAAATGACAACAGAAAAGTAAGCGACATCACTGAAAATATCAGCATCTGATATATAGGTTCAGTTATAAAGGGTGATATAAATACCATTATCAGTGCCGCTGCCGCAAACCACACCGATACAAGAGCGGGTATAATTATCTCTATCAGCACAAATACTGCAAATAATATTCCCCAAAGCAAAACAGTATCCTCCTTTCATGTAAAGCTTATTTTTTAAATATTCACAGCCATAACCTGTATATACATATCTGCATAACGGCACTAAAATATACACATATTAGATGCAGGCAAAAATACTTGATTTTAGTCTGTGTTATAGCGGCAAAGTCGCTATAACGGGCAGAATCATACCGTATTTTACGAGTGCTGTTTATGAATATTTTTAGACTGCTTTACAATTTAAATTATACCACTAAAGAATTTCTATGTCCACTTTATCCATATGACGGCAGCGGTGAAGAATAAATTTATTTTTATTTTGCCACCTTCAGTTATTTTCGATTTTTTCTAAACTATCCACAGCTTGCTTTGAAAAAATTTTAATTATCCACATGCTATAAGGCTATTACACCCCGAGCAAAAATTTTGTGGATTATTTATTAAACTTTTTTCTGATTTTTTCTTTTCTTTTACCACCTCCTATGGTACAATATGCCTGTCATTTGAGATATATTGTAATTAAAGTCTTTAAACTACAAATTTACAAAGATAATTTTATTAATGAGGTGCAAAATGTGGTTTATATTAATTTTAGTCTTGGGAACTTTAATAGCAACTGTATTAAATATCAATCAAAAAATAAAAAACAGGGAAACTAAATTTTTAAGATTTATAAGTTTAGGACTTACTGCATTAACCGTTTGTGCCTTTTACAGTGATAGTTCCTTGATGGCTGTAAAAGGAAATATAACAGGATTAATGGATGTTATGCCTACAGTAAGCAAAGCTTTATGGATATTTGTCATTGCTTCAGTGATACTTAATGCCTTTTCTTTAAAATAAAACTGCATGCAATCTCTGTATAAAAAACTGTATTCTACACTGAAGTAAAATATAATCCCTCATAGTGCTTGTAATACAAGTGCTATAGGGAATTTTTGTTTTGCAATATGTTGCTTAAAAATCCGGCATTTTTGAGGTTTATCAAAGTTTTATTTAATTACAAGTGTCACAGATTCGCACTTTTACAGCTTCCATGCCCCGGCTGTTTCATCCTCTCTTTTTTCTTACAGTTTCTTATCATTGTACTTCGATGGAAGACGGGATTATGTAAAATAAAATTCACAAAACTATTGACAGCTTTATTTTTTTAGTGTATTATGCCGTAAAACCGCTGATTGGGAAATAAAACATTTTAGTTGCTTACAGAGAATCGGTGTTGCTGGAAATCCGATAGAGATGACGATTTGTAAATGGACCCATGAGGGACTGATGAAAGCTTAAGCTAATTAGGTGAGTATCCCAGTACGGAGGCTTCCGTTAAAAAGCAGAGGATGTGTTGGCATCTTCACAAGAGAGAGTAATTTTATTACTAAAAAAGGTGGTACCGCAGGCTATGCTTGTCCTTTTACAGGGACAGGCTTTTTTTTTGCAAATTTTAAAAAATTAATTTAATCAATATTTAATGTAGTTTAAGGAGGACAAATTTATGAATTTATTAAAGAAAGATATGTTAACAAAGGCTTTATATGGAATACTTACAGCGGCAATGGCAGTTTTTATCGCATCAGGATGTACACCTCGTAAGGATAAGGCGGATTCTCAAAATGAGAGTGTACAAGTGAACAATGAAAGCTCTGCACAAAAGTCGGATTCAGCGGATAAAAACGTTGAAAACAGCACAAAAGAAGATGTTTCCGATAAAAAAGATTTACCTAAGATAGGTGTTATACAGCTTATGGAACATACATCATTAAATATAATTTATGATTCATTTTCAAGTGAAATGAAAGAACTTGGTTATGAAGACGGCAAAAACTGTGAGATTAATTTTAAGAATGCCAATGGTGAGATGTCGAATATACCTACGATAGTTCAAAATTTTGATAGTGATAAACAGGATATAGTTGTTGCAATTACAACACCGGTAGCACAGGCTGCAATGCCTCTTACTAAAACTACACCTGTTATATTTTGTGCAGTTACCGATCCTGTAAAGGCAGGAGTTGTAACTGATTATAACATTACTGATAAAGGAATGACGGGAACTACCGATGCGGTAAATGTTGAAAAGATTATGGAGCTTGCACTTAAAATAACTCCTGATGTAAAGAGTGTAGGTTATATATATAATCCGGGTGAGGACAATTCTGTAAGCAATCTTAACAAGCTTAAAAAATTTTGTGATGATAATAGTCTGAAACTTGAAGAGACAGGTATTGCTTCAAGTGCAGATCTTCAGATGGCTGCAAATACCATATTGGGAAAAGTAGATATGCTTTTTGTGGCAAATGACAATACGGTGGCTGAGGCTATGCCTATACTTATGAAGGAGGTTATAGCAGCAAAGAAACCGATTTATGTAGGTGCCGATTCTATGGTAATGGACGGAGGTTTTGCTACACTGGGAATTGATTATACCGACCTTGGTAAAGAAACGGCACGCATGGTTGATAAGGTACTTAAAGGGGAAAAGGTTGAAAATATACCGGTAAAGGTATTTAAAGATGATTTGTATATCTATGTAAATACTGATACTGCGAAAGAACTTGGAATCGAAATTCCAGATGATATAAAAAATGATCCTAAATTTAAGGAAATTAAAAATAAACAGTAATGATAAGGGAATAATAAAATGGCTTTTTCAGCATTAATTCAGAGTATAGAACTCGGGCTTATATTTGCAGTACTTTCATTAGGGTTATTTATAGCTTTCAGAGTTCTTAATCTGCCTGATCTTACAGTTGACGGTAGCTTTGTAACAGGTCTTGCCTACAGTGCTGTCTGGACAGTTGAAGGTAACCCTGTTACAGGGATAGTAATGGGAGTATTGGGTGGAACGGCAGCAGGTGTGGTTACAGGCATACTGCATACAAAATTGAAAATACATGAGATACTGGCAGGGATTCTTACTATGACAGGACTTTATTCAATAAATCTTATGATTATGGGCTTAAGTCCGACTATAAACTTTTATGGGAAAAAGACCGTTTTTACATTTGCTGAAAATAAGCTTTTGTTTAACGGAACTTCTCTTGGAAAGCTTGTGTTTTTGCTGTTTATTACATTGATACTTGTAGCTGCAATATATATTTTTTTAAAGACACAGATAGGGCTTTCACTTAGAGCGACAGGCGATAATGAAGCTATGGTAAGAAGCTCAAGTATAAATACCGATGCTATGAAAATCCTGGGATTTGCCATGTGCAATGCCATTGTTGCGTTTTCAGGTGCTTTGTATGCACAGTATAATGGCAACGCTGCTCACAGTGTTGGTGTGGGTATGCTTGTTTTGGCACTTGCGAGTATAATTATAGGTGAGGCAGTGGTAGGAAGACGAGGTATATTAAGAAATCTGATTGCAGTATGTGTAGGTGCAGTGATTTATCGTATAATGCTTGCAAAGGCATATCAGCTCGGATTGCCTGTAACAGGACTTAAACTTTTTAGTGCGGTTATGGCTGTTGCTGCAATAAGTCTGCCTCTTGCCAGGTCTGAATTTCTAAAATGGAGGAAGCGCCATGCTGGAAATAAAAAATCTTAAAGTAATATTTAACGAGAATACAGTAAATGAAAAGATTGCACTTGATTCAATAAATCTTACAATTAATGATGGAGATTTTATTACAGTTATAGGAAGCAACGGTGCGGGAAAAAGCACATTGCTTAATTCTATTGCGGGCAGTATAGAGGTATATGAGGGCAGCATAATAAACAACGGAAAAGATATAACATATATGAAAGAACATAGAAGGGCGAGGTTTATAGGCAGGCTTTTTCAGGACCCTTTAAAGGGAACTGCACCGCATATGACTATTGAAGAAAATCTCGGACTTGCATATAGCCGTGGCAAAAGTATAAGGTTCGGATTTGGGGTAAGAAAAAAAGACCATAAACTCTTTAAGCAGGCATGTGAACAGTTAGGGCTGGGACTTGAAAACAGGCTTAAATCGGAGGTGGGGCTTTTAAGCGGAGGTCAGAGGCAGGCACTTACGCTTTTAATGGCGACTCTTAAAACTCCGGAGCTTCTTTTACTTGATGAGCATACGGCAGCACTTGATCCTAAGACAAGCAGGCAGATACTTGAAATTACAAAAAATATAGTTGAAAAAGATAAAATAACCACGCTTATGATTACACATAATATACAAAATGCTATGGAATACGGCAATAAGACCCTGGTTATGGCAGGAGGCAGCATTATAAAAGTGCTTGAAGGTGATGAAAGAAAGGGTATGACAATACAGGATATAATGAAGCTGTATGCTGCAACTGATGAGATGCTTTCAGACAGATCCCTTTTGTCTTAAGGTATAGTACAGATTATATATAGGATTTTATTTCTTCATGAGCAGATAACAGTTATTGTTTTTAAAATTCTATACTTCAACTTGCTCTTTTGTTTTTAGTATATTATTATATTCTGTTAAGGAGGGAGGAAGTTGGAGATATGGAAATATTGCTTAAAGCTGAAGATAAAAGCGAGATATTGCGTTTTCTCGAATACCGTGGTCAGGAAATGGACGAAGAATTGTCAAAGCAGATAGACAGATGTATGGAAATAATTAATACTGCTGCAGAGCCTGCATATATAAGCCGTGAGTTTGATATGAAACCTGACGGCTCATATCCTGATGAATGTAGCTTTTTAAACGGCAATGATATAAAAAAGCATCTTTTGGGATGTAAGAAGATAATACTTATGGCTGCTACGCTTGGTGCAGGTGTTGAAAATGCCATAAGGAGAGCACAGATAAAGAATGTATCTGATGCGGTTATTATGGATTCATGTGCAAGTGTGCTTATAGAGGCGGTATGTGATACAATAGATGCCATGTTCAGGGCTGAATATGAACAACAAAAACTTTTTTTAACTATGAGATATTCACCAGGTTATGGAGATCTGCCTATAAGCATACAGAAAGATTTTATATATCTTCTTGATACTGTCAGGCGTATAGGTCTTAATGTAAGCTCAAGCGGCATAATGATTCCCAGAAAGTCGGTAACTGCCATTATAGGAGTAAGTGAAACTGAGAGAAAGGCTGAAAAGCTTGGTTGTGCAGGTTGTAATTTAATAAAGGCATGCAGGTTTTTAAGACGTGGAGTTACTTGCGGTCGGTGAGATATTATCATAGTAAAAGGCTGTAAAGATAAAGTTTATACCATTCTGTAATTTTAGGAATAAACTTCAAAACATGCGATAAATTATAAAGGATAAAGACCTGTAATCTACAATAAATATATTCATATTATTGTTTAAGAAGGACTATATTGATTTATATATGGAATTTTACCATAATAATTATAAAAATACTGAGGACAAAATCAAATATAAAAGGTGGGTTAAAAATGGAAGATAGTGCTGGAAATATAATTAATCCATTAATATCAAAAGGGATCATAAAACCGGGTAAAATCTCAATACTTGACGGAGGAATGGGAACTATGCTGCTTGCTGCCGGCATGAAGGCAGGCGAACATCCGGAAGTATTTGCTTTTAATAATCCCGGAATAGTTGAAGATATCCATAAAAAGTATATAGAGGCAGGGAGTGATATAATATATTCATGTACTTTCGGTGCTAATGAAAAAAAGCTTAAAGGCTGCGGTATAACAACGCTGCAGGCGGTGTTATCAGCAGTAAAAACTGCAAAGAAAGCTGCTTCTTTAAAGGAAGGTGTAAAAGTTGCACTTGATGTAGGTCCTATAGGTGAGCTGCTTGAACCGCTTGGAACTCTTTCATTTGATGAAGCTTACAATATCTATAAAGAGGTAATGTCCATAGGTGAGGAAGCAGGGGCGGATCTGATAGTAGTGGAAACCTTTACAGATTTATATGATGCCAAGGCTGCCCTGCTTGCAGCCAAGGAGAATACATCGCTTCCGGTAGTTGTAACTATGAGCTTTGAATCAGGAGGAAGGACATTTACAGGAACTACTATACCCTCTATGGCTACAGTGCTTACAGGGCTCGGAGCTGATGCGATAGGCTTTAACTGTTCTCTGGGGCCAAAGGAGATACTTAAGTTTGCAGAGGAACTTGTGCAGTGGACGGATCTCCCGGTAGTAATAAAACCTAATGCAGGCTTACCTGATCCGGTTACCGGAAAGTATAACCTGAATGCCTCCGATTACGCTTCAGATATGCTTGCGTTTAAAAAATTCGGAGTATCAATGATGGGAGGCTGCTGCGGTACCGATCCTGAATATATAAATAAGCTTAGATTAAGTCTTAAATGTGAAAGAGATGCCCGAAATGCCGCAGACATAAAAACGGCAGGCATGGATTCTTCAGACTCAGATCTAAATTCGTCTATATCAATAAATGACCGTGATTATGATGAAAATATTTTAGAAAATTACAAAAGCACAAGGAAGATACGTTATGGTGTATGCTCATCATCAAAGATGGTTGAGCTTAATAAGGTCAGAGTTATAGGTGAGCGTTTAAATCCTACAGGAAAACCCAGATTTGCACAGGCACTTTTAGAACATGATATGGATTATATAAGCAGGATGGCGATAGAACAGGAAGAAAGCGGTGCACAGATACTTGATGTTAATGTAGGAGTTCCGGGGGCGGATGAGCCGTCACTTATGATCGAAACCGTAAAAGCAATACAGGGAATAACATCCCTTCCGCTTCAGATTGATTCTTCAAACCCTGCTGCTATTGAAGCAGGTCTTAGAGCGTTTAACGGAAAAGCTATTATAAATTCTGTAAATGCCGATGATGAGAGACTTGATCTAATACTTCCTATAGCTAAAAAATACGGTGCGGCAGTAATAGGGCTTTCATTAAGTGAAAGAGGGGTTCCGCAGACCGCACAGGAGAGATTTGACAATGCGGTTTATATACTTAAAAAGGCTATTGAATATGGGCTTAAAAAAGAAGATGTGTTTATAGACTGTCTTACACTTACAGTATCTGCACAGCAGGAGCAGGCTGTACAGACATTAAACGCATTACGAAAGGTAAAGTCGGAGCTTGGGCTGCATTGTGTTCTGGGAGTAAGTAATATATCATTTGGACTTCCGGAAAGGAGTCATATTACTGAAAGTTTTTTAGTACAGGCAATGTGCTGCGGACTTGATCTGCCTATAATAAACCCAAATGTTTCAAGTCTTATGGATGCGGTATATTCCTATAAAGTGCTTTCCGGTGAAGATGAGAACTGCAGTGATTATATAATGCGGTTTTCTGCCAATAAGGAATCAAAGGAAATAAGCGGTGATATAAAATGCGATGTTCATGCTGACATGACCATAGAGGAGGCTGTACTTAAAGGATTGAAAGTACAGACAAGAGAGATTGCGGCAAAACTGCTTGAAAGCATGAGTGAAAATGATCTTATAAATAATAAACTTATACCTGCGCTTGATATAGTGGGAGATAAGTATGAAAAACAGATAATTTTCCTTCCGCAGCTTATAAATTCAGCAAATGCCGCATGTGAGGCATTTGAACTTATAAAGGAAAGATTAGCCAAATCAAATACGCAAGGAGTGTCTAAAGGAAAGATAGTGCTTGCCACTGTAAAGGGCGATATACATGATATAGGTAAAAATATTGTAAAAATAATACTTGAAAACTACGGTTACAGGATTATAGATCTGGGTAGAGATGTACCCATAGAAAATGTAGTAAAGGCAGTTATAGAAGAAAAGGTAAATCTTGTGGGACTTTCAGCACTTATGACTACAACACTACCTTCTATGAAAGAAACCATAGAGGCTGTCAAGGCGGTTTCTCCTGAGTGCAAGATATGGGTTGGCGGAGCTGTTCTTACACCGGATTATGCTATGGAGATAGGAGCAGATTATTACGCAAAGGATGCAAGAGCTTCGGTTGACATAGCAAAACTCTCATTTCCGGAAACTATAGAAGATAATTTATAAAAGTAAGATAACTTATAAAAATATAAGATATAAAAATACAGAAATATAAGGGCTGTAAAAACTACCAGTTTAAAACAATAAACTTCTAAACCGGAAATTTACGGAATAGAACTTAATTTAAATTCAGGGGTTTTTACAGCCCTCTTGAAAAAGAAAAGTAATTGGAAAGACTATAATATATCAACATAAATGATTAATATAAGAGATTTTTTAAAAAGAAGGGTACTGCTTTTTGACGGTGCCATGGGTACATATTATGCCCGGATTTCAGGAGATATGAGCCTGGGCTGCGAACAGGCAAATATAAAAAGACCTGATATTATAAGAAATATACATAGAGAATATATAGATGCCGGGGCTATGGCAATAAAGACAAATACATTTGGCTTATCATACTTTGATACATCACATGAAGAAATTCAGAAAAGAAATGAATTAATAAGTGCCGGCTATGATATTGCTACAGAAGCTGCGCAAGATAAAGCTTATGTATTTGCCGATATAGGACCTGCGGCAGGTGCTTCTGAATCAGAAACCGCTGACATATATATATCACAGGCGGAAATATTTCTAAAAAAGGGAGCCTTAAATTATATTTTTGAGACTTTAAGCGGCAGTGAGGGTATCTTAAAAGCGGCAGAATTTATAAAAAACTTAAAGCCATCAGCCTTTATAATAGTATCTTTTGCAGTGCTTCCTGACGGATATACCAGAGATGGGCGTTATTATAAGGATCTTATTGAAAAAATGCAGAAAAGTTCCGTTATAGATGCGGTTGGAATCAACTGTATATCAGGTGCCGGGCAAATGTATGAACTTGTAAGAGAATTTGATTTGCTTAGGATATTTGAGTCAGGAAAATATCTTAGTGTTATGCCAAACGCCGGATATCCTGTAATAAGGGGAAATCAGAGTGTGTTTGACGGTAATGATGCTTACTTTGCTTCAAAACTTAAGCAGATATACTCTTATGGTGTAAGAATAATAGGCGGCTGCTGTGGCACCACTCCGGAATATATAAAAAAAGTTGCACAGGATCTTTCAGGAGAAGCTCCAAAATCCGTATTTGTCGAAAAGATAAAGCCTGAATCTCATAAAAGTATAAAGAAGTATACAAATGTTTTTTTGGACAGACTGAAAACATGGAAAGATACTTCAAAAAAGGTTATTGCTGTTGAACTTGACCCTCCTAAAGACGGAGATGCACAGCTGTTTTTACAGAATGCAAAGAGGCTTAAAGATATCGGGATAGATATACTTACAATATCCGATTGTCCTATAGCAAGAGCCAGAATGGACAGCAGCCTGCTTTCATGTAAGATAAAGAGGGAGCTGTCAATGGAGGTTCTGCCCCATCTTACATGTAGGGATAGAAATATAAATGCAACCAAGGCACTGCTTTTAGGGCTTTATTCAGAAGGGGTGCATAATGTACTTGCGGTTACTGGAGATCCGGTACCGACAGCAGAAAGAAGTGAGGTTAATGCTGTTTATCAATTCAATTCGAGAAAGCTTGCTTCATATATAACTTCATTAAACAAAGATATTTTTAATGACAGCATAAAGATATTTACAGCACTAAATATTAATTCAAAAAATTTTTCTGCTGAACTTAAACGTGCACAGCTTAAGATTGAATGTGGCTCAGTGGGTTTTTTAACGCAGCCTGCATACAGTCAGGAATCATTTGAAAACCTTAAGATGGCAAGATGCAAGCTTGATGCACTTATACTGGGAGGTGTTATACCTTTAATAAGTAAAAGGAATGCCGTATTTATGCATAATGAAGTAAATGGTATAAGTATACCTGAGGATATAATAGATAGTTTTGAAAATCTTACACCTGATGAGTGCAAAAAACATGCGATAAAGCTTTGTCTTGATGTGGCGGCAAGGATGTATGAAGATGTTGACGGCTATTACATTATAACTCCTTTCCAAAAAATAGATATCATTGAAAAAATAATATCAGGCATACGTCAGGGAGTGAATGATTATGGGTTACGTTGAACTTCTTGCACCGGCGGGATCATATGAGAGCTTGAAAGCGGCTGTAAATGCCGGTGCGGATGCAGTATATATAGGAGGGGCAAGGTTCGGTGCGAGGGCTTATGCCGACAATCCGGATGAGGAGCTTTTTATAAAAGGTATGGATTATGCACACAGATTTGGTGTAAAAGTCTATATGACAGTCAATACCTTGCTTAAAAATAATGAGATAGCTGAGCTTGCAGATTATATAAAACCATATTATGAAGCCGGACTTGATGCTGTGATAGTACAGGATTTCGGCGTATTTTCTATTATAAGGGAAAATTTTCCGGCTCTTGATATACATGCAAGTACGCAGATGGGAATACTTGGTGCCGGAGGGGCAAAAAAGCTGTTTGAGATGGGAGCTTCGAGAGTGGTTCCGGCAAGGGAGCTGTCATTTAATGAAATAAGAGAAATTAAAAAAAACTGTGATATTGAAATAGAATGTTTTGTACACGGTTCTTTATGCTATGCGTATTCAGGACAGTGTCTTATGAGTTCTATTATAGGTACAAGAAGTGCAAATCGTGGGAGATGTGCCCAAACATGCAGGCTGGCATTTGACCTGTATAATCCTGTAAAGAATGATATAGCAGGAGGTAAAAATCGTACTAAAAAATCAGCCTTTACCAATTTGGATGCTAAAAAAATAGCAGGAAAGGCTTATGCTGAAAAATCTAATAAAATTGGAATAAACAATAAATATATAGGTAATAAAACAGGTATGCTTAATGCAAGCGGTGAAAAAAATTTGCTTAGCTGCAAAGATTTATGCAGCCTGGATTTGCTTCCTTCAATTATAGAGGCCGGAGTTGATTCACTTAAAATAGAAGGCAGGATGAAATCTCCGGTATATACTGCTGGGGTAGTAAGTATATATAGAAAATATCTTGAACTGTATTATAAAAGCGGAACTAAAGGCTATAATGTTGAAGCTTCTGACCGTAAGGCTTTGCTTAATCTGTTTGACAGGGGGGGGCAGACTGACGGCTATTATAATAAACATAATGGCAGGGATATGGTAGTAATGTCAGCAAAACCTGAATTCAGAGAAACGGATACTTCACTTGTAAAAAATATTCAGGAAAAATATATAGATATAGAAAACAAACTAAAAATATCAGGGACTGTGGTTCTAAAAACAGGTGTTCCGGCAAAGCTTGAACTTCATGCTGAGATTTTAAGCAGGGATAAATCTTTACAATGCAATAATATAAAAATATCTTATACCGGTGAAATACCTCAGAAGGCATTAAAAATATCTACATCAAAAGAAGATGTTATAAAACAGCTTTTAAAAACAGGCAATACACCATATAGTTTTAAAAATCTTGAAGTAGTGATTGAACCCGAACTTTTTATACCAAATATACATTTAAATGAATTGAGACGAAAGGCTATTGAAGCACTTGACTTTGAAATTTTAAAAATATTTAGAAGAAAATACGAACCTGCCGGATATGATAATGCCGGAGGCTGCGATATTTCGGCGAAATTATCACCTGATTTGCAAAAAGCAAAAAAAGATGATATTAAGCTGCATATAGTATGCGAGGAAAAATCCCAGCTTGAAGCAGTTATTGATTTCTGTGTAAGAAATGTAGAAAAAGTCGGTATACAAAACAATGCAAAAAAATTGTATACGGAGCATAGTAAAGAAAGTTTTCCGGTAAGCGAGTTAAGTTTTGAGGCGGATACGATTTCTCCCCGGTTTTGGGAAATTAATGTTAAAAAAATGCACGATATAGGGATAAAGGTAAATTTATATATGCCGCATATATTCAGAAAAGAAGCATCAGAATTTTTTGATTTAAACAGGAAATATCTTATTGCAGCAGGTTTTGACGGTTTTATAATAAGATGTCTTGAAGCGGTAGATTATCTGAATAATGTGTTTAAAGGATATGAAAAACCTTTTTATATATTTGATTACAATATGTATGCATTTAATGATATTGCAGGCAAATGTGTTAAAAAAATGGGAGCAGACAGGCTGACATTACCTGTAGAACTTAATCTTAAGGAATTAAAAGGACTTGGATACGAGGATTCTGAGCTTATAGCCTATGGCAGGCTTCCTATGATGATTTCCGCACAGTGTCTGAGAAAGAATACGATTGGTTGTGATAAAAAATACAGCACGCTTATACTGAAAGACAGATATAACCGTGATATGCCTGTAAAAAACAAATGTGAATTTTGTTATAATACTATTTATAATTCGCTTGCACTTTCAACTCTGGGGATTTCAGACAGTGTAAAAAGTCTTGGAGTAAATATTATAAGGTTATATTTTACAACTGAAAGCTCTAAAGAGTGTGTTCTGATAATTGAAAGATATATAGAATGCTTTATCATGGATATTAAAACAGGGGAGTTTTCTGAGAACTTTACACGGGGGCACTTGAAACGGGGGGTGGAATAGTTTATACTAATAACCGGATAAAAGTAAATACGCTAAAAGCTTATCAACAGGAAAGGACTGCAATGAAGGAAGCAATAAGCTGCGGCGGTGTGGTTATATACAGAGGCAAGGTACTGACACTTTATAAAAACTATAAGAATAAATATGAGGGGTGGGTACTGCCTAAAGGAACTGTGGAGAAGGACGAAACTTTTGAACAGACTGCTTTAAGAGAGGTCAGGGAAGAAAGCGGGGTCAATGCCAGCATTATAGCTTATATAGGCAAAAGTCATTATACATTTAACTCATATAGCGGTATAATTGATAAGGAAGTGCACTGGTATCTTATGTCCGCAGACAGCTTTTACAGCAAGCCGCAGAAGGAAGAATTCTTTATGGATTCGGGATATTATAAATATAATGAGGTATATCACCTGCTTAAGTTTGTAAATGAACGCAATATTCTTGAACAGGCATATAATAAATACCATGAATTAAAAAAAGATGGCGAATGGCCATCTGTAAAAAACTGGAGATAGATAATTTGTGATAATATTTAAAAATACTTCTGTCATGAATCTTGAAAATGCCATACGTGGTGCAAGAAATCCTATGAATTCATGGGCAAAGTCAGACAGCTTTTATGATAACGAGGGAAATTATATTTTAGGTGAAAACGATTTAAGTCTTGCAAAAAGACTCAGAATAGCAGGAAGCGATCATAGAAAATATCTGAGACAGGTATTTGTAAGTGTTGATATAACCGCTCCTATGTACTGGTGGAAGGAATATGACACCTACAAAGTGGGTACAGTCGCAAATTCCACCTCCACAATGCATAAAATTCATACAAAGAAATTTGAACTTAGTGATTTCTCATATGACAGGTTAAGCAGTTTAGGGCTTGATGCTATGGAATATATAATAAAAGCTCTTGAGGCTGCAAGGCTTAGCTTTATAAACAGCAGAAACAGTGATGACTGGTATGATATGATACAACTGCTGCCCTCAAGCTACAACCAGATGAGAACCTGCACACTTAATTATGAATCACTTATAAATATATATTATGCAAGGAGAAATCATAAGCTTAATGAATGGCATGTTTTTTGTGATTGGATAAAAAAACTGCCATATGCGAAAGAACTTATAATTTGTGATTTAAAGTAAGTTTATAAAAATTAAATGACAGTATTAATACAGGCCGGGTTTTAAGCCGGATTATAAAAGTCCTGTAAAGTTTCTAAATGTTTTTTACGGCAAAATTTATGCATTCATTGTTAAATTATACATTTAGGAAAATTTTATAAAACCATGGGAGGTCATATATGAATATAATCTGTGCAGTTGATAAAAACTGGGCAATAGGATTAAACGGCAATCTTTTAGTATCAATACCGCAGGATAAAAAGTATTTTAGAGATGAGACATTAGGAAAAACTATAATTATGGGAAGAAAAACATTTGAAGATCTGCCGGGCGTGGCTGCACTTTACGGAAGAAAAAATATAGTGCTTTCAAGGGATAAATCGTTTAACCCTGAAGGCACTATTGTTTTAAGGGATTTAAAAGAATGTCTTGACTATATTAAAAAAGAGGAAATTCCTGATGAAGAAGTGTTTATAATAGGAGGTGAGAGTATATACAGCCAGTTTTTACCTTACTGTGATATTGCACATATTACATATATTGATTATGAATATAAGGCGGATCGTTATATGCATAATCTTGATAAAGATTCAAACTGGCAGCTTGTACTTGAGAGTGATGAGGAAACATATTTTGATTTAGTATACTATTTTAGATTATATAAAAGACGGAATAATATATAGAATGTTATATAGCTTAGTGATAATTTAAATTTATATTTTATAGGCATTATTTTTTGATATTTTATTATCAGTAATAGTGCTTTTTATGCTAATCTATGTTATAATACCCCTGTACATTATAATTTTAGTTAAAAGCTCATAAAACTATTAATGTAAGAGGAGAATAAGTATGTTTAAGATTATGAAAAAGAGACTGCTTGCCGACAATATCTATTATATGGATATTGAAGCGAGAAATGTCTCAAAAAGATGCCTTCCGGGTGAATTTGTAATCGTAAAACTTGATAAGTACGGTGAAAGAATACCGCTTACAATTACAGATTACGACCGTCAGAAAGGAACTGTTGCTATAGTATTCCAGGCACTTGGTGCTTCAACCAGGCTTATGGCTGAGCTTGAGGAGGGAGACTATTTTATGGATTTTGTAGGTCCTCTCGGCAATGCAAGCGAGATGATCTCTGAGGATATAGAGGAACTTAAAAAGAAGAAAATTTTATTTGTTGCAGGCGGTGTTGGAACAGCACCTGTATATCCGCAGGTGAAATGGCTTCATGAGCATGGTATACCATGTGATGTCATAATAGGAGCAAGAAATAAGGATTTGCTTATACTGGTTGAAGAAACCAGAAAAATTGCCGGAAACCTTTATATAGCAACAGATGACGGTACGGCGGGAACAAAGGGGCTTGTTACTGATGTAATAAAGGATCAGGTTGTAAATAAAGGTATAAAGTATGATCTATGTGTTGTTATAGGACCTATGATAATGATGAAATTTGCATGCATGCTTACAAAAGAGCTTGGAATTAAGACAATTGCAAGTATGAACCCTATAATGGTTGACGGCACAGGTATGTGCGGCGCATGTAGGCTTACAGTAGGAGACAGTGTAAAGTTCGCATGTGTTGACGGACCTGAGTTTGACGGGCATCTTATAAATTTTGATGAAGCTATGAAGCGTATGCAGACCTATAAGACCGAAGAAGGAAGAGAGCTTTTAAGAGTACAGGAAGGTGAAAGCCACCATGGAGGATGTGGTATATGCGGAGGTGAAAAGTAATGGATAAAACTAAAAAAGTGCCTGTTGCTGAACAGGATCCACATGAGAGGGCAACAAATTTTAAAGAGGTTTGTTTAGGATATACTTATGAAGAAGCGGTTGCAGAAGCATCACGCTGCCTTGACTGCAAAAATGCAAGATGCATAAAGGGTTGTCCTGTAGCAATAAATATACCTGCATTTATACAGCAGATACTTAATAATGATATTGAGAAGGCTGCCCAGATAATAGGAGAGTCGTCATGTCTTCCGGCGGTATGCGGGCGTGTATGTCCACAGGAAAGTCAGTGTGAGGGCGTATGTGTAAGAGGTATAAAAGGAGAAGCGGTATCAATAGGAAAACTTGAAAGATTTGTAGCTGATTGGGCAAGAGAACATAAGGTAACTCCTAAAGTAACCGCTGAACCGAAAAACCAGAAAGTTGCGGTCATAGGTTCAGGACCTGCCGGTCTTGCCTGTGCAGGAGATCTTGCAAAACTGGGTTATGAAGTTACTATATTTGAGGCACTTCATGAGCCGGGCGGAGTTTTGATGTACGGTATACCTGAGTTTAGGCTTCCTAAGGACGGAGTAGTGCTTCCTGAGATAGAAAATGTACTTAAGCTTGGAGTAAAAATAGAAACCAATGTTGTAATAGGAAAAACATTTACTATAGATGATCTTTTTGATGAGGAAGGCTTTGATGCCGTATTTATAGGTTCAGGTGCAGGATTGCCTATGTTTATGGGAATCCCGGGTGAAAATGCAAATGGTGTATTTTCCGCAAATGAATATCTTACAAGAAGTAATCTTATGAAGGCTTTCAGAGACGACTACTATACACCGATAACAAGAGGTAAAAAAATATGTGTTGTAGGCGGAGGAAATGTTGCTATGGATGCAGCAAGGACCGCTTTAAGACTCGGTGCTCAGGTCCATGTTATTTACAGAAGAAGTGAGGCGGAGTTACCTGCAAGAGTAGAGGAAGTGCACCATGCTAAAGAAGAAGGGGTAATATTTGATGTACTTACAAATCCTACCGAGATTCTTTCAGATGAAAAAGGCTGGGTTAAAGGTATAAAAGTAATCAGGATGGAGCTTGGTGAACCTGATGATTCAGGAAGGAGAAGACCTGTTCCTATAGAGGGAAGCGAATATATTATAGACTGCGACACAGTTATAATGTCGCTTGGAACCTCACCTAATCCGCTTATATCAAGCACTACAAAGGGTCTTGATATAAATAAAAGAAGATGTATCGTAGCTGATGAACAGGTGGGAAAGACAAGCCGTGAAGGTGTATTTGCCGGGGGTGATGCTGTAACCGGAGCTGCCACCGTGATTCTTGCCATGGGTGCAGGAAGAGCAGGTGCAAGAGGTATAGATGAGTATCTGACGGCAAAAAGGCAGGCAGGGACTGTTAATGCCAATTAAACTATAAGGCTGAAAGCTTCTTTTTAAATAAGGTTAAATGTCTCAAACTTATTATTGAGCGGATTTAATATTAAAATATATAGTGATTAATATTTTTATACAGATTAGGGATTGTAAAATATATTACTTCATAGTTTAATACGGGATATAGAATTACAACAGATTATAACTATATATAAAAACTGCCGGAAGTTTTTGCTTTATATATATTATTTAAGGTATATAATATTTGTTTTTGCCTGAATATATTATAAAATTAGACTTCCGGTATTTTATTTAATTTTGCAGGTGCAGTTATTGAGTTTTGACAAGTAAAATTATGAAATGCTTATTACATCTCATAAATTTTCAGAGTTATAGTGTTGGAAATAAAGATATAGAAAGCCTATTTTTAAGGGTTTAAAAATTATATTGAGTCTATAATGCCTTTACAAAAAGTGAAGCAGTATTTAGATGGGAGGAGAGATTATGATTTGTAAGAATTGTGGGAGGAAAAGTTATAGCAATGGAGATCTTTGTAAAGAGTGCAGTTATTTATTAAATCATAATAATCATGATAATTTTTACAATGACAGGGGTCCTAATTCAAAGTTAATAATTCCGGGTGTTTTGTTATTGATTATATTAGTATGTATTTTACTCTTTCCATTTTTAAAATCTAAGGCCGGCTTTAAAGGAGAGAAATTTTCCGCAATAAGTGCGTTATGTGATTCAGGACCTGCTTCAAATGTTTTTGCAGGAAGTAAAACCTTAAGCGACGGAAAGGATCTGTTTTTTAAAAATCCTTATGATACACAAAGATTGTATGCAATGGATGATGCCGGAAATATTAGGAAAGTATCAGATATTTCACCTGACAGTATGTTCTATTATAATGGTTACATATATTTTACAGGTGCGGTAAATGATATCGATACATTAGGAACTAAGGGGCTTTATAGAATAAAACCTGATGGTAAAGGGCAGGAGCTGCTTTTATCTTTTTATATAGATATAGGTGTTTTTGAACTTGAAACCTTGTATGACGGAAAGCTTTATTTTGTCTATAAAGAGAATAGAGAAGCTGCAGCAGAGATTTGTTCGCTTAACATAGAAACAAAAGCAATAAGACAGCTTCATAGTATACCTGATAACCTTTTTGATGATTATGCTTATTTAAATGTTACAAAGTATGGTATTTATTTTCAAGATGGAGAAGGTCTTAAAAAACTTAATGAAGACAATACAAAAACGAAAACAATAATTAGAGGTTTTAAAGCCGGTATATTCAATGTTTATAAAGGCTATGTTTATTATGTAGAAAAATCACAGGACTCCGTTCCGATATTAAAAAAAGTACGTTTGGATGGAGAAAATGAAAAAACTTTATTTGAGCCTGAAGAAAAATGGGCAAACAGAATTAAACCCATTGTATATAATGACAAATTATTTTTTCTTGTAACTTCGGATGATGAAAAAGAATCTATACAAGGAGTTTTGTATACATGCGGTCTTGATGGAGAAAACCTTGAAATTGTAAGTGAGAAAGCAAGTAAAATAAGTATAAATAACGATAATTTGTATTACAGTTATGAGGATTCGTTTGATATATTTAATTATATGAATTATGGAGAGAAGTTTGAAAATTTGCGCTCCAATCCAATGTATAAACGAAGCATAGGAAGCGGCGGAAGTCTGGCAGCTGAAGAAATATTTTTTGACCCACGTCCGTTAAATAGAGGCTGGCAAAGTTTTGATCATCCCAGTAGTATATATAATACATCTAAAAAAGATTTTATTGAAACAAGGTATTATTACTATGATGACAATGGTCAACTTTATAAAGATGGTTGGAAGAATATAGACGGAGAGGATTATTGCTTTGCAAATGACGGGCATATGCTTTGTGAGGAGTTTTCTTCAGATGGAAAGTTTTTGGGTAAGGATGGGAAGGTTTCAGGCTTTGTTGCTCCATATAAAGAAAATCTGACTTTTTTTGAAGATTCTTTTATTACTATGGTAAGTAACTCTTATAAAGACAGACCGGAGGAGTTTAGCGAAAACAATGTGTCTGAGCTTATTGAAAGGGACGAGGTATATGAGCTGACAAATATGTTTCTGGAGTCTCAGCAGATTTTTTCGGCTGAAGATGTAGAAAGCTTAAAACCGGGACATTCATTTAGTGTGAGAGGTATTAATTTAGTTTTAACTGTAACAGGTTATGAGGGATATAATGATAAATTTAGAGGCTACTGTGTCGGGTTAAAACAAACAAGATATCCAAATTTAGAATTTAAACTTGCTAAAACTCACGGAGATAATAAATATGCTTTATTATTTAATGACGGTACAAGCATCAAACCTGCAACTGTGTCTATATATCGTGGCAGCCTTTATTTCAGCAAAGATGCAGTATACAAAATTTTTATATCTACTTCCCAGGGACTTAATCTTATGCCTGTCCAATTAGCTGATTATTATAATAGATATAAGGAAGAAATGAAACAAATATCAGGTGAAGAAGATTTATTTTACTTTAGTGCAGCATTAATGGACTATGACAGGGGAAAGGAAGACAGTAAATATTATATAAAGGAAGTAATGCAGATAGAATAAATATATAAATAAATAATGTATTTGCCGTCATATCATTTCAGCAAACAATTTTATTGCAAATATAATAAATATATAAAGAGGATACCGGAATGAACCGCCCACTTTAAAGTAATATGCTCTCTTCTAAGCAGGCAAGTGAAATAATAAACGCTTGTTACTTAGGAGAGAGCATATTTTATGCTTTTAGACTGCTATGAAGTTATAACGCCCATTTCAGCAGGACGACTTTTATCATAGACTTCGTTCGGGTCAAAGAGATCTGTAAGCTTGGCTTTATCAGGATTGTCTATATCGGTTTTCATTCTGTATCCGTCAAGATTTCTTCTGCCCATCCTTAAATTATCAGTGCCGAATTGAACCCAGTATTCACTTGAGTCCACTGTGCAGAAATACCTAAAGCCGAGGTTGTACATATACTTATATCTTTCATTATCAGCTTTATACGGATGCCAGTCGGCAACGTCAGTACCAAATGGGTAAAGCAGTATATCAACAGGACCTATAAGTGAGTTGACTTCATTATTCCATTTATCACAGTCAGCTTTGAAATGATCCATATCAATTCTGCCAAGGTGTTTATGTCCCCAACTGTGGGATGCAAGTTCCCAACCGTCTTTTTTAAGTGCTTCAGCTATCTCACGCACAGTCTGCTTATCCGATTCAATATTCGGATTTTTACCCTCATATGAAGGAGTTGTTCTGTATCCATATACACCCTCATAGCCTGTAACCGCTATTATAGCCTTTGCACCTCTATATGAAAAATCAGGGTGTGCATCAATAAATTTATTTAAAATAGGTATAAGATCATAATCTCCCCTTACTTTACTGCCGTCATCAAGATCCATCTCACATGTAACCCTGCCGTCATCACCTATTACAAGTCTGTTTGCAAATCCGTCTTTTTGCATGTAAGGGTAATAATTTACGTCATCTTGAGACATGACGATAGGTTTTTTGCCGGGAGGCAGCATTATATCACCTTTTACCATCTTAGTCTCTCCTGTTTGTGAATCAGTTGATTCATAACCTACATCATGAATTTTAACAAGTACAAATCCTCTTTTATACATTTCATCAAGCATTTTTTCAAACTCACCTATAGTAGTCATAACCTGATTGTAGCCCATCTGGCGGTCATCACCGTCAAAAGCTTTTGATTTATCATAAATGAGTGTATGAAAAAATACATGCGGCACTTTTGTAACATCCGCTTTTACAAGTGTTGTCTTAGTCTCCTCATAGCCTGCTATAGCTGCTGTAATTTCAGGTCTTGTCGTATATCTTGCATCAGAGCTTAAAAGTTCTATTGCTTTGTCATAATCGTAACCGGCGGCAAGCCTGTCTGCTTGTTGTATAAGTGCCTTTATCTCCTCTTCATCTGATATTTGGGGTTGTGTCTGACTTTCAGGGTTATTTTCCTGTGAAGCTGTCTGTCCGGAGTTATTACCTGTTCCTGATACAGCCTTTATAATTTGGTAAGTACCAAAAGCTACAACTCCTATAAGTACTATTATAAAACAATAAATTCCTACGACCTGTATCATCTGACGTTGTTTTAATTTTTTTCTTTTCTTTATAAGTTCAGAGTGGAAGTTGGATTCCTTTAAATCTGACATAATACTTTAAGTCCTTTCACATTTTATAATAACCGGTAAAAAATATCAGTATTACAATTACAAAATCATCCTTCGTATAAGCATATATCCTTTTTCAATATAAACTCCGGTATTAGTACATGAATCCTCACAGTAGATATTTTCATGACTGTTAAAATCGGTATCTGAACGATATAGCAGAAACGGGACAGGATCATTTGTATGTTTTCTTATTGAAACGGGGGTGGGGTGATCAGGGAGTACAAGCAGTGAGAAATCCTCACCGCAAGCTTTAAGTGCTTCTACAAGAGGGGTTACTATATATCTGTCAATTCTTTCTATGGCAAGCATTTTACATTTATAATCTCCGTTATGCCCGCAGGTATCAGGGGCTTCACAGTGTATATATACAAAGTCTTTATTTTTTTCAAGCAGAGCATCAAGTGCGGCGGAGCATTTTGCATCATAATCAGTATCAACAGTTCCGTCAGCACCGCTAATGTCGGCGGCTTCAAGACCGGCACACAGACCTATGCCCTTTATAAGATCAACTGCTGATATTACAGTGCCGTTTAGATTAAATTTATTGCTGAAACTTTCAAGCATGGTTTTTGTACCTTCTCCCCAGAACCATATTGAATTTGCAGGTTTTAAACCTGCAGCTTTGCGCTCTATATTTACAGGGTGATCCTGGAGTATAGCAGAGGCTTTCTTCATAAGGTTAAGGAGGAGGCTGTCCTTAGGAAGAAACTGCAGTATCTTTTTATAGCAAATATCATTTGGGGGTATAAGCTTTGAGGTTAATTTTCCCCTTTTAAGTACAAAACAATTTCTATAGGAAGTACCCGGGTGAAAACTGTATTCTATCGTGTCAAGTTTGGCTGCGATATCTTTTATAAGTACGGCTGCCTCTTTTGTACTTATTTCACCGGCACTGTAATCAATTATCTTTTTATTTATAAATTCAGGTTCATCTGAGAGTGTTACCAGATTGCATCGTATAGCAGTCTGACCTTCATGCAGGTCTATGCCCATACCGATTGCTTCAAGTGGAGCACGGCCGGTATAACATTTTTCAGTGTTATAACCTAATATGGACAGATTGGCAACATCGCTGCAGGGGGACATTGTATCAGGTACTGTTTTTACCATGCCAAGCAGTGAAGCAGGTGCCAATGAGTCAATTGTAGGCTTGTATGCCGCTTGCAGAGGAGTACGCCCGGCAAGTTCTTTTATAGGGAGATCAGCCATACCGTCTCCCAGTATAATAATATATTTCATATGTTTTGCGGTGTTTTATACTGTCCTTTCATTTAAAATATAGACCCTCAGTTTATAAAAGCATAATTTATAACCGGTATTTATAATAAGCAACAATTTATAATGTTAATGCTTTATTATAATTCAGGCAGATATGTTTATAGAGCATTATTGTTAAAAAAGTGTGTTCTTTATAAATTATTAAGGTATAAACCTACTTTTGAAAACCTGATTTGATGTCAATACTAAAAAGTATATATCAAAAGGACTATAAAGACAAGACTAATATCTTACATACATCAGTAAATTGATATCTGGTAAAATGAAAAAGTTACTTCCAGTTATCTTTCCTTATCCTGATTTTAGTTTTTCAATAAGTACTTTATGAAAGACTTACTTCCGGCTATCCTATTACCTGTGATGTTCATAGGAGAAAGGATGACTATTATGAAAGCAAAACATTTAACTTTAGATGACAGGAAAGCCATTCAGGAAGGCATAGAAAGACGTCTTTCAAAAACTGCCATAGCTAAATCTATTTCCAAAGATCCTACTACTGTTGCCAAAGAAATAAAACTTCACAGAACAGTTAAACAGCGAAACCGTTTTAACTCTCCTGTCATGTGTGCTAAATTGAAAGAGTGCAAAAAACCACGTAAGTTCTGCTCGGAAAGCTGCATTGATTATGTAGAACAGCCTTGTACTATGCGTGACCGTTCCACAGGCGCATGT
>NZ_JH378829.1:30466-47371 GCF_000235445.1 Johnsonella ignava ATCC 51276 | reverse complement strand
TTCCTAACGGCAGGAAGTTTGAAGGGCTCACACAGCATGTACTTAAACCTTTTATTCAGCCACATTAATTCTGTGCCACGAAAGGTTCTTGGTGGCAGAACACCTTACGATGTATTTTCCTTTTTCTACGGAGAAGAGATAATCCACAAAATGGGAATCAGACGGATAGATCCTGATGAAGTAACACTGCAACCATTTCTCCTCAAAATAGAATAAGCCGGCGTCAAAGACCGACTTATCCTAAACCATTAACTCTATACCTATGAACACGCTACCCCTTAACCCATTAGGGCAGTGGAACTTAGTCTTTCACAAATGAAAGAAATGTATCCCAGTGTCCTGTTTTGCATGCGCAAAAATAAGAAACTGTAAGTAAAGTTTACATAAAAATCGCATTTTTTTTAACAAAAATATTTTTACTTTCCTGCAAAAGTGGAAGTTTCTCGTTCAACTGGAAGTTACTTTTATAAACGGAAGTTAGATTTTCAATTCACCTAAATTGATATCTGATATGCTCTATACCGGTGCATACTTTTAATAATTTTTCATAATAGACATATATTGCAATAATTTAGAACAGGTATTTCAAGTACCGGACCTAAGTGTAAGTTTTAATAAAAACAATACATATACTTTTACAATAAAAAATCACTTGCGTTATTATTAATATAATGGTAAATTTATAGCAGAAAATGATAAATGCATAAAACTACAAAAGTTTACATGGTATATTCTGTTTATGTAAAGCTTTTGTATAGTAATAAAACTGTTTTTTTATATATTTTACAGTAGTTCCTATATTTTAAAATTTTTGGGAGGGAGTCATAGGAACTTTATAAATAAAACAATAAGTAGTAGGATGGTGGATTATTTTGATGAAAATTTATCTGATCGGATGTGTTAGAACCCTTAGTGTCAGACTGACTTCACTGATAGACGAGAAAAAACTTGGCAAAACTGCCGGTTCTTTTGATAGTATAGAGGAGGCTCTTGTCGGTTTAAGAGATGAAAAGCCTGATGTATTTATAATTGACAGTAGAATTATGGATAATACGGTGATTGAAAAAATAGGAAAAGCTTCCGTATTATTTCCTGAAAGTGATATTTTTATTTTTTCATCGGCTTATGATGCTGAAAGTGTTGAAAAAATATATATGTCAGGGGTAAGCTATATACTGCACAAGCCGTTAAATGAAATTGAATTGACAAAAGTACTAAAAACAACCGAGCTTTCAAGGATGCTTAAAAGAGTACTTGAGATAGTGCCCAGATATAATAATGATCAAAGCAGAAGTATTGATAAGCCTGTAATTTCAGATGAGGAGATAAAAGTATATGAAGAGGATGATGTTGTAAAGTTTACAAAAAGGCTTAAGGGTGTACTCAGAGAGATAGGTATATTGAGTGAAAGCGGAAGCAAGGATATTATGGATATAGCCGTATATCTTTTTGAAAAAGGTATGGATGTAAGAGATGTATCAATGAGGGATATATGCGGTATGCTGGGAGACAATACAAAAAGTGTCGAGCAAAGAATAAGACGTGCGGCAGGTGCAGCACTTTCAGGTCTTGCAGCAAGAGGTATGGATGACTATGCAGACCCTATATATAATGAATACGGGGATAGACTTTTCGGTTTTGAACAAATGAGAAATGAGATTAATTTTATATGCGGTAAAAGCTTCAAACACGGAAATATAAAAATTAAAAAGTTTATAGGAGGTCTTATTGACTGCTGTGTTGAAAATTAAGGCTTTTAAGGCGTTATTATTTGATTATTCAGGTATGAAAATAATACGTTGTTATCAAATTTAAATCTTCTGTTTCAGCTTTAGCGGCGGTATTTAAAAAGGAGCTCTGTGCTAAGTGATTGCACAGAGCTCCTTTTTAATAAAGTATGAGAGTATAGTAAATATGTAGAACAACTATACTTTAGTCTATATTATAGAGATTGGGTGTTCATTTCCTTTAACAATTTTTCCGATGGCTTCTGCATAGGGGCATACTTTTTTAAGTGCTTCCAATACATAAGGTGCATTATTTTGATCAACACTGTAAAGGAGACCTCCTGAGGTCTGCGGATCATATAATATATCGGTTATGTATTCAGGTATATCGGATAAAAGCCCCACATGTTTTTTAAGATATCTTCTATTTGCATAAGTGGCAGCCGGTACCAGCCCCATCTTTGCGAAGTCTTCAGCTCCGGGAAGAAACGGAACTTTTTTATGATTAATTAAAGCCTGCAGTCCTGTTCCTTCACACATCTCAAAGCTGTGCCCTATTATAGAAAAACCGGTTACATCAGTACAGGCGTGTATTCCGTCAAGGTCTTGCACTGCTTCAGCAGCGTATTTATTTAAGCATACCATTGAATCAAGTCCTGATTTATACTGTGCTTCATCAGCTATCTCACCTTTTGTCGCATTTATAAGCAGCCCGGTACCGATGGCTTTTGTAAGTATAAGTATATCATTTTCCCTGATTGCATTATTTTTAAGGATTTTGTCGGGATGTACAAGGCCTGAAACACATAATCCGTATTTAGGTATGTCATCCTTTATGGTATGTCCTCCTACAACTATGGCACCTGCTTCCATAACTTTATCATATCCGCCCCTTAATATAGCATTAACTGCATCAGGAGGCATATCCTCAGGATACATAAGTATATTCATACAAAGCCTTGCTTTACCACCCATTGCCCATACATCTGAAAGTGAATTTGCTGCAGCGATCTGACCGTATTCGTAAGGGTCATCGACAGCAGGGGGAAATATATCAACTGTTTGTATAAGTGCCAATTCATCAGTCAATTTGTATACTGCAGCATCATCGGCAGTATCAAATCCGACAAGAAGATTTGGATCACTAAATTCAGGAAGGCTGCGCAGAACCTGCGCAAGGGTATCAGGCCCTATTTTTGAAGCTCATCCGCCGCAGCTGCCTGTCATTTTTGTAAGTTTTATGTCGCTCATTGAAAAATCCATCCTTATATATATAATATAATTTATAATTATTTTTGTTAAAAGGCAGATAATACATGCCATTTCATATAATATAATAAATCGTTACATAAAGCAAATAAAAAATAAAAACCATTTTTAGCTTATTGCAATAAATTATATATATCTGTTATAATAACTCTGTATAAAGGTCAAGGATTTGACGGGGTTATAATATAAGGAATATATGGATATGTTTGATGACAGAACAAAGAAAGATATAGATAATATAATTTTAGTAGTTTTTATTTTAGTAAGTACATCTCTGTTAACGGATGTTTTTTACAGTATAATGTTGGTTGTTTCGAGCGCATTGGGGATTGATATTACGGAATGGGCTTCAAATAATAATTTTTTTCTGGATGCCTTATTTTGCTGTTTTATGGTACCTTTGTTTGGTATATGGTTCATTACAAGATTTGGGAATAAAAAACATGAAAACCAGCTTTCTTTGATGCCTGCACTTTCGGTAGCAGCTTTTGGAGTAGGCGGAATTGCGATGCTGTGGCTCACATTTTTAAGTAAAATACTTGGGAATGTGGCTGTAATATCTGAAAGTATGGATAATTTTAAGGAGTCATGGTCCGGTATTGACAGTGAACCATATATATGGGTGTTTATATCGGTTGTAATTGCAGGTCCTATATTTGAAGAAATTGTATTTAGAGGGCTTATATATAATTATATTGAAGAATTAGGTTCAAGTACCGCAGCAATTATAGTTTCAGGTATAACTTTCGGAATATGGCATGGAGAACCTGTACAGATGGTATATACCGCTTTTATAGGCATAGTGCTTGGGATAATATATTATAGAACAAGGTCGCTTAAATATACAATATTTGTACATATAGTAAATAACCTGCTTTCAACTCTACCACCTTTCCTTGACACTGATATTAACAATGCCGCTATAAGTTATATATCCTATATAATGATTATACCTATGCTTGTAATAGTGTATAATATGTCAAAATACAGATATAACGATATGCCGTGTAAGGAAAATAAAAATGATACTGTAGATGGATTAAATAAGATTTAATATATACAAAAGTATTGTTTACAGTATCCGGGAGTCAGTTTGTAAGTGATTCTATGAGATTTAATATATCTAAAAGGTATGACTATCTGCAATTTGGCAAAAATAAGCTCAAATAACATTAAATTTTGTGCAATTATTTTGCTTGACTTTTATACATAATGTGATAGAATATGGTGTATAGAAAACAGTAATTAATACTGTTTTCATCTATAAGATAGCTATACATCGCTATTCTTTAGTTTAATAAATATATAGAATATATATATAAATAATATATTTTAATTTAATGGAGGAAAATATAATGAGTAAAAAATTAAACGACAAAATGAATGTTTATCTTGCAAATCAGGAAGTAATGTATATCAAGCTTCACAATCTTCACTGGTATGTAAAGGGCAAGAGCTTTTTTACACTTCATGCAAAATTTGAGGAGCTGTATGATCAGGCGGCAGAGATACTTGATGAAGTTGCTGAGAGGCTTTTATCATTGGGTGAATCACCTATTGCAAGCTTTAAAAAAGCTCTGTCAGCTACGGCAGTTAAAGAGCTTGATGATGTTCCCGTATCAAGTGTTGATGCTGTTAAGATACTTTTAAAAGATGTCGAGTATTGGATAAAGGACACAAAGGAGATTGCTGATCTTGCAGATGATGAAGGCGATAAGGTTACTTCAGATATGTTTAATGGATATCTTAAAGAATACCAGAAACTTGACTGGATGCTTAAATCATATGTAGAATAACAACATATATTGACAGTGTATTGCAGCTTATGCAGTACACTGTTTTTTTATGAATATACTGAATATACGAAATATACGGTTAGTTGTAAAAGTAAATTTGGTTTTGTAGGGCTAAATGCCGGCTTTCATGTAGGTATGTCAAATCCAAATTTAATGAGTAAAAATTAAGCGTACAAATATGTTTATGTATATATCTTGTATAATTTAATAAAAAGACTTGATTTTTATACAAAAACATGTATAATTATAAAAAACAATTTATAAAGGGAGGAATATTTTTATGAAAAAAATACTTATTTTAATGGCAGCGGCAGGACTTGCGGTATTTATGATTACAGCATGCAGTTCAAATCAGAGCTCAACCCAGAGTCAGCCTTCAGATACTAAATCTGAGATGCAAAGCGGTGCTTCGGACAGTAAAAATACAGCTGATGATAAGTCTGATGCAAAAGGAGATACTTCAGATGCGGGCAGCTTACAAACAGTTAAAAAAGGCAAGCTTATAATGGCTACAAATGCTGAGTTTCCGCCTTATGAATTTCATGAGGGTGATGATATAGTAGGAATTGATGCCGAAATAGCGGGTGAGATAGCTAAAAAGCTGGGACTTGAACTTGAGATAGAGGATGTGGCATTTTCAGCTGTTATTCCTGAGGTTATTTCAGGAAAAGCGGATATGGTTATGGCAGGA
The DNA here is from genome assembly GCF_000235445.1 of Johnsonella ignava ATCC 51276. Classification (GTDB taxonomy): domain Bacteria; phylum Bacillota; class Clostridia; order Lachnospirales; family Lachnospiraceae; genus Johnsonella; species Johnsonella ignava. The sequence continues at coordinate 41,888 of NZ_JH378829.1, read as the reverse complement.
ATGTCGGTTACTGAAGAAAGAAAGCAGAATGTTGATTTTTCAAAAACTTACGCAGATACAGTGCAGGTAATTATAGTAAAAGATAATTCTGATATAGCAAAACCTGAACATCTTGAGAAAAAGACTATTGGTGTACAGGAGGGTACTACCGGTGCAATTCTTGCAGAGGGTGTAAAGGATGCAAACATTGAATCTTACAATAAAGGTGTTGATGCGGTTCAGTCCCTTATTCAGAACAAGGTTGATGCAGTTATAATTGATGAAGAAACTGCCAAGGCACTTATAAAAGATACTTCAGGTATAAAAATACTTGATACTGCATTTGCTAAAGAAGAATATGCTATTGCTGTTAAAAAGGGAAACAAGGAGCTTCTTACACAGATTGACAAAGCGCTTGCTGAACTTGAAAGTGAGGGTAAGATTAAGGAAATAGTTAAAAAATATATAAAGGCAGAATAGTGAAATACTTCTGAAATTAAGGCACTGATTTAATTAAAACAGGATTTCTATAAGGAAGTTGTATATGTGGGAAGATTTAAAAAAACAGTTTATACTTAATTTTATAAAGGACGGCAGGTGGCATTATCTCACAGGCGGTCTTAAGGTAACACTTATAATTACATTTTTTGCGGTAATTATAGGTCTTTTACTGGGGGCTTCATCAGCTATGATAAGGAGTAAATATGAGCATACCAAAAAACTCAGGCTGCTGAATGCTATATGCAACATCTACATAGCGGTGATTAGAGGTACTCCTGTAACGATACAGCTACTTATAATATACTTTATAGTATTTGGCAGTATGAAGGTTGATAAAACACTCGTTGCAGTCATAGCATTTGGTATTAATTCAGGTGCATATCAGTCTGAGATATTTCGTGCCGGCATACAGTCAATATCTAAAGGGCAGTTTGAGGCAGGTAGAAGTCTTGGATTTAATTATAATCAGACCATGCGCTATATAATAATGCCTCAGGCGATTAAAAATATAATACCTACACTTGCCAATGAATTTATAGTTTTGCTCAAGGAGACTTCAGTTGCGGGGTATATAGCACTTATAGACCTTACAAAGGCTGCTGATATAATAAGATCAAAAACTTATTCAGCATTTATGCCGCTTATAGCGGTAGCACTTATATATCTTATACTTGTACTGGGTCTAAGCTATGTGGTAAATATAATTGAAAGGGGGCTTTCACATGCAGGAAGATAAAATTAATACAGATATCAAAACTAAGGCATTTGCTGAAAATGATAGAAATGTGCTGCTGCATGTAGAAAAGCTGACTAAACAATTTGGCAGAACGGAGGTTCTTAAGGGGATTACTCTTGATATATATAAGGGCGATGTAGTATGTATCATAGGTCCTTCAGGTTCAGGAAAGTCAACTTTTTTAAGATGCCTTAATAGAATTGAAGAACCAAGCTCAGGAAGTATAATATTTGATGGTGAAGATATATGTCAAAAAAATGTGGATATAGATAAACATAGGCAGAGGATGGGGATGGTTTTCCAGCAGTTTAATCTTTTTCCGCATATGAATGTTATTAAAAACCTGACGCTTGCACCTGTAAAGCTGCAAGGAAAGAGTGAAGAAGAGGCACATGAATATGCAGAGCAGCTGCTTAAAAGAGTTGGCCTTGCAGACAGAGCCGAATTTTATCCTTCACAGCTTTCAGGAGGTCAACAGCAGAGGATTGCCATAGTAAGAGCACTTTGTATGAAGCCGGATGTAATGCTTTTTGATGAACCGACTTCGGCACTTGATCCTGAGATGGTAGGAGAGGTGCTTAGTGTTATGAGTGATTTGGCAAAAACCGATATGAGCATGGTAGTTGTAACTCATGAGATGGGATTTGCCAAGGAAGTAGCAAATAGGGTTGTATTTCTTGATAGGGGAGAATTTATAGAAGAAAATCGACCTGATGAGTTTTTTTCAAACCCTGTCAGTCCCAGACTTAAAAGTTTCCTTGGCAAGGTACTTAAATAAGATTTCAGTACAGATTTAAAAGTCTGTATGTTGTGATCCGGTTTTTTAAAGACCGGATCTTTATTTTTATATATGGGAAAACATATGTTTTGGTTTTATAATAAAACATACTGAACTTTAATATTTACTGTGTTATAATATGATGCGGTATATCAAGGCTCTTTACCAAAAGTGAGGAATAAACGGATATCTGGAAAAAGTATATCAGGAAAAATAGATGTCTGTAACAACAGCTATCCGGAAAAACTATCAGCAGATATTTCTTTAAATTCTTCTATAAACGAGGAATAAACAGTTGTTTTAAAAAGAAGGTTAAATAAAAAATAAAAGCTGAATGATTGGAGAGAGCATAACTTGTTTATTAAATCTAAAAATATGGAGTTATAATACAGGTGGAAAAAAAATATATTAAAATAAGGGGTGCAAATGAGCATAATTTAAAAAATGTATCACTGGACATACCAAGAGGTGAATTGGTGGTACTTACAGGGCTTTCAGGTTCCGGAAAGTCCTCACTTGCTTTTGATACAATCTATGCTGAGGGACAGAGAAGATATATGGAATCTCTTTCCTCATATGCGAGAATGTTTTTAGGGCAGATGGAAAAGCCTGATGTTGAGAGTATAGAAGGACTTTCACCGGCTATTTCAATAGATCAAAAATCAACAAACAGAAATCCCAGATCTACAGTCGGTACTGTTACTGAAATATATGATTATCTTAGACTTTTATATGCAAGGATAGGTATTATCCACTGTCCAAAATGCGGAAAAGAGATATATAAACAGAGTATAGATCAGATGGTTGACAGGATTATGGAACTTCCTTCTAAAACAAAATTTCAGTTGCTTGCCCCTGTGGTAAAAGGAAAAAAAGGCAGGCATGAAAAGGTGCTTTCACAGGCACGAAAAAGCGGATATGTAAGAGCTATTATAGATAACAGCATGTATGAACTTACTGAAGATATATCATTAGACAAAAATATAAAACACAGTATAGATATAGTGGTTGATAGGCTTGTTATAAAGGAAGGCATTGAAAAGAGGCTTACTGACTCGCTTGAGGCGGCACTTGTACTTGGAGAGGGGTATGCGGCAGCTGATATAACAGATGGTGAGAGGATAAGCTTTTCACAGAATTTCGCCTGTCCTGATTGCGGCATATCCATAGAGGAGGTCGAACCTAGAACGTTTTCATTTAACAATCCATTTGGTGCCTGTCCTGACTGTATAGGTCTCGGTTATACTATGGAATTTGATGAGGATCTTATGATACCTGACAAAAGTCTCAGTATAAATGAAGGGGCGATAACAGTTCTTGGCTGGCAGAGCTGCAATGATAAAAAAAGCTATACAAATGCTATGCTGAGGGCATTATGCAGGGAATTTAACTTTGATCTTGATACACCTTTTGAAGAATATCCGCAAAATATCCATGACATGCTTATATACGGTACTGACAGGGAGGTTGATGTACATTACTCAGGGCAAAGAGGAACAGGAGTATATCCTACCGTATTTGAGGGACTTATAAGAAATGTTGAAAGGCGTTATAAGGAAACATTTTCAGAGAGTTCAAAGGCGGAATATGAACAGTATATGAGGATATCGCCCTGCAAAAGCTGTAATGGAAAAAGACTTAAGAAAGAGGCACTGGCAGTAACAATAGGCGGAAAAAACATATATGATGCCATAAATGTTTCAATAGTAAAGTTTAAAGAATTTATGGACGGACTTATACTGACTGAGATGCAGCAGGCAATAGGTTCACTTGTTATAAAGGAAATAAAGGCAAGACTTTCTTTTCTTATAGATGTGGGACTTGATTATTTGAGCCTTACCAGAGCGACAGGAACTTTAAGCGGTGGAGAGGCACAGAGGATAAGGCTTGCAACTCAGATCGGTTCAGGGCTTGTGGGTGTCGCCTATATACTTGATGAGCCCAGTATAGGACTTCACCAGAGAGATAATGATAAACTTCTTGCAACACTTAAGCATCTGAGGGATCTTGGCAATTCCGTACTTGTGGTTGAACATGATGAGGATACTATCAGAGAGGCGGATTATATAGTTGATATAGGTCCGGGTGCGGGTGAACATGGCGGCAGAGTAGTGGCATGCGGAAATGCCGGGGAGATTATGAAAAATCCTGAATCAATTACAGGAAAATATCTGTCAGGAGAGCTGAAAATCCCGGTTCCTCAGACAAGAAGAGAACCTGCCGGATGGCTTAAAGTAAAGGGGGCAGAGGAAAATAATCTTAAGAATATAGATGTTGATATACCTCTTGGTATAATGACCTGTGTAACGGGAGTTTCAGGTTCAGGCAAGTCTTCACTTGTAAATGAAATTTTGTATAAAAGCCTTGCAAAAAAACTGAATCGTGCATATACAATAGCAGGAAAGCATAAAGGCATAGATGGTATAAATCAGCTTGATAAGGTGATAGCGATAGATCAGTCGCCTATAGGACGAACCCCAAGGTCAAATCCTGCGACCTACACAGGAGTATTTGATATGATACGTGATCTTTTTGCCGCAACTCAGGAGGCAAAGGCAAAGGGATATAAAAAAGGACGTTTCAGTTTTAATGTAAAAGGAGGACGGTGTGAGGCATGCAGCGGAGATGGTATAATAAAGATAGAGATGCATTTTCTGCCTGATGTGTATGTACCCTGTGAGGTATGCCGAGGAAAGCGTTACAATCGTGAAACCCTTGATGTAAAATATAAAGGAAAATCTATCTATGATGTACTTAATATGACAGTTGAGGAGGCTCTTGATTTTTTTGAAAACATACCTACTGTAAGTAGAAAGATGCAGACCCTTTATGATGTAGGACTTTCATATATAAGACTTGGTCAGCCTTCAACAGAATTAAGCGGGGGCGAGGCACAAAGAATCAAGCTTGCATCGGAACTTTCAAAACGGGCTACAGGAAAAACTATATATATACTTGATGAACCCACTACAGGTCTTCATTTTGCCGATGTTCACAAACTTACAGATATATTAAGGAGACTTTCAGAAAGTGGAAATACAGTTGTAGTTATAGAACATAATCTTGACGTAATAAGATGTGCAGATTATATTATAGATATGGGACCTGAGGGTGGAGAAGGAGGCGGTAGGGTAATTGCAGAGGGTACCCCTGAGGAAGTTGCTGTGTCGAAAATTTCATATACCGGAAAGTATATAAAAAAGGGATTAAAATTAAAGAGTTAAAATAAATTAAATATAAGTCAATGGAGGAAAAAGTCTTGGAATTAAAGAGAGAAGTAGTGGTGGTTTTGGATTTTGGCGGGCAGTATAACCAGCTTATCGCAAGGAGAGTACGAGAGAACAATGTATATTGTGAGATTTTTTCATACAGAACGGAGCTTGATGTTATAAGAAAGCTTTCTCCAAAGGGGATTATACTTACAGGAGGCCCTAGCAGCTGTTATGACAAAAATGCTGCGACTTACAGCACGGAACTTTTTTCTATGGGAATACCCGTACTTGGATTATGTTACGGTGCACAGCTTATGATGCACCTACTTGGAGGAAGCGTAGGACCTGCGCAGATAAGGGAATACGGCAAGACGGAGGTATTTATTGACAATACATCAAGTCCTATATTTAAAGGTATAGATTCACCTACAATATGTTGGATGAGCCATTTTGATTATATAAAAAAGGTTGCACAGGGTTTTGAGATAACTGCACATTCAGAAGACTGCCCTGTTGCGGCAGCAGAAAATAATGAAAAACGCCTTTACGCACTTCAGTTTCATGCTGAGGTTTTGCATACTGAATACGGCGGCATGATGATAAAGAATTTTTTAAGGGATATATGCGGCTGTTCAGGAAATTGGCGCATGGATACATTTGCCGAAGAAGCAGTAAAAGGTATAAAGGAAAAGGTTGCAGGAGGCAGAGCTTTATGTGCACTTTCAGGCGGCGTAGATTCATCAGTGGCTGCCGTTATGATGAGCCGTGCTATAGGAACAAGGCTTACCTGTGTTTTTGTTGACCACGGGCTTTTAAGGAAAAATGAGGCTGATGAGGTTGAATCCGTATTCGGTCCGAATGGACCTTATAAACTGAATTTTATAAGGATAGATGCGAAACAAAGGTTTTATAATAAATTGAAGGGCGTTACAGATCCTGAGAAGAAGCGAAAAATAATAGGAGAGGAATTTATACATGTATTTGAAGAAGAGGCAAAAAAAATAGGTGAAGTCGATTTTCTTGTACAGGGAACTATATATCCTGATGTTGTTGAAAGCGGGTTTGGTGGTGAAAGTGCTGTTATAAAATCACATCACAATGTAGGAGGCTTACCTGAACATGTTGATTTTAAGGAAATTATAGAGCCGTTGAGAGATTTGTTTAAGGATGAGGTAAGGAAAGTCGGTCTTGAGCTGGGTATACCTGAAAATCTTGTATTTCGTCAGCCTTTCCCAGGTCCCGGACTTGGTATAAGGATAATAGGTGAGGTAACTCCGGAAAAGGTAGATATATTGCAAAATGCGGATGCCATCTACCGTGAGGAAATTGAAAAAGCGGGGCTTTCAAGAAAGATAGGGCAGTATTTTGCAGCACTTACAAATATGAAAAGTGTAGGTGTCATGGGAGATGAGAGAACCTATGATTATGCGGTTGCCTTGAGAGCGGTAAATACTATAGATTTTATGACTGCAGAAGCGGCTGAGATACCCTGGGAGGTCTTGTGCAGGATTACAAGCAGGATAATTAATGAAGTAAATCAAGTAAATCGTGTAGTATATGATTTGACGGGAAAACCACCGGGGACGATTGAGTTGGAATAAATAAAATAATGCCATGAACCCAGTAAATACAAGGGTTTATGGCGTTTTTCTATGCGGTTTGAGTACAAAATGAGTACAAATTTTATTTGTCAATGCTATCGGATAACAAAGTCTGATTGGATGTAATAGATTGCTTTGTTTCTTCTAGGATAACCTGTGAATGTATTTCCAAGGCGGTCTTATCACTGTCGGATATATTATCGCTATGTCGTGTAATAAAAGACTTGCCATTTTGACTTATTTGACAATCGGAAATCCAGCGTGCCAATAGTTTGTTGACAGTTTCATTTTCAAAATGAATAGAAAGAGTTTTTGTATCTATATCACCGTTTTTTAATCTGGAAAAGGAATATGAGGCTCCAAGTTTATTTTCTAATAACAGTAATAAAGAAGCAGCTTCTCCAGCAGTAGCAATATCCAATGTTGCTAGTGGAATATCAAAAAATATATTTTCTCCAACATCCAAAGCCTGTGCAATCTTTTTTATTTGTGCAGGCTTTGGATTTCTTATTCCCAATTCATATTTACGAATTGTCGCTTCCCCAATCCCTGTTGCTTCCCCCAATGCTTTTTGGGTCATATTTTTTAATGTGCGAAAGCATTTAATTTTTTCATTTATCGTCATCGAATGTATCACCTCACCATTACAATTCTACCATATTTTGAGAGCAAATTAAATAGTTTATTGACAGTCACAAAAAGGACTGGTAAAATATAAATACAAACAGTCACATAAGTGTCGCAAAGAAAGGAGAAATAATATGAACACTCAAGAAAAAACTTATATTACTGCAACTGAACTTTCTGAAAAACTCGGAATATCGGTTGGACAGGCATATAAAATTATTCGTGAACTCAATGCAGATTTAAAAAAGCAAGGCTATATTACGGTTGCAGGGAAATGTCCACGCCGCTATATCGAAAAGAAATGGTACGGATTTGGAGTGTAAAGGAGATAGCTAATGGCTGCAAAAGCAGAGAAAGACCCTAAAACAGGAAAGTGGCTTATCCAGTACCGCTATACGGATTGGCAAGGCAATAGAAAAAAATCAATGAAGCGTGGATTTGCCACAAAGAGAGAAGCAGAAGAATGGTTGCGTCAGTTCCTTGTAACTCAACAGGCAGATTTTAATATGCTATTTGAGGATTTTTTGAAAATCTACTATGCGGATATGGAAACGCGACTAAGAGAACATACTATGCGCACAAAAAAATATATTATTGACTTAAAGGTACTTCCGTATTTTGGAAAGTTAAAAATGAATGAAATAAAAGCCCCAGATATTAGAAAATGGCGGAATGAACTCATGCAACAAGGATATGCGGCAACATACCTTAAAACGATAAATAATCAAGTAGCGGCAATATTTAATTATGCTGTTAAGTATTATAATTTGCCAAACAATTCGTGTCAAAAAGCAGGAAGCATGGGCAAGAGCAATGCGGAGGAAATGCAGTTTTGGACAAAACAGGAGTTCTCTGATTTTGTAGATAGTATTATGAACAAGCATCAATCCTATATGGCATTTATGACCTTGTATTGGACGGGAATGCGTCTGGGTGAATTACTGGCTCTTACGGTTGGAGATGTGGACTTTGAAAAGCGGACGATAAGTATTAACAAATCCTATCAGCGACTAAGCGGAAAGGATATCATTACAGAGCCTAAAACACCTAAAAGCAAGAGGGTTATCACAATACCGCAGTTTCTTGTGATAGATTTACAAGATTATATAAGTGGTATATATCAACCAAAGAATAAGGACAGGTTATTTACAATAACAAAATACTATCTGGAACATGAAATGCAGAGAGGCATTAGAGAAAGCGGGGTAAAGCGTATACGGCTACACGATTTACGCCATAGTCATGCTTCCATGCTTGTGGAAATGGGATTTTCGCCATTAAAAATAGCCAATCGCTTGGGACATGAAAAAATTGAAACAACGCTAAATACGTACTCACATCTATATCCAGATAAACAGAAAAAGCTTGCTGACAGGCTTGATACAGAGTATAAGGAGGGTTTGTAGTGAGCGGACTTGATAAAAATCGCTTGCGCAATCAGAGGGTATGCTTCCGTGCAACACCAGAAGAACGTCGGGAGATTGAAGCACGTATCAAAATTAGTGGTATGCCGAAAGGACATTATTATATACAATCATTACTTCATCAGCAATTAAATATTGTGGTCGGTAAATACCAGAGTGACCGTTTAAGCATTGAAATTCGTCGTTTAAGGGAACAAATAGAAAAAATGGAGAATAATGCCATCAATACGGATATAACGGTTTTAGAGGACTGTAGAGCTATTCTAAAGCAACTTCTGGAGTTGATGGAAAGAGATAAAATGCCGTATATGGTTACAGCAGATGAATTAAAAACAAAAGAATAAAGCCCTTGTATCTGCAAATACAAGAGCCGCCTGCTTTGATGGATATTTCCCTTTTGTTGCTTATATCTTATCACAGCGGGCTTCTAAATACAATACAAAAATGGAGGTCTGAAATGGAAAGCAAACTAAAAATCATCAGCATGGATACTGTGCAAGCAGAGGAAATTAAATGGCTTTGGAAGCCTTACATTCCGTTTGGCAAACTAACAATCGTTCAAGGTGACCCCGGTGAGGGAAAAACGACTTTCTCACTTTGGTTAGCTTCGTTGCTAACGCAAGGTAAATGTTTTGATGAAGCAGGTAATCTTATACAGACAAGCCCTGTAAATGTCGTTTATCAAACGGCAGAGGACGGGTTGGCTGATACGGTAAAGCCACGACTAATGGCGGCAGGAGCTGACTGTTCCAGAGTAAAGGTTATTGATGATAGTGAAAAATCCCTTTATATGGATGATGAGCGTTTGGAGGAAGCATTGAGAGAAACGAAAGCAAAGTTACTTATTCTTGACCCATTGCAGGCGTACTTAGGTGATAGAGTGGATATGAACCGTGCGAATGAAGCAAGAGAAATGACAAAGAAGTTAGGGGCTATGGCGGAGCGTACAGGTTGTGCAGTTATCTTGATTGGTCACATGAATAAAGGTAGTGGGGCAAAGGCGGCATATCGCGGTATCGGCTCGATTGATTTCTTTGCAATAGCACGAAGTGTACTGTTGGTAGCAAGAGTTCCAGATGATAGCACAATTCGTGCAGTGGCACAGATTAAGTGTAATCTCGCGGCTGAGGGCAGTACAATGGCTTTTCGATTAGATGAAAATGGTTTTACTTGGCTTGGGGAATATGATATTTCAGCTGATGAACTTCTTTCAGGGTTTGCAGGCAGAGATAAGCATAAGGCGGCAGAAGAATTTTTGAAAAAGATACTTAGTAATGGGAAAGAAGTACCAGTTTCTTCTATTTTCGCACAGGCAAAAGTAATAGGAGTATCAAAAAGAACCGTTGAGAATGTAAAGCGTGAATTAGGAGTTAAATCCATAAAAAATGGTGTGGCATGGCTTTGGAAAATGGAGTAAAAAAGAACATGGCAACACCGCAAACCATGGGGGATAAACACCGCAAAAGTCCCCCAACTTTTGCGGTGTTACCTTCTTCATTTGTTGACCGACACAGGGAGTATTTTCCCTTTTATTGCTTATAAAAAGCAAGCGGTAAAAGAAAAAAGAATGGAGGAAAAATGAAATGGCAGAAGTAATACAGGGACGATTAGGATATAATTCTGAAAACAATCGGTACGGACTTTTAGTCGATGACTTATGGGAGCATGATGGCTTTCATTGTGGAGAATGTTTGCAGGTTCTTGTTGACGAAGAATGGGTAGACACAAGAATAGAAATGGCATGGGAAAGAAATGGTGGTGAATGGTATTTAGTTGGTACTCCATTCATGGGAGATTTAGAATTTATACAGGCAAAAATCAAAAGGTAAGTGTAGAATAATTTAGCCCGAAATTATAGCTATTTTATGTCTTAGCAAGCATAGGGAAATGTGATCCCACTTCGTGTTGTAACATTGCCCGCTTGTTAGGCATTTTCACAAAAACGAGTTTTGCAAAAATTGGGGTTTCACCCCTAATACCCCGCTAATTATTTCGCCATATCAAGACGAAATATAAAACTAAAATTCGTGCAGAATAATCACCGTGATTACAGTTTTTTGTTTTGAAAGGAATTTGCAATATGGGAGAAGAACAAGATTATCAATATATTTTCTTTACCTTTTTCATATCAAAAAAAGGGTAATTGGAACTGTCAAGATAAGTAGAGTCTTCAAACTCACTAAATTGTTTATGGTTCCTATGCTGCCAGAAGTTGAACCTCCAGCAACTGCTTATACATAACCGGCGGAAGTCCATCCGGGTTTGATGTATATATCCGTTTTTGATTGTAATATATAAATACATACCTGAAGATCATTGTTTTTACTTCTTCTCTTTTCATGCGATAGGTTGGAATCCTGTAAAGGAGTTCCTTCTTGAGCGTTGCGAAGAAGCTCTCCATCCTAGAGTTATCAAAGCAATGATTGACTCCGCTTAAACTTTGACTAACTCCTGCATTAGCAAGAACCTGTTTAAATGCTTCGCTAGTGTACTGACTTCCTCTGTCAGAATGCACAATAGCACCGTTCAGATTGTATTTTTGAGTTACAGCTTTAAAAGTATCA
>NZ_JH378829.1:0-30047 GCF_000235445.1 Johnsonella ignava ATCC 51276 | reverse complement strand
ATTATCTTTACCGGTTTATTAAGATTGTTTTTATACTTGTAATAACCTGAAATGCTTACATGAAGAGTTTCGCACATAAGCTTTACAGTCCAAAGTTCATTGTGCTTGTCATAAATGAACTGATAACGGTAATGAGCCTTTATTTCTTCCGGCTTACGGCGAAAAAACCGAGAGCCTCTTTAAGAATGTCATTAGACCGTTGAAGTTCTAAAACCTCTTTTTCAAGCTCGCATATCTTTTGATCCTTGGCATCATTAGATAAACGTTTGTTACCGCTTCCAACATATGCGGTTTCCTGATATTTTTTACGTTTATTACGCCAGCCCGAAAGGGTGTAATAAGGAATACCGAGTTGGTTAGCAGCGGTATTAAGACCAATTTCATCGGATAGCTTAACAGCCTCTTCTTTAAAAGTTTTGTCGTATTGCATTTTGATCACCTCTGTGTTTTTAATAATACCATAGATTTGGTGAGTTTACCAACTCTACTTAAATGCTACCACTCCAATGCTGTTTCGTTACGCCTATTTCATCACTTATCATCTTTCAATATCTTTAAGGATTCTTATTTTAATATCTTGCGGTAAATCCTCAATAGACAGCGTACCCGTCATATTTGTATTAAACAAACCGCCACAAGTGCGGCATTGCCAAAAATGGGGGAAACGCTCATAAATATCTTTCTAAAAAACCATATCAACACTACCACAATTCTTGCACTTTATCTCCTACGGAGTGTCCTTGCGAATATCAATCACTACTTTGTACATTGCTCTCTTCTTTTACCTTGTATTTATTGTAAAAAACACGTTTTATATCATCTCCTGTAATTTCGCCACGCTTTTCTTTTTCGACCAACTTCAAAAAATCATCGGATGGCTTTGTTCCGTCCATCTGCATAATACCGATTGCAAAATTTCATGCTTTTTCATTTGTCATAGCTATAAATTCACCTCAAGATTTTTTTGTGAATAATTTTAATAAATCGGTACTTTCGGTGGGGTCATTCTCATCAATCCAATTCCATGCTTCCAAATACGGTAAGAAATTAGATTGCTTTTTCAAAATAAGCATACCTACTTCAAGGCAAGCATATTCACTGTCACTCCCTCTGTATATAAAACGATAAGGTGTATCGCTTGTGTTGTCAACTTTTCCTGCACGATTATCAAAAGCCTTATTTGCTAATTCTTCCAACATTATCAAATTTTCTTTTGAGGTGTCCTTGCAAACATCTATTACTATTCTATAATAAAAATTATTCATGTTATATATTCTTTCAACCTTGTGTTGATAAAACCCTCACATGTAGCATGTTCTTGGTATCAATTTATCGAAGTTTGGATTTCAGCCAATATATCTTCATTTTCGTCGGGGTCATTCTCATCAATCCAAATCCACGCACTTACATAAGGCAAAAAGTTCGTATTCTTTTCTAAAGTGAGCATGCCTAATTGAAGACACACGAACAGCTTTTCATCGGCTCTGTATATAAAACGATAAGGTGTATCGCTTGTGTTGTCAACTTTTCCTGCACGATTATCAAAAGCCCTGTCCGCTATCCCTGCCAATGTTTTTAGTTTATCCTGCGGGGTGTCCTTGCGGACATCAATTATATTTTTATACATAAAGTGTTATCTCCCCTCATTTTCATATTCTTTCTCATTTTCAGGAATAGCTAAATGGTCAATAAAGTCCATAACTTCATCATAGCTGGGCTTGCGTCCCCATTGTTCTTCTAACATATTGGATAGATTGAGAACAGATTGAGGATCTGCTTTCATACTCGCACGCATAGTTTGGTTTGGGTCTGCTTCGTCAAAAGGTGTACTTGTATCAGCAAAATCGCTTGGTGAATATGGTGAAATAGTCTGTTTAGGCTTAAGGATAGAAAAATCCTTGGCAATGCACAGCACTGCAAAAATTATCAAAATAACCACAACAATCGTTTCATTAAGCCAAGAGACCTTGGAGATGATTTCGTCCAGTTTAAAAGCAAGGAATAAAGCAAGTGCGCCTGTTCCGAAAATAGCTATTATATAGTTTCTGGATAGATTTAAGATTATTCCAAAGAGGGACACAATCAAATATACTGCCGAAGCCATCATTAACCCGCCTGTGACAGTGCCAAGTTTGAAAGCTCCACGGCTATAATCATAATATTGCAGATATCCGAATACACCGAAAAATAATAGTATTTTTAATATTTTACCGCTATGATTTTCCATAAAAGCTACTCCTTTTCAAATCAATAATTTAATTTTACTATTCATCATCGCCGTATTCAACGATATTAGCTAATCCGTTGAGCATTTTCCATGCGGGAGAGCCTACACCATTGTCTTGAAGTGTTTTACATACATAAGGGTTATCCTGTAAAATATATCCGGAACGCTCTAACCATATTACCGCGTCTATAAAGCCTATGGTATGAAAAAAGCGTTCATTTGCCGTCATGTAAAATTCCCCCTCTTCTTTATAGGCTTTTAAGCGGTATTTTCGTTCGACAAAGGCTCTGAAATTCGGCTCGTTATATAAAAGGGTATTCAAGCCAGCGTAGCATTCTTCAAAACTGAATTGGGCAACGTCTCTCAAAGTTTCGTAGTTTTCCTTTTTTAAAGTCATATTTCACCTCATGCAATTTATAACATAAATTATAACATATATTTCACAACTTTTCAAACCTAAACTATGTTTAGGAGGTGGTTATATATGGCAAATAAAGATTTGATTATAAAACCCAAACGAGCAAAAGGTGACGATGGATATAGGACATTCTCTATTCGTATTAAAGAAGAAATAGTTTCAAAACTTGACAATATCTCTACACGGACAGGGTATAGCCGTAATGAACTTATTGGTGTATTCTTGGAGTATGCGATTGAGAATTGTAGAATTGAAGAAAAATAAGTATATTTTTCTGTACCAAGATTACTAAATAAAATAATTTTAATATTGATTATTCATAAACTAATGTGAAAATATATAAAGTATAAGAATACTAAGTATGGAATGTTACTGGAATATAAGTAAAAATAAGGGAATGAAATATAATGAAATGTAAAATTAAAGTAGAATATAATGTAGCTTTTGATAATTATAAAGATATATACACTTCTAATTCTCCAGGAATAGCAGTACCAGAATTTAGCGTTGCAAGAAGAACAAATGATGAAGAGGCTAGATTAAATTTCAATAAGTATTCAAAAGGTGAATTTGAATTTGATTATGAAGAAAATGACACGATAGATGAACTTGTAAAAGAATTATTCAGATATTTGGGATTTTTTTATGATTCTGCATTTGAATATGGGCCGCTTCCACTATGGATTCTACAAGATGACATATTATTTGGAGTAGATGACTTATCTTTAAATTTTTTGTCATTATTGGACAGGTTAAAAATAGATAAAAGTAAAATATTAATTTACTTAATATATTCACATCAAGCAGGTTACGTACTTGATGCCGAAGATGGAGTTAAATATCGTATGTATTCTAAGGAAAGAGGCAAGCATAATGTGCCACATGTGCATATAGAGTTTTATGGCGATAGGAATGCAAGTATATCAATTATAGATGGTGAAGTTTTGTCTGGGGATGTTCCTAACAAGGTTTTGAAGACTGTTAGAAAAAGAATCACTGAAAATCAATATACATTACTCTCTACTTGGAATAAATTGACGGATGGGCTAAGGGTTGACTTAGACAACTATTTAAAAAACAAAAAAATTTCATATAAAGCTTTTTAGGTGTGTATATTGTAATCTACGGAAGATACGGTAAGTATGTAGATAAAGGTATATATAGGAATATATTTTTGAAATATCATATTGTATAGTATTTGACTGAGTGCATTTTGAGTACAAAAAAGCGGTAAAAGAAAAAATATGGACATCAAAAGTTAAAATCAGTATAATATAGTACAGTAAAGTAATATAAAAACGATAGCTCAAAGTATTGTGAATAGAGTTGGAGTAACAGCAACAAATATGTTTCTGTTATATAACGGTTGAAAATACAGCGTTTCGGCGTTTTGCAGGAGCAAAAAACTCTTGAGTGATACTATTTTGATACTAAAAAGCTGAAATAATAGGTTCAAAAGGGAGTTGTTGAATTTAGGTGAATTCTTTAAAGCCTTCTATCGTTTAGGTGGGAAGCTTTTGTGGATTTAGTATAAGTCAATAAAAGCGAAGCTCTGAATTTCTAATGCCGGTGATATCTTACTATTCTTAAAACTATTTATATATTGATAATTACCTAATAACATAAAAAAGGAGGTGTTTTTATGGCGAATACAATTGAACGCATAGGGATTCATCATTGTGCTGAAATTGCTGTACGTAATAAATGGATATTTAGAGAACAACCAGTTGATGATATCGGCATTGATGCTCATATGGAATTTGTTGACGAGTCTGGCAAGAACAGACAACTTTTAGCATTGCAAATTAAATCAGGTTCCAGTTGGTTTAGGGATAAAAAAGATGATTATATAGTTTTTAGAGATATAAATGATAGACAATATAATTATTGGACTACAAATTCCTTACCGTGCATTGTAGTTTTATATAATCCAGATGATGATATGTGCATTTGGCAGAAATTAACTGATAAAACTATTGAAAGAACAAAAGGAGGTAGAGGTAAGGGCTTTTTTGTTAAAGTTCCTACTGCTCAGTCATTTTTAAATCATTCATCAAATGAAAAACTTCTTTCTTTTACCAACCTACCAAAACATGTTTTAAATTATAACTTTTTGTTATCTCAAAAGAAATTCATCCAGATTATTAAAGATGGCGGAACAGTTAAACTTCATTCAACAGAATGGATACACAAGAGTAGTGGCAAAGGAAAGACAGAATTGATTGTTGATGATGGAGAAAATGAAAAGAGATATTCATATCCATATTATTTTCCTTTTACCCCTTACACTGAAGTTTTTCCTAAGTTGTTCCCTTGGGCAGATTTTGAAGCTGATGAAGATTTTTATATGGAAGAAGACGAATCATTGTGGCGTGAATATCATTGTTATTATGATAAAGAAGATGAAGAATGGCTTATTGTTGGAGATTCATTTGAAGAATTTCGAAAAAAATTAAATCCTATGCGTAGCATTGACTATTCAGGAGAAGTAGCTGAATATATGTTGACTTTAAGTATAAACGAGTTGGGCAGATCATTTTTAACCATAGATGATTATATATCAAAAGAACAACCCTATACAAAGGCAGTACCAGAAGAATAATAATATTACGGAGAGAAATATGAAAAAAATTAATCTTAATGACAGCATAGAAAACGAAATGTCGGTCGATGGATACAGACTTAATCCTACTGAGAAGTATGTAATTAATCTTTTAGAAGAAATAGAATTTCAACAATCAATTATGATGTCCTTTAAGATAATGGGTTATCCTCCAGCACTTAAAAATTATCATGCATGGTTATTTGAAAATGGATTCAGTGTGGAAGCCCCAAATCCAACGAACGAATTGGTGGCTAAATATTATGGTGTTAAACCACTTTGGAAAACTGATTATTCCCAAGGTATCGTTGTAAAGGATGAGAATGATAGTGATTATTTTATTGTCATGGAGTGCAGCAATAAGAATAAAGGATATAAACATACAATAGTAATACTTACTTTAGGAGGATGCATGTGAATCCTTGTAAATATGATAAAGCAATAATTCAATGAATGTGTAATACAATAAAAATAAAGCACATGACTTTAAGACCAAAAAATCTTTCAGTTATGTGCTTTTTTGTGTTTATTTTATTTCCGGTGGGACTTTGACTGATCCGGTGGGACTTTGACTGACATAGAGTTATGAAAGCGCTTGAGATTACTTTCTTCAAAAGGAACATAATCTTTTTTTAGACTGTCGGGATAATTTGCCTTCCAATCCTCATATGCTTCATTTGTAATTTCATTATTTTCGTATTTTTCCTTCATTTTTTGCCATTGTTCAAGCATGCCTCTAATTCTAAGAATGGCTTCACTACCAAAATAAATACCTGTGGTAGTATATTCAGGATCTTCATCATTGAGGGTAACAGGTCTTATATTGACTTCAATGCTGTCGTCCAGCTTAAACAAAAACCTCATCAAATCATGTTCCGTGTAGGGATAATCAGGTTCTTTTAAATACTCTTTATTTACATGGAGTGCAGTAGATATATTTTCCAAAACATCCTCTTTGGGAGTGCGAATATCAAGCTCATATTGTCTGATTCTAACATCATCTAAATGCGTTCTGTCTCCTAATGCTTTTTGAGTGATTCTCCGTAGTTCACGGAATTTCTTTATCAATTTGCCCAAACTCAATTTTATCACCTCCTTAGGAGCAAATTTGTTTCTCTTATTACTATAATCGAAAACAAGAAAAAATTCAATAGAAAAATAAAAAATAAAAAAAGGACTTGACAGAAACAAAAAAGCTACTTATAATCTAAAATAGAAACAGAAACAAATAAGTTTCTGGAAAGAAAGGGGGAAAGTACGATGGAAAAATTATTTCTTAATTCAAAAGAGGTTGCCGATTTACTAAATATTTCGCAGCAACAGGCTTATAAGATCATCCGAGATATGAATGAGCAACTTGCTGAACACGGCTTTCTTATCCTTAGAGGAAAAATCAATAAGAAATACTTTATGGAACAAATCTACAAAGCAAAGGAGGAAGAATAGTGCCGGCATATAAGGACGAAAAAAGCGGAAAATGGTTCGTTTCATTCTATTACAAAGACTGGGATGGAGAAAGCAGAAGAAAGCTGAAGAGAGGGTTTGAAACCAAGAAGGATGCAATAGCGTATGAGAGGAATTTCACGGTTAAAATGTCAGGTTCTCTCAATATGTTATTTGAAGATTATTTTGAACTGTATAAATCCGATGTGATTGGAACTGTAAGGCTTAATACTTGGATGACAAAGGAGCATATGATAAGAACGAAAATACTCCCGTTTTTCACAGGAATGAAAGTCAGCGAGATAAAGCCTGTAGTCGTTAAGAAATGGCATAATGTACTTTTGAATATTGAAAATGCGGAAGGAGAAGTGTACAAGCCAACTTACCTGAAATCGATCCATGCACAACTTAGCTGTATGTTCAATCATGCGGTCAAGTACTACGGATTAAAACAGAATCCTTGCAAGATAACAGGACGAATCGGAAAGCAGAAGAGTGATGAGGAAGTGGCATTTTGGACGAAAGAGGAATACTTGCAGTTTATAGAAGCTGTTAAGGACAAGGACATTTCATTTTATGCTTTTGAACTGCTTTATTGGACGGGAATTCGTTTGGGTGAACTCAGAGCTTTGACAAAAGGAGATTTTAACTTTGAGAAAAAGACAATGAGAATCAGCAAATCAGCACAGAGAATTAACGGAGAAGAAGTCATTACCGATCCAAAAACACCAAAAAGTAAGCGGACAATCATACTTTCGGATTTTCTAATCAAAGAACTTCAAGATTATTTCTTAAAGATAGAATACTTTTCTGATGAGGAACAAATTTTCCCGAAGTGTAAAACTTACTTTAACAAAGAAATGCAGAGAGGGATTAAAAAGTCCAGAGTTAAGAAAATCAAGCTTCACGCACTGAGACACAGCCATATATCGCTGCTTATCGAAATGGGTTTTACACCTGTTGATATTGCAGCAAGAACAGGACATGAGAGCATAAAGGTGTTGATGGATTACAGTCA
Source organism: Johnsonella ignava ATCC 51276 (assembly GCF_000235445.1). GTDB lineage: Bacteria > Bacillota > Clostridia > Lachnospirales > Lachnospiraceae > Johnsonella > Johnsonella ignava. The sequence continues at coordinate 22,339 of NZ_JH378829.1, read as the reverse complement.
TATGTTTCCCAACAAACAGATAGATATGGCGAATAGGTTGGATAAGGAGGGAGAATACAGTGAAAGCACCGAAATTTCCAAGCTGTGACGAAGCGGTTAATCGCAAAAAGAAAAAGACCCAAAATTTGCTGAGCAAAGAAGAATGGCAAGCTTTGGAAGAAGAAAGAAAACAAAAAGACAAAGACAAGCATGTAAAGACTGATAAAAACCGAAAGCGACGGGCAACAATAGTTTTCAGAACTACTGAAAAGGATCGAGAAATCATATTCAGTAAAATTGCACTATCAGGGTTAAACAGACAAGATTATATGACGGATGCAATATTGAATGCACCGATAAAGGTTGTTGCAACAAGGAATGTGATCGATCAATGTAAAACGGAGCTGCAAAACATTTTAGCGGAGCTTCGGAGGATAAACAGATACGAGGATATGGCTGAAAAGGACAAATATGCACTTGAGATGATTTGTAAAATTATTGAAGCGGCACTAGAAAAATAAAAGCCTTTAGCCAAAAGACCAAAGGCAAGATGAAAGTACAACTTGGTATTTCATCCCTGACAAGATTATTTTATCAGGTTGTACTTCCGTTCTCAATAAAAATTTTAGGAGGTTACCATGATAAACAAGGAGAACTATCTACAAAATATTCCGCAGGAATTAAGGCAATATAAGCAATGGCTGTGGTTTAAGAGAATTGTAAAAGTGGACAAATGGGGAAAAGAAAAAATTTCCAAAATACCCATCAGCCCAATCACATTAAAATCAGATGGTTGGAACGATAGAAAGCATTGGACGGATTTTGAAACGGCAGTTAAAAATATAGAAAGTAGTGGCTCGGATGGATTGTCTTTTGCGCTAAGCAAAGATGATCCATTTGTTTGTATCGACTTATATCGAGTTGATGATAGCTTTGGAGATTTTCTAAATGACTTCAATGACACCTATCGAGAACTCTCACAATCCGGGAAAGGTGTTCATATCTTTGCTAAGGGTGTGATTGCAAAAAACTTCAATAATCAAATCGAAAAAGTGGAGATGTATCAGGAAAACAGGTGCATTGCTATGACAGGAAATATCTTAAAGTTTGGGAGTATGACTGTCAGAACAATTGAGCCAAAGCAAAAGGAACTGGATAAATACTATAAATTATTTGCTCCGAAAGATAGCATTAAAGAAGCGATTAGACACTATCGAATGATTGATGACTGGGTTCCTGATTGCAACAAAGTTATAGAGATAATGTGCAGACATAATGCGAGGGCGAAGGCTTTGTTTGAAGGATCGAACACAAGCGGAGATCCAAGCAAAGATGATTTTGTACTCCTTCTTTTCTTAAACAGCTTTACGCACGGAAACGCAGAAATGATGAAAGAAATCTTCCTGAGATCTGCACTGAATCGAATGGGAGATAAAAGCAAAAGAATGACGGAAGCAGGCTATCTAAGATATTTGGATGAGAGTATTAAAAAAGCATTGCAGGGAGGCAATCAAAGATACTGGGATTATAACTATCACAGAAGAAAAGGAGGATATTCGATTGAATAATTGGCTTACATTTGATGATGCGGAGCTTTCCGATTACTTGAATCGTGAGCTTGAAATCACAGAAAAAGGACAAGTCAAAAGCACAACCACCAATATCATTACTGTGTTAGTAAATCCCTGCTTTTGTAAGAGCAGAGATATTTTATCCGGTCATATATTTTTCGATACTTGCAGAATGACGATTCAGTTTTATGGATGGCTGAGGGGAGAAAAAAGTTCTGATTTTGAAATTCGAAAATGGAATGACCATATGACAAATATCCTCGGTGTTGAAATCGAGAGAGAGTTTGGCATCAAATATTCTAAAAGTCGTATGGAAGATGCAATTACTTTTGTTGCACATAAAAGAACGATAAACTTGCCTGCTATGTATATGAAATCATTAAGTTATGACGGAAAAGCCTATATTAAAAATCTTTTGTCTAAATATCTTGGAGCGGAAGATACAAAATTAAATGCTTGGATTATGGAACACATTTTAGTAGGCATGGTAAAGAGAGTTTTTAATCCCGGTTGTAAATTTGATGAACTGATGGTTCTTACGGGGGTGCAGGGTGTTGGGGATAATGCTATAATGATGATAGTACAATAAATCCAAGTAAAATCAATGGTTAAAGGCTTCCACAAAACTTTTAAACTTGATGATGGATTGAGACTATCATCTTTTTTTATACTCAAAATTATATAAAAGTATAGCATAAAATGAAATCTCTGTATAGAGAAGAAGGAGGGACTTTATGGTAGAAGTTATAACAATCGCCAATCGAAAAGGCGGAGTTGGAAAAACAACTACAACTCTAAACCTTGCCTATTCACTAAAAGAACTGGGTAAAAAAGTATTAGTCATTGACCTTGATCCACAAGCCAATCTTACAAGATGTTTTGATGTGGAAAATACAGAAAATATAAAAACCATAGGGCATTTGTTAATAACAGAAATGGAGGAAGAAGAAAGCTACTTGGTAGAGGACTATACCAAATCTTATGATGAGATAGATATTATCCCTTCAAGTGTTTACTTATCCACCGTTGAAACACAAATGAGGATAGAAACAGGAAGTGAACGGATATTATCGGAAATTGTTAATCAGGCAAAAGAGCATTATGACTATATCCTTATAGACACCTCACCATCACTTAATATTTTAACGATAAATGCCCTTTGTGCCTCAGACAGTGTCCTTATAGTGGCGGATACACAATTGTTTGCAATTGTTGGAATAGGTGAACTTTTAAAAACGATTCAAAAAATAAAAAAGAGAGTGAATCCGAAACTGAAAGTACAGGGAATTTTACTAACCATGTGTGAGAACAGAACCAATCTATCCAAAACACTGACAGAGCAGGTAGAAGAAATGTTCCAAAAAAAAATCAAGGTCTTTCAAACCAAAATTCCGAAAACGGTAAAGGTTGGAGAAGCCATATACAGCGGTCAAAGTATAAAAAAATATGCAAAAGGCAGCAGTGTGGATATCGCATATGACAATCTAGCAAAGGAGATCTGCTATGAGTAAAAAACTTGTGAAAAGAGAAATAACCGATGCCGTAGATTTTCTGCTTGAAGATACAAGTGTTTTGGAACAGGGAGATATACAGAATATAGAACTCAATCTGCTTGAAAATTATCACGATCATCCATTTACCCTATACACCGGCAAGAGATTGGAGGATATGGTAGATAGTATAAGAGAAAATGGAATACTTAATCCAATCATCGTACTTAAAAAAGAAGATGGAGCTTATGAAATACTTTCCGGACATAATCGGGTTAATGCAGCCAGACTTGCGAACCTAAAAACTGTTCCTTGTATAGTAAAAGAAAATCTCTCTGAAGAACAAGCCTATACCTATGTGATAGAAACCAACTTGATGCAGCGTTCTTTCTCCGACTTACTGCCGACAGAAAAAGCCCTTGTTCTTAAAATTAGATATGAAAAAATAGCAAGTCAGGGAAAGAGAAATGATTTACAAAAAGAGATAAACAATTTAGAACAGGGGATTATAGAAAAGGAAAGCAAAGCGGAAGATAAAACAGACAGCAGAAAATCACTCGGAAAAGAATATCATCTTTCGGGGGCATCTATTGCAAGATATTTAAGATTAAATGAATTGTCTGATTCTTGGAAACAAGATGTTGATAACGAAAAAATAGGACTGACAATGGCAGTAGATTTATCCTATCTTCCAAAAGAGATACAGGATTATCTGTATCAGCAGTGTGAAGAATTGGAATTAACCTTAAAATCAAGCGATACTAAAGCACTTCATTTGATGAACAGACAAGAAGAGCTGAATAAAGAGATGATTACAACATACTTGCTGAACTTGAAAAAACCGAAGATGAAAGAGTATCAGAATATCAAGCTATCTCAGAGTATTTATCAAAAATTCTTTCAAGATAAAGCGAAAGAAGAAGCAGAAGGGATTATAGAAAAAGCACTGGAAATTTACTTTAGAGAGTATCTCCATTAGCAGAAAGACAAGATTATAAATTTAAGGTATAATATAAGGTGCTAAAAAGGTAAAAAAAGAGCTTATTTAACAGGATAATATATAAAAGAGGTAGATGTAATGGATGAAATAAAACTATATGAAGATAAAGAAATACGCTCCGTTTGGGACGAAGAAAAAGAAGAATGGTATTTTTCAGTAGTTGATGTAGTTGGAGTATTGACAGAACAAGAAAATGCAAGAGGCGCCAGTACTTATTGGGCTGTACTAAAAAAGAGATTAAAAGAAGAAGGAAATGAACTGCTTACAATTTGTAAGCAGTTGAAAATGAAAGCAACGGATGGGAAAATGCGTTTAACTGATGTAGCTGATATGCAAGGGATATTCCGTATTATCCAGTCCATACCATCTCCTAAAGCAGAACCTTTTAAGTTATGGCTTGCAGAAGTAGGAAAAGAACGAATCGATGAAATTGTTGATCCGGAACTTACGATTGACAGAGCCTTAGAAACCTACCTAAAGAAAGGGTATACACGTGAGTGGATAAATCAAAGACTTCAAGCCATTCAGGTAAGAAAAGAACTGACCGATGCTTGGGACGATCATGGAATACAAAAAGGTGTAGAATACGCAATTCTTACTGATGAAATCACCAAAGCATGGTCAGGAATGACAACAAGAGGATATAAAAATCTGAAGGGTTTGAAAAAAGAAAATCTAAGGGATAATATGACTACCCTTGAAATTGTTTTGAATATGCTTGCAGAAGCTACAACAACAGAACTGACTAAAACGACCAATCCGAAAGGCTTGGAAGAAAACAAGAAAGTTGCTAAAGAAGGAGGAAGTGTTGCAGGAAATGCAAGAAAAGAAATAGAACAAAAAACAGGCAAACCGGTCATTACCTCAAAAAATGCAGTTGACCTATCAAGGCTGATTGAAGATGTGGTCAAAGAACCTTTCAATAAAAAACAAGATAAAAAAGACGATACAGATAATGGAACATAGATAAAAATAAAATATTAGAGCATTCATTTATGAAGAGATAGCAAAGAAAAACAGCTATCTCTTTTTTGATGCTTAAAACATAGGAGGAGGTAGAGAGTATGAGCATAAAATTTAACTACTATTATGGAAAAGAAGCAGAGCAGTTCTCTTTTTTTCGTATTCCCAAACTGTTATTTACAGATTCCACATTTAGTAAACTTAGCAGTGATGCCAAAGTGCTTTACGGGATTTTACTGGATCGAATGAATTTATCTATGAAAAACGGCTGGCTTGATGAAGAAAACAAGGTATATATTATCTTTACTATTGAAGAAATCGCAGAAATCATGTGCTGTGCCACACAGAAAGCAACAAAGATACTTCAGGAATTAGATGATAAAAAAGGCATAGGACTTGTAGAAAAAAAGAGACTCGGACTTGGAAAGCCAAATATTTTATATGTAAAAAACTTTATCATACAAGAGTCGGAGAAAGAAAGATCATCAAAAGAAGAAATCGAAGAAATCACAAATCAGGAATTATGTAAATCACAACTCAAGAATGATGAAAATCACAATTCAGGAAATGTGAATTTCACAAAACAAGAATTGTGTAAATCACAATGTAATAAGACTAATCTTAATAAAACTGAATATAGTGATACTGAGTATAATAATACCTCCCCCATATCCCCCTCAAAAGAAAAAATCATAAAAGATAATTCACTTAGTCAGAAACAGGATACGGAGGTAGAAGAGGTTATAGAAATACTAAAAGAGAATATAGATTACTCTTTTCTTGTGAAAGAACAATCAAAAAATAAAGAAAAGATTGATCTTATCCTAAACCTTATGGCAGAAGCAATTCAAAACAAGACGGATATAAGAATCAACCGAAGAATGATTGCTTATGAAACGGTAAAAGAGCAGTTTTTATCACTACAAAAAGAACATATTAATTATGTCCTATTTGTTCTTGATGAAAATAAGAGGACAATTACAAACCTAAGAGCCTATTTGTTATCCCTTTTGTATAATGCACCGGTCAATATTTTAGGAATGATAGAAGATACAAAGTTAGAGGGTACTGATTACAGCAAAGATATGGAAATATGGCAGGAGCTTTTCAACACCACATAGCAGGTGTAAATGATAAGGAAAGTAAGTTTAAGAATTGGGGAAATCAAATGAAATTATAAAGATTATTATAGAGATTATGGAGGAATCATATGGATAATGCGGAGAATATCTTTGGGAGAGTATTTGAACGTTTGCAAAAAGATATTTTAAACGAAAAGAACGGAGATTATGTCAATGAGAATGACGGACTTGTTTATTGTGGAGTATGTCATAGTCCCAAACAGCAACTTAAAGATATAGGCGGGAATTTAAGAAAAATACCTAAAAACTGTATTTGCAGAGAAAAAGAATTGGAAAAAGAAAGACAACAGTGGAAAGAACTGGAGCATCAAAGTATCCTGTCGGATTTAATAAAACAGGCATTTGAAGATAAGCTGTTGCAAAATCAAACCTTTGAAGCGGAAGATGGCAGCTTAGAGCATAGAAAAATAGGAGAAAACTATGTAAAAAAGTTTGAAGAAATGGAAAAAGAAAATATAGGGTTACTTCTTACAGGTCCTGTGGGAACCGGAAAAACCTATTTGGCATCAGCAATAGCCAATGCCCTAATTGAAAAGGAAATCTCTGTTAAGATGACCAATTTTGCCACCATTCTAAACGATATGATGAATTTGGAAATCAATAAAAATAAGTATGTTGAAAAGTTAAATAAATATAGACTTCTTATTATTGATGATTTTGGAATGGAAAGAGATACTCCTTTTGCGACAGAACATATTTTCAATGTCATAGACAGCAGATACAGAGCAAATAGACCGATTATTTTGACCACCAACCTCAGTGCAAAGCAGCTCACAAGTCCGAATAATCTTAAAGAACAACGAATTTATTCAAGGCTTCTTGAAATGGCAACACCCATTCTTTTTACAGGAGAAAACAGAAGGATATCAAAGATGAAAGAAAAAGCACAAAAGGTAAATACAATACTCATGGAAAGTAGGTGATATATTGATCAATGAAGAAGTTACAAGGCAAGTAATTGCAGTAAAGAAAAAAGCACTTCATCTAACGGCAAGAGAAGTTGTAAAACTGATGAAAATGATACTTAACAAGGCGGAAAAAGAGAAAAACGGATTGAAGGATTTCATCGGTAAACAAAAGCCTACTACAGTAAAAGATTTAGTAAAAAAAGGCAAAGTGGAAACCTTAGAATTAAATGATGTGGACTTAAAAAACCTAAAAAGAGAACTAAATAAAAGTGGCGTGAAATTCAGCATAAAAAAAGATTTAACTACAGGAAATAAGATAGTATTTTTTCAGGCAAAAGATGAAAAGGTAATGGAACAGGCATTTAAAGAAGCAGTAGCAAAATTTGCAGGGAAAGATAAAAAGAAAGAATCTGTAATGGATAAGTTAAATCATTTTAGAGAAAAAGTTAAAAATACACCTCAAAAAGATAAAATCAAAGAAAAGCATAAGGAGCAGAGTTTGTAGGAAGGAGTGGTAAAGACGAAGATTGTAAAAGAAATATTAAAAGATATAAAAAATGTATTTCGTATAAGAGATAAGAAAAAGTTTGTAATTAAAAACTTACCTTATCTCTTTTTCTTTTATCTGGCGAATATATTTTCAAGGCATATAAACAGTTATGTAGGTGGTGATTATGTAGATAAGATGATAGTAGCTTTATCTGATATAGGAACACTGTCTTATTTGCCATCATTTCATATAGATGACTTATTTGCAGGTATTTGTTTTTCAGCAGTTATTTGGCTTATTGTTTATCAAAAAAAGAAAAATGCAAAGAAATTTCGCCAAGGAGTAGAATATGGCTCAGCAAGATGGGGAAGTTCTAAAGATATTGAGCCATATTTGGATGAAAAATTTGAAAACAACATAATTTTAACTAATACGGAAAGCCTTACAATGAACTCAAGACCTAAAAATCCTAAATTTGCCCGCAATAAAAATGTGCTTGTAGTAGGCGGATCCGGGAGTGGAAAGACCCGATTTTTCTTAAAACCCAATTTGATGCAAATGCACTCATCCTATGTTGTAACCGATCCGAAAGGGACTGTTCTTGTTGAGTGCGGAAAGATGCTTGAGAAAAATGGCTATGAAATCAAAGTTCTAAATACCATAAATTTCAAGAAGTCCATGCACTACAATCCCTTTGCCTATCTAAGGAGTGAAAAGGACATACTAAAACTTGTACAGACAATTATGGCAAATACAAAGGGCGAAGGAGAAAAATCTACGGAAGATTTTTGGTGTAAAGCCGAACGACTGTATTATACAGCCTTAATAGGCTATCTATACTATGAAGCACCGGAGGAAGAACAAAACTTTGAAAGTCTACTTGCCTTTATTGATGCCAGTGAGGTAAGGGAAGAAGATGAAAACTTTAAAAATGCAGTAGATTATATCTTTGATGCACTTGAAAAAGAAAAGCCGAATCACTTTGCAGTCAAGCAATACCGAAAATATAAACTTGCAGCCGGCAAAACAGCGAAAAGTATATTGATTAGCTGTGGTGCAAGACTTGCGGCATTTGATATTGAAGAATTAAGAAACCTTATGGAATATGATGAAATGGGACTTGATACTATCGGGGACAAAAAGACAGCCCTATTTATTATCATATCCGATACCGATGACACGTTCAACTTTGTAGTGGCAATGATGTATACTCAGCTATTTAATCTCTTATGTGATAAGGCAGATGATGTCTACGGTGGAAGATTACCTGTTCATGTGAGATGTCTACTTGATGAATTTAGCAATATCGGACAAATACCGAAGTTCGAAAAACTCATTGCAACCATTCGTTCCAGAGAAATATCGGCAAGTATTGTCCTTCAAGCAAAAAGTCAATTAAAAGCAATCTATAAAGACCATGCCGACACGATTCTGGGCAATTGTGATAGCGAGTTATTTTTAGGCGGAAAAGAAGGAACGACGATAAAAGAGTTGTCCGAAAACTTAGGAAAAGAAACCATAGACCTTTACAACACATCGGAAACAAGGTCAAATCAAAAATCGTTCGGACTAAACTATCAAAAGCTCGGCAAGGAACTGATGAGCAGAGATGAACTGAAAGTAATGGACGGAGGAAAGTGTATCTTAGAAATAAGAGGAGCAAGACCTTTTTTCAGTGATAAGTTTGATATAACCAAGCATAAGAACTACAAACTGCTTTCCGATTACAATAAGAAAAATGCCTTTGATATAGAGAAATACTTAAAAAGAAAAGATAAGGTCAACCTAAAGGAAAATATGAAAATAACAGTGGTTGATATGGATGTATAAGGATTTAAGGGAACCTTTGTTCAAAATGAGCAGAAGTGTCTATCGGATTAAATTTTGGAAAGGAATATTTAAGAATGACTGAGCTTAAAAAAACAGAAATACGAATTGAAAAAGAACAAAAGAAATTACAACAGATAAAAAATAGGATTAGGTTGTTAAATCAAAAGTTAAAACATCTAAAAAAGAAGGAAGAAATTCGCAAAATGTATATCGGTCAAAAGTAAAGACTTAAGATAAATCTTAGTCTTTTTTATGTTAAGAACAAAGGAGAAATGATTCAATGAAGGCAAAAGGAAGAAGTCCACCGACTTTAGTTCAAAATGAGCAAAAGATATAAAAATACAAAGTTCATATACATTATGAAAGTAGAAAAGAGGTGATGTAAGTTAAAAGAAATAACACTTGGAAGTTTATTTGATGGAATCGGAGTATTTCCTTTAGCAGCAAGAAAAGTAGGAATAAAAACAGTATGGGCAAGCGAAATTGATAAAAATGCAATATCTATATCAAAAAGGCATTTTCCTGATGTAGAGCATTTAGGGGACATAACAAAATTAAAGGCAAGAGATATAAAACCGGTGGATATCATCACATTCGGTTCTCCTTGTCAAAATTTTTCAAAAGTGGGAGATTTAACAGGACTTCGTGGAGAAAAATCATCTCTTTTTTATCAAGCAATACGATTGATAAAGGAAATGAGGTGTGTAACAAATGGGGAGTATCCAACTTTCGCTATTTGGGAGAACGTCATGGGAGCTTTTGTATCGGGAGATAGGTTGGATTTTAGAGCCGTCCTCGAATCCTTCAGTAGCACCGAAATTCCAATGCCTGAGTCTAAATGGGCAAATGCAGGAGTGGTGCGAGGGAGAGAATTTGAGCTTTCTTGGAGAGTCTTGGATGCCCAATATTTCGGAGAGCCTAAGCTCTTGCAAAGAAGAAAGAGAATATTTATTGTCTGCGATTTTGGAGGATTTCGTTCCCACAAAATATTATATAAGCCCGAAAACCTGTTCAAAAATCCTAAGATTATCGGAAATATCGAAGATAAGGATACCCGATCCAATCGAAGATATTCTGATAAAGCAGGGAGGGAAATACCAAACGTCAGACCCTTTCAAGATAGAAAAATGCGAGGAGGAGCAAAAAGAAGAAATAAGACTCTTTTTAGAAACAGCTTCGGAAAGCCAAATGAACCTTTTCCAACTCTATTAGCATCCAATCCTATAATGTTTGCGTATTGGGAGAACGGAAAAGAAGAGGAGGGCTTTATTCGATATTTAACCCCGATAGAATGTGAAAGACTGATGGGTCTGCCGGATAACTACACAAAGTATGGAGCAGACGGGAATATCATACTTGACAGTGCAAGGTATAAGGCATTGGGAAATGCGATAGCACTCCCTTGTGTAGAATATATTATGGCAGGAATAAAAGAAGAATTTCTAACTTCTGCTCAAAATGAACAGAAGTTAGAATAAACAAAAGATAAAATTTAATATGAAAAAATATAGATAAGACCATGACAAAATAGAAAAGTCGTGGTTTTTTTTGATGAAATCAAAAGAAATGAAAATGGAGGAAAGATATGCAAAAAGAAATGCTAAATATCAACGGAAATTTAATTAATAATGTGGAAATCAAAACCATTCAGGGAAAAGACGGGGAAGTAACCGTTGCAAACTTTACTCTTTTTAGAAAGATGGGAAAAACGGGAGAGAAGCAGAAAGAATATATCAATTGTAATATTTATGGAGAAAAGGCAGAGTTTACAAAGGACTTTGAAAAGGGAGATTTTATTCATGTATTTGGATACTACAAGGAAGTAGAAAAAGGGGATAAAACCTACAGAAACTTTATTGTAAAGCATGTCAACAAAATTGATAAAGAAATAGAAAACAAAAAAGAACAGGATGAAAACAAGGAGGAGTAAATTATGGATTTTTTTGTACAAGCAGTCAATGTGCTTAAAGTTTTGGTTATGGCAATCGGTGCAGGACTTGGTGCATGGGGAGTTATCAACCTACTTGAAGGATACGGTTCGGATAACCCCGGTGCGAAGAGTCAGGGGATAAAGCAACTGATGAGCGGTGGAGGAATTGTTTTAATAGGGCTAAAACTCATTCCACTACTTGCTAATGTCTTGAAATAATGCTTAATTTATTCGAAAAAATAAATGAGTTTTTCAAGGATATTATGATTGATATTATTAAAGATAATCTTTCTGCAATGCTTGTGGATATCAATGATAAGGTATCTACTGTTGCAGGAGAAGTAGGTAAAACTCCGAGTTCTTGGAACTCGGAGGTCTTTACCTTCATCAAATCAATCAATACCAATGTTGTTTTGCCCATAGCAGCGATAATTTTAACCGCAATACTTTGTATAGAACTGATTCAAGTGGTGATGAGAAAAAATTCTATGCAGGATACGGATACCTTTGAATTTTTTAAGTATATCATTAAGATGTGGATAGCTGTATGGCTTGTATCCCACGCTTTCGATTTTTCGATGGCAGTATTTGATGTTGCACAGTCCATGATAGGAAAGGCGGCAGGTGTTGTGGGGACGAGTGCAAACATTACACCGGGTAATTTTGATGCTATGGTCGATGCCCTTAAAACAAAGGAACTTGGAACACTCATTGGGATTGCACTTGAGACGGGATTGGTTAAATTTTCTTTAACGATTCTATCCATCTTAATCACTGTAATCCTGTATGGAAGAATGATTGAGATATATATTTACTGTTCCGTTGCAGCAATTCCTTTTTCTACCATGGGAAATAAAGAATGGGGAAGTATCGGAACAAACTATATTAAAAGTCTATTTGCCCTTGGACTTCAGGGACTTTTCATTCTAATCTTTTTTGGAATTTATGCAGTTTTAGTTAAAACTGTAAATTTCACAGATATTCATACAAGTATTTTACAAGTGCTTGCATATGGACTGATTCTTGGAGTCATGATGATGAAATCCGGAAGTATCGCAAAGGCAATTTTAAACAGTCATTAAAAGACTTTAGTTCAAAATGAGCAGAAGTTGATGAAATAATCAAAACAAAAAAATATAAGAATAAGGAGGCAGTTATGAAAAATATCAATAGGAAAACGAGAATATTTCTAGGAGTTGCAACAGCAATCTCACTTGCTTCGGCAGTAGCAGGAATGATAAAAGTGAGAAGTAAATATAAAAAGCAGGATAGATTTTGTGAATTTGAAGAAAATGATATGGAAACAGAAGATGATATCCAGTTTTGGGAAGAAGAGTATCTCAAAGAGGAAGAAAAGAGTGAAGAAGAAAAACAGCAGGAATTTAGAGAACTGTCGGTTACCGTACTGGATGCCCTTTTCAAAGAAGTCCTTTTCATTAGTGAAAAGGTAAAGGATATGGAGGAAGAAGTAAAAAAACAAAGCGAATATAAAGAACTATTAGAAGAACTGGAGAGAGGGAAAGACGAAATCATCTCACTTTGGGAGCATTTGGAAGAACTTTTCAATATGAGAGAAGAACATATCATAGAAAAAGATAGGGGATAAGCGATGGCATATGTAAAAGTACCAAAGGACTTGACGAAAGTAAAAACCAAGGTAGCCCTGAATATGACAAAAAGGCAGCTGATTGGATTTAGCATAGCGGGGTTTATCGGTTTTCCTGTATATATGCTGTGTAAAAATTATCTGAGTACGGATATTTCTATGATTGTAATGAGTATAGTAATCTTACCTGTCCTTTTTGCAACGCTTTATGAAAAGGACAATTTACCCTTTGAAAAACATTTGGCATATATCTTGAAGTTTCATAACAGTAAAAAGATCAGGCTATACAAAGCAAAAAGTATTTATCATACGGAAAAAACAAAAAAGCAGGATGCAGGAAGTAAAAATAAGGCAAACGGAAGGAGGAAAAAAATTGAACAAAGACAAAAGAAAAAACAGGAACAACGAATTAAAAAAGAAGAGTTGGAGCTTAGGAAAAATAAAAAAGAGTTATCGGAACTTAAAAAATCAGGAAAGAAAAAAATAAAGTCTAAAACAAATGGGAAATCATCAAGGAAAAACGGGTGGTTTCCTTTTTTTATGAAAGAGGAGAAAAAGGAAACCGTACAAGATACCATTCCCTATAAGCGAATGTTAAAGGATGGGATTTGTCAGATTGAAAAGAACAAATTTAATAAAACCATTCGATTTTTGGATATCAACTATCGCTTAATGGAAGAAGCGGATCAAGAAAGTATTTTCTCGGAATTTTCTTCTTTTCTAAATTTCTTTAATTCCTCTGTGGAAGTGGAGTTCAGTTATATCAACAGTATCGGTGAAAATGAGGAAATAAGTAAACTGATTGATATTAAAGAAAATATGGATGACTTTAATGAAATTAGAAATGAATACAGACAAATGCTCTTAAACCAAAGCTCTAAAGGAAATAACGGACTATCCAAGAGTATGTATCTTACCTTTACCATAGAGGCGGAGGACTTAAAGCAGGCAAAGAGCAGACTTGAGAGAATGGAAATGGATGTGTTAAACAACTTTAAACAGATGGGAGTAAAAGCCTATGTACTTGATGGTGAGGAGCGTTTAAAGGTGATTCACGATATTTTAAATCCAAATGATAAACTTGTTTTTTCCTTTGAAGATTTAAAATACAGTGGACTGACGACGAAAGAATATATTGTTCCTCCGTCTTTTAATTTTTCCAAACCGACCTACTTTAAGACAGGAGAAGTTTTTGCCGAAGTGAATTTCTTACAGATTTTGGCATCAGATATTAAAGATGAAATGCTGTCGGAGTTTTTGGCGTTGGAAGAAAATATGGTTGTTACCTTTCATATCAAAGCCATTGATCAGATGGAAGCGATTAAGAATGTAAAAAGAAAAATAACGGATTTAGACAAGATGAAGCTTGAGGAAAATAAGAAAGCCATACGTGCAGGCTATGATATCGACATCTTGCCGAGCGACCTTGTAACTTATGGGACAGAAGCAAAGAACCTGCTATCAGAACTACAAAATCATGATGAAAAGATGTTTTTGGTAACCATTCTTTTTATGAATATGAGTAAAAGTAAGGGAAAACTGGACAATACGGTATTTACCTTAAAATCTATTGCAAACAGACATAATTGCAGTTTAAAAAACCTAAATTACAGACAGGAACAGGGGCTTGTTGCAAGTTTGCCTCTTGGAATCAATGAAGTGGAAATAGAGCGTGGACTTACCACAAGTGCAGCAGCTATCTTTATACCATTTACAACAGAGGAGCTCTTTATCAAGGGAGAGAGCTTATATTACGGCCTAAATGCACTAAGCAGAAATATTATTATGGCAGATCGTAAAAAGTTAAAAAATCCGAACGGACTTATCTTAGGCACTCCGGGCAGTGGAAAATCTTTTGCGGCCAAAAGGGAGATTACCAATGCTTTCTTGATTACCGATGATGATATTATCATAGCAGATCCGGAAGCCGAATATTCTCCGCTTGTTGAGGCACTTAAAGGGCAGGTGATTAAAATATCGCCCATTTCAAAAGACTATGTCAATCCACTGGATATCAATATCGATTATGCCGATGAAGATAATCCGCTCTCTCTAAAATCCGACTTCATCCTATCCCTGTTTGAACTGGTGGTTGGAGAAAAGAAATTAAGTGCGGAAGAAATTTCCGTTATCGACCGTTGTTTACCGATTTTATATAAAGCCTACTTTGAAAATCCTACACCTGAAAATATGCCGGTTTTAGAGGATCTATATAACCTACTTCAAAAACAGGAAGAAACAGTAGGAAAGAAACTTGCAGTAGAAATGGAAATCTATGTCAAAGGAAGTCTGAATGTCTTTAATCATCGCACCAATGTCGATACGAACAACCGAGTGGTTTGCTATGACATCAAAGAACTTGGAAAACAACTGAAAAAAATTGGAATGTTAATTATACAGGATCAGGTTTGGAATAGAGTAACCATTAACAGGGCAAGTAAAAAAACAACCAGATATTTTGTAGATGAATTTCATTTGCTCTTAAAAGAACCGCAAACCGCCAATTATTCCATTGAAATCTGGAAGCGTTTCAGAAAATGGGGCGGTATGCCCACGGGACTTACTCAAAATATTAAGGACCTGCTTGCAAGTCCGGAGATTGAAAATATCTTTGATAATACCGACTTCATTTTAATGCTTAACCAAGCGGGAACGGATCGAGATATTTTAGCTAAAAAACTTAATATATCCAAACATCAACTTTCCTATGTAACCAATTCGGGGGAAGGAGAGGGACTTATCTTTTATGGAAATACGATTGTTCCTTTTGTGGATCAGTTTCCGAAAAATACAAAACTCTATTCTCTAATAACAACCAAACCGGAAGAAGTAAAAAAGGCAGGTGAATAGGGATGACTGTGGACAGAAGTAAAGAGGCATTCATAAAAGAAAACACAAATAAAATTCTTTGTGGAGATGCACTTGAAACTCTAAAGAATTTTCCGGATGAAAGTATAAGCTCTTGCATTACATCTCCTCCGTATTATGGACTGAGAGATTATCATAAAAAAGAGCAAATCGGAAGAGAGAAGACGGTAGAAGAGTATCTTGACAGATTGGTAGCAGTATTTCGTGAGGTGAGAAGAGTATTAAAAAAAGATGGTACTTGCTTTGTTGTGATTGGCGATTCCTATGCCGGTTCGGGCGGTGGAAAGGGACAGTATATGGATCCTAAATATTCAAAGGGAAGAAATGGACAAAATCCCTCGATTACACAAAAGGTGTTAGGATACAAGGCAAAGGATTTAATGGGAATCCCGTGGCGATTGGCTTTACTTTTAAGAGAAGATGGATGGTATCTTCGTTCCGATATTATCTGGCATAAGGAAAATGCCATGCCGGAGGCTTGCAGGGATAGACCCACTCGTTCTTATGAACATGTATTTTTACTTTCCAAATCACCAAGATATTATTACGACTATGAACAAATGGCAGAGCCGATGAAAGAAGTCAGTAAAAAAAGATATGTAAGAGGAAGAAGTGAGGATAACAAATATCTGAAGGAAGATGCGGGGATAAGTGTACAAAAAATAAATAAGGCGAGAAAATATGGGCAGTACAAGGGAGATAATATTCCGCAGTTTCGTAATAAACGAGATATTTGGACTATCAATACCGTATCTTTTAGAGGAAATCATTATGCGGCATTTCCGCCGAAATTGGCAGAAATCTGTATGATTGCGGGTTGCCCGAAAGACGGGATAATCCTTGATCCTTTTATTGGAAGTGGAACTGTCGGATTTGTAGCACTTATGCAAGATAGAAAATATATCGGAATAGAATTAAATGAGGAGTATTGTAAGCTTGCAAGGAAAAGAATCAGTGAGGAGGTGGAAAAGATTGACAAAGAAAAAGAATATGAGGTATGCAAAGAATAGAGAAAAACTGTTAAATCAAGAAAAACAGTCTGTTCAACATAAAATTCAAACTAATTATGAAACAGAATCCCCCAAAAATTTGAATGAAGCTTTATTGAAAGAGGAAATATCGGGAGAAGAACTTCCTTTACCCGAAAGAAAGCGATCAAATAATTCGTATAGAGGATATAAGAACAATAACTTAGATAAAAATATATCTTCTTATCGTTCATCGAATACGGGAAATATAAATCAAAATAGCACTTCTTTTCAAGCCGAAAAACGTAGAAAAAAGATGCAAAAGAAGATCAATAAATTTCAAAAGGAAGAAAAGGAAGTCTATGATCCATTATCGAAAGATATGGATAATGATGGAGTAATAGACAGGTATGATGTGGATTTTAGGGATAGTAAAGTATCCTATCGAACTCTTGCAGATGATGAAAAGTATGATAATAGGCAAAATGATAAGGAAAAAAATTATGATGAATATGTAAAAAATCCAAAATCCAAGAATAATCGATACAAACATTATGCAAAAGACACCTTTTTAAAAGAAAGTCCGAAATCGGAAAAGCAGAAAAAATATGTGAGGAGTAATTTTGATGATAAGGAGTTCACAAGAAATAAGGATACGAAAAAGAATTCATTTCAGGATGTAAAGGATAAAAGAAAAACTACTGATAAAAACCCATCACAAAAAAGAAAAGGAAAATTTGAAAATAAGGAAAAGAAAATATCCAAGTTACGTCAAAAAAAGCAAAAACAAGAGCAGAAACTAAAAAATAAGGGAATTGACGGAAAAACACAAAGTGCTAAAAGTGCGGTAATAGCAACGGGGATGGTAAATCGGTATTTGGAAAGTGGAAAAGAGGATAATGCAGGAGTTGATGCTGCATATAAGGTTAGCGATCAAGTCGAAAATATTTCAAGGAAAATCTATCATTATGGAAAAAAGAAAAACTTAAGAAGGCAAAAAAAGATAACAAAATTAGGCAAAAACATTGAAAATCAAGAAAAGAAACTCTTTTTTCAAAAGAATATGGAAGAGATGAAAAAAAGTGCGGATTACCAAAATACCTCAAGGCTCAGACAATTTTTTAAAAGAAGGCAGTATAAAAAGCAGATTCAAAAGAAGTATAAAGACAGTGTAAAAAACAGAATAAAAAAGTCCTTCGCCACAAGCAGTAAAAGATTTGCTGAATTTGTAAAATTAAGAGGCAAAAAAGCAGTATTCCTATTACTTTTAGCGGTAGGAATATTTTTTATGCTCTTTCAGGCAGGAAGTATGATGATGAATATGGGAACAGGGATGGTAGGAAATACCATAGGGACAACCTACTTATCATCAGAAGATGTACTCAAAGAAACCAATCAGGAGTTTTCATCTTTAGAACAGGCTTTGCAGGAGGAAATGGACAGTGTGGAGGAAAATCATCCTGGTTATGATGAATATATTGTAAAAGGCAAAGAGAAAATCGGTCATGATGTCCATGAACTCCTGTCATATATCACATCACGATATGGTGTTGTAAAAAATGTGTCTGAGATAGAAAGCGAACTTAAAAGTTTGTTTCAAAACATGTATACCTTAACCTATAATGAAGAGATCGAAATCAGATATAAAACCGTTACAACCAGTTATACGGATGCTGACGGCAATAAGCATACTGAAAGTCATGAAGAGCCGTATGAGTATAAGAAACTCATTGTAACTTTGGAAAAAAGAGAGATGGACTCTATTATCAGAGAGGTATTTCAGTCTTATCCTGATAATTTATCCCATTATGAAATCTTACTTGCAAGCAAAGGAAATATGGAGCGAGTCTTTGGAACTGGAAGCGGAAATCTGTCGGAGATTGTAGATAATCCCGATTTTTCAAATCCGGGACTTGAATTTAATGAAGAAAGTGTAAAGAGAATTGTTCATGAGGCAGAAAAACATATTGGAAAGAGATATGTGTTCGGGGCAAACGGACCAAACAATTTTGACTGTTCTTCTTTTGTCTGCTGGACATGCACTCATTCAGGGATAAAAAATATGCCGAGAACAACTGCATGGGGGATATATAAAGATTACTGTAATCCGGTTCCACCAAATGAAGCAAAAGCAGGAGATATTATCTTTTTTAAAGGAACATACAATTCAGGCTCGCCAATTTCTCATGTCGGTATCTATGTAGGTGGTGGTTATATGATTCATGCCGGAAATCCAATCCAGTATACAAGAATAGATACACCTTATTGGAGAGAACATTTTTACGGCTTTGGCAGACCAAAATAGGAGGTGGAAATTTGAATAAGAGATACAGAAAAAATATAGAAAAGCAAAAAGATATTCAAGAAAAAATAGAAGAACTAAAGTTAAAACAAGAGATGCTAAAAGAGGAACAGGAAGAAATGGAAAATACCCATGTTTTAAAAGAGTATCGAAGTACTGATATTTCCATAGACGAGTTTTTAGAGATGATGAGAAATTATAAAAAAGAGGAAAAACAGGAAAAAAGGAAGTTACAGGAAATGACACATACCCAAAATCATAATAATATGGAGGAAAATCATGAAAACCAAATTGAAAAATAGGAGAACACAATTAAAAAGAGTATTTTGCGTATGGATGCTGCTTCTTATTGCTATCATCCATACAAATACGGCTTTTGCTCAGGTAAAAGAAAGCGAAGCGGAAAAACAAACGGAGCAGGTACAGGAGAAAAAAGAAGAAAAAGTGCTGCGATTTCCCAATAAACTTGAAGCGAAAGAACCGCCAAAGAACACTCAGGATAGTGCAAATAGTCCAAATAATAAGGGAATTGCCACAGAGCCAAGCACTTCTAAGGCACAGCTCATAGAAAATGTAAACAATGCTAACGGGAACTATCCTATTCATCATGGAAATGCTACAGGAGAGATAAAAGATAAATATTCTGCCGATGCCAGACAATTTATTACCTTTAAGACCAAATCCGGCAAAACATTTCATCTCATCATCAATCACGATGAAGAAGGACAAAATGTCATGCTCCTAACCGAGGTTAGTGAAGATGATCTTCTTAATATGGTAGAGAAAAAGGAAAAGCCAAAAGAAGAAGTCAAAAAAATAGAAGAAACTGTACCAGAAAGTAAAGTAAAAAAAGAAGAGCCGAAAAAGGAAGAAAGCAAAGGCGGAGGCTTTTATATTTTCTTAGGAATCATCGTTCTTGCAGTAGTTGGAGTAGGATATTACTTTAAAATTTACAAGAAAAAGCAGGAAGCTGACGAAGATGAAGAAGAATACGATGAATTTGAAGATGAGTATGAAAGAGAGGATGATGCAGAAAATTTGGAAGAAAAAGAACAGCAAACTATATATGATATGGCAATAGATTCTTATGATGAAGATGAGGAATAAAAGATAGGTATAAATGAGATTATCCATCTTATTTGTTGCATTTACACTTAAAAAACACAATTATGAAAGTGTAAATGCAACAATAATGGGATTTGTAACGAATAAGAAAATGCTTTGTGCTTAGCGATAGAATTGTAATGACAATGAATTTGTGGTATAATTTTATGCGATAAATACTTGAAATTGATAAGCCTAAGTCATTTGGTTGGGTATTTTTGCATGCCATACTATGTAGATATTAATCAATAATAGAGATATGGCAAAAGGAGGTGTAGTGAAATTGGATTTGTTAAAATATATTGGAGAAGCTACCTCTTATGATAAAAAAGAAAAACTTGAGATAAGTAAACCGAAGAGCTGGCTGAAAAGTGTTAGTGCCTTTGCAAACGAAAATGGAGGGGCTTTAATATTTGGTATTTCTGATACAGATGAACTTATCGGACTGGAAGATTATAAGAAAGATTCTGAAAGTATTAGTGAAATAATTAAGACAAAAATGGATCCGATTCCTAAAATAAAGCTTGAAAATTATAATGAAAATGAAAAGTATTTTATTGTTCTTCATGTAGAGGCAGGAAGTGAGACTCCATATTATATTATAGATGGTGGGAATAGGTCTTCATATATAAGAATTGGAAATCAAAGTGTTGTAGCTACAAGCATTGATCTTAAAAATTTAGTATTGAAAGGAATGAATAAAACCTTTGATATCATACAGACAGATATTAATATTAAAGATGCAACATTTAATAAATTGAGAATTGAATATGAAAAAAGGACAAATAAAAAATTTGAAGAAAAAGATTTATTGTCTTTTGGTTTAATAACAAAGGACAGTCTTTTAACTTATGCAGGAGCTTTGTTTGCAGACGGATATTTAATATATCAATCAAGAATATTCTGTACTAGGTGGAATGGACTTACAAAGGCTAGTGGTTTAATGGAAGCACTAGACGATAATGAATTTGAAGGGAATATTTTAATTTTACTTGAAAATGCACTGAATTTTACAAAGGTAAACACAAAGAAAATGTGGAGAAAAGGACCGCTATATCGTGAAGAATATCCGGAATATCCTGAAAGAGCAGTACAAGAAGCAATTGTCAATGCCTTAATTCATAGAGATTATAGTATAATTGGAAGTGAGGTTCATATTGATATATTTGATGATAGGATGGAAATATACTCTCCTGGAGGAATGTATGATGGAACTTTAATTCAAGATATAGATCCATATACTATTTCTTCAAGTAGAAGAAATCCGGTTCTTGCAGATATTTTTGGAAGAATGGATTTAATGGAAAGACGTGGTTCTGGTCTTAAAAAAATAATAGAGAGTTATGAATTTGAAAAGAATTATACTGAGGACTTAAAACCAAAATTTAGATCTACACGAAGTTCATTTTTTACCATTTTAAAGAATTTGAACTATAATTTTAACAATGAACCTCAAAATGAACCTCAAAATGAACCTCAAAATGAACCTCAAAATGAACCTCAAAAAATGACAAGACAGGATAGATTAATTAAAATAATTGATATTATTTCCGATAAACCATATATTACAAGATTGGAATTATCAAAGATATTAAATGTTGCTGAATCTACTATTAAAAGAGATATTTTAAAATTAAAAGAAGAAGGAAAAATAGAGTATGTAGGTAGTTCCAAAACAGGGAAATGGATTAAAAAATAGAAAATTTAATATATAAGAATTTAAAAGGCAATTGGAGAAAATCGAAACTCTGATTGCCTTTTTTTATGCAAAAAAGGAGGAATTTATGAAACATAAATTAGTTTATGTAAAGCTTTACATAAATCAGTTTATGCGGAGTGGTTCTAAATGTAGAGTTTGTATTAAAATTATTCATATATCTTAAATATCTCCTTTCTAACTTTACATAATATTCTTACTAAATTTAAAATTAAATATAGTGCAATGCACTAATAATTTTAGAGGAGGTAGTATTATGTCAAAAAAAATAGTACTGATTGCTGAATTGCCGTCATATATTGATGGACTGTGCAAAAGGCTTAAAGAGATGGGATATTCCGACGGAACAATTAAAACCCATCGAAGAACTCTTAATAAATTCTGCCAATATGCAGATAAAATGCAGTTTAAGAATTTTGATTCCTTCGCTATTCAGCAATTTGTTATTGCTAGCAATGCAGATAACTATGA